>CBDBMQ010000009.1:0-579238 GCA_965207565.1 Rhodothermales bacterium | reverse complement strand
AATTGTCCATCATCACCAACGTCATAAGGTGGATTAAGAAAGACCTTGTTGGGGTTTTGATCTGAGACTAGTTTCTTTAAGTCCTCATCAAAGCAGTCGCCATAATGAATTTGACTTTTTCCATCGCCCCGCATCATCATGTTTGAGCAGGCATGAGAAAACATATCCGCCCTCTGTTCAATACCGATAAGTTGTCCTCCTCTAATCTGATCATGCCTACTCAGGTCGTTCCCGGACTTGGTAAACATATACTTCATTGCTGAAACGAGAAAGCCACCTGTACCACAACAAGGGTCAAACACTTTGTCGTACTCACTAAGTTCTGCTAATTCACAAAACAGATTAGTTACATGTGTGGGAGTTAAAACAAGACCTGTTTTCTTATCACTTCCAGCATAACGAATAAACTGTGTATAGAACTTTCCTAAAACATCAAAAATATCATTGCTTACATAGGGAATTACGTATTCGTTTAAATCATCTATTAGGTCTCTCAAAATTGTATTTTTTCGCTTCCCATTTTGCCCCCCCCCATTTTTTCCCCTGGAATAAATTTGGTTTTGAATTTGTTGTTTTGCTTAATCTTATTGTATTCACCGAGTATGGTCTTTCTCTTGTCTTGGACAAGTCCGTTCTTTTTTAGAACATTCTCACAAGATTGTAAAAGTAATTCGATTAAAGATTCATTCGGGTTATAGGTCTCGCTGTCGTCGTTGATATGATGGCTTTTATAACTATCCACAAACACATTGTCTTGTAGGGCAACCAATATCGAACTGATTAGAGTGCATCTCTCCACCTCGGGAATTGAAAAGCCATGTAAAATTTTGTTGTATTCTATTGCCTTTTTGGTAAGTTCTTCTTCGCGGATTGGCTTCGATTGCTCTCTTATAATACTGAAGAGAGACTTTGGATTAAGGATCTGCTTGTCGCTAATATCTTTATAGATCCGCTTCCCTTTTAGCCACAAAAAATGGGCTATCTTGACTTCTCTTTCTGTTTCTCCACTGACAGCAATCGCCACAACATTGAAGTGATTCTTAAAATATGAGGCGTATAGAAGAGCACCGTCAACAGCAAAGTCTTTGTACTGTTTTCTATCCTCGCTTACATGCTTAGCAGTATCCGCTTTGCATTCAATAATGATTACATCATCTGGATGGTTAATGAATGAAATAATGAATTCGGGGTACCCCCTGCCTTCCCCAGACTTGGATGCATTCTCAAGTAGCTTATCAATCTTGGGATTGTCGGAGGATTGCTCTTCAATTATTACATTATCATCGCTATAATAGCCATGTTCCTTTAATAGATTGCGGACAATAGCTTCAGTTTTCGCTCGTTTGCCATTCTACACTGTCATGAAAAATCTTTTCATAGAAGCACCTCCTGAATCCGACACTTGCTCGGGGGAATATACTGGTTCTTCCCATTAAAATTGCGCCCCTGTGCCATACTTACAGCTAAAACTTCAGCGTCTGTGGAAACAGCGTATGTGAACTTAGGAATTCTCAACTAAACCTGATGCTACATACCCTCATTGGGACTTTTTTTCCTTAGCAACGCGCCCCATATAATTCCCCATCTTTAAGATTATTCACTGCCTCTAAACTTCCCCGTCTTCAACTCCTTGGGACCTGTCCCATCCGGCTCCACGATTCGAATACTCAAGCCATCCCTCCCCTGTATGCTGAGAGGAATCGCCCGCCAATCCATCACACTATACGCGGATGCCCATGCATCCGCAATCATTGCGCTGGGTGCAATTACAGCAACCTTTCTCTCGTGTGTCACCCCATACCCGGTCTCAGGATCAAGAATATGGGAATACCTCACTCCATGGTAATCCAAGTTCCGATATGAATCCCCAGAAACTGCAATTCCACAGTTTTTTAAAACCACCTCACCTGTTTCTGACTCTCCTGAAAATACTTTGATACTCCAGCCATCTGAACCAGGGGGCGCTTCCCCTAAAGAGATATCCCCTCCCGCATCTACGGTAGCACTTGAAAACCCTTCCCGAGCAAGAACTTCCAGTGCCTGATCAGCTGCGTATCCCTTTGCAATTCCCCCAAGGTCAAGCCGCATGTTGCGCTTTTGTAGTCGTGCGGTTTGTCTGTCTGCATCCAACTGCAAAAACTCGTAGCCAACAGCAGTCATTGCTTCGCTTAGATCAGTGGAATCTGGAAGTATGGTTCTGCGCATTGCTCGGCGCCACAAGAGTGTGAGGGGGCCGGCCGTTACATCAAACGCCCCTTTAGATGCGTGAGCAATCTCTTGCGCGGTATAGAGTACTTGCCATAGATCATCATTGACCTGCACTGGTTGATCATAAGTATTCGAGAGCCGACTAAGTTCACTCTCGGTCAGGTAATCACTCAGGTAGTTATTGAGTTCTGTAATGCGAGCAAAGGCCGATTCTACCGCTTCTGTCGCCGCTATCGAATCAGCCGCATAGAGAACTATGCTAACCTCTGTGCCCATCAGAGGCTTTTTGAATGCCAGACGTGTATGGGTCTGACCACCCGCACTCACTGCTGTAATCAAACTGATCATCACGATCAACACAACCGGTATGATGATCCGCTCTGCAGGCAACCTCATCCCAGTACAGTGATCCTCATCGGTACGAGCTCAGCCATTGCTCTCATTGAATCATCCGTGAACTTACAAGGAGAAAAGCTGCCCTGCACACGGAAAGAACCTAGCCCGACCATTGATGTAGTCGGGTATGGATTTTCGAAGATGGATGAACCGTAATTCAGACAATAACCTGGATGGAGGTCAATGTCATCCACTTTCGGTTCTACTCGGAAACATGAATTCCTACAGTACCGTAGTTACGCCGGGAGTCGGAATTTCATAGAAACCTTCTGCGTCTGGCAGGACGGGAGGTTCCGCATCCCATGCAAACTTCTTAGGCATCAGATCCAGATCACTAGCCATTGCCTCATCCCAGGTAATTACCTTACCGGAATAGGTAACCATCCGACCGAGAATCGCACTCATCGTGGCAATCGCTCCATTCTCTGCATCAGCGAACTTGAATTTGCCTGCGTTGATTGCAGCAAACAATTCGTCATGCTCCACCTGATAGGGATTGGGATCGTCTTTGCTGTTATGCTTGTAGATCGTCGCTCCTGAAGCATCATAGAGCTGGCCTGGTGCCGGTGCAGTCCCGGATGTGCCATGAAATCCTTCGGATACCCTGTTCATGCAATCGGGAATATGTCTGCACTGACTCATAATGCGGCTCCCATCATCATATTCAAACTCAACGAAATGGTGGTCATAGATTTCTCCGTGATCCGGACCTGTCCGAACCTGGCGTCCCCCCTGCCCCTGGGCTTTCACAGGATGCCCCTGCTTAACCCAGTTCCCTACGTCAATATTATGAATGTGCTGCTCTACGATGTGGTCGCCCCACAAAGCCAGTTGAAGTAATACCAGTTACGCATCTGATATTCCATCTCCGTCAAGGGACGCCCGGCTTCCTCCTCGAACTCAGCCCGGGAGCGAACCCAGACGCCACCACCGTTCCAATAGACACGGCCAAGGATAATATCTCCGATTGCACCTTCATGGATTCGTTTTAACCACTCACGATACTCCGTCTGATAGTGACGTTGCAGGCCAACCACAACATTTAACTGCTTCTGTTTTGCCTTTTCGGCAGCGGCTAGTACCCGGCGTACGCCTGGAGCATCCGTCGCAACTGGCTTCTCCATGAAGATCTGCTTTCCTGCCTCAACAGCAGCCTCAAAGTGCAAGGGCCGAAAACCTGGAGGTGTTGTCAGAATGATGACATCGGAGGCGGCGATCACCTCCTTATATCCGTCAAAGCCATCAAAGCGCTTCTCGGCCGGTACATCAATCCGACTTATTGCATCCAATGTCGCTTCATCCGCCTCTTCCGGCTCCATCATATTTTTATAGCTCTCCTCAATGCGATCACTGAACGCATCTGCCATGGCCACCAGTTTTGTGTTCGAGGCGGCTTTCAGCGCCTGAAGCGCCGCACCGGTGCCTCTTCCTCCACAACCGATCAGCCCAACCCGGAGCGTATCATCCATGCCATAGAAGGCACTCGCTTTCATGGGAAACTGACTGGCGAGTGCACCGCCCACAACGGCAGCCACTCCGCCTTTGACAAAATCTCGGCGATTGAAGGGATTTGAGGATTTTTTCATTGGTTTTTGATTTAGTGTAGTACAATTTAATAAATTCGCCTGATATTACCCGCCCAGCGCCTTCGCCCAAAATTCCTGCTGTTCCATCCGCTGTCGGTTGGACAAATGGGCGAACAATCCTGAATCCAACAAATGGTGAGTCTGTATTCCACCACATAGACCGCGGGATCTGGGGATCCCGACGCTTCCAGTCAAGATCAGATCGAAGTCGTGCGCCACAGCGCAGTGCTTCCGGGGAGTCATCATATGCTCCTCCCCTGACCGTGCGTGGATGGAGTCGAGTAGGCAAATTCCATGGATCTTCAGCCGATGGTCCTTCCAGCCCTTCATAGAAGGTTTCGCTGTACTCATCCAATGTCCATTCGGCTACATTGCCGTGCATGTCAAAAATCCCCCATGGATTTGATCCCTTCTGCCCGACCTGTTGGTATGTCTCGTCACTGTTGCCATAGTGCCATGCATAGAGATCAAGGAGTCTGCTGTTTCCCGAAACTGAACGCAGATGAGGTCCCCGCACGACAGGCATACTCCCACTCGGCTTCGGTCGGCAACCTGTAAAAAATGCCGGTTTTGGCCGAAAGCCAGTGCACATACTGCAGTGCACTCCATTGCGTCATACCAACGGCTGGATACCCATTGGTCCCCATGCCGTGAGCCGGATCTTCATAGGGTGGGCTTGGTCGTGCAATCAACTCAGGATCAAATTCAACTCCGATTGCACCTTGTGGACTATCACGATCCAGACTTGAGAAGAGAAGAAACTCATCATAGGTCACTTCATGAACCCCGATATAGAACGGGGATACGGTGATTTCGCGTTGTGGCCCCTCATCTTCATCCCGCCCCTCTTCATCTTCAGGAGTCCCCATCAAGAACGTTCCTCCTTGCAGCCCAACCATTGTAAAATGCACACCGGTCCCCGGAATCGTGTCCGTAATCATTCCCGGTTCCGGTTGTGCTGCTGCGGTTCCAACCCCGAAACAGATCGACAATACAGCAGCGATATTAGTTCGCAAAAGCTGCATCAATGCCGCACCTGACGGCTTAAAGTCTACGTTCTTGACAAAAGCGCAGGCTTCTGAAGCACCGCTTCCCGATCCATTCCGATATCTTCCCACTCAATGGAGAGCGGTCCGTTGTAATTGATCCGATTCAGGGCACGAATGATCTCTTCAAAATTGATAGATCCGCGACCTATTGAACGAAAATCCCAAAAACGTCCCGGTGTACCAAAATCTGTATGGCCTCCAAATACGCCCACAGAAGTCAGACGGTTTGACCACCAAACATCTTTCATGTGGGTATGATAAATCCGATCTGCAAAGCGATCAATGAAGGCCACGTAATCTACACCCTGATACCCGAGGTGACTCGGATCATAATTGAATCCAAAAGCTTCCCGATGCCCGATTGCTTCCAGTGCGCGTGCACTACTCGCGATGTCAAAAGCAATCTCTGTTGGATGTACCTCAAGACCAAATCGAACACCGACCTCATCAAATACATCTAAAATGGGGTGCCACCGATCTGCAAAATCCTGGAACCCTGCATCAATCATTGCAGGATCATTGGGTGGGAAAGAGTACAGAAGTGGCCAAATGCTGCTGCCGGTGAAACCGTTCACGACCTTGACACCCAGTTTTGCGGCAGCTCTGGCCGTATCCTGCATCTCTTTTGCAGCGCGTTCCTGAACGCCTGCGGAATCCCCATCCCCCCATATATGAGGCGGAATGATTGCTTTATGACGCTCATCGACATGGTCACAGACCGCCTGCCCAACCAAGTGGTTACTGATCGCATAAACACTCAGGCCATGCGTGCAAGAAGGTCATGCCGCCCCTGGCAGTAATCACTCTCATGGAGTGCCCGCTGAACATCAAAATGACCTCCCCAACATGCTAACTCCAACCCATCATAGCCCCATGAGGCGGCCTTTGCTGCGAGTGTTTCGAGTGGTTAGATCGGCCCATTGGCCGGTGAATAAAGTGACTGGACGTGCCATGTATATGATTTGATCTGGATAAATACAGATGCCTGTGTAAAACCCACGAGGACATCTGATGCGTTATAAATGAATAAAATGCTGATTACGGCTTAGATTGGAGGTGTGTAACTGGCGTCAACCCATTCTCTGCGTCGACCACTCTCCAACGCAGTGAGGATGAAATGTACCCCTCTGGCACCATCCTGCACACTTGGGAAATCCAAGTCTTGCGATGCTGGTGCCTCCGCTGCCTCGTGCGCTGCAATCGTTCTGCCGGCATTCAGGTAAATATTTGCAAAAGCTTCCAGAAATGCCTCTGGATGCCCACTGGGAAGGCGGCTGCTGTGTTGCGCCGCCGCGGACAGATAATCATTGCCTCGCTTAAATACCTGTTCAGGGCCATCCAAGTCGCGATAATAGAGCCAGTTCGGATGCTCTTGAAACCATTGAAGGGATCCCGTTTCACCGTGCACCCGAATATTCAGGTTGTTCTCTTCTCCAACAGAAACTTGAGAGGCATGCAATACGCCCCGGGCTCCTCCCTGATAATGGACCAACATGTTGACGTCATCATCAATAATCCGGCCTTCAACGAAGGTGGTGACATCTGCACATAACTCTTCAAGTTCCAAACCCGTCATGTAACGGGCGAGGTTTTCTGCATGGGATCCGATATCTCCCAACGCTCCTGCCCCGGCACGACTCGGATCTGTACGCCACCCCGCCTGCTTATGCCCTGTGAGTTCAAGCGGTGTCGCCAACCATCCCTGTGGGTATTCGACAACAATCTTACGGACGGCCCCAATCTTACCCTCCCGAATCATTGCACGCGCCTGCTTGACCATAGGGTACCCCGGTATAATTATGCGTGAGCGCAAATACACGATTATGCTTGCGTACCAGGTGACACAATGCTTCCGCATCTTCCAGCGTATTGGTCATCGGCTTATCACAGATGACATGAAAGCCTGCCTCGAGGAACGCCTTTGCAACCGGAAAATGCACATGATTGGGGGTTACAATTGACACAAAGTCGATGCGATCATCGCGTGCCGCTTCCCTCTCGGCCATCTCCATAAAAGAAGCATAGGACCGCTCTGTGATCAGCCCCAACTCCTTTCCCTGTGCCTTGGACTTCGCTGGATCAGACGAAAATGCGCCGGCAACCAACTCCATCGTTCCATCAAGAGAGGCTGCCATCCGATGCACATTTCCAATAAATGCATCCGGGCCACCGCCCACCATACCATAGCGAAGCTTCCGATCTAAACCCATTTAGAATTCCAATGATCTTAAGTGGGCAATACCGGTGCGGATGCTTGCTAATGCATCTTCTGGATGATCATGTTCCACGAAGTAGTGCTTGAGTCCGGCCATTTCACGTTCTGCCAAGATTGCAGCAAAATCAATCTGGCCTTCGCCAACGGGGGTCATTCCACGATCTGCTCCCATGTCCTTGATATGACACAGTGGGAACTGCCCCGAATAATTCTGGAAGTATTCTATTGGATCACGGTTCGCATAGACAATCCAATACAGATCAAGTTCCATCTTCACCAAATCTGGATCCATCTCTGCGAGCATAAAGTCATAGGGGATGATTCCATCCTCGGCGGATTCAAATTCGAATTCATGATTATGGTATGCAAACTGAATCCCGGACTCTTTGCACGCAGCCCCCACCTCATTGAAAAATGGGACATACTCTCGGTAGTGAGCCATGGTTCGCTGATCTTCATCCAACCATGGACACACGATATACGAATGACCAATCCGCTTTGAGGCATCCAATACCTTTGCTAAGTCGCCCTGCAGTGCATGAAGTGGTACATGGCTTGAAGGAGCAACCAATCCGACCTCATCAAAGAGTGCACGAATATCGTCCGGGTTGCGGTCTGCGTCCCATACGGTTTCCACTTCGTCATAGCCCGCATCCGCGACCGCCCGAATCGTCCCCTCATAATCACTTGACATGAGATGTCTAACGGTGTATAGCTGCACCCCAATCCGCTCTAGCGGGCGTGGGTGCGTCAATACTTTTGACCCTTGAGGCCCAGATACTTTACCTGAAGAAAAACCAGCCAATGCCCCTACAGCTGCTGGAAATGCCACCGATGATTGTAGAAAAGTTCGTCTATTCATAATGCGTTTGGATTTAGGTTGTTGATCAGGCCCATGCACGGCCAATTTCAGAAAAAGGAATATCTGACTTATAGACTCCCATTGGGTTTACACGCAATTCCTGCGTAGCGCCAACCTCGGAAGTATAATAGCCAAAGAGTGTTAACGATTTAATTGTTTGAAAGAAGGGGGTTGTCCCTGGTTCCCCATTTTCCCGCCATATCTCCGCCTCTTTTTCCATCTGGACCAGGATTTCGATCTGTCGGTCAGAATCCAGATCCGTGAAGGACGCTACACCATGTTCTCCGGCACGTTGCTGAACATCTTCCAACCCTGCCAGAAACTCCTCTACCTCCGCCTCATCATACCAGTCCGAGAGCATGTTATCTGCGAACTCGTGTACCTTGGCTGCATGTGCTCCTGGCGTATCTGTTTCTGGAATAATCAATTCGGAAAGCGTAGCAACAAGCTCATCACGCCCCTGTGTCAATGTACGAGCTTCAAAAACAGTCCCATCTTTGCCCGAGCTGCAACCCCCAAGGACTCCGGCAACAGTAGATGCCGAAATCGTGCCTCCCATCAAGACAGCAATGCGCTGTAGTGCAGTTCTTCGATCCATTAGAGATATGGGGGTTTCCGTTCGTAAAACAAGGGCTTGAACGATATTTTAGAGCAATCTAAACACGACAAATTAAAGAATATCTCCAGAAGATAGTGAAAGATGGAGTTTTGGATGATCGTTTGTAACTGGAAACAGACCGAAATGGAGTTTGATGACCATTCAACTGCCCTCCCTCACAGTGCAAAGACCACGCTGCTTATGGGAATTTGCATCCTCGCAAAAAAGGGGCCATTTCGCGGTGCTGTATCTCAGTACGCACTTAACTGGTCCGGCCGTTTAAATGTCGTCATTGGTGTTTTCCAAGGAGGCGAATGGTATGTGGTCCTGCCCCTCGCTTTCAGTGGAGCGATTCCCTTCATTCTGGTCGAAATCATCGGTGTCGGAAAATAACACTGATCAGCCCTTTTGCAGATGCCCCCCTGCTCTCTGGTACTCAGGGCTACCCACTATGAATTCTTCCACCCCGCCCTATCTGCCATAGGAATTTTCATGTGGATTGGGATGAAATGACCCGTCAGAGCTGTTTCAAAAACGCCAACAGATCCGCCAGTTTCTGAGAATCAGGAACCAACTCTTCCGGCATCCCAGAAATCGTCATCGGCCGTACACTTTCGATCTCCGAGCGGCGGATGATTGTATCCGTTTGATCATCCACCAGCCGTACCGCCGAGGGGGTTTCCGAAGCAATCACGCCACGCAAGGTATCCCCCTGCACCGTCACCACCTGCCACAACTCGAAACCGCTGGAGATGGATTTGGATGGATTACGGATGGCATCGATCAGCATATGATCCGGCCAGTGACTGACCGTCGCCAAGTCGGGCCCGAATCCCCGTGTGTGACAGGATGCACAGGTAGTGGCAAATATGGCAGCCCCCGACTCGAAAGCACCAACAAGATCAGTCACCTCCTTTCCATGAGCCTCATCGGTAACCTGGAGCAATGCACGAGCACGGCTGCGCGTTGGCTCCGGGGTATCACGCATCAGTCGCACCCTCTGATTCCAAGATAACTCTGCAACAGAAACAATACCTGTTTCCAAAGCTTCAACAAGAAGGACTGCACGCTCCGCACTACTAAACGTTTCCAAAGCGGTACGCCTCAATTGTGGAGTCAAGCGTGTCCATTCACCCAGAATATGCGCCGCAACTTCCACCCCGCCCCTGCGGCGCAGCCCCTTCAATACCTCAAGTTGTACCTCCAGTGGCGCTTCGCTGGTGAACAGGGTAGTTAATAGCTCCGGGCCAGTAGGGGCAACTGATAGAATGCGTACTGCCCTGAGACGTTGAGGTAGAGATGCTTGCGGATTTTGAGTTAAGCGATACGCTTCATCCACAACGTTTGGAGTTAAGCTGGTTAATGGCAAGAGTGCAAGAATGGCGCGCGCAATGTCCTCGTTCTCGGTTGACCACATCCGCGCCATCAGGTCGATTGCCTGTGAATCAGAGGTTTTCGAGCCGGCCGAGGCGATACCACGAAGCACTGGAGCATGCCACCACAGATCATCGTTCGAAGCAAGCACTCTCGCAAAAATCGTGGATACGTGCTGTTCTCGAGCAATCACTCCGGCGGCTTTCTCCACGAGCGCAGGATCATCCGAATGACTCAGGGCAATCATGAGAAGACGATCCGAGGGCATTGAAAGGAGGGCAGCTACCTGCACCCATTCATCGTCAATGTCCCGCCGTAGAATCTGCTCCTGTACTCGTAATATTTCCTCGGAATCTGTGGTGACCATCCCAAGAGTAGTCAATACCTGATAGCGTACCTTTGCGTTGGTGTCGTTGGCGAGTTGTAAGAGATGAGGACGTAGAATCTCCCAACTTTGCGTATCCATTTCCGCCAGACGGACTGCATTTTCTCGAACACCGGGATGAGGATCCTCTAACCCAACGCGAATGTCCTCCGTACGAAGGGCGCCCAGTCCATGCAATGACCACAGGATATGAAGTCGACCTTCCGGTTGCGTTTCCCGGGAAAGCTGTTCCCTTAAAAGCGGTATGGCGGCTGTATCACGCTCTGACACAAGCATTCGTTGCGCTGTCATTCTCCACCATCCGTTCGCGTCAGCCAGGCGATGGACACGTTCCGCAGTGTCCATTGGCTTCAAGGCATTCATCCAAGATGGCGGCGGAGTTCCCTCTGGAACAATGCGATAAATTCTGCCTCGCGCCGTACCCTGTGTCAGGTCCCCCGCTTCAACGACCTCATCATCCATCCACTCTGGATGCTCCACGATTTGCCGATAATAGTCTACGAGATACAGCGCCCCCTCCGGCCCCACAGTAAAATTCACAGGCCTGAACCAACTATCGGTTGAAGCTAAAAATTCTTTCCCCTCTCTGAGACGGGAGGCAATAAAACCACTGCCCTCTGCCATAACCTTGTTCACATGAACAAGGTTATGTACTGGCTCAGCTGTAAAGGTAATATTGTCGTTATAAGGAGAGGGAAACAAGCCACCATGATACCATGTGATACCACATGCAGAGGTCATCACCCCCCGGTCCGTAAGCAGTTGGTGCTCTGGATCTACAGTAATCGGGAATACTTGGGAGGCATTGCCATGGCCTAATGAAGTTTGAGTCGCATCACCAACTGCAACGGACAGGTTGCGCTCCAGATAAGGTGCAGCCAGCGCCTCGTAATAGTGATGATGACTGTTATTGTTTAGGAAATGATGTCCCCATGTGTCAAACGTGTGACCGAACTGTGAATTCCCACTCCGCATCTGAAGTTCGAACGTGTCCGGTCGAAACCGAATATTTCGATCAAAACCATTCGGGGGCAGCCGGGGAGCTTCCGGTTGAGCGGGAAAAAAGATCTCCCCACCAGTATCACCGAATGGATCTGCATATTTTTCCGTCCAGGAAATCGTACCGTTGTTGGCAATGTAGATCCAGTTATCAAGGCCATAGAGGGGGGTGTTGGCATTGTGCTGAGGATTACTCAAGGCAAACCCCGTGAGCATAACTTCACGAATATCTGCAACTCCATCCGCATCGGTATCCTCAAAGTAAAGCACATCCGGTGGGTCCGTTACGAGTATACCCTGCTTCCAACGCATCACTCCGTTAGGGAGCGTCAATCCTTCGGCGAAAAGAGTGGCGGTATCTGGATACCCGTCACCGTCCATGTCTTGAAGCAGCTTTATGCGCCCGGAACCGCCAATATCCAATGGATAACCGGGCATCTCTACCACGTACACCCACCCCCGCTCATCAATCGTCATTGCCACAGGGTCCTGTACAAGTGGCTCTGCAGCAAACAACTCAACTGCGAATCCTTCTTCAACCTCAATGGTGCTGAGTGCTTCATCAGGAGCATAAGGAGGCCTGGTTGTCGTCGTGCAACTCCACAGCAGCACAGGTAATAGCAAGGGATAGGACTTGTGCATGCTATTCGCGTAGTGTCGCAATGCCCTCTGAAAGTGTGTATAATTGTTGGACTTCTGCAGACGAAAGATCTCGATTGAAGAAGGCTAAGTCATCGATCTGCCCTTTGAACTGTAATCCGATCTGCGTGAGAACTTCATCAGGGTTCCAGGTAAGGATCTGGTCTCGCTCCTCCAATACACCAGATGGTTCTCCGTTGAGATAGCCGAAGAGTGCTGCGTGGTCCTGATCGGTGTTGAATTTCTGTAATACCAAAACCACATGCGTCCATGAATCGCGCGAAAATGGTGGATCAGACACGGTGATCATTGGCATGACTCCCGGTGCCATTTCCTCCCATGGTTGATCGTTAGGGTTCCATATCGCACGGTCCGCAAAAGCTGCAAATCGAAATTGCCGCGGACGATTACGAGTAAAGTCTACGAATATGGAAGCGTCATCCCAAGCCCGTGATGTGATTTGTATCGGATCGCACCACTGCCCCTCAACCAGGTCATGATCGGGATCCAGTTTCAACCAGAATGAGATGGTTGCACTCCATTCCTCCCGGTCGTAAGACAAATTATCCTGTGTCTTGAAGTAGTAAAGTGCTTCCGCGTACTGGGAAAAATTTAAGGCTCCGCCATAGCGACCACCATGAGGCATAATGGATACGCCCCCTTCAGGCAAGACAGCTGGCCGGGCATCATCACGCTCCTCCCACCCCTGAGCTCGGTATAGGACCGGATCTCCCGCTGCAATGCCTGCAGTCGATGTCGAATCAAACGAGGCATGGAAAGTAAGTGCCTCTTGCAGAGGAGATAACTGGATTAGAAGAAGTAAAGCAATCATATGAATGTGGTCGGGACAATGTTACGGACTTGGCTGTACCGCATATTGCTTCGAAAACTGCAGGCACAGAACGTGTCTCCTATCATCAAGATGACAATATGCTGAATCTTCTCTTCAAACAATCAGAGATTCAAACGCTTCAGTTCATCAACGGCATGACTAGCGGCTCTTGCTGTCAGAGCCATATATGTAATTGACGGATTCTGGCACGCCGAGGAGGTCATACATGCACCATCAGTCACGAATACATTGGGGACTGAATGGCACTGATTATATGCATTTAGTACACTAGTTGCCGGATCACGTCCCATGCGGGCAGTTCCCATTTCGTGGATCCCCAACCCAGGTTCCGCACCAAGACCATCTTCCGTATGACGATCATAGATCTCTATGTTTTTAGCGCCTGCGGCATCCAGCATTTCTGCAGCCGACTGTTTCATGTCTTCACGCATGGCAAATTCATTCTCGCCCCATTTGCAGTGAATACGTAGAACTGGCACCCCCCATGCATCCGTTACAGACTCATCAAGCATCACATAATTGTTAAAGTCTGGTAATGCTTCACCAAATGCCTCCAGTGTCATTTCCCATTTCCCGGGCCTCTGGAGTGTTTGTTTGAGTTCAGCCCCAAAGCCCTGAACCGGACGGTTCCAGGATGGTCTTGTGGCCTCTCCCTGATACCCGAAGCCCCGAAGATAGTCGCTGCGCCGGGTCTCTTGGGAAAGATTCCGAAACCGCGGAATATAGATCCCGTTCGGTCGATTCCCTTGAAAATATCGGTCTTCGCCTCCAGGCAGCTGGCCGGTGGCACCAATCTGAAAATGATGATCCATCAAATAGTGCCCCAGGGCTCCACTATCATTCGCAAGACCATTGGGAAAGCGGGAAGAGGTCGAATTCAGCATGATCTGCGTCGTCCCCAATGCGGAGGCACACAAGAAGATCGTTCTGGCATATGCCTCCCGCATAACTCCTGTGGTGCGATCTATGTAGCGAACCCCCGTAGCCTTCCCTTGCGTTTCGTCGTAAATCACACTGTGCACGATACTCTCCGGTTGCAACGTCAGTCTACCCGTTGCAAAAGCAGCAGGAAGTGTTGCACTCAGGCTACTGAAATAGGCCCCTGCCGAACATCCTCGATAGCACGGTCCACAATAATGGCATGCAGCCCGACCATTATGAGGCTGGGTAAGGATCGCCGCTCGGCCAATCGTCAGTAATCTGTCATCAAAATGGGACTCCATAGCCTCCCGGACACGTTGTTCTGCCCAATTCAAGGGCATGGGAGGCAAGAAAACACCATCCGGGCACTGTGGAAGGCCTTCCGATTGGCCTGTGATCCCGGCAAATTTCTCTACATGGTCGTACCATGGTGCAATCTCTTCGTATCGAATCGGCCAATCAACGCCCATGCCATCCTGCACATTCGCCTCAAAATCCATAGGACCCCAGCGATAGCACTGACGAGCCCATAAAAGTGAGCGCCCGCCAACTACATCCGCTCTGATCCAGGTAAACGGATCCCCTTCTACATAGGGATTTTCCCTGTCATTGATAAAGAAATGTTCGGTGTGCTCCGCAAAGGCATAGGTTCGTGATTGAATCGCGTACTGCTGCTGATGCTCGCGTGAACCCTTGCTGTTACGGGCAGGAAATTCCCAGTTTTCCAGATGCTCAGTGACGTATCCTGCACCATGTTTCAGATTGTACCCCCGCTCCAAAAGCAAAACATCCAATCCTGCCTCCGTGAGCTCTTTTGCTGCAAACCCTCCACTGATGCCGGACCCCACTACGATAACATCCGTAACGTCTTGTGAACGGGATACATAAGCAGATTTTTGACTCATTGGGCTATCAGTATTGATTTATGGGAATAGGCAGCGGACACTGATCGTAATCAGAAACTGACGACCACTGCCATCCTGCGGCGCCAGACAAATAATACTGATTGCATCCTTGCACCATCTAAAGTACTGCGATTGCTCAAAAATTACCTCATACAGGCAAATATTAGGGCTTGTATATCTAACGGCAGTTTTCTTAATGAATGCCAGCAAGAACAGTTAACTCAACTCAGGATGTTTCGCGACATAATGGCGTACGCCAAATCGGCACCACTGTGTGGTGACTCAAACTGATCGACCGTTTCCCCGACGAGGGGCTTCCGCTTTTTGAGTGAGTTTGGAGTCAGAATATAAGATCAACGACTATGAGATAGGATTGATTTTGTTGTTATCTTGGCCACGTTTAGGTGACGACAATCAATCATTGACCAACGAGCATGATCAACCCATCATCATCACTTCTCCAACAACCTGATTGCATCCGAATGTCCTCCGATTATTACCTTGAACACTACTGATGAAAATGCGAATTGGCTTCATCCTTACTTCTAGTCCAGAGCTATGAGCGATGAAATACACTGTATTACTTAATTTAGGAAGGAATACAGTTCCGTTAGAATGCTTCTGAATTCAAGAGAGTTCGGAGGAACTTTGAAGTGTCGTTTACATGTTTTTGAATCAGCACGGTATTCGTTGTTAAGGCTTGATGACGGACCGACCAATTCCTTGATTGTTAACAACCTTTATGTCTAGAAAAGCAAGTGGTATCACTCATCCACCCGCGCCGGGAGCACGTCTCTTGATCCGGGACCAGGAATGGGTGGTGCGAAATGCTGATCGCACCCACGGCAGTGACTATTTGATTTATGCCACTGGACTTAGTCCATTAGTCAGAGATATACAGTGGCAGTTTATCCAGAACAGGGAGGAAGTCACCGAGGTCAAGCCCAATGAGACAAAGCTAGTCTATGACCGCTCACCCAATTACCGTGCATCGCGATTACATATCGAAAGTCTGCTGAGGACCACTCCTCCGCCTGACGGAAAACTCTATCTAGGACATCGCGCAGCGATGGATGATCTTCCCTATCAGCGTGATCCTGCACTGATGGCCTTGAAGCGGCCACGCCCCCGAATTCTGATCGCTGACGGCACTGGACTCGGAAAAACACTGGAGGCAGGGATTTTGATTTCAGAACTGATTCGCAGAGGTCGGGGCAAGCGTATCCTGGTGGTTTCGCTCGCAAGTATGCTCACACAGTTTCAGCGGGAGTTGTGGACCAGATTTTCAATCCCCTTGATACGTTTGGATTCCACCGGAATTAATCGGGTTCGGAAGCAATTGCCCGCAGGGCATAATCCGTTTCATCATTTTGATCGCGCGATTATTTCCATTGACACCCTCAAAAATGCATCAACCTGGAGATCGTTTCTTGAGAAATCCAACTGGGACATCGTGGTCATTGACGAGGTGCAGAATGTCGCCAAGAAGAAAAATCAAAAGGGTTCTCTTCGCCATCAACTCGCAGATATTCTGACTTCACGTTGCGACGCTCTCATTATGCTGAGTGCCACACCCCATGATGGTCATGCGGAAAGTTTTGCCAGTCTGATCAAAATGCTGGACCCGACTGTCATTGCAGATGAAAAGAATTACACCAAAGACGATCTGGATGGCAAAAACCTCCTCATACGCCGATTCAAAAAAGATATCCGTGAACAGGCGATCCTTCTGAAGCGGAAGATTAAACTACGCGGTGCCATAGCTTCATCAAAAGAAGAACAAATCTTCAGTGTTATCGCTGATACGCGTCATGAACAATTATCACAACGAACTGGAGACGGCTGGCTTCTGCGAACCACGATGGAGAAAGCCGTCCTCTCCTCTCCCTCCGCGTGTCTAGAATCAGTCTTGAACCGAATCAAGAAACTTAAGAAAGCTCGAAAGGATGAAAAAGATTTACAGCCCTGGCGCATCATGCAGGATGCACTGGAACAGGTGGGTGCACAGGAATTCTCGAAATACCAACTGCTTCTACAAATAATCCATGAGTTCAACTGGACAGGTAAAGACCCACATGATCGTCTACTCATCTTCACCGAGCGTATTGCTACGCTTGAGTTCCTGCAAAATCAATTGACCAAAGATCTGAGGCTCAAGAAGGGTGCCATTCAAACATTGCACGGATCGCTCTCAGATGTGGAGCAACAGAAAGTGGTGAACGAATTTGGCAGAGATCAATCATCCGTTCGCCTTCTAATCTCTACGGATGTGGGTTCAGAAGGGATTAACCTGCATTATCATTGTCGACGATTGATTCACTTTGATATTCCCTGGTCACTGATGCGATTTCAGCAGCGAAACGGCCGGATTGATCGCTATGGACAAGAGCGGACGCCACAAATATTCTATCTCATTACTGCCAGTGAGAATGAAACATTTAAAGGTGATGCAAGAGTACTGGAACTGCTGATTGAGAAGGAAAATCAGGCGGAACAGAATCTCGGTGATCCAGCCACGTTGATGGGGCTTTTCGATTCTTATGCGGAGGAAAAACTCGTTGCAAAGACGATTGAAGACCGCTTACCCATCGAAGAGACAGAAAAAACACTTACCGCCAAAAGCCGCGCTCAGGCAGAAAACCCCAAATCTGATCCTTTGATGGAACTTCTGAATGCAACATCTCCCATCTCGGCTGAAGAAAATATCACCGGGTGCTTACCCTCACTCTTTGAGTCAGATTACACCTATGCAAAAGCTGCGCTGACCCATATCCAGGGGAACTGGGCGAAGCGGATTGATGCACGCCTGAGCGTAACTTATGACGATGAGAAACAACGTATTATTCTGATTCCAAAGAACACACAGGGGAAGACCGTCCTGAAAAGTGTCGTGAACCATCTACCAGTTTCCGCCCGGCCGCAAGACAGTCGCTTTGTTCTCTCATCAAATCCGAAGTCAATGATGGACTCCCTTCGGAAATCCCGCGCTCTGGAGAATGACTGGCCCGAAATGCAATACCTGTGGCCGGTCCACCCATTCATGGAATGGATGACCGACAAGATTCGAATGTCCTTCCGTCGATTGGAAGCTCCTGCAATCTGGCTTCCCTCCATGGCTCCCGGAACTTTTTCCTATTTGATCACGGTCCTTTGGCCTAACCGCAAGGGTGTCACGATCTTTCAACGATGGTATCTGGTGACTGGAAAAACCTACGGGGATTTTGAGGTCAGTCCGTTTGAGAACTCTGACATTTATCGGAGATTGTGCTCAAATCGCCTCCCCAATAAGGAACGAACGTCCGATTTGTTGGCACTTGCTCAGAACCGGGTTCCTCAGGCAGTCATGAAGGCAGAAGAACATGCACACCGAGATCGACAGAGCTTTGAATCCACTCTGAAAACAAAACTAAATCAACATTTAGACAACCTTGAAGAGCTTCAACTGCGCCAAGAAAAGCACATTGAGAATGCCTACCGAGTGGACAAAGGAATCAAACAAGTTCAGGACCGCCTCAGGGAGAAAGAGCTGGAACAGGTCCGCTCGCGATTTAGTGAATTCCAGGAGTGGATAAAAAATTCGATGACTATGGAAAAGGACCCTTACATCCACATTGCTGCGGTCATCCTAAGTGAAGAGGCACATGGAGTTTGATTACACGGGCTTAACCAACCAGAATGAGTTTTATCCAGACCATTACTGGTATGAGATGTTGCCGGACAGGGTGAAGGAGTTTGAGAAGAAATGGAAGTCGGGAGAGTTTGAGCAGGTGGCCACAGAATCTTCGCCCCCGCCCCCCCCCATTTTTTCTGAGCTTAAGCGGCAGGGAAAGGAATATTTAAGGGCAAAAGGCGAATTTGCCCGTGCGCCTCGGAAGAAACGTGGCACGATTCAGAGGGAGTGGAGCTCTCGGCTACTTCAAATCCTCGGCTACAGCCGAACGGTGGAGCAGATTGAACTGGAGCCCGGGATTTGCTTGCCTGTCCTCGGAACGTTTGAAGCCTTCAATAAACCCTACCTGTGGGTTGTAGAGGCTACGGATTTTGAGAATACCGGAGATGAGTTGTTGTCTTTGGTACCTCCAGAAGGGGATGAGCCATTTCGGCGGCTGATTGATAAAAGCTTTTTTGGCGACTCGGATCATCTGAACGCCCCTCCACGGTGGATTCTCATGACCGGACTTCAGACCTGGATCCTACTGGAGCGGGATAAATGGGGAGCTGGTCGCATGCTCCGTTTCAACTGGGACGATCTCTATAACCAGCTACCAAGGATTGAGACCTGGAAGCTGCTCACGATGCTGCTTCATAAGTCCTCGCTGTGCCCAGATGAAGGAAAATCATATCAGGACGAGCTTCAGGAGCATGCCATCCAACATGCATCTGGCGTGTCTGGAGCCCTCAAATATGCCCTCCGCGAATCTATTGAGATTCTGGGCAATGAATATGTTGCACATCGTAGAGCGAAAGGATCCACTTGGTCCAGTATCTATCAGGATGCAGAGCGCTTAACCATGGAGTGCCTGTATTATATGTATCGGCTACTGTTTCTTTTCAATGTAGAAGCAAGACCCGAGTTGGGATATCTGCCGATGAATGCAGACGCATATCGGAACGGGTATAGCCTGGAAAAATTGCGAGACCTGGAAATGGTCTCACTGGATGAGAACGGCAGCGCAGAAGGGAGCTTTTTTAATGATTCTCTCGGGCTCCTCTTTGATCTGATTTATGCAGGATACAATGAGGCAACGGGGGCTCAACAGGAGCTTCTAGAGTCTGGCAGGCATACGTTCGAGATTTTTCCACTGCAGTGTGAACTATTCGACCCAGGAAAGACACCTCTCTTGAATTCGGTCCCCATCCCCAACCGGAGTTGGCAACGAATCATCCAGATGATGTCTCTGGGGCATGAGGAATTTCAGAAGAAGCAAAAGAATCGGTGGGGCCGGGGGCGGATTTCCTATCGTCATTTGAGTGTGAACCATTTGGGGGCAGTTTATGAAGCGTTGTTGAGCTACCATGGATTCATCGCCGAAGAGGATCTCTATGAGGTGAAACCTGCCGACGAATCACCGGACATCCTAGATGCGGCCTACTTTGTAAACCAAGAAGCACTGGAGACCCACTATGATCTGGATGAGCGGGTTACCAACAAAAATGGAACACTGCGCAAGTACCCTAAAGGCACATTCATCTATCGCCTGACCGGGCGCGCTCGGGAAGAATCTGCATCCTTCTACACGCCGGAGAGCCTGACGCAGTGTATCACCGAATTCACGCTCAAAGAAGTCCTTGAAGGGAAGTCCGCAGATGAAATATTGAAGATCACCGTCTGCGAGCCCGCCATGGGTTCGGCAGCATTTCTGAATGAGGCAGTCACGCAGTTGGCCGAAGCATACCTGACCAGGAAGGCACAAGAGTTGAAAGAAGTGCTGGATGCCGACCGCCGCAAAAAAGAGTTGCAACGTGTGAAGATGTATCTGGCTGACAATAATGTGTATGGAGTGGATCTGAACCCGGTGGCTGTGGAGTTGGGAAAGATTTCAATCTGGCTCAATACACTGATTCCGGGAGGATTTGTACCCTGGTTTGGCAATCAGCTCAAGTGCGGCAACTCATTGGTCGGTGCTTGGCACCGCGTCTATGCAAAAAGCCAACTCACGCAAGGAAAATGGTGGCAAGAAGTTCCAAAAAATATACCACTTTCCGAGCGTCGCCCTATTGAGACAATCTATCATTTTCTTGTGGGCGATGCAGGGATGGCTCAGTACAAGAACAAGGTGGTACGGCAGTTGGCAACCATAGAACTGAAGCAGATAGCAGCTTGGCGGAAGAAATTTACCTCAAAATTTTCCGTGGAAGAGACTCAAACACTCGTTGAATTCTCGTCAGCAATTGACAGACTCTGGGATGACCATATAAGAGATTTAATCCGGCTGGAAGCAGTCACGACCGATCCATTCCCTGTTTACCCCAATACTGGACATAACGGCCTGGAGAATTCAACGGTCCGCTCTTCTACGCGAGATAAAGAACGGCGCCATGAAGAAATTCTGAATCCAAAAGATGACAATGCCAGTGCCTATCAGCGGCTGAAGTTCGTCATGGACTACTGGTGCGCTTTTTGGTACTGGCCTGTGGATGCAGCAGATCTTCTGCCAATCCGTGGAGAATACTTCAGTGATCTAGCGGATCTACTTGCAGGAAAACATGCGGCATCTCGGCATGACCTCTATGTGGATGATGCAGCGCGCGATTCACTGGGATTTGTGGACTTGGGATACTTGGTCCAGAGCCGACCGAGACTTCAGGTGGTCCAAAATCTTGCTAAGCACTATAAGTTTCACCATTGGCAGCTTGAGTTTGCGGACCTGTTCAAAGATAGAGGAGGCTTTGATGTGGTGCTTGGAAATCCGCCATGGCGCAAACCAGACTGGGTGGAAAAACATGTGATTGGGGACAAGGAACCACGCTTTGTGACCAAGAAACTTAGCGCGGCACAGACTAAGGAATTACGGAATCCATGGCTGAGTATATCTGGACATAGAGAACATTATATCCAGGCCTACGAAGCTGTCAGTGGGCAATTGGCGTTTTTGAATTCTACCCAGAACTATTCACTTCTGAAGGGAATGCAGACAAATCTGTATAAGCCGTTCATATGTACATCGTGGGCGATCAGTCGAAACCAAATGCACGGACCAGATCAAGCGGGCGCAGTGGGTCTCCTACATCTAGACTCGGTGTATGATGATGGGAAAGGGCAGAGCCTGCGAGCAGAGCTCTATCCTCGACTCCGATGGCGTCTCCAATTTGCAAATGAACGGCACTTGTTTGAGGAGGTGGGTCACAACGCTAAGTTCAGTATTAATGTTTATGGGCAGCCGAAAAAGAATATTAGGTTCAACTCTATGGCAAACCTGTATTCCCCGCTCACGGCAAAAAAATCACTAGAGCATGACGGACATGGGCCGGTACCCGGCATTAAGACATTGGACAATCAATGGGAACTGTTAGAGCATCAACATCGAGTGATCCCAACTACGGAGGCGGATCTTCAGACATATGCAGACCTCTATGATGAGCCAGGGACTCCACCCCAAGAAGCGCGTCTTCCCCTGATTCATACCCGCAGGCTGCTCACTATTCTGCGCAAATTGGCTCAGACGCCCCAGCGGATGCGGGACTTGGACTATAAGATAACTGGAATGTGGCATGAAAGCGGTGCACAAAAAGATGGCACAATCCGGCGAGAGACACGCTTTGCAAAAGATCCAACTGAATGGATTTTATCTGGGCCACACATCTTTGTGGGTAACCCACTTTATCAGACGCCTAACATAGGAGCTAAAATCAACAGTGACTATACTCGGCTGGATTTGACCGCTCTACCGGAGTCCTATCGTCCGCGCACAAACTACATTCGAGCCTGTAGCGAGCACGAATATACCCGCCGCACCCCCCGAACCCCATGGGATACACTCATGACCGATGAATTCCGGGTGATCATGCGGGGAATGTTGAACATAGGTGGGGAGCGCACCCTGATTCCGGCTTTGCTCCCACCGTCACCAGCGTGTGTAAACACGCTGGTGACGGTGGGAGCTCGAAGCTCCACAGATCTGCTCCACATATTCGTAACCCTACTTTCTTTAGTGACTGATATGATGGTTAAAATCAGCGGAAAAGGATTTCTCGGTTCAGAATCTATTGCGACTTTCCTAATCGAACCCACGCCTCATGCAGCTATCACTCGCGCACTTGGACTCTCATGTCTGACCTCCGACTACCAAAAACTCTGGAACGAGCATGCTTCTGGATCCGAATCACCAGATAACGACAAGAGCCATACTCCATTCAACTGGTCAAAGCTTGACCAGCGACTGGATCCACACTGGTTTGATCGTCTCCAGCAATCTTGGTCATGGCACAGTCCCCTCCGCACTGATTACGCCCGCCGCCAAGCCCTCCTCGAAATCGATGTCCTTCACGCCCAGGCACTCGGACTCACACTGGATGACCTCCTGACCATCTATCGCATCCAGTTTCCCATCCTACGATCTAACGAGAATGATACTTGGTATGACACCAAAGGCCGTATCGTATTCTCCAAAAAAACGGGACAAAGTCCAGTCCCCAGAACCCGAACCCCAAAAAAGGCAACCTTCGGAATTCAATCCCGCGCGCGCTCCGAAACCAACGTCGCACTCGGATGGAAAGATATCAAAAACCTTGAAGAAGGCATTGTGACCCACACGTTCCTGGATGACACGATGCCCGGCGATCCGCAGGAACGAACCGTTGAATTCCATGCCCCCTTTGATAAATGTGATCGTGAGGAGGACTACCGGCAGGCATGGGAATTTTTTGAAGAGGCCAAAGCAAAAGGAGATCTATGATTCCTGGGATTGTAGGACGAGAAGTCCGCGAAATGATTGAAGATTACCTGAGGACAAGCTACAGGATTTCTACGCCGTCTCTTGCACAGGCACTGGATGAGTTTATTGAGCAGGGAGAAGCTTTCAAAGGAACGTACCTGTCACTCCTACTTCCATTTATCAAAAGCAAGAAGAAAGAACAACCCTTCCCGGAAATCCCTCTGCGCTACACCCCCTATCTGCACCAGGAGCGTGCATTTGAACGCCTGACCGCAGACCCGCCAAAACCCACCATCGTGGCGACCGGCACCGGCTCGGGAAAGACCGAGGCATTCCTACTTCCGATCTTGGATTACTGCCGGCAAGTAGCCGGGCAACCGGGCATCAAGGCGATCCTGATTTACCCGATGAACGCGCTTGCGACAGATCAATCAAAGCGCGTTGCCGAAATCATTCATAATAATTCAAGCCTGCAGGGGAAAATTACCGCCGGGCTCTATATCGGCGGCCTGGATACGATCCCATCCAAGCGGATGAGTGAGTCCAGTATCATCACTGATCGCTATAAAATGCGTGAGTCACCCCCTGATCTGCTATTGACAAACTACAAGATGCTGGATTACCTGTTGGTTCGGCCAGGAGATAAAACGCTCTGGGAGAAAAACCGGCCCGACACCTTGCGCTTCGTGGTCGTGGATGAAGTCCATACCTTTGATGGTGCACAGGGAACCGATCTGGCCTGCCTGCTGCGAAGACTAAAAGCCCGCCTTCGGGCAACGAATCTGTGTCCGATTGGAACCTCCGCAACGCTTGGGGGCGATAAGGGTCCTGAATTGCGTAACTATATTAAGCAAATCTTTGACGCCGAGTTTGACCACGAGGCCATTATTACCGAAGAGCGGCGGGATCTAGGTGAGTTTCTCATGGACTCACTGAGTAAGCGCTTCACTTTTCCAGAGACTTTGTCTTCTTCGGATCAATTTGAATCCATTGAGGACTATATTGGAGCCCAGCACAAGGCTTGGTTCGGCTCGGACGTTGCGAGCGACGAAATAAAAACCGACGCATGGCGGGAAGCACTCGGCCACAAGCTCCACGAGCATGTGGCCTTCAAGAATCTCGTCCAGATCATTCGCCAAAAAACTCTTCCCACCACGCATGTGGCTGAGGAATTTGCTCGCTTATTGGAATCGGAAGACGAAAACAAGGAATACTCTCTCTATCTCTTGGAGAGCCTCCTATCCCTGGTCAGCTACGCGTGCGACCCAAAGGATCAGGGCACAGCAAAGACAAAGCCCCTGTTGGATGTGCGAATCCAGCTGTGGATGCGGGAACTGAAACGAATGGTCGTTTCTGTCGAACAGAATCCTAAAATGGCCTGGGACGCAGATCTTGCGAGAGAGCAATCCCTCCAATACCTCCCATTGGCTTCCTGTATTAAATGCGGAACTGCTGGATGGGTCACCGCCTATGAAACAGCAACTGAACCGTTAATCTCGGATCTTGACCAGATCTATAGGACATTCTTTGGCCCGAAGGGCGATTATAAATTAAAGATTGTTTATCCAGACTCCGACTCAGGATTAACCGAGATCTGGCAACTCTGCACCAAATGTCTCCGGATTCATAGCTCTCGGTCTCACGAATGTAATGTATGTCCAGAAAATGAAAATCTCATTACAGTCCATATTCCAACGCTAAAAATCGGTAGTAACGGAAAGCCTGAATGTCCACATTGCGGGGAGTTAAACCAACCCGCCATATTTGGTGCACAAGGAGCAAGCTTATTGTCTGCGGCACTTGGAAAAGTGTTTTCGTCCCGTTACAATACCGACAAGAAGGTGCTGGCCTTCTCCGACTCTGTACAGGATGCTGCCCACCGTGCAGGCTACTTTGAAACACGGACCTACACCTTCAGTATTCGAACAGCACTCCTGCAATATGTAAGAAGCCTGGACGAAGATCAGAGTATTCAATCAATCGCAAGCGGACTCGTACGCTCTCAGCGGAGTCAGCTGGGAGACTCAAATTTTGTGGGCACGTTTATCGCCCCCAATATGATCTGGCAAACTGACTATAAGAAACTGGTCAAATCTGGAAGCCTTCCAGAGGATTCAAAACTGCCCTCTATGGTTGCACAGCGTCTCCAGTGGGAGGTCTATGAAAACCTTGGACTGCGTGCCCGGCGAGGACGTACCCTGGAAAAGACACTGTCTGCTGCAGTGTTCATTGATCCAGCTTTATTGAATGAATGGATGACCCGAGCTCTACCAGAACTTCAGGCAAAGTATGCTGGACTGGAAAATACATCAGAGCACCAGTTAAAGCAGTTCATGACAGGACTCATCTACCGCCTTCGGACCAGCGGTGGAATGATGCATCCTAAACTCACCAAATATATCGGAAGTCTCGGAAGAGATAAATACAGCATCAGTGACCGGCACATCCACTGGATGCCCCCTTACAAATCCCAGGGACCGCATCCCCAATTCTTGTCCTCTGGATCGGCAAAAAACTTTCTCCCCCTGACCGGATCCAAGTCCAGCTCTTGGGTTCAGAAATGGGCCCATCTATGCTTACTGGCTGGTAATCTTACTCCCTCTGGATTTGATGCTGCTTTAAGGGAAATCGTTATGAGCGCCCCGTCCGACCTCCTGAAGTGCAATCCCACACCGAAGCATTCGGTTTGGGGCATTGAACCGAATGCGCTCAAGATCACCACCAAAGTACGCCTCTATTCCTGTGCAAAATGCTCCTATGAGGTCAGTGTCCCCCAACGGGATGAGGACATATGGCAGGGCATGCCCTGTTTGAAGTATAAATGCGACGGAGAACTCCAAGTGCAACCCGATCGAAAAATAGACTACTACAGAGCACTCTACGGATCTGGTGATGTCTGCCGATTCGTTCCCAAAGAGCATACGGCCCTACTAACTGGCGAGCAACGGGAGGAGGTTGAAAAAAACTTTATGCGAGAAGATCAACACCCTTGGGATCCGAATATTGTCTCCTGCACTCCCACCCTTGAACTTGGGATTGATATCGGAGATCTATCCACAGTATTTCTGTGCAGTGTTCCCCCATCGCAGGCCAATTATGTCCAGCGGATCGGACGGGCCGGACGACAAAATGGAAATTCATTCGGCTTTTCCATGGCTGCCAATAAGGCTCATGACCTCTATTTCTTTGCAGAACCTGATCAAATGATCGGGGGTGAGGTGCAAGTGCCTGGGGTATTTTTAAAAGCACTTGGCGTGCTTCGACGCCAAATGGCAGCCTACAGTATGGATATGTGGGTTGCCCATACCAAAAAAGCTATCGTTCCAAAAAAACTGCGATCGGTACTCGGTGCACTCAAAAACCACACAAATGAACTTTTCCCCTGGAATTGGCTGCACTTTACGGAAGCCCACGCGGAAACACTGACAAAGGGCTTTTATGAACTGTTCAGAGATCTGAAAAATCCAGAAATTCTTAAATCTGCAACTCATTTCTTCAGCCCTGAGACCACTTCACATCCTCAGCTTCGAAAGATGGTCGTCGATGCACTCCAAGAGAAATATGACACCCGAAAAGATCTCAACAATCGCATTCAACGACTAGACCGGCGGATTGAAGAGCTTGACAAGGCGCCACAAGACGAAAATTACGAAGATGAGCGCAACAAGCTTGTTCATCATCGTCGTGCCCTCAGATCCTTACGATTCCAGATTGGCGAGGTTGATGTATTCAATTTTCTCTCGGATGAAGGAATTCTTCCCAACTATGCCTTCCCTCAAAGCAATGCCACATTACAATCAATAATCTTGCGAAGTAAGAAAAGTGGAGACGATAAGCCTCAACCGAATTCATTTGGTCGCCCAGGTGATCGGGCCATTCGCGAATTTGCACCTGGAAATTATTTCTATGCAAATGAGAAAAAGGTCCGAATCGACGGAGTACGATTTAATAAAGATGATGTGCAGATATGGCGCTTCTGCCGTGACTGCTCGTGGCATGAGGTGGACCCAGATCAGCCCGCAAACATTTGCCCTAAATGCGACAGTGCTTCATGGGGAGATCAAGGACAGGTTTTGAAGCTACTCCGCCTAACCGAGGCCAGAGCTACTTCATTCGAACGTGAAAGCCGCATTGATGACAGTAATGATGAGCGCCAGCATAAACATTTCGTACAACCCATTCATGTAAACTTCAACCGTCGAGATACAAAAACGGCCTATCAGTCAAAGCGATCTGAGGTTCCGTTTGGGTTTGAATTTATTGAAAAATGTCAATTCACATTAATCAACCATGGCTTCACAGCCTCCGATGTACCCCCGGTCATCATCGCTGGAAAAGAAATATCCACTGGCTACTTCAATATATGTACGGAGTGTGGCAAAGCTAAACTACCAAAGCAACATTCGGACCACGAATACTACTGCAGGTATCGGGGCAAGGAGCAAGACCCGCGGATAAGCGTGTCCTTATTTCACGACTTCGAATCTGAAGCCATCCGCCTCCTTTTACCTATTGCCGAAGAGCATTTTGACAAGGTCTATGCCGAATCATTTTGTGCAGCTCTATTAATGGGACTCAAGATATTTTTTGGTGGACAAGTTGACCACCTTCAGACTATCGTCCAAGATGGACCGGTACCGAATGAGGAGATTCGACGTACTTTTATTTATCTCTATGACACCGTGCCTGGTGGCACTGGGCATCTACAGGATCTACTCAGTGATCAAACGATTATTGAGAAGGTCCTGAACCCCGCATTAGAGAAATTAAAAGACTGTCGCTGTCAGGAAGATCCTTCCAAGGATGGTTGTTATCGGTGCCTTTTTGCATACCGGAACTCCTTTACCAGAGGGAATATTAGCCGGGAAGCAGCAGTCATCATCCTAGAGATCATTGTAGACCAGGGAGCGGATCTGGAAAAAATCAAAGGCGTTGAGGAGATTGATATCCATCCGCTCGTTGATAAAAAACTCGAGGAATCCTTTCTCCAAAACCTTGCGAACTGGAAGAAGGCAAGCCTGACCACCCACGATCTGGACAAGGAAAAATTCTACAAGCTTACCGTTGGAGAGCAAACATGGACCATCGAATGCCAGGTTCTCCTTGATCATCAACACGGAGTGCAAATACCATCCAGACCCGATTTTTTGCTCATACCGGAAAAGGGAGCCGATGGTCTTCCTGTTGCTGTTTTCATGGACGGTTTTACCTACCATCGGGACAAATTAGCCGAGGATACGCTGAAGCGCATGGCAATCCTGAGATCTGGGAGATACTATGTGTGGTCCCTCACATGGGATGACTTGCATCAGACGCATACCAGAAGAGATGACGACTTCTTCCCACTTGATCCCCGCCGCAAGTTTTATAAGCATTTCGACAATTTTACCAGAAAACTTGAGTCTCAGTTGAATGATTTTAATGTGCAACCAAGCGTCCGATCCTCGGGGAATT
This sequence comes from Rhodothermales bacterium, assembly GCA_965207565.1. Lineage (GTDB taxonomy): Bacteria > Bacteroidota > Rhodothermia > Rhodothermales > Bin80 > Bin80. The sequence continues at coordinate 550,419 of CBDBMQ010000009.1, read as the reverse complement.
TCGAGCTTCTGAAAGCGTACCTGACTGATCCTCATCCGAAAAAATGGCAAGCACTGGCCTACTGCCATGGGGTGATCAATGTACGGGAATCCGACTCAACCAAAGATCTGAGTAAACATGCACCCGACTGGTTCATGGAGGACTGGTTCTCAAGGCCAGATTCCCAAAACGGGGCCTTCTGGATACAGACTGAAGATGAACTTCATGAAGGCTGCGTAGCCGCTAATCTCGCAAGTAGCAGAACGATGGACCCGGGGATGCTACGCGTTTTTGTCTACCTTGATGACAGTGTTCGATCTAAGCCATCATTCAAGCCAATATGGAATGAGTTTCTTCGTGCAATGAATCTGTTCCAGTTTCTCCACCCACAGACTGGATTTTTCTGTGCGTCTGGACTTGAAGATCCCGAGCACTATGAGGGCTTGAACACTGGCCTTTCCCTCCCCTCACTGACCAATGAGTGGATCTCTGTTTTGGACGATTCTTCTGGAGAGCCTTACCATCAATTACTCGGAAGTCTGTCTGACCTAAATGCCCCCGTACCCGAAATAGGCTTCGAAATTACAACTTCCAAGAATGAGATTCTGACCACTGCAGAAATTGCATGGCCCGATCAAAAAGTCGCTCTCCTCTATGACGAGTGCTGGGAGGATCGCACTAACTGCAGAGAAGAAGACTGGCAGTGCCTGCACTTGGATACACTGGATGGGAGCGATGTGCCGAAAATTCTTGAATTGTTGAATTAATGCAGATCAATCTGGTGCAAACAAATCCGTTCTGGGCGGCAGTTGACCGACTTCCAATTGCACAGAAATCTAAAGTAATCCGGTTTCTCCAACAGTACCCCGTCAACCCGCGTTCCAGTGGATTCAATTTTGAGAAAATACAGCTGAGCAATAGCGACAAGATGCGATCCCTTCGGCTAGATCAGAAATACCGAATCATAGCTCATCAAGAAAAAACCAATAATACAATCACCTGCCTACATGTAGATGTACATGACGCTGCCTACGCTTGGGCACAAACACACCGCTTTGAAAAGAATGAACATACGGGCGTGTATCAGACCATTCTGATTTCTGAATCCTCGGAAATTCAACCGACCAAAGATCCGACGAAACGTGGACTTTTTTCCAGGTATCGTGACCGTCAACTTTTGCGCCTCGGTGTCCCAAAAGAACAATTGGATCTGATACGAAGCTTCCATACCAGAAATGACCTGGACCAATATGATCATATTCTGCCAGATGATGTCTGGGTGGTTCTCAGTGATCTGGCATTCGGCGTTCCTTACGAGAAACTTGAGCGAGAAATCACTCGCCTTGCAAGTGAATATGATACTAACAATGAGCTTGATCATCCCGAAAATAAGCGCCAATTCGTCTCAATCACCGACGAAGATCTCCAAAAAATGATAGATGCACCACTATCCGAGTGGCGCATCTATCTACACCCCTCACAGGATCGTATTGTAAAAATGCAAGCCAATGGTCCGATCCGGGTACTTGGCGGTGCCGGGACCGGAAAAACCGTGGTCGCCATGCACCGTGCGCATTACCTCGCAAGCACGGTCTTCACAGAAAAAGAGGACCGAATTTTATTTCTGGTTTTCAATAGTAATCTGGCTGCAGATATTTCTGCCAACCTGAAGCGGATGTGCACTCCAGATGTCTTTGAGCGAATCGATATCGATAATGTTGATTCCTGGGTCGTGGAACAGGCAGGTAAATTGGACATCCCCAATCGAATGACCTATTTCAGATCTAAACAAGAGTTGGATAAAGAAGCATGGAAGATGGCGATTGACAAACAGGATGACCTCCCGTTTTCCGAGCATTTTATTCGGGATGAATTTGATGCAGTGGTCGCTGCAGAGGGACTACAATTACTGAATCAATACCTCCGCATCTCACGTCGGGGACGCAGAAAACGGTTAACGAGAGCAAATCGCCGCCAACTCTGGAATGTATTTGAAGCCTATCGAGGCGAATTAAAACGCCATAATATCGGGGAACCCTCTGACGTGAAATATCAACTTGCCAAGAAATTCCGCATTTCACCTCCGGGCTATCGAAGTGTGATTGTGGATGAAGCACAGGATATGAGTGCAGCAGCCCTCCGAATGATACGAGCAATCGTACCCGAAGGGCCCAACGACCTGTTACTAGCTGGGGACGCCCACCAACGAATTTATGGGAGAAAAGTGGTTTTGTCTCGCTGCAACATCAACATCCGTGGTCGAAGCCGAAGATTGCGAATCAATTATCGTACACCGGAACGTGTACGCAACTGGGCTATCAGATTCCTGCAAGGAATCCCCTACGATGATCTGAATGGCCGCCAAGATACCATCAAAGGATATACGTCTCTGATTCAGGGCGACAAACCACCTACCATACAACATTGCAATACAAAACGGCAGGAATTAGAATGCATTATTGACCACATAAATAACTTGGAGAATAATCATAGACACCTTCACCGCATATGCCTAGTTGCCCCATCTCTTGATGCCATAAACCGCTACGAAGGAGCACTCATGGCAACGGGCATTCAGGTCCATCAACTCAAAAAGAACAATGACAATCCATCCATCCCTGGCGTTCGCCTTGCTACGATGCACCGAGTAAAGGGGCTGGAGTATGATCATATCATTGTAGCAAGTACAAATAAAAACCTGCTCCCCTTTTCACATGCGCTCAGAAATGCTGAGGATGAGATGGAGAGACAAGAGATTTACCGAAAAACACGATCACTCCTGTATGTCGCATGCACCAGAGCGCGTAAATCATTGTTTATTTCCAGCTTTGGGAGGCAAAGCGAACTAGTCAGAGAAGTGATTCAACGGCAAGAAATTTAGTGCTCTGCCACACCGGAGAATTAAATTGCACTGTGCACGATACTCTCCGGTTGCAACGTTAGTCTACCCGTTGCAAAAGCAGCAGGAAGTGTTGCACTCAGGCTACTGAAATAGGCCCCTGCCGAACACCCTCGATAGCACGGTCCACAATAATGGCATGCAGCCCGACCATTATGAGGCTGGGTAAGGATCGCCGCTCGGCCAATCGTCAGTAATCTGTCATCAAAATGGGACTCCATAGCCTCCCGGACACGCTGTTCTGCCCAATTCAAGGGCATGGGAGGCAAGAAAACACCATCCGGGCACTGCGGAAGACCTTCCGATTGGCCTGTGATCCCGGCAAATTTCTCTACATGGTCGTACCATGGTGCAATCTCTTCGTATCGAATCGGCCAATCAACGCCCATGCCATCCTGCATATTCGCCTCAAAATTCATAGGACCCCAGCGATAGCACTGACGAGCCCATAAAAGTGAGCGCCCGCCAACCACATCTGCTCTGATCCAGGTAAACGGATCCCCTTCTACATAGGGATTTTCCCTGTCATTGATAAAGAAATGTTCGGTGTGCTCCGCAAAGGCATAGGTTCGTGATTGAATCGCGTACTGCTGCTGATGCTCGCGTGAACCCTTGCTGTTACGGGCAGGAAATTCCCAGTTTTCCAGATGCTCAGTGACGTATCCTGCACCATGTTCCAGATTGTACCCCCGCTCCAAAAGCAAAACATCCAATCCTGCCTCCGTGAGCTCTTTTGCTGCAAATCCTCCACTGATACCGGACCCCACTACGATAACATCCGTAACGTCTTGTGAACGGGATACATAAACAGATTTTGACTCATTGGGCTATCAGTATTGATTTATGGGAATAGGCAGTGGACACTGATCGTAATCAGAAACTGACGACCACTACCATTCTACGGCGCCAGACAAATAATAATGATTGCATCCTTGCACCATCTAAAGTACTGCGATTGCTCAAAAATTACCTCATACAGGTAAAACATTACCGTATCACGTACACAGGGTACGATCCCAGTACCCCGGATAGAGCTGTAATCCAGTGGGCCCCTTGTACAGAATTTTATGGAACCAGTCACCATCGCCAGAGGGGCCCAGTCTTTTCCCATTTCGCTCACTACCAGCCTTCAAGCTAAGCAACAGTAAGTGGTTTGCAGCCTCTGCCCGAACAACGACTGCAGGAAACCATGAACTCCCACCCCTTGTGCAGTTACCACTCTATCAAACCTTATATCTCGTTGTACTCGTAGCACAATGCGTTTTGCCAGCCAGACCAGTACTCTGGAGCTTGTCTTTTCAAACAAATTATCCCAGGACGCCGCTAAATAATAGCTGGGAATTCAGGCCGAGAGCAAGTGCAAGTTTGAGATATGAGATTTTTTTATACCTTGTGGCACGCGAAGGCATTAGTCTAATTTTCTAACTCAGGCTGAATACATAGATTATGAAAAACTTGTCCAAACCGTGGCTCACCCAGGGCTTGGCAGTCGCTCTTGTGATGTTTAGCGTACATACCGTGAACGCAACCCCAGATGTCAGCGTATCTTCCATATCAGTATCAACCTGCAATCAGGTGGACCAAGGGATCGCGGATGTTGATGGAAAGATGATGAGTAGGGTAGCAGTAAACACGGCTGATCCAGGTGTTCTAGAAATAACATGTGTAACAGATGAGAGCATTTCTGTAGCGTCGCAGGAAACTGATGGGAACGGTTGGACGCTGAGTATTAATTGCGGAGGCACAACTCACAGGTACGGTGGTGGAGGCATTTGGGGTGGCACGCTGTGCGGTTGGGGCTTCAAGGCGATGGAATAGCAGTTCGTTACTGCGATGCAGAATGTAAATCACCAAGAAACTGAGTGGCTATCCAAAGGCATTCTGTACGCACTTCCATTCCTGTTGCTTACTACGGTGTCCTGCCAATCCAGGCCTGATTTGATTCGGATTATTGACTCTGCCGTCATTGATTCCATGTTGGTCGCAGCTCCGGTCACGTTAGTCAGCACGGATGATCCCAACCTTTTAACACTGTACCCAGAAAAAGAGGTGGCAGTGAGTCGGGATTCGCTAATTTACGGGGGCCTGTACTCCTTCACACTTGCTCACGATAGTTTGTACATAGCGGACTACCAGAGCAGCGCCATCTATGTCTCTGGTTTGGAAGGGCCTCTCGTACGGCGGGTCGGCAGAGGGGGGCATGGGCCGCTGGAATTTTCTCAATTATTCAATATCTCTTTCGACGGTGATCAGTTTCTTACCTTTGAATCGAATCGGGTCCAAGTGTTATCCAAGGAACTTTCATTCGTTTCGATGGAGAGAATAAGTACCCTCCTTCTCAGGGAAGGTACAGTTACACGAACGTATTTATATGGGCTGTGCTCTCGGGGACATGCTTATAGAGTATGTCCCCGTGATCAGGAGAAACCCGGGCAGGTTGTAGCACAGTTCGTCAAATCCTTGGGGATTTCGTCTCCCCCATTGGATATATCATTCGGCGTGGCCGCCTCTTTGGAGGGTGATCTGATCGTGGCAGCATTTATGGGACTGCCCTATCTCTTCATATTCAATGAACACCATGAGCATGTTCATACGCTTCGATTTTACGGATCCCGCATCAGTCGGCATGCTGAGAATTATCAACTGGAAGGAGATCCGTCACTGGGTGTCGGGCTTCAATATCTGTGGACTAATATATATGTCTTGAAGCCGAATCTTATTGCAGTTACAACGGAATACCAAACTTATTTCATCCGTGTGCTTGATGGGAAGTATGAGCATATTGCCACCGCACAGTTCAGTTTGAGTATTAATGAAAGTAAGGGAGATATAGAGTCAGAAATTACAGCAACGCAGAACATGATCTTGCATGAAGGTTATTTCTATCTCAACGCATGGATGCAGCCACACATTCTGCGATACAGGGCCGATATCCTACCTGACTGACACTGGCTCACACCGGAACTAAGAGGTAGTTTCCCCTATAACGCCTCCTTCCCGTCCAATCATTATCTTAGAAATCCTTTGGATCGTGCATCACTCGATATACTGACGATTCATCTTCTTGACTTTTATTGCAGAACCTGACAAACACTTCACTCTCATGTATCGAATCACAATACTATCTTTTGCCCTCTTGGTCACTGTTTCTCCAGCACTGGGACAAGTCCCTTCCCTGGATGCCTGGGATGTTCATGACCTTGATCGTCCCCAGCCGCGGATTGTTACCCCTGGAGAGTTGACCTCATCCCCTGCTCCTTCGGATGCGATTGTACTGTTTGACGGCACAAATTTCGACGAATGGACCCATGCAAATGGAGACCCGGTTGATTGGTATTTACAAGACGGCTACATGGAGGTAAAGCCTGGCACCGGCATCATCAAAACCAAACGTTCATTTGGAGATGTTCAGCTGCATATTGAATGGGCGACCCCCAACAGCGGAGAAGGGCAGGACAGTGGTAACAGCGGTGTCTATCTCATGAGTACTTATGAAGTTCAAGTACTGAACTCATTCAACAACAAAACCTATCCCGACGGACAGGCCGCTTCACTGTACGGGCAATACCCCCCACTGGTGAATGCAAGCCGCCCCCCATTGGAATGGCAGTCCTATGATATTGTCTTTAGGAGGCCCCATTTTGAGGAAGATGGCAGCTTAAAGCAACCGGCAAGGGTAACCGTTTTTCATAACGGTGTACTTGTTCAAGACAATGTTGTCCTGACCGGCCCGTCAGGACACAAATCCCGTCCTCCCTATAAAGCCCATGAAGATGCGTTGCCCCTGTTTCTGCAGGATCACAACGAACCTACTCGCTTTCGCAATATCTGGATTCGTGATCTAGAGTCGGAGATCTAATCTGACTTCGCGACACCCATTGCAGGGATCGATATTGGAAGGACACAAATCCGGTGTGCACTCGCGCAAAAGGATGGCCCTCAAGAAGTTTGCTGCCGGGCCCTGACTGCAACTCCGCAACAGGGGCCTGAAGCTGTACCGGATATAGCGGTTGGCTGCGCTGCACCAGGGATGACCGACCCGGAAGCTGAGATTGTACTTGAGTCTGCCAATCTGATTAGAAATCAAAGGCCGTCTAAATAAAAACATCTCCTTGATGGGCTCCCATCAAAACTCATTGAGATACGGCATGGCACAAGGACGAAAGGCTGATGCAAAACTCATCTTCTTCGCGTACTGGAACATATGAAGTGATATCAGTGTCACAGGTTTTCTATCAGGTTCTAGCCCCATTTGTGTGGAAAGACTAATCTGTATCTTGTACTTTCATTATGAGACCAGTCATGACAGCAAAATGCTTGGCTATCAATCGAACCTTGCTATGTCTTGGGAACTTAATCTCTTTCCGGTAATAGCACCCATATACTAGCTATAATCGCTATCTGAAGGGATGCAACCAGAAATCATTGCCGCAGCGAGCATTATTGTTACGTTTATTCTCACAACTTGGCGGTGGAGTGCTTCGCAGAATAGGCGGTTTGATCGGGCTATGCAGGAATTCCGTGAAGATAGCAATAAACTGCGCAGCGAATTCCGTGAAGATAACAACAACCTGCGTAGCGAATTCCGTGAAGAGATCGGCAAACTGCGTGAAGATAACAACAAACTGCGTAGCGAATTCCGTGAAGATAACAACAAACTGCGTAGCGAATTCCGTGAAGATAACAACAACCTGCGTAGCGAATTCCGTGAAGAGATCGGCAAACTGCGTGACGATAACGGTAAACTGCGTGACGAAATCAAGGAATTACACAAGGACGTAAGCAAGATCGACAAACGCCTATCACAACAACATGCTCTCATACAGGCCTTGTGGTCTAGGATTTTCAGAGAGGATGTGACGACTTCGCTGCCAACTCTGCAGGAGTAGATCTGATTCTATCCACAACATTCGGGGCAAAACCTTCTACCAAAGTGATTGTTCGCTTTGGATAATAATTGCTGTGATGCGAATCCATCGGCTATTCTCTATAGTGCTTAGTCTGAGTCTGCTACTCAGTGCCGTAGGACCTCTGTTACAGACAGATTGCCCCCTAGGTGATCGGAGATCGCACGCACCTGTGGATCATCATTCCGCAGGAATGCACTCCCATACTTCCTCTCATAAACAGGATCTTCCCTGCGCACCTGACCGTGATACCACACCCGCGAGACCTGTACCTTGTTCACAGCATGCTGCACCTTGCTGTGCATTTCAAGCAGTGCCTGCCGCCAAAATGGTAACCGTGCTATTTGAATCTTCCCGGATTTCATTGGATGAGATCATCCTGCCTCGCCTTCCCAATACCCTATTTGAGATGGACCCCAGGGCAAGTTTGTTTAGGCCCATCTCTTCACCGCGATGTTCTGCCTGTCCCTTTCTCTCCAATAGGCAAGCTTTTCTCGGTACCTTTCTGATCTGATAGGCTTCTGGTTGCTCCCATTTCACGGAGTGTGGGTTCGTTGCACCTCCGTGTTGATGTACAATTAGACCTATTGCTCAGGAAGTCATGAAGATAATCCAATTCGCTGGCGCAACCTGCGTCGGCTTGCTATTCCTACTCTTATTGCCAGTACAAGTCCATGGCCAGGATCCACCCGATGCTCCAGCCGACACATTGCTACGCCTTGAAAATCTTCTGGTAGACGTACGGGCACATAATCCGTTGTTACAAGCATCATACTTGGAGGCACAAGCGCTGGCTTTACGAAGCGGGCAGGTATCCGCACTCCCAGATCCATTCGTAAGAATCATCTACCAGCCTGTCCCTCTCCTGACTGCACGCGGTGCCCAACGCAACCAGTGGAGCATAGAACAAGAAATCCCCTACCCCGGCAAACTGGGACTTCAGGCATCTATTGCAGATCTAACCGCAAAAATTAAAGATTACGAAGCCGCGACTCTGGAAGAAGATCTTCTACTTCAAGTTAAGCAGTCCTACTTTAGGCTCTATCGCATCCAGCAGCAGGAGTTACGCATTCTTGCCTTCAAGGATCGGCTCCAAAACTTTGAAGAAATCGCAGCAACGCAATATGAAGTAGGTGCCGGTGTTCAGCAAGCGATCCTGAAAACACAATTGGAAAAAAATTCTCTGTCCCGGTTACAACTTGAACTGTCCATTGAACGACGTACGGCGACTGAGACTCTGGTCCGTTTACTGAATCGTCCCATCTCCACCGAATCAAAAGTCGCCATAACTGTTGAGGCTCCATCCCACATTCAGTTTGATGCAATCGCTTTACTTGAGTTGGCCCTCAATCAACGACCCGAAGTTAATGCTCTGAACACGGCTGCAAAACGTGCGGACGAAGAAATTGCACTGGCACGCAAACAGTTCAAGCCCGATTTCCGGTTCAGCATCACTTATTTTGATATCGCCCGCACTGATGTGCCCCCCACAGCCACGGGTCGCGATGCCCTTGGAATCGGTGCAACGATACATATACCCCTGCAGCGCAACCGACTGCATGCTCAGCTAAAAGAAGCTCGCGTGCGTCGCAGCCATGTCCATGCACGCCAAGAAGCTCTTAATACCTTCCTCGCAACCCAGGTTGCAGATCTGATGCATCAATTACGCGAGGAAGCACGGCAACTAGAGCTCTTCAAGGAAGGCCTGATTCCCCAGGCTGAAACTACGCTTCAAGCCACCCTCAACTCTTATACGACAGGACGTACCGATTTTCTGGACCTGCTTGACTCAGAGCGCACACTGTTTTCGCTCAACATGAGTTACGACGACACATTTGCCCGTTACCTCCAGGTGGCTGCCGCTCTCGAACGGGCACTCGGCGTGGATTCACTTGCCGACCTAATCACTCACTAGATGTCTATATGCCCCCAATTGTCATGAATTTGCAACAACACTTCAAATGGGTATGGATTCTTCTGCTTCTCATACTTATCCTTGTCTGTGGGTTTTTTCTCGGGCGCGTTTCAACCCAAAAAGCGGGAACGGAATCCCTAGAACTGTCTCCATCTGACGAGAGGCAGGTTCTTTACTGGCAGGCCCCCATGGATCCATCAGAAATCTACGATCAACCCGGTAAGTCGAAGATGGGAATGGACCTGATCCCCGTCTACGAGGATGAGGATCGAATGGAGTCTAGCGGTACCGTGTCTATCGACCCTGCTACAGTGCAGAATATGGGGGTCCGAACCGGGCATGCCCAGCGTTTGGATTTTACGCGTACTATCCGTACGGTTGGTGAGGTTCAATACGACGAAGAACAACTCTATCAAGTTAATACCAAGATTTCCGGCTGGATCGAAAACCTTCATCTCCATTTCGTGGGAGACGAAGTCCAGGCGGGAGACCCACTCCTTGAGATCTATTCACCAGAATTAGTCACGACGCAGCAAGAATATGTGCTGGCACTGAAAAACTTTCAATTGGTTGCTCAGAGCACCGTGCCCTCTATCAGAGAAGATGCCGAGAGACTACTGGCATCCACCCGTACACGTCTTGAGTACTGGGATATTCCTGCGTCAGAGATTGAGCACTTAGCACAAACCGGTGAGGTCAAAAAAACGATTCTTCTCACAGCTCCGGCTACGGGAATCGTTGTGGTAAGAAATGCAATTGAAGGCGCATACGTCGAGGCCGGAGAAGAGCTGTTTAGGATCGCGGATTTGCGGACCGTTTGGGTGCACGCCAGTTTCTATGATAATGAAGTGCCGTGGATCAGCAATGGCCAGCGTGTCGAAATGGAACTGTCCTATCTGCCGGGCAAGACCTACGCCGGCAGGGTATCCTACGTGTACCCTTACCTGAGAGAGAGAGCCCGTGATGTTCACGTTCGTCTGATTTTTTCCAATCCGGACCTAGATCTAAAACCGGGCATGTATGCCAATGTGCAACTCCAGGGAAAGGTCATTCCTGACGCAGTCGTTGTGCTATCCGAGGCAGTCATTCGATCCGGCGCACGTGCCATTGTCTTTGTTGTTCGTGGCGAGGGCCGATTTGAGCCCCGAGAAGTCTTACTTGGAGAAGAAGGCGGGCCTGATAACAACTATATCCGAATTCTCAGAGGACTGCAGGGAAGTGAGGAGATTGTGACTTCAGCCCAGTTCATGTTAGACAGCGAGAGTCGCTTGCAGGAAGCGATTCGCAAGATGCTTCATGGACAGACATCCTTGGAATCGACACCAGAAGACGCGGAAGCAAGGATATCTTCCGAGTCGACCGAACCGGCAGAGCATCTGCATCATTGAGATGGAACATAGTAGATATTTCGTCCAGCTCGAACGGGCAATCCTGGACGCGCAATCAAAATCATCATGTTAGAAAGAATCATTGAGGGATCGGTAAAAAATCGTTTCCTGGTCGTCTTGCTTACCCTTTTGATCGGATCTGTCGGCGTGTATGCACTGTTTCAGACACCGGTGGATGCCATTCCCGACCTGAGTGATATTCAGGTCATTGTTCATACCGAGTATTCGGGACAAGCTCCGCAGATCGTTGAAGACCAGGTTACATATCCCTTAACGACAGCGATGCTCGCAGTACCGTTTGCAAAGGTCGTACGTGGCTATTCATTTTTTGGCTCGTCGTTCGTCTATATAATCTTTGAGGACGGTACTGATCTGTACTGGGCACGAAGCCGCGTATTAGAATATCTGAACTATGTGGCTGACCGACTGCCAAGCGGCGTAACCCCTGCGTTGGGGCCAGACGCCACCGGTGTGGGATGGGTATTTGAATACGTACTCAACAGTGACAACCGTCACGATCTCCAGCAACTACGCTCAATCCAAGACTGGTTTCTTCGCTACGAACTGATGAGCGTGCCGGGCGTGGCCGAGGTGGCTTCCGTCGGAGGCTATGTGAAGCAGTACCAAGTAGAGGTTGATCCGAACAAGCTTCTGGCCTACAACGTGCCGTTGTCTAAAGTTCGTACGGCTCTGCAACGAAGTAACAGCGATGTGGGCGGTCGCCTCATTGAAATGGGCGAAACTGAATTTATGGTACGTGGCCTGGGCTATATCCAATCCATTGAAGATGTGGAGAATACGCCCGTCGGGGTAGACGAGAATGGCACCCCCATACTCATTCGCAATATCGCTCATGTCCATCTAGGACCCGAGCTCAGGCGTGGACTCATCGACTGGAACGGTGAAGGCGAAACCGTCGGCGGCATCGTCGTGATGCGCTATGGAGAAAACGCACTCAAAACAATTGACGCTGTAAAGGAAAAATTGGAGGAATTAAAAAAGGGATTACCTGAAGGGGTGACAATCCAGACCGCCTACGACCGCAGCGGCCTGATCAAACGAGCCATAACCAACCTCAAAGATAAACTGTTGGAAGAAAGCATCATCGTCGCACTGGTGATCATGCTGTTTTTATTGCATGTCCGAAGTGCCTTCGTGATCATCGTTACTCTGCCGATGGGCATACTCATTGCATTCTTGATCATGCACGCCCAAGGTCTGAATGCCAATATTATGTCGCTCAGCGGGATTGCCATTGCCATCGGAGCCATGGTTGACGCTGCGATCGTGATGGTAGAAAATACCCATAAACACCTTGAGCGTTACGCGGGGAAAAAAGATCACTGGCGTATTGTCGTGGATGCAGCCAAGGAAGTTGGTCCAGCACTTTTCTATTCGCTGTTAATCATCACACTTTCTTTTCTGCCTGTTTTCGCACTGCAAGCGCAGGAAGGACGCCTTTTTAAGCCCCTGGCTTTCACAAAGACGTATGCGATGGCTGCTTCGGCCCTTTTGTCTATCACGATCGTTCCGATCCTGATGGGATATTTTGTTCGTGGCAGAATTCGGCCTGAAAAAAAGAATCCACTTAGCCGTCTGCTGATTGGGGCTTATCGGCCCGTAATTCAGGGTGCCCTTCGTTTCAGGTGGCTGACAATTTCAGCCGCGCTGATAATTCTCGGGACTACAATTTACCCACTTGGAAAGCTCGGTAGTGAATTCATGCCACCGTTTGAACGAGGGCGACCTTCTCTACATGCCTACAACGGATCCCGGCATCAGCATTACCAAGGCCAAGGAACTCCTGCAGCAGACTGACAAGATCATCAAAAGTTTTCCTGAGGTTGAACATGTCATGGGTAAGGCTGGACGGGCCGAAACTGCGACAGATCCGGCCCCACTGTCCATGCTGGAAACCATCATCACGCTGAAGCCGAAGCACGAATGGCGCGAGGAAATGACGATAGATCAACTCGTCCGCGAACTTGATGATGCGATCAACTTTCCCGGTTTGACGAATGCGTGGACGATGCCCATTAAGACCCGCATTGACATGCTCTCCACGGGAATCAAAACCCCCGTGGGTATCAAGATCATGGGACCGAACCTAACGGTACTTTCGGATCTAAGTCAACAGGTTGCTGCCGTAGTGCAGACGGTCCCTGGTACACTGAGTGCGTTTCCAGATAAAACCGTTGGAGGTAATTTTCTTGACTATAAAATCAACCGTGAAGAAGCTGCCCGATACGGGCTCACCGTGGGTGATATACAAGATGTGATCATGTCGGCCATCGGAGGGATGAACATTACGCAGGTCGTTGAAGGGCTGGAGCGGTATCCGGTAAACGTTCGCTACAGCCGGGAACTGCGCGACAATTTACCAGCACTGAATCGGGTGCTGATTCCAACGCCCACGGGCGCCCAGATTCCGCTTAGTTATGTGGCTGATTTCAGTATCGTCAAAGGTCCACCGATGATCAAGAGCGAGAACGCACGCAAGACCTCCTGGGTCTATGTTGATATTCGTGATATTGACGTAGGCACGTATGTAAATCAAGCCCGTACGGCTATCAATGAACAGGTAACCTTTCCCGAGGGATACAGCATTGTCTGGAGTGGCCAGTATGAATACATTGAACGCGCTCAACAGCGCCTTCAATTGGTCGTGCCCATCACCTTGCTTATCATCTTCGTTCTACTTTACTTGACTTTTAGAAGCGTCACCGAAAGCCTGATCGTGATGCTATCCCTGTCGTTTTCGCTCGTTGGCGGAATCTGGCTGCTTTACGTATTGGACTACCATCTCAGTGTCGCAGTTGGGATAGGCTTTATCGCTCTTGCGGGTGTCGCTGCTGAAACGGGAGTGATTATGCTGGTCTACCTGAACCAAGCATACAGGGAAAAAAGGATGCAGGGACAGATGAATTCATTAAAGGATCTCTACGATGCCATCATAGTGGGTGCTGTTGATCGTGTGCGCCCCAAGATGATGACTGCCATCACTATCATGGCGGGGTTGTTGCCTATTCTATGGGGTGCTGGCACAGGCTCGGAGGTGATGAAGCGTATTGTAGCTCCAATGGTGGGCGGCATGATTTCCTCAGCGATTTTGACGCTCATCGTCATCCCAGTAATCTACTATCTGTGGAAAAGCCATCTATTACGGCGACAGATAAAGAGGAACACTTTAAACCCAACTTCGCCATTCCAGTCTGAGAAGACACTGACTTTCGTTTTCAATTTCCTTGTTTTCCCTCCTAAAGAGCCTATTTCGACCAAAATCTGCTTTTTGGGGACCGACTTTACCCGAATTGTTCAGGAAAAGGTGTTATGGCACTGTAGTAGTGCAGTCGGGGACCTCCCCCTAGCTCCTGCGTAGCATCCCCCGGTTCTAGCGCTTCATCAGATATAATGGAGGCAACATTGAATTCGAAAATGCTTTGAACGGTGCCTACCGAATTTTCAGTTGTTTTCAGTCTGACTTGGGAATCATTTTCCCAAGGTTACCCCTCATTCTAAATATCTGGGTTCATGATCTGGAATCGGACATCTAATCTTACTTCATGACGCTCATTGCAGGGATTGACATTGGAGGGACGCGAACCCGGTGTGCACTCGCTCACAAGGGCAGCCCTCAAGAAATTTGTTATCGGGCCTCGGCTGCAACTCCGCAACAAGGACCTGAAGCTGTGCTGGATGTAGCGGTTGGGTTAATTCGTGATGGACTTGAGAGCAGCGACCACTTGGGCGCGGTTGGCTGCGTTGCACCAGGGATGACCGACCCGGAAGCTGGGATCGTACTTGAGGCCGCCAATCTGGATGGTTGGGTGAATGTTTCCTTACGCTCTGCGCTTGAATCAAAAATAGGAACCCCGACAGTCATAGAGAATGACGTAAACGCAGCAGCGGTTGCAGAAGCCGCACTGAGCACCTCCCCGGTAGGATCGCCGATGATATATATGACCGTGAGTACCGGAATTGCCGCCGGAATCCTCATAGATGGAAAGGTATTACGTGGTGCAAATCATTCCGCCGGGGAGATCGGCAAGATGATTCCCTCGCCGGAATACCTTGGGCAATCCTGGCAGCCCGGTGGATGTATGGAACGCCTTGCCGGCGGAATTGGACTGGCTGCCCAATGGGCACGCATCCAAAGTGGCCCCTCAGACTCAACGCGTACCGTCGAAGTATATCAGGCAGCGGACGCAGGAAATGCCGAAGCGAAAGAACTAGTCACCACAGCAACAAACTACATCGCACAGGCCGCCGTAGGATTAGCCAGTGTTCTAGATCCCGCAATCATAATTTTAAGCGGAAGCATTGGGCTTGCCCGCTCGGAGATCATCAAACAAATGCGTCAAGAATTGGCGAACGCCATTCCTTATCCCCCGCGTGTACGTTTATCCACCTTGGGAGGTGATGCCCCTTTACTGGGTTCGCTGGTTTTGGCTGATTTCTTGGTGGATGACTCTGCCGGTTTCCCTGGCTTCTCTTTAGGTTTATAATCTGGACTCAACCTGCCATCATAGCTACCGTCTAGTGCCATATCCAGTGCATCTATAATCCGGTCACCATCCAATCCTGCAATCTTCGCGTACGACCTGACCAGGGAATACAGGTAGACTTTATTGAATCTGATATTCCGATGGAGACAATTAATCTCAAACTCTTCTAGCACCGTCTTGATGACTTTGGTTTCTGTGCAAATAGCGTCTAATGAGACCCCTTTCTGTTTCCTGAGAGTACGTAGATCCTCCGCATACTTGCGTTTCGCCTGCTCAAGCTTACTGTTTGACATTTGCTAAAGCTTATACCATGTTATGGAGTAGATCGCCTGATCACCTAAAAAGGAAACGATACGATCCAATAAGACCATCCATGCTCATAGGGAAAAATACATCACTGGCTGGAAACGGCGGCTAGGTTGCGGATACTACGGACTGAGCTTGTGAACGCACGATGCCTCAGCCTAATAGTGCCCCGCAGAAAATAGCTAAAAAGATGGTTTGAAAGGCTTCTGTTTGAAGTTTTTTCCTGACATACATCAACCAGCCCGCACCGAACGCCGGTTTGGAATGGTATTACCGTAAACGTACAGTTCGAAAAACTACACTATCCGTCGGGACGGCGAGATTTGAACTCACGACCCCTTCAACCCCATTGAAGTGCGCTACCTGGCTGCGCTACGTCCCGGATCCGATGGTTACGCCAATTGACGGCTGATGTTCTCCAAAAATAAACGTAATCTCAGTAAATCATCCCGTTCTGATTTTCGATCAACGGGCTTTTCATGCTCGCCTTTCAGAGCCTGCCGTGCACCCTCAAGCGTATACTTCTTCACACGAAGTAAATCATAGATTTGACGCACCCGCTTTAGATCATCTTCTGTGTAGATCCGTCGGCCAGAGCTGTTTTTTCGCGGTCTGAGTTGATGGAATTCATTTTCCCAATAGCGGAGCACATACGCTTCTACGCCAATTTTTTGGCTCACCTCTCCAATTGAGTAATAAAGTTTCGGAGTCTTTTTCATTGAATCACCAGATTTCCTGAATTTACAAAACGAAACGATAATAGCGAATGGACACGAATATCCATAGAAATGGACTACCCTATCTCATTTTCACAATCATGTATCTATATCCTGAGTCAATTCAGTGAATAATTCACTGGCGGTCCGCTCAATCCATCTGCTCACATTTGGATTCGGCAATAATCCTACATCATTGGATTCATAGGACAGACCCTCTAGGACTTCTGCATACGGTCCAAATCCAAACAACCTGAAAGGAAGTACAATTACACGACCATTCTTCTCTGAATGATCCTCTACGAATTGACGAATATCCATCTCAGATTTGGATCGTTTCTCCTTCCAGTCTTCTCTCAGGCTGTGAACCACAACACTATGGAAGAGGCCAGTTTCTCGAACTGTATCCGACAACCGATCCAATTTTAGAAGCCACTCATCGTTCACTGCATCATCTCCTGCCCCGTGTGCAATAATCAGGACTGATTCACTGCCTGAACTATCGCTGAGTGCAAGAGCATTCATGGCTAGGATATCCCCCATTTCAGGGGCATCCAACAAAGCTGTCTGACTGATCGCAATTTTGCCCTGAAACTCCACTGGAGTTGGCGGCTCATGGCGATGCTGAGGTCCATGATGGGATATAAAGAAGGGGGGTGGATCTTCTCTTAATCCCAGAAGGTATTCCGTCTGATGGAGAAAAGAATGCGCAGACATAAACAATCGTACGACAGCAATGCAGTCAATATTCTGCTCCTCCAGTTCAGCGATTGCTGCTTTCATAGTTTCAGGATTCGCCATCCCAAAAGCTATGGAAGTGGGGATCTTATCACGGACTGGCGCAACTGCATTCTCAACTGCTGCATTCCACTGCTCTGCCCCACCATGTGCCATCACCATCAGACCACAAGAATTGGAACTTTGTGCACTACCCGTAGCGACACTCAATAATAACAGGACAGCAAAGGATATAATTCTCATTTTGAGTTTGATCATGTTTTCTGGTAACAAATAAGATTCCGGTAAATCTCCCGGGCCGCCACTTCAACAATATTGCAATTATTTAGATTCAATCTAAATATAAATTTCTGTAAGCTGTGACACGAATTACCCTCGAAACGTGGCTTTGATGGGAAAAACAGATCCTACGACACACAGAATTATCTCCCCTCTTAAGCGGAGTCTGGATGTGGAACCGACTAAAATACAGAGGGGAAGCGGTCGGTTAACTCAGTGATCTCAGGGAATTTTTGGGTTGCCAGATCCCATGTCTGTGGGAAGAATTGATATACGACTTCATAGAGCGCAGACGAACTGCGAAGCTCACTCGGGGGAAGATTCACCGTGGCCAAAGCATAAAGTAGCAGGCTAAAAGCCAAGCCCGAGGTGACCAGCCCCAAGGCTCCCCCAAAAATCCGATTCAAGCCACCGATCACCGCAATTTTTTTGACCACCTTGTCAAGGAAACGGGCAATGATCATGGCACCCACATGAACGCCTAGGAACACTGTCCCAAAACCAACAAGAGAGGAATACGTCGCGGAAATTCCTAGCTGGTTTTCAAACCAATCCCCCACACCTTCCATGTAGAAGAATCCGATCAAAAATGATGCAACAAAACTGACCAAGCCAAAAAGCTGGAGTACGAGCCCACGGCGAAACCCTGTCAGGGAACCAACCCCCAGCACTACGATGATCAGTATGTCAAGCCAATTCATTTTACCGTACCACAATAACAGACTCTACGGAGTACTTCCATGAAAGTTGGAAAGATCCGCTTTTATTTGAGCGCGAAGCGAACTGCCAAGGTAACAATCCCCGCTTGCATCACCCCTAACGCAATTCCAGAATAATCATCCAGTTTGGCCACCCGTGGACGTAGAGATGCATCTCCCGTCATGAGGTATTCGTCATTGATCCGGTCTGCACGGAATTTATAATGTACAGCCACGACACCTGCTGCCACCGCTACCGCTGCTGTACCCCAGTCAATCCAGCTTCTTCGCCCCTTCATCACGGGGCTCAGCCCTGACCGCTCATTTACCTGAGCGAGTGCCTTCAATGAAATCTCGTAGCGATTCCATAAATCTGTCTTTGGCTTTACTACGCCGGGAAGATATCCTTCCAGTTCAATATGAAACACACCATCAACGGTCCCCGAAGAGGTAAATACAACGGGAGTTAAGCCAAGAAGCCTACGCTTTACGCCTTCCTGCAACCAAGCTTCCGCCCCGAAGGGATGAGACTCAATTCGATGATAATGTGGAAAATTCAGTGTAACGCGTACACTATCTCCCGGCCCAGCCCTTAGGGGTACCTGAATCGGCGGCATACTCCAAGCCGCAGCACGGAGCGTTGAAAGACGAATGGTCCTAGTCGTGGGATCAACCCAATATGGGCTTCCGTTGGCAAGCCCCAGGTACAATGAGTCTGCATAAGCTGCTGCATCCATATCATTACTTAGAATATGGACAAGGATTGGAGATTGTGCCATAGTGATAGATGGGATAACGGTAAAAAGAAATCCACACCATATCCCTATAAATCGACGATCACAGTTCAACATCTGTATTCAAAGGCGTAAGTCGGACCACGTAACGCGGCTCCGTTAAAATAATCAATCCACCTGCAGCCAGAGCTATTGCACTCTTTACCCGGCCCCGAAGCTCGATTTGTTGTAGTAAATCACCCTTATTGCGATCAAAAGCATAGAACCAGTTCCCCATACTTCCCGTGTAGATTACTTCGGAAGTTATCAGAGGTCGCGCCGCCAATGCATCCGGGCACTGTGTACTCCATCTTATTTCGCCAGTATGAAGATCAAAAGCCCGCAAAACTCCATCAGATGCACCTGCCACCACAAGCTCATGATCTGCTGTCGGGGAAGAAAACTGAACGGTCTCATCCGCCAATGTTGTATTCCAATGAATTTCTCCTGTCTGTGCATCCATGGCAAATAGGCTCCCCCGTGTCGTTGATACCAATAGCGTTTCACCACGTATCTCTGGAGCAACATAGATTGGAGAGCCTACATCTACCGACCACTGCTGACTTCCATCATTGAGCGAAAGTGCCAAGAGGGTTCCATTATCAATGGCAACAATAACCAACCGATGGTGAACCACTGGAGGAGCATGTACGCGTGCACGCCCCTCTATCTGATGGGTCCAGACTGTTGTCCCATCGTTTACCTCGAAACGCCGCACCTCTCCAGCAGTATTCACATAAATCCCCCCTGCCTCCAAGGCGGTGATTCCAACCTGAATAGGATCCCCACGAAGGCGCCAGAGCATATCCGCACGGTCCAGATCATATGCAGCCAACGCCGTACGTCCCCCTGCCAGTGGCACAGTCAATGTGTTCCCGATCACTGCAGGAGACCCATTGATTGCGTCTCCAAATCGTTTATTGCCGCCTCCCTTGCCTGTAACCAAATCGATGAAATGGACTGCGCCCTGCCTGGTCGCAACCATGACAGACTTGTCAAAAATCTGTGGGGCATCCGGCCCGAATCCCGCCCGGGCGTTATACGTCCATGCAATTTCCAGGGGTAGGTACGGCTCAGCTTGAGTTTCAGGTGGTGCATCTACGCTCACCGCCAGCCCACCGCAGCCAATGCAGAGTAGCAGAAAAAGTGATGAAAAATTCCTAGAAATCGAATCCAAAAAAGAATTGACGGAAAAGATTTGAGTCCCGCGACTTGAATGCGTCACGAAAACGATAACCCAGATCATACCGGAGCACAAACCCACCGAAAAGATTGAGCCGAAACCCGAACCCCGTGGAACCAAGGGTTTCCCCGGCATAAATCTGGCGAATTCGCTCATGGTACTGATCATTCCAAGTGTGCGCGGCATCAAAAAATAATGCACCCCTAAGATTAACAATCCCCAAAATTGCCAAAGGCGGAACGTATGCCGAAGGATTCTCAACCAGAGGGAAGCGGAACTCGTGAGACGTAAACCAAGCCTTCTTGCCGCGTACATCAAAGAGTGGATATCCCCGCAAGTCCCAACTTCCACCCATGAACCACAAACGGGCCTCACGCCCATGATTCATGCGGCCCAAAGCGCGGGATGCAAAGGTGACATTCCGTGCTATCCTCAAATAATGCCGGACATCTACCTCCAATGTAATGTAATTTACGTTGGAGTACAACAAATCGGTCGTATAGGCCGCGGATATCCTCCCCCTCCATCCATCCTGAGGGCCATTATAACCAAACAATGCATTATCATGCACTAGGCTGACTTGGTTCGTCAATAACAGTGCCTGACGATCGATCCTCCGTTGAGGCACTTCCTTGTGATCCCAACTCAGAGAAGTTGCTACCTCAATTCGTCGAAACATCGAGATCGGGTAACTCACTGCCCCAAATCCACCCCATACCTCTTCCCAGAAGCGCGGAAAATCTGTGGGTGCATCCGGGTCGGTCAGATCATACCTCAATCCCCCATACCGATAAACCCCATACCCAACATTGGCCCTGCGATTGAGATGCAGCCTGGAGATATTTACATTCAGGCTTCTGAGGAAATCTCCTGTGTATTCGCTCGTATTGAATATGGTGAGAAAGAATCGGTCATTACCCAAAAGATCTGAGAAGGCAAGGACGGCGGCACCCCCTGTCCCCCAAACTGCACTACTGGATATCTGTCCCTGCGCAATATCCAATCCATACCGCCGTCGGTACCGCAAACGGTCAGTTTCTGAAGTTGCCTCAATCCGCGGAAACGCCCAAGGTTCTTGGGAGTCTATGGCCAAGGGCTCCAGATGTAATGACACAGGCCTCTGTAATAATGTGTCCAGACCACCCAAAGCCCGCACAGTAAATCGGTAGTTCTCGAATGCGGAAAAGATGACCTGATGATCCTCTGTCCAAACTGGATCATAGATTGCAGTGGTTAACTCTGTTAATCGCTTTTTCCATCGCAATCCGGGGCTTGGGGGACTACTTTCACGGATTTCCGTATCCGCTAGGGCAACGACAGGCGAGGTCGGCTTGGCATCAATTACATAGAGATCCTGACCGCCATACCGTCCCGTTGAATCTTTTTTCGTACTCGTATAAATAATCTGGGAACCATCTGGGCTCCAACTAGGAGAAAAATCATGCTGCGAACCATAGGTGACATAATCAATTGTACCCGTCTCCAGTTCATACGTGAACAGATTGTAGGCATTCTCAAAACCCTTTGAAGTCCGATCAGAGGAAAAAACCAGATAATGGCCATCCGGGCTCCAAGCTGGATCACGCTCATCATAACTATCATTTGTTAACCGCCTTAGTTGATCCCCTTCAATGTCATAAACATACAGATCTATGACACCGCTTTGATCAATCGCCACAAAGGCAATCTGCATCCCATTCGGGCTCCAAGATGGTGAATACAGCGCGAGCATCCCATCAAAGCCGTAGATGGGCCCAATTAAGCCAGATTCCAGATCGTAGGTATGAATCACATCTGCTTCCCCGCTTTTGGTAACAAAAGCCAACCACCCATCTTCCGACACACTCATTCGGCTATCCAGAAGATGAAACGATTCAAACTGACTGTTGCGTTCACCACGAATTAAAACACGTGGTTGATCAATTGGAGCATACGTCGAGTCAACCTGGAGATAATACACATTACTGTAACCGCCATGGTTCCCCGTGAATAAAACCTGCCGCTGCCCATTTTTCGTCTGATAGAAAGCCGGCTTCGAATTGAACCCTTTCGTAGAAAGCCCCTCCGTTAACAGGGTAGGACTCTGAGCAGCATCCAATTGGGGATAATAAGTTTTGCGCAGCCACTGCTGCCATTGAATGCTGATCTCCTGCAAATCCTCTTGCAACGTATACTCGATCACCTTTCGGAAATCCCGGTCCATCCAGGCATTCTCAATCAAAGACAGGAGCTTGTCCTCACCATAGTTCTCCGAAATAAAACGACATAAAGCTTCCCCCTCCTTGTACATCACATAGGAGCCATTAATTCTGTACATATTTTCCAGGGGAACCAAATAGTTTGCAAAGATTGCATCCCGCATGATCATCTCATGTTGGTAGTCTTGCGGACCTGACCAATACTCTGCCAACCCTTCGGTAAACCATAATGGAGGCAGCCGATCCATTGGAATACGATAATCCCGATATACACGTGCGATCTTATGCATCGTGAACACATGTACCATTTCATGGCGAACCACTCGTCGGAATCGATGCAGATTCCCATTTGCAGGGATCACCACACGTCCCTTTAGGAACTCATAAAAGCCCCCTACACCATCAGGGATAAACCCGTCTGTGATGTTTGTTTGCTTGAAATGCAACTGGGAAGAATAAAATACAATGGGGACGCGGCGCGTCACGGAAAAGTTGAATCGATTTTGAAGCTCCGCGTACGCCTCTTCCGCAAAGGCCGCACCATGCTCAGCCAGCCCCTGCATTTCAGTATAGAAATACACATCGAAGTGCTCCGTCTGAAGCACATTCCAGTCAAAATCTTCATACTGGATCTTGTTGCGCCCGAAATGAGAGTTGTATTGTGCGAACACCGGGAGTACAGTAACCCCTAGAACGGCATACAAGCTCCATACAGCAACCGTGTAGCGCATGAATCAATGGCAGTTCCTATACGCAACGCCATTCTTCACACACCGTTCCACCATCAGCCTCGCACCAAAGCAGCCTTCAGCTCAGAGATCAATCCTACTGGGGACGGATCCGTCTCATTCAATATTGCGAGATACAAACTTACCCAGTCACTGATATACATGATGGATAAAAGACGTGCGAGTCTGCTGTTGCCTTCACTTTTTATCTCATTCCAACTGTGTGCATGCGGAGCTAATAATGATTGCGTCACCTCAAGCCTGCGCTGCGTACGTTTATGATCCTCCTTATCGCGTAGCGCGATGACAGCGAGTTGCTTTAATTCCGACTGGAATCGTGCCCACCCCATGATCTCGTTATGGTTCATCTCGGGGAGGCAGTTCCCGACGGCAAAGCTCTTTGCATTCTCATGCATTTGATTGCGCCAACGGGTGTTCGCCGCGGCAAACTGCTCACTACTGTAGATTACCGGAAACCGGCCGTGCAAAGTTTTGGCTAACTTCATGGCTGGATTATCTGGGTTAGACAAATCCGACATCGCCTCTGACTGCCGGGCTGTTATGGATATAGATTCATCCCAGTCCCCTGGATCAACTGCAGTAAGTTGAAGCGGCTCCGTAATCGTCAGCAGTGCGGACAATGAATGTGGCAGCGCCGCACGCGGCTGAATTCCAGAGGGGAGTTGCATTAGGGGAACGTTATTTGCGTGAGCACGCTCAGCGAGTTTTCCTCCCGTAGAGATGGTCACCACTCTGGCCCCGCGTGCAATAGCGTCCTCGAAAGCAGCTAGACTTTCTTCGGTGTTCCCTGAATAACTTGAGGCTATAACAGCGGTATTGGGCCCCACCCATGCAGGTAAGGAATAACTGCGTGATACAGCAACCGGAATGGATGCCTGGTCAGCCGCGAGTGCCGCTAAGATATCTCCCCCAATCGCACTGCCCCCCATACCGGCAACTACGACCCCTGTGACCCCATTTCCCGGCCAGCCATCCACCTTGGCTTCCAGAGCGCGTGCACGCCCCTGTTTCAACTGCTCAGAAAAGCTCTGAACGGCCTCGTACATTCCTTCCGAATCAATCCGATCTAATATTTTTTTTGTCATTGTCTAATGGTTTTCGGTCTACGCAGTCTATCAGCCACGAGAACCTGTGAATTCAATTCGAGCGCCATTGAACAGTGTATCCGAAAAACGGATCAAACATCAATAGATCCGGGATCCTATCTGTTGAATGAGCATGTGAAGCCCCGTAGTATTGCCTGGAAGTGAGCGGATCTGATCCAGAGCCCGGTGCGTGTAGCTATGGACATGTTCACGGGCTGCATTTAAGACCCCAAGTGTCTCCATTCGTGCTCGCGCTCCAGGAATTTCCTCCTTGGTTAGACCTGAACCAGGATAGATTCCAGCAAAGAATGTTGCATCCTCCCCTGTTGCTCGCTGACGTGATTCGGTCAATAGATACGTCCCTTTTCCTTCCATCAAATCTCCTCCTTGAACCTTTCCCCAACGCTGATCATCTGCCACTAAATCCAGGAGATCATCATTAATCTGAAAGGCCCTCCCTATAAATTTACCCGCCTCCCTTAATGCCAGGCAGGAATCGGGATCTGCTTTGCCGGCAATTCCACCCATTTCAAGTGAGGCCGAGAGCAGCCCACCTGTCTTGCCGTCAACCATATGCAGATAGTCAGCGGTCGTGAGATCTTGGCTATTTCCGATAACCATATCTAATGCCTGTCCTTCACATAATTCTCGAATCATCCTCCCGAACACCTGGGTTAGTTGTGCGGAATCTCCCGAAGTTGCCCGCCCAATACATTCAGATGCCAAAGCAAGTAATACATCACCACACAGGATTGCTGTGTCTATATTCCATAGGACATGAACCGTTTTTCGACCTCTGCGACTATCTGCATGATCCATGATGTCATCATGGACGAGAGAAAAATTGTGAACCAACTCTACAGCTAAAGCGAGTGGCATCGTGTGCCTGATTCCAACTCCATATGCCTCTGCCGAAAGCAATAGTAAAGCTGGTCGAACACGCTTACCTCCACCTGAAAGCACATACCGTACCGAGTCATAGAGCTCACTTGGCTGATGGTCTTTGACTAAGTCTGAGAGACCTGAGTTAATCTCGGCGCGAAGTTTTTTAAGTTTTATTTCCAGATTAGTATCCTGTTGCCTTCCCATGTGTTACCGTTGATTTCTGGAAACTACGGCATTTGCAGGGTTGAACATATCCGTGCGTGTACTTCAGAAAACGAGCCTAAGGCCTGAACAGGCAAAAGAAGACCTCGAGAATCATAATACTCAATCAACGGATGGGTTTCACGGTAATAAACCTTTAGCCGTTTTCGAATCGCATCCGGCTGATCGTCCGGACGAGAGACAATAAATTCAGCTTCTTCCTTGGGTGGCGGCTTATTCGATAAATGGAAATTTTCACCGGTAAGAGAGTGAATCCGCCGCTGCGATAAACGTGAAACTACATCTTCATCGTTAAGAACTAATTGGATTACAGCGGTCAAGGAGACACCTTGAGCGTCTAGGAATTCATGTAGCCACTGGGCTTGTTGAGTCGTACGCGGATAGCCGTCAAGAATAAACCCTCGAAAATTTGCAATATTGATCGCATCTTCGGCCAATGAACGTATCATCTCGTCGGGGACCAGACGTCCCGTAACGATATACTTTCTTGCTTTAATGCCTATCGAAGTCTCCGCTTTTATTTCTGTGCGGAGGATGACTCCCGTAGATATGTGCGTAAGTCCACGTTTAGTCGCCAGCAGCCTTGCCTGTGTCCCCTTACCTGAACCTGGAGGGCCTAGGAAGACAAGTCGATGATCCGCTTCGACAATATCAGGATTCTTCCTCTTTCCCATCCTTATCTAGTGCCTTTAGGCTCATCTCAACGGCCATAGGAAGGAGTAACCGAAATAATTCGTTGAGCGCACTGGTTCGCTGTGGGGCCACATACGTACGCAGAGCACCACGGACCGCTTCCTCTGAGGTTTCTCCATTACTCAAACGCTCTTTTATAGACTCAACCACAGGAGCCAATACTGCGTCAAGTAGCGCACCATCACCAGAGCTTCCTTCGCGCCGACCGCCTCCAATCAAATACCCCAGCACCACACCCGCGCCAAGAACCGCACACGCACTGCCAATGGGATGTTTAACAATAATGTCTTTTACCGGAGGCACCATACCTCTCACTTCACGGCGAAGCGCACCCAAGTGCTGCTCAATTTGGTGTGCACGGTCATCAAGTGCCGCACGAACGTCACTACTCGTCCGTTTCTTTTTCTGATCCATTTTGTCCATTCGTCTCAGTGATCGTACGATCTATATTTTCAGTTTCAGGGTTCATTGACCGAACCGCCAAGCGACTTAAGAGCCAGGCACCAACTCCCGTAATCACGCCAACGGATATAAACCCCCATATTATGTGCCCCAACAGAAATCCTAATCCCAATGCCGCAGCAAGTAGCAGAAAGATAACAGAAACGGCAAGTAAAAAACCCGCGGCGACCACGGCGTAGATCGTTTTTCGGTTTTGCAGGATTGTATCCCAATACTGCCAACCTGCCAGCTGCACTCTGAGATCTAGCCAATCCTGAAGGTTTTTGACTAGTTCCTTGGAGTGCAGTGTAATGCGATCAGACTTACTTGTTTTCCACACGTCTCTTGACGATCAATTGCTATGCTGCCAAGCACAACGCAAACTTGTGCGGGCCTTTTCTTGTTCCTCTACAAATTACACAGAAAATCAATAGTGTCTCTCCCATCAGGCTTCCATGCAAGTACTGGTCTCTGCGTTGTACCAAGTGGCTGAGTATCCCAGGCCTCCGGCAATTTTTTGCATAACCTGTCACGCGCCACAATGCATTGCACTTCGCTAAGTATTGCTTCAACAAGGCGAATCACTTCACCAAGGTCCTCATATTCCACCCAGCGTACATGTCCTGGAATCTGAGCCTCCGGGGGGCCTTTGCTGATCAAAAATTCCAAGCCATCTCCATACGCATGTGGCTGATTGACCGCGGCTAAATAAGCCCTTTGCATTTCCAATCTTCCCGGTGTTGAGGGATGTGCAGGGAATACCGCGCGCACCTGAGCGAGATGTCCGAGGCACTGGTCCGGTTCAAGGCCTGCAGGTGCAAAAATCAGTGCTACATTGCGGCATCCCATCCCCTCATGTAGCAATACATCCAGTGCCAAATCATCCAAATCATGATCTGTTTCAAGTCCATCCAAAATTGAAACCCCATACCGGTTACCACGAAATAAGCACTTTTGAGGTGGTAGCCCCCTGATCGTTGCAAGAGAACTGATTTGGGCAATCGCTGCATCACTGCCAGTCGCTATGACCGCCTGCATCTGCCCCCAGACTGCTTCACGATCCACAAAGCTCACATCCAAATCTACTCCCTGATCGCGGACCGTCTGAACAAATGCTGGCAAGAGGTAGGGAGATTTACTGGACAATACGCCAACATATGAATGACCGCAAAGAAGAACAGCAAGAAGGTCCTGCAATCCGACGAATGGCACATTCCCGGCATTGATTACCCCAACCTGATGAACATGTTTTGGTCTTCTCCCCCTGATCCAGTTCATCAACGCGGATTCCGTCACCTCGCTCATTTGCTGATCAATCGCAAACTCCAAGGCTGCCTCCGTAAATGAATTGGATGCCGTCAGCGTTGCCTGCACGGCCTTTCTTCTGCATGGTTGGCTGGGATCAGACCACATGTGAGCGGCCTGAGATAACGCGGCAACCAGCGTATTCATGCACTCTGTGATAAGACTCTATCCAATGAGCCTCATGTAACACCCTGATTCGATGATTGTTGGGACTACCTTCCTCCAATCTGAAATATCATTATCTCTTCACCGTTACTCACACCTGAATGCGGAATCCTACATGGTGTCGTCTGTTCCTGAAAAAAGCTGTAGCGCATCTTGAGGTAATGGGAGTCCTCTATTTAGCCAGTTTTCAATGTGCTCTAGACCTACCACACGATGAATTGGCATTTCTCTGGGGGCCGACTCCATTGCCTCTCCATGATTTTGGGCGTGATCACGACCAAATACCAGTATCTGCGGGGTCGCATTAATTCCTGGGATTTTTCTTGAATAGAGATCTGCTGCTGTTCCGTGCCATTTGCGTCCCGTCATTATTTCATCAAAGTGGCCAAATTTGCTAAGATGGGTAATGCCGTCCGATGTACGCCAATCTACTGATACACCGATTACGCTGAAGGACCAACCTTCGGCAACAGATTTACTTTGCAACTTTAGCTTTGCATCCTCAATTAATGCCGGTAAAGCGTCGTGATTGCTATAGGCTATAGGCAGAAGACCCAATAAAAACCATCACGAGTTCCTTGCCCGAAGCTTTTCGTATGACGGTACATATCCAATTTTAGTCGTTTGTTCTGGCCAATGAATTTTCACGATGGGAATCAACTGGAATTTTCCGCTGATTCCTACAGCAAAAGAAACAATGATCAAAACAGCAGCCGACAGAAACCACCACCGATTGTTTCCAACCATACTTCCAAAGCCCATCCTTTAGTGAACTAGTGACACTTCCGAATTTTATCGAAAACTGTGTATCCGAATCTGTGGGAATCCAGAATTTTCTGTAACAGTAAAGCGATACCCTCCATCTACAGCAAACAATATTTCCCCTGTTTCAGGTCCGGCAGCCCCCAGATAAATACCTAGTCCAGAATGAGCATTCACCCTGAACACGTGGCTTTCTGAATAATCTACTTCTCGGAATAACCCTGAGGCTTTTTTGCGAAAAACATAGGTCACATAGAAATACTCATCATCGGAAATCAATGATCTACTAAATGTGGAAGTGCCGACTTCAAACATTACACGACTGTATATCGTCCCATCTCTCACATATTCTTTCACCACATCCGGCCGATAATCGGGAAAGGTAACTTGCCACAGCTGTTCTCCCTGATCCGAGTAGCCGGTCATCGCTGGAATGTGATTTGTAAGTACTGCAATGGTGTTATGCTCTGGATTACATGCAATAAATGTTTCGTATGCAAATTCAGATACGAATAACGGATTATCATAGGCATACGGCTCCCTGAAAGAAGTCACCCACTCACCATCCAGAGTGTATTTGTGGATGATTTTCTGTTCAGAGGCGGGGATAGACATATCATAAAATACTAGATAGTAGTGCCCATTCATCGCACATAATTGCCCGTTTGAGCTATGATACTTAGGGCGCTGCGTTGACACTAACTCAAATGTTGCCTCATTACGCTCAAAAACATGATTGGTCATCTGATCTGCAACAATTATCTGATTACTATCTGGAATAACAAGCAAGCCGAGGGGGCTTTCAAGTTCCCCTGGACCGATTCCAGGATTCGCCACATTGCCAATCCAATTACCTTCGTAATCGTATGCACGAACCTCCTCCAGGATCAGGTCCAAATAATAAACGGCTCCTTCTTGGTCCGTCTCCAAGTCAAATACCACGCCGATCATCTGGGAATCATCCCCCTCATTCATCCCAATCTCTGAAATACTCGACGAATTCCAGTGCCAAAAATCAGCTCCGTCAACCTCATGTCTCAGCTCAAAACGAGGGTCAGAAGAAACCGGAATATTCTCTTTTGTTGGGTGAATCACAGTTTGGGCTTTTCCCACTCCCTGGAAAAAAATGGTTGTAACTGCTACTGCAACACACCAGCCCACACAGCGAAAAATGTCCGCGAATTTATGTGACACGGAAGATGTGGGCATTTGTAGTGCAGAACTATTGAAAAATTGGCCCTTTCCCATCGCTAAGCCCACCATCTGGGCATACATAATTTTTACATTGGCTTCCGACCATATTACAGCCCGTTTTAGAGCCTGAAGCGTCAAGGCAATAACCTGAAATATAAAGACGTACGCACTTATCTTCCTCACAGAATGCCGTCTCAGCGCTAGCTATAGCTCTATCAAGCAATTCGCCACCAGTGTAAGCGAAAAGTGACAGGACCATGATTACGATAACGCGAACGATACTTCCAAAGCCCATCCTTTAGTGAACTGGTGACATTTCCGAATTTTATCGAAAACTGTGTATCCGAATCTGTGGGAATCCCGAATTTTTTGTGACGGTAAAGCGATACTCCTCATCCATAGCCACCAATAATTCCCCTATCTCCGGTCCGGCGGCTCCCAAATAAACACCCAGTCCAGAATGAGCATTCACCCTGAATGCATGGCTTTCCGAAAACCGTACTCTATGGAACGGTCCTGAAGCTTTTTTGCCAAAAACATAGGTCACATAGAAATACTCACCATCGGAAAACAATGACCGAAACACGGAAGTGCCAGCTTCAAACATCAAAGTACTATGTACCCTCCCATCAAACACTCGTTCTTCTACCACATCCGGCCGATAATCGGGAAAGGTGACTTGCCACAGCTGTTCTCCCTGATCTGAGTAGCCCGTCATCGCTGGAATGTGATTTGTGAGTACCGCAATGGTATTATGCTCTGGATTACATGCAATAAACGTCTCGGAGACAAATTTAGATACGAATAACGGATTATCATAGGCATACGGCTCCCTGAAAGAAGTCACCCACTCACCATCCAGAGTGTATTTGTGGACGATTTTCTGTTCAGAGGCGGGGATAGACATATCATAAAATGCCAAATAGTAGTGCCCATTCATCACACATAATTGCCCGTTTGAACTAGGATACTTAGGGCGCTGCGTTGACACCAACTCAAATGTTGCCTCATTACGCTCAAAAACATGATTGGTCATCTGATCTGCAACAATTATCTGATTACTATCTGGAATAACAAGCAAGCCGAGGGGACTTTCAAGTTCCCCTGGACCGATTCCAGGATTCGCCACATTGCCAATCCAATTACCTTCGTAATCATATGCACGAACCTCCTCCAGGATCAGGTCCAAATAATAAACGGCTCCTTCTTGGTCCGTCTCCAGGTCAAATACCACGCCGATCATCTGGGAATCATCACCCTCATTAACCCCAATCTCTGAAATACTCGACGAATTCCAGTGCCAAAAATCAGCTCCGTCAACCTCATGCCTCAACTCGAAACGAGGGTCAGAGGAAACCGGAATATTCTCTTTTGTTGGGTGAATCACAGTTTGGGCTTTTCCCACTCCATGGAAAAAAATGGTTGTAACTGCTACTGCAACACACCAGCCCATACAGTGGAAAATGTCCACAAATTTATGTGAGACGGAAGACGTGGGCATTTGTAGTGCAGAACTACTGAAAAATTGGGCCTTTCCCATCGCTAGGCCCACCACCTGAGCATACATAATTTTCACATTGGCCTCCTACCATATTACAGCCCGTTTGAGAGCCTCGAGCGTCGGCGCAATAACCTGCAATATAAAGACGTACGCACCTATCTTGCTCACAGAATACCGTCTCAGCGGTAGCTGTAGCTCTATCAAGCAATTCGCCGCCAGTATAAGCGAAAAGTGACAGGACCATGATTACGATAACGCGAACGAATCAGTACTTTAGTTCTACTTGTCATGATTTTGGGTGTCTGAATTTGAAATGTGAAACTCGAGTATACAAAATATTTTCACTGTTGTCAACACAGGAAATCAACCACAACCGCAGTTTCATAATGCTTGAATTCTTAGGGGGATTCCATCACCGCCACCTTACAATGCTGTATGTAACACCATGACTTCCTGAATGACGGAGATGATGAAAGTCATGCACCTAATTTGCCCTGACAAAGCCATGTCAGAGATTGCTTAACTGATAACCGCATTATGGAAAAGATTTTTTGATCGCTGGCTTACTTGCTGAAGATGGGACACCCCCCTATCTGGCACTCAATGTCAACCGACCTATGGCTCACTCCGAATGATTCCTTGAATTTTCATACACTCTCCAACAAAAAATTGCATCCCCTGAGTGCACTTCCTGGGAAACGCCCCAAAACTTCAAAGCCTCCTCTATGACTCACTCCCAGATCCTCTGTGAGAATACTGGAAACCGTATGCATGTTTGCCAAATCGGTGATTGCAATAAGCCCAGGCCGCCCATCAGGCAGCATCTGTTTTGGATCATATGGATCAACGATCTGAACATGCATCCATGGTGGAGGCGTGTACACGGGCCCACCTTGGGCATAGGCTTGACTCAGGAGTTCACACATGCCATACTCGCTCCAGACCTGATCTTCTTGAATACCAAACCCTTCCGCTAAACGCGTATGCAGTTCCCTCCGGACAATCTCGCGTTGATAGGTCTTCATCCCACCGGTTTCCACAATCCGTGCACTTTGAGGCAACTGCCAAGGACCTGCTTTAATCAGGTCCAAGAGACCAAATGCCGCCCCAAAGAGCACTAATGGAGAAGTGGTATCTGGAGTAATGGGAGGCTCATCAGCTAAGAAGAACTGACTTCTCTCATCCCCATACCGCTGAATGAGAATTTTCAGCATGCAAACGAGAGAGGACTCGGTAGAATACCCCGGTAAATGAGCCCAAATCGTGTATGGTCCCTTCCCAAACACCGCTTCAAAGGCTGCACACACAGAAGCTTCATACACGGCTAGCCTACGCACAAAATGTCGACTTCGAGGGCCACTCCCTGTCGCGCTGCTCATAAATATCCGCTCTGCTTCCGAAACCGGGAATGTTGCAATTTCGGCGTGTTTGAATGCTAACACCGGCAGATGCTTCTCTCCAAAGCGCCGATAGACCTCGCAATGCGTCCTCTGGTAGGTCTCCAGTACCTGCTCTATCTCAGCAAAAGCATTCCCCTCACGATTCAGCCTCGTGAACCGGGCTTCTATTTCCGCAATCGTCACGGTAGCTTGATCCGGCAACCGAACGATTGCGTTGAGGAAACACTCACAGGTTGCCCACTGTAGAGTTGTTCAATGGCATCTTGAAACCAAGCTGCCTGTACTTCCTGCGCATCGGCAGGTGAATCATCAATCCCACCTGCATAGATAAGTGCTTTTTCGCGATCAAAGACAAATACATGCGGGGTTCTCTCAGCACCCAGGGTTTTAGCCAAACGCCCCCCGAAATCACGAACATATGCCACATCGTATTGCTTTCCAGGCTCCGCCTCTTTCGGGAAAACCGATGCATCATTGCTGTTCACCAAAATTACCGGAATACTTGCCGTGTTCAGGGCCTCAACGCGGGATTCATACTGATCCGTCCAGTTACAGTCATTGCTCCAAAACACAAAGACAGCACCCTGAACTCCAAAAAGTGCGTGGGTCGAAGTGTCACCACCACGCATATTTTGAAGTGCTACATCCGGTATTACACCACCAACTGATACCTGTGCTGCAACCACACTAGGTAGTAGACTTACAGTGAGAAGAATTAGTCGATACATGATTCTATCATTGTGGTTCACTATCCATTTAAGCAGATATCATGCCAAATTATTGGTTGAACGAATACGCTTTGCCATAGAGCGATTCAGGATCAGCAATATCGTGATCACGACTCCCCATTGTATAATGCACGTCATCAGGCTAAACGGATCCGTCGGATTATACCAGGTATCGGGAGCATAAACCGTTACGGACAACCATAACCACCAGCCTAATAACACGCACGCCGAGAGTGGTACAACGTAATTCAACAGAATATCCCATGGCCTGCCAGAATTCCAATCTCCCACCATGTTATCAATTTCTTTCTCACGGAACGATCGAACTCCTTGGCGAATTACCAGAGTAGCCATGAAAGCTCCCGAAATGATCAATGCCAATCCCCAAACAAAATCCTGATTTTCAAAAAACCCAAGATTGATCGCAGATGGAATCCCCAAAACCATAGAGACAATGGAAACTCCCATAATTGCATGTGATCGGTTGACACCAAAATCCGTTACGGAGCGCACAACCATTTCAATCATGGAAATCAGTGAGCTAATTGCTGCACAGGACAGACCTAGGAAAAATAGAATCGCCAGAGTGCTTCCAGCCGGCATTTTTGCAAACAGTTGCGGCATCCAGATGAAAGTAAGCCCAGTGGCAGCAGGTCCACTGGTACGCATGACTTCAAGTACCTCTGGGCGGGACATCTCCTGGCCAAGAATTGCAAACACAGTCCCAAATACAATGGTTGCAGCAAAGAGGGAAACCGTATTGTTTCCGACACCGGTGATAAATGCATTCTGAACAACCCCATGCCTGCTCTGCATGTAGGCCCCATAAGTAAGCACCAGCCCCCACCCTGCCCCTGTATCCCAGGCATTCTGCGTCAGGGCTTCAAGCCATATTTTGGGTTGCGACAATGTAGGCCAGTCGGGGGTAAACAAAAATTGGATGCCTTCGCCTGCACCATTTAGGAAGAAGGTTCGCACCAATGCGATCAATACAATCACCAGAAGTGTTGGGACTAAGATTTTATTCACCCGCTCAATTCGTCCAACACCCTTCCACACTGCCCAGGCCCCCACTCCAATCACAAGCACATGAAAAAATATCGGGAAATAACTGCTCTGGAAGCCATCCCAGGCACCCTGCGCAGCCTCATACGTGAGATCTGGCCCAAGGAAAACCATTCGCCCGAGATAGTAGATACACCACCCGGCTACGACTGTATAATAAAATAAAATGGCTGCCGCAACAAAAACACAGAAGGCACCCATCCAGCTATAGCGATCTCCTGCAAGCTTGGTGAACGTCCCAATCACCCCCAGCCGCCCTTTCCGTCCCAGTGCATACTCTGCAATGATGAGGGGGATACTCCATATGAACAAGAAAACGAGCCACGCTACAAGAAACGCCCCTGCACCATCATCTCCACTGTTCGTAGCCGCGATTCGAGGAAATCTCCAGATATTCCCCGTCCCAACGGCCATACCTAGAACGGTTAAAAGCATTCCCCACCGGGACGTAAAGCGCTGTGTACTACTGTCCATAATCTGTGTCAGTCAATTGGTTGATCCGATAGTTTGGCGAGTGATCGCCTTCGGAAGATCCATCAAAATACTAAAAATTGCCACAGTCACTAAAGAATGGCCGGATCGGTGTGCGAATAATCCACGACAATTGAATGCAAAAGGGACATCTTCATGAAGTAGATCTGTACCCTCTGGGGTTATTTCTGGCGATTAGTCGAAGTAACCCCAACAGTCTGATGATGTTGAAGCTGGCAATCTTCGGTCTGACTTCAAAAGGCTACGCGAGATCAAGGCTGCCCTCCTGACAGATTCACGTTTGGCGTAGCGCTGTACGACGAAGAAATTTGTACAAGTCTCGGGAATGGCATGTATGTAGCCCTATTCGAATGCTCTGGGAAAGCGATTCGATCCAATGAAATGTCCGTGCCCAAAAGATCCAGAAAGCAAACAAGCCCAGGTGGACAAATTCATCTGTATACACATTTATATCCCGATCATTGGGTTCATTGCTGCTCTAGTGCAAGGATGGATGAAACGGATTCCAATTCACCGGACTTCCGAGGTTTATGTAGCGGATAATGATTGTAATTTAAATACTCCTGTATCTGAAGATCGTAGTATCGGCTAAGTGGATTGCCACTCTGCCCCCCAGCATATATCCCAATTCCCTCTGGAGGACTGGAACTAAAATCCACGACCACACGCCAACTTGCACCATGCGTGACTTCCAGTCCATCCCCCGGACCTAATGTTTCGTCATAACCGGGATAAGTGTACGGTCCGCGCCACAACATATCCAGTGCTGGAGTTTGGGTCAGATGTTGAAAAATTATGTGGTGATGTGAGGTCCATCTCCAATCATCTCCATACTGACTCAGCAGTGCACTTGACGCTTCTTCCAATGCCGTAGCCATGAGTGCCTCTGCATCCTCAATCACCGGAGTTTCCTGAATATCAAGCCATTTAGACCCACGATTCAGTAGCGTTAGCAGGACGGTTTCACTTGGCACCGGAAGATCCATAAATACGGGCTCGTCCCATGTGAGGTGTTTCAAAGCAATCAAATACTCATGTAAAGCAAGTGGTCCAGTCGTTTCGCCTTCTGCAAAGCCATCCCATTCGGTCAATGCACTGCGGACTGCTTCAGCCTGAGGCGAGAGTGAACGTATGGAATTAAGCAGCGGCACAAATGCATCATACTGACCAACATAAAAATCCGCCTGATAATTTTTCATGTCCTCAATGCTATGCTGCTTTTTGCCAGAAAGCAATGTATCAATGCGTAAAGAACGGTATGCAGCCTGCCAGTCATGATTCAGGTAGTAGGGATAATCTGCCGTCGTCGGCTGCTGATTGGTGGATGTAAGATATCCACGAGTGGGATTCACCGCACTGGGCATCTCCTCAAAGGGGACGTTACCAACCCATTCTGTGGTACTCGTACTTCCATCCAGAAACCCGATCCCATGACCGGAGCCGCGAAACGGCGCAACGCCGGCCACCCGGATCCCAATCGTCCCCTTGGTATCTGCATAGAGTATGTTCTGGGCCGGTGAATGCCAATTGTGTAATGCACTATCCAATTGAGCTGCATCTTTAGCACGGTTCATCTCCCAGAGGGCAGTTATCAGGTGATTTTTTTCATGTGCCACCCACTTGATGGCAACTGCAGTACTTGAATCCCTCACAACCGGCCCCAAATGAGATAACGCTAGGGTATCAATGACTGCCTGCCTTCCTTTCACATGAATTGTATCCGGCAGCATTTGTAAGGGTATCCAATCTCCATCAAATTCATAGCTGCGTTCATCTCCACTTAACCGGAGTAAATAATGATCAATCCCATCTAGTCTTGCGTTCGTGTAGGCCCAGGAAACGTGATCGTTGAACGCTTCCACGAGCAGCGGCACACCTGGGGAGAGCACACCATATGTATTCATGGAAGGGGTGACTAGATGCGCCTCATACCAGATAGATGGTAGCGTCAGAGCCAGATGCATATCTCCAGCCAGCATCGGTGAACCCGTGGTAGATCGCTCTCCTGCCACCGCCCAGTTGTTTGATCCCTTGGAAGGTTGATATCCCTCAATCCCATGATCCCTTAATGTCCTCTGCATACGCTTCAATAGTGCCAATGCATCTGACGAGGCCATGGAAGTATTCCCTGTCTCAGAGAAAGATTTCTTTGAAGTCGTCGCCTCTGAGGGAATGATTGGCTTGTAGCGTGTGGCATAACGCGGGTATAGCTCAGCATAGTCCTCAGGACTCAAACGAGCCTGTGCCAAACCATAGGCCATTTCATCTGATCCAAATGACAGGTCAAAATTGAAATACTGCATCAGGAGGATCCCATGTAGTGGCGTATGCCTCTCGGGAGCATACCCAAATAATTTGAATTCGAATGGCCGCTCCGCATCGGAGAGACCATTGATGTAGGCATTGACCCCCTCAGAAAACCATGTCATTAAATCATAGTCATGACTTTGCTCCTGAGCATGCGCCCGAGTGATTTGCTTTGCCGCCCAGTTCATTCCGGTTGCCCGTAAATATTTATCCGTCTCTATTGAGCCTGGACCGAAAACTTCCGACATCCGACCTGCCGCAACACGGCTCACAAAATCCATCTGAAAGAGCCGATCCTGTGCGGTGACATATCCCAATGCAACAATGGCGTCCCTATCACTGGTGGCAAAAATATGGGGAACCCCACGCTCATCCCGCTCAATCGTCACGCTACCGGTCAGTGCAGATACAACTTTTGCTTCCCTCGAATCGTGCTCAGCTATGCGCGCATTATGATAGAGCCCGCGCACGGGGTCAATCAGATTTCCCAGTGATGCAATCCCACCTGGACCATAATGCAATCCCCAAATCAAGCCAGTGACCCAAGTCAAGTGCAGCACAAACCTCAACATCACCCCACCTCATTCTCTGCTTTTGCAGGGGATAACACATGTCTAACCAACTCGTCTATGACGGCCGCGTAGTCTTTGGCCCCACGGGAATTCAGGTTCCTCTCAAATACGGTGGTCCCATCCTTGCATACAACAGCAAGCGAGGCACATGTACGAATGACCGTATCCATCACCAGACTTCCATATGTCTTGCGCATGTATTGACTGTACTGATGATGCACTTTTTTACGCCTGTCCACATTTGTCAGAAGAAACATCGCCGTCTTCAGACCAGGATTCCATTTTTTTTGCACCTCTTTTGCAGTCCCCCATGTCTGCTCCGCTCCATATACAGATTGCACTTCAGGAACTACGGGAATCATCAATGTATCCGCGGCAATCATGGCATTTAGTGCGTACACTGAAACCGCGGCCGCCGTATCTATGATGATCGTATCATAGACGCTCTGATTCTGGAGTGCCTCCTTGACCCAGAACATATCCGTGGCACTAGTTAGTTTGCTTGATAGATGGTTCATACCCCCAGTACATGGGAGTAAGTCAAATGGAGGTAGTTGTAATACTTCCAAATCAGACAAGCTGCTATCAAGATGAAACAAATCCAGTGATGTACTGGCAGTATTGGATGGCCCTATATCCATCATGCACGTCAGAAACGCCTGTGGATCCAGATCTATGATCATGGTCTTGTATCCCATCAAGTGCAACGCGGCTGCAATATGTATAGATGTTGTAGTTTTTCCAGTGCCACCTTTATGATTACAAACCGTAATGATTGACATTATATTACCCCTTGGTTTCGCGCATATGAAAAAGCTCAGACCGGAGACTTAGATCCATTTCATGCAAATTCATACTGATTTCATACTTGCCTCCCAGTCTCCACGAAGGCGCAAGCTTCTTCGGCAGATAGGAATATCCTTTATTCATATCTCTCCCAACATAGACGAAACCGTCACGGAAAATTTCGCACCCGAGGAATTGGTCGAACATCTGGCACTCAAAAAGGCAGCTTCGGTTGCAGAAAGAAAGCCCAATGCATTGATTCTTGGTGCTGACACCCTTGTGGTTTCTCGTGGATTGATTTTCGGGAAACCACAGGGAGCTTTCGAGGCTGCAGACATGCTTCGTCAATTGAGCGGATCCACACACATAGTGCATACTGGAATGGCATTAGTTCATAAGCACTCTGAGCGAATTGTGTCTGTTGTGGAATCTACCGAGGTCACTTTTGGTCGGCTGACTGAAGCAGAGATTTCCAATTACGTCAAAACGGGTGCGCCTCTTGATAAAGCCGGTGCCTATGGTATTCAAGATGATCTGGGGGCTTTATTTATTGAACGGATTCATGGAGACTACTATAATGTAGTCGGTCTGCCACTTCGAAGATTGTACACATTGCTCAGAAAACATTTCAGCAATTTAATCACGTTTTAACTTTTTCGCTTCGGTATACCACTTCGGCAAAGTCAACGATCCCCCCTACTGGAGGATTCCGTTTACGGACACAGACGTCGACATACTCAATCTGCGTGGACAGTTCAGCAATCTGGTTGGCAATCAGATGGGCGATCCGTTCGATCAATTTAATTTTTTCATCCTGCATTACACTTTCTGCGATACGATAAATCGTTTCGTAGCACAAAGTTGCATCAAGATTGTCCTCTTGTGCAGCTACTTCAAAATCAAATTTCACCTCTACGTCCACCTCGTACCTCCCCCCCGTTTGCCGCTCTTCGGGGGTTACCCCGTGGCGAGCGAAGAAAACTGCATTGACGAGCCTAATTTTATGCATTCGCTCTCATCCCAAATAGTCCAATGGTGCTTGTGGATGAAGAGTCCAATATACTTCTATTCGTTGCATTCGAGAATTTGATACCTCCATTGTTGCACGATTCCCGAAACTACGTCATCACTTCTGAAAGCATGTTCACGAAAAAAAGTCACTTCTTTGTTTGATGCTGCTGCCGAAGACCATCAGGGGCTGCAGTGCATCCATCGGACGGTTCCGCGACGATTCTATACGGAAAGGGTCTTCAATGAGTCCATCGAGACGTGAAGTGGGGCTTGATGATATGCCGATCAGAATTACTTCAAGCCACTCTACCGCAGAGTAGTAGCCCACGGATAACGAAGTCAGAGCAGTTGCACGCATTAAACATGCCCATGCAGAACAGGCCATTCTGTTACCCCCCGAAACAATTTAGACCGCTCCTCAATGGCAGCATTTGTCAGGTTTGCCAATTCATATGGCCCCATAGTTTCTACACAAAACGAGGCCACTGTGGAGCCATAAACAACCGCTCGCTTGAGCGCATCCAAGCCGATAAATGACTCGTTTGCCAGGCTGCCGCCAAACGCTCCCAAAAACGCATCTCCTGCACCTGTCGGATCGCGAACTTCTTTCAGGGGAAAACTTGGTACAATGAAAACCTGCTCTTCAATGAATAGGATTGCTCCATGCTCACCTTTTTTGATGATCAGTATTTTAGGGCCCAATGCCAGAACCTGACGACCAGCGGTATACAGATTGCCTTCACCAGTTATCTGGCGGGCTTCCTCATCATTGATCAACAGACAATCTATCCGTGAAAGAACATCATTCAATTCTTCCCGCATGTTATCAATCCAGTAATTCATTGTATCACACGCCACGAATCCCTTGCCACTCATTTGACTTAAAGTATCACTTTGTGTTTTAGGAGGTAGGTTTCCAAGGCACAGGATTTTACTGTCTACATAAGCATCCGGGACCAGTGGATTAAATTCGGCCAAAGCATTCAGATGAGTAAACGTAGTATCTCTGATATTCATATTCGTTCTGTAGCGCCCTCCCCAAGCAAATGTATCCTGATCTTCCAGGCTTTGTATACCTGTCAGATCCAAATTACTTGATTGCAGTAACTGTCTATACTCCTCGGGAAAGTCTCTGCCAACCACAGCAACAATTCCCACAGGGTCAGCCAACGGTCTAGCCGCAAACGCAATATAGGTGCTACTCCCACCGAGAATACGTTCAGCCTTCTCCCAAGGGGTTTCAATATCGTCCAAGGCTAACGTTCCCACCACTAGTATACTCATTCAAGAATGAAATTAGGCGGTTAAACTAAGATAGATTCAGTAGCTTTAGCTAAATTACGACATTCAAGGCTAATGCAAATCATCTTGCTTTTGTTGTGAATAGTAAATCAGTCCTCAGAGAAGTCACGGTAGTCATACGCGAGACCCTTTTTCAGAATAATCAATTGACGATTTCTGGCTTAGGGACTCTGAAAGTTGAATCCGTTCCCAGTAAAAATGAGCGGGTAGACGAGCAGAAGTTCATCCTTCACCCCCCAAGAAAGCGTGTGATGCTTGAAGGGGATCCTTCCCTGACCACAGATGAATCACTAATCTCTGGGCTGGCATCAAACTTGGGAGCGTCCCATAAAGAAGCTGCTGCGGTCATTGGCCTTCTGATCAAGGAAATCCTGGCCCAGATGCCAGTCCATATCCCTGAAATAGGCATCCTTAAACAATCTGATGGAAAACTCGAATTCTCATCTGATCCTGAGCTGGAAGCATTCCTTGCGGGGGCTCATGCAAACCTGGACTCCCTGGAGGTCACGAAAGAGATGCCAATGGAGTCCGTCAAACATCGCCGGAAATTCGGCTGGACAATCGCGATACCCGTTGTAATCGGTGCTGTGATCGGCGGTTATTTTGTGATTCAAAGTAATTTTGCACCCTTTCAACAAGCCTTGGATGATACAAAATCTCCTGCCCTCTTACCCGTCGCCCCTGATTCGGTCTCCGCTGATTCGGCAGCCGATATCACTTCCATTGATCGCTTAGATACTGTTGACCAATCCATCACGGATGCATTCCGTGTTCGACCGGAATCGAATCCAGAGCAACCCTCGATTACTTTGGATGATACTGCAGATCCACCTGCCGCTGAAACTCCGCCTCTTGCAGCGGACCCAGAAATTCCACTACTGAACCGGGAATCGGGAGGATACACCCTCGTTATTGGTTCATTCGACACCCCAGAGCAGGCATCTACCCTAATTGATGAATATCGTGGACTCTATCCCACGATTCCCGTCGATACGCTTAGGAACCATGATAATACGCTCTATCGCGTGGCAATTGGCCAAGTCCCCACAATTTCTGAAGCATTGACCCTAAAGGATCGCCTGACTGAGCTTCCAGCGCAGGCATGGGTACTCAATATCTTGAACACCGACCTCTAATCCTCTACATTTATGGTGGCGGCGGCAGATTATTTTGACCAAACTATTGAGCGGCTACATCGTCTTCGAGAAATGCAGTTAGAAGAGATTGAGCGTGCTGCAGAATTGTGCTCAGAACGGATTGCAAAAGGCGGTCTAATCTTCTGCTTTGGGTCGGGACACTCGCGCATGATGTGTGAAGAAATGACACCCCGACAAGGCGGGTTTGTTGGTTTTTATGCACTCGTGGAGCAGGCACTTTCAAACCACTCCGCAATCATTGGACCCAACGGATTGCGTGGACCACTTCATCTCGAAAAGGTCAGCGGATATGCCGAAGAAATTTTGCGAAGTTTTCGATTTGGCCCCCATGATGCATTTATGATTATCTCAACCAGTGGAATCCGGCCACTCATCGTGGAAATGGCTCTTGGGGTGAAAAAGCGAGGACTGCCTGTGATTGGAGTTGTCTCGACAGAGCACTCTAGAGCAACGAGTGCGTCGCATTCGTCAGGTAAGAAACTGATTGATATCGCTGACATCGTTCTTGATAATCAATGTCCACCTGGTGACTGCATTAGTGAGCTTGATGGACTCGAATGGCGCACCGGCCCTGTATCGACGGTTACGGGAGGGATGTTGATGAATATGTTACGGGTTGCGGTTGCGGAGAAGTTATTGCAGCGTGGACATACACCAGTTCTTCTACCCAGCCATCAATTTATTGGGGATACTACGGCGGAAGAACAACTCGAACAGTTCTACGAAGCCTATAGAAAAAGCCTAGCCCACCTGTTCGCAGATGAATGAATATGTGATCGGTGTTGATGTCGGTGGTACTCGTATAAAAACGGGTGCCGTCCTTCCAGATGGTACGCTTCTGGAAAAAGCGAATGCGATCATCAGGCTTTGCACTGTCAGCAGAAGCACTGGAAGCCGCGGTGATAGAGGAGATTTCCTGTATTCAGACCAATCTG
The DNA here is from genome assembly GCA_965207565.1 of Rhodothermales bacterium. Taxonomy (GTDB): domain Bacteria; phylum Bacteroidota; class Rhodothermia; order Rhodothermales; family Bin80; genus Bin80. Next base: position 507,178 of record CBDBMQ010000009.1, on the reverse strand, counting down.
GGAGATGCTCCCATAGGAATAGGGCTGGGATTTCCTGGTGCGGTAGATCCTGCACAAGGTGTCGTACTGCTGCCAGGCAAGCTCCGCCTGGAGGGATACCCGATCGTACCCAGTCTCTCTCACAACTTGAGCCTACCTGTGATTGCGGACAATGATGGGCGCCTGTCCATCATTGCTGAGGCCCACTACGGAAAAGCCCGTGGGTATCGCTGGGCGGTTTCGATCACACTGGGCACCGGTGTTGGATCAGGTGTTATGTTGGATGGAAAAATTCTTCGGGATCCACATCTTCAGTTTGGGACCCAGGCAAGCCATGTAGTCCAGCAATCCGGCAGTGATCGGTTGTGTATTACTCGTGCCCGTGGAACCGCAAATATCCTTTGCTCCGCCACAGCACTGGGTATCATTGCTCGGGATAGTTTAGCCAGAGGACTGCCATCCGTCTTGAATGAACGTTATTTTGATGATCCTGCGAGTATAGATTTTGAAGCGGTGATTGAGGGAGTTGCCCAGGATGACGCGTTATGTATGGATGCCTTCGGCATCTGGAAAACCGAATTGTCCTGGTTTCTCGTCAGTGTTATTCACATGTATGCACCGGAAATTATTATTCTGAGTGGCGGCGCGGCTTCCGCAGCCCCTTACTTCCTGGACGAGATCCGCGCGCATGTAAATAACCACACATTCCGCTATCCCCTTGGAGAGGAGATAAGGATTGAACTGTCTGACATTACCGCGTTCAGTGTTGTATTGGGGGCAGGTGCCTTAGCGTGGGAACAGGTAGATTCAAGAATGGGCTAACGATTTCTTCATCATAAATAATCTGGGAGCAGGGTGTCTTGGCTTTGTTGCTTTAAGCGATTTCTAACTGATACCCTTGGAGGGAGCTAACCCGATGAATTTTTGCACCTCGGTTTTGTTGCTTGAAATGCCTTGGACTGGATTCACTATCAAGGATATATTGAACTTGAAGATTTAGGTTCTACCCCGAATGTTGTGGATAGAACCCTGCTGCTTTCATTACGAGATGAGCCATGACAGCAAAACGCCCGACTATCAATAAAACCCTACTATATCTTGGGAACTTCATACCTTTCTGGGAATAGCACCCCGTGCAATAACTCCGTGCAATAACTCCGTGCAATAACTATAATCACTATCTAAAGAGATGCAGCCAGAAATCATTGCCGCAATCATTGCCGCAGCGAGCATTATTGTTACGTTTATCCTCTCAACTTGGCGGTGGAGTGTTTCACAAAATAAGCGTTTTGATCAAGTGATTCAGGAACTCCACAGCCAAAACAGTAAACTGCGGGACGAATTCAGCCAACAAATCAGTGGACTGCACGATGGAAACAGTAAACTGCGGGACGAATTCCGTGAGGATAACAGTAAACTGCGGGACGAATTCAGGGACGAATTCAAGGAATTACGCAAGGCCATAAATCAACTTGACAGACGCCTAGCACACCAACAAGCCTTAACACAAGCCTTATGGTCTAGGACTTTCAAGGAGGATGCTACAACTTCGGTGCCCGTCTTGCCAGAGTAGATCTCATCGGGCCGTCCTCATCTTGGTGGAAAGCTATACAGTGCACCCGTGCCTTGGAGTACATAACCGCGTATTTCAGCACTCTTGAGCAGCATTTAGATACGATTATCGAATGCCGCGCAGATCGTGCAAATAGCCCCCTCCGTTACACTTCGGACACATAGGAAAGAGATGTGCCACGAACATCATCGTCCTGCGTTTCAGCAAGTTGTCCTACACGTCTTCCAATATCTCCCACGAAGGTTCTACCTCAAATGTTGTGAATACGGGCAAACTCGCGGTAAAACCCAAACCAGTCCAAGTGACATCAGATTCGCTCTCTCTGATGATCATATAGCACCGCCATCCCGCCTTCTCGGAATAAACCATCGTGTCCCCAGAATACGAAATGTAGGCATCAGCCCGCTGCTTCTACTCATTCACTAGCATCGTATTAACCTTCCAGCCGTGCTCTAATCCTAAGCTGAATCCATCACTGCAAAGGAATCTTTTTTTCATTAGCATGCTTCGTTGAACTCCAAATCAATCATCCCACACAAATAGGGGTAGAACCATATTTTTTTTTCAATGACTTTCATCCCTGCAATCTTCTCGTTCCCCGCTTCTGTGTCATCCTTGTCCGGCTTCTTTACCCATAGTGGAACCCAAGAATTCTCTAAGTTCTCTACTGCTCCACTCCAAGTACCACCTTTCTTGTCAGATCGAACCACCACAGCGGCATCTGATAAGCAGTAGATGTACTTGTTCCTCTGCATTGCTGCCCAGCCATAGGGTCTACCACGAAGATCCTTATCTGGATCTGTTACCGATACCAAAACCGCTTGACCACCGGATATGTAGTCTTGTATCTTTTGCTCACATTCCCAAAACAAGTTGTCAGTGGACTTTTTTAACAGTTGATCTGTCAATACACCGATAGTCTTTCCTCCGCTTTCAAGAGAACCTCGCATGGCATTTATATCAACCCCACGGGCAGCACCGGAAATTATTGTCACCTCCTCTTCAGCGGCGGCTTTGCCCAATAATTTGGCATAGTCAAGATAATACTCCCTAAATACTTCGGGATTAAAGTTCTTTGGCGGCTTCCGTGACCCCACTACGGCAAGACCTCCTAGCTGAAGCAATAACCGATTGCCCACTCCAAAGATTAGGGATGGGAAGTCGCTATGGTTAGAAAGCCGCTTTTTAAGCCTCCAGGGATAATCGTCATCAAAGTAGGTGAGAACCCAAAGATTCGCATCAGTCCAACGTTGCATAGCTGTACCCAAAATAGACCCACGATCTAGGAGTTGTTCAATCATGTCCTCCGATGGCTTATGGCATCTTCCCCAATTTACTTCGGGGACGATTTCTTTCTCCCGAAACAAATCTTGTGGCCGTTTATTATTCTCTTCCAAATATTCACGGAGCCGCTTCCATTGAGCAGGAGTTAAGGGTTTGAGTTTCTTATTTCCAAGATCTCCTGTTAATAGCAGGATCGCCTTAGCATCGTCAGAAAGTTCCATCAGGTATTGAACTGTTGAACTTGCGGATACATCATCTTGCAGTCATTGAATGCGCCTATTGGTCTTCAGTTACGCTGGACCTATAAATTCACCTGCAATTCAACCAACATTTTACGACTTAGCCGTTGAAGCCGATGCAACTGGAAAACCTCTCCGCTGCCAGCCTGTCTTAAAAGAACAACTGCTATTGTGAATGTCCATCCCATTTTATTTGCTCTTGCTCCCAGTAATTGTTCTTGCTCGTAATTTGATGCTCCCTGCAGCCATCTCTTGGTTTCTCATCAGTGCTAAGAGAGGCGAGGTAATGAGCGTTGGGCCACGACCTTGATCACGCAATGCCCGGGTAGCCAGAAAATAGACCATACTCTTCCCCCAACCCGTACGCTGGACAAGCAGTACACGGGAGCGATCGTTCACCAATGCATCAACTGCTTCCCACTGTCCCTCCCGAAACCTAGCACTGGGATCATCCAAACTATATTGAAGCAATCGTTCAGCATTCTGGCGGGGGGAATTCATTAATACAATACTTCCCTTACTCGGGTCTGCCATTTCAAAAGCTGTTTTGTCTTGGATTCATCTAAATTTCCCCAAGGATATAGGCAGTCCCTCAACTCATAACTAAAGATCTGATCTGCAGTCACACTGCGCCGCTGTCTGAACTCCAATTGTCGCTTACGACAATATGCTTTCCAGCGCTCTTGACCAGGATCATCTAGGGATTCCGGGTAATTGCGTGCCAGATATCTGAAAATCAACGGCTCGACCCTAGGATCCTTTGATTGAACGCTACGCCTGTCAAATTTACCCCCCTCCCGCAACACCTGATTCATCAAATTCCGATCCCGATTCGAAATAAACCCTTCGTAAATGGCCTCATCCGGATCTGTCTGACGAAAGGAATAGCGATGTTCCGATTCAGCTTCCCTGTGCTTGATATATTCGGAAAATGGATTTTCGGATTCTTTGGCAATCAACTCCTGAATCCTATCATGGCGAGCCATAACCCTAGCTTCGTTCAACTGCATTCTATCCAGAATATCTTTGGGAGATAATTCAGTAAGATTGCCTATGTATCCCCACCTGCACACAAATGGGGATTGATTGCACTTGAATGACAATATGGCACGCCATGCCGCAGATTTATCTTCTAAAGTCCACTGTTGATAAGGCTTCAGCAAGGGGGTTGGATCATAAAACAGATCAAAGGCAAAGTCTTCATTCGCATTCCGTCCTTGAACTCTCAAATTGCTCAGGAACGTTGAGCAATGTCGATCCGTGGGAATCTTTCCGACCACATAAAGGATGGGGCGACTGCGTTCCCTTAGTTTCTTTACATTCTCCTTATCACGCAACTGAAGCGCATAATCCCATAATTCGCGTGAACGATTTCGAATTAATCTTGCCACCTCCAACATATAGATGGAGTCTCTCAACGCATCATGGGCCTCCCTCTGTTGTAGATCTTTTTCTCCCAGGTTTTCTTCTGCTAACCTCTCCAACTGAAACGAGGGTCCCCCATCTTCTTTTGTCGGCCAATTATCCAGAGCATCTTGTCGAAGAAGATATGCGGCCCGCATCAAATCCAACGTGTCCCAGTAAGTATTCCCATCTTTCCATGCCCATTCATACGGATCGCGCAGGTTGCGATAGAACAGCACTCTGGTGAATTCATGGTCAAAACTCATCCCATTGTAGGCCACGCTACAGGTGCCTTTCCGGCTTAACTCAGCATGGATTCGTGCGGCAAATTCAGACTCTAAAAGCCCCTCCTCTTCAGCTTCTTCGGGCATGATTCCATGAACATTCACTGCACCAGGACCAATCGGACAATCTAACTCGGGTTTACATTTCAACTCTATTGGCTCATCCACTTCCTCCAGATTCTCGTTCGTGCGCACACCACCAAACTGTACAATACGGTCACGGCGAGGGTTCTTGCCCCAAGTCTCGTAGTCATACCAGAAAAACGTCATTTGACTTTGGTTCTATCAGCCAAGACAATTGACCCGAATCAGCACAGCCCTCATCCAACTCCTGTGATTAATCTCCATACTGTTGCAGTCCGTGTCGCAGAAAAGCTTCAAGTTTTTCGGAAGAGACAACCCCACTCAACTGAATCAGCGGTTGGTCTACTGCGCTCCCATCCATGATTGCATAGGTGGGGAGTGCACGAGTTCCTGTCAATTTTTCCTGAAACTCCTGAAATTGACGACCATCAGGGCCATCCGTATATAGTCGGCTCAACACAAAATGATCAGCCAATAATCGATTGACCTCTCCACGTTTGAATACATTGACCTCCATCTCTCTGCAATTCGTGCAGGTATATCCTGAAAAATCAATAAAGAGCGGCCGGTCAAGAAGCACTGCCTCGGAAAATGCCTTTGGCAAATCATCTGTAATCCATTTCTGCTCATGCTGAAGCCCATCATCAAACAGGCTCACTGCATCGGGGCCATGTGGTGGTAGATATGCATCTAATCTCCCAAGCTGGCCCCCGAAGAATCCGGGCAGCAGATAAACTGCAAGCCCGAAAAATAAAACACCAAATAAAAGCCTTCCAGCACCGACACGTGTGGCAGGAGCTTCTTCCAGGAATCGTAAGTGACCAATCAGATAAAATCCTGCCAAGGAAGCCAGAACAATCCATAATGCAATGGCTAATGGCCGATCAATCAGGCCAAGCCCCCAGACTAGATCTACATTGGAAAAAAATTTGACCGCTGCTGCAATCTCCAGGAAACCAAAAACAATGGCGACCTCACGCATCCAGCCTCCACTGCCAGGAAGTGCTTTGAGCGCCCGTGGAAAACACGCAAATGCCACAAACGGGAGTGCAAAGGTTAAGCTGAAGGTCGCCATCCCCAGAATGCCATAAAACCAAGCCCCCGAGGCAATACTCGGAAGCAGCAATCCAACAAAGGGGACCGTGCAGGTGAAGGATACAAGCGTAAGCGCCAGACCCATAAAGAGTACACCAATGTAATCCTGACGCTCGGTCCCTTTCCGATCAAACCAGGTTACAAGGGAAGAGGGAAGACGAAGATTAAAGACACCGAGCAGTGATAATCCGAAAACAAGAAAAGCCGTCGCGATTACAAGATTTACCCAAGGATTCGCAGCAACAATCTGTGTGCCTGCGCTGCCTACAAGGATAGAAAGTCCTACACCAAGGCCCGTAAACGTTATTACAATCGCAAGGCCATACAGTAGAGCCATTCGTATGGGTGTACCCTGAGCATGCTGCGTAAAATATGAAACCGTCAATGGTATCATCGGATAGATACACGGCATAAGGAGTGCCCCAAACCCCGCTCCAATTGCTAAAAGCAAAAATCCCAGCAATCCAGATGGCGTATCCGACTCCATGTCCGAAACGGGCAGGTTTTCCATACGAAGTGGGCTTGATGGATTCGACAACTCAATGGGGCCTGGGGAGATCGCTGGAACAGCAAGCAGTGGGGTAGATACCTCCGTGAATGAGGATGAAAATGAAATCGAGTCGGGTTGAAGGCAGAACAGGTCATTGCATATCATAAATTCAATCCTCCCCTCAACAACCCCACCAGAGAAATTCTGCTCAATCGTATAATCCGCCCAAACCACAGCACTCCCCCGAAAATAGGTGACCACTTTATCAAAATAGGAATCATACCTAGACTGCACATTCAGTTGGCGCAGAGAATCCGATAGAACCAACCCCGCGGGCAAGGAATCGAACCGCACAGTTAACGCTCGACTGGGTTTGGGGGAATCCAATGCGTACATCTGCCATGCCCCGCCTGATGGATCATCCGGGGGTAATGTACCTTCGACGACGATGCGTGCAGATGCACCATGATACTCCGCTCCGACATCCCATGACACGGTAGACTGAGCGGCTGCGACACCGATGGATATCAGTGCCAGAACAAGCGCGATCCCGAATGAACCGGACTGTCTATGCCAGGCTACCCACCGGAAGTACATGCACACTGAGTTGTGCATGTACTTCTGCGTGCAATTTAATCGTCGCTGTATATTCACCAAGGACCTTGATGTCCTCATTGATGGTAATGATGCGACGATCAATATTGAAGCCTTGCACTGCTAATCCAAGAGCCACTTGTTGTGATGTGATTGTACCAAAAATTCGGTTTTCCTCACCCACCTTAGCTTCGATGTTGACGACCGCATTCTCCAGTTGTTTTTTGATCTCCTCGGCATTATTGCGTTCCTGAGCACGTCGCCTCGCTTGCTGACGCATTTGATCTTCAAATGCTCGAACTGCACCGGGAGTTGCCATCTGTGCAAGCCCCTGTGGGATGAGCCAGTTACGCCCATAACCGTTCTTAACACTTATAACCTCTCCCTCATTACCGAGGTTATGGATGTCAGTTAAGAGAATGACCTTCATCGCAGAATTCCTTTCTAAACCTCAATTTTAACGTACCGAATCAGCCACATAAGGCAACAAAGCGAGATGCCGTGCGCGCTTGATCGCACGAGCAATTGCCCGCTGTTTTTTAGCAGGTATGTCCAGCACCCGCCTAGGGAGCATTTTGCCCTGCTCGTTAATAAAGCGCTTCAAGTAGTCGGTATCCTTGTAGTCAATGTATTTTTGCGACATCTTATTTCTCTTCGCTTTCTGCCTTAGCTGCAGCTTCTTTGCTTGACTTACTTGCCTGATAATGGGCGACCATACTCTTATCCATTGCCAGAATTAATGAACGCAATACATTGTCATCAATAGTTAGCGCCCGCTCAATACGTGGGATCAACGTGCCCGGCCCTTCAAAGTACAGGTTAACATAGTAACCATTCCTCTTTTTGTCCACTGGGTACGCGAGTTTCCGTGTTCCCCATTCATCAACTTCAATGATCGTGCCACCGGCACCCTCGATCATTTCGTTTACCCGTGCTACGACCTCTGCAATTTGCTCATTCGAGAGCACAGAGGTGAGGATGTACGTAAGCTCGTACATCTTGCGATTCATGGCCATACTTATCCCTTCGGAATGACTTAGTTATAGATTGTCATGCCCCCGTGTCTCACAGGAGCAGGGCAAGAAAGGGCGGTTGTACACCTCACGAATACTTGTGTTCCATTCCTACACATTCGCCATCCGATCTGCGTGATCCGCGGTTTGTAGCGCATTCACGAGCTCATCCAGTTCACCTTCGATTATCTTGCGCAAGGGATAATTTTTGTGCTCCCCTTCCAGGCGATGATCTGTTACACGGTCCTGAGGATAATTGTAGGTTCGGATTTTCACGGAACGATCTCCTGATCCGACTGCCTCTCTTCGTACTGCATCACGCTCTGCGTTAATCTCGCTCCGTTTCTTTTCATACAAACGCGAGCGAAGCACTCGTAGTGCCTTGTCCTTGTTTTTGTGTTGGCTCTTTTCATCCTGACACGTAACGACGAGGCCTGTGGGGATATGGGTAATCCGGACCGCTGAATCCGTCGTGTTCACGCTCTGCCCTCCTGGTCCACTGGATCGATATACATCAATCTTGAGCTCGTTCGGAGCAATCTCAATCTCAACATCCGTAGCTTCCGGCAGAACCGCGACACTTGCGGCAGAGGTATGAAGCCTTCCGCTGGACTCTGTTTGTGGGACCCTTTGAACACGATGAACCCCATTTTCATATCTCAGATTGCCAAACACACTACGCCCAGCAACACCGAATACGACCTCTTTGAATCCCCCAACACTTCCTGCTGAACTGTTCATCACGGTAAGCTTCCACCCTTTTCGTGTGATATAGCGTTCATAAAGACGAAACAGATCGGCGACAAACAATGCAGCTTCATTGCCACCTGTACCTGCACGGATTTCTACGATCGCATCCCGGGCATCTGCCGGATCCTTGGGCGCAAGTGCCTGCTTAAGCGCATCTTCCATCTGCGGCAATTTCGCCGTTAATGCTTCCAACTCTTCCCGTGCCAATGCCACCAATTCCGCATCTTCCTCTGCATGGATCAATGCCTGCATTTCTTCCAACTCCATGAGAGCAGCTTCATATCGTTCGATTGCGCTCACGACTTCAGACAGCTCCCGATGCTCTGGTCCCAAGGCCGCCATACGATTGGAATCTGCGGCTGTTGCCGGATCTGCAATGACCTCGTTCAGCACACGAAACCGCTCTTTCACTTCCTGTAATTTTTCCAAATCAATCATTCCATTTGCGGCGATATTCCCGCATACATACCGGTTGCCTGCACAGTTGACAGAGCATCATGAACAATTACTGATGCAAACCACGCCCAACTGCATTTGCTACTTTACGAACCTGTACAATCAGGTCGGCGAACTGGTCAAAATTAAAAGCCTGCCGCCCATTTGAAGACGCACGGGGAGGATCATGATGAACATCTACTGCAATCCCATCTGCACCTGCCGCCACGGCCGCACAGGCCAAAGATGTCACGTAATCTCGCATGCCTGTTCCCTGGCATGGATCAACGAAAACAGGTAAATGGCTTTTTACCTTGGCAACGGCTACTGCAGATAAATCCAAGGTATAGCGCGTTGCTGATTCAAACGTACGGATCCCGCGCTCACACAAAATTACGCCTGTGTTCCCGGACCTCATAATATACTCGGCTGCCATAAGCCATTCCTGTACCGTAGCCGCAAGACCTCGCTCAAGCAGGATTGGCCTATTTGACTCCCCGAGCACCCGCAATAATTCAAAATTCTGCATGTTGTGCGCCTGCACCACCAACATGCTCGCATACTCTGATATGGTCTCCACCTGCCCCGTACTGTTCACCTCCATCACCAGCTTCAACCCACACTCATCCGCCGCCTGACGCATCACTTTGAATCCACCGCTTTCCAGTCCCTGATATTCATAGAAAGATGTGCGTGGTTTCAGTGTACTTCCTCGAAAAAGCGACGCCCCGGAAGTGGAAATCTGTGTTGCCGCCTCCTCAATTCTCTCCTCACTTTCAATGCTGCGAAGACCTGCCATCACTGTAATTGCATACCCACCGATGTGCAGACCATCAACATCAATAATCGATGATGCCTCCCGACCTACACGACTTGCCAGTTTATAGGGTTCCGTAACCCTCTGTACATCCGCGACACCGCTAAGCCCTCGAATGATCCGATGGTCAAACCCCGGCCGAACTCCAATCGCACCCAACACCGTTTGGTTAATCCCGCTGGAGCGATGGACATCAAAGCCAAACGCATTGAGATTCGTAATTACAGCTTCGATATCTTCTTCCGAAGCTTTTTTCTTCATTATGACGACCATGGCAACCGAGTGGTTGTGTGGCGGGTTCTACTTTGCCCCCGGAAAGGCGTTCAGCGATAGCGGTCAAGAGCAAATTTTTCACCGAGATAATGCTGACGCACTTTCGGGTCGGACGCAAGTTGTTCTGCCGTTCCTGACTTCATAATCTTACCATCAAACAGGAGATAAGCCCGATTTGTGATGGCTAAAGTTTCGTGAACATTGTGGTCGGTAATCAAAACCCCGATGTTCAAGTCTGCCAGTTGACAGATAATCCCCTGAATATACTCAACGGTAATCGGATCCACCCCGGCAAACGGTTCATCCAACAAAAAAAAGTCGGGCTCAAGTGCCATTGAGCGGGCAATTTCGGTTCTTCGACGCTCTCCCCCGGAGAGCGTATAGGCTTTGGCAGTCCTGACGGTCTCGAGACCAAACTGGCTGATCAACTTATCTACCCGTAAATCCTGTTCTTTCTTTGATGATTTCTGAAACTCCAATACAGCATGAAGATTTTGTTCAACCGTCAACTGCTGAAAAACGCTTGTCTCCTGGGCAAGATAGCCCAGTCCCCGACGCGCTCGCTTATACATCGGGAGTGCAGTAATGTCATCCTCTCCCAAATAAATCCGTCCCCGGTTCGGTTTTTCAAGCCCTACAATCATGTGAAACGAGGTTGATTTGCCCGCCCCATTGGGACCAAGCAGTCCTACAACCTCCCCGCATTGTACCTCAAGGGAAACGTCGTCCACTACCGTGCGCTTCTTGAAGCGCTTGGTCAATCCCTTGGCCCGAAGTTTTAAGGCTTCCATCTGAATACGTCTGTTGAAAAATCACGAAGTAGCTCCTCTTTGGTAGGCTTTTGTGCTGGTTCCCATTTTAACCCCTCAAGGCCTAGTCCAGTTGGAAGCGCACTCTCTGGATAACGTGTTCCCACTACGTCCGTGCTGAATGTCAACGTTTGGAGTGAATCTCCCGCAAATTGCATACGAATCTCATCCCCTGATGCCTCCAAAGCGCCATCAGGTTGATCCTCCTCATCCTTGCTAAAATAAACAGCTTCTGCATTTGGACCAACCCTGAAAATGCGCACGGAGTCGCTTTGGAGTGTGCTGACAACATTTTTTCCCTTAACCTGATTAATCCGTTTTATCAAGCTGTCTTCCTGTGCGATAAATGCATTTCCCCAAATAAACAGAGAATCCATCGCACCATCTTTCATCACCACCTTCATCGTATCACCTGTCAACTGAGTATCGTCCATCCATATGAAGGGTTGGCCATACAACCAGATCAACTGACTGGCATCATCTTTTGACCGATCATAGATCATTGAATCTGCAAGGGCTGCCAGAGAGCTGTTCCATACGCGAACCCTTTTGCTTGCATTGAGATGACTGCTCCCCACGCGATCCTGCATGCGAAGAAGTTCCGCCCGGATAAGAAGCGTATCAATAGACAGTGAATCATATTCTAGGTGCATCAAAAGTGGGTTTCCACGGATGACGCTCAACGAATCTTCGGCGTTGTATTCCACCCGCTCACCTGCAACCCAGGTCGAATCATTGTTTGAGTCGATTTGATAACGTACGGATCCACGAGCGAGCGATATCGAAAAATTTCTATAGTGCGTCAGTGAATCTGCAATCAGCCTCACGTCCTCGGACTCCATCTCAACCGTACCCGCAAGATCGGCAACTTTGTCATCAACCCAATAGATGCCTGTCTGTCCGGTCAGAGTTGTGGTCGAATCCTGCAACAGCAGCCCTTCTGGAAACTCAATGCGTTTTTCATCAACATAATGAACCCCGATTGGAGACAACGTAACGACTTCCCCGTCGGAGAGTCGAACATTCCCTGCCGCCCGCCCCACTTCCAGTTCCTCATCATAATGCAATGAATCTGCCCGCAGGGTGTCCCCCTCATCAATTAATACCGCATCCCTCATGAAAGATGTTCTGCGTCGCGTAACATTTCGAATCGCCTGATCTGCTGTAATCTGAGTTGTGCCATGGAGGACGCGCACATCTCCACTGATATATTGGAGAAAATCTTCCTGCTCTTGCAGGCCAATGAGCGAATCCCCCGCTACAGATACAGAATCCGTATCTGCATGGACAAAGAATGCTGTGGAATGCTCATCCCCATGAGTCTGCGGCATGCCGAGTACAACAAAAAGCCACAGCGCAATCGGTCTCATTGATCAATTATGATCTCGGCTCTGAACCGGCCAATCTGATATGTGGTCAGATCTTCCGTCGCCTCAAGTCCCATCCCCGAAACCACTTCCTCAGGCGTAATAATGTGCACAAATTCATTCGTTCGCAGAAGCTGATCCCTCTCCCACCATTCAATTCGCTCCGTAGCTAAGGTTCGATCATCATCTGTTTCGATCAGCACCCCTCCTTCGGCAATAAAATATTCCTCGTCTTTATAATAAGTCACATGATCGGCTTCAAGTAATGCCGAAAATGCTCCGGTAGAATCATGAATGACAACTTCCACCTTTTTCTCCAGACCTTGAAGATGCTGAATGGTCGTGTCGCTTTCGCCAATCCATTGTACATGGTCTGCTGAGATCCTGAGTCTTGGTAAACTTTCGTCGAGTTCCGAATCCGCCTGAGAGATCACAATTTGGACATTCCAACTTTCTCTAGCTGGCTCAGAAGAAGATGTGGATCCCCCCGATAAATCCTGACGTGAGCAGGATGCCAAGAGCAGTGCCAACAGTAGGACGAGCCCAGGAAGCACCTGTGGATGTTCAGCGAAGCGGAATATGTAAGTAACTTGAAGCGGCGAAATCAATAACACAAGACAGGAAAGACGCCGACAATGTGCGCTTTTTGAGCGGGAAACGAGACTCGAACTCGCGACCTTCTGCATGGCAAGCAGATGCTCTACCAACTGAGCTATTCCCGCAAACTTGAGGCATTTGGTACGTGAATATTATGCCGGGGGTTCCGGCGAACTGTTTTATGCACCACGGGCTTTCAGTAAACCTTGCTTCACGAGTAATTCTGCGTTTAGAACCGCACCACCCGCCGCACCTCGAATCGTGTTGTGAGACAGAGCAACGAACTTATAATCCAAGACCTCACAGGGACGAATCCGTCCAATGCTTACGGTCATGCCACCGCCTAAGTCAGAATGTCGCCTCGGCTGGGGGAAACGCTCATCTTCAAATACATGTAATAATTTCTCCGGTTCGGTTGGTAAACATAGATCTTTGATTGGGCTGACAAATGATTCAAATGCATCGCGCACTTCTCCTGAGCTCACGCTTGTGCCCAATTTGACAGAGATACATTCAAGATGCCCTTCTAGGACAGGGACACGGTTGCACTGGGCACTGATACGGATGGATTGCGGATGCAGAGCACCGCCAGCGACAGTCCCCAACAATTTATTTGGCTCATGAACCAGCTTGTCCTCTTCACCTCCAATGAATGGCACAACGTTCGCCAAGGCATCCAGTGACGACACTCCGGGATAGCCTGCACCAGAAAGGGCCTGCATCGTAGTGACCTGAACGGCCTCAAGACCAAATCTGTCGTGAAGCGGCTTCAGCGTACAGGTTAGACCAACGGTGGAGCAATTGGGGTTGGTGACGATATACCCTGTGCTCTGCCAGTCCTGATTTTTGATCAGAGACGTATGATCTGGATTGATTTCGGGGATCAGCAGGGGAACATCCGGGTGCATCCGAAAGCTCTTCGCATTGGAAATGACCGGATACCCTGCCCTAGCCAGCTTTGGCTCGGCATGATCCGCAACTGAAGCATGTAGTCCTGAGAAAACAACATCACATGGCAGGTCGTCACTGAATGGTAATACCTCCATGGAGGCAACGGATACCGGGATCTCTGCCGTGCCAATCCAATTGACGGCATCACGGCACTTTCTCCCTGCCGACCTGTCTGACGCAACAAGAGTCGTGATTTTGAACCAGGGATGCCCTTGAAGAAGCTCAATGAATTTCTGGCCTACCGCACCCGTCGCACCGAGGATTCCTGCCCTAAGCATACTCTTAACAACTTTGAATGGGAATTATGTTGTATAATCTACACAAGTGCCTGATTCAGCGCCCCCAGAAACATCAAAATATTTCCGTCGACAGGAATCCCCCTCTTCCGTATTCTATCACCTTTTACTTCCTCTATGTAGAATCTGTCCAAATATAGATCCCAAAAAATCAAGTTGAGATCTATCGATGTTGGACAATCAATCTTCATGGAACCGGTCAACCTTCGTGTATTCAATCAGCACTGCCTGCCCGATGATGTTCGATATGGTGACTGACATTTCGACACCATATGAATCCATGAGGCTCAAAGGCTTACCAAATCGGAAGGAAACCGGTTGCTGTCTCCCTCCTTCAACTGCAATATTCTGAGCGTAGAGATACGTTCGGTCGTTGGTGTCTCGTATCGGGTTTAATCGACCATACAGTCCAGGAATGTGTCCGGTAGAATCCGAAAAAATCACTGAGCCACCAGTTGTAAGAGGAACCAGTTCCACCAATAATCCTCCATCGCGAGGAATCCAGTCACGCACCAGTCCAGCACTATATCCTGGAGCTGCAACAAAGATAGTCATCGGTAAGTGCGTCGAGTGCAGGTCAAACTCTGCTTCACCATCCACATCAGTGCTTGCACGTTTCCAGGTTTTGTTGGGAAACAACACCAAAACATCACCCCCCAAGATAGGCTCGGACTCAGAATGAACAGTAATGGTAGCCTCCGCCGGTGAAAGTTCAAATCTGGCAGCCGGAATTGTTAAAACCAAGTTTGACTGATCAATAAGTTTGTATTTTGGCTCAATCCCCGTAACCTCACGGGTAGACTTTATGATAAGTGAGACTCCGTCGCCTCGCTTTTCCATCATGTATCTACGATGTTCTGATCCTGGAATGCTTCCTACGGGCAGCCGCCCAAATACGGAAGCAAGTGTCTCGTTGCGGGTTGACTGCTTTGAATTCATCATATCAATGGTCATACCGTTGGGAAGTTGACCTGGGGAATCAATTTCCAAGCGATCCTTGAACATTGACAGTCGGATCCGACTGGAATATATTGAATAATCACGATGAATCACTGCATTGACTATTGCCTCAAATACTGCAACTTTACTATACTGCGGCAAGTCTTCGCGGGTGGGAGTTTTGCGTGCAGCAACACGCATGTTGCGGACTACAAATTTGACCGCGTCGAAAATCTGTTGCGGAAGTGCCCCCTCAATCTCTTGTGCGTCTAACTGGCCTGATGCACGATCTTTGCCTCTGTACATTGTTGCCATAATCATGGCGTGAGGAAACCACTGTTGAGGAGACTTGGCGCAAAGGAATATCCCTGCGACCGTAGCTCGATATGCACCCGTTTCATCCGCAGCAAGCATTCCCAAATTCATTAGGGCCTTAACAGGGTCACTCTGTCCCTCCGCACTTAGTAATGGTTCCCACAAACGCTCATCCAAAGAGTTGAATCCAGTTTCAGGAACAATCTGTTGATCAAACCACAAGTATCGTTCCTTTGTACGGCTTTGAGCAAGCCGTAGCTTCTCATCGCCGCTGAGTTGACGTTTGCTTCCACCCACCCGAATGAATGCACGACCAAAACGCTCGTGGGCAGAATCCCCCTTCGGTACTTCCACGAGTAAATAAGCTTTTTCATCAAGTATTCGGTGATGAATGCGAATTCGTATAGGAGGCTCCACAGAATCGCTGCATATCTCAGATAGTACCTGATTGAGAGCGGTCAACTGTTTTGGAGACATTCCCTGAAGTTGACCATCATCGGAAACCCCACAAAGAAGTACTCCGCCGTTTGCATTCGCGAAAGCTATGATCTCATCGGCAAGATCCTCTCGTTTAGGGCGATCCGGCTGATCACCTTTGAATTTGATCTGCTTAAATTCCCAACGCTGATCTTCTCCTATTACCAAGCGCTGACGTATCTCTTCATCGGTTATATTGTCAATCTCAATCTGCATTTAGGCTACTCTCTTCTCAGGCTGAATGCAAATATAACTAACTGAGGCTCTTAATAAAACTCCCAGACTGGGGGTCCGGGAACGGGAATGTTGTTTAATTCGGAGCTACTGACGCTCAACGGTGTGGATCGTAACCCGCCTGATAATCTACCACCGAATCAATGAGTGGATCAATGTGACGTTGACGCCATGTCAACACCATCTCATTTAACTCATCCTGATCAATCAGGAAAGTATCGTGACCATGGGGGCCTTCCATGACGGCTAACTCTGAATGAGGAATGTGCCGGCAAAGATCTTCCAACTCTTCCAGCAAATAGAGAACATCCGAGCGGATCCCAACCGCCAGCGTTGGCTGCGTAATCGCCTTAAGCGTAACTCCATATTCATCTCTATCCCGAGCGACATCGTGCGTATCCATCAAACGTGTCAGATATACGTAACAGGCAGGATCAAACCGGTTGATGATCTTATCTCCATGATGCTGAAGCCAGGTCTCTGCTCTGAATGAGCCGGCTCGATTCCGGCCTCGTCCAAATCGAGATTCAAATGATCCCAGTGATCGGTACGATACCATTGCCATCATGCGCGCCACAGCCAGCCCGTTTTGAGGGGGAGAGCCCAGTTCATAGGCGCCATCCTTCCAGTTTGGGTCTGAATAAATCGCCTGTCGCTGTGCTTCGCTCCATGCAATACACCAGGAAGAGTGTCGTCCTCCCACCGCAATGGGTACAATCCCCTGAACATAATCACTGCCATAGTAGGCCCACTCAAGTGCCTGCATTCCTCCCATGCTTCCACCAATCACAAATGCGATCTTGCGAACATCGAGGGTGTCCAGTAGCCTTTTATGAAGCCGAACCGTATCTCTTATGCTTGCCTGGGGAAGCGTATCCCGATAAGCTACGCCGGTCTCTGGATTGATTGAGATTGGCGAGACCGTGCCGTAGGGAGAGCCGATCACATTGGCACATACAACATAATATTTATCTGTATCCAATGCCTTGCCCGGACCAATGCATCCGTGCCACCAGGACCGGGCATCTGGGGTGCTGGTAAGGGAGTGCCCAACAATAATCACATTATCCCCTGCTTCATTCAATTTTCCCCAGCGCTCGTAGCCCACGGGAACTTCATTCAGAACATCTCCGCTCTCAAGCTCAAAGGTCGGTATGTTGACAATTCTTGGCATCAGTCTCCAGGCGGCGTACCCGGAAAACCGGATACGCTGCCTGGACAGAAATCACACTATGCTACAACCTCGGCACCTATCGAACTCAGCGCTTGAGCAAAATCAGCCTTGATGTCATCAATATGCTCGATGCCCACGGAGACCCGAATCAAATCTTCGGTAACCCCTGCAGACACCTGCTCTTCGCGCGCCAACTGCTGATGGGTGGTTGAGGCAGGATGGATCACCAGAGTTTTGGCATCGCCTACATTGGCCAGATGGCTTGCAAGTTTTGCATTATTCACAAATGCCTGACCAGCTTCCAGGCCGCCTTCAACCCCAAATGAGAGCACAGGACCAAATCCATTTTTTAGATACCGCTGTGCTTGACTATGGTATGGATGCGATTCCAACCCCGGGTAGCTGACCCAAGAAACTTCTGGGCGCTCTTGGAGCCACTTTGCCAACTCCAGAGCATTGTCGCAACTGCGCTGTACACGAAGTGACAGTGTTTCCAGGCCCTGAAGTAGCAGAAATGACCCGAAAGGATTCTGGCAGGGTCCAATATCGCGTAGTCCTTCAACACGGGCGCGTAGGATAAATGCTAAATTTGCCCCCAGCACTCCCTGTGGACCAAAAACATCCCAGAAACTGAGCCCGTGATAGGATGGAGATGGCTCGGTAAAGCTTGGGAACCGTCCATTATCCCAGGGAAATGTGCCCGCATCAACAATGACTCCACCAATCGTATTGCCATGACCACCAATCCACTTGGTCGCACTGGCAACGATAATATCAGCACCGTGCTCTATCGGACGGCATAAATAGCCCGCTGCTCCAAATGTATTATCTACGACCAGTGGGATACCTTTTCGCTTCGCTACTTCGGCAATTGCCTCGAAATCCGGTACATTGAACTTCGGGTTACCTATCGTTTCAAGATAGATTGCCTTTGTGCGATCATCAATCAGTGCCTCAATGGAGCGGGGATTGTCTCCATTTGCAAATCGTACACTGATCCCCAGTCGGGGCAATGTGACCTTGAACTGGTTATACGTCCCGCCGTAAAGATAGCTGGATGAAACAATATTGTCACCAGCTTCTGCCAATGTGGACAGAGCAAGGAACTGCGCTGCCTGCCCACTGGAAGTAGCCAGGGCTGCTAAACCGCCCTCAAGTGCAGCAATTCGTTTTTCGAAAACATCATTCGTCGGATTCATAATCCGTGTGTAGATATTCCCGAACTCCTTGAGCGCGAAAAGATTCGCTCCATGGTCCGTGTCATTAAAGACATACGAGGTTGTGGCGTAAATCGGAACCGCACGTGCATTTGTTGCCGGATCCGGTTCTTGCCCTGCGTGGACCTGAAGCGTTTCGAAATGAAGAGATTGACCGTTCTGTGACATGAGATTAAGTCTCGTTAGTTAAGGGTAATGCACAACGCCGAACCCTTATCAAGAAGAAACTGACTTTTCCCATGGAGCCCCTTCCAGGTGGGATGACGGAAAAGGCTGGACTGCGAGTTAGAAATCAACTCAGGCCCTTCCGCTCATCTATCCCTGCAAACGCAGGGCAGGAAGTGGCACCTTCCGCACGAGGGGTCCAAACCTCGTGGGGGGTTGCCAGGGTATCATAGGGCCTGAACCCTCCACCCTTCTCGATGAGCTGCACGGACATCGTGTCAACTGAGACAATAATACGACTTTTTTGGGAAAAGTTCCAGCTTTTCGAAAAAAAACTTGATAATTCCCCAAAAAAGCATAAATCCCCACTTACGCCTTTGAGAAAACCAGACCAGATCTTGCAAAAATGACGGGTAATATCAATCATTTTTTATTCGATCTGGTGGCGAAACGGCAATGATCGGCGTATCTGGTGACGATGAGAACGATCAAAGGTATGGATGTGTGCGGGGGATCCTCACGAAATGTAATGTTTTGCGAGCCCTCAGATCACCTGCGTGGCAGATCTCCTGCTCCCTTTGTCGGGAGCGCAATAAATCCAGATAAGAATGCGTCTGCATGACGGGCAGCCTCGCGACCTTCACTGATCGCCCAAACCACCAAAGATTGACCACGCCGTGCATCACCTGCTGCAAAAATACCCGGCACACTGGTCTGATAATCACTCCCCGTCTTATAATTGCTCTTGTGATCCAACTTCAGTCCAAGTGGGCCTGCAATCCCCTCCGTCTCTGGACCAGTGTACCCAATTGCGAGAAGTACAAGATCGGCAGGCCAATGCTTTCGTGTTTCTGGATGTTCGATGATTTTTCGACCGTCAAGCTCCACACGGACCGTTTGAAGGCTCTTCACCTGCCCGTTCTTACCTTCAAACGCTTTCGTCATAACACTCCAGTGGCGATCTGCACCTTCTTGATGGGAAGAGCTGGTCCGCAGAACCATTGGATAATAGGGCCAAGGTTGGTGCGTCGGTCGCGTATCTGGAGGTGTCGGTAGCAGTTCGAATTGCGTAACTGACCTTGCTCCCTGCCGATTCGCAGTACCCACACAATCACTTCCAGTGTCCCCTCCACCAATCACGATTACATCTTTGCCAGCGGCATTGATATGTTCGATGTCTTCCCGTACCAAATCATCTCCCTCATTAAGCTTGTTCTGTTGACGCAGGTAGTCAAATGCATAATGGATTTCCTCAAATTTTCGACCGCGAACGGGAAGATTTCGCGGCTTCGTCGCTCCCGTACATACAACCACCGCATCGAATTCGCGTAGCCTTGAGCAGGCATACGATCCTCCTACTTCCGCACGGGTGATAAACTGGATTCCACTTTTCTTCATCACATCAATACGGCGATCAAGGACCCACTTCTCCAGCTTAAAATCTGGAATGCCATATCGTAATAAACCGCCGATCCGATCATCCCGCTCCAATACCGTTACGCGATGTCCTGCACGATTTAACTGATCTGCAGCAGCCAATCCAGCAGGGCCAGACCCGATTACCGCTACCTTTTTCCCAGTCCTTCGCATCGGCTGTTCTGGCTTTACCCAGCCCGATCGAAATGCATACTCAATAATCTCCTGCTCAATTCGCTCAATCGTGACCGGATCATCAATGATTCCTAAAACACAAGCGGTCTCGCAAGGTGCAGGACAAATCCGCCCCGTAAACTCTGGGAAATTATTCGTCGCACTCAACCGCTCGTAGGCTGCCTTCCAATCACCCCGATAGACGAGATCATTCCAGTCAGGAATGACATTGCCCAAGGGACATCCCGATTGGCAGAATGGTATTCCACAGTCCATACAGCGGGCCGCCTGTCGCTGCAGCCGACGCTCACTAAATGGAGTGTACACTTCACGCCAATCCTTCACCCGCTCTTTGACCGGACGATGTGCAGGCAGCTCACGCTGATATTCGATAAATCCTGTCGTCTTCCCCATGCCAATTATGCTGCAATCGCCAAGGATTTTTCCTCTTTGGCCAAGCGCTCTAGTGCATTCCGGTACTCAACAGGCATGACCTGCACAAAATCGGCCAAGGCGATCTCCCAGTTTTCTAGAACCCATTGTGCTGCACGGCTCTCCGTATACCGAAAATGATTCTCAATCATCGTCCGCAGTTCAAGGATACTCTCCTGCTGATCCATTTTCAGTAACTCAACCGATTCCATGTTACATCGCACGTTTCTGAACTCCCGTGTAGCATCAATCACATAAGCAATGCCCCCACTCATTCCAGCGGCAAAATTTCGCCCCGTTTCCCCAAGAACAACGACACGACCTCCTGTCATGTATTCACAGCCATGATCTCCAACGGACTCAACCACAGCATGAACACCACTATTCCTTACACAAAAGCGCTCCCCTGCTCCTCCCCGTATATATGCCTCTCCACTGGTAGCACCGTAAAAGGCAACATTACCGATAAGGATGTTCTTGTGAGGTTTATAGGTCGCCTCTGGTGGTGGAGAGATCATCAGTTTCGCACCAGAGAGTCCCTTCCCGAAATAATCATTCGCATCTCCCTGGATATTAAACGTCACCCCTTTGCAAGCAAAAGCTGCAAAGCTCTGTCCTGCGGAGCCACTGCAATTGAAGGTGATCGTATCGTCTTCTAACGGATTCCCCCGAAAACGCTGTGCCAGTGCATGGCTTAGCATGGTGCCAACGGTACGATTGGTATTTCTGATTCGAATGTCGGCAACCACAGGTTTGCGTTTTTCCAGCGCAGGCTTGGCCAATGCGATCAGTTCATGATCAAGTGCGTGTTCCAGGCCATGGTCCTGCTCAGTAGTAGCGAACTCTTGCAATCTCTCAGGCACCTCAGGATGTACGAGGATTCGAGATAGATCCAAATGGTGGGCTTTCCAGTGCATGATCCCCCGTCGTGGCTTGAGTAAATCTACACGCCCACACATTTCTGAGAGTGTCCGAACCCCTAGTTTGGCCATGATTCCACGGAGTTCTTCAGCCACGAAATGCAAATAATTCACGACATGCTCCGGTTGCCCGGAAAATTTTTTGCGTAACTCTGGATCCTGTGTGGCAATTCCCACAGGGCAGGTGTTGAGATGGCATTTGCGCATCATGATGCACCCAAGTGTTACGAGCGGTGCTGTTGCAAAACCGAATTCATCTGCGCCCAACAGTGCCGCAACTGCAACATCTCTGCCCGTTTTCATTTGCCCATCACATTCAACGATGATGCGTGTACGCAATCCATGGTTCACAAGTGTTTGATGCGTCTCCGAAAGCCCAAGCTCCCAGGGCAGACCTGCATGCATGATTGAGGTCTTTGGAGAGGCACCCGTTCCCCCATCTGTTCCACTTATGAGCACGACATCTGCCTTCCCCTTCGCTACCCCTGCTGCAACGGTTCCCACGCCAACTTCGGATACAAGCTTAACACTGATTCGTGCATTCGAATTTGCATTCTTTAAGTCATGAATCAACTGCGCCAAATCCTCGATTGAGTAAATATCATGATGCGGAGGGGGAGAGATCAGACCGACATAGGGGGTAGAGTGTCTGAGCTTCGCAATCCAGGGATACACCTTTTTGCCGGGAAGCTGTCCACCTTCTCCTGGCTTAGCTCCCTGGGCGATCTTGATCTGAATCTCGTCAGCACTTTCCAGATACTCTATCGTCACCCCAAACCTGCCGGAAGCAACCTGCTTAATCCGGCTTCGCCGAGGATTGTCGTACCCGTACCGATCCGGCCCCTCACCTCCTTCACCGGTATTACTCTTACCCCCAATGGCATTCATCGCAATTGCTAATGCCTCATGTGTCTCGCCACTGATAGAGCCATTGGACATGGCACCGGTCTTGAAAGATTTAACGATCTCAGTCCACGGCACCACTTCGTCTAAATCCACAGGCTTGGCTTTCGAATAATCAAAGGTCAAAAGCCCCCTGAGGGTATTTGCAGCACCTTTGTTGATCTCGTCCGAAAAGGCTTTATAGGAAGTATGGGAGTTGGTCCGAGCAGCTTCCTGGATATTTGCAATTGCAGTTGGACTGAATGCATGCCGCTCTCCTCCTCGACGCCACTGATATTGCCCCCCGACATCCAGATGATAAACTCCGGTTACTTGCTTGCGTGGAAACGCACGCTCATGGCGCATCCTTACTTCTTTGGCAAGAATATCAAGGCCAATGCCTCCAATTCGTGACGGGGTGCCGCAAAAATATTGTTCCACCACTTCAGAGCTGATTCCAACCGCCTCAAAGATCTGAGCCCCCCGGTAACTTTGCAGTGTCGAAATTCCCATCTTGGACATTACCTTCAGGAGTCCATATCCGATGGCTTTGATATAGCTGGCCTCTGCTTCAGGTTCAGAAATCTCAGCGAGCACCTGCTTACGGACCATCTGCCGTACACTGGATAACGCTACATACGGACAGACTGCCTCCGCGCCATACCCAATCAGCATGGCAAAATGATGCACTTCTCGCGGTTCACCGCTGTCAACAATCAGCCCACAACGAAGTCGCAGCCCTTTTTTGATCAAGTGGTGATGAACTGCCCCCGTGGCTAATAGAGCCGGTATGGGTAGCTGATTTTCTCCTGCCTCCCGATCAGACAGCACGATCAGACTGGCACCATGACTGATTGCCTCGGCAGCCTCTTCCTGGAGTCGCTCCAATGCCATGGAAAGCTCGCCAGACTGAAAACACATATTGAGAGTCTGGACACCGGAAACCCCTGTTTCAATGGACTCCAAATCTGATTCGGTCAGTATTGGCTGTTCGAGCCTTAATTTTTCGCAATGCCGAGCACTCTCGCTAAAGAGGTTTCCACTACTTCCCAGATTCAGTGCCAATGATGTGACCATGAACTCCCGAATCGCATCCAGCGGAGGGTTCGTAACCTGCGCGAAGAGTTGCTTAAAGTAATCGTAGAGTAATCGAGGCCGATCAGAAAGCACTGCCAACGGCGTATCATTGCCCATTGCCCCCAAGGGCTCTTTTGAGCTTTGTCCCATCGGACCCATTAACAGACGTAGATCTTCCAGCGTATATCCGAACATCTGCTGTCTGGAAAGCAGTGAGCCCTCCATGGCTTTGGGCTCGGTCGGTGGAAGAGAATCCAGCGTGCGTTGATGGTTATTCAACCAAATACGGTACGGGGCTCTTGAGCAAATGCGAGATTTAATTTCCTCATCATCAATAATGCGCCTCTCTTCCAGGTCAATCAGGAACATCCGTCCAGGCTTAAGCCGACCTTTCTTGAGCACATTGGATTCAGCGATTTCACCGACCCCGGTCTCAGATGCTAAAACGACATAACCATCCTTGCTGATGGTATAGCGGGAGGGGCGCAATCCATTCCGATCCAGCAGTGCTCCTGCATATCGACCATCGGTGAACGGAAGCGTCGCCGGACCATCCCAGGGGTCCATCAGATTGCTGTGGTACTGATAAAACGCCCGTTTCTCATCCGCCATTTCCTCGGCCCGCTCCCATGCCTCTGGAACGAGCATCATCATTGCATGCGGAAGTGACCGGCCCGTGTGATAGAGTAATTCCAACGCATTATCAAGGGCCATTGAATCACTACCCCCTTCACGAATAACCGGCACAAGATTGCGGGTATCGTCTCCAAATTGATCACTTCTGAACATGACCTCGCCTGCACGCATCTGATTGATGTTGCCTCGAAGTGTATTAATCTCCCCGTTGTGGCACAGGAAGCGGAATGGCTGTGCCAGAGACCATTCGGGAAAGGTATTTGTGCTAAAACGCGAGTGCACAATGGTCAGTGCGCTCTTGAAACGCAGGGAACTCAGGTCCGGGTAGTATTCCGTGATTTGTCTGGGCGTAAGCATGCCCTTGTAAACCATGGTTCGGGTTGACATACTTGCGATGTAACAGCCGCTAAGCTGCCTCTGCAGGACATGTCGCTGAAATATTTTCCGAAGTACATAGAGTTGACGTTCAAATGCATCAAGCGCGACTTCTTTGCTTCGCTCAATGAAGCACTGCCAAATTTCAGGTTCTGTCATCCTGGCACCTGGGCCAATCATCTCTGACCTCACAGGAACGCGCCTCCAGCCTATAAATCTGATACCCTCTGCTTTAGCAATATCCTCCATCAACGACTTGCATGCCACCTGATGTTGAGGGGGGATAAATACCATCCCTATCCCATAATCGTCTGGCTCGGGCAACGATGGAATCTCATGCTCAAAGAATTCATGTGGTAACTGCACAAGAATTCCGGCACCGTCTCCGGTCGTTTCATCACAACTGCATGCCCCCCGATGATCCAAATCCATAAGTATCCGGAGTCCCTTTTCCACAACATTGTGTGAGGGCGTTCCATCTACGCGACAATAGAGTCCAACCCCACACGCGTCATGCTCAAATGCAGGATCATATAATCCTTGCTGTTTCATCATCCGTATCACCTTTTTCAGAACTGACCATGCATTGCCCAGATCTGATTTTTCTCGTAAATCTCTTTTTATCTCCTTATATAATTAAACGATTTTTCAGTTAATTTCCTAAAACTTTTCATTGCAGATGAAACCTAATACCGGAAAATCTGTATACTTTCCTTAATAATTTCTGTATAATTGAATATTGTCCTTAATTATTGCAGATTTTTTATGAAAAATTCGTTATTATATAGTCAATGATTTTATTCATGGAAGATAAATTCATGCAAAATCCATCGAATTTTCCCTCAATTTCATTGGCCTATCGGGGATTTTTGCCCCGGTCGATGCTTATGTTGACACCTGACTCAGAGTATTTACCAGAGATTTTGCTGCTGAAATGGCAGCCCTCTGAGACGACTCAAATGCGAGTCAGCCTCTTTCTTTTTAACCTTAACCATCTAAGGAACTAATGACAAAGCGCTTCTCTTTTCTTTCACTTGCATTACTTAGCCTCTTGATGTTCACGCCCATGCTCACCCATGCTCAATCGGTCAGCTTTGGCGCAGATTTCTTTAACCGCTATGTATGGCGTGGTTATGACTTCGGTGATTCTTTTAGTGTCCAACCTGGCCTTGCGCTGAGCGCGGGAAATTTTGAACTGGGATCCTGGGGATCCTATTCGATTAGTTCTGACGGCGCTGATGCCAATGAACATGACCTCTACGCCACATACAGCATCGGCCTTGGTGCCTCTGCAAGCTTTGATCTGACAATCACAGACTACTATTTCCCCAGTGGTGACGGAGAAGCTGGCAAATGGCTCAATTTCGACGGAGACGGTGAGGGTGCACACTGGATTGAACTCATGGGAGCTGTGACCCTTTCAGAATCCTTCCCTTTAACCATTACAGCTGCATTTATGGCTCATAACGATCCAGACAATTCGCTCTACCTTGAAGGTGCAATACCGTTCACGGTCGCTGATGTTGAATTAGGATTTACACTTGGCCTAGTGGCTGGAGAGAGTGGATTCTATGGAGTAGAAGGGGCATCTGTGGTCAATTTGGGCCTATCTGCGAGTAAAGACTTGCAAATAACCGACAACTTTGCATTGCCGCTTAGTGCTGCTTACATCATGAATCCAGCGACTGAGAAGACCTACCTGGTCTTCGGATTCTCACTTAGTCCTTAAGCTCAATCTATGGCGGGAGGTCTGGACTTGATTACATCCAGACTTCCCGTCATCATCTACCGGTCAAGTGCATGGAATTCTTGCACCCGAGCATTTGATTGCGGGCTGATTGCCCTCACTGTACCTTGATTCGTTGATCTTTTAGGATCCACCAATCCTGCAACTTCCTGTGTCCGACATACATGGCTTCGGACTTGGGGACATGTGACTCATCATACCTCTCTCACCGATTCAACTAAAATCCAATCTCTACCGGGCTGCAGAGATACAGACTCTGTCCTATTATTAGAGCTCACAAACTCACTGCGTAACAAATCTGGTGTCCGTGCTGCTCACTTGATTAATTTTTGGTGAACCGAGACCTATGATGGATGCATACCGTATACGTCATTACTTTTGTGTATAAGTGCCTTCGCTGGGTCTATACAATGATTGATACACTTGACTCCCCTAAATCAGAGGAGGTAATTCCTCTAGCGAATCACCTCTCTGGTCAGAAAATATTTGATCGTTACCGCCAGACTACAGGTGCCTTAGCACGGACTCACTGGCAGGTGATTTACCTGAAAAGCCAAGGTAAAGTCGTCAGTGATATTGTTGACGTTACCGGGTATAGCAAGGACTTTGTTCGGCAGATCATCCTGCGCTACAATGAGGCGGGAGTTGATGATTTTATTGAATACAAGGGATTCCCGGATCAGGTCAAAGACGATTATATCCGCAAATCCAGTGAGCTGGATACAGCACGTCAGGCGCAGCAGGAAATGCTTGCTACAAGAATTCCTGCCCACCCGGAACTGAAAATCGATGCTTTCCTGAAAACTGCGACCGAACTCAGTGGGGATTATTATGATTTCTCCCTCTCCGACGACGGAGTTCTGACCATGGCAATCGGCGATGCAACCGGTCATGGCACAACTGCGGGGATGATGGTGATTGCAACCAAGGCACTCTTTAAGGACTCGGCAGATGATTCCGATCTTCTGGGCCTTATCCGGCGCATGTCAAAAACCATCAAAAGTGTGAACCTTCGAAGCACCTACATGCACATCACCCTGGCACGCTATCATCAAGGCGTACTTCAGCTTGTGGGTGCTGGCATGCCTCCACTCCTTATGTACCGATCCGAAACCCAAACGGTAGAGGATGTTGTTCTCAAAGGAATGCCCCTGGGCAGCTATACCGATTTCCCCTATGAACAATTAGAGATCTCCCTCAACCCTGGAGATACTGTTTTCTTCATGAGTGATGGTCTCCTGGATCTACAGAGTCCGTGTGGCGAAATGCTGCAACTGGATCGAGTCAGAAAGATCTTCGCCGAAGCAGGTGCCCGCTCTCCAAGCGAAATTATCGCCCATATCCGAAAAGGCGGCATTGCCTGGCGCGCGGGAAGACCTCTGAAAGATGATGTAACGCTCTTGGTTCTTCAGCGATCAGCAATTAACGGATAGCAAATCCAGCTCTGTCGAATCAAAAAATACGGCAATCCCTTCACGATGGGACAGAGTTATATCCCTGTCCCGTCTCTGTCGGCCCAATCGGTCGCGTCTAAAGCTGATAACATTCCGACTCGGCCTTTGCCAAGGCCCAGGGTGTACTGGAATGACATAAAAACACATATCGTTGCCCATCGTAGAAGTGAGCCAAGGCTTGATGCCGTCATGAGCCGATAGTCCGAGACTGGGACGCGACAAGATCTCGGCCCCTGCAAAATACAGCAGAACCAAACTTATACCTACCGTGGCGATACTCATTGATGGAAAAGCAATTGCAGCTGATGTACGCGAAGAAGTACGTCATGAAGTTGCTGCATGGACCTCAAAAGGACATGCTCCCCCCTACCTTGCAGTGGTGCTTGTTGGTAATAATCCTGCATCGGCTTCGTATGTGCGAGGAAAAATAAAAGCCAGCCAGAACGTTGGCATTGCAGGCGACACCTTGAAATTTGATGAGAATATCTCTGAGGAAGCTCTTCTCGAGGTCATCCATGATTTAAATACCAGCCCTCATGTGAGCGGTATCCTTGTGCAATTACCGCTCCCCGGCCATCTTGATGCATCACGTGTGATTTCCGCATTAAATCCGAATAAAGATGTCGATGGCTTGCACACGGTAAATGCTGGTCGATTGGCTGCCGACCTTCCAGGTTTCGTGCCTTGTACACCGGCAGGAATTGTGGAACTATTGCGTCGGGCAAATATTGACATTGAAGGAAAGCATGCTGTCATTCTTGGGAGATCCAGCTTGGTTGGACGCCCACTCGGAAGCCTACTACTGCGAAAAGAAAACAACGCAACCGTTACAATCTGCCATAGCCGGACACAAAATCTGCCCGAAGTCTGCCGCCAGGCAGACATCCTCGTAGCCGCAATTGGCCGTGCACACTTTGTGACCGCAGAGATGATTAAGTCTGGAGCAGCCGTCATAGACGTGGGAATCAACCGTATGGACGACCCTACACATGCCCGAGGGTATCGACTTACCGGTGATGTAGATTTCGAAACGGCATCAAAAATTGCGGGTTATATTACCCCCGTCCCGGGTGGTGTAGGCCCAATGACCATAGCGATGCTCCTTAAAAACACAATGACTGCAGCAAGACTGCTCAACTGATGCAGGTCGTACCGGAAAATACACAAGTTACGGACACGGTGCAGGTTGCTGATACCACCTTGAGTACCATTGCCCCTCCGCAGGTAGACACCACCACGGAAGTAAGCGGGACACTCCCCCAAGTTTTCGTGGACGCGGGCACTCTCGTTTCTGAGGGCCGATTCTCTGAAGCCTGGAATGATGTCGTTACACAAATCGCAAGTTGGGTAACAGGACTGGCACCCACAGCAGCAGGGGCCTTGCTTGTACTAGTTATTTTCTATACAGCCTATCGAGTCCTGTACAATCTACTTCACCGAATCCTAAAACGAAGTAACGTAGTGCAGGCGGGTCTACAAACGCTGGTATTACAAGCATTCCGGCTCCTTTCTATTATTCTTATTGCCATTACCGTCTTACAGACCCTGGGGATTGATCCTGCTGCACTGATCGCTGGTATTGGGGTTGCAGGTATCGCGTTCGGTTTTGCAGCTCGAGATACCGTTGAGAATATCCTGTCGGGGGTCAGTATTCTGACCGATAAGGCCTTCCGAATTGGTGACACCTTGATCGTCAATGGCACCTACTGCGTGGTTGAAAATATTACGCTTCGTACAACGCGCCTGCGAACACCCAAGAATGAAGTCTTGGTCATACCCAATCAGCAGATGGCCAATGAGCAAATCCTGAATCACACTATTGCTGGTGCTCTTCGAATTGAGATCCCTTTCGGCATCGCTTACAAAGAGTCGCCGCAAGAAGCTCGCCGTGTCATTCTCGAAACCACAAGGAATGATACCCGCTTAATGGAAGATCCCGAACCACGAGTCGTGGTAACCAGCTTAAATGACAGCAGTGTTGATTTGAATTTATGGGTGTACGTAGAGAATCCAAAAGATGAACGCCAGATTATCTACGACTATACCGAAGCCATTAAAAAAGCATTGAATGAAGCGGGGATCGAAATCCCATTTCCCCATATCCAACTGATCCAGGATTAATCTGGGGCAGTTTGTTGGATGATGAGCACCGTAACCTTCAGGGCTGTCTCTCAAACAGCGTCGCGATTGAGTCTCGGAGAAAATTCGCCTCTATACGCTGCAGATACAGGCCTGATCACTGCATGAATGACTGCCAGTTGAGATTCAGTCCGGACTCCAGTGGATCCACCCCACTCCTTGATGCCCAAAATCAAAATGACCCGGATGCAAACATTCTGAGAGAATCTCTGCTGATTCTACAACCCGCGGACCAGGGCGATTAAAATACTGATTGCCGTCCGTGACATAGACCCGCCCATTCCGTACGGCGGGGAGATTCTTCCATTGAGGGCTTGAGGCAAGTGATGTCATCTCGCGTAAAGAACGGTCAACGTCAAATCCGCAAGGCATGATGGCAATCATTTCGGGCTCAGACGCGGCAAGCTCGTCCAGCGAAAAGTATTCTGAATGATTTCCCGGCCTACTAAGGAGACTGCTCCCTCCAGCAAAGTCTACCAGTTCGGGAACCCAGTTGGCCGCGATCATCAGTGGCTCAGTCCACTCAATACATGCTATTCTGGGCCGGTGGGGTATTTTTTGCGCTTTGGTACGCAGTGATTGAAGCCGACTCTGAAGACTTGAAACAAGCTCTTCGCCCTTTCCTGGATCACCCAGAGCATCGGCTACACGCTGGATATCTGTCCAAACATCGCTGAGGGACATTGGCTCAAGCGAAACAATTGTCGGTGCCGAACTCACCAATTCGCACACAGCTTTTTCTACATCACTAAGGCTTACAGCACAGACTTCACACTGGGTTTGCGTAATAATGACACTGGGCGAGATTTTGTCTAACAATTCGGAATCAACTTTGTACACAGACAGGCCATCTCCGACAATCGTTCGAACTTGGTCGTCAATCTCGGCACTGGAGGATTCTGTCAGGATCTTTGAAGATGAGCATACGGGTATCTGCTCAACCGTCTGTGGGTAGTCGCATTCATGAGACCTACCGACAAGTCTTGATTCAAACCCTAAGGCACATACGATTTCTGTCGCACTTGCAATAAGAGACACGATCCGGTGATTCATGATATATTGTCTCTTTCGTATGGAATATCAATTTGTAAACATGATATGCCTTGCTAAGGGAAGCAGGTTAGCTGACCAAACTATGCTGCGTCCCCGATTCCTTCCTGTAACTCAAGCCGCATTCAAGTTGTCCAATTACGCAGGCTAATACCTGTACAGATGAACCCGTGTCTCCTAGACAATGACACATCAGGGCATCCCCAAGGATCAGTGAGGAACCTGTCTTGGTATAAACCCAACGGAGGAAGAATTGATCGAAAACGACCCAACAGAATGTTGCTGGATTAGCCGGGATTGCTTGACACTGATCTGCAGTAAACCGTCTCGAGAACTCACCATTATAATTCCCTGAATTTGCCGAATTATTTTATGGATTGCCGGCAACGATTGATCTCGTGCTTATAACCACCTGTCTTATTTCACGTGAGTGTGCGATCTGTACAAGTACGCCTTTCATATGCATCCCCTTGATATAACATAGCCGCTGGATGGAACTTCTTCTCTATGCACTAGCCGCACCGGTTATCGGAGTACTCCTTTACCCGGTATTGCATGATAATCCAAGGCTCACCAAGACATTTGACCGTTCTATGTATGTGGTGGTCCCTCTTCTGATATTGACTCAAGTCTTGGGACATCAGGTCGAACATAATGGCTGGGCCCCCGGGGGTATCTTAGTTCTCTTGGGTGTCATGGTATTGGGGCTTCTGATACCAATTGGAATAGAGCGTATCTTTCATAATATTGCTCCAAAGACGGAAGCATTATCTGTGATTTTCGGTTTTCTTGGACTGGGACTGCATGCTCTTTTGGAAGGCTCTAGCCTGAATACAGATTCATCAACCATCATCATCCCTCTCGCTGTCCACCGCCTTGCCGTGGGACTCATGGTCTGGTGGATCTTGTATCCTCGCTATGGTCTGCCTATCGCCATAATTGGTATTGCCGGACTTCTCTCCACTACACTGGCTGGATTTTTCCTGGCAGACATCTTACCACATGGATTCACTGGCAGTGATCTATTTCAAGCATTCGTAGCTGGCTCTCTCTTGCACGTAGTTTTTCATGAGCACCATCATGGGAGTCCACATGCACATGATCACTAGGCTTCCTGTCCTCCAAATCAAGGAAGTCATGTGGGAGCATGAAAGGGCTTTGATGGGTTCAACGGGCCTGCTGTTGCCCTCCAGTTGATGTGTATTTCAAAGTTGAATATTCTGCTGTTCCAGATACGCAAACCGGATGACCCGATGCGTATTAACGAAGTGGCTGCATTTGCGGAATCAATTGACAGCCCTCCAGAGCATATCACCGCGATTGATTTAATCAATGACCCACCTCAACCGGAGGCTCTACGTAAGGCAGATATGGTATTGATCGGGGGATCTGGTGATTACTCGGTTCCTGAAGGAGGAGAATGGCTGGATCGGGCACTGGATGCGATGCGCTTATTGTACGCGAAACGCAAACCGGTTTTTGCATCCTGTTGGGGATTTCAGGCCATGGCTGCAGCCCTCGGCGGTTCTGTGATTACTGACCCGCAACTTGCCGAACTAGGCACTCTGCAACTCATGCTCACACCTCAGGGAATGGACGACCCCGTCTTCAGTGGACTGGGAACTATGTTCTGGGCGCATGTAGGACATCAGGATACCGTTGTGCAACTCCCCGAAAATGCGGTTCACCTAGCCGAAACCCCGCTCGTAGCAAATCATGCATTCTGCATGCCCGATGCTCCACTTTACTGTACTCAGTTTCATTCAGAACTGAAAAAAGATTTGTTGATCCAGAGGTTAGTGTCCTATCCCGCGTACACGAAACGCATTCTAGGTATACCCGTGGATGAACTGGTCAAAACACTTCGGGAAACACCGGAATCCAATAATCTCATTCGAGAATTTGTTCGCCACATATTTGCAAACTGACATGAAATCCCTGATCCGCAGCTGTCTCATCCTATTTGCATTACTCGTCGGACAGGTACAGGCACAATCTCTACAAAACGGTTCTTTGGTGATTGCGGGTGGGGGAATATTGGATCCAGAAATACTTGACCGATTCGTAGAATTAGCCGGTGGCCCTGAAAGCCACATTGTCGTGATTCCCACAGCAAGTGCATCTGACTCATTCAGTGTCGATTTTCGTGGACTTCAATCACTCCGGGTACGGGGAGTCTCGAACGTAACCTTGTTACATACCCGGGACAGAGCTACTGCAAATGCCGATTCCTTTGTTCAGGTGATCCATGAGGCAAATGGGGTGTGGTTCACTGGCGGCCGCCAGTGGCGCCTTGCAGACTCCTATCTGAATACAAAAACCGAGGAAGCTTTGTGGGAACTCCTGGAAAGAGGAGGGGTCATTGGTGGATCGTCAGCCGGAGCTACAATCCAGGGATCCTACCTCGCACGCGGGGACACCAAGACAAATACCATCATGATGGGAGATCATGAAGACGGCTTTGGTTTTATGCAAAACACAGCCATTGACCAACATCTGCTACGACGTAATCGCCAGTGGGACCTCCTTGAAATCCTCCATGCTCGCCCTGAGCTACTTGGCATTGGAATTGATGAGAACACCGCCATTGTCGTACAGCAGGACTGGTTTGAAGTGATCGGAGCTTCCTATGTCGTGATCTATGATCGACAGCACATGATTGAGGGGGAAGGCCATTATTATTTTTTGAGCCCTGGAGATACCTATCACCTCCCCGAACGAAGTCCCTATCGCAATAATGAGCCCCTTGAACGCGTGATCAAACGCACCTGGTAGTCAGGCCAAAATTCCAGCGACCAGAAACGCACAAAATGATACACTTGCAATGAGTGCAGAATAAGGCAATTGCGTATTCACATGGTCGACATGATCACACGCAGAGGCCATTGAAGATATGATCGATGTGTCCGATAGCGGTGATGCATGATCTCCGTAGACACCTCCTGAAAGGATCGCCCCGAGCATAAGTGGCTCAGAGATTCCCAGCCCCGCAGCCAATGGCAATGCCAGAGGAATCAGAATTGCGAACGCGGTCCACGATGACCCCAGAGTGAAGGATACAACACATCCCATGGCGAAGACCAACGCCGGCAGCCACCAAGTCCAGATGTCCTCTCCCAAAATCGAAACAATGTAGGGCCCCATTTCCAAGTCACGTGAAACCTTGCCGAGCGCAAAAGCCAGAACTAAAAGCGCAACCACGCCAACCAAACCTGATGCTCCTTTGATGACATAATCGGTGGATTTTGCGGGAGTTAACAGTATTTTCCCCTGGCGTGGAATCATATAAATGACTATCGCTACCATTACCGCAATTCCTACAGCCCACAATACCGCAGTTGAGCCATTATCCTCCATCAGATTACCGTTCCCGGTCACGTAGAGGCTAACAAAGATCATACCTATCATTACAGAGATCGGAATCAAAAAATCATAAACCCGACCCCGGTCTGGATGAATCGGCTCCAAACCAGCCACCTCATCTGCGATCATTGGACTGGATCCAGGGCGAACCAACTGCCCGGTCGTAGCCGCCCGACGCTCCGCCCTGCGCATTGGTCCGAATCCCCATCCGGTCAGAGCAAGCAGTAGTGCAAATAAGATGGCCAGAATTGAAAAAAAATTGTAGGGCAACGCAGCAACTAACGTATTCACTGCAGTCGCTTCGTATCCTTGAACCAGTAATAACCCCAACACGAATGCTCCCCAGCCGTTAAGAGGAATTGCCATACATACAGGAGCGCTGGTCGCATCACAGTAGTACGCCAGTTTTTCCCGTGGCAGCTTCAGACGGTCAAAAAATGGTCGACTGAGTGTACCTACAACCAGGGATGTAATGCTGGATTCCACAAAAATGAGAAGACCCGTAAACCAGGCAAGTAACTCCACTCCCCTACGCGTCTTTGCAAGTCCCGCTTTCTGCACAACGTGCACAAAAGCTGCGACTCCCCCCGAAACCTGTACTAATGCAATCAATCCTCCGACCAGAAGGCTGAAGAGCAGGATTTCGGTGTTTGATGGCTCAGCAAACACAGCGACCATCACATTAGCCATCTGGGCCAACCCTTCAAGTGGGTTCCCTCCAGCCAATATGGTTGTTCCAACCCAGAGGCCCGCAACCAATGACAGAAAGACCTGTCGGGTCCACAATGCAAGACCAATCGCCACCAGTGGAGGCAATAGCACAATCCAATCCATGTCCTGGATTATTTCCACTTGATATTACAGCCCATGGAGGGGCGCTGTGGCATTGTGACGACCCCCAAGTTCAAGAGTTCGTCCACCGCTTGTAGAAATTCTTCTCCGGTCGATTGGCCCATTCCCGGACGAGTTTCATCAAACCGTCCCCGATAAGCAAGACAATGGTTCGCATCAAACAAGAAAAAATCCGGAGTACATTCTGCACCATAAGCCTTGGCCACCGACTGGGATTCGTCATACAGGTATGGGAAAGGATACTTCTTATCCACTGCACGCTGCCCCATTGCCTCAAATGAATCCTCCGGGTACTGGGTGGCATCATTGCTGCTGATTCCAACCAGATTCACGCCTTTGTCCTTACAGACCTGTGCGGCGCGGATCAGTGCATCCTCAACATGGATGACAAATGGGCAGTGATTGCACATAAATACAATGGCAAGCGGAGCGCCATCTGTCAGATCCTCAAGACTGAGAATATCACTCCCGACAATCTGGGGATTGCTGGGAGGCAGGTCAAATGCTGGAGCCTTTGACCCAAGCTCTATCATTTTTGAGTACGTCAGTGCCATGACTATATCGATCGTTTGTAAAGGTCCGAAGGTTCTACCGCGATTCGTATGGAATGATCGATTTGGAGTTCAACCAAATATAGCTGAACTTCCCCCTATTTTCCATCTAAACCGGCACTTTTGAGGTTCAAACCACCTCATTTTGGTCTTGAGTTCCACTTTTGGATATTGAGATCCAAATTGCCGTGCGCCAGTTAGTCTGGCGCACGGCAATTTGATGTGAATACACACACCCTTGTACTTAAACCGCTTCAGCAGCCCCCACCCTCTTGTACAGTTTGCATAATAAGCCCCATAATTTGGAATACAAAATGTTTTGGTTCCCATCCACGGGGCACAAACTCATTTGTTTCCCGAAAACTCCAGAACTTGGGAGACAAAGTACTTTGTCTCCCGTCCACCGGATACAAACCCGTTTGCATCCTGAAAACGTCAGAATTTGGAATATAAAATGCCTTGAATAATATATGAGCGGTATACACTCACTTGTGTTCATGCCCCCAGTTTATTACCAGCACCGGCCTTTCCCGCCAGATAATAGGATCAACTGGTCGGCCCCGCACACACGGCACTCGGTAGATATAACCAGTCATTGTCAGACACTGTTAACCCCAAATTCTTGCTAGACCCCTTACAATTGAATGAGGCGGTTCAATAAATCTCTATACCTCATCTCTTTCCCGAACACGATGGAGTGGCTCTGTTACGCAACGGGCAATACTCGCCAAATGCTCTCCAACCCGCTCAATTGAACAGGCACCAATCGTGCATACTACAGCTCTGTTTGCTGGTAATTCCGAACTGGCCAACAAGTCAAAAATACCCCTCAATGCTTCCGCGATCTTCTTTTGCTCATCCTGGACCGCCTTTGCTTTCTGTATATCCCCTTCTAAAAAACAATCTCGGGCAGCATCAAATTGTGCAAGTGTCTGATTCCGCAATTCACGGATTTCATCCACAATAGAGCCAATGCGAGGATGAGTCGCCAGCAAAGCCGCCGATTCCATAATGCGCCCCATTCGTCCGATCCGTTCTGCTTCCTGTGCAACAGTTAAAAGCTTCATACATAGGACCAACTCCCGTTTCGGATCAATATTTAAATGCTCCAGTACGGCCCGACGTACCGAGTGCTCACGCTTACAAATCACAGCTTCCTGCGCCGATAGATCTTCGTCAAGAATTTCATTTTCCAACAATCGCCCGCTTGATGCCGCAAATAAATTGCGCCCCGTGTCCAGCATAACCTTGATATCATCCAAGGCATCTTTGATTAGCGGCGGCTGGTTGCCCCTGAGAAAGTCTAAAAAGCCCATGATCTCAAGCGGAGATGATGCTCGGTCCCGGTTACATCCCTATAAACATGATGTTTGTTAATGTAGCCCCGTACACTTTCCAGAATCAAATAGCGCACCGATTTTTCTTCGAAAAGCCTCCTGCGGATATATTCAGCACTCAAGGACATGACCGGAGCATCTGCAAATTCAACGCGCCCCGACAAATAGTCAGGCAAAGCTAAAGCTGTATGCGTGACAGGATAATCCATCCGAGGATAAACCAATAATTTTGCCTCTTCGGCAATCGCCTCCGGCTGTGACCATGTATCAAAATGTACCAGGCTATCACTCCCAAGAATCAAATTGAACTCTGCATCAGGATACTCCTTCCTAAGCGCACCAAGCATCCGTACGGTATAGGTCGGCGGATCGAGTGTTTTCTCTATGTCGGAAACCTGGAAAAAGGAATGCTCTGCCGTAGCAACACGCACCATACCGAGCCTGTCTTTATATGGAGTGAGCTGAGTCGTCGACTTATGAGGCGGAGCATAGGCAGGCACCCATAAAACCAGATCCAAATCAAACTGTGAATGTATCGTCTCAGCAATAATGGAATGTGCAATATGCGGTGGATTGAAACTACCCCCGAAGATCCCCATCTTCATCGGATACATGCTATAAGGTTGGGCTGTCCGAGATCAACTCATCCAGTCTCCTCTCCGCCAAGTCACCGAGTTCCCTTGCTTCATCCATAACCTCACTCTCGGGGAAAAGGTCTAGCAGCCTTTGATAGTGTGTGATCGCTTGCTGAAGTCGCTCAGGCTGGCGTGCTTCAATACTCTGTGCACTGAATTCTATGTAGCATCGCATCGCACCCAATAGGGCATCATCTGCCAGCGGGGTATCAGGAAATTTGTCAAAGACCACATCGTAAGACAGTGCTGCTGCCTGGTATAGTCCCCGGCGCTCATAGAGCATTGCAGCATGGAATTGCTTGTCAGCCAATTTCCGTCGCAATTCCCCAACACGCTGAATGGCGACCCCCACGGAATCATGGTCTGAATAAAGCTGGATGTATAAGTTGAAGACTTCCACACCTCTTCGCGTGTCTGTCTGATCCAGTTCAATTTGCGGAGATCTCTCAAAAAATGTCATCGCCCGCTCAAACTCGGCATCTGCGGCCCGTGGATCAGCTCTGTAAAGCTCCGAAAATCGCGTGTATTCGCTTGCCGCCAGAATATAGTCCCTGTTCTTGCGGTACGAACGTGCAAGGTAGAGTTGCGCATTGGCCGCCCACTCGTGGGTTCGCCCAAAATCGAATACGCCCTGAAAGTACTGTGCCGCCCGATTGTAGCGACCAGCCTCATAGTAGGACAACCCCTTTTCATACGCATCGCTGGGCGAATCGTAGCTAAGACGGCCAGATCCCGAGCATCCCGCCAGCAGCAGGAATGGGATGATCAAAAATTTTTTCATAAAAAATACGATAATTCAGTGTCGGCGAATCCGTTACTTTGAAACGTATTCCCCCCTGGGATCATTGCGTGGTTACCCGAATGAGCCCAATTCTGTTCCTGTTAGTGAACAAGCTGTGGCCCAATGGGAGTATGCTCAAACAAATACAATGCCGTGTTATGTCGCTGCTCTCCGAATTGAATGCGCATCCGCACCCCCTCATAGAGTGGTGCATTTAGTAGACGATCTGCCAAGTCTGCCCCCTGCCCCAAGTTCTCCAACAGTAACCCGGTTATATCATATCCTATGTAAGCGAGCTGGTCCGGCTCAGCACCTTCGTTGGCCCCCCTGTATGCCTGGATAAACCTGCGTGCCTCCATCCTGGTATTTTGATAATCAACACCAACATAGAATACTCTCATCGCTGTTCCCAACCTGTCTATATTGAGAGAGAACCAGGGGGATGGCCCTAGTATGTAAGGGGTAAGCCCCGTCGATTGAATACTGCTTACCCCGCTCTGGACAAAGCGGGATGCCTCTCTTTGATCATCATGATAAACGGAAAAGAAGATTCCTTCCGCAGCCGAGAGCGAATCACGTCCGATCAATTGTGGAAGCCTTGACCAGTCGAAGGACGATCCAATCCTATGTGTGAAGCTGGGAGTTAAGCCGCTTGCCGCCAATTCCTCTATGAATCCTTGTGCCATTTCCCTGCTCACATCATTCCCCGCCTCTTCCACAATACCAACGGCTCCCAGGTTCAGGTATTCTATCGCCTGACGCGCCATGGCCCGCCCTCGTTCGGCCAGTGTGGCATTCGCCTGAAAAACATAGCGTCGACCTTCTGTAAGTGTTTTATCCGTGGCCAGTGGAGCGATCAAAACCGTTCCATTTTGTTCTGTCACGCGAGCAGCAGTGTGTACCTGTTCACTGAAAAGTGGGCCAATGATGGCAGATACTCCCTCCTCCACCAATGAACTTGCTGCGAGACGTGCACCTCCAGAAGTATTTTCGGTGTTTCTAAAAATAATTTTCACCTTCTGCTCATTCCTTCGGTTGTAAGCATCAACAGCCAATTGAACTCCAGAAAATATTGATCGTGTTATCGCCAGTTCACCAGAGGAAAGCGGCAAGGCTAAACCAAGTCGAATTGCATTATCATTCCACTGAGCATATTGTATCTCCCGTCGAGCCACTGTAATCAAACGTGCAGACTCCGCGAAATAGCGACTGTTGGGATAACGATCCTGAAACTCCTCCATCAGTTGAATTGCTTGAAGATATTCGCCCAGGCGGTGAAGCGACTTCCCTGCCATCAAATACGCAGCAGTCGTTTTCTTTTGCACACGCTCCCGCTCATATACATCCCTGAATTGGGCATAAGCATCCAAATAGTTTCCTGATTCAAATGCATCCAATGCAGACTGAAATACCTGCTCTGTATCTGACGTGCTGATTGGCTGGGCCTGCGTAACCGGTGCCAATTTAGCCGCGAACAGAACAACCAATATCCCTATCTGGAGCGCTTTCATCTGATGCCTATTCCCACTCAATCGTAGCCGGAGGCTTTGAACTGATATCGTATGCCACACGGTTAATTCCCCTCACTTCATTCACAATCCGGTTAGCCACGTGTCCCAGAAACTCCAAGGGGAGTTTTGCCCAGTCCGCTGTCATCCCATCTTTACTGGTCACGGCTCTAAGTACACAAACCTGCTCATAGGTACGCTCATCCCCCATGACCCCCACGCTCTGAACCGGAAGTAAAACTGCGAAGGCCTGCCATACCGAAGTATAGTGCCCCTGGGTATGCAGTTCTTCAATAAATATTCGATCCGCCTCTCGAACAAGCTCCAACGTTTTATCGCACACCTCACCAAGAATCCGAACGGCAAGCCCGGGACCCGGGAATGGATGCCGACCAATCATCTCTTTTGGCAATCCAAGCAATGTGCCGATCTCGCGAACTTCATCTTTAAACAACTCCCGAAAGGGCTCAAGGATCTCGAATGGATGATCTTCCGGTAATCCACCAACATTGTGATGCGTCTTGATAGTCACACTCGGTCCCTTGAACGACACGCTTTCGATCACATCTGGATAAAGTGTCCCCTGTGCCAGGAATCTTGGTTTTGCACCCAGTGCAAATGAGATTGCCGACGTAGCCTCTTCAAAGACATGTACAAACGTGTTTCCAATTACCACCCGCTTACGCTCGGGATCCGTAATTCCCCGCAGGTTCTTTAGAAAACGTTCACTAGCATCAATTGCTTCCAAGCGTATGTGGAAATGATCCCGAAATGTCTGCTGCACAGTCTCCCATTCACCATGTCGCAGTAGTCCGTTGTTGACAAAAATACAGGTAAGTTGGTCACCGATTGCCTCGTGAATCAGGCAGGCAGCAACGGAAGAATCCACCCCTCCTGACAGCCCCAAAATCACATTGTCTTTCCCCACAACATCCCTGATCTCGGTAACCTTCTGCTCCAAGAAAGATGCCGGCGACCATTCACTACGGCAGCCGCAAATGTTGCGGACAAAATTCTCGAAAATATGGCGGCCACTCTTGGTGTGCACCACTTCGGGGTGAAACTGCACACCATAATGCGGCAGCGTTTTATGACGCAGCGCTGCAATGGGCGCACTTCTCGTATCTGCAATAATCTCATACCCCTGGGGAACATCTATGGGTAGATCTCCATGGCTCATCCAGACCTGTGAGCCATCTCGAACCCCTTTCAAAAGATCATCATCGTGGAGCACATTGATCTGAGCACGTCCAAATTCCCGATGTTTTGCCGCCTGTACCCTCCCCCCAATTGAATGCACCAAAACCTGCAACCCATAGCAGATCCCGAGCAAGGGCATTGGTGAGTCATCGTCTCGGCGCAGTTGAAGAAGTTCTGGGTCCAACTGGGGTGCTCTCTCTTCATAGACCGAACTCGGCCCCCCAGAAAGAACGATTCCCCGCACACCAGTTAACTGCTGAATTGGGGTCGTGCAGGGAAGAATCTCCGAGAATACCCCTGCCTCGCGTATACGTCGCGCAATCAGTTGGGTGTACTGCGCCCCAAAATCAAGAACAATGATTCGCTCATTCATGCAAACTGAAGAGCTTATGCCACATGATCAGCATACTCCTGGGCAGACAATAGAGATTCAATCTGAGTAGGATCAGACAAACTGACTTCAATAATCCAACCCTCACCGAACGGATCACTATTTACGAGCTCTGGATTTATCTCAAGCTCTGCGTTATGCTGGTTGATGGTCCCGCTTACGGGAAGAAAGAGATCCGATACTGCCTTGACCGCCTCTATAGAACCGAATACATCCCCCTGCTCCAACGTCTCTCCTTCAGGTTCCAACTCTACAAACACAATATCCCCAAGCTCCCCCTGTGCAAAATCTGTAATCCCAATCGTTACGCTCATCCCGTCTGCATGGACGCGGACCCACTCATGCTCCTCGGTATATTTCAGTTCTTCAGGGAGTTTCATTAATGAATTATGTCAGTGTGGCTGCTGTAGCATTTGAGTCTCCACGAAATGTGTATCAATTTCGCCAGAGAGGAATGCGGGATGCTGTAACAATTCTTTGTGAAATGGGATCGTTGTAGCTACTCCCTCCAAAATGAATTCATCCAAAGCGCGCTGCATCCGCCGGATTGCCCATTCCCTGTTCGGCGCATGCGTAACCAGCTTGGCAATCATGGAATCATAATGGGACGGAATAATATATCCGGCATATACATGTGTGTCAATCCGAACTCCTGGACCTCCGGGAAGATGGAACTGCTCAATCCTACCTGGACAGGGTCGGAAATTTTTACTGGGATCCTCTGCATTGATGCGGCACTCGATCGCGTGCCCTTTGATCGGAGAGTCAGATTTGGAGAGGCTTTCTCCCATTGCTATACGGATCTGCTGTTGGATTAGGTCAAGTCCCGTGACCTCTTCCGTGACCGGATGTTCAACCTGGATCCGCGTATTCATTTCCATGAAGTAAAATTCACCGCTTGGATCAAGCAGAAATTCAACCGTACCCGCGCCTTCGTAATTTACCGCTTCTGCACCTGCGATTGCTGCAGCTCCCATTCGGGCACGCAAGTCTTCATCTACAGCAATGGAGGGGGCTTCCTCCAGCAGTTTTTGGTGACGTCTCTGGATTGAGCACTCTCTTTCTCCATAGTGCAATGCACTCCCCTTTCCATCCCCCATGACCTGAATCTCAATGTGTCGTGGATTCTGAATCAGCTTTTCGATATAGATATCAGAATTCCCAAATGCTCCTTTGGCTTCCGCCTGTGCAGACTGAAAATGAAGCTCAAAATCGTCAGCATCCATCACGGCACGCATCCCGCGGCCCCCACCCCCTGCGCTGGCCTTGATCATGACCGGATATCCAATGGAATCCGCAAATCGTTTCCCTTCTTCCAAGGACGGTACGACTCCATCCGAGCCCGGGATTACCGGAACTCCTGCAGCACGCATCTGATCTCTAGCACGACTCTTGTCCCCCATAATCGCAATTGTTTCCGGGGCAGGACCAATAAATTTTATATCGTGGTCTGCGCAGATCGCGCTGAACAATGCATTTTCAGATAAAAATCCATACCCCGGATGGATTGCATCTGCCCCTGTGACCTCCGCGGCTGCCATAATTCGGTCCGGTTTGAGATAGCTCTCCGTAGATACTGCCGGCCCGATACACACCGCTTCATCTGCATAACGCACATGCAAGGCATCTTCGTCTGCTCTGGAGTAGACCGCTACGGACTTCAATCCCATCTCTTTACAGGCACGGATCACCCTTAGAGCAATTTCTCCCCTGTTCGCGATCAGAATTTTCTTCATACGAAGATCCAAATTATGCGGGATCAACGATCAGTAACGGTTGATCGTACTCAACCGCATCACCGTCACTGGCAAGGATTTCCAGCACCGTCCCATCCATTTCCGCTTCCACTTCATTCATCAGCTTCATCGCTTCTATGATACACACGGTCTGGCCCTTATGAATGCGATCTCCAACCTTAACAAACGGATCTGCATCCGGTGCCGGTTTGGCATAAAAAGTCCCCGGCGTAGGGGACAGTATAGGCGAACCCCTTACAACTTCGGGTTCACGTGATGACTCGGATGTGTCAGGTAGTTGGTTGTTCTGCTGAGCTGCATCGGCAGTTGGCATTGACTCCGCCACAACGACCTGTGTCGGGGGAGGGCCCTGTATCGCTGGTGATACATACTGTCGGACTAGGACACGTACACCGTCTGCCTCAATTTCGACCTCTGCTGCTTCGCTTTCGGATGCCATTGAGATCAGCTCTCGAATACGATCAAAATCACTCTTGGACCAGTTTTTAGAAAAGAATTTAGGCACTTACTTAATGGTTGCTTCTTGATGAATCGGATTACCCTGTAACCCGTGTAATGTAATCCCCCGTGTCCGTATTGACCCGAACCAGATCCCCTTCGGAGATAAAGAGTGGGACATTGATCGTGGCTCCACTCTCTAACTTTGCCGGTTTTGTAGCTCCAGTCGCAGTATCTCCCCGAACACCAGGATCTGACTGAGTCACCCGTAATTCTACACTCTTGGGGATTTCAGCCAGGAGGGGTTCTTCGGTTTCTGCGTGAAATAAAATATCAATCGCCCCCCCTTCCTTTAGAAATTCTCGTTTTGCCACATTTTCTGCAGGTAACGAAAACTGCTCATAATCCTGCATATTCATAAAATGCATCCCAAGTGAATCTTCGTACAGGAATTGGTGCTCCCGGCGCTCAATCCGTGCACCCTTCACCTTCT
Source organism: Rhodothermales bacterium (assembly GCA_965207565.1). Taxonomy (GTDB): domain Bacteria; phylum Bacteroidota; class Rhodothermia; order Rhodothermales; family Bin80; genus Bin80. Next base: position 462,715 of record CBDBMQ010000009.1, on the reverse strand, counting down.
CACCTGCCCGGAATGTCTTGTCTACTACACGCCCGGTTCGGACATTCTTGAGTGTCGTTCGAACAAAAGCTCCCCCTTTACCGGGCTTGACGTGCTGAAATTTGACGATCTGCCACAACTCACCCGTAATTTGCATGGTAAAGCCATTCCGAAAGTCTGTCGTATCTGCCATGACTCCTGCTACGACGCGTGGATCGCAAAAATATAGGGAATTATATACACCTACACGTCTATTGTACTAACAAAACATCCCTGTTGCCTATTGAAAGGGTGCCTCCAAGTGTAAAAATGCACTGAGATCCGAAACCCCCAACGTCCCGTTATATTGAAATGGCTCTCCATACGTACAGCCAACCAGCTGCCCATACGTGCGGGCACGCGCCTCAATCCATTCAAAAAATTGGGCATTGGAGATATAGGTTTCTGGCTCATCGCTTTGCTCCTTATACGCTGGACTGTGAACTTGGGAACCATAACAACGGAGTGCTTCCGTGCGTCTCTTCCATGTACTGGTCACATCAATAACAAAATCCGGCTCAAAATGCCGAACCTCTGCAAAATACAATAAATGTTGAGGTCGCCATGGCGGGGCATCTGTGCCTTGATCCAGTTTTTCCAATCCAGCGTAATAACATGCATCACGAACAAGATGATGTGCGGCCACATGATCTGGATGCCGGCATACAGCAGGATGCGTCATTACGATACGGGGATGCCATTTGCGTAGCACACGAATGAGGGCGCTCAACCCATCGGATGTAATATTGCCATCGGGCAGCCCAAGGTTTTCACGTACGGAGAGTCCGAGGATTGATGCCGCCTCACTTGCCTCTCTGGCCCTTAGTTCCGGCGTCCCTCTCGTGCCCAATTCACCGCGGGTCAAATCTACGACACCAACGCGAAGCCCCTGCATCACCGACAAAATCAAGGTCCCCCCCACCGCCAATTCGACATCATCCGGGTGCGCGGCAACCGCCATTATATCCAGTTGCTCCGACATTATTTTGTAGCGACCAGATTAAGAATACGCCCAGGTACATAAATTTCCCGGCGGGGAGGGTTTTCTCCCAAGAATCGTTGAACATTCGGTTCCAGCATTGCCGCCCGAATGACCTCTTGCTTATTTGCTTCTGGTGCAATACGGATCGTCGCCCGAACCCGCCCGTTGACCTGTACCGGTAAGTCGACCAACTCCTCGGCGAGGTATTCCTGCCTGAGTTCCGGCCAGGGGGCATAGGCCAGTGTGTCCTTATACCCAAAGCGAGACCATAATTCCTCCGCAATGTGAGGTGCAAACGGGGCCAGCAAAAGAACAAATGGCTCTGCAACCTTGCGAGGAACATCTTCCCACTTGAACGCTGCGTTCACGAACTCCATCAAGGCAGCGATGGCGGTGTTCATGCGTAGCTCTTCGATATCGTTTGTCACACGATCAATCGTCTGATGCAGGATGCGTAATTGATCCCGATTAGGTTCTTTCTCGCTCAGAGGGGTTTCCGTAATCAGCCGCCATGTACGACTAAGAAATCGAAATGTCCCGTGAACTCCACGGGTACTCCACGGCTTTACCTGCTCCAGGGGGCCCATAAACATCTCATAGAGTCGGAATGCATCTGCACCATACTGCTCAATAATCTCGTCTGGGTTGATCACATTCCCGCGACTTTTGCTCATTTTAAATGCTCGCACATCCAACTGAATATGAGGGGCCTCTTTCAGCACAAAGCGCTCTCTGTCTTTGACGACTCTCTCCTCGTCAATCTGGACCGCCTCCAGATTCATCCCCGTACGGATTTCTTTTCCGCCACTGACATTTTCAGCACTGATCCACTGCTCTGTCGTGCTGTTTTTCCACGCAGTGTATTCAAGTTCACCCAGAATCATCCCCTGGTGAACAAGTTTCGCAAAAGGCTCTGGTGTTGAAACTACACCCGCATCATAGAGCACCATGTGCCAGAAACGGGCATAGAGCAGATGAAGTACCGCATGCTCGGCTCCACCAATGTAGAGATCCACCGGCATCCAGTACTTTTCCAGTTCTGGATCCACCAGTCGTTCCGAGTTTTGGGGATCAATGTAGCGCAGAAAGTACCAGCAGGATCCTGCCCACTGTGGCATTGTATTGGTCTCACGCCTTGCTACCTCACCGGTACCAGGATTCGTGGTCGTCAACCAATCTTGGGCCAAGGCAAGAGGACCTTCCGGGGTTCCGCTTGGCTTAAACTCCTCCAATTCGGGAAGATTGATGGGAAGTACTTCCTCTGGCAGCGAGTGTACTTCTTCACTCTCGAAAATCACCGGGATTGGTTCGCCCCAGTAACGCTGCCTGGAGAATAACCAATCGCGCAACTTGTAATTCACTTTGCGCTGTCCCGCGTTATGTTCTTCAAGCCAATCCAGAATTTTCACTTTGGCTTCTTCAACATGCAGGCCATTGAGAAAATCACTGTTGATGGCCGGGCCATCTCCCATATAAGCTAGCCCTGTGAAATCAGGAGGTGGCTGAACCGTACGGCAAATCGGGAGATCATATTTTGCCGCGAACGCCCAGTCGCGCTCATCCTGCCCCGGAACCGCCATGATTGCCCCTGTCCCATAGGAGTAGAGTACATAATCTGCAATCCAAATGGGGATCGCTTCCTTGTTTACAGGATTCACGGCGTATGCCCCTGTGAATACCCCCGTCTTCTCTTTCTGAAGTTCTGTCCGCTCCAAGTCGCTTTTATGGGAGGCCAATTCCTTATAATTCTGGACTTCATCCAGTTGGGCTTCCGTAGAAATTTGATCCACCATGGGGTGCTCAGGAGCGAGTACCATGTAGGTTGCTCCAAAGATCGTATCTGGACGCGTGGTGTAAACACGAATGCTGGCGGAACTCACTCCCTGAACAGGGAACTCAATATCCGCCCCCTCACTGCGCCCAATCCAGTTGCGCTGCATTTCCTTCGTGCTGATAGGCCAATCCGTGTGATCCAGTCCATCCAGCAACCTCTCCGCGTATTCTGTGATCCGCAGCACCCACTGCCGCAACATCCGCCGCTCACAAGGATACCCGCCGATATCGCTCTTCCCATCAACCACCTCCTCATTTGCGAGCGTTGTCCCCAATTCTTCGCACCACCATACGGGCACCTTCGCTTCATACGCAAGCCCACGTTCAAACAGCTTCAGAAAAATCCATTGGGTCCATTTGAAGTAGTCTGGATCTGTCGTGTCAATCTCTCGATCCCAGTCATAGGAAAATCCTAGGGATTTCAGCTGCTTCCTGAATCGGACAATATTCCGCTCGGTCGTAATGCGCGGATGTGTTCCGGTTCGCAGTGCGTATTGCTCGGCCGGAAGTCCAAAGGCATCCCATCCAATCGGATGCAAAACATTGAACCCGCACATCCGCTTGTACCGTGCCACAATGTCTGTCGCGGTGTATCCCTCAGGATGCCCCACATGCAACCCCGCCCCACTGGGATAGGGAAACATGTCCAGTACATAGTACTTGGGCTTGGTCGCATCTACCGTAATCGATGTACGAAATGTCTTGTTCGATTCCCAGTACGCCTGCCACTGGCTTTCAATTTCCCGAAAAGGGTATACCGCCATGTCTCAATCAGGGGCTTACAAAACTACAACCGTAAAGTGTTCTCCAGGGATTGCGGAGCCGATCGTGAATATACTGTTTCATCGCTTCCGCTCTGGATTCACTTTACGCGAAGGCATCTTTTACTTTCGAAAAGAACGATTTATTCTTACCTGTCTGGTCCGGTTGAAATGCACTGGAGTCTCGAAGTTTTTCCAACGCCTCTTTATCCGAATCAGAGAGATTCTGCGGCGTCCATACATGAATTCGAACCAATTGATCGCCTTTTCTGGAGTTTCTGAGTTGACCTAATCCCCGCCCCTGCATGCGCAGGACCTTCCCGGACTGGGTTCCTGGAGCGATCTTGACACTCGCCCGCCCCGTGAGTGTCGGCACTTCAATGTCTGTCCCCAATGCTGCATCGGGAAAAGAGATATCCATATTATAGATCAGATCACTGCCTCTGCGGATAAAATGCTCGTGTGCCTTTTCACGGATCTCAATCCGCAGATCTCCTGATCTTCCTCCGCGAGCCCCACAATGGCCCTGACTACGCAGGTTGATGACCATCCCATCTTCAACACCGGCTGGCACCTTCACTTTTATGGATGACTCCCCATCCAGCCGTCCCTGCCCCCGACATTCCGGGCATTTTTCCTCAATAACCTGCCCTTCGCCACGGCACTTTCCACACTCGGATACGCTCACAAACTGCCCCAATGGCGTTTGCCGTGCCCGACGTTCTTCCCCGGACCCATTACAGACGCTACATACTCTTAATTGGCTGGCTCCCCCCTTTGCCCCACTCCCCTCACAGGTCCGACATGGGGTCAACCGGTGAACTTTTACACGCTTTTCCGTCCCTTCCGCAATTTCCTCCAAGGTCAGGGCCAACTGCTGGGCAATGGTAGCCCCTGGCTGTCCCCTTTCTCTGGTACGCTGGCGCCCTCCTCCAAAGACCCCATCAAATACCCCTCCTCCAGATCCTCCGAAAATATCGCTAAACGCACTGAAAATATCATTTACATCACTAAACCCTGGCTGCCCGCCTCCACCGGATCCGCGTAAACCGGCTTCGCCGTAGCGATCATACACCTCACGCTTCTTCTGGTCACTCAGTACCTCGTACGCTACCGCTGCCTCTTTGAAGCGCGCCTCCGCTGCTTTATCACCTGGATTTCGATCTGGGTGATTTTTTAATGCTTCCTTGCGATAGGCTTTTTTGATTTCCTCCGAGGACGCATCGCGGTTCACACCCAAAATTTCGTAGTAGTCACTCATTGTGCATCCGCTTCAACTGGAACCCCTGGCGCAATCCCCACAATTACCTTTGCATGTCTGAGCACCAGATCCCCCAGACAATATCCCGCTTGGCTTTCGTACAGTATATGTCCATCTTCTTCGCCTTCAGGGGCAGGTGCCTGCCCCACTGCTTCATGAAGATGCTCGTCGAACGCCACACCAACGGTCTGAATCCGTTTGAGTCCCAGTTTCTCAAGTTCACCAACAAAATTCTCGGATACTAGATTGATTCCAGACCGTAAGGATGTAAAGGCATTATCTTCTGATTCGGCTTCTGCAGCCGCAGTCAGGGATCGCTCCAAGTCATCTAGAATCGGCAGCAGCGTTCGAATCACACCGGCTTTTGCGCGGAGCGACCAGTCGGCGCGCTGATTCTCCATGCGTCGACGATAATTGGCAAACTCAGCCGCAACCCGGAGCCGCTGATCTTTCTCCGCAGCTAACTCTTCCATGCACTGCACCAGAGGATCCTCTATTGTCTCTGTCTCGGAACCGTTCACGGATCCCCCTCCATTCTGAGGCTCGTTTTCACTTGCCTCGGAGGGCATTGACTCCCCAAGGGATTCGTCTTTTTCCTCCGAAAATTTTTCAGCCATTCGTATGTACTTGTTGTCTTGAACCTGTGATGGCGGGCCGATCAAGCAGAGAAGCCATCGTTTCTACGAGAGAAATTGCATGACCATAATCCATGCGCATCGGGCCGAGTAATCCAACCGTTCCCGCGCTCTGGCCTACGTTATACCGTGCAGTTACAATGGAATAAGGGCTCACGGTCTCATCCTGAATCTCACTACCAATCCCCACAGACACCCAGTGATTGGTATCCAGTTGCCTGCCGGGTGCCTGCTCAAAGAGCTGAACGACGTATCCCTCATCCTCAATGAGGTCAATAAGTTGTCGTACCTCATTCGTGCTCTGAAATTCCGGCTGTGCAAGGAGCCCTCGCGTTCCTGAATGGGTCAGTCGACCCTTTACTGGGTCACTGAACAATACCGCTGACTCATTGAGGATCAACTGTACAATCCCGGTCGGGTCATGATCCAGATCTTTGGTCCTCGCAACACAGTCCCGCCGAATTTCCTCGAGTCGCAAGCCTGCCAGTCGTTCATTCAAAATCGATACAATTCGATCCAGGTCTTCACGCCGAATCTCCATATTTGTCTCATAAACAATCGTTTTCACCAGGAGACTCCGCACACTGATCACAATCATAATATTGGACTCGGTAAGTTGCACGACATCCAATCGTTCCAGCACACCGGTTGAAATTTTTGGACTGAGAACCACCCCCAGAAGGTTGGACATGCGCCCCAGTAAACGGGAGGTCTCCCGGAAAAGAGTGTCTGCATCCCCCATGAGCCGATCCAGCCTTTCGTTGAGCAGCTGCTGCTCTTGTACGGATAGCTCCGGGGTTTCCATCAACTCATTCACAAACGCGCGATATCCCAACTCCGTCGGCATACGCCCGGCAGATCTGTGTGGGTGTCTGAGATATCCCTGCTCTTCCAGGTCGGATAGCGTATTGCGAACGGTAGCTGCACTCAGACCAAGAGAAGACTGCTTGGCCAGTTTTCGGGATCCCATCGGTCCCGCGGTATCAATAAAATTACGCACAACCAAGCGCAGGATCGCACGTTCACGATCCGTCAGTATTGAGGATGAAATCCCATGATATGTAGACCTGCGTTTATTCATAGATAATCTCAATCGCAAAATCCTTGCCGCATCAACAAAGTACAAACCAGCCTGATAAAGACTGTCATTATGTCCGATCAAGCCTACTGGATGCCGCCTGATTCATGTGCGGTTTCCATATGACGCAACCGCACGCCGTTTACTGCGTATTTCCTACTCTACTTACTTAAATCCGATGCGTTTCTTTTCGACCCTTATTGCCAGCGTTCTTGGCTCCCTCATCGCCGTTGGTGTGCTGATTTTTCTTGGTAGCCTGATCATGGCGGGAATCATTGCATCAGCGGTTTCCACCAGCGAAGCCCCTATTTCATCAGAATCTGTGCTGGTATTGGATCTATCGGGCCCTATTCAAGAGTCTGGGGCGGCAGATCCGATCTATGAACTCTTTGATATGCCACAACCCCAGAGCCTGAACCAGATCAGGACTGCCCTCAAGAGTGCTGCGACCGATGAGCGTATTGAAGCGGTGTGGCTGAAACCACAGGCAACCATTGCAGGATGGCCGACGCTCCTGGAAATCAGACAATCCCTGCTTGAATTCAAAGAAAGTGGCAAACCCATCGTGGCGTCTGCATCCGGGGATTTTGCGATGCGTGAATCGGACTACTTCCTCGCATCTGCGGCGGACAGTATCTACGCTTCCCCAAGGGCCTTCTTTGAATTCAACGGCTTCTACCTGGGTGTATCCTTTTATAAGGGACTCCTGGATAAACTGAATATCGAGCCAACGGTCTTGCGGGTTGGGGCCTATAAGGGGGGCATTGAGCCTTATACACGCGAAAACCTGTCAAGCGAAAACCGGGCACAGTTAACCGCCGTGCTTGAGAACTGGAACGAACTCATGATCCGTACAATCGCTCAGGCACGGGATCTGAGTGCGGAGGAAGTTGCGAACCTTATGGGGGCAGGAGAACTCCTAACTACCGAAGATGCACATGCGTCTGGTCTTCTCGATGGATTATTGCAAAGTGAAGAGGTGGAATCACGTATCCGTGAATTGACCGGCATAGAGGGCAGGCTAAGAACCAGCAGTTTGTCCCGCTACGCCCCCTCAATGTCCAGACCATCGTCCAGCCATGACAGCACGATTGGGGTCATGCATGCCTCCGGTACTATCATGAGTGGCAGCAGCAGTGATCTGAATGGAATTCTGGGGGCCGTCAGTTTCCAGAAGGCCATGAAAGATTTTCGGGAGGATGACGATGTTAAGGCGGTCGTACTGCGGATTGATTCACCCGGCGGCAGTGCCACTGCCAGCGAATCCATGTGGCAGGCGGTCCAGGAAACGACGAAGAAAAAACCGGTCATTATTTCCATGGGAGACCTTGCTGCGTCCGGTGGCTACTGGCTCGCAACAGCAGGAGACACGATTGTGGCTTCTCCCCATACACTGACCGGCTCCATTGGTGTCTATGGCATGCACTTCAGTATTGGCCAAATGCTCGAAACTAAATTAGGCATTACCTCAGATCAGGTAGCCACCAGTGACTACGCAGATATGTTTTCCGGGATGCGCCCCCTTCGCCCTTCCGAGCGTGCACTGTTCGAACGCTCGCTAAGCGAAACCTACTCTGTTTTTCTTGAGCGCGTTTCTGAGAATCGGGGCATGTCGGTTGAAGCCGTTCATGAAGTCGCCCAGGGCCGGATATGGACTGGAGAGGCTGCCCTGGAGGCTGGCCTGATTGACAAACTTGGAAACCTTGATGATGCGATCACACTCGCCGCCGAGATGGCGAATCTGGAGGAAGGTACATATCGAATCAAACAATTACCCGTTCCAGAGACCTTGATGGATCAATACCTGGAGTTCTTTCTGGCACGGATCCGATCCTTTATGGAATCACCAATTGAGGCGCAACTTCACGCTGAAGCCCGTTTAATTGAGGAGGCAGTGCAGCTACAGGGAGTTCCCATAGCCCGTCTACCTTTGGATATCGAGGGCTATGACTGACACACCCTGAGTTCGCTCGCTGCTCCGCCTCATACACCCGTGTTCCCCTCGTGGAACTTCGGTTAACCCACGGTCGACCACTATTTAACAGGAGGGACATCCCTCACTGTTACCATACTATGACGCAGATCGTGAATTTAGCAGCTCTTTGCCCAATTTTGAAAAACTGGTTTTAGCGACGACTTCATGAACTGAATCCGGTATTTTAGGAACCGGTTGGGGGCAGCTGGATCAGATGCTGGAGTACAAATGCCGGCGTGTGATCAAAGTCCCTGCACAGTATACCAGCCAACGGTGTAACGCTTGCGGGTACACGGATAAAGATAATCGTAAGACTCAAAGCAAGTTCAAGTGTATGTCCTGTGGGCATGCGGATCATGCCGACCTGAATGCGGCGGCAAATATATTGGCCTCCGGGATTGGGGCATCTGCACGTCGAGGGGCGTTCTCATTGGAGACCCCAAAGACCCGTGAAATGGATACAAAGAGACCGCTTCATGCAGGGTACTCATGTATATAAATCCCAAAATAAGCATGAGACACCAAGAGCAGATCATGGAACGTCTCTTGGGAAACACAAAACCACGATTGAGTGTATATTATGCATTCTGAATGCATAATATACACTCATGCAGTACGGATATATTCACCGGTCACTTGAGCCTGTCATAAAAAAGGTGGCATCAGAATTTCCCGCGGTTGTTTTGACCGGTCCACGCCAATCTGGGAAAACTACTTTGCTGAAGTATTTATTTGGTCCCGGTATCAATATATCTCTGTTGAGCCTCCAGATGTCCGCGCAGCGGCTATAGCAGATCCGCGTGGATTTTTAGAACAATACCGTCAACCGGTCATAATTGACGAAGTGCAATATACGCCGGACCTGCTTCCTTACATCAAGGAAAAGATCGATGCTGACCGAAACCACGCCGGCCAGTTCCTCCTGACTGGATCTCAGAATCTTCTCCTTGCCGAGAAGGTCACCGAATCACTGGCTGGGCGTGCTGCACTACTACGACTCCTCCCTCTATCAAGGCGAGAAGAGGAGGGACACCCCCAGCAACCCGCTGTCTGGGAACATGCGCAGGTGGCGAGTTCGAAAAACTTGGGTGGATTTGGAGATCTTTGGAAAAGTTTTCTTCGCGGTGGCTACCCAGAACTGGCAATTGGCCCCAACCGGGATTTATCATTATGGCATGCAAGCTATATCCAGACATATCTTGAACGAGATGTACGTACCTTACGCCAAGTTGGTGACCTTATACAGTATCAGTCATTCCTGCGCGTATTAGCCGCAAGGAGTGGTCAAATGCTGAATATGACCAGCCTAGGCCGTGACCTTGGAGTCACAGTAAATACGATCAAGGCATGGCTTTCCATCCTTGAGGCTACGTATCAAGTAACGGTGTTGCGACCGTATCATACCAACATTGGCAAACGGCTTGTTAAGACACCCAAGGTATTTTTTTTCGATGTAGGCACACTCTGTCACCTTGTTGGCCTGAAGGATCCTGCACACGCGGCGGCCGGTCCGATGGGCGGTACTATTTTTGAGACTGCTGTTCTGTCCGAGGTAGTTCGAACGCTGACCCACAGGGGGATCCAGCCACAAGTATATTTCTGGCGAACCGTAGCTGGTTCGGAAATTGATTTCATCGTTGATACGGACCACGGTCTTATTCCAATTGAAGTAAAACTGTCTGCAACTCCACGTCCTGCGATGGCATCCACCATTCGGATTTTTCAACGTGATCTAAGGAAGACTGTGCTCCCTGGGTATGTGGTACATCCAGGTGATATACGATTGCCATTGGGGCAGCGTGTAACCGCCATACCCTTTGCTGATTTGTAGCGGAAGTGAATTCAGTATTGGATGCAGCGTACCCCGATGCATATCTATGATCTCATTGGCTCCATGCGCTGCAGTTTTCAGATATCAACAAGTACCCTCCCCGTCATTACTTGTGGAATTTCTAAACCCATCAACCACAAAATCGTGGGAGCGACATCTCCTAACTTGCCTGATTGGATCGGTCCCTTAAAGCCATCCTTGATAATCAGATATGGCACGAGCGCGGTGGAGTGCGTCGTATTCGGAGATCCATCCTGATTCCGCATACAGTCGGCATTCCCGTGATCTGCAATGATACTGATACTGTATCCTGCAGCTCGAGCAGCTTCTACCACCACACGCACCGCTTCGTCAACCGCCTCAACTGCCTTGACCGCTGCCTCAAATACACCTGTATGTCCCACCATGTCTGGATTGGCAAAGTTGAGGCACACAAAATGAAACTCCCTCTTCCGCAATGCTTCGGCAGCGCGGTCTGCAATTTCGGGCGCACCCATTTCCGGCTGGAGATCATAGGTGGGCACCTTCGGAGAGGCAACCAGCAAACGCTCTTCCCCCTCAAACAATTCCTCGCGCCCTCCGCTGAAGAAAAAAGTTACATGCGGATATTTTTCTGTTTCCGCCACTCTCAACTGCCGTAATCCAGCACCGGCTACGACCTCGCCCAATGTTTGACCAAGATCAACCTTGTCAAAGGCCACCGGCAATCCAAACCTCTTGTCGTACGGAGTGAGCGTAGAAAAATATAGCCGCTCAAATGGGACCACCTCAAACTCGGCGCTTGTTGGGCTTTGGGTAAATGCATTAACCAATTGACGTCCACGGTCCGCTCTGAAATTAAAGAAAATGACCGCATCACCATCGATGACACGCACTGGCTCAATAATGTGTGGCTCAATAAATTCATCCGTGATGCCAGCCGCATAGCTCGACTTGAAGGCCGCTGCTGTACTCTCACAAACCTCGCCTTCCCCATGTACCAGCATTTGATACGCCTTTCGCGTACGCTCCCACCGCCGATCACGATCCATCGCATGATAGCGACCGATCACCGTGACGATTCGTGCCAGATGTCCTGCATGCTTTTCAAACTGCCGAGCATAATGAGCACCGCCATGGGGATCTGCATCTCTGCCGTCTGTAAATGCATGGATGCAAACCTGATCACGGGAAAGTCCCTCACGCCTTGCCAATTCACAAAGAGCAATGAGATGGTTAATGTGACTGTGCACCCCTCCATCAGAAAATAGTCCCATTAAATGCAAGCGCGTATTTCGGGCATGTCGTGCAGCGGTTACGAGCACCTTATTTTCGAAGATTGAGCCATCTTCAATCGCCAGATCAATGCGTGTAATGTCCTGATTTACGATCCGCCCCGCCCCTAAATTCATATGTCCAACCTCGCTGTTGCCCATCTGTCCAGAAGGTAAGCCAACCGCCCCGCCGGAAGCTTCTAGAGTGCCATGTGGGTAGCTTGCAAACAGATCATCCAAAAATGGTGTCCGGGCTTGATCTATTGCACTCACGGACGGGTCAACGGCTATGCCATACCCGTCCAGAATAATGAGAATATGCTTCTTCGGCATCTTGGTCATCTCTTCAAATGGGTTAATCAATGCGGTAATCGCGAACGGTTTTCAACGTTAGTCCAGTTTTGGATAGATACACATTCATGGAATCACATTTTGGACAGGCGAACTGCACCGTTCCGGTGCGGTCAATCCTGGAAATGGGCCGATCAAAATAATGATGCCGGGTTGCGCAGTAGTAGCCCCCCTTTGTAGGGTCTAAACCTTTGATCGGTTTGGGGAGCCCCTGAAGGGATCCGTAGTATTTACAGGCACTTGTCACGACACAATCCGAACAATTGGGGCTCCGGGCAGTGCAGGTATACCTGCCGTGAAGGATCAAAAGATGGTGTGCCCGCCCCCAGTCATCCCGGGGAATCACCCGCTTCAGCCCCAATTCCACCTTGAGAGGCGTTTCCGCCTGATCTACAAGACCAATCCGGTTGGCAACCCGAAATACATGCGTATCCACAGGTAAAGCATCCCGATCCCCAAATGCAACCGAGGAAACGACCTGTGCCGTCTTTCTACCAACTCCCGGCAACTTCATAAGCGAAGCCTGATCTTCAGGGAGCTTTCCCTTATACTCCGACATGACCTGCGCTGCCATCCCCACTAAATGTCTAGCCTTGTTATTCGGATAGGAGATGGATGCAATGACACGGGCGACCTCTTCCGGAGTTGCCTCCGCAAGTGCTTTGAATGTGGGCCATACTTTGAACAGCTCCGGCGTGACTAGGTTAACACGTGCGTCCGTGCACTGTGCAGAGAGAATAACAGCAACAACGAGCTCATACTCACTTGAGAACCTGAGCTCTGTTTCCGGGCGTGAAATTACTTTTGAAAGCGCGTCAATCACAATATGTGCGCGCTTCTTTCTGCCTAAGTACATAGACCTGTAAAGGGTATGCGGTTAACTCATTCAAGACTCATACTGTTCATCCTCGCAGTCCTGATTTCTACTGGAGTCAGATCCAATGCACGCGCACAGATCTCGGATTCAGCGCGTGTGTCCATCTTGACCATCTACCCTGGAGATGCGATCTATTCTTTATGGGGGCACAGTGCACTTCGGATTGAGGATCCGGTTACGCAAACCGATATCTCCTACAACTATGGGACCTTTGATTTCAGGAATCCTTTCTCCTTCATTCTGCGCTTTGCCTACGGGAAACTGGATTATCAGCTGTCTTTGCATTACTCTTCCGCCTTGGTTGAACATTCCTGGCTTTCGCAAAGACGGGGCGTTGTGGAGCAGCGGTTAAACATGACCGGGGAAGAAACCCGCGCCCTTCACGAGTACTTATCCATTAATGCACTCCCATCGAATCGTGTCTACCGTTATGATTTTCTGTATGATAACTGCGCGACACGAATCCTTGATGCCCTAGAATATGCACTCCAGACCGACATAGCGGACTCAACCTCTGCAGGAGTTACATTCCGCAACCTGATTCGACCATACCTGCGAACACATGCCGGGTTGGATTTGGCAATTAATCTTGCAATGGGGATTCCCGTGGACCGGGATGCAACCCAACGACAACTGAGTTTTCTGCCGATTGAACTGCAGGCTCTGCTGGAACATGCACAAACACGCACTGGAGCACAACTGGTTGTGCAAACCGATACACTCTTTGGAAATCCAGTCTCTCCTGAGCCGCGACACACCATGTCTTTCCCAACCACCATCGGATGGCTCATCCTCCTCGTTGCACTCCTCCTCTCTGTACACGATATCTTCCAGCCTCGCAGACGGGTTTTTGACGCCGTCCTATTGGGGATCGTGACCATACTTGGACTCCTGATTACGTTTTTCTGGCTCGTCTCTCTTCACGAAATCACCCGCCCGAATCTACACATCTTGTGGGCCTGGCCTCTGCATGTCCTCCCGCTTTTCTTCTCCCGAAAACCCTGGACAACCGTGTACTGGTATGCTGCAACATGTGCTGCTGCTGTTTTTGTGCTCGGGGCACCCTGGTGGGCACAATCTCTTCCGTCTGCAACCATCCCGATGGCACTGGCAGTGGCAATTCGATGCTTCATCCTTGCCCGAGTACCGCGTACGGGATTTGAACCCGTGTTACCGGCGTGAAAGGCCGGCGTCCTAGACCCCTAGACGAACGCGGCAAATATTTATAAGGGTGACCGAGGGGACTTGAACCCCCGACCTCCAGGGCCACAACCTGGCGCTCTAACCGCCTGAGCTACGGTCACCATTTTTGGCGAATCCCAAATTTACACATGAACAACCTACAATGACAAAAGATCGCGTCAGTGGATGACAGCAACCTTTCCATATGCTACACCTTCGCCATTTTTTCCCATGGCAACAATCAAGTACATTCCCGAAGGGACCAGCCTGCCATCCTGATCGCGACCATCCCAGATCCCCCGTCCACCACGTGCCTGCATGCGTCGAACCAGTTCTCCATGTACCGCCATGACGGATATTTCCGTTTCTGCAACCAGACCTTCAATATAAATTTGAGGCTCTGCGTCTGAGATAATCTCAACCGGATTTGGGTAAATAAATAAATCCCTTGTTCGTTCCGCAGGCTGAATCGCATCACTGAGTAAGCTGATAAGCCCCTTATCTGTCCCCAGAAAGACACGACCACTGGATCCTTCGACGGCAACAGTGATCACCATATCAGAAAAGAGGGGAGAGTTGTCGGATCTATGGTGTGCAACCTGTCTGAATCCGTCGCTCTCCGAAAGCAAATAGATACCATCAGGGGTTGCCATCCACAGCCGGTTTGACGGATCAACCGCAATGTCATTGACACTCAATCCATTCAATACATAGGTTCCAAATGCGCGATCCGCCCAAACAGGCCATACCGCTTGCAACGCGGGATCATTTACAGCAAAAGCACCACTTCGAAAGTATGCAGGACCGCCACTGGTACCAACCCAGACCCGCCCGGCTAAATCTTCCGCAAGCGCATGAATCTGTGTACCCGGTAGCCCCGCACCATTGGACCCGGGAGTTGCATAATAGGTGCATGCATCATCCGTTGCATCTTCGGGCGTATCGTTGGTATCCAGGATGAGTAGCCCCTGAGTAAGGCTCAGATTTCCCCGGCTCAACAAAATAATCCACTTAATCCCGTTGGAATCTATGAAGATGTCTCCCAACGCATTGGTTTGGGGCGCGCCCTCACATCTGGGCGGTAGTAAGCGAGCCCATGTCCCATCCGGTGCACGTATATGTAATGGGTAGGGCGAAATTGTATTCGTCACCCAAAGCGTCCCATCCTCTTCGCTAGCCACTCCCCCAACGATGATATAATCCTGCGTTCCCGCTGCCGGAAGTAGGGTTGAATTGATTTGACCATAAGTCGTGACCACATCTTCCAGGGAGACCTGTGCTAGGCCAGCACCACGAGAAGCGGCCCATGCTACTCCCAAGCCATCAACATGTACACGCCAATAACTTCCCCGATCACGCAATGCTTCAAAAAACCGCCCGGTGAAATTCGTCCACTCCTGGTTTGAATCCATACGATAAAACCCGGATCTGGGGATACCCAATTGAGCAGCAGCCCAGAGGCTCCCATCTGGATCGATCACTAAATCTCCAAAGGGGGAATCAAATGGCCCCTCAGGATAAAGACCATTACTGACGAGATCCAGGGAGAGGGTCCCACTTGCTTTTGTGTAGTGATTCAACCCGCTACCAGCATCTCCAAGCCATACATCCCCAGCCGTGTTCGTTGACACTGTGCGTAAATCCTCATAACCGCTGACGAGAATGGTCTCTGTCCCTCGCGCATCGTAGGCACGCAATCGAAATTGTGTTACAGCTAGAATCTGGTCATCAAGAATCCCAAAATCCAGGATCGCGCGTGTACTGGATCCAACCCGTTCATAGCTTCCATCCTGTATTCGCCTTCCCAGACCAAAAGGCGTACCCACATACAGACGTTCATGGTGATACACAATGTCCGTGACCTGCGGGGCTGGAATGATCGCATTTTCGGATGTCCAACTACTTGGATCTTGGAGGCTTCTTCCTGAAAGCGGCGCATAGGCAATGCCCACATCTGTGCCAACCCATACTCCAGTCTCCCCACCGGGGACGATGTCCACCTCAATATCATTGACGGCAGTCGCGGCCGGGAGCGAGCCAAATCTGCTGTACGTGTCACGGACCTCATCGCGGAGCGGATCAAAGATCACCACCCCAAATCCCGTTGCAATCAGAAGGCTATCTCCCCACACTTCCATCGCGTTGATGACCTTGGAAGGAAAGCGTTCACTGCGGTAAATATCAAAATAAGTGGTAACCTCCCCGGATGATACATCCAAGCGATCAAATACACCGTCTGCGTATCCGATCCAGACAAATTGCCGCGCGGAATCCCATACGACCGCCTGCGCATTCACATCATACAGACCCTCAGCTGCGGTATACCGCTCAATCTCACCACTACCTGGATTATAGCCAAAAACCCCTCCTGTAGAAGCTACCCAAACCATCCCCTGCCCTGCTGACAGACTCGTCACCTCGCGTGCGCTGGTATGCGCTGTCCATGACCGTGCAGATTGGGCATAAACCGGGAGAGCGAACAGAAATATCAAAAGCCCTACCCAAATGCACTTCAGTGATTTCATACAGACATTTTCTGGGGAAATTTTCGCAATAGGCCAGCCATCTCTAGAGCGGCAAGCCCCGCTTCTTTTCCCTTATGATTTGGACCGGGCTCTGAGCGCACTCTTGCCTGCTCAAGGTTTTCAGGTGTAATGACTCCAAGAGCTATCGGAACTCCGGTCTTGAGTGCTACCCTCTGCAAACCCCTGATACTCGAATCACTGATTGCTTCAAAGTGATAGGTTTCGCCTCGAATGACCGCCCCCAGGGCAATGATAGCACTATAGTACCGGCAGTTGATCATCCGCTGAGCCACAAGCGGCAATTCGAATGCCCCGGGGCACCAAACCACATCAATGTTTTTGATCTTATGTGCAGAGAGTGTTTCAACACAGCCGTTAAGCAGGTTTCTGGTAATGACTTCATTGAACCGGCTTACGACAATCCCGAACCTGGCATCCTCGGGCTGTTCAAGCAGCCCGGTGAACTCTGTCACCTTCTCCAATTTCTCCGCACTTTGACACTTGTTCACTTCTTTCAACCTTGCAGCCATCCTTTATAGATCTTAGAAGCCCCGTATACTTGATCTGGCGTTTTCTGGTCCTTACCCCCAGATTAATTCTCGTCACAAAAACCTAGTCAAGATAACAACGAAATTAATTCTGAATCTTTTCTGTCTCACAGTTGTTCATGCCGGTTTTGACTCCCGATCCACTCAAAAAGGGGAAGACCCTAATCCTAAGCCGTATCCCTCACTGCAGGGGAACTTTTCCATTAGTATGTTCGGTTGAACTCCAGATCGATCATCCCATACGAATCGTGGTGGAATCTTTTCTGCCAAGCACTCTCTTGGTGTTATAATTTACCGGATGTCCGACATGAATCTTTCTGACACATGGCAACGATGCCTCCGCTTTCTCTCATCCCTGTCTGGCACTTTCCACTCTGCCTACGAGGGCTCCGTGTCCCAATGGCCAGCTTCTTCCTCTACCCGCACCATCGCGGGTGCGGGCCGCCGCCTGCGGCGCGTCCGCGCCGCGCTACTGCTGTACCCGCCGCTGCTCGCCGGTCTGGCGGTCGGAGCGCAGACGCCCACCAGCACCCTTGACCGGGAGAACGGCGACCGGCAATCATTGAGTTCCGTCCACGCCCAAGCAGTCACGACCCCATCTTGTTTATCTATTCTTGATCGCCAAGAAAGAATTTTAACTACTTCTGCTGATAAGCCGTATGTAGTTCCCGAACAGACTCTCAAGATTTACCTTAAGGCAGATAATTGTAGAATTCCCAAGAAGCCTAACAATAATCCCAAGCCTAAGGCTGTTGTAGAAGGAACACGAAATGGAGTTACAGTAGATAAAATAAAAATTGAATATTCTCGTAATCATTACCGAAGCTCTGTCTTGTATTTTGTTGATGAGTCTGCTTTTAGGCGGGGATTTTACCAACCTGCCTCCTTTTTAGCGCCTCTTTCCTTCTCTGGTCTTATTAAAGAAGATGGCATCATTAAATTTTCGATCAATAAAAGTTATGTGGGGGAAACCGCTGATGTATTAGATGAATTATTTTTTTATGTCACATGGGCAGAAGAAGAAGAAATCAAGCCGGAGGTGACGATTGCGGCTGGCACATCCCCGGTGACGGAGGGTGCCGATGCCACCTTCACCCTGACGGCGACTCCGACACCACTTCCGATAACCGTGACCGTGGACGTGGCCGCCGATGGTGACTACGGTATCACCGCCGGCAAGAGTACGGTGACCATTCCGACGACCGGCAATGCGACACTGACGCTGCCGACGACGAACGACAGCATGGAGGAACCGAATGGTGGGGTGGAGGTGACTGTGCTAACCGGTACGAACTACCATGTAGCGCCACCACCGGGCAACTCGGCCCGGGTAAGTGTTACCGATAACGACGACACGGTGGCTCCGACAGTCAAGATCACCGGGGTGCCAACCGAGATCAACTCTACGGACGCGTTCACGGCAATCTTCACGTTCTCGGAGGATGTGACCGGATTCGAAGCCGGGGACGTGACGGTGACCGGCGGCGCAAAGGGTGCGTTCGCGAGCACCAGTGCGAGATCGTACACGATGGCAGTCACACCGACCGGACCGGCGGATGTGGTGATGACCGTGGCCGCAGACGCCGCGACCGACGGCTTCAACACGGGGCCGGTCTCGGCGGTCTCCGCCACGGCGACTTGGGAAGTGCCGGTCGCCGACAACGATGTAGCGGTGGGGAATTTGGTTGTAACCCATGATTACGAAAAAATCTGGAGTATGGAGGAAGGCGAGACCAGACAGATAAAAGTAAAATTGAGTGAGGCACCACAAGGAACAGGTGTGACGGTAACTCCAATATCGGTCGCAACGCCGCCAGTCGAACATACATTTTCTCCAAGCTCTCTTGTTTTCACGTGGAATAATTGGAATGTTGATCAAACATTGGATATAACTGCGTACGATGATAACGAGTATACTGGCCCTTCCAGGGCAAATATTATTTTTGAGCCCTGCCGGTGGTGGATACGGCTCTGCACAAAATTATCTTATAGCAGGCCTTATCGCAGAAAATGATACGCGTCCAGAGAAGCATATCGTGCTATCCTCCAAGAACATGAACCTTGTCGAGAACTCCTCGAAAACGTTTGATGTGTCGCTGTCGCAGAAGCCTTCTGATGATGTGAAGGTGACAATCAGCGGGCATGGGAGCACGAACCTTGCTCCAGACCCGATGAGTCTAACGTTTACGCCTGATGCGAGTGGTACGGACGGTAGCTGGGCAGACGCACAGGCAGTGACGCTGTCAGCATCTGAGGACAACAATTTTTCGGATGAGACGGTGACCTTGACGCTGACGGCATCGGGCGGGGACTATGGTAATATAACGGCAGAGATCGAAGTGACGATCACCGACAACGATGTAGCGGTGGGAGATTTGGTTTGTAACCCATGATTACGAAAAAAACTGGACCATGGAGGAAGGCGAGACCAGACAGATAAAAGTAAAATTGAGTGAGGCACCACAAGGAACAGGTGTGACGGTAACTCCAATGTCGGTCGCAACGCCGCCAGTCGAACATATATTTTCTCCAAGCTCTCTTGTTTTCACGGGGAATAATTGGAATGTTGATCAAACATTGGATATAACTGCGTACGATGATAACGAGTATACTGGCCCTTCCAGGGCAAATATTATTTTGAGCCCTGCCGGTGGTGGATACGGCTCTGCACAAAATTATCTTATAGCAGGCCTTATCGCAGAAAATGATACGCGTCCAGAGAAGCATATCGTGCTATCCTCCAAGAAACGTGAACCTTGTCGAGAACTCCTCGAAAACGTTTGATGTGTCGCTGTCGCAGAAGCCTTCTGATGATGTGAAGGTGACAATCAGCGGGCATGGGAGCACGAACCTTGCTCCAGACCCGATGAGTCTAACGTTTACGCCTGATGCGAGTGGTACGGACGGTAGCTGGGCAGACGCACAGGCCAGTGACGCTGTCAGCATCTGAGGACAACAATTTTTCGGATGAGACGGTGACCTTGACGCTGACGGCATCGGGCGGGGACTATGGTAATATAACGGCAGAGATCGAAGTGACGATCACCGACAACGATGTAGCGGTGGGAGATTTGGTTGTAACCCATGATTACGAAAAAAACTGGACCATGGAGGAAGGCGAGACCAGACAGATAAAAGTAAAATTGAGCGAGGCACCACAAGGAACAGATGTGACGGTAACTCCAATATCGGTCGCAACGCCGCCAGTCGAACATACATTTTCTCCAAGCTCTCTTGTTTTCACGTGGAATAATTGGAATGTTGATCAAACATTGGATATAACTGCGTACGATGATAACGAGTATACTGGCCCTTCCAGGGCAAATATTATTTTGAGCCCTGCCGGTGGTGGATACGGCTCTGCACAAAATCACCTTATAGCAGGCCTGATCGCAGAAAACGATGATCCTCCCTTGAGGAATATCCTAGTCATCCCCGAACCATTGACGGTGAATGAGGGCGAATCAAAGGATTTTACGGTAGCATTATCGTCACAACCCACCGGAACTGTGACGGTCAACATTCCAGTGTTCGCGAATCCGACGTTGACGCGTGATGAATCAACCCTGATGTTTACGACATTGAATTATAGTGCTGCTCAGACTGTAATTGTATCGGCAACGGAGGATGATGATGCAGACGATGAAAATGAAACCATTACCTTGAGGGCCAGTGGGGGTGGCTATGATAATGTAACACAGGATGTAAGGGTCTATGTTGATGATAACCAGGTTCAACACCCCACTGAGGAAGTCTCCTCCGTCCAATTCATTCAGAATATTGTCGGCTCAGATGTTGATTTATACATCAATGACAGTAGATATTTAGATGACTTTTCTCCCCAATCTGCAACGTCTATGGGACGAATTGAGGCGGGTAAGATCAGGTTGGATGTGGTACCTGCAGATGCAGAAAATAATAATAATCCTCTCTTTAGCAAGCGGATAGATCTCGTTCCTGATAGCACGTATCAGATCATCCTACAGGGGCAGGGAACAGATAAAATCTCTGCCTTGGTATTAGGAGACGATCAGGGATACATCCCAGAGGATGTTGTAGAGATTCGAGTCATCCATGGTGCATCGAATTTGGAGCGGATAGACATTCAGATTCTTGACTACGAGACAAATAGTAACGTGATTGCAGTACTCGCAGTAGGATGGATTATGGGGAGGTCGGATCCTATGTTTCATTTCCATCACAGCAGTTCAATGTTGTGGTCAATGAAAGCTCAAATGGCTCCGTCATTGAGGTATATGCGATGGACTGGTCAGAGTCTTCGAAGCGGAGAGGACTATTGATTCTATCTGGAAGTGGGAGTTCACCCGCCGAGGGATTAATCATGATGGGAGTTTGGCAGAATGGAAATACATATTTCCCAAGAGTCGTCACTTCAGTACAAGATCTCCCAGTAGATATAGCTCTTGGTACATCTGTTGCAGCAGGAAATTTTCCGAATCCTTTTGTTGAGAAGACCTGTTTGTGGTTTAATCTGCAAGAAACTGCGGAAGTAGAAGTTAAGGTGATTGATGTTTTGGGCCGTACAATCTTCAGCAATGTTGTGGGCAGGATAGCAAAAGGAGGCCCGCACCAATATGAGATCAATACAATCGGCTGGCCATCGGGAGTCTATTTTTACCAAGTTATGACTTCTACAGACAGAGCCCAAGAGATTTCAACAGGAAAAATGATGAGGGTCAAGTAATTCGTGCCCGTAGAGAGTCAAGGGGGCGGTGCGGTGGCCCTTAGGAGCCTGTGGCAATTCCATCGCTTTCGCTTTGGCCCTCAGTCAGTCTCCCATCAGCCGTTTCCGGTCCCCTGCTCATCAAACCGAATGTGCGGTTTTCCTGCATCCGGATTTCAGTTGAACTCATGCCTTCGCCCACGGAAAGTGCTCCGTGGAACCATAGAGAAAAGAGACCGAAATCTGGCATTCAGATTCAATCAACAGACCACCCACTCATAAAAGCGAAGAACCACATTTCGTATTCTGGGGACACCATGGTTTATTCCGAGAAGGCGGGATGGCGGTGCTATATGATCATCAGAGAGAGCGAACCTGGTGTCACTTGGACTGGTTTGGGTTTTACCGCGAGTTTGCCCGTATTCACAATATTCAAGGTAGAACCTTCGTGGAAGATATTGGAAGACGTGTAGGACAACTTGCTGAAACGCAGGACGATGATGTTCGTGGCACATCTCTTTCCTATGTGTCCGAAGTGTAACGGAGGGGGCTATTTGCACGATCTGCGCGGCATTCGATAATCGTATCTAAATGCTGCTCAAGTGCTGAAATACGCGGTTATGTACTCCAAGGCACGGGTGTACTGTATAGCTTTCCACCAAGATGAGGACGGCCCGATGGGATCTACTCCAGCAAGACGGGCACCGAAGTTGTAGCATCCTCCTTGAAAATCCTAGACCATAAGGCTTGTATTAAGGCTTGTTGGTGTGCTAGGCGTCTGTCAAGTTGATTTATGGCCTTGTGTAATTCCCTGAATTCGTCCCGCAGTTTACTATTTTGGCTGTGGAGTTCCTGAATCACTTGATCAAAACGCTTATTTTGTGAAGCACTCCACCGCCAAGTTGAGAGGATAAACGTAACAATAATGCCCGCTACGGCAATGAAGATTTCTGGCTGCATCTCTTTAGACAGTTATCGCACGGGGTACTATTCCCAGAAAGGTATGGATTTCCCAAGATATAGTAGGGTTTTATTGATAGTCGGGCGTTTTGCTGTCATGGCTCATCTCATAATGAAAGCGGCAGGGTTCTATCCACAACATTCGGGGTAGAACCGTTGTGGTAAGAGTCAACCATTTGGTTTAACTCTTATTGCGGTAGGAACCTGAGTTTCCCCAGGGGCGCAGATCCAAGCATGCGTGTTAGCACATCCGGCGCCTACCTTGGGCCGCACTTCCAGTGGAATGGTATCCCAGCTTGCCGGGAAGGGCTATCCCAACTAAACTGTGTAGATGAGCAATGGCTCTGCTTACTCCTCCGTGGAAGCGTTCCCATCCTTGTCTAACGGAACGATGGTGAATCCCGTAAAGCCATAAATGGCGCTAATGACCGGATTCATGTAGTTGAAAAATGCAAACGGCAGGTAGTACAATGTCGGTACACCAAGTGTAGCGGCCATAAACGCGCCGCATGTGTTCCAAGGAATCAAGGCGGATGTAAGCGTGCCTGAATCCTCCAGGGCACGCGAAAGATTTTTTGGATCCAACCCACGCTTTTCATACTCTGCGCGATACATGCGACCTGGAATTACAATGGAGATATACTGGTCACCTGCTACAATATTCATCCCGAAAGCCGTCCCGAGCGTTGCTAAAATAAGAGTGCCTGTGCTGCGTGCTGCACCAAGAATTTTTTTCGTGATCACCATCAACATCCCCGTCTTCTCCATCGCAGAACCAAACATCATCGCCGAAACAATGAGCCAGATGGTGTCCAGCATGCTGGACATCCCCCCTCGTGTCAGAAGATCATCCAGGGCTGCATTGCCGGTATTGGCGGTGAACTCCCCAAACATAACCATCCAGAACCCCTTAAAGAGAACCAGGACATGTGGCAAATCCGATTCACCTACAAAAGCGATGACCACCTCCTGCTGAAAAACCATTGCCATGATCCCTCCCAACAACGCTCCAATAAGAAGAGCTGGGAACGCCGGCATCTTCTTATAAATCAGCCCCAGTACCGCCACCACAGGAATCAAAAGATGCACCCCCAAATTGTAACTGTTCTCCAAGGCATTCAACATTTCATCCAGACCCGTGGAAAGATCCATGGTCGGTCGCCCTACAAACCCAATGATTGTGAACAGGATTAAGGCAACCGTAATACTTGGCACCGTCGTCCAAAGCATGTGCCGGATATGGGTAAACAACTCGGTCCCTACCATCGCAGGGGCCAAGTTGGTCGTATCCGACAACGGAGAAAGCTTGTCCCCGAAATATGCACCGGAAATGATTGCCCCTGCTGCAATCCCCAGATGGAGATCAAATGCTGCAGCAATTCCCACTAGAGCAATCCCAATCGTACTGACGGTCGTCCACGAACTCCCCGATACAATGGCCACAATTGCACAGATGACACAGCAGGCCGCATAAAAAATCGTAGGATTCAGAACCTGGAGGCCGTAATACATCATGGTTGGAACCACGCCTCCCAAAATCCATGTCCCGATCAGAGAGCCCACAACCAGAAGAATAAAAATGGCTCCCATGGATAAGGAAACTCCCTTCACCATGGCTCCCTGCATCTGCTTCCAGGTAAACCCAAGCCGCAGGCCAATCAACGCACTGACCATGGCAGACAGGATCAGCGCAATCTGGTTTGGACCGTAGGACGCATCCTCGCCGAAGAAATTCACAGACGCGACCAGCAATAGAATCAGTATCCCCACCGGGAGCAGGGACTGCCAGATACTTGGGGTCGATTGTACTTCCTGCAAACTATACCTCAGAGCCAGATTTGTGTTTTTCTACGCGTGAGCGCGCAACCGAAAGGTATTCCTCTCTGGTCATTCCCGGCTTGAACGCATTGAAATAGTCGTCCGTCAATTTCTTCGCAATGCCCGAGAGTAGAATCAGCGCCAGCACGTTCGGAATCGTCAAAATTGCAATGGCCGTGTCTCCAATCCCCCAGACCGTATTCAAGCCTGCTACAGCACCGACAAAATGCATGATCACAAATACCATCTTATACGGAAGTATAGAGGATTTCCCAAAGAGATACATAGAACACCGGTCCCCATAGTAACTCCATGAGATTGCCGTTGATATTGCAAACAGAAATACACAAAGGATCACGAGATACTTCCCAATATCTCCCAGCCCCTGTTCAAATGCCAGTGCTGTCATTGGCGCACCGTTCTCTACAGCCATGCCGTAGAGTTCTGTGTACTGTGTTTGGGTGCCCTCGGCGATGGCGACCCCCTCCTCGGTATCAATGATGCCTGTAAAGGGCGTGGTTTGCTCCCGGTCAATAAAGAACTGCTCTACCGGAACCTCGTGCCATGCATACATGACACCATTGCTTTCAGCAGATACCGGGATACCTTGGTCAATCATGATTCCTGCAGGGGTATTGTCCGAGGGCTGATAGCGCCCTCCAGTTTCTTCGACGTAGGAGAAATCCCCCTCCCCGATCAAAAGTTCGGTATCTACTTTATCCTTCCAGACTCCAGTGGTGAGTACCACCAGTGCTGTAATCGTACAGATGACAACCGTATCAATAAAGGGCTCCAGCAACGCAACTGCGCCTTCAGAAACAGGTTCTTGCGTCTTGGCGGCAGAATGTGCGATCGGCGCGGATCCCTGTCCCGCTTCATTCGAGAACAAACCACGCCGCACGCCCCATAGAATCGTCTGCAACAGGATTCCGATTCCAGTACCAGCCACACCTGCAGTGGGATTAAACGCCTCCGTGAAGATGCTTGCCAATGCCGGAAATACACCATTGTAATTGATTGCCAGGATTATCACGCCGCCGGCAACGTAGAGTAGTCCCATCACCGGTGCCAAAATACCCGTCACCCGGCCAATCCGTGAGATTCCGCCGAGAATCACCAATGCAACGACTGCCGAAGTCAGTCCTCCCGTTATCCATGTTGGAATCGCAAATTCGCTGTTCATCAAATCCGCAACCGTGTTGGCTTGGATGGCATTCCCCGTCATGAATGCAACCAGGATCATGGCTCCGGCAACCAGCATCGCAAGAGGCTTGAAGGCTTTTCCTAATCCTTGCTCGATATAGTACATCGGACCACCGGACACCGTGCCAACAAGTTTGCTTCCCTCCCGATCTACCACACGATAGCGCTGTGCCAAGGTTACCTCGGTGTACTTGGTACACATGCCCAGCAGTGCCGTGACCCACATCCAAAAAATTGCACCCGGGCCTCCCCAGTGGATTGCCAATGCAACTCCTGCAATATTTCCAATCCCAACCGTCGCCGACAATGCAGTGGTGAGGGCCTGAAAGTGCGAGACATCTCCTGCATCGTCTGGATCATCGTATTTACCTGTAGCGACCTTGATACCATGCCCAAACTGCCGAAACTGAACAAATCCAAGCCGAAAAGTCAAAAATATCCCAGTCCCAACCAGCATGATCAATAGCGGATAGGCGAGCAAGCTATCAATAAACTGTTGCGCGTTTATAAAAATGTCCATATTAATGATAGAATTACGAAATGAAACGTAAATATAGTCACTGGCTGCTTCGTCTGTGCTCTGCAATAGAAGCGGCCTGGAGTACAGCTTGGATCATGCTCCCCTCATTGGCCTGATTCTTCCCTGCAATATCAAACGCAGTCCCATGGTCCGGGGAGGTGCGTACAATGGGTAATCCTGCTGTAAAATTCACACCACTTCCAAATGAAAGGAGCTTGAACGGAGCCAACCCCTGGTCATGGTACATGGCCAGAATACAGTCGTATCCACAATACTGCCCGCTCCCAAAAAAGCCGTCCGCCGGGAACGGCCCCAGTGCAATAATGCCACGATTTCCGGCATCCTTGATGGCTTTGATAATCACTTCCTCCTCTTCACTGCCAAGTACGCCATTTTCTCCGGCATGCGGATTGAGTCCAAGGACGGCGATCTTGGGCTGTGAAATTCCAAAATCTCGAATTAGAGATAGTCGTACACGTTTGAGCTTTGCGACAAGCCCGTTGATCGTCAGCCTTTCTGATACCTGTTTCAGGGCAATATGACCGGTAGCCAGGCTGACGCGCAACTCTCTGGACACCATCATCATGACCTGATCCTTAACGTTCGTCTTTTTGGCCAGATACTCTGTATGCCCCGGAAAATTATAACCTGCACGAACAATCGCCAGCTTTGAGATCGGCCCGGTAACCAGCGCACTCACCTTTTTCTGCTTCGCAAGGCGAATCCCTTCGTCCACGGCATTCATTGCCATGCTACCGGCTCCAGGTGTCAGTTTCCCCATCTCCACCGACACCTCCTCCCCCTTACTCGTATCTACAATCCGGATGCCTCGCTTGGGAAGAGGGGCGGTCATATTTTCGATGAGAGCGGGTAGCCGCCTGCCCAAAGCCTTCGCATGAACCTGCAAGACCTTCTTTGCCCCAATGACCACCGGCTCTACCCGCTTCATTACCAGCGGATCATCCAGACACTTCAACACCACTTCCGGGCCAATTCCATTGGGGTCACCCAGCGTGATGGCAATGCGCATGCGCTCTTTAGAGTCCGCAGTCAAGGGTCTAACGCTTCTTGGGATATGCGTAATCGCGAATAAATTCGGTCAAAAGCCGAACCCCGAAGCCCGTCCCTCCAGCCGGTCTATATGGCAGTTCGAACCTCAGAAATGATGGCCCTGCCATGTCAATGTGAACCCATGGATAGTCAACAAAATTTTCGAGAAATTTTGCGGCAGTAATGCTGCCCGCTTCGCGGTTACCAATGTTTTTGATGTCTGCAACATCGCTTTTGAGCGCCTCCGCATAATGGGCATGCATCGGCATTGGATGTAAGAGATCTCCACTGCGCTCCGCTGCTTCCATCACCGGCTCCAGGCGTTCGCTTGCCCCCGAATCCTCCCGGGTCATGACGGCAGCAACCTGGCTCCCCAGTGCGACAACCTGTGCACCCGTGAGCGTGGCGAGGTCAAACACGATTTCCGGCCGGTACAGCTTTGCATAAGAGAGCGCATCTGCAAGAATCAGCCGCCCTTCTGCATCCGTATTTAGTACCTCGACAGTCATCCCTGAATGCATTCGCAGTACATCTCCGGGGACATAGGCATCCTGTCCTGGTCGATTGTCTGTTGCCGGAATCAGGCCAATCACGTACAACGGGACATCCAAGCGGGCAATGGCCTCCATGGCACCGATCACGGCAGCGGCACCTGCCATGTCTGCTTTCATGTGATCCATGGAGTTTTTTGTCGGCTTGAGAGACAGTCCACCCGTATCAAAAACGATTCCCTTGCCGATCAGCACAACCGGCCGGGAGTTCCCCGCTTTACTGGGCTTCCATGTCATTTCAATCATGACGGGTGGCTCAAGACTGCCACGGTTCACCCCCAGCAATCCCCCCATTTTCTCCTTCTCGATGTCTGTCTTATCCCAGACCGACACTTCATAGCCATATTTACGACCAAAGCGCTCGACAATTTTCCCCAGTAGAGTTGGGGTTTTATCGTGTGGAGACAGATTAATCAGGTCACGTGCTGTAATGGTTGCTTCGGCTTCAATTCGTCCACGCTCTGCTCCCCGCCTAGCCGATTTTTCATCACGACCCGCATGTAAGACCAGTCGTTCCGTGATGGTTCGTTCCTCATTGGGTCGTGTCTTATAACGGTCGTATTCATAGGAGGCGAGCATGTACCCCTCTACCAGGGATTGCCCCGTCGCTTCAGAGTCAAGCTGTGAGTCGGGCAGACATAAAGCAACGGTGGTTGCTTTGGTCTTCATTGCCATGCGTGCACCCGCCGCGGCCGCCCTACGAAGCGCCTCACGATCAACATTCTCTGGATATCCCAATCCAACGACCGCGACCCTGCGGGCACGACCAGAGGCAGGATAGCATAAAAGAGTCTCTTCGAGATCACCCTCAAAATCAATCAGCGCGGTATTGAGTGCCTCCCCAACTGGTCCGCCAATCTGTGCTGCACGGGCTCGCGCAAGCGAACGTCCAACCGGGATGATGAGCAGATCTACATCCAAATCCTGGAGACTAAGTGTGGTGACAGAAACTTTCATTGTTTTGGACTGGATAATGCTTTTAGGTAGGCTTGATCTTCTTCGGCCAAGGCTATGACGTCTTCTTCTTTAAATAAGTCAGGGATCCCTTCGAGAACAACCTCGACCGCCTCCCTGATCGGGCGTAGAATGAATGCTCCTGCTGCGTTCTGGTGTCCTCCACCGCCATAGGTTTGCGCCCAGGTATCCATTCGATGGCTGCCTTTGGATCGGAAACTTACCTTCACACCTCGTCTCGTTTCCGTGAAAGTGAGTGTAATACGGACCCCTGCAATAGACATGATCATGTCCGAAAACCCATGAATCTCACCATACCCTACCTCGGCCGTCTCAAGCATGTGTCTGGTGATTGTGATATACGCCAGTTCCCCCTCATACAAGAAAGTCAATCCCTGAAATACCATCGAAACTAGACGAGGCCAGGAGGGACTATGGTTCTCGTAGACCCCGGCATAGACCTCCAAAGGCGAGTAGCTTCCGCGCTCAAGTAAATCTGCTGCCATTCTGTGCACCTTCGGAGTTACTGAAGAAAACCGGAACGAACCTGTATCCGTCATGAGTGCCGTATACAGCGCCGTAGCCATGTCTGAATCAATCGAATCCCGATCATAGGTGCAAATCAAATCATAGATCAATTCTCCGGTTGCCGCTGCATCCTCATCGCGCAGCATCCAAGTAAACCAGGACTCCGGTTCTGTGTGATGGTCCACCAGTAATACAGGCCCCTTGTAGAGATCCAGAGCCCGGTCCACAGTTTTACCTAACCGGGTTCTTGAATTTGTATCTACTACGACAAAGAGATCCGCCCGGGCAACTGCATTTAAATTTTCCAGGGTATTCCCGGTTCGGATCACTTCTGAATCTGGCATCCATTCCAGACTAGGTGGAACGGGGTCAGAATTAAACAGCACCACTTCCTTACCCAGGCGCTCAAGAAACCTGCCAAGCGCAACCTGTGAGCCGATTGCATCCCCGTCAGGACGCTGGTGAGTTGTAATCACAAAACGATGATGACCAAGTAGTACCTCTAAAATGTCTTTTATCATGGCATCAACAGATGTCGCAGTCAGAACCAGAAGTTTCGCTTGTACCCTCCGTTAACGGCAACCTCTGCCAGCAGAGTGCGACGCACCGGCGATCACCCACAGAACTTTGTTATAAACCCCTGACGATCCTCAGGTAAAACCTTAATATGGCCTCTTGAACGGAAATTCCTGCGACTTGTTCGATGGGGCCGGTGTTGCTATATGGAAAGCCATGCTTCCGTCTGGCGAGGAAGTACCGATTCTGGCGAGATTGACTCTGCAAGTAAGGCCCGGCTGATTCGCTCCATACGCGCCCCCTGTGAACCCTTGACCAAAATCACATCTCCCGATTCCGGTTGATAGATCTTCCCGCGAGTCAATTCGTATGCGAACTCCCTTGAATCAGGAAGGCAATGCATTCGACGCTTCAGCGCGGCAGGCAATTCTTCCACCGCTGTCTGTATTCGAGGACCACATCCATAGATCAGATCTGCATCCTGGATCGCCTTTTTTAAAACCGCCTTGTGCGCCTCACGCTCTATTGTACCAAGCTCCAGCATGTCACCGAGGAAGGCAATACGCCTTTGAGCAGTTTGCTGACGCAATACGTCCAGTGCAACCTTTACCGCGTCTGGACTGGCATTATAGGAGTCGTCAATTAAAATAGAGCCATTTTTCCCGGGAAGCCGATTAAGGCGTCCTTTTTCAGGTTTCAATCCGCACAGAGCTTCGTTAATTGTTTCTGGGAGCAGTCCCACTGCGGTTCCAGCTGCAAATGCAGCCAGTAGGATGTAAATGACATGTTCACCCAATAAGGAGACTTCGGCGGTAATTTCACCCGGCGTTATATCCGCATCGGCAGCCATCCCGTACAGCAGATGTTTGCCTTTGCATTCCGCAATCATTGCCCGCGTATGTGGATCATCCGCATTCAGGCAGGCAATCCCCGTGGCATCAAGTGCCCGAACCAACTCACTCTTTTCCTGCTGAACCCCCTCAATTGAACCCAGCATCTCCAGATGAACACCCCGCACATTCGTCACAATAGAAATATCCGGATTGAAGTACTGGCAGATCTCTTTCAGATCTCCCTTCTTCGCCGCTCCCATTTCAAGGACCAGGTACGTATTGGTCTCAAGGTCACTGTTCGCCAGAGTGAGGGATAACCCGAGTACTGTATTGAGATTGCCGACCGAAGAGACCACGGGGCCTGCGGCCCGTAACACCTGCGCTACGGCCTTGCGTGTGGTGGTCTTGCCCATTGAGCCGGTGATCGCAATCACTTGCGCATCTGCCTGCTTGACTTTCTTGTGTGCAACTTCCGCAATATGCGAGATCGTGTCTGGGACGATGTTCAGCCTGCTCCCATTTACTCCCTCTATCGCCCGCTCCACAATCGCCTTTGAGGCACCTCTTCTAAACGCCTCCTGCACAAAATCATGCCCATTATAGCGTTCCCCCTTGATTGCGATATACGTATCCCCCTCTTTTAATGTCCGGGTATCGATAGAAAACGGCATTACCGACTGCGAATCAATTGTGAGCGTCGGTAATGGGTGACAAAGGCATCCTGGATCAGGGCATCCACAAGATCGGAAAACGACATCCCGGAATAATCCCAAAGCAATGGATACATACTGACCGACGTAAACCCTGGAATGGTATTGACTTCATTGACCAATACTCGATTATCTTCTTCAAGAAAAAAATCTACCCGGGCCATCCCAAAACAATCAAGAGCTCGGCAGGCCTGCCGGGCTAAATCCTGCATGTGCGCCATGACTGCCTCCGGCATTGGTGCTGGAATGATGATCTCGGTTGCAGACTCATCTTTATACTTTGCCTGATACGAGTAAAAGGGATATGTCGTGGTTATCTCGCCGCAAACAGATACGTGAACCGGATTTCGACCCAATACAGCGCATTCAATCTCACGCCCTGTAATCGCTTCTTCCACCAGCACTTTTTCATCATACTTGAACGCCTCTTCAATCGCCGATTGATATTCCGTCAAAGACTCTACGCGGGAAATCCCGATGGAAGATCCTGTGTTTGCCGGTTTAACAAAGAGTGTTTTACCGAGCATTCGGGCTAGATAGTCATAACTGGGGAGGTTGGTCTCTCCATTATAGAGAACCCTGAAGTCCGGTACGGCGATCCCTGCCTCCCGTAATAGGCGCTTGGAAACATCCTTATCCATACAAACGGATGAGCCAAGAACCCCCGCTCCCACACAGGGAACCCTGTACATCTGAAACAGGCCCTGAATCGCCCCATCTTCCCCATTTGTCCCATGCAGAACGGGAAATACTACATCCACATGAACCGCATCCTGTGGGCTTTCAACCGGAGTCAATCCCCCATCCGGTTTCAAGAAGACCACCTCCCCCGGTGCCTCGAAATCAATCTGTGAGAACGGCGTATCCGAAGTGGCTGCCACGCGAACCCATGTACCGTCACGATCTATACGAACCAGCGTGACTACATAGCGTGTCCGATCTATGGCATGAAAGACATTACGTGCCGATACCAAAGAAACTTCATGTTCAGCCGACTGACCTCCGTAAACAAGAACGAGGTGTGGTACGGAAGGAGTGTGTTGCAGTGTCACGGTTGATGCTCCACCAGTTGCCCTTTATTATAAATCGCCCAAGCGCGTCCGGTCATGGGCGAGCCCACGAACGGGGTATTTCGACTCTTGGAGTGAATGTGCCTGGACTCAAATACCCAGTTGGTTGTCGCATCAAAGATCGTCAAATTCGCTTTTGCTCCCGCTTCAAGCGCCGGGACATCGAGCCCCAGAATCTCACGCGGAGTAACACAGAGCCGGTTTATGGCCTCGGCAACACTTAAGCGCTGGGTGGCGATCAGGTGCTGCCCAGTGAGTCCCCAAGCCGTTTCAAGCCCAATGATGCCAAATGGGGACGATACAAAGTCCGTTTCCTTCTCAAAAGCGGCATGCGGTGCATGGTCCGTGCAAATCACATCCAGGGTTCCATCACAAAGCCCGGCTCGAATTGCTTCTACATCCTCGGCCGTCCTGAGGGGCGGATGCATTTTGGTCTGTACATCAAAGCCAGACTCCTCAACCATCTCATCGGTCAATGAAAAATGATGTGTACATGCCTCCGCCGTCACATAGATCCCGCGCGCTTTCGCTTCCCGGATCATTGCCGTCGAACGTGCAGTCGATACATGTGCTACATGTAAATGTCCCTCTGTTAATTCCGCCAACATGAGATCCCGCCCCAGCATTGACTCTTCCGAAAACGTTGGGATCGGTGTCAGCCCAAGGTTGGTGGATATGATCCCTTCATTCATCTGTCCCTTGGGCCCCAGAGACAAGTCTTCCATATGATTAATGATCGGCTTACCAACAACCCTGGTGTATTCAAGTGCTCGGCGCATGAGGCTCCCATTCTGAACCGGCGATCCATCATCGCTGAATGCCACTGCCCCGGTAGCTGCCAATTCAACCATCTCAGATAACTCTTTCCCCTGCCGGCCCCGGGATACACAGGCAATCGGATGCACATCCACGGGCAACTCTTCCGCCCGCTTAATCAATGAATAAACAGCTTCCCTGTTGTCTATTGGCGGATTCGTATTTGGCATACAGGCAACCGCGGTAAAGCCCCCGAAAGCAGCTGCCCGACAGCCTGTTCCAATGGTCTCCTTATGCTCCTCACCGGGATCCCGTAAATGAACATGCATGTCCATCCACCCAGGGGAAATCATTCGTCCTTTCGCATCCAAAACCCGCTCATCGGAGACCGTAAGGTTCAAGCCTATTTCTACAATCAGACCACCGCGAATACGTATGTCTGCACGCCGACTCTTCCCCGTCGAGAGATTTAGAATTGCTCCATTCTGAATACAAAGATCTGGTGTCATTCACTACCTGGTCTTGTAGGACATTCCATCTGATAGAACTGGAAGGGCGCTCTGTAGATAGTAGTGCAATTTAGGGATTTCTTGCTTCTGCAAAACAATCGGGAATTGGCACACCTGTTTCAAGCACAACCTGTACGCGTTAGAATGATCTTTGGATCTTGTAGAAGAACAACGATCTGACTTTTTATTACGGCCCCGAACGGGCATGGCCTCAATGAAGATAAGGGAAACAGTACAATCCAATCCTGCTCCGGCTTCGTGTACCGGTATATCTCCAATCCGTCAAAAAGTTTATGTCGAATATGAACTTAATGAGCCAGGATTCGCGTATGTGTTCCGTAAATTGGTTCTATCCCCATTTGTGTGGAATGATTCATTTGGAGTTCAAACAAATTGTCACCGGACAGCCCAGCCGGCAGGACCCTGATCACGGATTATAGTCAATCCGCGTCACGATTCGCAGATTCGGAGATGGACATGATCGCGGGAGTATTGTAAGGATGCTCCCAGTTTTTACACTCCTCCAGGAAGTATGATTTTGGAGGAGAAGTTTTATGCCTTCGTCCAAACAGGGTTAAGATTTTGTCCCCCCAATGGGACGTGAAGATTTCTATTTTGGCTCTTCGCTTTTATGAGTGGGTAGCTTGTTTTTGGAAGCCTTCCGGGTACAGATCCAGTCCACCGAGATAGAAGTAAATTGCATTGGTAAACCGTTGTTTGTTTCGGAATCCACGAGCACGGACTTTGACGGTTTTGATGCGGCTGTTGATGCTTTCGGCGGGGCCATTGCTGACCTTTAAGATCACTGCATTGATAATGCCCCACAAATGATTCTTGATAGTTTCCGCGGCGTCTTTCATCGGTTCCAGTCGGCAACGCATGGCCCAGGACAACCATCGTTTCCATCCTTTGAGTGCCCATGTGGGATGGACATAATGCCATAAGTTCTGGGAGAATTCCTTGATGGCCCACGCACGAGCTGTTTTCAGCGAACTGGTCTTTAACTGGTTGAATCGTTTCTTTTGCCGCGCAGACATATTCTTCGGATTGGTCAGCCAATCATACTTGGTTCCAGTGAGATCGTAGTTGTCTTCTTTCCGCAATTCTCGGTTCTCTATCCGACGGACTTTATCCACGGCATCGCTAATGTATTTGGCCACATGAAAGTGATCAAATGCAATCTTTTTTTCTGCGTTGGGGACGCACGTTTTCGTGATGCTGATATACGCTGGCCACATATCCATGCTCACACTCTCAATGGCCTCCAGTTGCTCGGGAGAACATCCATCATAATACCCTTTCAAACTCGCCTTTGTCCGACCCTCGCCGACATACAGCACGGTTGCCGTGTCTGGATTGGACACCACAGTGATGTAATTGTGACCTTTCTTATAAGAGGTCTCATCGACACAGAGATGCGCGATCAGTTCCTCTTTTTTGCGGGCACGTCCTCGCAGTACCGCACGCTCCATAATGTTGGCAATCATCGTCCAACTGACTCCCATCCTGGTCGCCACCGTTGAAATATTGGTGGCATCCAGCAACCCGTTAATGACCTTCGCTTCAAATGCCGTCGTAAAACGCACGCGCTCATCCGCCCAGGGCACTGAAACCGTCTTGATTCCATGCTCCGAACATTCCACCCGAGGAACTTTCGCAACCACGGTCGTCTGATATTCACAGATATCCGTATGGCGCCATTTCCGAAGACGATGGTCGTAGCCAGGACAAACTTTGGTGCACTCGGGACATCGAAGTACCGAACCCTCCGAACAGATTACATGGATCTCAGCCAGCTGCGTTGCATCATCTTGCTTGATCTCCGAAACCTCCCACGGAGACTGAATCCCTAACAATCGATTGATATCTTGAATACGTACACTCATGGTGAATGAAATATTTGATTTGAACTCCAAAAACAGACCCAAAATAAATAAAAAAATCCATTCCGAATCTATTCAATCGCATCGTGGTTCATCTTAGTTCTGACTCCGAACCCACTTGAAAAGGGGAAGACCCTCTATTTTAAGGGCCCAGAACGCCTGCAATTCCCCCAATTCCCTCGGGAATTACCAAAGTCCAACAAAACTCGCAGCCGAGACGATCCTCGAAAACCGCTCCAGAGATCTTGAATCGAATATTTTCATGTTTTCTGCCACGCATTAGTTAAAATCTTAGGAAAGTTTCCATTAATTATGTTATACTGTACAGCCTAAAACTTAGTTATTGCACGTATCCCCGTTTGTCATGCGTGGCGATAAAAAAATTGCAGACCTTTCTAACTTCATCGTAGAGCGTTTTTTTCGAGAGAATACGGGTATGGGAGATTTACGAATGTATCCGCACCAATTCGAGTTGGCTTTTCTCTCTGTTTTGTCTCTTCTCTATTTGGTCTCCAAGATTACCTATTCGGGTCGGTTTGGGCTAATATTGATCCCTCAGGAGGGAAAATACCGCAGAAGCGGCCCCGAAATCAGTAGCTCGCCAAGTGAAATGGCGAAGATAAATAGTTATGGCAGAACCCCCAAGGATATAAAAAATGGGGGGGGGGCGGCGGCTACCGTTATAGAAATTTTGCAGGAGGCTTGGTTGAGTGAAGCCCCTTTCATCAAGACTATAGTGAGCCTGATGCTGAATCAGTTGGAAATTTTGTGGAAGCGACATAATTCCCTCGTTGCTTATTGCATATTCCAGATCATCATCTTGATACGGGTTCCGGTTATAGTTCTTCGCCAAGGATTGCGTGGATTCACTGTTCATGCGCTGGCGTGCCTACTGATTCTATGTTGCGGGACGGCCCAAGGGCAGGAGCATCGTGTGTCTACCGAGACGAGTCTCAATATTGAAGATGCTACAGTGCACGAGGCGTTGGGGCCTCAAAATGGGAACATAGTGATCAGCGGCGGAAGCTCTTCATCTCGTAATCGTAGATCCATAACCTTAAGAATAACCGAGGGAACTACAAAGAGTCTGACGTTTGAGTTGTCAAGCGAGCCCGCAGGTGATGTAAACCTGACAATTGCAGACTATGTAGATTCGGGTTTTGGTCGTATACTCCCCGTTTTGGCTACCCCCACCACGCTGACGTTTACGCCCATGAATTGGGATATGGCACAGACGGTGGAATTTGAGGTGGAGAATGATACTAGAGAGCTCAGCAAATGTGGTCCGACTGTGTATCCAGAGAATTGGGGGCAACAAGGAGATTTTATAATCAGTTCCGATGATGATCAATATACGCCGGTGGACGTGACCATCTTTGTTTATGATGACGATAACGATGAATGTGACTCGGAGAATTACCCGCACGACGCACCGGCAGGGATTACGGTGCCAAGCACGAAGACGGTAATCGAAGGGAATACCACGATCGTGAATGTGAAACTGCAGGCGCCGCCCTCGAATGATGTGAAGGTAACCTTCAGCGATGAAGGGAACTCGGATCTAACTTGGTCGGGCACGACCTTGTCCGGCGATGTCCTGACCTTTACCTCCAATAACTGGGATCAGGCGCAAACGGTGACGCTGACGGCGGAGGAGGATGATGATTCTGCAGACGATACGGAGACCTTGACGCTGACGGCATCCGGTGGAAGCTTCGAACAGACTTTGGGAGGGGTCACGGTGACAACTCCCAGCGACTACCCTGGGAAGACGGCAGAGATCACGGTGACCGTCACGGACAACGATGCGGCAGGGATTACAGTGCCAGGCGTGGCAACGGTGACCGAAGGGAATACCGCCACCGTGGATGTGGAGCTGGCGGCGGCGCCGTCGGGTACTGTGACGGTCACTTTCAGCGATGACGGGGATTCCGATGTGACCTGGTCGGGCATGACCTTGTCCAGCGATGCCCTGACCTTTACCACGACGAACTGGGATGATGCGCAGACGGTAACGCTGACGGCGGAGGAGGATGATGATTTTGCAAACGATACGGAGACCTTGACGCTGACGGCATCAAATGGGGGATACAACGGGAAGACGGCAGAGATCACGGTGACAGTCACGGACGACGATGAAGCAGGGATTACGGTGCCAAACGCGGTGACGGTGACCGAAGGGAGTGCCAAGACCGTGGATGTGAAACTGGCGGCGGAGCCGTCGGGTGAGGTGACGGTGACATTCGAAAGTGGCGGGGACTCCGATGTGAGTTGGTCGGGTACTACCCTGATCGGGGCAGTTCTGAAATTTACCGCCGAGAACTGGAATGTAGCGCAGACGGTGACGCTGAATGCCTGGGATGATGATGATTTTGAGGACGATACGGTGACCTTAACGCTGAGGGCATCGAAGAGCGGGGGCTACAACGGGGAGACGGCAGAGATTACGGTGACGGTCACGGACGACGATGAAGCAGGGATTACGGTGCCAAGCACGGCAGCGGTGACTGAAGCGAGTAGCACGACCGTGGATGTGAAACTCGCGGCGAAGCCGTCTAGCACTGTGACGGTCACCTTCAGCGATGACGGAAACTCCGATGTGAGTTGGTCGGGCACGACGTTGTCCGGCGATGCCCTGACCTTTACCACCACGAACTGGAATGTAATGCAGACGGTGACGCTGACGGCGGCAGCGGATGATGATTTTGTGAACGATTCGGAGACGTTGACGCTGACGGCATCAAAGAGCGGGGGCTACAACGGGGAGACGGCAGAGATCACGGTGACGATCACGGACAACGATGAAGCAGGGATTACGGTGCCAGGCACGGTGACGGTGACGGAGGGGGGTACCATGACCGTGGATGTGAAGTTGGCGGC
The DNA here is from genome assembly GCA_965207565.1 of Rhodothermales bacterium. Classification (GTDB taxonomy): domain Bacteria; phylum Bacteroidota; class Rhodothermia; order Rhodothermales; family Bin80; genus Bin80. The sequence goes on along the minus strand of CBDBMQ010000009.1, from coordinate 424,180 downwards.
GGCACCGACTGCAAGTGTGACAGTGACACTCGACGATGACGGGGATTCCGATGTGACTTGGTCGGGCGCTGACTTCACCGAGGATGCCCTGACCTTGGGTGCTCCGACCGAGGATGCCCTGATCTTTGATGTCCTGACCTTTACCCCCACGAACTGGAATGAGGCGCAGACGGTGACGCTGACGGCGGCAGCGGATGATGATTTTGTAAACGATACGGAGATTTTAACGCTGACGGCATCGGGCGGAGGCCACAACGGGGAGACGGCAGAGATTACGGTGACGGTCACGGACGACGATGAAGCAGGGATTACGGTGTCAAGCCCAGAGACGATGACCGAAGGGAGTAGCACGACCGTGGATGTGAAGCTGGCGGCGGCACCAACGGGTAATATGACGGTCACCTTCAGCGATGACGGGGACTCCGACGTGAGTTGGTCGGGTACGACGTTGTCCGGCGATGCCCTGACCTTTACCACTACGAACTGGAATGTAGCGCAGACGGTGACGGTGACGGCGGGGCAGGATGATGATTTCGTGAACGATACGGAGACGTTGACGCTAACGGCGGCAAACGGGAGTTATAACGGGGAGACGGCAAAGATTACGGTGACGATCACGGACGACGATGAAGCAGAGATTGCGGTGCCAGCTACAGCGACGATGACCGAAGGAAGTAGCACGACCGTGGATGTGAAACTGGCAGCGACGCCAACGGGTAATGTATTGGTAAAGTTCAGCAATGACGGGGACTCCGATGTGAGTTTATCTGGCGCGAGATTGCTCAGCGGCGGTGTCCTGGTCTTTGGCCCCGGGGACTGGAATAAGGCTCAGACGGTGACGCTGACGGCGGAGGATGATGATGATTTTGAGGATGAAACGGAGATCTTAACGCTAACGGGGTCCGGTGGAGGCTACAATGGGAAGACCACGAACATCACGGTGACGATTGAAGACGATGATGTGGGGATTACGGTGCCAGGCACGGCGACAGTGACCGAAGAGAGTACCACAACCGTGGATGTGAAACTGGCGGTGGAGCCGTCTGGCACCGTGACGGTCACTTTCAGTGATGACGGGGACTCCGATGTGAGTTGGTCGGGCACGGCATTGTCCGGCGATGCCCTGACCTTTACCACTGCGAACTGGAATGAGGCGCAGACGGTAACGCTGACGGCGGCAGCGGATGATGATTTTGTAAACGATTCGGAGACGTTGACGCTGACGGCATCAAAGAGCGGGGGGTACAACGGGGAGACGGCAGAGATCACAGTGACGATCACGGACAACGATACGGCGGGGATTGCGGTGCCAAACGCGGCGACGGTGACCGAAGGGAATACCAAGACGGTGGGGGTGGCGTTGGCAACGGTGCCGACGGGTACTGTGACGGTCACCTTCAGCGATGACGGGGACTCTGATGTGAGTTGGTCGGGCACGACATTGTCCGGCGATGACCTGACCTTTACCACTGCGAATTGGAATGTAGCTCAGACGGTAACACTGACGGCGGGGCAGGATGGTGATTTTGCAAACGATACGGAGACCTTGACGCTGACGGCATCGAAGAGCGGGGGCTACAACGGGGAGACGGCAGAGATCACGGTGACGATTGAAGATGATGATACGGCAGGGATTACGGTGCCAGACATGGCGACGGTGACCGAAGGGAATACCACCACCGTGGATGTAAAGCTGGCGGCGGCGCCAACTGCAAGTATGACGGTGACACTCAGCGATGATGGGGACTCTGATGTGAATTGGTCGGGTACGGCATTGTCCGGTGATGCCCTGACCTTTACCGCCACGAACTGGAATGAGGCGCAGACGGTAACGCTGACGGCGGAGGAGGATGATGATTTTACAAACGATACGGAGATCTTGACGCTAACGGCATCAAAGAGCGGAGGCTACAACGGGGAGACGGCAAACATCTTGGTGAAGCTCACCGACAACGATACGGCAGGGATTACGGTGCCAAACGCGGCGACGGTGGCCGAAGGGAATACCACCACCGTGGATGTGAAGCTGGCGGCGGCGCCAACTGTAAGTATGACGGTGACACTCAGTAATGATGGGGACTCCGATGTGAGTTGGTCGGGCACGACCTTGTCCGGCGATGCCCTGACCTTTACCACGACGAACTGGAATCAGGCTCAGACGGTAACGCTGACGGCGGCGGATGATGATGATTTTGTAAACGATACGGAGGTCTTAACGCTGACGGCATCGAAGAGCGGGGGCTACAACGGGGAGACGGCAGAGATCACGGTGACGATTGAAGATGATGATACGGCAGGGATTACGGTGCCGCCCGTAGTATCTCTGATTGAAGGGAGTACCACGACCGTAGAGGTGAACTTGGCGGCAGTGCCGACGGCAGAAGTGACGGTCACTCTCAGCGATGACGGGGACTCGGATCTAACTTGGTCGGGCACGGCTTTGTCCGGCGATGCCCTGACCTTTACCACAACGAACTGGAATGTAGCCCAGACGGTGACGCTGACGGCGGCGCAGGATGATGATTTTGTAAACGATACGGAGATCTTGACGCTAACAACATCGAAAAGTGGGGGCTATAACGGGGAGACGGCCAATGTCGCGGTAACGATCACGGACAATAATGTGTCAGGGATTGCGGCGCTGTCTGAAGTATCTCTGACTGAAGGGAGTAGCACCACCTCGGAGGTGAGGTTAGCAACGGCCCCGACGGCAAACGTAACGGTCACCTTCAGCGATGATGGGGATTCCGATGTGAGTTGGTCGGGCACGACCTTGTCCGGCAATGCCCTGACCTTTACCACAACGAACTGGAATGTAGCACAGACAGTGACGCTGACGGCGGCGCAGGATGATGATTTTGTGGACGATACGGAGATCTTGACGCTGACGGCATCGACGAGTGGGGGCTACAACGGGGAGACGACAGAGATCACGGTGACGATTGACGACAATGATGTACCTGGGATTACGGTGTCAAACGCGGCGACAGTGACCGAAGGGAGTACCACGACCGTGGAGGTGAAACTGGCAGCGACGCCAACGGGTGAAGTGGCAGTAACCTTGAGCGATGATGGGGATTCCGATGTGAGCTGGTCGGGCACGGCCGTGTCCGGCGATGTGCTGACCTTTACCACCACGAACTGGAATGTAGCACAGGCGGTGACGCTGACGGCGGCGGAGGATGAGGATTTTGAGGACGAAACGGTAGAATTAAATCTTACGGCATCGGGCGGGGGGTATGACGGGGTGACGGCAGACATCACGGTAACAATTGACGACAACGATGTGGATGGGGGTGGGATTACAGTGCCAAACACGGCGACGATGACCGAAGGGAGTACCACAACCGTGGAGGTGAAGCTGGCGGCGGCGCCAAAGGATGACGTGACGGTCACTCTCAGCGATGACGGGGACTCGGATGTGAGTTGGTCGGGCACGACCTTGTCCGGTGATGCCCTAACCTTTACCACCGCGAATTGGAATGTAGGGCAGACGATGACGTTGATGGCGGCGGAGGATGATGATTTTGTAAAGGATACGGAGATCTTAACGCTGACGGCATCGAAGAGCGGTGGCTACAACGGGGAGACGGCAGAGATTACGGTGACGATCACGGACAACGATGCACCAGGGATTGCGGTGTCTTCAACAGAGGTCACAGTGACCGAGGGAGGAGGCTTTAGCGTGGAAGTGACGTTGGCGACGGCGCCGAGGGGTGACGTGACGGTCACTTTCAGCGATGACGGGGATTCGGATGTGAGTTGGTCGGGCCCGACCTTGTCCGGTGATGCCCTGACCTTTACCACCACGAACTGGAATGTAGCGCAAGCGGTGACGCTAACGGCGGAGGAGGATGAGGATTTTGAGGACGAAACGGTAGAATTAAATCTTACGGCATCGGGCGGGGGGTATGACGGGGTGACGGCAGACATCACGGTAACAATTGACGACAACGATGTGGATGGGGGTGGGATTACGGTGCCAAGTACGCTGACGGTGACCGAAGGGAGTACCGTGATCTTGGAAGTGAAGTTGGCGGTGGCGCCAACAGGTGATGTGGCGGTAATCTTCAGCGATGACGGGGACTCGGGTCTAACTTGGTCGGGCACGGCCTTGTCCGGTGATACCCTGACCTTTACCACCACGAACTGGAATGTAGCGCAGGCGGTGGCGCTGACGGCAGCGGAGACGGTGACGCTGAAAGTAGCGGAGGATGATGATTTTTGGGACGATACGGAGATCTTGATGCTTACAGCATCAGGAGGCGGCTACGACGGGGTGGCAGCAGCCATTACGGTGACGATCATGAGCAATGAGAGTCTGGATATTTCTGAATCGGAACTACTGCAGGAAGTGACGCTTTTGGGGAATTACCCAAACCCATTATCGGATGTAGCAAACATAGAATTCGACTTACCAGTACCAGCACAAATATTAGTTGTGATAACGGATATGCTGGGACGAACGGTTAAGACGCTGCCCTATGGTTGGTTGGAGGCAGGTCAAGCGCACACGATAAAGATTGATACGGCTCGCTTAACCTCGGGGATGTACTATTACACGCTGAGGGTTGATATGGGAGGAAAAGTGGTCCAGCGGTCAAAATCAATGACAATTGTGCGATAAGGTATGTTCTAATCGTAGCAGGATGCTATCGATTGACGACTACGCAGATGTGGTCAATCTCCGTTTTTCTCATAGGCGTTAATGATTTCCTTGACGATCCGGTGACACACGACATCAATCTTATTGAAGTACACAAAGCTGATGCCACTGATCTTCTGGAGGATGGATTCTTGACTTCGACGGTTACCTCCGTCACAGGGGTGCTGGAGTGGGATTTCTGGGAAAACTGAACACTACCAACCCCCCTTTGCAGGGGGGAATGATGAAGATCAAGACCGAATGGGACGCTTGATTTAGGAGGTCGTTCTCTCTTTGAACAGCACGGTCTGACGCTGTATCGTCAGACTGATTGCCTGATATAGGGCCCGCTCACTTTGGTGACCTTTGACGGAAGAAGGTATTCTGCCTGATTGCCTCAGTCACAAATCATGGAGATTTCCACCGTACCAAGTTCTGCTAAAATTTGCCCTTCAATCAGGCGATGTTTCGAACCAAACCTCGCATTATATCTGACTTTGTGTCCAGTGACAATTCGTTTGAAAAAGAAAGTTTCAGTCGTGCTCTAATTCTAAGCCGTATCCTCACTGCAAGGGAATCTTTTTTTCATTAGTACGCTTGGTTGAACTCTAAATCAATTATTCCATACGAATCGTGGTAGAACCCGTAAATTAGGGGGTAGTGCCGGAATTATGAACTCCCCTCTTCCCTCGTGATGAATGGGCTGCCCGGATTGCATATGCAGTCTTCGGGGCTTAAAATTTGATCTATATATGGTACAGAAATCTAAAGCAAAACACGAAACTAATATTCTTATCGTTGAAGACGAGGAAGATATCGCGGAAGTCATCGCTCATTTTTCTTGGGGAAGTTGGCTATAACGTAGATATCGCCTACGATGGGCAGCAAGCTCTCAAAAAGGCCCACCCGTGGACGGATTTGGTTCTCCTCGATGTTATGCTCCCAAAGATTGATGGATTCGAGGTATGCCAGCAACTCCGATCAAAAGTCGAGACAGAAGAAATTCCCATCATCTTCCTTACCGCAAAAGCTGAAGATGAAGATCAAGTCCGTGGCCTTATGTTGGGAGGGGATGATTATTTGACGAAACCTGTCGCGATGGAAGTTCTCCTTGCACGGATACAGGCTGGTCTGCGACGATCCCAGATTGGAGAAGTTGAAACAATTACAACCATGGGGCTCACAATTTATGTCAATGAATACCGGGCTGAATTCCGAGGAGTCGATCTTGGACTCACATTGACAGAGCTTGAGTTACTTAGTTTCCTGATTCGGCATCCTCGACAGGCCTACCGCCGAAAAGAATTGCTGGATATGCTCTGTGCCAGATTCCAAAATGGTGACACAACGTACCGTGGACACGCACATGAAAAATCTGCGAGAGAAATTGGGGAGCTTTGCCAAGTACATTGAAACGGTTCGAGGAGTCGGATATTGCTTCAATGATGCGATATCCAATGAAGAGGAAAACGAATAAAATTGACCAAACGAAAGTGTCGAATGGTCTGGCCATTTCACACTCGTAGATGGGGATTCCCAGCCCGGGCTCCCACACGAACGTGGATGTTTCTCACGTTTGCACTTTTTGTAGGGCTTGCTGCCGGCGGTGTCGCCTTTTATTTGACCCTGAATTTAAGTGGCCACATCCGCAGGGCTGCCCATCAGAGCCACCTCGTAGATACGGAATACCTCGCTTCGCTCATCTTATCCACGGAGGATCTGACCTCCAAAGTACCCACTGAATGGGTTGAAAGCCTCAATCCCACAGCGACCACGGTTCTGCAACTCGACGATCTACACATTTTTATTGGACACAATGATTCTCTGTACTGGAAAAATGCTCCCTTAGAGGACACTGCCATCCTTGACATCCTCTCTCGTACCTCCGTTGGAGAACCTTTTTTTGATGTAATTACTATCGGAAATGGACAGAGAATCAAGATTGGAGCGATTCGGCGGGACGGGGTTGTGATTGGACTGGTGAGGCCTGTGAGTGCTCTGTATGTTTTGGCGACAGGCATGCGAAACCGCATGATTGCGGGAATTGGGCTTGCGTTATTTATGGCCATGATCGGTGCCTGGATTGCCTCCAATCAGGTTACAAAGCCACTGCGGACGATTATGAGGACTGCCCGACGGATCGTTGCCGGTGAGTACGGTATCCCAATCAGGGTCTCCTCCAGAGCTGCAGAATTCCAGGATTTAGGACATAACCTTGAATACATGTCAAGGATCTATACGGAAAAAATTCATGAATTGGAAGATGTTACAAGGCTGCAGCGTGAATTTATCAGCAATGTGTCTCATGAAGTCCGCAATCCCATCTTCGCGATCAGTGGCTTCCTGGAAGCTTTGGGATCTCCAAAACTCTCGGAAGAACATCGTCCAAGATATTCCGCGAAAGGGCTGCAAAATTTACAGCGGCTCAGTAATCTATTCGGTTCTCTCATAGACATTGCGAGACTTGAGAATCGCGATCAACCGCTGAACATATCGAGATGCAACCTGTCCACACTCGCCATTGATGCAAAAGAGATACTGATCCATCAGGCTCAGAAAAAAGACCTGGGGCTGGAGCTTGATGAGCAAGACATCTGGGTCCAGGCAGATGAAGATCAGATTCGACAAGTTTTTCTGAACTTGATTCATAATGCAATTCGATACAGCACTTCTGGGAACGGTTCGCTGCCGCTTTCACAAACGTCCTGATAAGGTACGCGTGGAAGTAATTGATGAGGGACAGGGAATACCAGAGGATCATTTGAATCTGATCTTTGAACGCTTTCACCGAGTCGACCGCGCCCGCGCCCGACGAGATGGAGGAGTTGGACTCGGACTGGCCATCGTGAAACAAATTCTGCAGGAACATGGAGAGTCAATCCATGTGGAGAGCACTGTTGGACAAGGATCCCGCTTCTGGTTTGAGTTGCCTCTGTCACCCGAGGAGCCCGAACCCCGAGGAACTATCGGTAAGTAGAGACGTAGGATCAGGCCAGTACGCGCTCGTACACCTTCCATCCTGAACGCAGACGTTGCCGTGAGTGAACCTCCCGTTGTTGCATGAGAGGTTTTTTGTTATCTTAAACCACTGTCACGTTTCGAAGGAGGCGAAACACATAAAAAATCCACGAGAACAAAAAGGGCCATACGCGCACCCAACAGTCGACGTGCCTCCCATTATCAAGTTTTTCATGCAAAGAAATGGCTGACCTTCCACCTGATCATACTATTTCTAGTATCGGCTCAGCCGAGATGGACACGTGTACGGAAACCAACGGCCATTCTTCCGTTACTCAGAAGGACATCCCATTCACCGATATTGATGAGAGTTGTTATGGGGAAGGCTTTGATGTGGAACTGGTCCAGCCTTCTGACTTCGACAAAGAAACCCTCTTGCATGTGCTGCGCACCATGTATACGGCGCGGCTACTCGATGGAAAGATGCTTACCTTGCTCAAACAAGGAAAGGGCTTTTTCCATATAGGCTGTAGCGGCCACGAAGCCACACAAACCGCTATTGGACTCCTCAGCAAACCCGGCCATGACTGGTTCTGTCCTTACTATCGTGATCTCGCACTCGCACTCACCCTTGGACAGACCATTGAAGAAATCTTTCTTGATCACCTAGCCAAAGCGGATGGCGTGAATTCAGGAGGGCGTCAAATGCCTGCGCATTATGGTGCGCGGGACAAAAACATTTTCAGTGTTTGTTCCTCCGTTGGGTCTCAATACCTACCGGCACTGGGACTTGCAATGGCATCCATGAAGTGGGACACGGACGCATTCACATTATGTTCTGCCGGAGATGGCGCGACCTCCCAGGGAGCTTTCCACGAAGCTCTGAACTGGGCAGCCCGTAATCAAGCTCCCGTTCTGTTTTTAATACAGGACAACAAGTACGCGATTAGTGTTCCGGTCACTGAACAGACTGCAGGAGGAACCCCCTTTAAACTTGCAGGTGGCTATGAGGGCTTGGCGAGATACCGCGTGGATGGAACAGACTTCTTCAAGATCTACTCTGTTGCCAAAGCAGCAATTGCTCATTTGCGGGCAGGAAAGGGGCCTGTCTGTTTAGTCGCTGATGTCGTTCGGCTTTTGCCTCATTCTTCTTCAGATAACCATCTCAAGTACCGCACCGAAGAGGAATTGATTCAAGACCAGACAGCTGATCCGATTACCCGACTTGAACATGCCTTGATCGAATCGAGCATTTTGACTACCGCCCAGTCAGAAGCTCTTCAGGAAGAGATCAAAGCTAAGATCGACGAGGTAGCCCGCTCTGCAGAACAACGAATAGACCCAGATCCTGAAAACGCGGTCACGCATGTTTTCTTTGAAGGAGATCTGAACCTTACTTACGGTATTGATGAACCAGAGGGAGAGCCTGTAGTCATGGTAGATGCCATCAACCATGCCCTCCATGAAGAGATGGCACGTGATGAATCCATTCTCGTCTACGGAGAAGATGTTGCGGGAAAGAAAGGTGGTGTATTCACAGCCACCCGGGGGTTGACGGAGGAGTTCGGTACTGAGCGCTGCTTCAATTCCCCTTTAGCCGAAGCATCGATTATTGGAACTGCGGTTGGCCTCAGTGCTGCCGGTTTTAAGCCCGTTGTTGAGATCCAGTTCGCGGACTACATCTGGCCAGCAATGCAGCATCTACGCAATCAAGTAGCTACATTGCGTTACCGATCCAATAATGCATGGTCCTGTCCCATGGTTATCCGGGTACCGTGTGGTGGTTATATCCACGGAGGTCCTTGTCACTCCCAGAATATTGAGAGCATCTTTGGCCACATGCCAGGAATCCGCGTCGTGATGCCCTCTTCCGCTGCAGATGCAAAAGGGCTGCTGAAGACGGCAATCCGTAGTAAAGACCCCGTTTTATTTCTTGAGCACAAAGCTCTCTATCGGGCAGCGAATGCCAGAGGCCCTGAACCGGGTGAGGACTATCTGATCCCATTCGGAAGGGCACGTACTGTCCGTGAGGGAACGGATCTGACGATTATCACCTATGGATTCCTTGTCCACAAGTGTCTTGCGGTTGCCAGACAACTCTCCAGAGAAAACCAGCTATCCGTCGAAGTGATAGATCTGCGCACTCTGATGCCATTGGATTCTGAAGCGGTGCTCACTTCCGTCCAGAAGACGCATCGCCTGCTGGTCGTGCACGAAGATCATGAATTTCTTGGTTATGGCGCAGAGGTTTCTGCTCAGATATCAGACACAGGATTCTCCCACCTGGATGCACCCGTCCGACGCTTAGGCGCAAAATTCTCCTATATCCCCTATGCCGACCCTCTGGAACGCGATGTTCTCCCCCAGGATGAAGATATCCTCTCCGCAGCCCGTTCGCTGGCCGTCTGGTAAACCTACTCAAAGAAATGACCAACGCATCTTGATCCCCCATCCGAAGTAATCAACGTAAATCTCATTGATTGCACTAGATGAATTACCGGGAAGTGTAGGATCGGTGCTACGAGGTAACAAATCTCTATTAAAGGGTTCGGATTTTAGGGGTATTCATCAATTAATGTGAAGCAATGAAGAAGTCATCACGCTTATAGTATATTTTTCCACCTTTGAACTCCCTCCGATTTCCCCAAGAATAATCATTCATAATCGCTGTTCTGGAGCGATTTGATGCTATTTTTCACATCTTCCGTCTATCTTTGGCAGGACAGGTTGATTCTTTTACGTATTTGTAGTATATCGGTTACTACTTCGTGTTTTACGATATACTATGCAACACCGCTCTCCTTTCTTTGCTCAGCCCGACGGTCTCCCGATGCGACAATACGAAGCCCTTCGGGCCTATCTCTACGAAGGATGCTCCATTGAAGGCGCCAAAGAAAACCTCAGATTGAAAAATATTTTCTTGGCCAAACAAGTTAGCGCTTATGGGGGTACCCCGGGGCAGCAAGTGGGGCGGAACGGTGCGAGCGAAGGGGGCCCTGGGAGCAGGAAAAGGAGGCCAAGTCGGTCTGGTGGAAGCATTGACGGGATAGCCCTCGCACAACAAAAGGAGAGGGGATTGTCCATTTCGGGCACGCTAAACATCCCTCTGTATCAGGACGGGAAATGGGCGCTCAGCGACCTAGGTCCATCCCCGGATTCCTACCAGAAGATCGGCGAATTTCCATCGTCTGAGGCGGAGATTTGGTTTGGATGTGGGCGTAATTGCTTACCAGCCAATCCTGCATCGAGGGAATCGGAATCGCATAATCTCCGTCCCGGTCTTCAATCAACCCCCTTTCTCGCCCCAGATGGAACAGCTTCTTCGCTTCCGTTTCACCGTACTCCTGGGTTAGGGAGGACAGGATAACCTTGCCGGTTGTGCTTTCTCCTAAAGGAAGATCTTTGAATACTCTTGCCAGACAATGACGATATTCTCTGGCGAAACCGCGTGCCCGGTTTTTGTAATACGCCAACCGGAAGTTCCGCCCTGCTTCCAATACGGCATTCAATCCATCTGCGGTCATAACCCTGTTGTCTGCCTCCAGTTGCTTCAATGCAGGATCCACATACGATAAGATATGCTGAGGCCAACCATACGTTTCCTGAGCAATCGCATCCATCCATGGCACGGAATCCCCTTTCGCCTCCCCTTCTTTCGTGAGCCAATCGTGGATGACCGCACGTTCCGCTTCTTTGCTCAACGCTCCGAGCTCTATCAGACATTCCTTTGAAAACCTGGAAATCCCCAGCGATTTAAAGGCGTCCACTGTCGTTCCCAGCCCCGCCACGATCAGGATGATGGGACGATTCAATTCACCGTTATGGATCTCGTTAAGCACATTGGTTGCCGTTCCAGATTGTCCAGAAGGGGGCGCATTGGTTGTTCCCAGTGTTTGTGCTTCGTCCAAAATGAGAAGTAATGGCTTCTTCCCATCTTGAAGTATACTTGAGGTTGTAGGGAGATGTTGGTTGACTGCAATATCGAATTTGGCATCGGCTTTAACAACTGCATCAACGCCAACTTGGCCAGACCCGCCCGTAAAGCTCAGTCGTCTCCCCTTCCCAAGATAGCGGAGCAACTCGTCTGGATCCCAAAGGGCAGGCGGTTTGATTTTTGCAGTCTTCCATCCCTGCCCTCCGGCTATTTTTCTACATTCATCAAGCAGAGCCGTCTTGCCTGCGCCTGGTGCACCCTGGATCAGGAAGATCGTGCCAGACTTCGCCTGCACCGCCCGCTTTATAATTTCATTGAAATCGCTCAGCACCTGCTTCCTCCCATGAAAATACTTAGCAGGACCACGGTCGGATGCTGCCGTCAGTGGCGGAGAAGGGGAAGAGCGGGTGGATGGCCGCATGGTTCTGAGGTACTGCCTAAAGTTATGAACAGTGGCCATTTAGACAGATCTCAAGGCTTAACGGTTCCAGATCGTCCCCGATAGTCGGTGTTTCTGTACTTTTGGAACCTGAGTAGAATCATGTGCGGACCGACTGGACGACCGCCTGCCCAATCGCCTTCGCGATCGCTGGAGGAACCGCGTTTCCAATCAGTCGGGCAATGTCACACTTGGAACGTGTTGTTTCGGGAGGGACAAATTCGTATCCCGCGGGAAAGCTTTGCAGGAGCGACCCCTCCCAGAGGGATAGTGCCCGATCTTGCTCGGGATGTCCAAAACGGCCGCAGCCATCGTGTAGAACCGTGTTGTGATGGTCGGGGCCGGGAGATGCCAACCCATCCGCCCATAGACCCCATAAAATTCATGATGAATAATATGGGTTTTCGTGAACCCTAATATCGAAGCGATCCTCGCATATTCACTCCGAGGTCTTCCAGCGAAGTTGCACGGCCGTGCGCCAGACCAAAGACCGAGAATGTCAACCATTCCGATGGATGGAGCTCTCCGCCCAACCGGTACATCACTCCCCGATGCAACTGAATCACCCCCATGACGGACCGAGCGGTGCCATCTTTCCACGGAACGCCGTATCCCAACTCCAACTCGGTCCGCTGCGCGTCTGCCCCGAGCGGCACCGCATCCAGGATCGTCTGCTGACCGTACATCGACATCCCCTGGCCCCGTCCCCACGATGGACGCACACGCATCATCAACCCCTCTGATTGACGGCCCACCTGCACGGATCCCGAGATCCCCCACTCGGTGAACCCGTCCGCTGTGTGCATCACCAGCCCCTGTGTCCGCAGATCCGCCTGCAGGCGCCACGCCGGATAGGCAACCCGGATCCCCCCGCCAAACTCCAATCCCACCCCCGTCTCCGCACTCCCACCATCGCTCCGCACATTCGCCTCCACAAATGGACGAAGTCCATCACTGATCTTTACATTCGCCTCCACACCTGCCCGGACCCGGTACACCTCTGCCGTCACCTCATGATCCTTTATCTCTGCATCCGTCACCAGAACATCTCCATGGTAGTTCAGTCCGATCGTGCCACTTGACACCAATTTCCCTCGAACCCCCATCGCTCCAAATCTGGACACCAGATCCCCTTTCAGTTCCAGCACCTCTGCCTGTCCACGACCCGCGCCTGCGCTCAACCATACGTCCCAGCCCGCACGCGCATACGACACATACGGATAGACGCCCGTCAACCCTGCGGTGATCTCTCCCGACTGCTGCACCACCTCAAACGATCCCTCTCCCCGGCTGTGGGCCAGAAGTAGTCCTGCCAGCCAACCTCCCTGCCAGCGGTAGTCCGCTCCCAGCATCCCCGTGGTTACTTCGCCACGGAGCGTCAACGCATCGTCATCCCGTCCATTGAACTGGCGGAATGCTCCCCGCCCCCAGACGCTGAACGATCCACTGTACGAAGTCGCAGACATGCGGCATCCCGACAGAAGTTCACCAAGGGACGGATCCCATGAGGAGGCCGAGTACCAGAGCCGGGCCATCTCTGCGCGGTCGGCCGCACCACACGCGGCACCATCCGCCCCGGAGCGGAACCGCTCCCCCAATGCCTCCACCACCTGCACCCCCGACGTCCGTACAAACCGCGCCGCATACGCCTCCAGTACCTCTTCACTCACCGTGGTGGACTCCTGGATCGTCGCCACCCCCACCGCCTTCGCAATCTCTGCATGCTTCGACGACTCCAGATGCACCGTGAATGTCTCCTCGCGCCAATCCAATCCGTCCTTCAAGAGTGGCACCGCAATCATCGCTTCCACCGTTCCCGGTGCCAGCGTGACCACCCCCGAGGAGGCTTCATAGTCTTCGCCTGCCTTGGCGGTCCCATCGCGCGTCCGGTATGCTGCCGAGATCATCTGACGCTGCGGATGCGACAGCAAGACCCGGAACCGGACCATGCCCTCTTCTTCCAGCACCAGCGCATCTTCCACCCGAAGAATCGCACTCGCACCATCATCATCCAGGATCGTGCCTGTCCCCGTTTCACGTGCAATGATGGCATTGCGAGGCTTTGACAGGGTCACCATAAACGTCTCATGCTCTTCCGGGAGTTCATCATCGATCACCTCAATCTCAATCACGCCCCGGGTTGCACCCGGGTCAAAGATCACAATCCCCCGCGAAGTCACATAGTCCAGGCCCGTCTCTGCAGTGCCGTCCGTGCTTGCATACTGCACGGTCACCACCTGATCCACAGGACGACTGAGTTCGATGGGTAGTTGGATCGCCTCTGCATGTTCCAATGCCTGTTCATCGTAGAGGGTGATCGTGAGCGGCCCCGGCCGCTCATCGTTGTCCATGATCGTCACCGTGATCTCTGCCGTCTCCCCGTCATACCCCCCGCCCGACGCTGTAACCTTTAAGCCGACCGTTTCGTCTGCATAATCCTCGTCGTCCTCCGCTGCCGTTAAGGTCACGGTCTTAGGGGTATTCCAATCCGCAGACGTAAACGTGAGCGAGGGTTGGTTCAATATTAAATCTGTTCCCGCGTGCCCGGTGAAGGTCAGCGTCACAGGGCCCGGTGGTGATGCGGACAGGCGAACCAGGAGCGGGTACGTACCTCCTTCTTCCATCTGCACTACCTCCAGGGCCACGAGCCCCGGTGCATCGTTGTCCGTGATCGTCACCGTGATATCGGTCGTCACCCCGGCGTAGCCGCCTCCAGATGCTGTGAGTGTCAATGTTTCTGTATCGTCCACAAAATCATCATCCTGCCCTGCCGTCACCATCACCGTCTGCGCCGTGCTCCAGTTTGAAGGGGTAAACGTGAGGGAGGGTTGGTCCAATATTAAATCTGTTCCCGCGTGCCCGGTGAAAGTCAGCGTCACCGGATCCGATGGCATCTGTGCAAGCGCAATCGCCAACGGCCTCTGGCTTCCTTCCGCCATGGTCACCGATGCCGGGGCTGCGAGCCCCGGTGCATCGTTGTCCGTGATGGTCACCAATACTGTTTTGGAGATCCCGGTGTAGTCGACACTACCACTTGCTGTCAAGATGATCTCCACCCGATCATTTACAACATCCGCGTCGTCCGCGGCGCGCAAGCTCACCTGCTGCGTCTCATTCCAGTTTTCTGGAGTAAAGACTCGAGTGACCGGAATCAGAGTCAGGTCCGTCCCCGAAGGCCAGGTCATCGTGACCAAGACGTTGCCCAATGGCTTCGAAGTCAGTGCAATTGGAAACGTTTCGTCCTGTTCCTCCACTACCGAAACCGAATGAGGAACGTTCATCCCTGCCTCATCATCGTCCGTGATCGTCAGCTTAACCAATTGCCGATCCCCTTTTACCAGCCCGAACGGCAGGATTCCGAGTGCCACCGTGAAGGTCTCGTCTCCCTCTGCAACCGCATCCTGAACCGCCGAGACCACATAGGTCCCGTTCCTCTCTCCCGCTTCGATCTCCACCTGGACAGGAGGCGATACCTCGTAATCTTCATCATCTGCGGTGCCATCCGTCAGTGTCAATGGAATTACCACATCGGTGTCCAGCGCCTCGGACAAGGTTGCCGTCACCGTGACATCACCCCCCTCATCCACGGGATTGGGAGATGCCGACAGATCTACCGTCACCTCTGTTGGCAGCGAAGTGATATCCCGGATCGTTACGAACTGGGAAGACTCTCTGCCCGGCACCAGAAGCGCTGGGGGGAGATCTCCCAATGCGACAATAAAGGTCTCATCGTCCATGTCTGCATCCGTGAGTGTCTGGATCTGCCCCGATCCCTCTGTCGCGCCACGAGGAATTACTATACTCTTAAGTCGTGTGTAATCATCGGACTCTGGTGGGTGATCTGTCTCATCATTATACACCAATGGAACCATCACATCTGTTTCCAGCATGCCCGTCAGCCTTGCCGTGATCGCCACCGACTTGCCTTCGTCCACCGGATTCGGAGATGCGAACAGTATCACTTCCACCGGGGGCGGCGGGTCATTGTCTGCAATCGTAATCTCCACCGAGGAAGGGCTGCCAGGCGCGACCCCCGAAGGCAATGCATCAATAGCGACCGTGAACCGCTCATCCCCCTCCGAAACATGGTCGTCTTTGATATCAAGCCTCCCCGACCCGGTCCGGGCTCCCCTGGCGATCGTGATACTTGGAAGGGAACCATAGTCGCCTGGCTCCGTCGGCGGCTCGCCGGGCGTATCCCGCAACTCAATCGTCACCGCATCCGGCAATGCCTCCGACAACATTGCCGTGATGGTGACCGACTCGCCTTCCTCTACCGAGTTTGGAGATGCCGACAAACTCACCGTCACTGGAGTAGGCGCCGCCGCATCGTTGTCCGTGACCGTCACCGTAATCGTTGCTCCCACACCGTCGTAGCCTCCGCCCTTCGCCGTTAGCGTTAACGTCTCCCTATCATTCACAAAATCATCATCCTCTGCTGCCGTCAGCGTTACCGCCTGTGCCACATTCCAGTTCGCGGGGGTAAAGGTTAGGGCATTGCCGGACAAGGCCGTGCCCGACCAACTTACATCCGAGTCCCCGTCATCGCTGAAGGTCACCGTCATGTCTGCAGTCGGCTTCGCCGCCAGCTTCACATCCACGGTCGTGGTACTCCCTTCGGTCACCGTCGCCGCGTTTGGCACCGTAACCCCTGCCACATCGTTGTCCGTGATCGTCACCGTGATGTTTGCTGTTTCCCCATTGTAGCCTCCGCTCTTTGATGCTGTCAGCGTCAACGTCTCCTGATCGTTCGCAAAATCCTCATCCTCCGCCGCCGTCAGCGTTACCGCCTGTGCCACATTCCAGTTCGTGGGGGTAAAGGTCAGGGCATTGCCGGACAAGGCCGTGCCCGACCAAGTCAGATCCGAGTCCCCGTCATCGCTGAAGGTGACCGTCACGGCAGCCGTTGGGGCCACCGCCAGTTTCACATCCACGGTCGTGGTATTCCCTTCCACCACCGTCGTCGCGTTTGGCACCGTAATCTCTGCTGCATCGTTGTCCGTGATCGTCAGCGTATGTTCGCTCGGACTTCCCACCGTGTATCCCGCACCGTCTGTCAGCGTTAGGAGGACGGTTTCGGCATCATCGGCTACATTGTCATCGATAACATTGACCGGAATATTTACCGAAGCCGTACTTGCAGCCACGGAAACCGTCCCGGAACTGGTGTAATCCGTGCCCTGGGTTGCCGTACCGCCCAGCGTGTAGTTCAACGTAAAATGCGCCGCGGGCGCAGAGCTGATGGCGACTTCCACATTGTGCGTACCAGCATCTTCGCCCATGCTGCCTGCCGCCGAAACAAAGTTCACCTGCGGCGTCTCATTGTCCGTGATCGTCAGCGTGTATTCGTTCGGAATTTCCACCGTGTATCCCCTGCCGCTGGTCAGCGTCAGGATGATTGTCTCGTCACTCTCGCCTATATTGTCATCGGTAATTTCGACCGGGACATTCACCGAGGTCAAACCAGCGGGCACGGAAAGAGTCCCGGAACCGGCAATACGGTAGTCCGTGTTTTCGGTCGCCGTGCCACTCAGCGTGTAGTTCAACGTGAGGTCTGATCCAGATGCAGGACGGATGTCGACTTCCACATTGTGCGTACCACCATCTTCGCCCACGCTGTCCGTAGATGAAGCAAAACGAACTGCAGGCGCATCATTGTCCGTGATCGTCAGTGAGTATTCGCTCGGACTTCTCAGGCTGTATCCCAAGCCATTTATCAGCGTCAGGATGATCGCCTCATCATTCTCGTCCACATCGTCATCGACAATCTTGACCTGAATAAGCACCTCCTGCGAGAAAGCAGGCACGGAAAAGGTCCTTGAATTTCCGTTTTTGTGGCTTGCGGTCGTCTGTATCGGATGTGTCGTGATCCGTTTAACAGAGATTAATCTTCCGATTTCGTAGTCTGCGTCTTCGGTCGCCGTACCGCCCAGCTGGTAATTCACCGTAATGTCTGACTCAGGCGCAGGATGGATGGCGACACTCACATAGTACCAATTCTGGCTTTCGGGCACACTGGACTTGGGCCGATAAAAACGAATCACAGGCACATCAGTAAGTGTCAACGTATGTTCGTTCGGAATTCCCACCGTGTATCCCGTGCCGCTGGTCAGCGTCAGGATGATCGTCTCGGCATCATCGTCCACATCGTCATCGGTAATCACGACCGGGACATTCACCGAGGTTGCATTCGCGGCCACGGAAACCGTCCCGGAGCCACTAATACTGTAATCTGTGTTTTCAGTCGCCGTACCGCTCAGCGTATAGTTCAATGTGAGAGCTGACACGGACACAGGATTAATATCTACTCTCACATTGTGCGTACCCTTTTCGGGCGAATTGGACGTAGCCGAAGCGAAGCTTACCTCTGTCAGATCATTATTCGTGATCGTCAGCGTATGTTCGCTCGGACTGCCCAGATTGTACAATGTGCCGCCTGTAAGCGTCAGGATGACGGTCTCGTCATCATTGTCCACATCGTCATCGATAATCTCGATCGGGATATTCACCGAGGTCAAACCAGCGGTCACCGAAACCGTCCCGGAGCCACTAATACTGTAATCTGTGTTTTCGGTCGCCGTACCGCCCAGCGTGTAGTTCAATGTGAGGTCTGCCCCAGGTGCAGGACTGAGGCTGACTGCCACATTGTGCGTACCGGCATCTTCGTCTACGCTGCCGGTAGATGAATCAAAACGAACCCTTGGTGCATCATTGTCATTGATCATCACCTCCACCGAAGAAGGGATGTCAAGCACGATCCCCGAAGGTAGCAGGCTCTCATCAATCGCCACCGTGAACGTCTCATCGTTCTCCTCTGTATTATCATCATGGGTCTGAATCTTCCCGGTACCCTCTTTCTTATTCGCTTTGATTGTGATTGAAGTTAATGAAGTATAGTCGCCAGGATCAACGGCCGTGTCCGCGGTCTGAGCATTGGGGTAGTTTAGCGATACCGTCACATCACTGGACTGCGCGTCCGTAATTGACGCCGTGATCATTGCCGATTGGCCTTCGTCCACGGGGTTCGGAGATGCCGACAGCGTGACCATCGCCGCGGGCGAATGAACCCAGAACCAAGGGCATTGACAGTGGAGATGTGAGGGATTTATTGTTGTGCTTCCCCATAGATATCTCAAACTAGATGTCCTATTACTGCCATCCCAGCGAGTTTTGAACTTAAACGAGGCGGACTCTGGACTCCCTGCCGGGATCGTGATTAACTTCGTTTTTCTGGTGGGATCATCATAAATAATGTCGGGATCAACATAGCGAGCCATATCCCTGAAACTGACAACAACTTCAATATCGTCATGGTGCGCCGGTTCAACCGTCGCCCACACGATCATCGAGTCTCCTGCAGTCACTCTGTACGGCAAAACCTCCAAACATACCCTTGGCGTTTTCTTATCGGTAGTATTTGCACTTACAACCTGGTCTTCGCCCAACACTGCCTCCTGCGATATTTTCCATGGGAACACTGTAACCTTTTCATATTCGGAATCCGTGTCTGCCCCCAGAGCGATTGCAGGATCAGCCGAGAAGCCGTTCCGATTCGTGACCAATGTTGCAAGATCTAATCTAGGGGGCTCTAGCGTAGCGTACCCAAGATCCACCGGAACGATCACAGCCTTCTTCTGCCTCTCTGAAAGCGTGGCTTCAAACGGAGAATTGAAAAAGTTCTGGTCACCAGAAAGCAGAAGGCGATAGCTTACAGCTTCCTGCTCACTTTTTCCAAGAGTCTGTACGTTCGAATTGAACAATGCTTGGGGATCCATGCCGGTATGGATCCAGATTCCCAGCGTTTGCACCTGCCCAAGGGTGGCAGCAGACAAAAATAACACCCCAAGACCAATGAAGATCCGGGCATGTCTGGCACGGGCCACAAGACTGCCGCCCTTGCCATACAGAAAAAATCTTGCCCTTACTTTACCATCATCTTCGCCGTTTTGGATCAGAAAATGTGCGGACCTCCCGAGCACAATAAGGAATTATTTCCTCAATGTCAATTCTCCTTGGTCAGCAAAAACTCCACTCTTGGCACAGTGAGGTTTTCCTACCCTACACATAATAGACTCACTACGCATGCTCATGTGAACTCGGTGCACTTCCTTAAGTGTAGAGACTTGCACTTCTGATGAATGCATCGGTGAATCCTAATATTGAAACGACCCTCGCACATTCACTCCGAGGTCTCCCGGTGTGGCTGCGCGTCCATGTGCCAGCCCAAAGACCGAGAACGTCAACCATTCCGATGGATGGAACTCTCCACCCAACCGGTACATCACTCCCTGATGCAACTGAGTCACCCCCACGATTGACCGGGCAGTGCCATCCTTCCACGGGACGCCATACCCCAGCTCCAACTCGGTCCGCTGCGCGCCTGCCCCGAGCGGCACCGCATCCAGGATCGTCTGCTGACCGTACATTGACATCCCCTGACCCCGCCCCCACGATGGACGCACACGCATCATCAACCCCTCTGATCGACTGCCCACCTGCACGGATCCCGAGATCCCCCACTCGGTGAACCCGTCCGCCGTGTGCATCACCAGCCCCTGCGTCCGCAGATCTGCCTGCAGGCGCCATGCCGGATAAGCAACCCGGATCCCCCCGCCAAACTCCAACCCCACCCCGGTCTCCGCACTCCCCCCATCGCTCCGCACATTCGCCTCCAAAAATGGACGAAGTCCATCGCTGATCTTTACATTCGCTTCCACACCTGCCCGGACCCGGTACATTTCTGCCGTCACCTCATGCTCCGTTATCTCTGCATCCGTCACCAGAACATCTCCATGGTAGTTCAGTCCGATCGTGCCACTTGACATTAATTTCCCTCGAACCCCCATCGCTCCAAATCTGGACACCAGATCCCCTTTCAGTTCCAGCACCTCTGCCTGCCCACGACCCGCGCCTGCGCTCAACCATACGTCCCAGCCCGCACGCGCATACGACACATACGGATAGACGCCCGTCAACCCTGCGGTGATCTCTCCCGACTGCTGCACCACCTCAAACGATCCCTCTCCCTGACTGTGGGCCAGAAGTACCCCCGCCAGCCAACCTCCCCGCCAGCGATAGTCCGCCCCCAGCATCCCCGTGGTCACCTCTCCACGGAGCGTCAACGCATCGTCATCCCGTCCATTGAACTGGCGGAATGCTCCCCGTCCCCAGACGCTGAACGACCCACTGTACGAAGTCGCAGACATGCGGCAACCAGCCAAGAGCTCGCCCAGGGATGGATCCCATGAGGAGGCCGAGTACCAGAGCCGGGCCATCTCTGCGCGGTCGGCCGCCCCACACGCGGCACCATCCGCCCCGGAGCGGAACCGCTCCCCCAATGCCTCCACCACCTGCACCCCCGACGTCCGTACAAACCGCGCCGCATACGCCTCCAGTACCTCTTCATTCACCGTGGTGGACTCCTGGATCGTCGCCACCCCCACCGCCTTCGCAATCTCTGCATGCTTCGATGACTCCAGATGCACCGTGAATGTCTCCTCGCGCCAATCCAATCCGTCCTTCAAGAGTGGCACCGCAATCATTGCTTCCACCGTTCCCGGTGCCAGCGTGACCACCCCCGAGGAGGCTTCATAGTCTTCGCCTGCCTTGGCGGTCCCATCGCGCGTCCGGTACGCTGCCGAGATCATCTGACGCTGCGGATGCGACAGTAAGACCCGGAACCGGACCATGCCCTCTTCTTCCAGTACCAGCGCATCCTCCACCCGAAGGATCGCACTCGCACCATCATCATCCAGGATCGTGCCTGTCCCCGTCTCACGTGCAATGATGGCATTGCGAGGCTTTGACAGGGTCACCATAAACGTCTCATGCTCTTCCGGGAGTTCATCATCGATCACCTCAATCTCAATCACGCCCCGGGTTGCACCCGGATCAAAGATCACAATCCCCCGCGAAGTCACATAGTCCAGGCCCGTCTCTGCCGTACCGGCCGTGCTTGCATACTGCACGATCACCACCTGATCCACAGGACGACTGAGTTCGATGGGCAGTTGGATCGCCTCTGCATGTTCCAATGCCTGTTCATCGTAGAGGGTGATCGTAAGCGGCCCCGGCCGCTCATCGTTGTCCATGATCGTCACCGTGATGTCTGCCGTCACCCCGTCATACCCCCCGCCCGATGCTGTAACCTTTAAGCCTACCGTTTCGTCTGCATAATCCTCGTCGTCCTCCGCTGCCGTTAAGGTCACGGCCTTGGATGTGTTCCAGTCTGCGGCCGTAAACATGAGCGAGGTTTGATTCAATATTAAATCTGTTCCCGCGTGCCCGGTGAAGGTCAGCGTCACGGGGCCCGGTGGCGATGCGGATAGACGAATCAGCAGCGGGTGTGTCCCTCCTTCTTCCATCTGCACTACCTCCGGGGCCACGAGCCCCGCCGCATCGTTGTCCGTGATCGTCACTGTGATATCGGTCGTCACCCCGGCGTAGCCACCTCCAGATGCTGTGAGTGTCAATGTTTCTGTATCGTCCACAAAATCATCATCCTCTGCCGCCGTTAAGGTCACCGTCTTAGGAGTATCCCAATCCGAGGTTGTAAACGTGAGGGAGGGTTGGTCCAATGCCAGATCGGTTCCTGCATGCCCGCCGAAGGTTACTGTCACCGGACCCGATGGCATCTGTGCAAGCGCAATCCTCAGCGCCCTCTGGCTTCCCTCCGCCATGGTCACCGATGCCGGGGCTGCGAGCCCCGGTGCATCGTTGTCCGTGATGGTTACCGATATTGTTTCTGAGATCCCGGTGTAGTCGACACTACCACTTGCTGTCAAGAGGACCTCCACCTGATCATCCATCAAATCCATGTCGTTCGCGGCGCGCAAGTTCACCATCTGCTCCGTACGCCAGTTGTCGGGCCCAAAGGTCCGAGTGATCGGGCTCACGGTCAGGTCGGTCCCCGAAGGCCAGGTCATCATCACTTCGACCTCGCCCAATGGCTCCGAGGTCAGCGAGATCCCGAACGAGGTCTCGCCCCCCTCCGTGACCGATACAGATTGGGATGCCTCAATCCCTGCCTCATCGTCGTCGATGATCGTTATCTCAATCTCTCGCGAATCCCCCGCGACTAGTCCGGATGGTAGGGTTCCAAGCGCCACCGTGAAGGTCTCGTCTCCCTCTGCGACATCATCCTGGATCGTGGAGACCACATAGGTCCCGCTCGTCTCTCCAGCTTCAATCTCTGCCTGAACAGGAATCGATGCCTGGTAATCCTGGGCATTCGCGGTGCCACCCGTCAGTGTCAATGGAATCACCACATCGATGTCCAGCGCCTCGGACAACGTTGCCGTCACCGTGACACCATTCCCCTCATCCACGGGATTGGGAGATGCCGACAGAACTACCATCACCTCTGCCGACGACGTAATATCCCGGATGGTCACGAACTGGGAAGACTCTCTGCCCGGCACCAGAAGCGCCGGAGGGAGATCTCCCAATGCGACGATAAAGGTCTCATCGTCCATGTCTGCATCCTCGGATGTCTGGATCTGCCCCGATCCCTGCGTCTCACCACGAAGAATCGTTACCCCCTGAAGTGGCCTGTAATCGCCAGGCTCTGCAGTGCTGGGGGGATACGCCAATGGAACCACCACATTAGTTTCCAGCATGCCCGTCAGCGTTGCCGTGATCGTCACCGACTTGCCTTCGTCCACCGGATTTGGAGATGCGGACAGCGTCACTTCCACCGGAGGTGGCGGGTCATTGTCTGCAATCGTAATATCCACCGAGGAAGGGCTGCCAAGCACGACCCCCGACGGCAAGTCATCAGTGATGGCGACCGTAAACCGCTCATCCCCCTCCGAAACATGGTCATCTTTGATGTCAAGCGTCCCCGACTCGGTCCGGGATCCCCCGGCGATCGTGATACTTGGAAGGGGACCATAGTCGCCCGGCTCCGTCGGCGGCTCGCCCGGAATATCCATCAACTCAATCGTCACCGCATCTGGCACTGTTTTCGACAACGTTGCCGTGATGGTGACCGACCCGCCTTCGTCCACCGGATTGGGACTCGCGGACAAACTTACACGTGCAGAAGTGCTCGGGGAGTGATCGTCATCTACAATCGTCAGCGTATGTTCGCTCGGACTCCCCACCGTGTACCCCGTACCGCTGGCCAACGTCAGCCTGATGGTCTCGTTAGACTCGTCCACATCGTCATCGGTAATCCCGATCGGAATATTCACCGAGGTCAGACCAGTGGCCACGGAAATCGTGCCGGAGCTGGTGTAGTCCGTGCCCTGTGTCGCCGTGCCGTCCGTGCCGTCCGTGCCGTAAGTCAACGTGAACGGTGCCTCGGGCGCAGGATGGATGGCGACTTCCACATTGTGCAGACCATCACCTTCGTCCATGCTGCTCGTCGTCGAAGTAAAACGAACTGCCGGCGTATCATCATTGTCCATGATCGTCAGCGTATGTTCGCTCGGACTCCCCACCGCGTACCCCGTACCGCTGGCCAACGTCAGCCTGATGGTCTCGTTAGACTCGTCCACATCGTCATCGGTAATCCCGATCGGAATATTCACCGAGGTCAGACCAGTGGCCACGGAAATCGTGCCGGAGCTGGTGTAGTCCGTGCCCTGTGTCGCCGTGCCGTCCGTGCCGTAAGTCAACGTGAACGGTGCCTCGGGCGCAGGATGGATGGCGACTTCCACATTGTGCAGACCATCACCTTCGTCCATGCTGCTCGTCGTCGAAGTAAAACGAACTGCCGGCGTATCATCATTGTCCATGATCGTCAGCGTATGTTCGCTCGGACTCCCCACCGCGTACCCCGTGCCGCTTTCCAGCGTCAGAATAACCGTCTCGGCAGGCTCGTCCTCGGTGTCATCCGTAATCTCGACCGGAATGCTCACCGAGGTCAGACCAGCGGACACGGAGATTGTCCCCGAGCCAGTAATACTGTAGTCTGCGTTTTCGGTCGCCGTACCGCCCAGCGTGTAGCTCAACGTGAGAGGTGCCGTGGGCGCAGGACTGAGACTGACTTCCACATCGCGCATACCACCATCTTCGCCCACGCTGCCCGTCGCCGAAGTAAAACGAACCGCAGGTGGTATATCATCGTCTTCTATCGTCACCGCGACGTCCGCTGTCTCCGAGTCGTAGCCGCCCCCCGAGGCCGTGTGAACCAGCGTCACCGTATCGTTTGCAAAATCGTTATCCTCGCCCGCCGAGACCGTCACCGTCTGCGCCGTGCTCCAGAGATTCGACCCGCTCGGATTGAACGTCAGAGTTGTCTGATTCAGCGTCAGATCCGTCCCCGAATGGCCCGTGATTGCTACTGTGACCGCCGCCGAGGGCTGCGCCGCCAACTTCACCATGTAGCTCCCGCTTCCCCCCTCGGCCACCGTCACAGCCCCTGGATCCACCACCAGCGACGCCGAGTCATCGTCTTCAATCGTCACTGCAACGTCCGCCGTCTCCGAGTCGTAGCCGCCCCCCGAGGCCGTGTGAACCAGTGTCGCCGTATCGTTTGCAAAATCGTCATCCTCGCCCGCCGAGACCGTCACCGTCTGCACCGTGCTCCAGAGATTCGACCCGCTCGGATTGAACGTCAGAGTTGTCTGGCCCAGCGTCAGATCCGTCCCCGAATGGCCCGTGATTGCTACTGTGACCGCCGCCGAGGGCTGCGCCGCCAACTTCACCATGTAGCTCCCGCTTCCCCCCTCGGCCACCGTTACAGCCCCTGGATCCACCACCAGCGACGCCGAGTCATCGTCTTCAATCGTCACTGCGACGTCCGCCGTCTCCGAGTCATAGCCGCCCCCCGAGGCCGTGTGAACCAGTGTCGCCGTATCATTTTCAAAATCGTCATCCTGCCCTGCCGTGACCGTCACCGTTTGCGCCGTGCTCCAGACATTCGACCCGCTCGGATTGAACGTTAGAGTTGTCTGATCCGGCGTCAGATCCGTCCCCGAATGGCCCGTGATCGCTACCGTGACCGTCGCCGAGGGCTGCGCCGCCAATTTCACCGTGTAGCTCTTGTTTCCTCCCTCGGCCACCGTCACAGATCCTGGATCCACCACCAAAGGTGCCGAGTCGTTGTCTTCAACCGTCACCGCGACGTTCGCAGTCACCGAGACGTAGCCGCCCCCTGAGGCCGTGTGAACCAGTGTCGCCGTATCGTTTGCAAAATCGTCATCCTGCCCTGCCGTGACCGTCACCGTTTGCGTCATGCTCCAGAGATTCGACCCGCTCGGACTAAACGTCAGAGTTGTCTGGTCCGGCGTCAGATCCGTCCCCGAATGGCCCGTGATCGCCACTGTGACCGTCGCCGAGGGCTGCGCCGCCAACTTCACCGTGTAGTTCTTGCTTCCTCCCTCGGCCACCGTCATAGATTCTGGATCCACCACCAGCGCCGCCGAGTCGTCGTCCTCAATCGTCAGTGTAAATCTGCTCGGACTTCCCACCCGATATCCCGGACCTGTTTCCAGCGTCAGGATGACGGTCTCGTCCCCCTCAACTACACCGTCATTGCGAATTTTGACCGGGATAAACACTTCTGCCGAGTTGGCGGGCACGGACAAGGTTCCTAAATTCCCGATGGTGTAATCTTCGACTCTGGTCGCTGTGCCGCCCGTATCGTAAGTCAAATCGAAAGATGTCGGGTGCACAGGATCCATGACTACTTTCACAAGATGCATATCCCTGGTTTCGGGCACACGCCACTTAGCCCTGCCCTGTACGTTTAGGAGGGACTTGACAATGGCTTTCCTATTGCTTAGTTTAGCAATATGCAAGCACAATCCGCGATACTTACAGTACTGCGTAATGCTCTTCCGGCATTGTCGACAACGGTGGCGTCACATCAAGACAAGAGTCGTCGAGCTTTGGGGCGCATTGTGTGTGCACAGTTCAATTTCGTGAATGCTCAGGGAGGCCATCGGCTTTCGGGTTGCATGAAGGCATTAGTGTTACTGGAATCGGAGGGGCACTTTTCTCTACCGAAGCCACAAACCGCGTCGTTTGTCCGCGGTCCCCGTCTGTTGGATGAACCGGTTCCGAAGGCGTTGGATGTCCCCACGGATGTCCGTGAGATCAAGGATTTGGAGATTATTTTGGTCACCGATTCGGGGGATCGAGCGATCTGGAATACACTTCTGGATGCGGAGCATCCACAGGGGAGTACCACCTTTGCGGGCGCGCAGCAGCGCTACCTGATTCGGAGTGCGCACGGTGAACTGGGGGTGGTCGGTTTTTCTGCTGCGGCGTTGTATCTCAAGGCTCGGGATCAATGGATGGCGTGGGATCATCCAAAGCGCGCGGAGAATTTGAACCGTGTGGTGAACCTGAGTCGTTTTCTGATTCGACCAGACGTGTTCTGCAAGAACCTGGCGAGCCACGCGTTGGGACGAGTGCTGCGGCGCTTGCCCTCCGATTTTATGGCAACGTATGGGTATTCCCCCTATGTGGTAGAGACCTTTGTGGGACCCGATCAGGCGGGGACTTGTTTTCGAGCGGCGGGATTCCGATATTTGGGACTCACGCAGGGGCGGGGCCGCCATGCCCCCTCGAAGACACGCACGCGCCCGCAGAAAAAAGTATTTGCCTATGAACTGGATCCAAACTGGCGCACGCACTTGGCCGTGCCGTATGTGGAATTGCGCCCTCGGCTGGAGGTGGGCGCAGGTCTGGACAGCGATCGGTGGGCGGAACAGGAGTTTGGTGGTGCGGATCTCGGGGATCGGCGTCTCAATGTGCGTTTGGTAAAAAACGCGGAGTTAGCGGCAAAGACGATGGGCAATCCTGTCACCACAACCCCCGAGCGAAATATCAAGGACGTTCGGGCCTACTGGCATTTTTGGGAGAGGGCCAACGAACGTGGGATCACCCCGGCACAGATTCTGTTCCCGCATCGCCAGCGGGCGATTGAGCGAATGCGAACCCAGGAGACGGTTTTGTGTGTTCAGGACGGAACCAAGATCTCATACAGTACGCGTTCGGACACCGAGGGACTGGATATCATTGGACAGAACCAGACCTCTGCGAAAGCCCGCGGGGTGTGTCTGCATGCAACGATCGCCCTGAATGACGAGGGATTACCGTTGGGGGTGTTGCGATGTGCCTATGGGACAGAGAACCCAAAAACCCAAAGTTGGCTACACGGTCTGTCTGACATTGACGAGGCAGCCGAGACGCTGCCACGCAAGACCAAGGTGGTTTGTGTGATGGATCGGGAAGCGGATGCGTTCGAGATTTTGTCTGCGCATCGGACGCTGAAGCGGACGCATCTATTGGTTCGGGCCAAGCACGACCGGAAGCTGAATACAGACGAGGGGCGATTATTTAAGGCGATGCGAAAGGGGTCGCCTGCGGATGTGATGGAGTTGTCGGTGGAGCAGTTGAGTCGTCGGATGAAGTCGGGGCGGGTCACTCATAAAGGTCGTCCGGCACGAAATGCCCGGATGGAGTTGCGGTATTGCAACGTGACTCTACCTCCGACCAGGGACCGTACGCAAGCCCCCATGGAGGTCTGGGGAATTCATCTGCGTGAACTCAATCCGCCGGAAAATGCAACGCGGATTGAATGGTATCTGTTGACCACGCAACCCATCACAAGCCCGGAGCAGGCGAAGCAGATGGTAGAATATTACCAGTTGCGCTGGCGTGTGGAAGACACCTTCCGGGTGCTCAAGAGTGGCTGCAAAGTGGAGAAGTTGCGGATGCAGAAGGCGGGCTCTTTGCACCGGGCGATCACCCTGCACATGGTCACGGCGTGGCGAATCATGTTGATGACGCTTTTGGGGCGTGTGGACGCGGACTTGGACATGGACGTATTCTTTCGAGAGTCCGAGTTAGAGATGATGAAGGTCTACGCCCGTAGCTATGGCCTTGCGGTCCCCACCAGCCTGCCCTCGGCCATCTTACTGGTGGCCATGATGGGCGGCTACATGAATCGCAAACACGATCCACCGCCCGGGCACACCATCATGTGGCGCGGCTATGCAAACCTTCAAATGCGTGCCATCGCCTATGAGGAGTTGGGGGGCTTCTTTGACTTGGTGGAGCGTCCGCCTCCATAGCAGCCAACGTGCTCCATTGCTCCCTCCTGATCTGCTGTTCCCTCCTTGAGCCCCCGAAAGCTTCATACCCTTGCTGTGTGCAGGCTACAGAAGAATGTCGTGTCTGCGAGATCTCGCTTGTTCCAGAACGCGAAAAACACGGAAAATCGCAGTGCCAGACGCTCAACCTCAGAGAAATGCGCGAAATCTGTCGTACCTTGTCGGACAAGAACTCAGGAAAATTCGCCTACATAAACCGAAGAACCCCCATTGTCCAGTCTTTTTTCTGAGTACAAGGCAGACTTAGCCCAATAAAAACTGGCCTTCGTACCATCATTGTCCTCAATCGTCACTGCAATTGTTGCTGTCACATTGTCGTAACCTCCATCCCCCGCCATCAGCGTCAACGTCTCCATATCGTGTGCAAAATCATTGTCCTCCCCCGCCATCAGCGTCACCGTCTGCGCCTTATCCCAGTTCGAGGGGGTAAAGGTCAGGCCATTCGTGCCCGACCAGGTGAGATCCGAGTCCCCGTCATCGGCGAGTGTTACCGATACAGCACCAAGTGGTCTCGTCATCAGCTTCACCTTCACGGACTTGCTGTCCCCTTCGGGCACCAGAACCTCGGTCGGCAGCACCACAATTCCCGGTCTATTATGGTCATTAATCGTTACACTCACCTCTTTCGGATTCTCCGCGATCACTCCGAGTGCTAAGCTGCTCTCGTCAATCGCCACCGTGAACATTTCATCGTTCTGGTCTGCATCCTGCCGGGTCTGAATCTCCCCGGTACCCGTCGTCGCATCCGCTGGGATTATGATTGAAGTTAATTTGCTATAGTCGTCGGGATCGACGGCTGTATCAGTGGTCTTAGCATTGGGGTAGTTTAGCGATACCGTCAACGCCCTGAACGGCGGCCTCTGCCCCGTAATCGTCGCCGTGATCGTCACCGGCTGACCTTCGTCCACTGGGTTCGGAGAGGCCGACAGTGTAACCACAGCGCCCTTCTGTATCGTCAGATAAGGACATAGACAGAAGGGATGTGAGGATCCTACTGTTGTGCTTCCCCACAGATACGCCCAAATATATTCTTCAAGATTGTAATTGCTATCCCAGCGGGTTTGGAAACTAAACGGGGCGGACTCCGTTTTTCCCGCCGGGATCGTGACCCGCTTCGTCTTTGTGATGGGATCATCATAAATGACGGGATCAACAAAGCCGTCCAACTTTCTGAAACCGACTGAAACTTCAATATCGTTTTGACGCGCCGGTTGAACCGTTGCCTTTACTGTTACCCATTCTCCTGCAAACACATATCTCGATGAAACCTCCAAACAGACCTTCGGCGCTTTCTGATCTGTAGTATTTGCACTTACAACCTGGTCTTCGCCCAACACTGCCTCCTGCGATATTTTCCATGGGAACACTGTAACCTTTTCATATTCGGAATCCGTGTCTGCCCCCAGAGCGATTACAGGATTAGCCGAGAAGCCGTTCCGATTCGTGACCAATGTTGAAAGATCTAATCCAGGGGGCTCTAGCGTAGCGTACCCAAGATCCACCGGAACGATCACAGCCTTCTTCTGCCTCTCTAAAAGTGTAGCTTCAAACGAAGGATTGAAAGAGTTCTGGTCACCAAAAAGCAGAGGGCGATAGCTTACAGTTTCCTGCTCACTTTTCTCAAGAGTCTGTACGTTCAAGTTTAACAATGCTTGGGGATCCATGCCGATATGGATCCAGATTCCCAGCGTTTGCACCTGCCCAAGGGTGGCAGCAGACAAAAACAACACCCCAAGACCAATGAAGATCCGGGCATGTCTGGCACGGGCCATAAGACCGCCGCCCCTGTCATACAGAAAAAATCTTGCCCTTACTTTACCATCATCTTCGCCATTTTGGATCAGAAAATGTACCTCTCTACGACAATAATAAAGGCAATTATTTCTACAATATCAAATCTTGATCAGCAAAAACTCCACTCTTGGCACAGTGAGGTTTTCCTACCCTACACATAATAGACTCACTACGCATGCTCATGTGAACTCGGTGCACTTCCTTAAGTGTAGAGACTTGCATTTCTGATGAATGCATCGGTGAATCCTGAACGGCAAAGTTCTACCGCAACTTGTGTGGAACGATTGACTGATGACGTTAGCCCTATCCTGAAGCACTCCGCATGGAAGAACCGTAGGCTTATCGGTCCAACGCGGAAAACAATCACCCCCCCTGTTACCAAATCGGACGGTTTAATGCAGTCTGAAACTTGCAAAGCGCCGACTGCTGGGCTTCGCCCGCCATACCTGTTGCTTACACTTGATGCGATTGCACGGCTGCACTATGATAAAGAATAGCTTACCTCCCTGCCCCCTGTTTAACAAAAAAGACCATGTCGAACATTCATCACACAATAATCACTGAAGATCCAGTGGACAAGATCAAAGACAAGAAGAACTTCGATCCGGGCTAAGGATTATTGTTCCGCTTTTGGGGGAATGCCCCGCTATCGCCTATGAATCAACAACGATGAGACAATGATGGTTCTAATGGATCGCGGTTGGCTGCACGAGGACGATATGGACTTGTAATCATGCCTTTACCGACCCCATTTACTTCTCAGAACATACATAATTCAAACCCCACCAATATGAAGTTCAACAAATTTCTATTGCACATAAACGAGCTGTTCACCCGAGGGTTTGAGATTATCAATCCGATTATCGGCTTGATGGTATTCCTAACCGTATTGGGGATCGGAGCGGATTTCTCGGACTTCAATTTATTCGGAATGATAGCTTCGCTGGTTGCTGCAATGGCTATAGCAGGCATGATTTGTGGACCGATTGCAGTTCTGACGATATTTACAATATGCTACTAGAATCGACGTGAGAGAAAAAAGACAAGGTCATGGAGTGGACTGTTATCCATTCTTGATCTCAGACTGGGCGGCAATACGGGAATATCCTGTGAGCGATTGAAGTGCTTGCCCTCAGGTCTACGACATAACCGATTCGACACAAAACTACAACCCCCATGATGGCTCTGGAACCGTCGAAGTCGAAAATCTCATGCAATACCCTCAGGCATTCACCGGGTAATTCGGACAAACCTACGTTTGCCTACTTTGATCAAGAAAGGTGCCCGTTCCGCTATATCCAACACTAGGCGGCTGTCTGTCACCCTTTGTCCATTAATACTGACTGCCCCCTGCTCGACTAATCTGCGTGCTGCGCCATTTGAAGGGGTCAAACCGGCCATGGTAAGTAGGTTCAGAAGTCCTATCGGGTCGTCAACCTCCGGCTGAAACGATGGTATATCGTCTGGGACCTGCTTACGTATGACGGTGTGTTCAAAATGCTCTCGTGCCTTTGCTGCGTTTTCGACCCCGTGATAAAGCCGAGTGATGGAGAGTGCAAGCCGATGCTTTGCATCCCGCGGATTGGTGGCACACAGATTCTTTAATGCGGGTAACTCTGCCGTCTCCTCATCACTCGCAAGCTCAAAATAACGATAGATCAATGTATCCGGAATGGAGAGAACTTTACCATACATGGTTTCTGCCGATTCGGTGAGGCCTATATAGTTGTCAAGCGACTTCGACATTTTCTCAACCCCGTCCAGTCCCTCCAGAATTGGAAGCGTAATACAGACTTGGGGCTCCTGCCCCACACTCTTTTGCACGATCCTGCCCATTAGCAGATTGAATTTCTGGTCAGTTCCCCCCAGTTCAATATCTGCTTCTATCTCTACCGAATCCTGAGCTTGCGCAAGTGGGTAAAGAAATTCATGTAACCCAATCGCATCTCCTTTCGCATAACGCCCTGAAAAATCATCACGCTCCAGCATGCGGGCAACCGTAGATTTTCCTGCCAACCGGACCACATCTGCAAAAGACAACTTTTCGAGCCACTCGGAATTATACACGATGCGAATGCGATCAGAGTGCAGGATCTGTGAAGCCTGCTGAAAATAGGTTTCCCCATTACGGCGGGTTTCTTCAAGTGAGAGTGCAGGTCGCATTTTTGAGCGACCACTTGCATCTCCAATCATCCCGGTAAAATCCCCAACAATTAAGACAATCTCGTGCCCGAAATCTTGAAATTGCCGGAGTTTCCGCAGTACGACTGCATGTCCAAGATGCAGGTCCGGTCGACTGGGGTCGCATCCTAACTTCACGGTGAGCGGCTTCCCTGTCTCCTCTGCACGGAGCAGTTTTTTGCGAAGCTCTTCTTCCGGTATGATCTCCTGAACACCGCGCTTTAAGTGCAGGATCTGGTCCGCTACTGGTGGAAAATGCATGTCAGTATTGCTTCAGAGTTCGTTCCAGTTCTCGCTTCGTATCCCGCTCCGCCATGTCCGCCCGTTTGTCAAAGAGTTTTTTTCCCTGAGCGATGGCAATTTCTACCTTGATCTTACCGTGATTCAGGTAAAATCTGAGCGGGATTAATGTATTGCCCTTTTGTTCAACTGCTTTTTGCAAACGTGCGATTTCTTTGCGATGCAACAGGAGTTTTCGGGGGCGCAGGGGATCATGATTATTAAGGTTCCCATGCTTATAGTGTGAGATATGCGCATCAACCAGGAATATTTCCTGTTGCTCAATTTTGCACCATGCTTCTGCCAAGCTCACGCGTCCGTCTCGAATTGATTTCACCTCGGTTCCAACCAATACCATCCCGGCTTCAACGGTATCCAGAATATGATACTGTCGCCGAGCCCTACGATTGCTTGCCAGGGTTGATTTTGGATTTCCCATTTCTCACAGATCCTGTCCTCCAGCCTGCCCCGTATCCTCCCCCCACCATGGCAACTGCTGTGCATGCTTTGATGCAAATATTGGCAGTGGTACAAGATCTTCTGTCATCCCGTAATAATACATGTATTCCCGGATTGCAGTAAGTCCGGCAATGGTAACATCATCCAAGCGCAGCCGGAGGCTTTCGCCGAAAAATTTGTTTTCCGGTGAGTCTGAACGAGTCCCCCACTCTTGCGCAACAGTTTCAGCCTCTTTTGTGAGTTCAATCAGCGATTGGGTCATTAGATCGGTCCCGGCCCCTTTCAAACAAGCGTATACGCCCCACACCATCGGGTATTGCGCAAGCTCGTACCACTCCTGCCCAAGATCCAGTGTATCTGGATCATCGACCCGAAGCAGTGAGATCGATTCCGGGAGCAACTCAATATCGGCTTGTCCATCAAAGACGACCTGAACCTGCCGCCCATAATGCTCTTTCAGAATTACTCTTGCCATGAATTCTTCGAGCTTCTGGCGAGGGGTGGATTTCAATACTTTAGCCTGTTGGATGTCTTGATGAATACGCAACCGTGCGAACGGATATCCCCATGAGGATACTGCCCCACCAGGTATGATATCAAATTCCTCTACCGCCGAGAATACAGTGGTCACCGGCAACAGTGCAATATCAACCTGTTGCTGACGCAATAAATCTGCACAATATGAGGCAGAATGCTTCTCTGTCTCCCTGCACAGTGACTGAGCAGCAGCCTCAAGGCATTTCGTCGATGGAAAATCCCAGAACGCCAATTGCATCGGCAATTCTAGGAATCTCGCACGCGTTCCTTGATACGGGAGGCTTTACCGCGCAGATCACGGAGGTAGTAGAGCTTTGCTCGACGTACTCTCCCAAAGCGTTTGACTTCCACACGTGCGATTCTCGGGGAGTGGAACGGAAAGACTCGCTCAACCCCGATACCACTGGAAATCTTTCTGACCATAAAGGTCTTGTTGGCGCCTGCGCCACGGATCGAGATGACCGTACCTTGAAAAATCTGTATGCGTTCTTTTCCTCCTTCGGTCACACGCAGATGTACGGCTACCGTATCTCCGGCTTCAAAATCCGGCAACGAATCTTCACGTAACTGTGTGATTTCTACGATTTTCAGCAGATCTTTAGACATGATTCTTAGAGCTAAACGTCAGGTTTGAACCTTTGCGGCGTGCTGTTGCCAAAGATCCGGGCGCCGCTCCCGGGTACGCTGTTGCCGAATTTGATCACGCCATTCGGCAATTTTGTTGTGATTTCCACTACGAAGTACTTCCGGGACCTGAAGCCCACGGAAAGAAGCGGGGCGTGTGTACTCTGGAGCACCAAGAAGTCCATCCTGGAATGAGTCTTCCAGAGCAGATTGTGCATCTCCGAGCACCCCAGGGATTAGCCGCAGAACTGCATCCATGACCAGAAGTGCGGGAAGTTCTCCACCACTGAGCACATAATCCCCCACCGATATCTCCCGTGTCACCAGCGTTTCCCGCACCCGGTGATCCACTCCTTTATAATGTCCCGCAAGCAACACGAGATGATTCTTGAGAGAGAGTGTATTTGCCAAGGACTGGGTAAAAGGCTCACCATCCGGGCTTAAATAGATTATCTCATCAGGACGATGATTCAGCGCCTCAATGCAGCTAAAGATTGGTTCTGGTTTCAGCACCATCCCGACATTCCCACCGTAAGGATAGTCGTCAATCTGCTGATGCTGTCCTTCGGCATACGCCCGTAGATCATGCACATGTAATACAATATCCTCCTTCGCCCTGCGCACCACGGTCAGGTCAAGTGCTTTCTTGAACTGGTTCGGCAATGCTGTTACAATGTCGATTCGCATGGTCTTTCTAGTCTAAAAGTCCCTCTACGGTTCGGATTACCATACGCCTCCGATTGACATCCGTTGATACGATGAACTCAGGGACTGCAGGAATCAGTACTTCTTTCTTTCCCGGACGCTCAATGAGATACAGAGAATTACTTTGCGTATCCCATATATCTTTCAGGATGCCAACTGACTCCCCCTCATCGGTCACAACTTTGATCCCAATCAGGTCATGCAGAAAGAACTCCCCCGGCTGCAAAGGCGGCAGATCATTCAGGTCCGCAAAGACTAGTGGCCTACCCAAGCCTTCTGCGTCGGTCACTGTATGTATTCCTGCAAATTGCATCAATATTGTCGTACCACGTTTGGAGTTCTGTAACCGGGTACTCTCTACGTTGTAGGGTTGTGCGGTCTGTGGGGTATCTCCCAGCCAAATCCTCTTTAAGTTTCGTAACCGGTTTGGGTCATCACTTTCGGGGACTACTTTACATTCACCTTTCAATCCATGCGTTCGGACAATTCGTCCAATCAGCAGGAGGTTGTCTGGCGAAAAAGCCCCATCAAACATTTACGATTTCTTTCAAGCCGACTCTTCAGACGGTTTGTCTTCTTTTTCAGCAACCGCCTCTTTTTTGGCAGCGACCTCTTTTTCAGCAACTGCTTCTTGCTCGCGAGCTTTCGCCTCTGCGGCGGCTGCTGCAGCTTTTTTTCGTTTTTCAAGTAATTCCGCCTCGCGCTTTGCAGCCACTTTTTCTTCGGCATCCAGTGCCTGCTGACGAAGTTCAGATGCGGTTACCTTGGCGGAGGCCTCAAGCTTATCCTGACGATACTGCCGATGCACCGCCACGGCCTCAGCAATCGCATCCGGTTCAGCCCCCTTGTACTCCATATGTAACCCCAGAAGAACCCCTTGTTGGCTGAGCAAGCTTCGCACCGTATCGGTCGGCTGAGCACCTACCTTAAGCCAGTGTTTGATACGGTCGTCTTTCAGTTCGACACGCGCTGGTTCTTCTAGCGGATAATACCGCCCGAGGTCCTCAATGAATCTACCATCCCGCGGTGCGCGCGAGTCTGCTGCAACTACAGCCCAGATCGGCTTCTTTTTTCGCCCCATACGGCGTAATCTAATTTTTACTGCCACCTTTCTATTTACGTTTTATTATTGAATGTTATCGCGCTGCCTGCAACAACGCGGACAAGTCCACCGATCTCCCCTTACTTGCTTTTGTCTGCATTCGTTTCATAAGCTTGCGCATTTGTCTGAATTGGCGCAAGAGCTGATTCAGATCTCTGACTTCCAAACCGCTGCCGGCCGCAATGCGGCGCCTGCGGCTACTATCAATCCCATCGGGATGCCTGCGCTCCCATGGCGTCATACTTAAAATCAATGCCTCCGTCTGGGCCAATCCCTCCTCTTCGACGGATACATCTTTGAGTTGTTTTCCAAGCCCCGGAACCATACCCAGTACATCCGTCAACGAACCCATGGATTTGAGTTTCTGGAGTTGCTGATAAAAATCCTCTAGGTCAAAAGATTGTTTTTGGATTTTTCGGCGCAGCGTTTCCGCCTGTTCCTCATCATACTGCTCCTGAGCTTTTTCAACGAAACTGACCACATCCCCCATTCCGAGAATGCGCCGTGCCATCCGGTCGGGGAAGAACGGAGTGAGTTGATCAAGCTTTTCCCCCGTTGAAGCAAACTTGATCGGCTTATCCACGACGGAGCGTACAGATAATGCAGCCCCCCCACGGGTATCTCCATCAAGCTTGGTCAGAACGACGCCATCAAAATTAAGCCGAGTATTAAACTCGCGTGCTGTATTGACGGCATCCTGCCCTGTCATGCTGTCCACGACAAAGAGTATTTCGGTCGGCTCAACCAGTCGTTTGATGTCGGCCACTTCCGTCATCATGCGCTCATCCACATGCAATCGACCCGCAGTATCGATGATGACCGTATCGCGGGCCTGTTTCCGGGCATGTACCACAGCTTCCCTAGCCACACGCGGCGCATCCTGCACAACGCTGCCATCGTCTGCGGTTATGCTGTACACGGGTACATTGATCTCTTCGCCAAGCCGGCTCAATTGATCAACGGCCGCAGGTCTGTACACATCTGCTGCCGCCAGAATAGGGACACGCCCCTTGGATTGTAGGTGCAGGGCCAACTTTGCACTGAAGGTGGTTTTTCCCGAACCCTGCAATCCAGCGATGAGGATGACTGCCGGAGGTTTATCCCCAAGATTAATCTCCTCAGCATTGCCTCCCAAGAGGCGGGCAATCTCGTCATAGACGATCTTGACGATCATCTGACCGGGAGCTACTGATCGTAAAACCTGATCACCAAGTGCCTTCTCTTTGACTCGATTAGTGAAGTTTCGTGCAACCTGATAGTTTACGTCTGCCTCAAGGAGTGCACGCCGTACCTCACCCATTGACTCTGCAATATTGAGTTCGGTAATGCGACCTCGCCCCGTAAGACTCTTGATCGCTCCTTCCAATCGCTGGGAGAGATTTTCAAACATGGAGATTTCGGCACCTAAATCTCGATAGAAACAGGTAATTTACTGGAAACAGCAGAGTTGTACTACCGAAGAGCGGTTCTTGATCACGAAAAAAGGGGTTCCACCCTGATTTTCATATATTTTCTTCTGAATTTTGTCCAAACCTGAGGAAATATTGACTAAATCTGCCCTGCGTGCCCATTGCCGTTCCATGCGACAACTCATTGTAGAGGAAGACTACCGCCTGGAATGCCGGAAAATCATCTCCCAAGCTGCATCAGTGCCTCAATTGCTGGAAGCCCAAACCATCCTGTCGTACTGGCCGAAACTTGAAGTACGTGAAATCGATCTTCGACCACTCAACTGCTGGCTGCGGGCCCGAGGATCCACCGTATTATTACCCATCATTGAACCGAATTCAAAAATCTCTCGTATACACTGGGGGCATTTTGATCACGAGCGTACACTCATGCCGAACCGCTGGAACATTCTCCAGCCCAAGAACCGTGCAGAAATTTCTGCCGAAGACATTGATGTCGTCCTCGTTCCTGGGCTTGGATTCGACCGGCGAGGACACCGGATTGGCTATGGCGGTGGCTATTATGATAGACTCTTTGAGTATGTTAACGCGTTCAAGATTGGTCTGAGTCTGGACAGCTGTTTCGTTGAGTTGATTCCAACCCAATCACATGATATTGCTGTAGACTGTCTGATTACTGCCAACGGAACGCTCAAACTTAATTAGTCGGAATGCCGCGTCGAGTCAAAGAGACGACTGAGTTTACGGATCTGCACGAAGAACATGAATCTCAGAGTGTCTCCAACCTAGAGTTTGAAGAACTGCTTTTCGAGGATACCTCGGAGAAATCACGGCGATTTCCGAGCCTGCCGCTCATTGCGGGATTTGGATTGCTGGGAGCTGTTATTCTCTTTCTTCTGCAACAGATCGGCATCCTCCCTGGAGACGGTTTTCAGGATAATTTCATCCTATTCCCTATCGTTGGTCTAATCTTGGTGATATTGTTCGGCTTATCCCCCGGACGGCGCAGACGAAGTAAACGTGCAGCAAGGAAAACGCGGAAGGCACACTTAAAACGGCAAAAACGAGAGCGGAAAGCTCATGGGAAAGACCTTGGTATTTCAGGAAAACTGGAAAAGCCAAAGTGGAATTTCCCCGTTAAATCGCGTAAAAAATATCTGGCCGGTGTATGTGGAGGTCTCGCGCAACACATCAATATGGATGAGACCTTGTTTCGTGTACTCTTTATCCTCGCACTGATTGCCACTGGAGGAACGGTTCCTCTAGTCGCTTACATACTCCTGGCCATATTTATGCCCTCCGCTGATGGCAAAGCGAAGACCTCTTCGTAACTCCGGTCAGAGTCGTCTTCGCACGGGAGGATTCTATTAATTGGTCGTCACTCAACGCGGAGGCCACAACAGTAGTTCTGTCAGAAACACAAGATGAAGTCTGGGAAGTATGTGTACTTCTCGGACATCAGGCTATGGGAAACCTATGGTCTACAATATCTTGCGTTGAGGACGAAGAACTTCTCGTGGGCGGAGGCATGAGTTCAACTGAAAGCCGGATGTGACAAGACCGTGCGTCCGATTTGACGAACAGGATGCCGGAGACAACTTATGAGAACCTGTAAAAGGGCGTGTGAACAACAAAAGCGAATGATCTGCAGAACATAAGCACCGTACCGAACTCTTGACTGCATGTGTGCCATGGAGGTCGGACGATTATATAAGCCTGCTGCAGTTTCAGGCAAAGTCTGATCTCCACAAATGCGCAGCTCTCTCTGCAAGTTGTTTCTGTCGTTTGTTCACGAATTCGGGTGTCCATTCCTCGGGTGCAGTCTCGGCAATCTTTTTGGTAAGTGCATACGCGCTGTTCTTATACATGTCCAATTTTTCATCATACGTAGCATTACTAATTTCTTTGTTTGCGGATGACTCAAGAAGTGTCAGATTGCCGAGACGATACACTGAGGTTTCCTGAAGTCCGAGTGGGAAAGTTTCATCCCATGCTTCCATCGGATTTTCGGGCAGGATATGTTCAACTGTTCCGGGGTCTGTTTCAAAATCACAAGAGCGTCCACTGGCATCCTGTTCAAGTCGTGCGAGAATGTATTTCGCCAATTTTCTCTTTTGACCGCGGGGATTAATGACGAAAAGCGAGAAATCTTGACGCATTTTTTCGTCATCTACATAAATTGAATTAATGAGCTTGAACACATCTGCCGGAGATGTTGCATCCCCGGCTATAATTGCTCTTGCGGCATTGGGATAGACGCGTTCAAGCACGTTGGTGTTAAGACTGCTGATCACGTTATAGCGAAACGAAATGACGCTTAAGAGTTTCAGCACTCGTACAAAATCCTCTTTTGAAAAAACCTCCCAGGCGGCGAACACAAGCGGTAGCATCTGACGTACCCGAAAAAGACAAAGTTCTCGGATATAAGGTTTTGCGTCGGACAATTCCATCCAGTAACCATGGTTCGGGTCCGAGACTGCCGCAAACAGTTCTGCTCTGCTTTCCAGTTCATCAAGAAGCGCAAAAACGTCCTCTTGCGATTTTATACTGTTTTGTACTAGCTTGAAAAGGCGCTGGCTTCGCACCTTGCCCTGTTTGCAAAGCAAGTGGTAGCGTAGAAATTCTGCAAACCGTCCACCATGGTCTACGGTTGCAATCAGGCTTGCCCACCGGCGCTGAAGAGCTTCCCGATCGGTGCGGACTTTTACCAGCGAGAACAGATAATTCTTGAGTAAATCCGTTGTTGTAAGTTCAATACCGCGCGCGCTGAGAGCCTCAAAGACCGTATACGCATTCAGTTCGTCATCTACTGTTATAAGGATAAACAGTAGCTGGCGTGCCGCAGTCTCAGACAGGATGCCAGCCACAGATTCTCCATCGGGTCTCAGATCTCCCTGTTCATTAAGTCGTTCTGTAAAGTAGAGAAAACATTTCCAGAGCAGTTTATTCGACTTCGGGAGCTTCCTTGGATTAAGAGGTCTTTTCAGTTGAACCAGATAGTCTTGGTAGAAGTCGTTATCTGTATTGTTTAGCAGGAGGCGGGTACTCTCGGTGAGTGATGCGGGATCTTTTTCTCCGATAAAGCGATTGCGAAGCTGTTGCGCGCGTTCTTTGTTGGAGTCA
This sequence comes from Rhodothermales bacterium, assembly GCA_965207565.1. Lineage (GTDB taxonomy): Bacteria > Bacteroidota > Rhodothermia > Rhodothermales > Bin80 > Bin80. The sequence continues at coordinate 382,922 of CBDBMQ010000009.1, read as the reverse complement.
GGATCAATCCCCTGATCGGCCATAATGTACAACTTGCTTATTACGGCAAGCGCAAACAGGCTTAACGTAGCTAATCGCTGCTGACCGTCAATGACCATGAATTCACGGTCGCTTTTTCCCTGAATTACTAAAGCCCCCATGTAGTGATGGTCTTGTGTATCAGACACCAGTCCGACGATATCATTCCACAAATCTTCCCACTCCTCTTCTGACCAAGAATAATCGCGTTGATATGGCGATACGCTGTATGATTTGCCGCTACCTATCAACTCCATATAATTAATTGTGCGAATATTCAACACGTTTGTTTTTGCCATCACAAACCTATTTAGTGTCTGTCCGATAATACCCAAACATCTTTAATAATGTGTCCTTGGGGGCTCCTATGGTCAGGTTTTTTGCCGCAATTCCCCAATTTTTTCTCAGCGAATTTTTTAATTTCCCTCGGGGGCGGATGATTTTCAGGAAAATCCGTAATCCCTGAAAAACCAGTACTAGATGCCTCTCAAGACGGTTCTTGCTCTGAATTCGCTCTCCAGATTTTCGACCCCTGCCTGAATCAAAGGAGTATAAATGCAAAAGGATCGTCCATCTTCATTTTTCTTTGCGACGAACGGAGTATGTGACTTTCAATATCGATTGACAGTATCTCCTGTAAGGCTTACGCAAGGCACCCTACGTGATTTTGGTTCCGAGAATACGCAAGAAAGTAGTTGACCAGCTACCGATACGTAAAAGGGAGCTAACCGACTGAAGTATTCGATCTCCCGGCTAAAAGATTTGCAGTGCTGCCCCATTGAATAAGAAGTAGCCACCTGCAAGATTGGCAATCACACACTTGCATACGGAGAAAGAATCCGTCCTGAAATCCCTATATCGATGGGCGGATACGCATACGAATCCAGAGAGTACAGATAATCGGTACTGCGGTATTTGATCCGATGCACGAATTGGAAACCGAACGAATCGGACTGGCTGCAATCGTACCCAAAACAACAAACAATCGCGAGCGATTTGGGGGTATCCCGTCCAACGGTCGAGCGGTCGATTAGGCGATTGAAAGCGCGCGGATTGATTGGGATTAAGGCGGTCTACTGGAGTAGATACAAACGGTGTGGAACGGTATACACTTTGTACGCGGGTTGCGTATTGCAGCGAACCCCGTACAGGATGCCCAGGGCGAGAATTTACGGGGATTGATGGGTTACTCCTTACGTGGATTGATGGGTAAAGACCCAAAACCATTAAAAGCAACCAAAAAGCCGTTACCCCACTATGTAAAGCAGAGCAACGACGCGCGCACGAGCCAAAAAATCGATGGGCGGATTAGGGCATCCTCATACGGTCGCGACCGTATGAGGATGCGATGAGTACGGCGCACGTGGAGTTGCAGGACACGGTATCTGCGCTGCAGACTAGTGCAGATACGCGGGCACGCGCGACCTGGCGCGAATACGATGAGATTCTTTCCAGGGAAATCGCTGAAACGCGGGCAACGCCGCCGGCATACAAACCGGTCGACTGGCACCGGTATCCGTTGCTTAGCAGGGATTGGACGCGCCCCGCGGAACGGAAAGCGGGGCGGTTGCTGCAGGGGTGCGACCTGGATAGCAGATTCTACGATGCACGGGGCAAATGCTTAGCGATTCTGAATGAGTTGAAGTGCTATGATCATGTATCGCTAACGCGGTCGCTCATTAACCCGATTGCCGTACTCAAAGTGCTGCAGCGCGGGCGGTGGCGTGATAGCAATCAATGGGGCGTATCGTGCCGACGTGAGATAGCGGATATGCCCGCAATCGTATTCCAGATTGATGCGGTTGCAGCTGAAAACGATTACGCTGCAGGGGAAACGGCATTTGCCGGGATCGTATCTGACCTGGCAACCCGTTTCGCTGCAGCGTAATCAATAAATGACCGGGGATTTCAGCAGGTCAAACCGTTGATGCCCCCTTTTCTTCGTCCTCAGTCTCTTCAATCGTCTTCTTGAAAAAGGACACTTTGAAACGTTGCTCGCGCCCACGGTCATTGGGCATACATACGAAATCAACCGTGATCCACAGAAAAAAGAACCACGCATAAGCCCCCCAAGCATACCCCCCTATACTCTCCATCATAAGCCCAATGAGACAAAAACCGATTCCGCAAGTTATCCCGAAGATCCATGCCGGACTAAAGCGTTCAATCTTTCTGCTGAGGGGAAAATACAGCCACAAAGCTATGATTAGAATTATCGTAACTAGTGCGCCCAAAATTAGATCTGTGGCTGTGCCACTGTATGGATTCCCCCCGCCACCAAGATTTCCTCGGCCAATAGCTGCCCAATAAAAAACAAAACCGCCTGATGGTAACACCACAGAGTCCCAAAGTCGAGGTCGATTCATGATCATTTGAGTGTTGGAAACTCATCCCTGCATCTCCTCACACACAATTCATGAGTATTGTCATTCGCTTTCAAACCCTGATAAGTATCCCACAGAGTTTTGCCAATACAGCCAACCTTTATTACACCTATCGCAATCAACGACCCCGTACTCGGCTTTTTTATCGCAGCCACGGCAGCACTACCACCACATGTCACAGCCTCACCGGCTGCCCATGCCCCCGTCCACATATCATCAGACTGTTTTGTAATATCAATGATACAAAAAAATGATAGATGAACCAGATCGCGCGTACGCGCGCGGTCTGGCATCAATCATATATGCGGGCAGTATGGGTATGTGCGTTGAATGCAACGTAAGTACGCTTATGTTTCGCAACTCATTGATCCCGCATAGATTTTGCCCCGGAATCCGCATGATCCGGAAACTTCCTAGAATACCCCGAATTGCGCCCAGAATTGCGATTCTCGCGCGATGCGGATTTGAGTAGGGATAATCCCATTTGAGCAACCGACGCGAAATACGGCATTTGTGAGCGTCTATCTCGCTGCAGCGCACAATTAGGCAACAAATACGGGTTGTATGCGTGCCTGGTCAGGAACTTAAGCCCCCCTACAACGGATTCCCGATCAACCCGTGCCATCCTATTCCGGTGGCAACTGGCGTACGCAACTATCTTCCGGAATCCGGTACCAACCCCCCGTTGCTGCATCAACAATTACCGGAACCAGTCCACCGAGAATATCTAAAACCAAAATACCATTATGGATTTTGCGATCCAAATGGCAAGTTATATCATCGAATCCATCTTTACGGAAAGTAATCCGGTGATCTTCACGGTTGCTAAGACTTATCGTCATTGGAGTAGTTCCGACTTTTACCCCTTCGATCCATATTTCCGCTTGTGCCGGCTCCGTATCTAGGAGAATATCCTTTTCGCTCGAAAGAAATAGTAGTCCGCACCCGGAAACCATAATTGCGAAAAGGATCAGAAAACTGATGAGAAATGTTTTTCTTAGTTCAAGTTTCATTGTTGGAAGTTGTTATTAAGCATACCGAAAAAAGCCTACTCGTCAATATAGGGCATTCTGCAATGAATATAATCACGCACGATCACGAACGGCATGAATCTGCAATCCTATGGGCGTTGACCGTACCGATTAAAGGTCGCCGCGATGCCGTCCAGATTGCCCGCAAAATCTTGGTCGCCCTAGCAACGTGCGTATTCCGAACGATCTGGGACAGTGGTTCCGATTGATCTGGGACACCATTCCGAACGATCTGGGACAGTGGTTCCGACTGATCTGGGACACCATTGCGAGCGATCTGGGACACCATTCCGATTGATCTGGGACACCATTCCGAGCGATCTGGGACACCTTAGCAACCGGTATTGGGGAGAGCAGGTGTGTATTCATCCGTTCTGGAATTGGTTTGATTTTCATCGGATCTGGGCATGGTTTGTCATAGTTTTTGGTTTCACTAAAAGCCATGAACTATGCCTACAAAACGAATCTCAATGAAAATGATCAAGCGCATTCTGGAACTACGATTTGGGTTCAAGCTGTCCATTCGCGCGATTGCCCGCCATGTGGGGGTTGGCCGCAGTTCGGTTTCCCGGATTGTTGAGCGTGCGAGGGTGGCGAATTTGACCTGGCCGTTACCCGCGGGAATGACGGATGCGGAGCTGGAGGCGATTTTTTATCCCAGTTCGGCCCAAAGTGCTTCGGCTCAGCGGTCAGTGCCGAACTGGGCTGAGGTTGAGCAGGAACTGACCAAACACAGGGTGCTGACTCTGGCGCAGCTTTGGAGGGAGTATATTGAGGCGAACCCGAACGGGTATCAGTACAGTCGCTATTGCGATCTCTATCGCCGTTGGCGCGCAAAGAATATGGACCCGGTGATGCGTCATACCCATAAGGCAGGCGACCGCTTGTTCGTGGATTATTCGGGAAAGAAGCCGTGTGTGGTGGATCCGGATACCGGTGAGGAGCGGACCGTGGAGTTGTTTGTTGCCGTACTGGGAGCGTCCAACTATCTGTATGCGGATGCCACCGAGACCCAAAAGGCAAAGGATTTCTGCGAGTCGGTTCGTCGGGCATTGGAGTTTTTTGGAGGTGTGCCGCGTGCGATTGTACCGGACAATCTGAAGTCCGCAGTGATTCGATTCCAGAAGGATGATGTTCCCGTTCTGAATGAATCGTTCCGCGACTTGACGGAGCATTACCGAGTGACCGTGCTTCCCGCTCGCCCGAGAAAGCCGAGAGATAAAAGCGCAGTGGAGGCGGGAGTATTATTTACCCAGCGTCAGATTCTGGCCCCCTTACGCAACGTGAGTTTCTTCAGTCTTCTGGAGCTCAATGCAGCCATTTTAGAAGGGGTAAAGGCGTTCAATCGGACTCCCTTCCAGAAGATGTCTGGCACCCGACAAAGCAGGTTTGAAGACGTGGATCAACCCGCCCTGCGCCCATTGCCGACTAACCCGTACGAGTATGGGGTGTGGACCAGCATGCGGAAAGTTGCCCCGGATTACCATGTTCAGATTGAAAAACACTGCTACAGTGTGCCGTATTCCTATCTTGGGAGGTCGGTGCGCGGATTGATTCGTCAATCGACCGTAGAGATTTACGATGGAGACAATCGAATTGCATCTCATGTGCGTAGTCAATCCGATGGTCGATACACGACCGATCCGCTCCATATGCCGGATCATCACCGAGAGTATGCGAGGTGGTCTCCGCAGCGATTCATCGACTGGGCGCAAACCATTGGTCCACAGACGACTGCATTGATTCAAGCGAATTTTGCATGGGCTCGGATTCCCGAACAGGTCTATCGGCGCTGCATGGCGATTCTGCGGCAGGAGAATGAGTTTGGCCGTGACGTGTTGGAGAAGGCCTGTGGGATTGCGTTAGAGCGACAAACCCTGAGCTCGCCAGCCGTGAAACAGATCCTGAAACGGATCGCAACCCAACGGAGCCAGACGCCCCCCATTGACCACGAAAACATTCGTGGAGCCCACTACTATTCATCCAACGGAACTGATTAATGCTCATCCATCCAACCGTCTCAAAACTGGAACAGATGCGACTTGGCGGCATGGCTACCGCACTGCGCAATCAATTGGAGATGCCCGACATCGAGGCAATGTCGTTCATGGATCGTCTTGGCCTCATGGTGGACCATGAGGAAGCCGTACGTGAAGATCGGCGACTGGACCGGCGATTGAAGACGGCCAAGCTACGCCTGCAGGCCTGTATGGCCGATCTGGACTACCGTCCGTCTCGCGGACTGGACCGGCGCCTGATGCTTCACCTGGCCAGTTGCCAATGGATCCGACGACGACAGAATGTCCTGATTACCGGACCCACCGGAGTCGGCAAGAGTTACGTGGCCTGTGCGCTGGCCCACAAAGCCTGTCTGGAAAACTTCCAAGTGCGCTACTACCGCCTGCATCGCCTGTTGGAAACCATCCAGCTTGCGCGTGATGACCGTACCTATCTCCGCGTGTTGAAACCGTTGATCCGCGCCGACGTACTCATCCTGGATGATTGGGGACTACATGGCATGAACCGTGCACAACAGCGGGATCTGATGGAACTCGTGGACGACCGATATACTCTGCGATCCACCATTATCACCAGTCAGTACCCCATTGACAAATGGCATCAGACCATGGATGATCCTACATTAGCCGACGCAATTCTAGATCGACTAGTCAACAATGCACACAAAATTCAGCTGACCGGTGACTCCATGCGCAAGGTAAAGGCAGAACAAGAATTGATCATCGAATCCACAGAATCATGAACGGAAGTCTGACAACATATAACTGTCCCAGATCGTTCGGAATGGTGTCCCAGATCGCTCGGAATGAGTGTCCCACATGGTCGGAATATGCAGCAACGCGAGCAGGATCAAGACCGGATATTCCCTGGTATTTCCTGGTCGCATTTTGCACGGTCAGCGACCTGGCTGCACAGCTGGATGTAAGCGAGTAATCCATACGCCGCGCCCTAGAAAGACTAGAAGATCAACCCCTGATCAATAACGTAAATGATCGGGTAATTGAACGGGCATTCCGGATCAATTTCGGTGAAGACACAAAAATCGAAAATTACACATAATGCTCCGTAGTGTAAGACTACTATGCGCTTTTGTGCCGTTTTGTGCGGATTAGCGCATTTTGGCACGTTTTGGCCCTGCGGGCGTTGCCGTAGCGCACTTTTGTGCTGCAGCGTGCAGATTTGCGCTGCATTCGCGTAGAAACCCGATGCAACATTGTCAAAACTTTTTGCAACTTGTATTTCCATAACCCCTACGATGCCAATGGCACAAACTTCCATATTGAAGTTAAGGCCGCAGCCACGGTATTCAAACCTGATTTCAAGGGACTACGCAAAATCAAAGCCGCTCACGGTGACCGGTTCAAATTCGGTGCCCTATTGTATGACGGAGAGATCTGCGCGAGTTTCGGAGACGGTATGTACGCCATCCCTATTTGTATGCTCTGGGAAGGAGACAAGGCACTGAGCGGGCAGATTAAATCTCAACACACATCTGTAGCGTGAGATAAATAAAGGGGGCCTTCCCCTTTTTAAGTGAAACTTTATTGCCGATTACTTAGAGCTCCGTTTGGTCGGTTTCGCCTGGAAAAGTATCCTGGCTACGTCTTTCGGTGTCTTGCCACGATAGAACGGATTCAGCGCCGGTGTATTGGATCGTTTCTCCAAGAGTCGTAACCGCTCTCGTTCTTTGCGTTGTTCTGAATTGGAACTAGGTTTCATTACGAAAGTGCTGAGGCTAATTCGGATGATCTTCTGGGGGACCCATGTCGAGAAGATCCAGTAGAGCATCCCGCAACTCAAACGACAATACGCGGAATATTATTTCAATTGGAACGCCGTTTTCGTAAGCAGATTGCTTCATTATTTTAGTCATTTCTTTAGAATAGCTGAAATTATACGTGTGCTCGAAAGCGAACTTTTGTATATCGTATGGTTGTTTTCCTCTTTGTTGTTCAACGTTTTGGTTCGCTACATTTTTGGCCCACTCTTTGCCTTGTATCTCCTTGGAAATGGATTTGCCAAGATCATTTAGTCTAGTTGGACTTTGGGTTTTTTCCACAGTCTTCTGTGAAACCAACACAGATACGTTACTCGTTAATCCGGCTACGTTACTCGTTAATCCGGCTACGTTACTCGTTAATCCGGCTACGTTACTCGTTAATCCGGCCACGTTACTCGTTAATTCAGCTACGTTACTCTTGATGTTCTGGATGTCCTTTTTTACCTCATCCATGAATTCCCTAAAAACAGATCTGTCAGAATTAACACTTCCATACCATGATGCAAACTTAAACAGAAGAGTTAGCACAGCTATTAGAACCAATACGGCAGCAGGTGTAAGCCAAGTGTTAAAGTTCATGTAATTCTCTTGTCCGTGATATTTTCGATACAACAAAGTTCATAAAAAGTTGCAATTTTGGGAACATTTACAACATTTAGTGCCTGTCCGAAAACTAAGCATTTTTTGGGGCCCGATCTCTAAAAAAATGCTTAGTTTTCGGACAGGCACTAAATAAAGAATGCAACCATGGTAGAAGCCTCGTCGTAAATAGAGTCGGCCTGTACCCTATAATCCACCCCGCCATCACAGTCATGTTCAACGAAACGTAATTTTAAATGTCTTCTGAGAAAAAACGCCTGACCCGTTCCTCGTCCGACAAAATGATCGCCGGAGTGCTCGGCGGAATTGCCGAGCACTATAACCTGAATATTACATGGCTGCGTATCGGAGTTCTATTCGCCTTTTTTTGTACAGCCGGAGCAGTCTTCCTCGCTTATCTTGCGGCGATCATTATCATGCCCATTGACGGCTAAATTTCAGCCCCTTGAATTCGCACTTGGCCTGTTTGGCATTTCTAATTTTTCGCCAACACCCTTGAAGGATTTCACAGGAGCGCGATCGGCGCTTCCATGCAAATGGTTCTATCCACAATATTCGGGATAGAACCTGCAAGTTTATCCCACCTCAGATGGAATAAAATAATTACTGATTGCGTCTATCTTCTGAAATTGACGCAATCCCACGCTTAAATCCCCCTTTCATGTCCGCTCGAGTCTTTGTAGCTACTCTTACACTTTTTCTTCTTGCGTTTCCAGCTTTGGCACAGCAGGAAACCGTAAATATTGTCTCCGGGAAAGTGATTGATCAGGCAGATAATACGCCTTTGCCTGGGGTCACCGTTGTTCTTGAAACCATCACCGACTCCGTACTTGTTGCCGCGGGAACAGCCAATGCAGACGGATACTTTGCGATCAAATCGGGCGAACAGGGAGAGTTTCGCCTGCGCCTCTCTTTTGTTGGCTTTATTCCACACGAACAATTGATTACCGTCAATGGGGCTTACAAATCTCTTGGCACAATTCAACTGACATCGGATCTATTGCAATTAGACGAAATCATAGTGGAAGAGACCCAAGAGCGTATGGTCATTCGCGGGGATACAACCATCTTCTCTGCAGATGCCTACAAAGTCAACCCCGATGCGACCGCGGAAGACCTGATCGCCAAGTTACCTGGCATCGTCGTGCAGGATGGCGAAGTCGAGGCACAAGGTGAGCAAGTTCAGCGTGTGATGGTTGACGGACGGGAGTTTTTTGGCCAGGATCCTACCGCCGCTCTTCGAAATCTTCCCGCAGATATGATCCAGAATATAGAGGTCTTTGACCGAGATAGTGATCAAGCCCAATTCACAGGCTTTAATGATGGGAACCAGGAAAGAACCATTAATGTGGTCACCCGACGTGGAATGAGTAATGGACAGTTTGGGCAGGTCTATGGTGGATATGGTGGGGATCAGCGATATATCACCGGAGGAAATACAAATATTTTCGACAATGACCGACGGATTTCAATTATTGCACTATCCAACAATATCAATCAGCAGAATTTTGCATTTCAGGACCTCTTGGGGCTAATGGGTGGTGGCGGAAGAGGGATGCGTGGGGGAGCAGGTGCGATGATGATGCGTGGGAGTGGTGGCGGAAGAGGCCGCGGTGGTGGACGCCGTGGAGGTGGGTTTGATCCGAGAAATTTCCTCGTAGGGACGCAAAGTGGACTGAATCATACCACCTCCAGCGGAATCAACTACAGTGATGAGATTGGTAGCAAGGTTCGCCTCAGTGCCAGCTACTTCTTTAACCGGGTATCCAACGAGAATACCGCATTCCTTGATCGGGAACTCTTTCTGAGTGGAGACCAATCTCAGTTCTATAATGAATCTACCCAATCAAGCAGTACGAACTTCAACCATAGACTCAATGCTCGGATTGATTATACGATCAATGAAACAAACTCACTGATCATCCGCCCCAGCCTCAGCTTTCAGAATAACTCCTCCTCCAGTCTGCAGTCGGGTATTAATTCCCTTGTGACCGGAAGGCTACTCAATACAGCCGACAATAATCATATCACTGACAACCACGGATTCACCTCCTCAACCAATATTCTGTATCGACACCGGTTTGCGAAAGCGGGCCGGACTGTTTCTGCAGACCTCCGTTTAGGATTCGACGGACGAGAAGGAAATACCAATCAAATTTCTGTTACTGAATTTCTGCAAACCCAACGCAATCAGCAAGAGGCTGTCAGTGATTCAACGTATGACCAGGATATTGACAACGAAACGGCTGGACAATCCTACTCTGTCCGGCTTGCTTACACCGAACCATTGGGGGAATTCGGGCAATTGCAACTCACTTACAGCCCCACCTATAATCGCAATGTGTCCGACCGATCCGCCTACATGCTTGACCTGAGAACCGGATTACATACGATCCTGGATCCCACCTTCTCAAGCCTGTTTGATAATGATATTTTCCGGCAGCGTGGTGGACTCTCCGTTCAGCGGCGAATTGATGACCGTTATTCTATCCAGTTCGGCCTTGAAGTTCAAAATGAGCAATTGCTTGGCGATCAGACGTATCCCATCCCCTTTCAATTGGATCGCTCGTTTGTGAGTCTGTTGCCGGAAGCAGAAATCGAATTTGAATTCGGTGAGGCTTTAGATCTGGACATTGACTACCGCACACGAACCAATACTCCTTCAATCAGTCAGTTACAAGAGGTCATTGACAATACCAACCCTCTTTTCATCTCAAGTGGTAATCCAGACCTTGAGCCCAGCTATAGTCATACGATCCGCATTCGAGGACGGCGGGGAGATCGACGAGCTGGTCGAATGATTTTCGCGTATGTCAGTTGGACCAGAGAAACGAATGCAATTGGGACATCCTCATTCCTCGCCTCTCGGGATACACTGATTACGGACAATATCCTTTTATCTCAAGGTGCCCAGTACTCTGCACCTCTGAATCTCAAGAGCCCCAGTACTTCGGTGCGCTCCGTGGTTGGTTTTGGAACCCCCTTTCCGCTGCTTCGCAGTAATCTGAATTTTAGAGGTGGTGTCACCTATTCTAAAACCCCAAGCCTCATCAATAATGTCGACAACCTGGGCACTCAGCTCAGCTTCAATGGTGGATTGACCCTTGGAAGCAATATCAGCGAGCGACTGGATTTTACGCTCACCTCTAATTTCTCCTATACGGCTGCAGAGAACTCATACTACTCTCCACTTGATGAGAACTTTTTTCAACAGGACCTGGGGGTTCGTTTTGTATGGCTGCCACTTGGTGGATTGGTGCTTGAGCATAGCCTGACCTACAATAATTACTACGGCTTGGATGAAGAGCTGTACCCAACCACATTTATTGCCAACGCCGGTGTGGGATATAAATTTCTACAGGCTGATGCGGCAGAAGTAAAACTGGTCTTCGGTGACATCTTCAATCAAGAGACCGGTATCAGCAGAATGATCACGGAAGCGTATGTTGAGGATAGTCAGACCCAAGTGCTTGGGCGCTATATTCTGCTAAATCTGAGCTATCGCTTTCGCAATTTTGGATTGTAACCCACCACCACTTCATCGAATTGGGCCAGTATGAACATCTGCTGTACCTGAGCAGTGTAAACTCTCCTTCGTGCAGATGTAATCCTCAAAGAGGACATCCCGTCGAATGCGAATGGCTCAAGCATTGTCGAGATTCGCCCTCTCGGATGAGGTTGCCAATGGTGACAGCGGTAACGATGCTCGTTCTCTTTATTCAACCGTTACCCAAAGCCTGATCGTCCCACATATATCATATCAGATTCTTCGTCTCTTCGTATCTTGAGCGAACGAGGGTCGGAATGGGGTTCTACGTAAATGTCCGATCAACGAAATGAACTCAATTAGAAGCTCTGTAAGACTATAGATCAAGATCCCCCTTAGATCAGACATTGGCACTTTCGTAGCTTTTCTCCATGTGATCGTTTTTTTTTGAAGCATGCGCAAGAAAAATAGGGTTGAAGTTGAGCGGATCCTGAACAAAGAAGCGATCCTCTACAAAGATCGCGTACTGAGCGACGTTGCTTTAGGCTGTAAGCCGCGCAAATCCACGCTTATGCATACAGCATCACGCCTGTTACTCTATTCTAGAACTCCAATGGGACTGCAACTCACCGTCGCTCGTTACAAAGAGGTGGAGCATATCACCTCGGGAAAGAAAAAGGGAAAACACTATGTCCAACTTCTGGGAGAAGGTTCTCGTGTACTACTTCTTTTTGACTCCAAATCTTCCCGAGAGGCCTATAAAAATCTCTGTGCAGCAATTATTGAAGACAATCGTATACAAGGGACGGAGGACTGAATCGTATCAGTCCATTCCAATTCATACTGACCCAACGGCTTGCGATTCCCTTAATGAATGGTGTAAAGCACTATCGCACAATTTGGCTGTCTGACTTTCACCTTGGCACGAAAGATACAAAAGCAGCCTACCTGCTCGATTTTCTTCGACACAACGAAAGCGATACGCTTTACCTTGTGGGGGATATCTTTGATGGCTGGGCCCTGTCCCGATCATGGAATTGGGATCAATTCCATAATAACGTAATCCAAAAAATCCTGCGCAAAGCCCGGAAAGGAACCCGCGTGATCCTATCTCCCAGGAAATCATGACGAATTCGCCCGAGATTACCTCGGGCTTCGTTTGGGGAAAATCCATGTCAAACAAGAGGCCATGCATGTGACCGCCGATGGTCGTAAACTGCTTGTCCTGCATGGAGATGTCTTCGATGGGATGATTCGGCATGCACGCTGGCTCTCTGTACTTGGCTCCAAAGCGTATCGTGCTCTGCTTATATCGAATCGCGGACTAAATCGAGCAAGACGACTTCTCGGAATGCCGTACTGGTCACTTTCAGCATACATGAAGCATCGGACGAAGCGTGCAGTTCAAGCCATTGCTGACTTTGAGAATGCAATGGTTGAAGTTGCAAAAGCAAATCACGCCGATGGAATTGTTTGTGGTCATGTTCATTTCGCTGAAATACGCGAGATCGAATCCATCCTGTACGCCAACGCAGGTGACTGGATCGAAAGCTGCACAGGACTGGTCGAACATTTTGATGGCCGACTAGAACTCCTGCACTGGGTGACGATGGATCATAAGCCTCAGTTGACCCGGGACACAACCAATGGTGCACCGTCTGATACAGTCACCAATACCGCGCCGGAAGTGGCCACCTAACATGGCTGAATTACGTGTTCTCTTCATTGTGCAGGGAGAAGGCCGCGGCCACTTGACCCAAGCACTTGCCCTTGCATCCATACTCCGCAGATCAGGGCATTCTGTTTGCAGAGCAGTGGTGAGCCAAGGGGGAGATCTTGTCCTTCCCGACTATTTTGAAGAATGCCTGGAAGCCCCCGTCATACAGGTGCCAAGCGGGCGCTTCTTTGTCAATCAGGAAACCCGGAGCATTGACTGGGGGCGTACATTGGTCAATAACAGCTTTCGATGGAATGAATTCAACCGCAGCTTTGCAGTCCTTAGCGAAATACTCCAGACGGAACGCCCGGATATTATTGTAAACTTCTTTGAGCCGCTCGCTGGATTTTTCATGTTACGTGAGCGCCCTAAAATCCCAATGGTTGCAGTGGGGCATCAATTTATGTTTCTGCATCCCCAGTACCAATTCCCTGTTGGCTTCGAGGTACAGAAAATTTCAGCCATGACCTTCACCGCGCTTAACGGGATTGGGTGCCGAGCGCCGGCTGGCACTTTCCCTTTATGACGCTCCGCCCCTTCCAGAGAAAAAAATCGTTGTGATGCCGCCCCTGCTGAGGGATGAGTTGTTTGAATTGCCTGAAGATGTGTCCGAGCCTTATTTCCTGATCTACCTGTATCATCACAGCCTCAGCAAGGATGTGATTGCCTGGCATGAACGCAACCCCACCTATCGAATACACTGTTTTTGGAATAACGATCAAGCCGAAGAAATCACACATCACAGTGATACGCTCACCTTCCATCGTCTGCATGGCAGTCGCTTTCTGGAAATGATGGCACGCTGTCAAGGTATTGTCACTACCTCAGGATTCGAAACGATGGCGGAGGCTATGTATCTTCGTAAACCCCTCATGCTCAACCCTCTTCATAAACATTTCGAGCAGCACTGCAACGGGATAGACGGCACGAATCTTGGTGCCGCCATACAAACCAATGACTTGAACCTGGACCGGTTAGTCGAATTTGCTCCGAAATACAACTATGACGCGACCGAACTTCGATCCTGGATCGGAAAAGCAGAAGAGATGTATGTTCGCGAATTGGAAATGATAGCGTCTATGAAAGATTCATAGACGCGCATTCCAGAGATCCAAACCCGCGAGACTTATTACCCTGCGTCCGCTCCCGGCTGCATCCTCAACTCACCCATGCCCACGGAGTCACGGCAATCTTTCAGCTACTTCGGCCGGCATTACCAGATACGGTTACAACAGCCTTCTAATCTGGGCAAATCAGGCAACTATCCTCTTGGAGAATGATGCACCTGATGCTCCCGCTGCTCCCGATCCCTGCGTGCCCAGACGGCTACACTGATTGCTGCGGTCATGAGTCCTGCGATCCCGAAGACACGCCAATAATTGCGCCTTTTCATCCTATCACCCATGCCCACGGAGTCACGGCAATCTTTCAGCTACTTCGGCCGGCATTACCAGATACGGTTACAACAGCCTTCTAATCTGGGCAAATCAGGCAACTATCCTCTTGGAGAATGATGCACCTGATGCTCCCGCTGCTCCCGATCCCTGCGTGCCCAGACGGCTACACTGATTGCTGCGGTCATGAGTCCTGCGATCCCGAAGACACGCCAATAATTGCGCCTTTTCATCCTATTCACCTTGCAGTTGATTGGAGATTAAAAGATTCCAGTCCTGATGCACTATCTACACATATCGGGCCCGTTACGATGAACGCAACCTTGCTTTTGACTATTTTTTCGCACCTCTTGTGTAGTGCCCCGTCCATCGAACTATTCCCTCGTGCGCATGGCACAAGGGGGCACAATGGTAACCACTATAGCTTCATCTGCTCCTGCGAGTATTGCAAGATCTCATCCTGTTCCTGATGCAATGTAGCACGCGTATCCACGACCAATCGGGCCCGTGCATACAGATCTGCCCAATCGTAGCTGGCATGATCCGTGGCAATCAATACACAATCGGCCAACTCCAAAGCACGATTCAAATCCGTAACGGAGACCATTTCCAGTTCATCCAGTGTGAATGCTGATACAAGAGGATCGTGATAGCTGATTTCTGCCCCCTTATCCCTGAGTAATTTCAAGATATCCAATGCCGGAGATTCCCTTAAATCCCCTACATTTTTTTTGTATGCAACTCCAATGACCAGAACATCACTTCCCCGAAGCGGCTTCCCGTCCTCATTCAGGATATCCTGTATACAGTGTACCCAATACTTCGGCATCGCGGTGTTGATTTCGGTTGCCAATTCAATGAACCGGGCAGTGTAGCCGAGTGTACGCAGCTTCCAGGACAGGTACTGCGGGTCAATCGGGATACAGTGTCCACCCAAACCGGGGCCAGGTAAAAATTTCATAAAACCGAACGGTTTAGTCGCCGCAGCTTCAATTACTTCCCAGGCATTTAACCCAAGTTTGTCACAAATTAAAAGCACTTCGTTCGCCAAGCCGATATTGACGGCTCGAAACGTATTTTCTACTAGCTTGGTGAGTTCAGCCGCTTCGGTACTCGATACGGGGACAACCGACTCAATCGCGGACTCGTAGAGCGCTTGGCCCACCTGAAGGCATGACGATGTCACGCCTCCCATGACCTTCGGTGTATTTTTGGTAGTCCAGTCTTTACGTCCTGGATCCACACGCTCCGGAGAAAAACATAGGAAAAAGTCCTTTCCAACTTCTAGATTCATAGCTTCCTGATGGAAGCGGGGCAAGATTACTTCTGTAGTAGTACCTGGGTATGTCGTACTCTCCAGCACGATGATCATTCCTGGGTGAAGATGCTTGGCAATCGCATCCGTAGCGCTCAAAATATGTGAAACATCCGGCGCTCCCGTTTTGCGAAGTGGTGTGGGAACACAAATACTGACTGAATCACATGTGTCAAGAATATTGAAGTCGCTGGTGGCACTCAACAAACCGTTTGCCACCAGTGGTGCCAAACGGTCGTTGGGAATATCCTCTATGTACGAGGCACCACGATTAATCAGACGTACCTTCTTCTCATCAACATCAATCCCAATGACGCTGAATCCCGCCTCTGCAAAGGCAACCGCCAACGGTAACCCCACATATCCCAACCCCAATACAGCGACACGAAGATCACGTGACGCGATCCTGTCTTCTATGGATTGCTGCACTGTTTTACTCATATCTATCTAAATCAAAAATCTTAATTTTCTCAGTTTCTTTACGACAAGGCCCGTGCTCTCTTCAACCGTTTCCTTGTCCGTTTTACAAACCACTTCAGGGGTTTCAGGTATCTCATATGGATCATCAATTCCGGTAAATCCCTTGATCATTCCGGCACGCGCCTTTGCGTAGAGTCCCTTGACATCCCTACGCTCACAGACCTCTATTGGTGCATTAACAAATACTTCAATGTATCCCCCTTCGCGTTCAATCCGCCTGCGATTAATTGCTCTGTCTTCTTCATAGGGAGCAATTGGAGCACAGATCACAACACCTCTGTGTTTGACAATTTCGGAAGCAACATAACCGATACGCTGCACATTTGTAGACCGATCCGCTTTGGAAAAACCAAGTCCCTTACTAAGATAAGTACGAACGACATCCCCATCTAACAAGGTAACCGGACAAGAGAGGATCTCCAGGAGTCGTGCCTGCAGTGCATTTGCAATTGTAGACTTTCCCGACCCGGATAGTCCGGTCAAAAATACTGCAAATCCCTGCTGCCCTCGAGGGGGATACGTTTTTTGCAGTTCCTCGATGATGCCCGGGTAGGAAAACCACTCGGGAATCTCCTTCCCGGTAGCAAGCATGCTGCGCAGTTGTGTTCCAGAAATATCCAAAGTTGCTTCATTCTCCGCCACTTCATCAATCGGCTTGTATGAATTTGACGCCGGTGCATAGACCATCAAACGGAACGGTACAACCTCCATTCCCAGTTCTTCCGTATGGGATTTCACCAGTTCCTGCGCATCGTAAGGTCCGTAAAAAGGAATCCCCCCTTGCGTTTTGCCAGGGCCGGCGTGATCCCGCCCGATAATAAAGTGTGTGCAACCATAGTTCTTGCGAATAATTGCATGCCAGAGTGCCTCTCGCGGTCCACCCATCCTCATTGCCAATGGCAATAGACTCAGTGATGCCTGCCCCTTCGGATAATAATCCAATAGCCTCTTGTAGCTTCTTACGCGCGTATAATGATCTATGTCACCGGGTTTTGTCATCCCTACTGCCGGGTGAATTAACAACTGTGCATCTATGTCTCTGGAGGCTCTGTCGGTGAGCTCCTTATGAGCCCTGTGCATGGGGTTCCGTGTCTGGAACGCCACAATCCGGGAACATCCACGGGATTGAAAAAAAATGCGTAGTTGTCTAGGCGTATGGCGAAGATCAAGAAAGTCATAGTGTGGCGGCATTCGGATCCCTTCCAAATCACCACCCAAATAATAGGAGCCTGCCTGATCGATCAGGTATGCTACCGCGGGATGCTCGAGACTGGTGGTTCCGAATACTTTTTTTGCCTCTGCCTCCTTATCCGGCTTCCATAGATCTCCAACATGAATGATTGCCAAAAGCAATCCGGTAATATCACGCAGCGCAACTTGATCGTGCCCCTTAATCCGCTGCACATCCGCTTCCGTAATGTCAAGGGTAATGGGCATTGGCCAAAGCGTACCGCACGAAAGGCGCATACGCTCCAGTACACTATCATAATCACGCTGATTCAGAAAACCTCTCAGCGGAGAAAAACCCCCACAGAGCAATAATTCAAGATCGCATAACTGCCTCCCGGTCAGGGTAATTGATGGAACGTTTACGGATTCGTTTTTAAGAACATCCGCGCGTTCGGTCTCAACAACCAGTTCCAAAATTGAACCTCCATGAGGATCAATTAAAGTCAGCATCAGCATAAATCAATTCTGTGTCCAATCGGAAAATATGGGAGGCGCTCCGCTGCTTAATTAAAAGCGAACCGGTTCACTGTTGACAGAGAAATTTGTTCTGTTTAATCGGGCTTCCTGGATTATTGCTTCTCCACTTACAACCACCTCATAGATATAATTGTCACTGCTGTGACCATGATCAATAAACTGATTGGCAGACCAACACGTAAATAATCACGAACCTTGTAATTCCCAGCTGCCATGACCATTAAGTTCGTTTGATACCCCACCGGAGTCATAAAGCTGGCGGCTGCGGCAACGGCCACGGCCAGTATAAAAGCTTTGGGGTCCGCATCCAGAGTGGTTGCCATTCCAAGGGCAACCGGTAACATCAACACCGCTGCCGCTTTGTTTGCAATCAATTCTGTCATAATATTGGTGCAGGCATATAGCCCGATCAGCGCCAAAATTGGACTCACGGTGGCCATACTTGTCAGGATCTGAGCAAGCCCCTCTGCAAGACCAGTCTTCTCGGCCGCGACACCAAGCCCTAGAGCTGCCGCAATAAGTAGCAATACCTGCAGATCCAGTGCATTCCGAGCGGTTGTAATCCCGATACAGCGTGTCGCGACCATGGCAAGCGCTCCCCCAAATGCAACCGTAGGTAGCGGAGCTAGCCCCATCGCAATCATAACAATCATCGTGACCAGAATCCCCAATGACAGCACCAGCCGTCTCTTAGGTGGCCTCCCATGAGATGCTCCACGAGGCAACACATAATAGAACTCTGTGTGACTCGCGTTCCAGCGATCCTCAAAACCTGCCACTGCACCAACCAGAATCAGGTCTCCGGCTTTCAGGGTAATATCCGTCATTGCTCCCTCCAGCCCTCCTGCCCTCTGTTGTACGGCCAGGACAACTCCGCCATAGGTTGACAAAAAATCTACATCTTTGAGCGATTTTCCAATCAGATTGGAAGTCTCACTAATCACCGCCTCATACATTGGAAGTAGGTTCTTTGTCCGCTCCTTGGCAATCGCTACACCGGGCTCTAAACCAGACCTAAGCAGGAGATTCTCAAATATGGAGACGTCTCCACTAAAGCATAGCACATCCCTCTGCCCCAGAACGAATTGTCGATCAACAGGCATAATGTGCTTCCCCCGCCGCACCTGAACAATGGTGGACTCATTATCGGTATCCAATTTCGCCTGATCCAATGTCTTCCCCGCGAAAGGAGAACCCTCGGAAATACGAATTTCAAATAAACATTGCTGAAGGCGCGAACGTGTAAACACAGGCTCGCTGGCCCGATCTGGCAGAAGCCGCACGCCAACAAAGGCCAGGAATATTAATACGACAATCGCTGCCGGTAACCCAATCAGGGAAAAGTCAAAAAGTCCCAGTGGAGGAAGGTCATACCCCTCTACCAAACCTGCAACCACGACATTCGTGGAGGATCCCATTAAGGTGACCATCCCTCCAGCAATTGATGCATAGGACAACGGGATCAGCACTTTCGATGGAGAAATTTTGGACCGGTATGCCCAGCGTTGCACAGGCTGCATCCACATTGCCACAACGGGGGTATTATTCATGAACGCAGACACCAATGCCGTTGGCACCATCATGCGAAGAAGTGCCGTGGGCAAATAATGTACCTTGCGTAAGAGCCGCCACTCGATTCGGCGCAAAAGTCCACTCTCCTCAATTCCCGCGGCGACCACAAACAGGGATGCGAGTGCAATCACCGCCCCGTTCGAAAATCCTGCAAAAGCTTCATTAGGGGTAACGACCCCTGCAGCCAAGAGGACCCCCAGTGCACTCAAAAAAATCATGTCCGGTCTGGCAAGATCCCTGACCAGTGCAATGGCAATCCCAATAATTGTGGCAATCGTTAGCCAGGCCTGCCAATCCATTCCTCCTTTAAGACACGATGAGAGATTATTTCAGAGCGACTCCAGGACGACCAATGCTATAATACTCAAATCCTCGCTCCTGCATCCTGCGGGTATTATACAAATTACGCCCATCAAAAATGAGCGGTCGGCGCATCAACCCCTTAACCCGTTGAAAATCAGGACGCCTAAATTCTGGCCATTCCGTGCAGACAAGCAGCATGTCAACGTCGGAAAGAGCTTCATATGCACTCCCCGCATAGGTAATCGATTCTCCTAATACGGTACGCGAGGTCGCCATTGCCTCTGGATCAAAAGCAGTGACCCGCACCCCACTCTCTAAAAGCCCCCGAATCACGACATGTGCGGGAGACTCTCGCACATCATCCGTGTTGGCCTTGAATGCAAGCCCCCATACCGCTGCATGCTTTCCTTGCAAGTCGCTGCCAAAATAAGAACGCACTTGATCAACCAATCGCATTCGCTGCTTTTCGTTTATCTCAAGCACCGACTGAAGAATTTTGAAGTCGTAGCCCTGCCGACGTGCTGTTCGCAAAAGTGCCTGCACATCTTTCGGGAAACAGCTTCCACCAAACCCAATTCCTGCGTAAAGAAAATGGCGACCAATCCGGCTATCGCTTCCAACTCCAATACGCACCTTGTCTACGTTCGCACCCACCCGGTCACACAGGTTGGCCACCTCATTCATGAAGCTGATACGTGAGGCCAGGAAAGCATTCGCCGCATACTTGGTTACCTCAGCCGAGCGTTCGTCCATGATGATAATTGGATTACCCTGCCGGACAAATGGCTCATAAAGGCGTTGCATGACAGCGCCAGCTTTTGCACTTGAGGTTCCCAGAACAATCCTCTCCGGCTTCATGAAGTCGTCCACCGCAGCCCCCTCCCGGAGGAATTCAGGATTGGATACGACGTCAAAATCCACGCCGGGACTTCCCCCCTGCCCAATCAGCACTTCTCTGACCTTGTCCGCCGTCCCTACAGGAACCGTGCTCTTGTTGACGACGATTCTGTAGACGGCCTCTGGATGAGTCCCAAGCCAGATGCCAATCTCACGTGCCACCTCCAGTACATAGGATAAGTCTGCCTCTCCGTCTGCATCCGGTGGCGTGGGCAGTGCCAGAAATATGATTTCGGCGTTTTCGAGTGCTTCATTGAGCGAGGTCGTAAACGTCAGGCGCTTTTCACGCAGATTCCGGTGTAACAGAACCTCAAGATCCGGCTCGTAAATCGGCATGTTTCCCTGGCGTAAATCTGCGACTTTGGCATCATCCACATCGACACACCAGACATCGTTTCCCATCTCTGCAAAGCAGACCCCCGAAACCAGCCCAACATAACCTGTTCCAACAATTCCAATTTTCATGAAAACAAAAACCTCGTTCACACAGAATTAGTCCGATTGTACGCAATGATCATGGCTTTGGGTCAGCAACGAGCACGGATTGGCACTATGGGATCAACCTGCGAGTCTCTCATGAAACTCCCTGAATCGGTAATTTTTCGGTAAGCAACAGCGAACACATAGCAATCACACACGGTATACGGGGCGTATTGCACCCTTTCGTGCCCCCATATCACACAGATCTAGTATCGGGAGAGTTTTGTAGGAGACTCCTACTTTAGTGTCTTTAACGCAACCGAATCCGAATCTGTATCGTATCGGACTCAGAACATCTACAATGATTTACAGCGTCATCATGGCGGGTGGGATTGGAAGTCGGTTCTGGCCCCAGAGCAGAGAAGCTCGTCCCAAACAATTTATCAATGTCTTTGAAGAACAAAGCCTTCTTCAGCAGACGCTGAGCCGCATGGCTCCCATCGTTCCCCCAGAACGGACCCTGGTCGTGACTCATGAGCGTTACGCGGATCTCACACGGGAGCAATTGTCATCCATACCAGAGGAGAATATCCTTGGAGAGCCCATCAGCCGGAATACAGCTCCATGCATTGCCTATGCAGCCATAAAATTGCGTGCAATAGATCCAGAGGCCGTCATGATCGTACTTCCCGCAGACCACTTGGTCAAGAGGGAAGATCGTTTTTTGAACATCCTTCGCAAGGCCGCTGCGATAGCGAACAACCCCGGAGCACTAGTCACTATCGGGATCCAACCCTCTTATCCTGCCACCGGATACGGTTATATCCAATACGACCCTTCTGAAAACGAAAGTGACGGGGCCTACCGGGTACGGACCTTTGCCGAGAAACCCGGTGAAGCAACTGCAGAGCGGTTTCTAGATTCCGGTGACTTTCTCTGGAACAGTGGAATATTTGTTTGGCGTGCCGATGCGATCCTGGCAAACATGCAAACCCATCTCAAAAGCACCTGGCGTGCTTTCGAAGAAGCTTCCAAACACCTTGGAACGGATGAAGAAGATTCGGCCATTCGCCAAGCCTATTATAAGAGCACACGAATTTCGATTGATGTCGGGATTATGGAACGGGCCAACAATGTCTACGTCGTTCCAGGAAGTTTTGGCTGGAGTGATATTGGAGACTGGCGTGCAGTCTACGATTTGAGCGACAAAAATCGCCATGGCAATGTCCTCCGAGGCAATGTCATCGTACATGATACCAGCCGATGTCTGGTCAATGCCGGTAAGCGCCTGGTTGCCGTAGTCGGTATCCACGATGTCATCGTTGTAGATACCGATGATGCACTACTGGTCTGTCATCAGAATAGCACCCAACAGGTTAAGAATGTCGTGGACTACCTACACGCGCACCAGCACAAGGATTTTGTTTGACCCCTCATTTCTCCCCTGATTATGAAGCCGGCTTCAACACACTTTAAAAATACACGTACAAGTTTGCTTCGCTCTAATGGCTTTATTAACCGACTTTGATGTGTAAACACGCCGAAACCTCTTTTAAGTCAGCTATATTTTCCATCCGTTTTGCTATTGCCCTTATTCTCCTGTCTGCCTTTGTCACGAGTGCTCAGTCTCAGGATGCAACGACTCCCTTGCGAATTACACTGGGCGAAGCGGTCGAAATCGCTCTGGTGAATAACTACGTGCTTCAGCAGGTTCGCATGGCAGAAGAGGATGCCCGAATCCAGATACAAATAGGGGTCGCAGATATCGGCTATCCGACCGTTGAAGCCTTTAGCTCTTATACCCGAAATATACGCGAAGCCAATCCATTTGCCGGTAGCTCTGCGGGCGATTTTTTTTCTGGATTTGCCTTTGTTGAATGGCTTGGATTCAACGAAACCACTCGTACGGATGGGAATGATGCAACGCAACCCATCTCCTTTGGAGAATTTGCTGATCGACAGCGGCGCGGATTGGATGCCGCCGGCATTGTCCCTGCCGAACCCAGTGATAACCCGTTTGCGGTTCCGAACCAGTATCTGAACTCCATCACACTCACACAAACGATTCTGGATGCTCCCAGATTTTCGAGGCTTCTGCATCCTGATGGATTTGCGGCGGCTCGAGAACAACTCCCTAAAGCCGTTGAGCGTCAAGAACAGCTGATCATCGGCCAGGTTCGGGAAGCTTTTTATGGCGCACTCCTCGCGGAAGAAGAAGCTCGCGTGGCCGCTCAAAGCGTCGCAAGGACGCGTGCATCCCGGAATGAGACCGCCCTGAGAGTGAGTAACGGGGTTCTTCCCAAGATGGAACGCCTGACCATGGATGTGGAGCTAGCCAATCGTGAATCTGAATTGGTTCAGGCACAAACCCGTGCCTCGAACGACTTGGACCAACTCAAATACTTGATCGGACTAGATCCAAAACAAGAACTGATTCTGAATGGAGCCCTTACGATCCATCAGATGTCCCCCTACCTCGCTGCATCTGCTTCGGAGGTGTTTGAACATGCTTCTTCGCAACGACCTGACCTGGAAGAAGCTCGACTAGCTTACCGATTTGCTCTGAATGAAGTACGGGCAACCAAAATGAACTCTTTTCCGAAAATCAATGGGTTTGTGAATTTCAACTACACCGGCAGAGTTCCAGATGACCGAAGCTTCACGCTCTCTAATCCAAATAACCCTTTCGCATTCTCACAGGGAAGTAACTCCTATTTCAGTAAAGCTTACTGGCAATCTGCTCTGAATGTTGGTCTTTCAATGGAATGGACTCTCTTTAATGGATTCGCGCGACGTCGGAATGTGCAGCGGGCCCAGGTAGCCGCCCGTCAGGCTGGAGTCAATGTGGATCAACTGACTGCCTCCACAAAAATGGAAATCGAAACTGCGCTACGTAACCTAGATACCGCCTATCATCAGATCGGTAGCCAGGAAATCAATGTCGCCAATGCTGAACTGAATTATGAGTATATCCTTGCTCGATCCAATGAGGGAGTCGCCAACTCGCTGCAGGTACGAGCTGCATCTTCCCAACTAGACACCAGCAGGCTCAACTACCTGCGTGCCGTCCACAGCTTTCTCATTGCCCAGAGCAATCTGGAGATTGCCCTCGGTGTACCCATCGAAAAACAAATAGATCTACAGTTGGCATCCGCCAACAGGTAAGACAAAAACACGTTCATGAAAATTCAATATATCCTGCTGCTAGGCTGCATCTTTTGGTTTGCGTGTGCAAGCCCACAAGGCAATTCCGACACTAGTGTCTCCCCTGCCTTAGCCCTTGAAACCAAGCATATTGAGGTTTTGCAGCTGTCCCCAACTGCATTCAATGAAATCATTGAGTTGACGGGCACCGTTGAAGCGAAACATGATGTGATTATCTCGTCTAAAACTACCGGTACGCTTGAAACCATCGCGGCGCTGGGACAAACAGTCCGTGTGGGACAGGTTATTGCCAATACAGAAGATGAACTGATTCGTGCCAGCGTGGCACAGGCGGACGCACAGGTCAGTAACGCGGAAGCCGGCCTGAAAATAGCCGAGGACAGCTACACTAGGCAGCAGCCCCTGTTCGCAGATTCTATCATCAGCCCCCTGGAATTTGCCCGCTTGGAAACCACACTGGAGCAGGCAAGATCTGCATTGGCACAGGCCGAAGCTGTCTACGAACAAGTCGCACGACAACTGGACTATACCTCCATTCAGGCACCGATCCATGGGAAAATAGAGGCCCGATATGTGGAACCCGGTGAGCAGGTCATTCCCGGCACGCAAGTACTTCGCCTGGTTGATGCACGCAATGTTCAAATTGCAGCGGGTGTTCCAGAGCGCTATGCCGGAGACATTGAAATCGGTACCCTGGCAGAAATCCGCCTCCCGACAGCCGGGATTTCCTCCCGCACTGGACGTGTCACCTTTGCGGGAAGTATCATTGATCCTGCTAGTCGATCATTTGAAGTCAATATTGAGGTTGAAAATACAGACGGACGACTCAAGCCCGAAATGATTGCAGAACTGGCCATCGTGCGATTGACCATTGAAGATGCACTTGTGATTCCCGGCAATGCAGTGACTCGAACGGAAAATGGCCTCTCGGTTTTTGTCGTGGAAGACCACGATGGGAATAACGTTGCCCAATTACGGGAGGTCTCCCTGGGTGCAGAGTATGCAAACCAAGTGGTCATTACGAGCGGCTTGTCTGCAAATGAGCAGGTCGTCGTTCGTGGACAATCCACTCTTGCAGATCAGGATCTGGTCTCCATTGACCAATCATTCTCTGAATTAGACGAATACGGGGTTCCCATCATTGGGGGCTCCTTGGACTCACCCCCCACTCCTGAGATCGAATTGTAATGAAAATCACTGAACTTGCAATTAAGCAACGACCAAGTGTAGCGATCCTAACGATCATGCTCACGGTGGGGGGGCTGGTCAGCTATTTGACGATTTCAAAGGAAGCCTTTCCCTCAATTGAAATTCCAACGATCGTCGTCACGACCATTTATCCAGGTGCTAGTCCTGGTGATATTGAATCCCTCGTAACCCGGATCATTGAAGAGGAAATTCAATCCGTATCCGACATTGAAGAAATTCGATCCACTTCAGTACGGGGAGTCTCCACCATCGTCATTGAATTCACAACTGACGTATCTCTTGATTTTGCCTATCAACAAGTTCGAGACAAAGTCCAGATTGCCAAGCCTCGTCTACCCGGTGACATTGAAGAGCCCGTTGTCAGCGAATTTGATGTTGAGGATATCCCCATCATGAGTATTAATCTTGCCGGGGCATTTACCGTCACACAACTGAAAGAAATCGCGGAAGACCTGGGAGATGAGATTGAAAAAAGCCCGGACATCTTGGAGGTGGAACTCATTGGTACGCTCGAGCGAGAGGTGAAAGTAGATGTAGATATTCGTGCACTGCAAGGATATGATCTCACGTTCTCAGATCTCGTTGAAACGATCAGTTTCGAAAACTCCAATACTCCAGGAGGCACGATCCGTGTGGACAGTAGAGACTATCTCGTGCGGATTGACGGAGAGTTCCGGGATATTAAAAAAGAAATTGAAGAACTGGTTCTCAAAAGCCCGAACGGCTTCCCGGTGTACGTCAGGGATGTCGCAGAGGTATACCTTGGCTTCAAAGAACGCTCTACTTACTCCAGGTTACAACTGCTTCAGGAAGAAGAGGGCAAGCGCCTGATCCGTCTAGCGGAGACAGGGAGTTATCCGGTCATTACCCTCAATGTAAAAAAACGCAGTGGCGCGAACATCCTGGATACTGCCGACGAAATCCGAACGGTCCTTGACGAATTTCCATTGCCGCGTGGAGCACAGATGGTGGTTACCGGCGATCAAAGTGATCAGGTTCAGGAGCTTGTGAACGATCTTGAAAACAACATCATCAGCGGGCTGATCTTCGTCGTGCTTGTGCTGCTGTTCTTCCTAGGGGTCCGCACGGCTACACTGGTGGGCATTGCGATCCCCCTCTCTATGTTCCTCACTTTTCTGGTATTCCAGATCATTGGACAGGAATTAAACTTTGTCATCCTCTTTTCCCTGATCATTGCCCTCGGAATGCTTGTGGACAATGCCGTGGTAATCGTGGAAAATATTTATCGCTATCGGGAACTGGGATACTCCCGGTTCGAAGCTGCGAAGCTGGGAACCGGTGAAGTCGGTAGCGCCGTCGTTGCATCGACTGCAACCACTGTAGCTGTCTTCATTCCCATGCTGTTTTGGCCGGGAATTACCGGTGAGTTTATGGGCTATTTGCCCATGACCCTCATCATTACGCTGTCATGTTCGTTGTTTGTTGCCATTATAATTAACCCTGTCATCACCGGGTATTTCGTTCGGCTGGACACAGATCCGAAAATGCATTTTTCTTTGGCTCTTCGGACGATTCTGTTTGCCTTCTTTGCCGGCGTAGCTCTGGTGATTGGACTCGCGAACTGGCAAACGATTCTGGTACTCTCCATTGCAATACCAATACTGATGCTTACACACCGGTATTGTTTCAGCCCCATCACCAAGGGATTTGTTGGTCAGGCATTGCCGAATTTGATTATCTGGTATCGTGGATTCCTGAATACACAGTTACAACGTGACTATGAGATACGAGCCCCCCTATTTTTACATAAACGACTATGGATCAGTGCTGTAGTTGTTTATGTCCTTGGCTTGGGAGCTGCCGTTTTCGGTACATTCCTGAGCGGTCCAGGTGGCCCTTCACCACTGATCGGGATCTCCGCCCTCTTTGGGCTGGGAGTCATTGCGCTTTCGATAACCGCCGTGATCCGCACTCCCAATCCCTATCTCCAAAACTCATTCTGTTTTCTCTCTCTGATGCTGGGGGTCGTCCTGTCAGTGATTGGTGGAATTGTACTTGGGATGACAAATGCAGCAGCCGGGACCGTACTTCTTTACCCTGCAGCTATTCTGTTTGTGATGGGGCTGATCCTGGTCATTCTCCACTGCCTTGAAGTTATCTATCTCAATGGTCTCACCAGTGTTAAGGCAGGCGGTTTGTTTGCGATACTTTCATCATCCATTCTTGGATTGATGGCGCTGATTCGCGGAGCAGAATTACAGACAATCTTGATCTTGCTCAGCCTGCCCGCGATTATCATGGGAGTCGGTGCAGTCGGCTATCTACTGAATGGACGAGTACTGAAGCAACGCACCAAGTTGTTATTGAGCGATAACCGCGCTCGCCTGTTAGTCTGTGTAGCCGGTGGATTTGTATCAATTATTGCACTGTTTGCAGCTGCTCCAACTGGCGTTGAGTTCTTCCCGGATACAGATCCAAATATCATCACCGTGGACCTGGAACTCCCCCTGGGGACGCATCTGGAAGAAACCAACAAGGTTACCCAGATTGCACAGTCGAGTATTAACTCCCTCCTGGATGGAAATCAGGCCGATCAAGACAATATCAAGAATATCCTTGTAAACGTGGGTACCAGTAGTGGTGGAGGAGCATTGATTGGAGGCGGCCCCGGCAATCCAGAGAGTTCTGTCTTAACCTTGAATGTAGTGGATTACGGGAATCGGCCGGAAACAAGTCGCAATACGCTTCAAAGGCTTCGTGAATCTCTTCGGGGGATTCCAGGGGTGATTTTCGAAATCAACAAGGACAATGCTGGACCACCCGTAGGCAAACCTGTCAATATTGAAATCACGGGGTCCGATTTTTTGGAAATTACACGAATCACGGAAGAGGTCACCGAATCACTTAGACAGGCATCACAAAACAACACGATCCCCTTTTTGGTGGACATCAACAACAACCTCAATACCGGGCGCCCGCAAATTCAGGTTCAGATTGACCGTGAACGGGCAGCCCGATTTGGACTTGACTCCCGCAAGGTCAGCAATGTCGTTCGTTCAGCCATCCAGGGTAGTGAAGCAACCAAATATCGTTCAGGAGAAGATGAGTACGATGTAACTGTGCGCCTGAAAGAGGATCAGCGTGCCAGCCTTGAAGCACTTGATGCGCTGACCGTCCTCCATGAAGGAACTCAAATTCCGCTGTCCTCTATTGCTGATTTTGAGATTGGCAGCGGATATGGATCCATCACGCGATTGGACCTCAATCGTGTAGCCACCGTGACTGGCGATGTCGTGGCAGGAGCCAATGGTGCAGCGGTATTGCAGCAGGTGCAAGCTCACCTGCAGGGATATCAGGACTCTATGCCGATCGGCTATCAGTTGTCGTACACGGGGGAGAGTGAAGATCAGGCGGAAGCCTTTGGGTTTCTACAGGTCGCTATGGGAATCGGAGTTGCAGCTATCACGCTCATCCTGATTGCACAGTTCAATAATATCATTGTCCCGATTATTATCATGTTGGCTGTCATCCTGGGACTCATTGGCGTGCTTCTGGGATTGATCCTCACACGTACTCCTTTCGGGTTGATGACCTTCATCGGCCTCATCAGCCTGGCTGGAATTGTCGTGAACAATAATATTGTGCTGATCGACTACATCAACCAGTTACGTGAACGGGGAAAAAGTAAACTGGAAGCGATCATTGACGGCGGGGCTACACGTCTTCGACCGGTACTGCTCACCTTCCTAACGACTGTGATTGGTCTGGTACCGCTCACATTCGGGCTCAACATAGACTTTGTTGGATTGTTGGCAGATCTAGCGCCGAATATCCAGTTTGGATCGCAGAACACTCAATTCTGGGGACCTATGGGCATTGCGATCATCAGCGGATTGTCTTTTTCGACATTCCTCACTTTGGTCATCGTGCCGGTCATGTACTCTGCCTTTGACTCCTGCTTCTTCTTCTTCAGTGGACAGTTTACTTTCAGACCCCAACGAGATAAAGAACCGACCCACCAAGATTGAAGAAAATGGCGTTAGCACGCCGCTGTTTATTTCAAAAACCCCGGGTGTGAATTTGGTGGCTTTAATCTGGCTGCTGGATAAGGATACCGCTCTCCTTGCGATGGATATATCGTCATATCCAGGTCTCGCCGCCAAATAAGACTGATCTGGACCACCTTGGTGGAAGCTGGACATCTTTTCTCATCAATTTGGCAAGCGTTTTTCTTGCTGCTCAGCGGTCATCGTATCGGGACCAAGTGAAAAACCTTTCCACGCGCATGTGCAAAAAAACTATCAGTTCAATGGAACTAAAGGGAATTTTTATCGTTGCCAGATACTTAGTTTATGCTTGGCAGAAAAACGAAAATCACCCAAGAATCTTCGATTCAAGGTCTCTGAAGCGAATATCTTCATGTTTTCTGCCAAGCATTGGTTAAAATCTTAGGGGAATTCCCGTTGATTGTGTTACACTGTATAGCCTAAAACTTAATTACTGCA
This sequence comes from Rhodothermales bacterium, assembly GCA_965207565.1. Classification (GTDB taxonomy): domain Bacteria; phylum Bacteroidota; class Rhodothermia; order Rhodothermales; family Bin80; genus Bin80. The sequence goes on along the minus strand of CBDBMQ010000009.1, from coordinate 352,958 downwards.
CGTATCCCCGTTTGTCATGCGTGGCGATAAAAAAATTGCAGACCTTTCTAACTTCATCGTAGAGCGTTTTTTTCGAGAGAATACGGGTATGGGAGATTTACGAATGTATCCGCACCAATTCAAGTTGTCTTTTCTCTCTGTTTTGTCTTTTCTCTATTTGGTCTCCAGGATTACCTATTCGGGTCGGTTTGGTCTAATATTGATCCCTCAGGAGGGAAAATACCGCAGAAGCGGCCCCGAAATCAGTTGCTCACCAAGTGAAATGGCGAAGATGGATAGTTACGGTAGAACCCCCAAGGGTATAAAAAATGGGGGGGGGGCGGCGGCTACCGTTATAGGAGCTTTGCAAGAGGCTTGGTTGAGTGAAGCCCCTTTCATCAAGACTATAGTGAGCCTGATGCTGAACCAGTTGGAAATTTTGTGGAAGCGACATAATTCCCTCGTTGCTTATTGCATATTCCAGATCATCATCGTGATACGGGTTCCGGTTATAGTTCTTCGCCAGGGATTGCGTGGATTTACTATTCATGCGCTGGCGTGCCTACTGATTCTATGTTGTGGGACGGCTCAAGGGCAGGAGCGTCGTGTGTCTACTGAGACGAGCCTCAATATTGAAGATGACGACAGGGGTGAGCACGAGGTATTGGGGCCTCAAAATGGGAACGTAGTGATCAGCGGCGGGAGTTCTCCTTCTCGTAATCGTAGCTCCACAACCTTAAGAATAACCGAGGGAACTACAAAGAGTCTGACGTTTGAGTTGTCAAGCGACCCCGGGCGTAGTGTAACACTGACAATTGCAGAATATTCAGCGTTTCATGCGGATCATAGTGTACCCAACCCCTCGGCTAACCCCACCACGCTGACGTTTACGCCCATGAATTGGAATATGGCACAGACGGTGGAATTTGAGGTGGAGGACAATGAAAGAGAGCTCCGGAAATGTCGTTCGCAGACGTATCCCGATGATTGGGGGAACCAAGGAGATTTTAATATCAGTTCCGATGACCCTCGATATAAGCCGGCGGCTGTGACCATCTTTGGTTATGATGACGATAACGATGAATGTGACTCGGAGAATTACCCGCACGACGCGTCGGCAGGGATTACGGCGCCAAGCACGAAGACGGTACTCGAAGGGAATACCACGATCGTGAATGTGAGACTGCAGGCGCCGCCCCCGAATGATGTGAAGGTCACTTTCAGCGATGACGGGAACTCGGATCTAACTTGGTCGGGCACGACCTTGTCCGGCGATGTCCTGACCTTTACCTCCAGTAACTGGGATCAGGCGCAGACGGTGACGCTGACGGCGGCGAAGGATGGTGATGTTGCAGACGATACGGAGACCTTGACGCTGACGGCATCCGATGGAAGCTACGAACAGACTTCGGGAAAGGTCACGGTGACAACTCCCAGCGACTACCCTGGGAAGACGGCAGCGATCACGGTGACGATCACGGACAACGATGTGAGAGGGATTACGGTGCCAGGCACGGCGACGGTGACCGAAGAGAGTACCACGACCGTGGGTGTGAAGTTGGCGGCGGAGCCGACTGCAAATATGACGGTGACGCTCAGCGATGACGGGGACTCGGATGTGGGTTGGTCGGGCACGACGTTGTCCGGCAATGTCCTGACCTTTACCGCCTCGAACTGGAAGGAGGCTCAGATGGTAACACTGACGGCGGGGCAGGATGATGATTTGGTGAACGACACGGAGACCTTAACGCTGACGGCATCGAAGAGCGGGGGCTACAACGGGGAGACGGCAGAGATCGCGGTAACCATCACAGACAATGATGCAGCAGGGATTACGGTGCCAGGCACGGCGACGGTGACCGAAGGGAATACCACGACCGTGGATGTGAAACTGGCGGCGAAGCCGACGGGTAAGGTGACGGTGACACTTGAAAGTCACGAGAAATCCGATCTGTTTTGGACGGGTTCTGACCTGAACGGGGCAGTTCTGACCTTTACCGCCACGAACTGGAATGTAGCGCAGACGGTGACATTGGTGGCACAGGATGATAATGATTTTGAGGACGATACGGAGATTTTAACGCTGAGGGCATCAAAGAGCGGGGGCTACAACGAGGAGACGGCAGAGATCACGGTAACCATCACAGACAATGATGCAGCAGGGATTACGGTGCCAGGCACGGTGACGGTGACCGAAGGGAGTACCACGACCGTGGATGTGAAACTTGCGGCACCACCGGTTGATGATACCAAGGTAACCTTCAGCGATGACGGGGACTCCGATGTGAGTTGGTCGGGCACGACGTTGTCCGGCGATGCCCTGACCTTTACCGATACGAACTGGAACGCAGCGCAGACGGTGACGCTGACGGCGGCGGAGGACGATGATTCTAAAAACGATACGGAGACCTTAACACTGACAGTATCGAAGAACGGGGAGACGGCAGACATCACGGTGACGGTCACCGACGACGATGCGGCGGCGATTACGGTGCCAAGCACGAAGACGGTAACCGAAGGGAGTACCACGACCGTGGATGTGAAACTGGCGGCGGAGCCGTCTGGTACTGTGACAGTCACTTTCAGCCATGACGGGGACTCCGATGTGAGTTGGTCGGGCGCAAAGTTGTCCGGCGATGCCCTGACCTTTACTCCCAACGACTGGCATGTAGCTCAGACGGTAACACTGACGGCGGCGGAGGATGATGATTTTGTGAACGATACGGAGACCTTGACACTGACGGCATCAAATGGGGGCTACAACGGGAAGACGGCAGAGCTCACGGTCACCGTCACGGACAACGATGCTGCGGGGATTACGGTGCCAGGCACGGCGACAGTAACCGAAGCGAGTACCACGACCGTGGATGTGAAACTGGCGGCGGAGCCGTCTGGTCCTGTGACAGTCACTTTCAGCGATGACGGGAACTCCGATGTGACTTGGTCGGGCACGACTTTGTCCGGCGATGCCCTGACCTTTACCACTGCGAACTGGAATGTAGCGCAGACGGTGACGCTGACGGCGGCAGCGGATGATGATTTTGTAAACGATACGGAGACGTTGACGCTAACGGCCGCAAATGGGGGGGGGTACAACGGGAAGACAACAAACATCAAGGTGACGATCACCGACGACGATACGGCGGGGATTACGGTGCCAGGTAAGGTGACGGTGACCGAGGGGGGCACCATGACCGTGGATGTAAAGTTGGCGGCGGCACCGACTGAAAGTATGACGGTGACGCTTGACGATGACGGGGATTCCGATGTGACTTGGTCGGGCGCTGACTTCACCGAGGATGCACTAACCTTGGGTGCCCCGACCGAGGATGCCCCGACCTTGGGTGCCCTGATCTTTGATGTCCTGACCTTTACCCCCACGAACTGGAATGAGGCGCAGACGGTGACGCTGACGGCAGCAGAGGATGATGATTTTGTGAACGATACGGAGATTTTAACGCTGACGGCATCGGGCGGAGGCCACAACGGGGAGACGGCAGAGATTACGGTGAGGGTCACGGACGACGATGAAGCAGGGATTACGGCGTCAAGCACGGCGACGATGACCGAAGGGAGTAGCACGACCGTGGATGTGAAGCTGGCGGCGGCACCAACGGGTAATATGACGATCACCTTCAGCGATGACGGGGATTCCGATGTGAGTTGGTCGGGCACGACGTTGTCCGGCGATGCCCTGACCTTTACCAATGCGAACTGGAATGTAGCGCAGACAGTGACGCTGACGGCGGGGCAGGATGATGATTTTGCAAACGATACGGAGACGTTGACGCTAACGGCGGCAAACGGGAGTTATAACGGGGAGACAGTAAAGATTACGGTGACGATCACGGACGACGATGAAGCGGGGATTGTGGTGCAAGGTACGGCGACGATCACCGAAGGGAGTAGCACGACCGTAGATGTGAAACTGGCAGCGACGCCAACGGGTAATATGTTGGTAAAGTTCAACGATGACGGGGACTCCGATGTGAGTTGGTCGGGCACGACATTGCTCGGCGGCACTGCCCTGCTCTTTACCACGACGAACTGGAATCAGACTCAGACGGTGACGCTGACGGCGGAGGAGGATGATGATTTTGTGAACGATACGGAGATCTTAACGCTAACGGGATCCGCTGGAGGCTACAACGGGGAGACCGCGAACATCACGGTGACGATTGAAGACGATGGTATGGGGATTGTGGTGCCAGGCACGGCGACGGTGACCGAAGAGAGTACCACGACCGTGGATGTGAAACTGTCGGCGCTGCCGACGGGTACTGTGACGGTCACTTTCAGCAATGACGGGGACTCCGATGTGAGTTGGTCGGGCACGGCATTGTCCGGCGATGCCCTGACCTTTAGCATGACCAACTGGAGTCAGGCGCAGACGGTGACGCTGACGGCGGCAGCGGATAATGATTTTGTAAACGACACGGAGACCTTGACGCTGACGGCATCAAAGAGCGGGGGCTACAACGGGGAAACGGCAGAGATCACGGTGACGATCACGGACAACGATACGGCGGGGATTGCGGTGCCAGGCACGGCGACGGTGACCGAAGGGAATACCACGACCGTGGATGTGAAGCTGGCGGTGGCACCGACTGCAAATATGACGGTGACACTCAGCAATGATGGGAACTCTGATGTGAGTTGGTCGGGCACGACATTGTCCGGCGATGCCCTGACCTTTACCGACACGAACTGGAGCACGGCGCAGACGGTAACGCTGACGGCGGAGGAGGATGATGATTTTGTAAACGATACGGAGATCTTGACGCTGACGGCATCGAAGAGCGGGGGCTACAACGGGGAGACGGCAAAGATCACGGTGACAATAACAGACAACGATGCTGCGGGGATTACGGTGCCAAGCACGGCGACGGTGAGCGAAGCGAGTACCACGACCGTGGATGTGAAACTGGCGGCGACGCCAACGGGTAATGTGTTGGTAACGCTCAGCGATGACGGGGACTCGGATGTGAGTTGGTCGGGCACGACCTTGTCCGGTAATGCCCTGACCTTTACCACCGCGAACTGGAATGTAGCGCAGACGGTAACGCTGACGGCGGCGGAGGATGGTGATTTTGCAAACGATACGGAGATCTTGACGCTAACGGCATCGAAGAGTGGAGGCTACAACGGGGAGGTGGCAAACATCTTGGTGACGGTCACCGACAACGATATGGCGGGGATTACGGTGCCAGGCACGGTGGCGATGACCGAAGGGGGTACCACGACCGTGGACGTGAAGCTCGCGGTGGCACCAACGGGTAATGTGACGGTGACACTCAGTGATGACGAGGACTGCGATGTGAGATGGTCGGGTGCTGCCTTGACGGGGGATTTTCTGACTTTCACCCCCCAGAACTGGAATCTGGCGCAGACCGTGACATTGACGGTGGCGGAGGATGATGATTTTGTAAACGATACGGAGACCTTGACGCTGACGGCATCAAAGAGCGGGGGCTACAACGGGGAGACGGCAGAGATCACGGTGACAGTCACGGACGACGATACGGCAGGGATTACGGTGCCAGGCACGGCGACGGTGACCGAAGGGAATACCACCACTGTGGATGTGAAGCTGGCGGCGGCGCCGACTGCAAGTATGACGGTGACACTCAGCCATGATGGGGATTCCGATATGAGTTGGTCGGGTGTTGCCTTGACGGGGGATGTTCTGACTTTCATCCCCCAGAACTGGGATCTGGCGCAGACGGTGACGCTGACAGCGGCAGCGGATGATGATTTTGTGAACGATACGGAGATATTAACGCTGACGGCATCGGGCGGAGGCTACAACGGGGAGACAACAGAGATCACGGTAACGATTGAAGATGATGATACGGCAGGGATTACGGTGCCAGGCACGGCGACGGTGACCGAAGGGGGTACCACCACCGTGGATGTTAAACTGGCGGCGGCGCCAACTGTAAGTATGACGGTGACACTCAGTAATGACGGGGATTCCGATGTGAGTTGGTCGGGCACGACCTTGTCCGGCGATGCCCTGACCTTTACCACGACGAACTGGAATAAGGCTCAGACGGTAACGCTGACGGCGGCAGATGATGATGATTTTGTAAACGACACGGAGGTCTTGACGCTGACGGCATCGACGAGCGGGGGCTACAACGGGGAGACGGCAGAGATCACGGTGACGATTGAAGATGATGATACGGCAGGGATTACGGTGCCGCCCGTAGTATCTCTGATTGAAGGGAGTACCACGACCGTAGAGGTGAACTTGGCGGCAGTGCCGACGGCAGAAGTGACGGTCACCCTCAGCGATGACGGGGACTCGGATCTAACTTGGTCGGGCACGGCTTTGTCCGGCGATGCCCTGACCTTTACCACAACGAACTGGAATGTAGCCCAGACGGTGACGCTGACGGCGGCGCAGGATGATGATTTTGTAAACGATACGGAGATCTTGACGCTAACAACATCGAAAAGTGGGGGCTATAACGGGGAGACGGCCAATGTCGCGGTAACGATCACGGACAATAATGTGTCAGGGATTGCGGCGCTGTCTGAAGTATCTCTGACTGAAGGGAGTAGCACCACCTCGGAGGTGAGGTTAGCAACGGCCCCGACGGCAAACGTAACGGTCACCTTCAGCGATGATGGGGATTCCGATGTGAGTTGGTCGGGCACGACCTTGTCCGGCAATGCCCTGACCTTTACCACAACGAACTGGAATGTAGCACAGACAGTGACGCTGACGGCGGCGCAGGATGATGATTTTGTGGACGATACGGAGATCTTGACGCTGACGGCATCGACGAGCGGGGGCTACAACGGGGAGACGGCAGAGATCACGGTGACGATTGACGACAATGATGTACCTGGGATTACGGTGTCAGGTACGGCGACAGTGACCGAAGGGAGTACCACGACCGTGGAGGTAAAACTGGCAGCGACGCCAACGGGTGAAGTGGCAGTAACCTTGAGCGATGACGGGGATTCCGATGTGAGCTGGTCGGGTACGACCTTGTCCGGCGATGTGCTGACCTTTACCACCACGAACTGGAATGTAGCACAGGCGGTAACACTGACGGCGGAGGATGATGATGATTTTGAGGACGGAACGGTAGAATTAAATCTTACGGCATCGGGCGGGGGGTATGACGGGGTGACGGCAGACATCACGGTAACAATTGACGACAACGATGTGGATGGGGGTGGGATTACGGTGCCAGACACGGCGACGATGACCGAAGGGAGTACCACGACCGTGGAGGTGAAGCTGGCGGCGGCGCCAAAGGGTGACGTGACGGTCACTCTCAGCGATGACGAGGACTCGGATGTGAGTTGGTCGGGCACGGCCGTATCCGGCGATGTGCTGACCTTTACCACCACGAACTGGAATGTAGCGCAGACGGTGACACTGATGGCGGCAGAGGATGATGATTTTGTAAACGACACGGAGATCTTGACGCTGACGGCATCGACGAGTGGGGGCTACAGCGGGGAGATGGCAGAGATTACGGTGACGATCACGGACAACGATGCACCAGGGATTGCGGTGTCTTCAACGGAGGTTACGGTGACCGAGGGGGGAGGCTTTAGCGTGGAAGTGACGTTGGCGACGGCGCCAAAGGGTAATGTGGTGGTCACCTGCAGCGATGACGGGGACTCCGATATGCATTGGTCGGGCACGACCTTGTCCGGTGATGCCCTGACCTTTACCACCGCGAATTGGAATGTAGGGCAAACGGTGATGCTGATGGCGGCGGAGGATGATGATTTTGTAAACGACACGGAGATCTTAACGTTAACGGCATCAAAGAGCGGGGGCTACAACGGGGAGACGACAGAGATTATGGTGACGATTGACGACAACGATGTGGATGGAGCTGGGATTACGGTGCCAAGTACGCTGACGGTGACCGAAGGGAGTACCATGATCTTGGATGTGAAGTTGGCGGTGGCGCCAACAGGTGATGTGGCGGTAATCTTCAGCGATGACGGGGCCTCGGATCTAACTTGGTCGGGCACGGCCTTGTCCGGTGATACCCTGACCTTTGACACCACGAACTGGAATGTAGCGCAGGCGGTGGTGCTGACGGCAGCGGAGACGGTGACGCTGAAAGTAGCGGAGGATGATGATTTTTGGGACAATACGGAGATCTTGATGCTTACGGCATCAGGCGGCGGCTACGACGGGGTGGTAGCAGCCATTACGGTGACGATCATGAGCAATGAGAGTCTGGATATTTCTGAATCGGAACTATTGCAGGAAGTGACGCTTTTGGGGAATTACCCAAACCCATTATCGGATGTAGCAAACATAGAATTCGACTTACCAGTACCAGCACAAATATTAGTTGTGATAACGGATATGCTGGGACGAACGGTTAAGACGCTGCCCTATGGTTGGTTGGAGGCAGGTCAAGCGCACACGATAAAGATTGATACGGCTCGCTTAACCTCGGGGATGTACTATTACACGCTGAGGGTTGATATGGAAGGAAAAGTGGTCCAGCGGTCAAAATCAATGACAATTGTGCGATAAGGTATGTTCTAATCGTAGCAGGATGCTATCGATTGACGACTACGCAGATGTGGTCAATCTCCGTTTTTCTCGTAGGCGTTAATCCCGACTTTGACTCCTGGTTCTTCCTCTTCTTTAGTGGACAGTTCATTTTCAGACCCCAGCGAGATAAAGAACCGACCCGCCGAGATCGAAGAACATGGCGTTAGCACGCCGCTGTTTATTTCGAAAACCCCAGCAGTGAATGTAATGGTTTTAATTCGGCTGCTGGGTAACGGATATTGATCTCCTTGCGGATGGGTATATCGTCATCTCCAGCTCCCGGCGCCGAATAAGATTGATGTTGACCACCTTTGGCACAAGCCAGATATCCCCCCCGCCAGGAAATCCGCCCTGTACTTGGCAATCCGCTGCGCCGACGCAGGGGGATAGAATATGGTGATAAACACCAGGAGATAAACTGTATGTCGCAAATACATTTGGAATTATAAGCTCAGCGCTTATACACACAAATCTATTGAACTGACGTCTCTACTGTCCGTAAATAGGCAAACAGATCCTGAATCTCTTCGTCGGACAGCACAGAGAGCAATCCTTCCGGCATTAGTGACTCCTCGGAAATCTCCAGCGATTGTATCTCGGTGCGATTCAGAACAACATCTTCCTGGCCTACGGGCCGGAGCGTAACTTGGCGATCACTCTCACCTACCAGTGTACCTATATACGTACGTCCCCCGCGGGTCGTTGCGAGTACCATCCGATAATCATCCTGGATGACCTCATCCGGGTAGATGAGATTGCTGAGCAGGTAATCTACATTCGTCCGATTGGATCCCGTCAGGTCCGGGCCTAGGAGTCCACCGATTCCATTCATTTGGTGACATGCCCCACAGGCCTGTGCAAAGACAGTCTGTCCGTTGGAGGCATCCGCAGCCATTCCAGACGTTACCAGAGATTGATACCGGGTGTAAGCCGAGGCTTTATCCCCCGGAAGCTCGTCGATCGGCCCCCAGATTTCGACAAAACCACTCCCCACAACACGCCGCATCTGTCGGGCAATCCAGACAGGGATGGCATTCCGCTGGATCGAACCATCGCGGAGTGCCTCGACCAACATCCATCCGTAAATCGGGCGCGATGCCATTGTCTGAATGATGGCCTCCTTTTCAGAGGGCGTGGCATCCGCGTACATTGAGAGCAGAAGCTGTCCCAGTTCCTGGTCACTGAAAACTGCAACCGCCTGGATTGACGCAATCCGCATACTCGGGTCATTAACCAGCTCAAACAGGGCCTGTCTGAGTGCATCAGGCTGTGAGGACACAAGTGATTTCAACGCAGCAATTCGCCGTTCCGAAGACATGGAAGCGTTCAGCACCTCACTCATAAGTGCACGTTCTGCCGCGGCATCACCAAACATCTGGGCAACTGCGGTAGCCAGTACGCGGGTTTCACGTTTGCGTCGCAACCTCCGATAGGTGCGGTCCCAGTCTTTGGGTGCTTCTATATCTCCCATACCTTCCAATCCAGCCAGCATCCCGCGCAACAGGTGCTTATCCCGGTTTGAGTGAAGTGCTCCCAGTAACGGAGACATATGTCCGGCTTCAACCAGGCGCCGACCAACAAATTCCGTCATGCGCGGATAGCCATCCGCATCTTCGATAAGCGAAAGCGCTCGCTCAGGTGCTTCCGCCACCAGCGGCTCAAAACCTGTCCATAATAAAGTTGGGATGTTTGGGTCCTCGCTGTCCTCCGAATAGTTCATCAACGCCGCTATGATTGGCCAGCGCCGCTCATAGGAGATCTGCTGAAGCATAGCTGCGAGATATTTACGCACGACTGGAGAGGCCTCCTTTTCGGCGAGCTCCTCAAGACCCAGTAGAGCCTCGGATCCAATCGAATCCTGCTCCGCTATCAATCGAACAGCCCAAGCTCTGATGTAGGGTTCATTATCGTGCAGCACACTCGAGAGGGATTCGATGGGAAAATTACCGGTTATGTACAGCGACCACATAGCGCGCAGTCTGAGCGGCGTTGTAGCACCAGTCTCATAAAGCATATTCAGATGTGTCAAAGCCGAGGCATCCAGTGCACCCATGCTCGCGCGGTGCTGCAATATTACACGGGCGCGCCGGGCATGCCAGTCGCTTCGACTTTCCTGAAGCTCGGCTAATTCAAGGTCGCTAAGTTGTTGCAGGTCTCCATAACGTCCATCCCATTCTACAGCATGAGACTCTGATGGTGTAATTCGAAAAATCCTCCCAGTATCCTTGTCCAAAACATCCCCGCCACATATGTCCGCATCGTGCCAGTCGAGAACGTAAAGTGCTCCCTCTGGACCTATTTCCATGCTGAAGCCAACCCACTGAGCATTATGCGCCATCATAAACTCATCTCCATGACTGGCTGTGAACCCGCTGCGCCTTGGCTGCAGCACATCACTTAGGACCGCGTGTTCATGAATGTTTGCCATGAACAGACGTCCTGTTTCCTCCGGGGCAAATGCGTCAGATTGATAAATGCGGGCGCCCCCGTGCGCTGAACGGTGTCGGTGATCTACAATGGGCGCGATATCTTCGTAAATGTGCGGGTTTAAGTGAGTACCTCCCTGCCGCATGTAGATCCCGCCCGGGATCACATGGAAAACATGAGGGATCACACAGGCACTTATGAAGAGTTCACCATGTGCGTCGTAATCAATACCCCAAGGGTTACTGAAGCCATGTGCCACTGTTTCAAACCTGTCCTTTGTCGGGTGATAGCGCCATACGCCGCCGTTGATTTCCACACCATCGGCTTCCAGTAGATCTTCTGGAAATGGATCTTCATGCCCGTAGAGCCGTGCCTCCGGTCCTGGTTTTCTTATAACCGATGAGGTAGCAAACCCTTCAAGACCATACAGCCACCCATCCGGCCCCCAGTGAAAACTGTTAATCGTTTCGTGTCTGTCCCGAATACCCCAACCGGTAAGACGAATCTCAACGTCATCGACATCTGCACGGTCGTCACCATCTCGATCGGGGATAAAGAGCAGGTGGGGTGGGGCACCAAGAAATACACCATCAAAACCCACGGCCAGTGCACTCGGAAAAGCGATTCCTTCCATAAAAACCTTCCGAACATCTGCGGTGCCATCGCGATCGGTGTCTTCCAGGATCACGATGCGGCTATCTCCAGATCCAGAGAATCCTGTCTGACGTGATTCATAGTCCCGATTCTCTGCTACCCATAATCGCCCTCGATCATCCCAGGCAAAGGCCATGGGCTGAGTGAGAAGTGGTTCACCGGCCCAGGCGTTAACTTCGTAGCCTTCCTTCAATGTCATCATCTCGGCTGCTGCGACTGGGCTCAGGAATTCTGCTTCGCGCGCTTCCTGCTGAGCCAATCCCCAAAGAGATGCGGTGGAATACATTGCACCGGAGCGATCAGCATAGTCCTCCCATTTTGCCCGCATCACAACGTCACTCATTTCTCCCGTGTACACGAGCAAACGGTGCCGGATGATTTCCGTATTACCAGCTTCAATAGTCCAGTTGCCAAGTCTGGCACGAACAGGCCCTACACCCAGTTGACCATCCACACGCCAAGGCTGGGGAAAGTCCGCATTATCAGGATGATCAAATATGGCCACATGGGCCATATCTTCACGCCCCGGCAGTATAAGACCAACATCCATCCACATAGCCCGCTGACCCTCAGCAAAATGGTTGCGCTGTCGTGCAGCATTCACTGCACGTCCCTCCATACCTGGAGTCCAGGGCATCCGCAGAAACAACCCGCCGTAATCATACTCGCTGACAACAATGTCGCTGATGGCCTTGCCTGTCCAGATCAAATCCAGTACAACAGCACTGTCTGCTTCGTACATAGTCCAGTTCTGGGTTTCCTGGAAAACAGGGTTACCGTTCTCGTCGAGTAGATCATACACGGTAATCCAGCCAATTGTATCTCCGACGGCTCTGGTTACCATCACGGTATCCCTTTGCCAATAATCTCCCTCCGGGTGATGGAAGTAATCCCGTCCATTCAGCCGCGTGAAACCCCAGTACAGTCCGGTCTGATGCCGGTGATGGTCCGGACTAAACTGGGTCACCGAGGTCGCACCATCCGGTGTCAGAATCGGGTGCAAAAATGGCCTGAAATCCTGCGCAGACTGTACTACCAGCGCGGTATCTCCACGCACATCGTTCAGTACAATAACCTGATCATCGGTTTTTAATGCTCTCAGGCGAGTAATCTCGGTTACACTGGATGTGCAACCCGCAAGGGCAACAACAATTACTATTGGAAACAGTTTTTTCATGGGAATTTCTTGCAAAACCACTCGTAGCGACTGGGTTCAGCAAGTATCTAGGACATGAATTAGCGCAATTATCCCAGAGAACGCGTGTGACCGTGACGTGTTCGCTGTCGCCCACCGAACAAGGGGCCATTTAGCTTGAACGAGGCCTTGTTGCGGTGAACTTTGACCCCGATCTATGCGAATTGCACACATCAATCCCACGGCTTCTGTTTTCCAGAACGTCTGGATCCTGCAAATGGCACTGGATGATCCAGTTACTGGACCATCCGCAACAACTGATCCACGGTGAGCACTAGCACCCCGAACACCAGGTCGCCATCACTTCCATGCGCCTGCGGACATGACGCCCCCCAAACTCATCCTTGAATACGTCTAATCCCACACTCACTCGCATAGCGTATTGTCATAAAAAAACGTGGTTAGAAATTCAGGTTAGTGTCGGCGAGATGACCGCGCCTTGCGGCGTACCCCTCTCGCTTTCCCGTCAACTCCCACCAAGGAGATTGGATATCAAAAGACGATCGGTATCTTGGATGCATACGTCTATCGTATTCTCGATAGCAATTTTGAATCTGACTCCACTCAGAATGGTTTAACGGAGTGGCGCAGATACAATTAAAATCCATCTTGTCTCATTCTCCTCAATTCCAGCTATATCCACTTCGTTCATGGTAGTGCCTAGCTCTTTAATCCCCTACCTGAGTTCTCATAAAAAAACTGCAACGTCGCAGTCTGCCGAATGAGAGCTCTGGCGGATTTTGCTGATGCAAATCTGCGAATATTTGACAGACCACCCCCGAAACCCGATACAGAGGATATCTACCTGATTGGGATTTGCGGTACGGGGATGGGAGCCCTGGCAGGCCTCTTGGGGGAGGCAGGATACGCGGTACGTGGATCCGACAGTGGGGTCTATCCCCCGATGAGCACGTTCCTGCAAAACCAAGGAATCTCCGTCTACGATGGATATTCAGAGGCGAATCTGACCCCCCTACCCGACTTGGTCATTCCCGGCAATGCCTGTGTACCGACCCATCCCGAAGCAACCTTGGCCAGAAAACAATCCCTCCCACAATTGTCGCTCCCTGAGGCGCTCCACCACTTTTTCCTAAAAGATCGCCGAAACTTGGTCGTTGCTGGAACGCACGGGAAAACAACAACAACCGGGATGCTGGTACATTTGCTACTCGCTGCCGGACGGGATCCAGGGTTTTTGATCGGAGGCGTGCTCCAGGATCTTGAGCAAAGCTTCTCTATCGGAACCGCCCCTCAATTCGTGATCGAAGGGGATGAATACGACAGCGCCTATTTTGACAAGAATCCTAAATTCTTGCATTATGCACCGCAGGTTGCGATTGTGACCTCCATGGAATTTGATCACGCGGATATCTATGCATCATGGGAGGAGTATCAGGAAGCATTTGAAGCCTTTACAAAATTAATTCCTCCCGACGGCCTACTGGTCCTCTCCGGTGATACTACTGCAAAGTTGAACACCGGTGCGGCTCCTGTGCTAACCTATGGACTGGACTCGCACCATGATGTCACTGGACAGGTGACCCACATTTCCGATAAGGGGATCGAATTCAACCTGCACTACCTCGGACAGGATCTAGGACAAATGCTACTCCCTATGAGTGGAAGTCATAACCTTCGTAATGCACTTGCAGCCAGTACCGTTGCCTTGCATGAAGGGTTAACCGCAACCGAAATCGCAAATGGACTCGCCTCTTTCCCTGGTGTGAAGCGACGACAGGAGATCTTGGGCGAACCTGCCGGTATCCTGATCGTTGATGATTTTGCACATCATCCGACTGCAGTGCGTGCGACCATTCAAGCGGCAGCAGAGCGATGGCCCAACCGGCGATTACTGGCCGTGTTTGAGCCACGCTCCAACTCCAGTCGCCGAAAAATATTTGAAGTCCCGTATGGAGAAGCATTCCAGGGAGCAGCAAAAGCCTACTTGTGCGCTCCACCATTTCGTCACAATGATGTGCAGGAACATTTTATGAATATTCAGACGGTCCTGAAACAGATCCGTACAACGAGTACGGATGCCAGATCCTTTGAATCTGCATCTTCTTTACTTGAAGCGCTTCTAGAAGATGTATGTTCTGGGGATGTGATCCTGATCATGAGCAATGGAAGCTTTAGTGGGCTGCACCAAAATTTACTGACTGCTCTTTCTACACACAATCGATAAATGTCAGGAATCGTCGGCCACATACTGATTCTGATCGCTTTTGTGAGTTGCATCTTGTCTGTCTTTGCATTCCATCAGGCTGCAGAACAGGAGCATCATGGGTCGACTTTTTACCGTCTAGGAAAAATGCTGTGGGGCGTGATGACCATCTGCCTTTTCAGTGCGTGGCTACTTCTGATTGTCCTCATCGCGACCCACCAGTTCCAGTACAATTATGTTTGGGCCCATTCATCTCTGGATTTACCCTTTCATTTCCTGTTCTCCGCAAGTTGGGAGGGTCAGGAAGGCTCTTTCCTGCTTTGGATCATCATGAACTGCCTGATGGGGTTCGCATTAATTCGGTGGGCCGCACCGGATTACAAAGCCCCTGTGATGACGGTTGTAGCGTTTTGCCAGGCTTTCCTTCTTACGATGATTGTGGGGATCCGGCTTGGCTCCATTGAGATTGGTGCTGCCCCCTTTGCAACACTGGCAGAAGCGAATCCAGATGCTCCCATCTTTCAGTCGAACCCGGATTTTGTGCCTGCAGACGGGACGGGTCTTAATGATCTCCTGCAAAACTACTGGATGGTGATCCATCCTCCTATGCTTTTTGTCGGGTTCACCACAATGATCGCGCCCTTTGCCTTTGCCGTGGTTGCGCTTTGGAAACAGCGCTATACACAGTGGGTGCGACCTGCACTCCCCTGGACACTGATCAGTGTCATGTGCCTTGGTGTAGGAATCGCCATGGGCGGCTACTGGGCCTATGAAACGTTGAACTTTGGTGGTTACTGGGCCTGGGATCCAGTGGAAAATTCTTCATTCGTACCGTGGCTGGTCGGAATCGCTGCAGTACATCTGATGCTCATTCAGCGCAAAGGAGGGATCGGACATAAGGCAGCCCTCTTTTTGTCTATCCTGGCCTATATCCTGGTGGTCTATTCGACCTTTCTAACACGGAGTGGCATCCTGGGAGACGCTTCCGTCCACGCATTCGTTGATCTTGGGCTCTATAACCAGCTCCTCATTTGGATTCTGGCAATGGGGCTTTTAGGATTTGGACTGTTTGTGTGGCGCTACCGCGAACTCCCCGCCGCGCAGCAAGAAGCTCATTTTCTGTCACGTGAGTTTCTGGTGTTTTCCGGGGCCGTCCTTTTGACCGTGGTTGCAGCAGTGGTAATCCTGGGCACCAGTGCCCCCATATTTGGAAAACTGTTCTACAACAACCCGGCAACGGTCCCCATTGATTTTTACAATGAATGGACTCTGCCGCTCACGGTAGGGATTTTATTCTTAGCCGGACTGGGACAACTTTTCTGGTGGACCAAGATGAACATCCAGAAGGTGAACCGTGTCCTGATCTGGCCCGTACTTCTGGCCACTTTCAGCACCGTCATCGTATTGATTCTGACGCCATTTGCGGCAGAAACGGTTTTAGAGGGGCAGAACTTCTGGCAGCGCCACGGTTATGGAATTCAGTTGATGCTGCTCCTTTTTGTAGCGTTTTTTGCCTTCTATGGCAATTTTTCTGTACTCTGGCGGGTTGGACGAGGAAACCTGAAATTAGCAGGTGGCGCACTTGCACATGTGGGATTGGGCGTGATGGTCATTGGCATCATTGCATCCTCTGGATTCAGCCGAGCAATCTCGGATGCGCCGCGAGGCAGTGACCGGGATAACTTTGTCGTTGAGCAGGGGCGACCTGTGCATGTTGCAGGATATGAGGTGTCCTACATCGGAACCGAACCTGGAGTACGCGGACATACTCGCTTTGTACTTGATTTTACGGATCCGAGCGGACAATCCTTTCGCCTTAAACCCGTTGCCTATGAATCCAGTACGGGCCAGTGGATCCAGCACCCGGACCTCAAACCCTACTTCGAAAAAGACGTCTACGTTGCGGTCACGCCTCGTCAAATGCTTGACGATGGGGACTCGGAGAATGAGATTATTTTACGCCGGGGACAAAGCACCCTCATCAGTGATGGTGCCTATCAGGTCACCTTCACCGGATTCGATACCAGAATAGATTTACAATCTGTCCTGAGTGAGGAAGAAGTGGCACGCACAGAAATTGCCGTAGGTGCGGTACTGCAGATCGTTGAGATGAGTACCAATCTGATTGAAGAGGTGATGCCGATTTATGTGATTCGCACTGATCGCAGTGTGAATCCAATTGGTGCACGATTCGGGGGGATTGGATACTATTTCACGGGCATGAATGTGGACACCGGGGAGATCACCCTCTCCCTCGACGGTGCGACTGCAGCGGACTATGTCGTGGTACAGGCTCAGGAAAAACCGGCAATCAGTCTGGTCTGGATTGGAATCATCCTACTCAGTGGCGGTTTTCTATTATCTGCATCCCGGCGGATTATGGACCTTCACTGGGACGCTTCCCGTGATTAACCAGCTCCAGGATTCCTGGCTTCAGGAATGGACAATTGCTTCGCGGGCGAGTTCCCGACCTGCGTGTGTCAACTCTAAATACTCCCCAACTGTGTACAGCAAGTTCTGCGATGCAGCCCGGGTAACCACCCCTTCCGCAAAAGATTCCTCCCATGCCATGTGACCCTGCAGATGATCAATGCGACATTCCTGCTCTGCCTCGGGTGTCGCTTCGTGTTGCAGTAGATGGATGACCAGCATCTTGATGGCAAACTGCCACTTCTGGCGCCTCCTTCGTTTCCACGCAGCTAATAATCCCTGCTCCGGGGCTACACAAAACAGGATAGCAAACTGCACGCCGACTATGACCGCCATACACCCTGCAATTGACGCATCGAAGAGATATGCCATCCAGTACCCTGATATCGAGGCGGTAATGCCTAGGGCTACGCTGTAGAGAATCATATGCCCAAAGCGATTGGTGATTAGGTAGGCACTTACTGGAGGTCCAACCATGAGGGCAACGACCAGGATAGATCCAACGGCATCAAACGCAGCAACTGCGGTCATGGATACTAGTCCCATCAATACATAGTGCAGTACCCCCGGCAAAAATCCCAGTGTTGCACAGAGGGCACCATCAAATGTAGCCAGTTTCAGTTCTTTGTAGAACAGAAGTATAAACCCCATGCAGAGTAGCCCAACACCTCCTGTCGCATACAAAGCCTGAGGACCCAGGTCATGTCCTGCAATTTCCAGACGATCAAATGGCACAAACGCCAATTCCCCCAATAGCACGGCATCCGTATCCAGATGTACATCACTGGCAAACCGTGCAATCAAAATCACACCGATGGCAAACAGACTCGAAAATACCAGTCCAATCGCAGCATCTTCGCGCACGCGATCCGTCTTTCGTATCCATTCAACCAATACGACCGTGAGCAGCCCTGCCGCTGCCCCACCCAATATGAGCAGTGGAGACGACAGATTCCCGGTCAGAAAAAAGCCGATTACGATGCCAGGCAGAATTGCGTGACCGATCGCATCACTCATCATCACCATCCGCCTTAGAACCAAGAACGTCCCGGGAAGCGCACACACAGCAGCAACGACGGCGGCCACCAATTGGATTTCCAGTTGGAACGTGCTCATCGGCTCTGCTCATTCAGGAGTTGATTGCAGGCCAGAATCCCGTCTGGAGTCAACGCCCATGCTCCGCTGTCGTACATCTTTACCAGTCCCTTGCCTTCCAATCCATGCAGTTGTCGATAAAGCGTACCTCTCTTTGGGCGGATGACTCTCAGGGCGGTCTCCATATGCGGGTATTCCAAATCGTCATGCTTTCTTGCCAACTCAAATAAATCCAGTAGAACTGCCTCGCTCTTGAGTTTGCGATTCTGTACCGCTTGGCGAACCCGCTGCCAGATGATTCCGCGATGTGGTGCAATCAGTATGGACACAACGACGAACCCACTGGCACAGACCACAATGGTTGGGCCGGTCGGTAGATTCAAGGTGCTCGTGCTCAGGAATGCCCCACCGACCCCACAGAGAGCCCCTGCAGCCATTGAGATCAATGTCATGACTCCTAAATGATCCGTCCACTGACGCGCTGCTGCAGCAGGTGCAATGATCATGGCACTCATCAGAATCACTCCCACAGTCTGAAGCCCGATCACGATTGCAACTACCAAGAGTGTCGTCAACCCAATATCCAACCATCGTACCGGCAATACCAAGCTGTGCGCGAACTCTGGATCAAAGGCGAGCAGCTTGAACTCTTTCCAAAATAAGAGCAAGGCCATCAACGCAATCCCACCCAAGACCGTCATCGTAATAACATCTCCTACAACAAGGGACGCTGCCTGACCAAACAGAAACGAATCAAGCCCCGCCTGATTTGCGTTGGGATATTTCTGTATAAAGGTCAGAAGTACCAGACCTGCACCAAAGAATACCGACAATACAAGCCCAAGCGCACTGTCGTACTTGACACGTGTGCTTGTGGTTACGAGTAATACGATTGCAGTGGCGAACCACCCCGCCAACCCTGCTCCTACTATTAAGACCAGAGAGGCTTTACTGCCGGTCAGAATAAACGCAAAGCCAATTCCCGGTAAAGCCGCGTGCGATACGGCATCTCCCAGCAAGCTCTGCCTTCGCAGCACCGCAAACGTGCCCAACGCACCACTTACTGCACCCAGTATGGCGGTACCAAGTGTGACCGTGCGAAACGTATAGTCATCGAAGAGTTGCTCCATGATTATTGTGCATCCTTGATGATTGCGATGCGACCTCCATAGGTAAGCCTTAGATTCGTATCTGTGAACACTTCTGAGACGGGGCCACTTGCAATCCGGCGTACATTCAAAAGCAAAACCTCATCGAAATAGGTTGAGACCGTCTGGAGATCATGATGTACGACCAGAACCGTTTTCCCGGATGAGCGCAGAGAGTGCAGGATGTCAATAATTGCACGTTCGGTCGTCGCATCTACGCCCTGCAGGGGCTCATCCATAAGGTATACACGAGCATCTTGAATCAGAGCACGTGCCAGAAATACGCGCTGCTGCTGCCCCCCGGACAGTTGGCTGATCTGGCGATGAGCAAACCCAGCCATATCAACCTTTTCGAGCGCAGCCATCGCTTCCTTACGCTCACTACGGCCGGGCCGACGAATCCAACCAAGCCGGCCGTAAAGACCCATCAAGACCACATCCAATACACTGGTTGGAAAATCCCAGTCCACCGTACCACGTTGCGGCACGTACCCCACAGACGAAGCTACATTGCGATACGGCTTCCCCAGGATGCGGACTTGGCCAGCCGCTGGTTTCATTAACCCCAGAATTGCTTTGATCAGGGTCGTCTTTCCGGCGCCATTGGGGCCAACGATCGCCATCAATACTCCTGAAGCAACATCCAAATCAATGTCCCACAGAACTGGGCTTTCCCGGTAGGCTACGGTAAGGTCACGAACTTCTACTGCGTTCACCATTGGATAGCGCCTTGACGATTGTATCAATGTTGTGTCGAATCATCCCCAGATAGGTCGATGCCAGAGTGGATGCCCCTCCCAGTGCATCTCCGTACAGCGTACCACCAATACTCACCTCAAAGCCTCTGGCTTTTACGGCTTCCCGTACCGCTTCAATGCCACGTGGAGAGACCGAAGATTCAATGAACATTGCTGGAATTCTTCGCTCAGCCACCAGGTTTGCCAGACCCCGTACATCCGCCGTTCCCGCTTCCAGTGCAGTGGAAATCCCCTGGAGACCATGTACTTCAAAACCATAGGCCTGCCCAAAGTATCCAAACGCATCATGCGAGGTAACGAGTACCCGCTTCTGTTCAGGAATCTCGGCAGCCCTTCTTCGCACATACGCATCCGCCTCCATCAATTTGATGACGTAGGCTTCTCTACGCGATGAAAACAGCTCTTCACGTCTGGGGTCCAGTGCTCCAAGTGCATTCGCAAGAGCATGTGCAGCCTGGGCCCAAAGCGTTGCATCAAACCATACATGAGGGTCATAATTCCCCTGGAAGAGTTCCGATGCGATCAGGAGGCTATCGGGTACGCCGACCTCGGCAACTGCAATCGTTGCTCTGCCCCGCTCTTTCATTGCCTCAAAGATGTCTCCCATCTTTCCTTCCAGATGCAGCCCATTATAGACAACAAGATCAGCTTCGGCCATTCTTGAAACATCCCGGGCACTGGCCTTATATAGATGCGGATCCACACCCGGCCCCATCAATGATTCCACCATCACCTCCGAGCCGCCAACCTCACGAACCAGATCTGCAATGATGCTTGTCGTAGCCACAACCCTGATTGTACGATCAGAGAGTAAATTATCTGAACTCTCTGTTGGAGTACAACAGGCCAACAGACTTAGTCCTACGAGACATCCGATGAGTGTACGCATTCGACAATTACAAATTTAGTCTTGCCTAAAACTTGATAAAAACAAAACTGTTGCCGACCTGCTCAACTGAGATGCTCAAGTCCCATGAATCAAGGTTCGCTCTCGAAAACCCTTACCCCCTCAACAGACACGAAAATATTAAACCTCCAAACCAATTCTTCCACCCCGGTTTTATCTTCATGGAACTGGGGCTATATTCACAACCCTGGCTGTTATTCCCTAAAATTGGAGAGGAGGCAGATCCGAACAATTTCTCAGCTATGTGATCGCGCCACCACAGCTGCTTCCCGCCCCAGCCGTACATCCATAACAATGGCGTGCCGTACGTATTGCGTGACCCTGCCAAGTGGTAAGATCAAAATCCCGTACATGCGGACTCGGAATATCCATACGCATTTCCAGTTGCTGATTGAAATCACAATCATATAAATATCCATCCCAGCTTATGGAGAGTGTATTCCGACACATAAGTCCTGTAATTGTCGAAGAATTAAATGCCTGCAATAATCTATTCAAGTAAAGCTTTACCTGATTTGTGTCTACAAGCCACTCTAGGTATCGTGACATTGGCAAATTATTGAGTGTCAGCAGCTGATCAAAACTGACCTCGTGATTGCGTGCCAAAGCCGTCTTCCATTCTGCTTCCAGGGAGGGCTGATTCCCTGACAGGAATGCTCCAACCGGGTTCGTTACCAAGATTAATTTGCGACGGGGATTTCCCTGTCCATACCCAACCTGATTCAAGCGCTGCAGCGCTTGGATGGATTTGCGGTATGTCCCATCTCCACGCTGTGCATCGGTACCGATTTTGCGGTAATGAGGCAGCGAACAAACAACTTCTACGCCCCGATCTGCAAACCACCCGGGTAAATGTTCATAAGGGCGGGCGAGCAAAATCGTGAGGTTGCATCGGTCAAGAACACGAAGCCCTCGATGCACACATTCCTCAACGAGATACTCAAAATTAGGATTGAGTTCGGGAGCGCCACCGGTAAGGTCAACTACCTGGGCTCCAGATCGATCAATCGCCTGCAGGCAAGCATCAACGGTTTCCCGGTCCATGTTCTCATGGGTACGATCCGGCCCTGCATCAACATGGCAGTGCCGGCAGGTCATATTACAAAGCTTGCCAAGGTTGATCTGCACAATCTCCAACCTGTCCGGCTCCAGCCGTGGCCACCCGCAGGAAGCTAAATCAAGCTCAAACTGACCGCTGTTCGTTGGTCCTCCGATCGTACGTACAGCATTAAGCACCTTCAATTGCTCCTCAGGATGCGCCAGTGGAGCAACCCGAGAAGACAACGAAGAAGTGGCACGCGGGCCTTGAGGAAGTGTATCCAACGCAATCATCTCTTAGATCTGAGTTCCATCCAGAATTACATCGTTAGGCGCTTCACCTGGTCAAGCATCTGCACTCCATGCACCAATGCCGCACCACCTCGTATCGCGGTCGCCACATGTACTGCTTCGGTCATCTGCTCTAAATCCGAACCCGTTTCAAGGCATGCAGTCGTGTATGCATCAATGCAGTATGGGCATTGAACGGTGTTGGCCACTGCCAAGGCAATCAATGCCTTCTCCCTAGCCGTCAAAGCTCCTTCCTCAAATACCTTGTTGTAGTAGGTGAAAAAAGCGTCGGCCAATTCCTGATTTCCCTCAGCAATTTCTCCGAATCGGGGTAAATGTGAGCGATGGTAGTAATGATCCATGAACGGTGTGATTAGAGATTTTGAGATTGTCGCCGGGCGCGAATGGTGAGGCTTGCAAGGCCATCCTGCTTGTTAATAATTTCAAGAGGCCGGAAGCGTACGACTTCCGGCTCGGTGAATCCTGCCCGTACAATCAATTCCAGATAGGTTTCTTTTTCTGCTGCTCCGGCAACACAACCTGCAGCCTCCTCTGCCTTCCTTAGCAGTCCAGGGTCTGGATCCCCGACCGTCACCACATCTGAGATGATGAAGCGGCCACCTGGCCGCAGAACACGGGCGATCTCCGAGTAAGCTTTTTCTTTGTCTGGAACCAGATTCAGTGTGCAATTGCTGATGACAACATCAACGGAAGCATCTTGAATCGGAAGGTCCTCAATATCTCCCTCTTGAAAGAACGCATTGTCCATCTCCACGGCAATTGCATTTTCTTTTGCCTTTGCAACCATGGACGGAGTTAGATCAATACCAAGAACCTTTCCTTTTTCTCCCACAAGTGGTGCAGCAATCATTGCATCAAGACCAGCACCAGATCCCAGATCAAGTACGGTCTCACCCGGCTTCAGATCTGCATAATCTACCGGGGTCCCACAACCTAATCCTAAATCAGCCTGTACCTGATAACCGGGAGTGTCTTGGTAAGCAAGTTCATCCACCATACGACATCCACAATCCCGCTCTCCCCGAGCAATTGCATCGTACTTTTCACGCACAGTTTCTTTGACTGTGCAACATGTTTGATCAGATTGAGACATCTTCGTTTGGTCTGTTGACGGGCCTCATTTTATTTCTTCAGGAAGAGAGCTCAATGGTTTCCACCATCTCACAACAACCCCCGCTTCATTCCCTAGTAAACTTCCATGGGTTTTTCCTGCTCCTGATACTGCAACTCATAGAGCGTTTGATAAAGACCACCAGCTGCAACTAACTCGTCGTGCGTTCCCTGTTCTCTTAAAAGTCCCTTGTGAAGCACAAGGATGGTATCCGAGTGACGAATCGTAGACAGTCGATGGGCAACGACCAAGGAGGTCCTCCCTTCCAATACCCTTTCAAGAGCATGTTGGATGATATGTTCCGTCTCCGTATCAATACTGGAGGTCGCTTCGTCAAGTACTAAGATATCTGGGTCATGCGCCAGAACACGAACAAATGAGAGTAATTGCCTTTGTCCCTGTGAGAGCGATACTCCCCGCTCACCTACATCATGGTGGTATTGTTCGGGAAGCTGTTCGATGAATTGATCCGCCCCAATTGCGTTTGCAGACTGCTTCACCTGAACCAGGGAGATATCGGGGTTTCCCAGCGAAACATTGCGATATATCGATCCTGAGAACAGAAAAACATCCTGTAATACCAAACCGATACGCCAACGCAGATACTGGATTCGGAGTGTGCGAATATCCTTCCCATCCAAAAGGATTTGTCCTTTTTGAATGTCATAAAAACGCATGAGGAGGCTAATAATCGTTGTTTTTCCGCTACCTGTTGCGCCTACAATCGCTGCATTCTGCCCCCTCTTAATCGTAAACGACACCCCCCGCAATACCCAATCTGGCGTTCCATCATCCAGGTTTTTATAGGCAAACCAGACATCATCAAAAACAATGTCCCCTTCAAACCTTTGTGGAGGATCCTGTGCTTCCACATCGGGCAGTGACTGATCATTGTCAAGTACATCAAAAATACGTTCTGCACCCGCCATCGCACCTTGAAGCGTATTAAACTGCTCTGACAAATTCCGAATCGGCTCAAAGAATTGTCGACAGTATTGAATGAAGGCAATGAGAATCCCAATGGTCAATGCACCACCAATTGCACTGACACCACCTGTCCATAACACAAATCCAATCGCGGTTGATGCAATGATGTCCACCGCAGGCCAAAAGAGTGAGTGGTAAAAGACTGTTTTGAGCTGCGCAGTCTGATGCTCATCATTAATTTTTTCAAACCGTTCCATCTCCACCTTCTCCCGGCCGAAGAGCTGCACAATCAGCATCCCCATTACATGCTCCTGCATGAACGAATTCAGACGTGCAACCTGCTTACGCGTCTCCCGGTATTGTCCCCGAACGTTTCGCTTAAACCATAGCGTCACTAACAGCATGAATGGCATCACACACAACGTAACCAGTGCAAGGATCCAATTGAGGCTGAACATGAATGCCGCAATGAACACTAGTTTGAACATATCCCCCATAATCACTACAATCCCCGCAGACAGCACATCTGCAAGTGCCTCCACATCCGATGTCGTACGGGTGATTAGCCGCCCGATGGGTGTTCGGTCGAAGAAAGAGAGGGACTGCCTCTGTACATGGCGGAAAACACGTACACGTACATCGTAGATCGCCTGCTGCCCAATCCATTGGGTGAAGTAAGCATTCGTATACACCAATGCCCCCTCCAATACAATCGCTCCCAACAGGACAGAGATTAATAAAAATAAACCGTCCAGCTCGCCAGGAACAATGTGACGGTCAATTGCCAAACGAATCAACCAGGGCCGGAGCGGACCTAAAAACGAAACCAAGAGCACTAGGCAAAATGCAAGAATTACCCAATGCTTATAGGGTATCAGGTATCCGATGATACGCCTTAACAATCTCCGATCCAGGCCTTTTGTCTTACTCATCCGGGGAGTCGGTCTGTTGTGTATCACCTTCAAAGACGATGGGATACACACGATATTCTTCCGCAATCTCTGTGTTAGAGAAAACCGCTCTTGCCTCTTGCCTGAGAAGCGTCACATCTGAATATCTGGCGCTGAAATGTGTCAGTAGCAATTTGCCGACACCAGCCGTCTTCGCCAGTAACGCCGCATCATGTGCTGTACTGTGCCCGGTAGAGGAGGCACGCTCTGCATCCTCCTGACTGAATGTGGCCTCATGCACCAGTAAATCTGCATCCTTGGCCAGATCCAATCCCCCTTCACATGGACGTGTATCGGTAACATATGCAAAGGTCTCCCGTGACCGCCTCTTCACCTGATCGGGAGAAACCATTCGCCCATCTGATGTCTGAACGGTGTGCCCCGTAGCCAACCTTTGAAACTGTTCTTGTTGATCTATCCCATGTGCATGTGCCAACACCCCATCAATTCGGTTTGGCCCATCTATTTTTTCTGCACGATAACCAATACAGAATCTGCCGTGATCCAAGGGCGCAGCATGGACCTGCAGTCCATGCCCCCGGTAGACCTCTTGCGATTCAAAGCCTTCCTCCAGCACTACGTATTGAATCTGAAAATGGATTTCCCCCGGTCGAAGTCCTGGAATCGCCCCTATGATATCTACAAGCTCCCGGGGAGCTATGATCGTAAGTGGGGTTTCGCGTCGCTCCAGAGACATTGAGATCAGGAGCCCAAAAAGTCCCAGGTAATGATCTCCATGCAAGTGCGAAATAAAGATTGCCCGGATACGACTGCGACGAACCCCTGCCTTCAAGAGACGGAACTGCGTCCCATCCCCACAATCAAAAAGGAGCACCTTTCCCTGGCTTTGAAGCACATAGGCAGATAATCCCCGATCCTGAACAATCGTTGCTGAAGATGTCCCCAATGGTGTTAATTCCATCAACTCACTGCAGTGCTTTGAGCCTTTCTTCAAGTAATTGGCGCTGATACATCTGTGCATAGAGCCCATTCTGCAGCATAAGAGACTCATGCGTCCCACGCTCTACAATACGCCCCTGGTCAAGTACAATGATCTGATCTACCCCCTTTATACTTGAAATGCGATGACTGATCATGACCATGGTATGATGCCCTTGTCTTTTACGCAGATGCTCAAGGATACGAGACTCAGTGTTTGTATCTACACTGCTGAGTGCGTCATCCAGAATGAATATTCGTGGCTGCCGGATCAGTGCACGAGCAATAGTCGTTCGCTGGGCCTGTCCACCGGAGAGTGAAACCCCTCGTTCCCCTACCCCACTATTGAGCCCCTCTGGGAATTCCAGAACGGTTTCGAGAAGCTCCGCTTCAAATGCCGCCTGACGGATGTCTTCTTTCGATGCATCCACCGTTCCAAAAGCAATATTATTCTCTATCGAATCACTGAACAGAAATACATCCTGCGGAACATACCCAATCTTGTCCCTGAGCACACTGAGTGATACTTTTTGTACATCCCGGCCATCAATCAAGACCCGTCCCTTTGTTGGCTCCGTCAGACGACCAATCAGATCTATCAAGGTTGACTTCCCTGATCCAGTCTTCCCAACAATGCCAAGACTTTTTCCGGCAGGCACATCAAAGGATATATCCCGAAGTGCATACGGCAGATGCTCTTCGTACCGGAATGAGACATTTTCAAAGGTCACTCGTCCGTCAATGTTTCTGACCGAATGATTCGTACGGGAGCCATCCGATATATCTGGATCCTGATCTAGGACCTCATAAATTCGCTCCGCAGAGGCACTGGCCCGCTGCATCATGGATATTACAAGACCAAATGCAGCGACCGGCCAAGTCATGAGTGCAACATAGATAATGTATTCTGCAATGTTTCCTATTGTAATAATCCCTTCAGAGACTAGACGTCCGCCCACCCAGACGACCATGATTTCCGACAACCCAACGACAATCACAAAGACCGGTCTCCATGCTGCTTCTACTCGCGCAAGACCGAGCATTCGCGTTTTATACGAACGACTTTCTTTTTCGAATGCATGGGTTTCCGTCTCTTCCCGCGCATAGGCCTTCACCAACCGAATCCCTGAAAGTGTTTCTTGGACACGGCTCGTGAGCTGTGCGTATTGGCGCTGAAGTGCCTCGCTACGCTTATGCACGAGTTGTGCAATAATAAAGATTGATACGGCAAGGATAGACATCGGCATGAGCGCATAAAATGTCAATGTCGGCGAGATAATCAGCATGGCCGTAATTGCAGCAATCACAATCACAAGGGCTCTGGTAGAGTACATGATCGCCGGTCCGATATAGCGGCGTACCTGCTCAATATCACTCGTTGTGCGTGTGATGACATCTCCCGTCCTTGTCCGGTGATAGAAATTGGCTGAGAGTTTTTGCAAGTGTTCGTACAATGCATTGCGCATATCGAACTCAATATGACGCGAGGCTACAATCACGGTCTGTCGCATCAAAAACGTGAATGCTCCGTTTGCCAAACTCAGACCAATGATGATTAGACCGAAAATCAGCAGCGTCCAGAAAAAATCCCAATACAATGTGTGCTGCAGAGCAGTTGCTTCAAATTGCCGATAAAGTCTCTCGAAACGGGGGAGGCTATCAATGGCTTGTCGAACCACGACGGGCACTGCAATTGCAAAAACTGCAGAAATCATCGTAAACAGGAGACCCGGTACGAACAACCGCCAATAGCGTATAAAGTAGGGGTTTAGCCGGGAGAGGGATTGCATCGGAATGGAACTAGATTGACGGCAAACGCAGTGCAGGTAAATTCGGATCCTTAAAACTAAAGAATAAGTCTTGTTTTGATTGCACCAAACTAATTGAGATCCAATGAATCAACAACTTCGAGATATCCGCCTGATTGGAGTTCCAATGGATCTGGGCCAGGATTTGCGTGGGGTAGATGTGGGCCCCAGTGCACTTCGATATGCTGGACTTGCAGATCGTCTGCGCCGCTTGGGACATCGAGTAACTGATTTCGGAAACATCCCAACTGCACTCCGAACCTCGCTTGATACGGATGATGACTATGTTGAGCCTATCCGGGATACCTGCAGCCTGTTGTATGAGGAGGTTCGACATACACTCGCGCAGGGACAATTCCCTTTGGTCATGGGAGGCGATCATTCGATCGCGATTGGAAGTATCGGAGGGGCAACCCACGATGGCCCGAAAGGGATTATCTGGATTGATGCACATGCAGATTATAACACCCCCGCATCTTCACCCAGCGGAAATATCCACGGAATGCCAATGGCTGTCCTTTGCGGATCTGGTTCCGAGCGATTAATCAGCGTGGGGCGCCCCGGCCCAAAACTGCGCTCAGAAGATATTGCAATGATTGCACTGCGTGACCTGGATGTAGCAGAGCGCCACATTTTGCAGGAATCCCGGATGGGCATCTATACGATGCGGGACATTGATGAGCGTGGCATTGCAGAGATTGTAAAATCGGCCCTTAAACAACTTGAACACTGTGAGAGTCTGCATGTCAGCTTTGACGTAGACAGTGTCGATCCATATTTTGCACCCGGGGTCGGAACGCCCGTTGAGGGCGGTCTCCGCCCTCGGGAAGCGCACCTGCTGATGGAACTGATTGCAGAGGATGGTCGCTTGGCCTCGGCAGAAGTCGTTGAGATCAACCCCATTATTGATGAGCATAACCGGA
This sequence comes from Rhodothermales bacterium, assembly GCA_965207565.1. Classification (GTDB taxonomy): domain Bacteria; phylum Bacteroidota; class Rhodothermia; order Rhodothermales; family Bin80; genus Bin80. Next base: position 323,648 of record CBDBMQ010000009.1, on the reverse strand, counting down.
CTGCCGAACTGGCTGCCAGCCTTTTGGCATCCCTTCTGGGGAAAACGATTCTCTAAGCCATCACATACACGCTGTCAGAAATTTTTTTCGTGATAGACACTTCCGCCCGATTATCGACCCTAACGGTCATCCCATTGCTTTGTCGTCCAACAATACGGACCTCACACCCTGGCATTAGGCCAATATCTTCCAACGAGTCCAATAAACTCGTGTCCGTGTCCGAGAGGTGGTGAATCGCCAGCGACTGATCGGCGGGGGCATCTGAGAGTACGACAGTCTTAGCACGAACCAATTTGAGATCCTGTGTCGGAATTGGATGCCCATGTGGGTCATGGGTTGGATACCCCAACAGAGCATCTATCCGCTCTTCAAAATCCTCTGAGATATGATGCTCCAGATGTTCTGCCTCATCATGCATCTTTTCCCAAGAGTAGCCCAGGATTTCTTTGAGATAGGTTTCCAGGAGTCGATGATGACGAATGATTTCCAGCGCAATTTTTTCTCCAGCTTCTGTGAGCGTGACTCCCTTATAGGATTCATGCACCACCAGCGTCATTCGATCCAGGCGCTTGATCATGCCTGTCACAGATGCGGCTGACACATTCATTGCGCGAGCAATATCTGTGGTTGTGACCACAACATTCTCCTCCTGGATCAAAAAGATCACTTTCAGATAATCCTGAATAGCCGGGCTAAGCATCGTGGTAAATCAATGACTCGCAAGTTCTAACTGCTATAGCAGTTGATGGTCCCTGCCCGAAGATAAGACAGATCTAACAACGATAGAAGGCAGATTAGTAATCATACAATGGCAATACTCGGGGATTGCAGGTGTCAACGTTTCCGATATACGAACTGGGCTTTAACGGAATCGTATTGGATTATAGCCTCTATTCTTACGCTCTTCCAATCTTTGGAGTAATTTGCCTGAATGTAGCGCCAATTCCCCGGAGTGTATCTGTTTATATGGACCAGCTTCTCGAAATCCGCACAACCCAAGACGGTAGCCGGACTTTATACAGCAACCAGTATCAGCAATCATTCCATTCAATGTACGGTGCTTTGGCAGAAGCCAAACATGTGTTTCTTGAAGGTGCCAGGTTGACAGAGTTATTCAGATCCAGGAAAGAAGTTGCCATTTTAGAGATCGGCTTCGGCACAGGGCTGAACTGGCTCTTAACTGCATCGCTTGCCCTGCGTCATCGCGCGTCCATCACATATACTGGATTAGATCTGCAAATACCAAGTGCTGACCTACTATCCCAGTTAAGCCACGCAGATCTGATCGGAGACCCCTCGCTTGCGGAACATCTTATTAAGTGGAGACAAACCTTTGATAAAGAAGTCCCCTATGGCATATACCAGCTACCTTACGAATACAACAGCATCCTCCAATTGCACATCGGCGAAGCCACTGCTGCCAATCTTTCTCCCGATACATATGACTGCATCTATCTGGACGCATTTGATCCACAGGTGAACCCGAGGCTTTGGGCATTGGACTTTATTCAGCAATTACATGATGCTCTACGTGATGGCAGCTACCTTGCAACTTATTCTGCTGCCGGCCATGTCCGGCGAGCACTTGTCACAAGTGGGTTTTCGGTGATTCGTCGACCTGGACCACCCGGAAAACGAGAAGTGCTTACGGCATGGAAACCCAAACCTACAGCTCCATGACCGTGAGCTTTCCACTCTGATCCAAGGCTGCACGCTGACCACTGTTGAGCAATTTGAACGCTTCGGCATCCAAAGCTAATACTGGTATCGGTTTTTGGTAAAGCTCATCTGCAACTACCGAAGCAAGCACCAGAAATGTGTCTACCTGGTTCGTGATCAAAGCTGCGGGTGCAGTACCTCTGCGTACCGCTTCCAGCAGGACTGCAGTGGTTGTGCTCGAACCTCTTGAAGCAGGAATTGCCAACATACAGCCCGTTGCAATTTTCCCCGATAATGGGTGCCTACGATCAGTTACCTCTCCCGTAAACTGGTTGTAGCCGCCCCAGAAACTAAGCGGCGTATCGCTGACCAAAATCGGACCGGAAGCAATCCCCTCCACCAGCGCTGTCCCGTGTATTACGTGTCCCATCGTGTTGAATCGATTTCAATTCTACCCAACATGGCTGATTGGACACAGTCTTCGAGCGATCCGTACACCACACGAGTTCCCAACAACCCAGGTGCGTAATAGGCATACTTCGCGGAATTTGTCATCAACACATCAATGGAGTCGGGAAGCATCGGACTGGTCAGGATGCATGTATCAACCGTCACAGTTCCTCCAAAACGCCTGATCGTCTCCAGATACCCTGCCTTGTCTGCAAGTGTACGAACCACGCGGCTTGCAGTAATCAAAAACTGGATCCGTTCATGCTTGCATTTCCCCTCCACAAGTTTTGACAATGAAGCAAACTCATTCAAAGAAAAATGAGGACTCCCCAGAGCAATCATATCCAGTTGGTCGCCATCTGTCGTGGTTAATTCCTTGCGCACAGCGCGCAGCATGTCCATTGTGATCGTCGCGCTACGAAGAGGGGACCTTCCACAAAATACTGTGCCCTTATCCAGAGCCTCGGGAGTAACTCCAACGATATGATAAAGCGCGACCGCCCCCGCGGATGCCATTGCTGCCCCCAACGCTTTCAGGTTATCTTCACTTGGAACTATATCCAGTCCTTCAATCACTGGAACAAATGTTCCGGCATCCATGCCAATCAGATGTCCCAGTACTCCATATAAACTATCATCTTCCAGAAGAGCGGGCGGAATACCCCTGAGGCGGTAAAGCAGTTGCCCTCGCCGGTTCTCCTCCAGATGTAGACCTGCTGCCGGAACACGACCTGTAATCGCCGCGCATATATCCAGGAGATCGGGATAACGTGCCGTCCTTGCCCCGAGAACTGAATTGACAAATACGACAGCACTGGATTCTCCCCATGCCACTTGCTGTCCAAAAACTGGACGTTCACTTTCCTGATATGGAGCACAGGTCCAAGTAGGCTTGCATCCCATGGACTGATAGGCAACCATCTGCCTCCGGGCTTTTTCCGCCCAATCCGCAGGCACAGCCCAACGGTTCCATCCATGTTCGTCTACACCGCTCACATTCAGGGTTGTCGGAACAACAACCTTTGCTCCCCAACCTGATAACCGCTCCGCATACTCAAGTGTTGCATCCCCCTGAAACAGCGAGCTGTCAATATGTGCAGCAGTGATATCCAGAAGTTTTTGAGCCCCGAAGACCGGTAATATGCGTACGAGAATCCGCATGGCCATTTGCCGGGCCTTCCCCTGTTCACCATGCAGATCCGCCTGGTCACTTAAAGTCAGATTCATCGACGGTAATCTAATGCCCCGAATAGTCCCCTTCCTGAAAGAAAAAACTCTCCAACATCCAGCTTCCTGTATGGTACGAATCAGATCACTATATTACGCCCTTGAAATACCCCCTAAATGCTTTGATTAAACTTCTTTGCCTTGGTGATGCCCACTTGGGACGTTATCCATCCCGGGTTCCCACCGACGATCCATCCCTATCCGTTCGTGCTATCTGGAAACGAGCCGTCACAGAGGCCATTGACAATAATGTTGATGCTGTGATTCTGACGGGAGACATGGCCGACAACAGGAATTCGTACTTCGAAGCCTATGGACCACTTCGAGACGGAATTTCCAGGTTGAGCCAAGCTAATATTCCTGTGGTCGCGGTTGCAGGAAATCACGACTACGAAGTCTTCCCCCAACTTGCTGAATCAATGCCTGATGATAATCTTACATTACTCGGGCGGGATGGAACCTGGGAGGAAGAAATACTGAAGACTCACTCTGGCCAATCTCTTCGTTGCATTGGCTGGTCCTTCCCCAGTGCCCATTATGACCAGTCGCCTCTGGATATTTTCAATTTGCCGCAGAGTAAAAATTTCACGGTTGGAATTGTCCACGGAGATCTGAAGAGCCAGAGCGGGTTCGCCCCCTTGGCCAAACGAGACCTGGATGCTCAACCAGTCGACCTATGGTTACTTGGGCATATACACGCTCCAAAACTGCATGAAGATTACAGGGCCCCGGTCCTGTATCCGGGATCCCTTCAGCCTTTGGATCCTGGCGAACCCGGCACTCATGGCCCATGGATAGTCACGATTGATGATCGTAATCGTATCCAAGCTGAGCAACTCCCGCTAGCATCTGTACGCTACGAAGAGATTGTGATTGATGTATCGGGTCGGGATCAGATCGGGGATATAAACATATCTATCGTGGAGCAGCTTGAGGAATTCGCCACAGAACTGACCAAGAGTTATCCTCTGCTCCAACATCTTTCCTGTCGACTGATACTTGAGGGACAAACGCGGTTACACCGCACACTGTCCACCGAACGACTTGCCAATACCGACGCTTATGATCCGCAAGTCCATGGATGCAGTATCGCTATTGATAAAGTCTCCATCAATACCACACCAATCCGCGACCTACAGGAGATTGCACAGCTCAAAAATGACCCGCCAGGTATACTCGCACGGTGGCTCCTGGAGCTCGAGAATACGGACGATCATGCCTTACTCAATGACGCGCGTGACGCTGCAGCGACGGTATACAGCAGTGCCGGGTTCAGAACCCTCGGTGAAAAAGAACCCGACCCAAAGACACTTGCCAGGCTGATAAACCAGCAGGCGATGCTTCTTCTTGATGAACTTCTGGCACAGAAAGAAGACAATGAGTGAATCATTATTCTTTAAGGAGGTGCGGGTTGACCGGATGTACGGTTCCCATTTTGATCTTTCCCTCTCAGATCTTTCTGCACACCTCAATATCGTATTTGGACCAAATGGTGCCGGAAAGACGACGATTGCCAATGCTCTGAATGGATTACTTCTGTCAAGCGCTGCCCGCGCAATACGCCTATACGCAACTGCAGACCTCTGTTTTGGTAACCAAACACTTCATGTAGACGTGAAGAATCGCCGGGCCGAATGCCGCATCGGAACGAAAAAAGTAAATCAAAGCGAGCTATCTCGGTTTCGCCGCCCCAAAAGTTATCACCTGTCTCTACAGGAACTCCTCCCGGAAATAACTGGTGACCGGGATTTAGCCCAGGAAATTATCAAACAAGCCAACGGCGGGTTTGATATTGCCGAGGCTGGTAAAGAGCTTGCATTCAGTCTCCAGAAACGATACAATAGGACAACTGAGGCCAAAGAATTTGAGCACGCCAGCGACAGGGTACTACGGGTGCTTCAGGAGCAGCGTTATCTTCAGGAACAGAAAATCCAGCGCGCAAACATTCAGTCTAATCTTAATGCATCTAGGCGGGCTGCAGAACGCGTGGCAGCTATTGAAAAGATTCGAAAATGGCAGGTTGCTGAAGAAGAATACCAGAACGCAGCAGCCAGTGCAGAAGCCTATCCCGCAGTGATTCGCTCCAGCCATGATCTGACTGACATTGTATCGAAAACCCAAGAATTAGCCGATACTCTTGCTCAATTGAGAAGAGATGTTGATCTGCAGCGTGAAACGATCGAATCCACGCAGGGAAAACTCAATCAAAATCGACTCTCGCCAAATGGGCTTAAACCCGGTGAATTGCAACTGCTAGATTCACACGTTCGCGACTGCTCTGAACAATCCCGGGACCTGGAAAAACTGAACGAAACCCACGAATCCATAAAAGAACAGGCGCGGGATGCCTGGGAGAACCTCGGTGGCCACGCAAAGCAGGGATGGGAACCTGCTTTCACACAGGAAGACCTTCGGCACTTACAAAAATATGCGAAAGACTTTGGTTCGCATATTCATGAAAAACAGTCGTTGAAAGCATTGAAAATCCTTCTTGAAACCATGGATCGCAAAGATGCTGGCATGAACAGCGATGAGCTTCGCGATGCACAGCAGATCCTCGTACAATGGATCCTGGCTTTGGAGAACGATTTTCCACAACGACAAAGTGCACGCACTCTACTTCTCATCACAATTATCCTGTCTGCTCTTCTATCCCTGGGAGCCGGAATCGCCCTGCATCCCATTGGGTATTCTGGACTGCTGATCAGTGCACTCACCTTATGGACCCACACCCTGCTCCGCTCAAACAAACAACCGCGGATCCCGCCCATACAGATTGATAAACTGAAGATCCTACTTCCTGAACTGTCTCAAAAGTCTGATCTGGATTCGTTACAATCGGGGCTTAACCAGTTAATTGAGACACGCTCCAAAGCACAATTGGACGAATTGAAGTCAAATGAACGATTGCGAATAGAGCGTTCCCTAGAAAACCTGGGTGAACGGGAATCTGAACTTGAAACCCGCAAGCAAGAACTGGTCACCTCACTTCATCTTGATGATCCCCCGAGTGACATTACTTCTCTGATCGAAGTTGTTGATCGCATCCTCAATTGGCGGAAGCTGGATCGTAAAGCAAAGGAATTAAACAGTAGATGCAACATCGCATCTGAAAGGTATAGAACTCTCCTGGAAACCACTGGGGATCTATTTGCAAAGCACGGATACGAACGTCCAACTGATCCGCGCGATGCGGAGCGGCTTCTTGATGAACTCAGACACGACAATGATGCCGCAAAACGTGAAAGCGACCGCCTTGCTCAGGAGAAGAAAACCTGGAAAACGACCCAGAGCCAACTCGAAGATCAAGAGTCCCGGCATACAAAGGTATTCACAGACCTAGAACTGGATGTGGGGGATCTTGCCGGCCTCGCGAACTGTGCCAGACAATTTGCGGAATGGACCAATGCAAACTCCCAAGCGAACGAATTACGGATACGCTCAGAGAGCCTGCACCAAGACCTTCCACAGGAATATCAATCACTCCTGAAAACGAAAGATCTGGAGAGCGAATTGACGCTCGCGCAGCAGGAATCTGCAAAAGAGAAGGACTTGCAGGAGCGGTTGACCCGACTTGATGCCGATATTGAACGTGCAGAAAGTGGTAACTCTCTCGAAAATGCATTGGCTGAAAAGGAAGACAAGCGGATTGCGCTTGAGGGCGTTCGGGAAGACAAAGCGGCAAAAGCGGTCGGACAAGCGATCCTTAATACTCTCCGTGAGAATACCATCAAGAATGCTCCCTTGGTATTTCAGCGCGCGCAAAAGAATTTTCAACGGGTAACTGATCACCGCTACACGCTTAAGATTCCACAGGACGACAGTTTCCGGGCACGAGACGATCAGCGAAAGCGTGATTTTGATTTAACGGAGTTATCTAGCGCAACAAGGGTTCAGCTTCTCCTGTCTGTGCGCCTTGCGTTCGTTGAGACACAGGAAACCAACTACCGTTTACCGATCACCCTTGATGAGACGCTCGCCAACAGTGATGATGAGCGAGCACAGGCCATCATCAAAACAATAGTAACCCTAGCCAAGGATCGGCAGATTTTCTACTTCACCGCACAGCAAGACGAAGTAGATAAGTGGGGAGATTTCGTCCCTGAACATCTGTTGAAGGTGCATTCCATTGGGTAGAGGCCAACCCTATGCCCGTACTCCAAATGAATGATGGATTTGTTCAAATTCAAACGACCTTGAACGGGTATGGGTAACACTGGAGATTATATACTTAAATGCACAAACAAAGCCGCAGAGTAATGGCAACCACAAGAGAGGAATTTGACCCCACGCATTGGCTGAAGCCAGAGACACCCTCGGAAGTTGTGAGGCGTGTTGCCAATATGCCTCACATCACGTCATTCAAAGAGCTATTGCCCCCTTCATCTGAGTTAGCTGAGTACGAAAAAGTGCAATCTGGTGCGGCTGACCGAATTATCAGCCTTGTAGAAAAAGGTCAGTCACTGGAGAAGGCTGCCCTAGAATCAAAAACAGTCATCACCAAACATAGATTGATGACTTCTACAGTCGTGTCTTTGTCTATGATTGCAACTGCTGTAGCGGCTATTTTATTCGGTCCGGCCTGGTTATCAGTCCCGCTTGGATTTGGGGGAGTTCTGACTCTAGTACTGCGAGACTTGTTAAACAATGACAACGATCACAGGGATAAGAATATAGATTTGCAGTAATTGGTTCTACCACGCTCATTGGAGTGAACTTGGCTCTGCCTTGTACGCTCAAGGGGACCTAACAATGGCGTTCATGTTATTACTCTACCAATATGAACGCCCAGTCCGGGATACTTACCGTACTGCGTAATGCCCCTCCGACATTGTCGGCGACGGTAGCGGCTCACCAGACCAAAGTCGTCGAATTTTGGACCGAATTCTGTGTGAGCAGTTCAATTTTGTGGCTCTTGCCCTTTTTAGTGGAAAAGGGGACGAGCCATATTTATTCCCATTTTTGAAGCGATTTTGATTGCAAGCTGCTTAAAATCTTCTTTGGCGTCTTGTACAGCATTTGCGTGGGAGCCTATTGCTCCATCCGCCGAGGTCAGGTTGAAGATGGGTTTGCGATGCTCTTGAGCCATAGGAATTAGGCTGCGGTAATGTTTTACCGTCGCTAGGCAATGCTCTCCTGCTAACCGCCCATTGCCATTCGGATTCTCATTTAATACAGATAATACAGATTCGCGATAGGTTTCCGGTATGCGCTGTACCCATTTGTCATAGGCTTTTACGGGTCGGTCTAACCGTACACTATGTTGCTGGCACAAATACCCTATCGGCTGCATCTCTCCTCGGGGTAGTTGAAAGTTCTCCCACAAAAGCGCTTCGTCATTCCCTTCCCAGTTATCTAATCTTTTCCTCCATAAATTTTTCCATTTTTTTAGTGTTGGACCAAGATTCTTCAGTCCCTGCAGGGAAAAAAGATCCGCCCCCATGGGTATTACTACATAGTGCCTGTCCGAAAATAGTAGTTCAGCACTGATATTCTACCGAGGAAGCGTTGTGGGTGGTATTTCCGTCTGAATACACGGAATGGATTCTGTGCGAAGATTTTTTTTTGAAAACGTCGATTTTTCAGATTTTGCAGCGTAGAACCATTCCAGAGGCTCATTCCGGGGCGATTGCGTCCATTTTTGCGCACTGATCCCCGAATTTGGGCAAAATCTTCAACCTTCAAAATCGCCATTTTCCCTGTTATGAGACACCAATTTGATCCTGCCCCATCCTTTGGCGTCATCCCGATTGAGCAGATAGAAATCAACCCCAAATCCCGCCATGATATGGCCAGGGTGCTTCGATCATTGCAACAGATCTGGAAGAGTAAACTCCACTTGGAACAAATCCTCACAATTCTTCGACAGAAGATCGGAAAAACGACCCGTCAACGCGAGGGGCTCCCGGGTATGCACTACTGGCGCATCTTTGTATTGGCACTTGTGAAGCAGGCGCTTAACACGGACTATGATCACTTAGTGGATGAGGCCAATGAACATCGGCGACTACGTCAGATGTTACAACATGACGATTCGGAATTTGGAGACGGGTATGAATATGAATTGCAGACGGTCATTGATAATGTTTCGTTGATCACCGAGGAGATTTGGGCGGAGTTGAATCCGATCATTGTGGAGGTGGGGATGCAGGCACTGGGGGGAGGACCCCAACGCCCCGATGGAGGCTCGCTGTGATTCGTATGTGATGGAAACGAATGTTCAGTTTCCGACCGAGCATGTTACGTGATGCGATCCGCTTGCTTTTCAGGGAGACCATAAAGGCCTGGGAGGTGTGCGAACTGGACAAGAACTGTGATCTTCCCGGTTGGCGTCAGGCTGATCATCTATTGCGATCGCTCCAGTCTGCGTACCGGGCTGTGGAGACGAACGCAAAATCCAAGAACCTTGAAGCGGTGCAGAGCTATCTTTTGCTTTGCACCTGGCGCATCCAGCGATGTGATCAGGTTCTTCAAGAGATTGAGAAGTTGGATCCAAACTCTGCGTGGATATCGCGTCTGGAATCGGCCTCTGAGCTGGCCTGGACGCTTCATGACCAAGTGGAGCGCCGTTTGGTGAAGGGCGAAAAGATCCCTTCCGATGAGAAGATCTATTCGCTGCATGCCCGCCATACGCGTTGGATTCAGAAGGGGAAGAGTGGAGGGAAGAAGGTCGAGTTGGGGGTTCCGGTCTCCATCATAGAGAATGATCATCGATTCATCCTGATGTGGCAGATTATGTGGACCGAGTGTGATGTAGCCTTCACGGTGGACTTGGTGGATCAGTGCAAGAAGACCTATCCGAACGTGCACGCCATGAGTTTTGATCGGAGCTATTCATCCAAGCCGAACATGAAGGCACTGACGTCAAGGTTGAAGCATGTGATTCTTCCCAAGAAGGGAAAACTCTCGAAAGAGGATCGTGCGCGAGAATCCGCCCCCGAGTTTAAGAAACGGCGCCGCAAACATGCGCAGGTAGAATCCCGGATTAATTGTTTAGAGCAGCATGGCGGAGACCGGATTCGTACCAAAGGAGGCAAGGCAGGCTTTGCCCGAACGGTCGGTGCATCGGTGGTTGCCACCAACCTATGTCGCATGGGAGCGTTGTTGCAGGAACGCCAGTACCTGGAGTGGCGCCAAGCGGCGTAGTTGACCCAACCAAATGAAGGTGGTGCGATCCCACTCCACGGTCGGAGTCGGAAGAGTTGCATTCAGTCCCCACGAAATTCACGTCAGCTTGCCTCCATTGACGTGAATCCGTGCGCAAATGTTCAGGCCCAAGAGCAGTAATTGTGAACTGGGAGAAAGGATATCAAACCCGCAGAGTAAAATTCCGGATTTTGAAAAAATTAAAGATGAAAACGAGATCGAACCTCCCAAAAAATGCTTAGTTTTCGGACAGGCACTACATAGTCTGTAGCGACGAGCACCGACCGGTTGATTGCACCAAGATTAGGTCCAATATCGATCAGAATAATTTCAGCCTCTACCTGGTCGGCAGCCATCTGCACTACCTGCCAGAACGAACTCAGTATACGCATAGGCCGATACAAATTGTTATCACCCATGCTTCCAGGCCATGCTTCCGATAAAACACTTTCATAGTCCGACAGTCTGATATCGCCCGGAAGAAGGTAAAGGTCGGTTGTTATATTCTTGAGTTCAGGTCCTGCAATATCTCCAACACCGGCTAATGGTTCAACGCAATTATAAATTGTGGAACCTTTATTCTGCTGATTCCAGATCGTCTCGATCTCACCTTCATTTAAGAATGCTGCTGTCAGGTTGGACTGTGGGTCTAGATCGAAAGTTATCACCCGTTTCCCCAAGCTGGCGAACATCCAGGCTAGGTGATAAATCATTGAGGTTTTTCCCACACCCCCTTTATTATTAAAAAATGTCAGTACAGATGCTTTCACGTTTTTCCTCGCAGTGTACAGAGAACTGAACTTTGATTGACTTCAAATTCGGGTTCGGGGTTTCCATTTCTTTCCATCGCTGTTCTGGCTGTAGCTATACCACGACCGAATGCCTGAACAAATCCGAATGTTTTTAACACATCACATATATTCGGGTTACGGTAATCGGTAATGCCGGGATTACCAAAGTTCTCTGGTGTGACATTGCCGTAAGGCCCCCCCCCGGGCTGTTGATTTCAATACGGTCGTTAAACCAGTAGACACGCACCGGTGCATGAGTGTTTTCGTAGGTCCTGTGAAGTACGGCGTTGTAGAGAATTTGCTGAAGAGCCTCATGCGGATAGGGTGCTTCTTTTATGTGTACTGGTGCCGAGACAATATCTATTGACGTACGATTGTGAGCTTTTAGCTTCTCTTCAGTACGACGCAGCATTTCCACCAGAGCGCCACGTATACCCTCCTCGTCTATTACCGGATCGTATAACTCCCTGCCGTCAATACGCAAAAATTGAATATACGCTCCTGGAAGGAAATCCTGTGGGGTTTTGCCAATGGACAGCAGTCCGAGCAAGGTTGGAGTGGTGTCTGTGGATGATACAGTAAATTTGCATGACGTCAGTTCTTCTTCATATGTCCTTCCATTGTTTTTCAATACATCCTCAGCAAATGCAGCCGGAAGGTATTCGTTTTTAAAGATGGTTTTTGAAAGATCTGAGATCGCGCTGGTTGGAATAGTGCTGATATCGAAAGGCAAGTTCTTTCCTCTTCTCTTTTCATTGAGAATGCGTTCCTCCTGATTATTTGCAATAGAACGCCGTGGTCCTGTACGAATCCATATCCGTCCCCCATATTTAACCGGTGGCATATCTGAAGGCATGACCGTCACTACTGCCATTTCGACACCCTTAAGTAGTCGTTTCTCTACCGAGAGAGCGGGCAATGGGAGGATATTGCCGTCGATTTTCATATCAGCCAACTTCCGCAAAAGCTCGTCGCTGATGGACTCTCCTGATGGAGAACCATCATCTTCTGCACCGACAAACAGGAGTCCTGGTTGGTTGTGATTTGGGAAATCATTGGCGAAGGCACATATGACCTGCCGAGCTTTTTTAGGCGTGTCTCCTCTGAATGAACACTTCCTCTCAACCCGGTCAGATTCCGTGTCGCTTAAAAGATTTTCCAGTTCGGAATCAGTGAAACTTTCCATTTAAGTTGACTACTCCGCAATAGGCGACTTGGTCAGATTATTTATTTTCTGGACTGTCATGTAGCCGAAGGTAATTCCCCCCGACTCTCACAGAACCGTACATGAGCCTCTCAACTCACACGGCTGGTATAGTAGGATTTTCCATAACCAGATATAGCTCACATAGTGCTATGCTTTTTGTGAATTTACATCGAAAAATATAACTTGACTTGCCCCATCTTTAACGTGAGGTCTCTTCAGAATGTCCCACATTTATTTTTTGTAGATACTCTGGGCCAAATCCTCCAGCTTGACTCAATTATTTTTCGCTTCAATGCAAAATTTCGTTGTGTACATTGCCATCATGATCTGTTTCGAAGAAGCGTTTCGTGACTCTACAATGCTGTTTCTTTGAAGAGGAATTCAAATCATCATTTCTTATCTTGTTGCCGGGGGGGGTAAAAGCAAATTCATGACAAAGAAGGACAAAACACAGAATAAGCATCACAAGCCAAAGGATGCTGAATATACGAAGAAGGGCAGTGTGATTAAGCGAGGATCCGTTAATCCTGCTGATACTAGGAACTCTGATACGATCAGTATCGTTGATCGAGTACCCCCACCAAAGAAAACACGGAAATGACATTACTCAATAGCAGGATAGGCACAAAATTTGGGGATGTTCAATTTGGTATTCAGAAGTCATATCGATACCATATTGCACGCCAAAAGCACTATGAACTCCTTGTTCGGATAACATCATTTGCTATTATTGTGTTAACTGCCTGTTCAGGTATTGCTATCATTGAATGGCCAGAACAGATTTCGAGATGGTACGGACTTTTCGCACCAGTACTTGTAATTGTGCTTTCTGTATTTGAGATTGTAAACAATACGTCGGCAATGGCTACGACACACAAGCTGTTAGCTCACCAGTTCAATCAGTTAGATATAAAAATGGTGGCATCTGATCGAACCGATGATTCAACAGCTTCGTTATTTCAGGTACATCGCCAAGAAATTGAAACAGCAGAACCCCCTGATTTGCATGTCCTTAATGTCGTAATACATAATGAACTTTGTCAAGCTATCGGGAATACAGAAGATCTTTATCATATTGGTGTTTTACGGAAAGTCCTCCGCCAGTGGATTGACTGGCCTCCGCAAAAATGGCAACGATTAGAGGAATATCAAGCACAGAAGCTTTCCTCTAAGAGTGAGTTTCAAACATCTGCATAAAAGGGGAGAGTCTTCTTGGGCTCATTCGCCAATTCCCACAACCGATCAGAGTCGCAGTTTAGCCCCTGTTTCAAGATCACCAGTACAAAGATGCAACAGTGTGGCATCCCCGGTCGCCCCACCTCCTGATTAATGCTCTCGCCGATCTGCTTTGATAAGATCATATCGAACAGACGTTCATGGCACTATTTTAGTCTTCCCCGACACCATAATTGCAGTGGTTAACCAAGTACCTGTACCTCCATCTGAGCGCACAATAGATTTCTTCCAATATGCTTCGATCTACCATAGCCATTCTTATTGCCGGATTTCTTGTATCCAATTGCACTTCACCATCCATGAATGTGACGGGCTCTCTGCCAAACGACATCGAGCGCGCCTGGATTGGATCGGACTTTTATGCCAACCGCCTGATGGATTGGCGCTATGCTAACGGCCGGATTGAATGTATTGAGGGAAGGAGTGCCAAACCGATGCGAACGCTGCACCTTCTTACCCATTATTTGGGGGAACAGGCAGACGAGTTCAGAATGTCGGTGCGAACCGGTGCGCTAAATCCCTCGGACAGCATCCATGCAAATACATGGTCTGGTTTTCTACTTGGTGCCGGAGGTCCGGATGTAGACTGGCGAATCTCAAGCCTGGTTCATCACTGGCCCGGTGAGGATGGAGGGTTAATTGTGGGGATCGACGGTCAGGGGGAGATCATTGCCCGCTCGAATACCAGTGCCGATGCCCCCAAAGGCCCGCGAGCCGATATTTCCATTGAAGCATGGCCACTCATTGAGGCTGAACAGTCTACGGGTAACGTTCCCGCCGGGAGTTCCGTTGAACTGAGCGTCCAAGCCCAACCATCCGGAGATACGTTTGATCTCCTGGTTACCGCCTTGGACCCAGAAACCAATGAGCAGTTATCTGAAGCCCGATATACCGGATTGCCGAATCATTATTTTGTCGGAAATGTCGCACTCGTAAGCCACAACAGCCCTCTCATGGAAGGTCAGGGCTACTGGTTCGATGACTGGATGATCGGAGGCCCAAAATTCGTGTATGATGAGGATCGGATATTCGGGCCAATCCTGGCATCCCAGTATACGGTGAACAAAGGAACGCTAAAGATGACCGCACAAATGCCGCCTCTCGCAGAAACGGATACCCGTACAGTCGGGCTGGATCTGATGCTCAATGAGACATGGACCCCTTCTGCAACAGCGACCATCGTTCCAGACAGCTATACCTCCACACTCCGCGTAGATAACTTCCATGCAAGAACAGATATCCCTTACCGGTTGACCTACGATTTGCGAACCGCAACCGGGACTGAAACTGCATACTATACCGGTACGATACGTGCACCAAAAATTGAGGACCAGGAGTTCGTTCTAGCCTCACTGAACTGTCAGCATATTTCCAAAGCTCGTGATCTGGTATGGAACCACAGTACGATCTGGTATCCGCACAACGAACTCACCGCTTCTGTTGCGGCACATGATCCTGATTTGCTCTTCTTTGCCGGAGATCAGATTTATGAAGGTGGCCTCGCGGGGATCATCCGTGCCCCTCTGGATAAGGCAATCCTGGACTACCACTACCACTGGTATCGGTTTATCTGGTCATTCAGAGACTTAATGCGAGACCGCCCAACCGTTACCATCC
This sequence comes from Rhodothermales bacterium, assembly GCA_965207565.1. GTDB lineage: Bacteria > Bacteroidota > Rhodothermia > Rhodothermales > Bin80 > Bin80. Next base: position 308,315 of record CBDBMQ010000009.1, on the reverse strand, counting down.
CGGATGATCACGATGTATACCACGGGAATATATGGGGCCATGGTGGCAAGAAAGCCGAAGGGCCTTGGCTGCCCCAGTCCGATAATGGTGGCTACATTATGGATGCCCGCTTTGTGAACGCAGTCCATAATACACAGGTGGCCCACTTACCCGACCCCTTTGATCCAACCCCAATTGAGCAGGATATCAGTGTGTATTACACGGATATGACTTATGGTGATCTCAGCTTTGCAATTGTTGCAGATCGGATGTGGAAATCCGCTCCCCGACTTGTTCTTCCAGAAGCCCAGGTACGCAATGGCTGGCCAGAGAACCGTGACTATGATGCAACTACAATTACCGAAGCACACCTCCTGGGACCTCGACAACTTAAATTCCTGAACCAATGGTCGCATAAATATCCTGATGATGTCTGGATGAAAGTCATGCTCTCCCAAACACTCTTCAGCAATCTTGCCACGCTTCCCAGCGGATCTTTTGATGACCGTGTCGTTCCACAAATGCGATATGCCGAACCCGGAGAATACATTCGTGATGACCACCTGGGAACAGACATGGATTCAAACGGGTGGCCGCAAAGCGGGCGCAATCGCGCCCTGAAGACAATCCGCAAGGGATTCGCCTTTCACGTAGCAGGAGATCAACACCTCGGCAGTTTTGTACAGTACGGGATTGATGAGTTTGGAGACGGCCCGAATGCCTTTATCTCTCCCGCGATTGCAAATGTATGGCCCCGACGCTGGTTCCCGCCGAACCCTGGAGCCAATCGCAAACCGGATGCTCCTCCCTATACGGGTGAGCACCTTGACGGCTTCGGGAATCGCATGACCGTACACGCGGTGGCCAATCCGGTCCGAAGCGGACGCACCCCGGAGGCACTCTACGACCGAGTCCCTGGCTACGGAATTATCCGATTCAACCGTGACTCCCGCACGATCACCGCTGAAGCATGGCCTCGCTGGATTCACCCATCCGATGAGGATGCTTATCAGTATCCCGGCTGGCCAGTTACGGTCACACAGGAAAGCAATTATGGTCGAGAAGCAGCCGGATATTTACCCCCTATTAATGTAAGAGGACTCGCAGAACCCGTACTGACACTGGTTGATGAAAGCAGCATGGATACTGTCTATACCATTCGCCTCGCAACCCTGCCGTTTCAAGCGAAGGTCTTTGATGTGAACAGTTCCTATACCGTTATTCTTGGTGACCAGGCTGCGCACCAAACATCCCTGACTGGAATCCGGGCAACGACACTTGAAGCCCCCGAAACATTACTCGTTACGTTTTGAAACGATTCTGTCTTTTGCTCCTTTGTTTGACCGCATGCGAAGCAGCCCCTCCCAACGTGGTGGTTATCCTAGTTGACGATTTGGGATGGAAGGATACCGGCATATATGGAAGCACTTTTTATCAGACGCCCAATATTGATCGGTTGGCAGCCGAAGGGACCCGTTTTACACAATTTTATGCCTCCAGCCCAGTTTGCTCTCCGACACGTGCCAGTATTATGACTGGTAAGCATCCGGCGCGACTTCAGATCACGAACTGGATTGGCGGGATGGCAAATGACCGGCTCCTCCAGGCCGAGTATCGGCATGCACTTCCGCTGGAAGAGATGACCATGGGAGACATTTTCCAGGAAGCTGGCTACAACACCGCCTACATTGGCAAATGGCACCTGGGTACCGAAGGCTTTGGACCTGAATATCAGGGGTTTGAAACGGTACTCGCGTCCAATGATGCGGGACAGCCTGGATCCTACTTCGCACCATACATCAATGTAAATTTCCCGGCTTCAAATGTGCCCGACCTTGAAACGGACTCAGACAGCACCTATTTGACAGACCGGCTCACGGACCTTGCCATAGATGTGATCACGTCTGACAGAGAACACCCCTTCCTCCTAGTACTGTCTCACTACGGGGTGCATACACCTATACAGGCCAAACCCCGGGATATCCAACGCTTCCATGCTTCGGATATGCAGACAGATTTTAAACGGGAACTCTTCGGTGGCGCAACACGCACAACACAGGACCATGCGACCTATGCAGCCATGATTGCCTCGGTGGATGAAAGCGTTGGGCAAATCCTGCAGGCATTGGAGAAAACAGGACTTCATAAAAACACCCTTGTCGTCTTCACTTCTGATAATGGAGGCCTATCCACACTGAGCGAAGATCGCAGGTGGGCTCCGACCTCCAATCTGCCCCTTCGCGCCGGCAAGGGCTGGTTGTATGAGGGTGGACTCCGTATTCCCCTGATTATCCGAGGGCTTCGGGATCTACCCCCAACCATGGACCGGCCGGGCACAACAGATGACCTTCTCCCAACCATTACCGCATTGGCCGGGATTGAAAATCCTGCAGTTGTGGATGGCATGGACCTCTTCACTACGCCAACTCCCGAAAGGACTCTGTACTGGCACTTTCCCCACTATCATGGCTCCGCCAACCGCCCCTCAGGAGCGGTGCGTTCCGGGAGATATAAGGTCATTGAATGGTTCGAGAACGATGCCGCCGAGCTTTATGATCTCGACTCGGATCCGGGAGAAACCATAGACATCAGTCAATTTGAACCTGGTTTAACCCGGGACCTGTTGCGCCGGCTGGAAACATGGCGAGGCGCAGTGGATGTGCAGATGCCCCGCCCTAATCCAGACTACTCTGACCAACCAGGCGATAGCTGACAAAGGCAAAATGGCGGCTATCCGGACTCCATGACGGGACATTGATGGTTCCCTGCCCACCAAACAGGTGTGCGATGATCCTTGGATCCTGTGTACTGCCAGCAGGCATGATTCGGAGCTTTACATCCTTATTCGGGGGATGTCCTTCTACAGATTTATCGTAGGATAAAAACACGATCCAGTTGCCATCTGGAGATGGATGTGCAAACCAGTCTCCGTATTCATCGTCTGGGGTCACCTGTGTCTGATTGCCGCCATCTGGATCCATATGCCAGATCTTCATCTGGCCTGTGCGAACAGAGTTGAAATAAATCGTCTGACCATCCGGGGAGTATTCCGGCCCGTCATCAAGGCCTTCGGCATCTGTCAACCGCACTTCTTCGCCCCCATCCCGCCCAATCACATACACATCGAAATTGTCATTCCTTCGTGCACAATAAACAAGCTTTTGTCCATCTGGTGACCAGCCGTGCCAATAGGATGGCCCTAATTCAGTAACTAGCCGGGGCATTCCACCCGCAGAAGGCACGATATAGATCAGAGACCCCTGATCCGATGTGTTATGGCTGAGTGCAATTTCTGTCCCGTCAGGGGAGTACCCATGATCATTATTACACCGATCAGCAAACTGAGTCTCAAGCATTTGGGGCTCTCCGCCGGTTGAGGGCATATGATAGAGGCGCCCTGTGCTATTGTAGAGCAGTGTGAGTGAATCCGGCGACCAGTTGGGAGCTTCAAAATGCTCCTCTGCCTGTCGAACAATCTGGCGCTCACCACTCTGGCTATCAATAATTTCGAGTGTGCTTTCTACAATTCGCTCGCCAACCACTTCGTTCTCTTCCAGATGAACATTCTCGAAACGCGCAGTTGTCTCGGCAGTGGAATCGTGGGCACAAACCACCAGGCCCGCATACGCGGTTTGCGGTAACTCTACCGTGACATTAGCTACAACGACGGTTTTCTGTGCTGGTCTGTCCAGATAGAGTGTGAACAGATTTGCTGTACGCTCAAGGCGGAGTGTCGCCGGAGCGGAAACCGGTGTCGTGACTTCATAGGTTTCTCCTCCCTGCTCCGAACGCCACTGCAAGGCGATCAACCCATCAGCATGGATCAGAGCATCTACATAGGCAGCGTCTGCATCCAGGCTATCACGCACCATCCATCCTGCCTTGCGATACTGGTGACCTGTCGTGTCTGTGAATTCTACATCCGCTTTCAGGACAAGGTCTCCCGTCACCTCTTTCCAAGCGAAAAAAAACTCGTCACTGGTCCCATAAATATCCGCACCACCCCCAGTGACCGTATATACCTCCGTATTACGGTCATAAGTCAGACTTCCCTTCAGAGAAGGATTTCCAACATCAGTGAGTCCGTCAAAAACCCCTGTTGAAACGGATGCTGTACAAGACATCAAAAGAAAGAATGTAACTGGAGCAGAGGCTCCCAACCTACTGGACATGATACCGGGCATGAGATCAATTAAAAATGTTTAGGCCTCAAAATACAAATTGGGAACCGGGTTTTCAGCGGATGCGAACGCTAAGCCCATATCCTCTCTTGCTGAATGCGTATCCCTCACTGCAAGGGAATCTCTTTCCATTAGTATATTTGGTTGAACTCCAAATCAATCATTCCATACAAATCGTGGTATAACCCATCCAATAAATAATCCCTGATACATCAATCATCATGGCCAGATCCTGCTTGGTGTGCATTCTAACCATCTTTCTCATTCTTCAAACCAGTTGTCAAAACCCCGAGGAGGTTGCAAATCAAGATAATAGCGCCTCTGAACATATGTTGAGTTCGGATAGTGTGTCTCTATCGGACTCAAAATCTGAAGACCCCACTTCGTTGAAACCTTCACAGGTAGATGTGTCAACTGGAAGCCTTGAGGGATTCATTCGAGACATTGACGGTAATCCCGTTGGTAGAGCCAATCTACAAATTGACGGACTAACTTTGGGAGCCGCAACAGCATCAAATGGGTCTTACGTATTGAATCGAATTCCACCCGGTCCGCATACATTGATTGTTACGGCACCAGGGCACAGACAAGAGTTGCCTGTGAAGATACTTCCAGACTCTACCATTGAACTTAACATTACCCTATAAAGCTGTTTCACAGAAGTTCAGGATCGCAATTTTCATGCGAAATAGGATTCCCGCTCCGCTATTGGTCTTCTTAACGGTCCTATTTTCGACGGGCTGCCAATCGCAGGAATCAGCAGTACACACAGTTCGTTCACCAACTGTACCCTTTGACGAATTATTTGTGCTGGAGGATACACTGCGGCTGGATCCATCTATCCTGATTGGAGAGATCATATTTATTGATGTCAATCTAAGAGGGGAGATCCTAGTTTCGGACTATCAGGCCAATATAACCTATCTATTCTCTTCGTCAGGCGACCATCTACAATCTTATTCCGCGTTTGCGTGTCTGTCTGACGACGTGTTCTTCTATCCATGGAGTACCCGTTTCCTCGGAAACGAACACGTAGTCACCATGCAATTCTCGGGGCCAGCCGTTGTCTTCAATTTAGACGGAAGCTGTTATGCGGACACCAAACTATTGACACCCTATGCAAAGGCAATTTGTACCTATGAGGATTCAATATTTGCGCAACAGGTTTGGATTGAGGAGCAAGCTACGGCCAACGTGTATTCACCGATGCTTGAGAAGATTGGAGAAATTCTCATTGAACCACCACGCCTGATTAATCTGAATATGTACTTTGTGGGGCAAGCAGGCAGAACTATTGATTGCTTCGACGATGGTCCATACTATCTTTATGCCGAAAGTATGGACGCGATACCCGTCCGATCCAGTTCAGCTGGAATCCAATACAGACCTGATTTTTTCGAGTGGAGACCAGAGGATTTGTCCGATGCTCCTCCAGATGACGAAGACAAGCTAAGGCGACAGAGAGAGTATCCGTCTACCATTGCGGTCTTTGCGTTGAATGGATCAACCCGGATGGTCGTCTATGGGGACTTGGATGCTCAATGGCACTTAAGCGATGCTCACACAGGTGGACAGCAACTCGGTCTAAGCATCGCCAGCAATTCGAAACAATTCCCGGCACGCAGCACGATTCCTCCCGTCTATCCGCAGGGTGCTGGGAATGGATACTTTTATGCAGCTGGCGATAATGAAAAACTTCCCGACGGGAGCTATGGTAATCCCGTCATCCTTCGGTACAAATTCATTCCGCCCGACGAGGAATGACTGCTGTGTAAGTAGTGTCTGTCCGAAAATAGTAGTTCAGCACTGATATTCTACCGAGGAAGCGTTGTGGGTGGTATTTCCGTCTGAATACACGGAATGGATTCTGTGCGAAGATTTTTTTTTGAAAACGTCGATTTTTCAGATTTTGCAGCGTAGAACCATTCCAGAGGCTCATTCCGGGGCGATTGCGTCCATTTTTGCGCACTGATCCCCGAATTTGGGCAAAATCTTCAACCTTCAAAATCGCCATTTTCCCTGTTATGAGACACCAATTTGATCCTGCCCCATCCTTTGGCGTCATCCCGATTGAGCAGATAGAAATCAACCCCAAATCCCGCCATGATATGGCCAGGGTGCTTCGATCATTGCAACAGATCTGGAAGAGTAAACTCCACTTGGAACAAATCCTCACAATTCTTCGACAGAAGATCGGAAAAACGACCCGTCAACGCGAGGGGCTCCCGGGTATGCACTACTGGCGCATCTTTGTATTGGCACTTGTGAAGCAGGCGCTTAACACGGACTATGATCACTTAGTGGATGAGGCCAATGAACATCGGCGACTACGTCAGATGTTACAACATGACGATTCGGAATTTGGAGACGGGTATGAATATGAATTGCAGACGGTCATTGATAATGTTTCGTTGATCACCGAGGAGATTTGGGCGGAGTTGAATCCGATCATTGTGGAGGTGGGGATGCAGGCACTGGGGGGAGGACCCCAACGCCCCGATGGAGGCTCGCTGTGATTCGTATGTGATGGAAACGAATGTTCAGTTTCCGACCGAGCATGTTACGTGATGCGATCCGCTTGCTTTTCAGGGAGACCATAAAGGCCTGGGAGGTGTGCGAACTGGACAAGAACTGTGATCTTCCCGGTTGGCGTCAGGCTGATCATCTATTGCGATCGCTCCAGTCTGCGTACCGGGCTGTGGAGACGAACGCAAAATCCAAGAACCTTGAAGCGGTGCAGAGCTATCTTTTGCTTTGCACCTGGCGCATCCAGCGATGTGATCAGGTTCTTCAAGAGATTGAGAAGTTGGATCCAAACTCTGCGTGGATATCGCGTCTGGAATCGGCCTCTGAGCTGGCCTGGACGCTTCATGACCAAGTGGAGCGCCGTTTGGTGAAGGGCGAAAAGATCCCTTCCGATGAGAAGATCTATTCGCTGCATGCCCGCCATACGCGTTGGATTCAGAAGGGGAAGAGTGGAGGGAAGAAGGTCGAGTTGGGGGTTCCGGTCTCCATCATAGAGAATGATCATCGATTCATCCTGATGTGGCAGATTATGTGGACCGAGTGTGATGTAGCCTTCACGGTGGACTTGGTGGATCAGTGCAAGAAGACCTATCCGAACGTGCACGCCATGAGTTTTGATCGGAGCTATTCATCCAAGCCGAACATGAAGGCACTGACGTCAAGGTTGAAGCATGTGATTCTTCCCAAGAAGGGAAAACTCTCGAAAGAGGATCGTGCGCGAGAATCCGCCCCCGAGTTTAAGAAACGGCGCCGCAAACATGCGCAGGTAGAATCCCGGATTAATTGTTTAGAGCAGCATGGCGGAGACCGGATTCGTACCAAAGGAGGCAAGGCAGGCTTTGCCCGAACGGTCGGTGCATCGGTGGTTGCCACCAACCTATGTCGCATGGGAGCGTTGTTGCAGGAACGCCAGTACCTGGAGTGGCGCCAAGCGGCGTAGTTGACCCAACCAAATGAAGGTGGTGCGATCCCACTCCACGGTCGGAGTCGGAAGAGTTGCATTCAGTCCCCACGAAATTCACGTCAGCTTGCCTCCATTGACGTGAATCCGTGCGCAAATGTTCAGGCCCAAGAGCAGTAATTGTGAACTGGGAGAAAGGATATCAAACCCGCAGAGTAAAATTCCGGATTTTGAAAAAATTAAAGATGAAAACGAGATCGAACCTCCCAAAAAATGCTTAGTTTTCGGACAGGCACTACGTATTGAATCGGGTTCCACCCGGTCCGCATACATTGATTGTTACGGCACCAGGGCACAGACAAGAGTTGCCTGTGAAGATACTTCCAGACTCTACCATTGAACTTAACATTACCCTACAAAGTTGTTTCACAGAAGTTCAGGATCGCAATTTTTCATGCGAAATAGGATTCCCGCTCCGCTATTGGTCCTCTTGATCGTCCTATTTTCGACGGGTTGCCAATCGCAGGAATCAGCAGTGCACACCGTTCGTTCACCAACAGTACCCTTTGATGAATTATTTGTGCTGGAGGATACACTGCGGCTGGATCCATCTATCCTGATTGGAGAGATCATATTTATTGATGTCAATCTAAGAGGGGAGATCCTAGTTTCGGACTATCAGGCCAATATAACCTATCTATTCTCTTCGTCAGGCGACCATCTACAATCTTATTCCGCGTTTGCGTGTCTGTCTGACGACGTGTTCTTCTACCCGTGGAGTACCCGTTTTCTCGGGAACGAACACATAGTCACCATGCAATTCGCAGGGCCAGCCGTTGTCTTCAATTTAGACGGAAGCTGTTATGCAGACACCAAACTATTGACACCCTATGCAAAGGCAATTTGTACCTATGAGGACTCAATATTTGCGCAACAGGTTTGGATTGAGGAGCAAGCTACGGCCAACGTGTATTCACCGATGCTTGAGAAGATTGGAGAAATTCTCATTGAACCACCACGCCTGATTTATCTGAACAAGAACTATGTGGGGCAAGCAGGCAGATCTGTTGATTGCTTCGACGATGGTCCATACTATCTTTATGTCGAAAGCATGGACGCGACACCCGTCCGATCCAGTTCAGCTGGAATCCAATACAGACCCGATTTTTTCGAGTGGAGACCAGAGGATTTGTCCGATGCTCCTCCAGATGACAAAAATCATCGAAGGCGGCGAAAAGAATATCCGTCTACGATTGGGCTCTTTGCACTGGATGGGTCAACCCGGATGGTCGTCTATGGGGACTTGGATGCTCAGTGGCACTCAAGCGATGTTCCTGCGATTGAACAACTTGGTTTAAGCATCGCCAGCAATTCGGAACAATTTCCGGCACGCAGTACGATTTCCTCTGCCCTTCCTCAGGCGGCTGGGAATGGATACTTTTACGCAGCTGACGATAATGAAATACTTCCCGATGGGAGCTATGGTAATCCTATCATTCTCCGGTACAAATTCATTCCGCCCGATGAGAAATGACTGCTGTGTAAGTAGTATTTCCAAACTACGCTCCTTCGGTTGAGGAGTAGCTTCAGTCGTTACCGAAGCCCTTACCGTGCGAGGATATTCGCTCACCACACTCCGAAGTGATTTGCAGCCAAATGTCTCTTTTTTCCTATTGAGTAGCCAAATCTAAAGACCTTCGGGCCCGAAAAGGCAGTGCTTCGCTGAGAGCCTGGATCGAATCGCTGACTTCCCCGGTTCCTCTACAAGGGACCGCGTTTCCCATGTAGAATCAAGGGCGCAACCATTTCAAAAATACCACAAACCCTTAGCCTCACAGAACACGTACCCAAAATACAAATTGAAAACCGAGTTTTGAGCAGATGTAACCGCGAGCTTATCATTATGCCTCACATTTTCCCCGACTAAGTGAAGTAAAACGGATCACCACTGGGCTGGTGCACCACGATTGTATTGGGTAACCTTGGTTTCAACCACTCAGCCAGCCACGCCATCCCCGGCTCTTCGCTGAGTGCATGTCCAATCACAATCAGTCCCTTCTGTTGCTCCCCTTGCCAATTCGCATCACGAACATACTCCGTTGTTTCCCACTCCCGTACTTCTCCGACCACAAGGACATCCACGTCAGAAAGCATCTCAATCTGTCGTCTTCCGCTTACGGCGCCGACCAGTAGCCCTACCCTGCTGCACAACATCCCTGCATCACCCATCACGCGAATCCGCTTCGCACCGAACCTTGCTTTCATAAATTGGGATAGTTCTGCCAGTGATATAGGGGGAATCTGGCACAATTGAGGTTGACCGACCTCCGCGTATGCCTCCCAACCAAGCAGTTTCAAGACACCCGTAGCAATGCCGTCCGGCTTGTGTGCGTGCCAGTAATCATGAAATCGCCACACTACAATCCCATGATCTTCTAAGGTCTTCCGCTTTTTTTGATACACCGGATTTTCCTCAAGCCAATCTGTCTCATCCAGATGGTTATAGTAGGTAGGCTCATGCGTAATGATTAGATTCACACCATGCTGCGCCGCATAATCAATCGTTCGATGAGTCGCAAGAAACGTAGTGATAACACCGCGCAGCGGCTGGGATGGATCTCCCGATTTGATCGTATCTACGGTTGAATCCCACGGTGCTCCCGGGATTTCATTCATGATCAAATTGATCGCATCCTGAATGGTTGGCGCTTTTTTGGGAAGACCTGCCATGATAATCCCCCCTCCTGACTGAGCTAAAAAATCTCTCCTTGTAATCATACTGATTTTTCTTTTGTTACCGGCGACTAAAGATACAAAAACATCTCTCCTGTGACGCTCCATTCCCTATCTTATATCTACAACTCACATGCCCTCTCTATCATGTTACGTATACTCACGCTCTCATTAGCCACTTTTTGTGTCGTATCAACTGGTTACGCACAGACATGGACCTCACTTGTTGATGGAGATGACCTTTCTGGATGGGAAAAACTCGGAGGCGAAGCGACCTATGCGGCCTCCAATGGCGAAGTCACTGGAACGACCTCTGAAAATACTCCCAACACATTTCTAGCTACCAAGCAATCCTACGGCGATTTTGCGCTCAGTGTCGAAGTATGGGTTGATCCTGAAATCAATTCCGGTATTCAAATTCGGAGCCAATCCAAGGAAGCTTATTTGAACGGCCGGGTTCATGGATACCAGGTAGAAATTGATCCCAGTCCCCGAGCCTGGAGTGGAGGCATCTATGACGAGGCCCGAAGAGGCTGGTTATATCCTCTTTCGGTAAATGAAGACTGCCGTGGAGCTTTTAATCCACAGGGATGGAACCTTTACTACATCGAAGCTATCGGTCCCTCCATCCGAACATGGGTGAATGATGTGCCCTGTGCTGCACTTTATGATAACATGACTGCTTCGGGCTTTATCGCGCTGCAGGTACATAGCGTCGACCGGTCAGAGCTGTCTGGGCGTAACGTACGCTGGCGAAATATTAGAATTATGGATGAAAACGTCACACCTCGTGACTGGACAAACAATTATGTGGTGAACCTCGTACCTAATTCACTCAGTGAGCAGGAGATCGCACAAGGATTTTTTCTGTTATTTGATGGTAATACCACAGATGGTTGGCGAGGGGCAGGCAAAGAAGCCTTCCCGGAGAAAGGCTGGAAAGTTCAAGACGGCATCCTGATGGTTGAGGCCTCCGGGGGGGCTGAGGCAGCTCACGGAGGAGATATCGTGACCGTTGATGAATACTCCACCTTCGAGTTCAGCTTGGATTTTAAGCTTGTCGAAGGGGCAAACAGCGGCATCAAATACTATATCACTGAATCGTATGGGAGTGATGCCTCTGCCATCGGCCTGGAGTACCAAATCCTCGATGATGAGCGCCACCCTGATGCCACACAAGGGGCTGGCGGTAACCGAACCCTGGGATCCCTTTACGACCTGATTCCAGCGCACGAAGGAAAGACCGTTCACAAACCCGGTCAATGGAACCGGGCCCGCATTGTCGTGACCGGGACACGAGTAGATGACACCGTCACAGGAAGCCGAATGACGCAATCCGAATTCAAGGGGGCATATGTAGAGCATTGGCTCAATGATCGTAAAGTTCTGGAGTATGAGCGTGGAACCCCCGTCTTTGATGCCCTGGTAGCCAGAAGTAAATATGTTGTTTGGGAGGGATTTGGACACTGGCAGCAAGGCCATATTCTTTTGCAGGATCATGGAGATGAGGTTCACTTCCGCAATATCAAGGTGCGAAAAATTGATTAGTAGCCTCGTCATGCGACCCATTAGAGGATCTTCTGACTGCACTTAAAGACCTACGTAAGCGCCTCTGTTATTACGCACGTTGATCTCACATCAAAATGAGTAAAATTCGTTGGGGAATCCTCTCAAGCGCCCGCATCGCAAGGCAGAAAGTTATTCCCGCTATTCAGGATAGCCAACGTGGAACAGTGGTCGCCATTGCCTCCAGAAACCCTGACTTGGCACAGCAAGTTGCTGAAACCCATCAGATTCCCACAATCTGTCCTACCTATCATGACCTGATCCAACTGAACACGATTGATGCCGTCTACATCCCGTTACCAAATCACTTACATGTTGAATGGGCTTGCAAAGCCATCAAGGCGGGAAAACATGTGTTGTGTGAAAAACCATTGGGACTCAATGAAATGGATGTGCAGCATCTCCTGAGCGTATCCCGACAATATCCTAAACAACTTGTTGCGGAGGCATTTATGTACCGCCACCATCCGCAGTGGACACGTACACGCGAATGGATTCGCTCCAATTATATCGGTGAGTTGCGAAGTGTTCACGTTCACTTTTCCTACGACAACAGGGATCCAGACAACATTCGGAATAAGTTGGAGTTTGGCGGCGGAGCGCTCATGGATATTGGCTGCTACGGGATTTCTGTTGCCCGCTGGCTATATGGTTCGGAGCCCAACCGAGTATGTGCATACGCTGAGCAACATCCTCAATTCAAAACAGACACATTTACAACCGTTCTGTTGGATTTTCCTCAGGGTAACGCCACTGTCGTCTGTGCGACTCAGATGCAGAGGGCTGAACATGTTGTACTTGTGGGTACCAAAGGAAAGATCACGCTGCAAACCCCATTCAATATCCCCCCAGATGAGCCCGCGTATTTGGACCTCCAGCAAGATCTCGAACGGACGATTCACACTCTGGGGCCGATAAGTCAGTTTTCGGAGCAGTGTGATGCATTCGCAGCCACTGCAATTGACGGGAAGCCGTTTTGTACTCCGATTGCCGACTCTCTGAACAATATGAGAGTCATTGATGCATGTTTTCAAAGTGCACAAGCCAATAAATGGATTGCCTGCTAACACCTGACTGATCCCTGATCATCAATTCCAATAACATCTTTAAACCCTTACATCATGAATCGTCGTGACTGGATTCGCCTCAGTGTTGCAGGCACCACCCTGCCGTTTCTGCCCGGCTTTACTCCCACACCTCCAGGATCGGATCAAACCCCGATTCGCCTTCACAGCAACGAAAACCCCTACGCCCCCGGACGTTCTGCGCGAACGGCAATGCTTGAGTCCCTGGATGAAGCCAATCTCTATCCTTACCCACATTACCGCAGTCTAGAAGCTATGATTGCTGCTCGCGAAGGACTTCGGCCAGAGCATGTAGTTCTGGGAGCCGGGTCCAGTGAAGTTCTCCGCATGGCAGCAATGGCATATGGGCTTGGTGATGGCGAAATCGTCACCGCGTATCCCACGTACGAAGGACTGGAGAACTATGCAAACTCCATTGAAGCACGGGTTCATCGTGTCCCTCTTAAAGCGGACAAGAGTATTGACCTTGCTCTTATGGATTCCCGGACAACCCAGAATGTAAAGCTGGTTTTTGTTTGCAATCCAAATAATCCAACCGGGACGATTTGTGACAAAGACGAGCTCACCGAGTTTTGTACTCGGGTTTCCCGGCGATCTGTGATCCTAGTTGATGAGGCTTACTACGAATTAGTTACTCACCCCCGCTACAGTAGTGCTGTACCTCTTGTCAGGGCAGGAGCCAATGTGATCGTCTCACGAACTTTTTCAAAGGTCTATGGCTTAGCTGGATTACGCGTGGGCTACGCTCTGGCTCGTCCAGACATTGCAGAACGTCTCCGCAATTACCGTACAGCGATCAACATCAATATTATGGCACTCCGGGCTGCCATCGCCTCCCTTGAAGATCGCCGATTCCTGAATTACAGTAAAACTCAAATCGAGAACAGTCGTATTGAAACTACTCGCAGATTGCGGGAACTTGGGCACTCGGTTGTTGAATCGCATACCAACTTCGTATTCTTCCACCTTGGTCGTCCCATTGAAGAATTTCAGCAATCAATGGCTTCTCATGGCATCCTGGTCGGACGCCCGTTTCCACCCTATCTGGATTGGTGCCGTTTAACCATCGGAACTGAAGATGAAATGTCGCAATTCTTTGGTGCATTTACAGAAATCATGAAACCGTCAACCCGGTAGTACCTCTGCAACGATATGCTCAATCAGGGCTTCGCCGTAAATCTGACAGTTTATCTATCCCTGAGTATCATGTGTGCGCTGCCCACAAATGGGCAGGATGCGGGGTTTCAGTTTGCACGCGTTTGGTATGAAAGTCATCCCGGATTCCGCGAAAGTGCCTGGGCTACGGATTATCCTACCGCAGAATATAATCTGCACGAGGCGATCAGCCGAACGACCGGGCTCCAACTGGAAGGACCACCGGTAGTGGTTTCATTAAAGGATCCCAACATTTTTGAATACGCGGTACTCTACTTGACTGAGCCTGGATATTGGCGCACAAATGAACAAGAGGTGGAGAATCTAAGACGCTATCTTGATCGGGGCGGGTTCTTGATTATTGACGATTTTCATGACTATGGACGCGGATATACCGGACCGCAGTGGAATAATATGTATGACAATATCAAGCGGGTCTACCCGGACCGCGAGCCAATCGAACTCACTGCTGATCATCCAATCTGGCAGATCTATTACGATATTGATCCGGATGCAGCTATTTCTACGAAAAACGGTGGCTCCTGGCGTTGGGGCGGAATGCGTTTTGCACCAGAAGATGACATCTACTACGCTGTATTCGATGATGCAGGCAGGCCAATGATTATCATCTGCTATAACCAGGATATTGGAGATGGCTGGGAATGGCCAGGAGGACGCAATTTAGGGTCTGCTTCAACGGTGAGCTTCCAGATGGCGATTAATTTCATCTTTTATACTCTCACTCATTAATTCTTAGCAACAATGAGGTAGCAAGTCGGGGACGAAGGCCAATTTTCGAGGTTCTGCTGACGCCCTTCTCCGTTTTTCAAGAACATCTTCGCTAGTTTGTCTTTATCCTGCACGCTCTTGTCCCGTTCCCATTTGACATGTTCCAGATGCCGCTCGGTTTTCCGTAGCAGATGCAGGGTGTCTTGCAGTTGGTTCCAGATCTAGTTGACCCGCTGATTGGGCTGTCCTCGATAGTATTTCCGGTTCTGTAACAGTCCTGGGAACTGGACTTGCTCCGGTTTGTGTTGTTCGTTCGTCAACCAGTTCCTTTGTTTCCCTCACCGTTCCCGTAGCTTTTAATTCTGCTTTCCCCGGGCGTTATCCAGTCACCCCCGGGCGTATATCCCTGAGCGAGCATCTTTTTGATCTCCTCTAGATTTGACACCGTGCCGAGCAAGTTCATCGCGGCTTCGTAGGACTGATGCAGTTTTCGAAGCTTGTCAGGGTCAGGGAAGTATTTTTTTGTAGGACAGATACCTCCGACCATTCGCCGAAAATATGAATATAGGAGGCGGGATTCATCCATGTGCAGGACGGCTTTTGCAAGCTTGCCTGGACATTCATTCTCCAGCCACTCGGGACTGGTTCAACCCGGATCTCTGCCTCTTCCAGAGAATCCTTGTTGAGTTCGGTTGCTTCATCTGCCTTGATTCCAGACTTCCGAAGCAACTGTGAGACTCGGGTGGATTGACTAAACGAGTCAGAGTTCTGTTCTGCCATGATGCACTTGGACAAGATTCAGTGGTTCCCCAAAATGGGATCTCCACTTACTCATGAGCATGACAGAATGTCCGTTCATGTAACAATTCTCCAGACCAAGGGAAAATCGCGCTAAACGGTCCAGGTTATTAGGACATAATGGTGCTTGCATTGCATTCACACCATCCCCCCACAACAGGGTTATATATCTAGGTCGTTCATTTTGCCTAAACCGCACTGGGGAATGTGATCAAGCAAAATTTAGAGCAACCGAGAGGGACGAAATACAGTGGTTTCGTTTCGTGATCCCGGTGTCAAACTTTCCATCATCGGATCATCCGCAGCCGCTTGTCCTTTTTCGACACGTTTGTATGATCTGGACGAAATTATGGCGATCTCATCTAAAATGATGGCCGTTTTGGCATGGGGTGATCCATGCTCCTAACTTCGAACTCATCCCAGAGATTGTGAATTTTTTGTGAAGGCTGTTTTTAGAACCATTATTTTTTCTATGTTGCGGCTCGTTCAACAGTAACCAATCTCATTTTAACAATGAAAAAGCTTTTCAATTTCGCTTGCGCAAGCATATTTTCCTCTTCGGGGCTGTTCTTTCTGCACAGACCGCTGACTCTGGGCCTGAGATCACTATCACCTGTAACACTGGCGAATGTACGACCAGTGTTACTACCTCTGAAGATTCATGGTCGATGATGATCGATTGCGGAGACGATGGTACTTGGTCTGGCGGTGGGAGCGGAGCTTGGGGAGGTAGTTTGTGCGGTGTTTTCGTCATATTTGAATAGTGTAGAACAATACCCCCACAGTAAGTCAGGAATAGATAGATGTGGTTTATTAATTCTTCCCTCTTCGGTTGCGGGCGTGTGGGGGTACTGTTTCTTTTATTACCCCTTGCAGCATGTCAGAGCGGGGAAATACCTCTCACCAGATTTGAAGACTCTCCAATCATTGACAGCTTGCTGGCTTCTGCTCCCCACTTCGTGGTCAATACAGACATTGATGCGGAAAGATGGGTTGCTAGCACCAGATTAGGTGTCCCGACTGACTCGCTAATCCTTGGCAGACCACAGAACATGATTGCAATAGGGGATAGTGTTTATGTCTCTGATCGTCAATCTGAGGCCATCTTTGCGATAGGAACAGACGGTTATCTTAGCCGGAAAATTGGTAGCCCAGGAAAAGGCCCTGGCGAGTTTACTAACTTGTGGAAGATACAATACAACGGTTCGCACGTATTCATCTTTGATCAGGGACGCATACAAGCATTCACGGAGAACTTTGACTATGTTAATTCGTTCCCCTACTCTAGTTGGCGGCAGAAACTCGCTGTTTCTCCCGACTACATGCTTCTGGAATGCCCAAGAGGAGGCCTCTGGTTGGTTTGCACTCGTAGTACCTCTTCCCCTTATGCCTGGATTGAGTCTGGAAAATTGCTTCCGGTTTTAAACCTGCCTGATCGGTCGGGAGAAGACAACCACATTGCAGCGATTTCTCCTGAAGGGGATCGAGTCGCCATAGCATATATGGGGCTCCCCTATATCTTTATATACGACGATCAGTTTAGGCACCTTCGGACGATCCGCTTTGAGGGAGAAGACGTCCGCAATTTTGAGCCTATAGGTATCCCTGGGGGAGTTCCAGCCGGAGTTACTGAGCCTGGGACTTTCAGTTTTACAGAGACGGTAACGTTCATAAATTCCCGTTACCTAGTTGCAAGAGTGCATAGGATTGACAATTATATTCTTGATTTGTCTGGGGACAATTACGCGCTTGCAAGAAAAATTATCTTCCGCCCAATCAATAACACGGAAGAAAGAAAAAATGTTGCTGCTGCAGATTTCCTCCTGCATAAAGGTTACTTGTATGTGTCTTCTCCGTGGGAAGAATATGTATACGGATACGATTTTGACCTGTGATTCGGCGGTTTGAAGCCTAATAGGTCGCCCCGAAAATAGAAGGGCCAGCCATTTTACCTAATCTGCACCTGCTGCTGCAGTTCACCTTGGCAGCGCCATACGCGCTCGAATAGATCGCACGGATGCCCGTGTAAGTCCTACCAGGACATAAACCAAAAGAACCAACAGCAGTCCTGTATACGGAAGAAACCCGATCAGCAGCACGGAAATGATATAAGCACCTGAAGCGATGGGATACTGGCGAAGATAATCAAATGAAATTCTTGGCACCCCATCAAAACGGATCAGAGACACCATGAGCAAAGACAGAAGTACCACAACAGGAATGAAGACCTCCATATCAAGTATTCCTGAGCGTAAGAGCCATGTCTCCTGATCAATATTGAGTACAATGGCAATGATGCAGTAGGCTTGTACGGGGGCTGGTAGCCCCTCAAAGTCAAGTTTCTTCTCTTCCGAAAATTGCACATTAAATCGTGCCAGGCGTACTGCGGAACACATTGCAGGTAGAGCACTGATAATCAGGCCAAACATTCCGCTGCCCTCCAGCATTCGCGCATAAATCAGATAGGCCGGAGCCACACCGAACGATACAACATCGCATAAGGAATCAAGCTCTGCACCAAAAAGGCTGGCACCATGTGTTAAGCGTGCTGCCATTCCGTCCAATAAATCAAATAAGCCCGCAAGAATAATCAGATAGCATGCATATACGAATTGCCCCTGATGAATCTGGGTAATCGCCACGAACCCACAGAACAGGTTCATGAGTGTAAAAAAAGATGGGACTGCGACACTGGCCCGACTCCGCTGGCGTGCTTGGGAAACCCCATTGCGATCCTCCGTGGATCGGCGAGAAGAACTCAACTTAGCGGATCGTTTTCGATCACTCATGGGCACGCCCAGATGGTCGGTGAAGATCGAACAAATAAAACCCAGCGTCCATGTGCATTTCTATTATGAATACTGGATAAGATCGGCTCCTGCCTGATTCGCTGAAGTATTCCACGATCGCATCCATGCTCTCCCCTGGTCTTATATCCATGAGGCCTAATTTGAAGATCCTCGCAGAGATACTGTTCCCATTTCGCTGCAGCCCCAGCCCTTAAGCTGTTCAAACATCCTGCATAGTTTTGATTTGGATCTGACCAAACACTCAGGGACGATCCCCAGATTAACGGTTGCTCATTCATTCCCTACAGATTCACCCTGAATCGGCTGCACGGCGCCAAGCACACTAACCCCGGCACGTACCCGATCACCAACCTTCACTTTAACCGGCATGTCAGCCGGGAATATGATATCCATACGTGATCCAAACCGAATCAACCCAAACCGTTCGCCTGCTTTGATCTTGTCTCCCTCCGAAAGCCGATAGACAATGCGCCGTGCCAGGCTCCCCGCAATTTGTTTGAACAAAATTCGCCTCCCAGACGGATGCTCTATCCCGATCTGAGACTGTTCATTGGAGGCGGATGCTTTGGGATGCCATGCCACCCGGAACTCCCCCGGTTTATATGCAACGTGACGCACCGTCCCATTGACTGGAACCCGATTTACGTGAACATCCAATACGGAAAGAAAAATCGAAATTCTCCATGTTATTCCTCCAATGAACCGTGGTTCTTCCTCCTGAATGATTTCCACAATTTTACCGTCTGCCGGAGCCAGGATTAATGCATCTGAATCTGGTGGCCCTGTACGTTCTGGATCTCTGAAAAAATAGGCGACCATCAATCCCAATCCGGGCAAAAAGAGCGGAACGAAAATGAATTCAAACCACTCCGGCACACCCGGGATCATGAGTATGAGTCCCGCTACGATCAATCCTGTAACGAATGCTATGGCAACCAACGCCATCCCCTCGCGAGCAATCATGATTTTAGTGCAGTCATCCTCTCGTATTCACCGAACCTATGATCCATCTTCAAACCATTAAATCCCTACCGCCGCAGATTTGCTGAACTATCTGATCGAAACGCTTGTTTTATGAGGCAATCCACCGCTAAGTTACGACAATAAACGTGGTTCTTCCATTGATCAAGCGGGTTCAATTTTTCATCTGATCTCGTAGCCCCCGAGTAATGACGCTCATGCATCGAATGGTTTTGAAACAGCTTCCCGGCCCATTTCTAGGTTGGTTGCTACTTCTGCTATTCCTTTTGCTGATGCAGTTTTTGATCAAGTTTCTGCCAGATCTGGCTGGCCGGGATCTGCCGATCGGGCTCATTCTGGAACTGATCGCCTATAACCTTGCCTATATGGTTGTACTGGCAGTGCCCATGTCTGCCCTTTTGGCTACTCTGATGGTCTTTGGTTCGCTTGCAGAATCGCGTACATGGATCGTAATCCGTAATTGCGGCATCACCCTCTGGAGTTTCACCTGGCCTGTACTTGCCGCTGCTGCCCTTCTCTCCTGTGGCATGATTTACTTCAATAATGTACTGCTTCCAGAATCCAATTTCAGGGCCCTCAACATGTGGCAGACAATTCGAAGTGCCCGGCCAGGGTTCGAGCTGGAGCCGGGAATTTTCTACCAGGAAATTGACGAATACAGTATTCTAGTCGGCCAGCGGGATGGTAATCTTTTATACGATATTCTCATTTACGACTACACACAGGGGATTGCCAATGGATCAACGATTCGGGCAAAACATGGAGAATTAATCCCGCAGGGAAATTCCCTGGACATGATCCTCAAAGAAGGTGAAATGCATCGGCTCTATCGACCTGCCGGTGTACAGACAACTGAGCGGTATGAGAAACTGACCTTTGAGCGTTTTCGCTTACGCCTTGATCTGAGCGAACTCGGCCTTCAAACCAATGCTCAAGCGGGTGGATATCGATCCGATCGCTCAACTCCTGTGAACCGGATGTTTGAAATTGTTGATTCTCTTAAGGACCGCCTAGCGGAGCAGACTGCCGAACTTCAGAGTAGTATGCCGCACCCTCTCTCATCGGAGGCATCATCAACCATGCCGCCAATGAGCCCTAAGCATGAAACATCTTCCCCATTCGTGTTTTACGGAGATCCTCCTCAGGCAGATTCAACCGCTCCACGCAGTGTTCTGAAAGGCTTAACAACAGATCAGATCCGTCGGACATACCAGCAAGCACGCGATTATGGGCGGGATACGCGAAGTTCCGTTGCTAGCAGAGGGAGAAACCTTAAACAAACCGCAATGGTAATCAGTCGCTACCAGGTGGAGATTCACAAGAAGTATTCCATCTCAATTGCCTGCTTCATCTTTGTCCTCATTGGTATACCACTTGGCTTGAGTGTCCGCCGGGGTGGACTTGGAACCGCCTGCCTCCTGGCAGTTGGCATTTTTATTTTTTACTGGGTTACACTGGTTCAGGGGGAGAAGCTGGCGGATCGAGAATTGCTCAGTCCATGGCTCGGCATGTGGTGTGCAAATATGCTGATTGGCACGGTCGGCATCTGGCTATTTATCCGAGTGACCCTTGACATGAGAGCTCGACCAGGTTATGCCGCAAAACCTGAACCTATTGATTCATAAATTTCCGACCCATCCAGTGCATTGTATACAAAGTCGATCCCCTCTCCCTGCAGACTGAATCCTCCGCTTGGACGAATCGCATCCATCGCCAATGATGATTTACAGAAATTCAATGACAGATAGGGATCCCCAGCGTGTTCCTGTCTCAAGATCCATTGACGCGTAATGCTCTATCTGGTCCCCACCCCGATTGGGAATTTGGCAGACATTACGTTTCGCGCTGTCGAAATCCTGAAGTCAGTTGACCTCATCGCCTGTGAAGATACGCGGTCCTCCAGAGTGCTTCTCGCACATTATGGCATCCGCACTCCAACCATCAGCTACCATGATCATAACGAACGCGCACGTGCACGACAGCTTGTTGAACGGATGAAAGCCGGACAACAGATTGCTCTGATCAGTGATGCCGGATCGCCCGGACTCAGTGATCCCGGATTTTATCTGGCTCGCCTATGCTGGGAAGAAGTCATCCCGGTACAGGCTTTACCAGGCCCTACTGCACTGATCCCTGCCCTTACTGCCAGCGGCCTACCCTCGGAACGCTTTGTATTTGAAGGATTTCTGCCGGTACGAAAAGGTCGCAATCAGCGCTTGGAGGCAATCCGCACAGAAACACGCACCGTTGTACTCTATGAAAGCCCGCATCGGTTGATTCGTACCCTGACCGACCTGATAAATTTGCTGGGACAACAGCGGGTCGGGGGAATTGCCAGAGAACTTACAAAGAAATTTGAAGAAATTCATCGGGGAAGCCTACAAGAACTGCTTGACGGTTACCGTGAAAAACCTGCCATCAAGGGAGAGTTCGTAATTATCATCGCACCTCCAACATTCCATTGATTTAAATGTCCATTACCCATGTGAAAACCTTCACCCATAGCCCATTCGCTACCAATAGCTACGTCTGCCATAACAACGCAGAGGCGGTGATTGTGGATGCAAGCTGTTCAAATGATCAGGAAGAGGCAGAGATCGCCGAATATATCCAGTCCAAACACCTGACCGTGCGACATCTTTTGCTCACGCATGCACACATTGATCATATCCTGGGATGCACAGCATTATCCAAAAGATTCAACCTTTTATGGCAAGCCCACCCAGACACATCGATATGGCTTAAAGGAGCACCCGCTCAGGCACTCCTGTACGGCTTTCGCATGAAGCCCGTACCGAAACCTTGTAAATGGCTTCGTGAGCAGGACACCATCACGTTTGGGAATGCAAAGTGGAGAATTCTATACACACCGGGGCATGCGCCCGGCTCAATTTGCTTTGTTGATGACGCCAGTCAGTTTGTGATTGCGGGTGACGTACTGTTTCAGCAGTCAATCGGTAGAACCGATCTTCCTGGAGGGGATATGGGAACGCTAATGGAGTCGATTTTTCAACAATTACTCACGCTTCCCAATGAGATGACCGTTTATGCGGGCCACGGCCCACCTACCAAGATTGGGATTGAGCGAATGCAAAATCCTTTTCTTCAGTAATCCTCGTCTGCCTCATCATTTACAAGGGCGCGAACTTCCTGGCCTGTCAACCGATCATCCAGCCTCATGATTGAGCGATAGACAAGCTCCCCCATATGGCCGCAGGCATCAAATTGGTCGTCTCCGTGATATGCACCCAAGCTCTCCGCCAGGATCTGTACATGATGGCGGTCTGCAATACGGTCTTTGCGCATCACTTCCAGTAATGCCTGAACACGACCGTCACTCACACGGACACGATTTGCCATCAATGCCCGTTCTTCTTTACGGTATTGTGCAATTGAAGCAGGCGGAAGTACATCCTTTACAGCATCGACAAAAGGAGCATTGGCCTCATATGCCTGCGGCCGATATACCTGGATATTCCTGTGATGGCTCTGTTGATCAAAATCAATGGGGCGGAATCGGTAGTTGTATTTTTCCAAATCCGGGGTAATATCAACAACAAAATTTCCCGTATGCATATCCCCTAAAAGCTGTAAGAGGCAGCGGGTATCAAATTTGACGAATTGCTTGGCCAAGCGAACTAGATCAAACCGATTCTCTGGCATCGCCGTGGACAAAAACACATCGCCAGGAACCCCCACAATATGCTCCTCTATCGTCGTATCATCACGAACAAAATACTCAATCCGACTCGGGGAAAGTAAATGTTCAAGCTCAAGCCCATAGATGCGGTTGGCATCTGTTCGTTTGACGTAGTAGTAGTCAAAATTCTCATTGAGCGCATTCACAATCCTAACCCTGTAGGGGAGCGTATTCCCATACAAACAGATATCTACGCGGTCTACATAGAGATGCTGTATGATGGAAAGATCTCCATGAGCACGTAGATCTGCATAGGTTACGACTAGGTCTTGATCGATCTCCTGCTGTTCGTTGGGTTGGTAAATCACACTGGCCCAAAGAGTATCGTTGCCGTCTTTGTCATAGAGCGGCACCGATTCAACATACCTGGCGAGGTCCTGATACCGAACGCCCCTTGTCTGAAGCCTTCCGTAGCGCTTCAGGTACCCACTGAGATCTTCATTCAGGGAATAGAATGCTTTTTTTCGACTTACCAGATGCTGGTTAAGACGGATTGAACCTGAGTCAATGGGCTCCATAGACAATCAACTCGTATATGACAAGTACCTTGTTGTTCAACAGAGAGGGTTGGCAAACAGCAACAATTATTTTGTGTACAAACACGCGGTCAGGGTATGTCAAAATTCCCTACTCACCTTTTTGATCCCCCCTCTCAATGCCTGTGTACGTACTACTATTGGAATATGATGGTTCAAAATATAGCGGATGGCAACGACAAAAGACTCATCCCACCATACAGGCGGACGTAGAAGAAGCCCTAAAAACGTTTCTGCGTTGCGATGAACTCCAGGTCACGGGGTCGGGGCGTACGGATGCAGGAGTACACGCGAGAGGGCAAGTGGCTCACTTTGAATGCCAAGCGATCCCGACTGATCAATGGCGCCGCCTGGTCAATGCATTAAATGGCCTGCTTTCTCCCCTCATTGCCGTACGTGCAGCTGCGAAGACACATGATGGCTTTCATGCACGCTACGATGCACGAAGACGAACGTATCATTATCATATTTCCAGTGTACCGTTGGCACTTGACCGTAATCAGCGCCTGTTTATACCTGCTGCATTAGACTATGAACGTATGAATCATGCATGCAACCTGCTGATTGGCACCCATCACTTTGGGGCATTCTGCCGAACACGGAGTGCAACGATCAATCGTGTCTGCACCGTATACTATGCACAGTGGGAACCCGAAACATTGCCTGGGTATTGGAAATTTGTCGTTGAGGCAGACCGTTTCCTGCATGGTATGGTACGCTCTCTGGTCGGCACCTTACTCGAAATCGGACATGGACAAAGGTCTGTTCAGGATCTAGGGGATATTTTGGCATCCCAAGATCGGCGTGAAGCTGGTCCAGCAGCACCCGCACATGCACTCGTGCTTGATCATATAACCTACGCTACCGGCCTCTTTGAAGACTGAATTGACTCATGCGAAATTGGTGGTTGGTTGGACTGATATTCCTCGCATGTGAGAGGCCGTTTATAGAGACTTCTGAGCCGGAGCTTGTGGTGGTTGAGCCTGATTTGACTGAGGTACAAACTTCCAGGGTCATTACGCTCCGGGTGGAATCTATACATTTTCGGGCCGTGCAAGGAGTATATCTGAACGGCGTTCCCATGGACCCCGCTCCCCCTGGGCCTGCGTACTGGCAAGCCTCAATCAACCTACGCCTTGGACTGAATACTTTTTTCCTGGAAGCAACAGATCAGGAAGGAGTTTCCCGAAGAGATACTGCCTATGCGGCTTACCTACCCCATCGCATTTTTCAGGATGCTCCTGTACTGCCGGATGGAAGAGGTGGGCATTCACTTGTACGCCTTCGCAACGGAACTCTGATGGTTACTGGGGGAACCCGTCGGCGAGGGGGGCCTGCACAGGGAGAATCATTCCTCTTGGGTCGCGGATCCGACACCTTTAGTCAAATGCAGGAGCGTTTACGCACACCAAGGACCGGGCATACTGCCAGTGTGCTTCCAGACGGCCAGATACTCATTGTTGGAGGTAGCCGAATTGACTCTCCCAGCCGCGTAAGCGATTTGATTGAAACCGTAGAACTTTATACTCCTGCCGGACTTGAACCTGCGTTCAATGAACTTCCTGTACAAGGGCAGCCAATCCGTCGAACAAACCATGTAGCCATCGTTCGTGAGGTGAATGGCGAGTGGCTGCTTGACCTTATAGGAGGTTATGGGGATGTACGCTACGGTTCCAGTCCTTCCTTTGGAGTGCGCAGAGACCTGCGCACTTTCAGGGTTGAACTTGATGGATTAACCGCACTAAATACGATTACTTCCGCTCCATTCATCGATCAGCCAATTGCCGATCATACTGTAACCGAAGCCTCACCTGGTTCGTACTTTATATTGGGAAGCCAATTCGACAATGGAACAGCTGTAAATGGAAATATGCGCATAGAATATCCACGTGGCGCTGAGTTAACCCTATCTCCATTACCCGGGCTGCTGACTCCGCGCACGGCACACGCAACCGCTCCCGTTCTGAGCGGACTGTTTGCGGTGGTCGGAGGTCGTCTTGAATCCTCTGAGATCACTACGGAAATCGAACTGCTCCACGAACAAACCGATCAGTTTTTTTCCATGGAACCTTCCCAGGCGATGGCGTCTCGCTACCACCATACCGCTATTTCTGTCGGGTTACGGTCTGTGATTCTGGTTGGCGGATTCAATCGAGATGGAACAGCTATCACGACATCCGAGTATTTTACCGTATCTCCCGAGTGATTTTTAAACTCTTACATCATGAGGCTTGACCGGATTCTAAACTGGATTATCATTGCGATTGTGGCTTTGGTAGTGATCCTGCTGTTTGATCTTATCCTCGGGCTAGTCGTAGGCCTGGCCAGGGCTGCGGTTCCGATCCTGATTATCCTTTTCCTGGTTGGTCTCGTTTTACGGTTCATTGGCACACGGCGTACTCCATAAAGAGTATGGCACTTTCGCGGTTGCTTGAACCAGATCGCCGCTTTATGCGCTCAGCTCTTCAGCAGGCTGAGCAGGCAAAAGAAAAGGGAGAAGTGCCTGTCGGAGCCGTCGTTGTGCACGGAAAGCAGATTGTGGGACGGGGGCACAACCTGGTTGAATCCCTCAAAGACCCAACTGCCCATGCAGAAATGATTGCCATCACTGCAGCATGCGAAACCCTCCAATCCAAAGTCCTTCAAGGCTGCACACTCTATGTCACTCTTGAACCATGTCCGATGTGTGCGGGTGCAATTGTATGGGCCCGATTGGATCGCTTATGTTTTGGTGCGATGGATGTTAAAGCAGGCAGTGCCTCTACCCTATACAATATTCCACAAGATGAGCGCCTAAACCATCAAGTAGATGTGGTCAGCGGTGTAGAAGCAGATCAGGCAGAGGAGTTACTCCGGGATTTTTTTCAGCAACTCAGACATTCACCTTCCTAGGTCTGTATCAACCATGCCCCACCCATTACAGTACATATGAAGGACCTCGTAATCATAGGAGCCGGCCCCGTAGGCTTGGCCTGCGGCATTCAGGCGGCAAGACATAACCTGAGTGCCACGATCATTGACAAGGGAGCGCTCGTCAATTCACTGGTTGGCTATCCAACCCATATGGAATTCTTTTCCACAGCTGAGCTTCTTGAGATTGGCGGCCACCCCTTCCCAACCCTATCTACCAAGCCTACACGCCCGGAAGCCCTAAAATATTATTGCCGAGTTGCCGAGGTGGAATCCCTAGATCTACGACTCTATGAGCGAGTACTGCATGTAGATGGTACGGACAACAACTTTTCGGTCGTAACTAGCAAGGGAACCTACCTCTGTCGTAAAGTCGTCATAGTCACTGGATTTTTTGACATTCCGAACCTCCTTAACGTTCCCGGTGAAGAGCTCCCCAAGGTCACACACTATTATCGCGAGCCATACGCTTATGCCGAGCAGCGAGTGGCAGTGATTGGGGCGAAAAATTCGGCTGCCAAAGCTGCCCTTGAATGCCATCATTATGGAGCCGAGGTGGACCTCATTCATCGCGGTAGTGCCCTGTCTGATAAAATCAAATACTGGATCAAGCCAGACATTGAAAACCGCATCAAAGAAGGCAGCATTACTGCACATTTTGATACCCAGGTAACCTCAATCGAACCAGATCGGTTGATCCTCAGTGGTCCCAAGGGCCCGTTCTCCCTAGGCAATGATTTTGTAATTGCAATGACTGGCTATCGCCCGGATTATTCCTTCCTGGAAGCACTGAAAATTACCATCCAGGATGATGTATTCCGAACCCCGTTTCATGATGCGGAAACCTTCGAAACGAATCGTCCCGGACTGTACATTGCCGGGACAGTATGTGGAGGTCTCCGTACAAGCCGCTGGTTCATTGAGAATGGGCGCTTCCATGCTGCGCAGATCATGCACCATATTTCCACAGGGACCGTCGAGCCACTAAAACTAGATCAGCGTTACTGGAAAACAGCCGAGTAGCATGCCTCTTCGATCAGCCACACGTAATCTTGTAGCATAGACCATCTTTACGATTCCCCCTATCTCCCGTCAATTTCCACAGCCCATTGGCGGTATGATTACAGGACGGTATTCCTGGTAGATATCCCACAAAAACATCCCCTGCACCCCAGATAGGCACAAAGCACTCCCTCGGAAGGAGTTTGCGGATCAGCGCAACTTGAATACGATCGGGACAGTCATTTTTACTTTCACTGGACGTCCATGCTGTCGTCCAGGGATGAACTCGGCATGCTGAGAGACGACCCTGATTGCTTCCTGATCACAACCATCCCCGAGGCCACGCGAAACGGTAGCTTCGCTCACATTGCCGTTCTCATCTACGAGAAACTGTACAATCACTCTGCCTTCAATATTACACTTGCGGGACCTTACCTTGGCCTGTAGGCCACCGATGCCTCCAATCAACTGAGGCATTTGCTCCTCAATCACCTCTTCCTCATCCGGTACAGGTACGTTGATTGGGGCGCCCAAGTCCAGTAAAGCCAATTGTGCCTCGGCGTGTCCCTGTTCGGCAGCAAGGCGGTACCATTTGATGGCTTCTTGATCGTTTTTCGACACGCCCTGACCAGTCCTGTACATGAGACCTAAAGCCAATTGTGTGAGGGTGTCTCCCTGTTCGGCTGCAAGGTGGAACCATTTGACGGCTTCTTGATAATCTTGCGGCACGCCATCGCCATTGTAGTACATATTGCCCAAAGAACTTTGTGCGAAGGCGTGTCCCTGTTCAGCTGCAAGCCTGTACCATTTGATAGCTCCTTGTACGTCTTGTGGCACACCGTAGCCAGTATAGTACATGTTGCCTAAACTATATTGTGCCTCGGAAAGTCCTTGTTCGGCTGCAAGCCTGCACCATTTCACCGCTTCCAATTTGTCTTGATTGAGGTCGTTCGTGCCCGAAACATATAAGGTGCTAAGTCTATATTGAGCATTAACATCTCCCTGTTCAGCCGACAGACGTAACTGTTCAACGTCTTGAGCTACTACAAAACTTGAAAACTTTGATGTTAGAAAAGCAAGGAGCAACAGAAGCGGTACGAATTTCGCCAGATGTGACATGTTTGTAGATCAGATAATGGAATTGGGACTTACGGGGCAGTTGAAGAACTCCTAAATCGGATAAGAGATCCATCATATGGAAGAGGTGCCGGCGTGCAGAATCCGATCAAAGGCTCCTTTCCACTATGGCTACTTTTCAAGTAGCACAAGTAAATTTCCCGAGGTAAGGAGAAATCAGTGAGTATCTCGGGGATTCCGCGAGTAACTCTCGCGCTTTCGAGGGATTCGCAATCCCGATATCCCTCTTTTCGGCCCATTAATTATAGTTGGGAGTCGTAAGACATTTCCGTTAGGCTTGATGATTAGACTCGGAATTTCTTGCAGTATTGAGTATGTAGTGCCTGTCCGAAAATAGTAGTTCAGCACTGATATTCTACCGAGGAAGCGTTGTGTGTGGTATTTCCGTCTGAATACACGGAATGGATTCTGTGCGAAGATTTTTTTTGAAAACGTCGATTTTTCAGATTTTGCAGCGTAGAACCATTCCAGAGTCTCATTCCGGGGCGATTGCGTCCATTTTTGCGCACTAATCCCCGAATTTGGGCAAAATCTTCAACCTTCAAAAGCGCCATTTTTCCTGTTATGAGACACCAATTTGATCCTGCTCCATCCTTTGGCGTCATCCCGATTGAGCAGATAGAAATCAACCCCAAATCCCGCCATGATATGGCCAGGGTGCTCCGATCATTGCAACAGATTTGGAAGAGTAAACTCCAGTTGGAACAAATCCTCACAATTCTTCGACAGAAGATCGGAAAAACGACCCGTCAACGCGAGGGGCGCCCGGGCATGCACTACTGGCGCATCCTTGTATTGGCACTTGTGAAGCAGGCGCTGAACACGGACTATGATCACTTAGTGGATGAGGCCAATGAACATCGGCGACTACGTCAGATGTTACAACATGACGATTCGGAATTTGGAGACGGGTATGTATATGAATTGCAGACGGTCATTGATAATGTTTCGTTGATCACCGAAGAGATTTGGGCGGAGTTGAATCCGATCATTGTGGAGGTGGGGATGCAGGCACTGGGGGAAGATCCCAACGCCCCGATGGAGGCTCGCTGTGATTCGTATGTGGTGGAAACGAATGTTCAGTTTCCGACCGAGCATGTTACGTGATGCGATCCGCTTGCTTTTCAGGGAGACCATAAAGGCCTGGGAGGTGTGCGAACTGGACGGGAACTGTGATCTTCCCGGTTGGCGTCAGGCTGATCATCTATTGCGATCGCTCCAGTCTGCGTACCGGGCTGTGGAGACGAACGCAAAATCCAAGAACCTTGAAGCGGTGCAGAACTATCTTTTGCTTTGCACCTGGCGCATCCAGCGATGTGATCAGGTTCTTCAAGAGATTGAGAAGCTGGATCCAAACTCTGCGTGGATATCGCGTCTGGAATCGGCCTCTGAGCTGGCCTGGACGCTTCATGACCAAGTGGAGCGCCGTTTGGTGAAGGGCAAAAAGATCCCTTCCAATGAGAAGATCTATTCGCTGCATGCCCGCCATACGCGTTGGATTCAGAGGGGGAAGAGTGGAGGGAAGAAGGTCGAGTTGGGGGTTCCGGTCTCCATCATAGAGAATGATCATCGATTCATCCTGATGTGGCAGATTATGTGGACCGAGTGTGATGTAGACCTCACGGTGGATTTAGTGGATCAGTGCAAGAAGACCTATCCGAACGTGCACGCCATGAGTTTTGATCGGGGCTATTCATCCAAGCCGAACATGAAGGCACTGACGTCAAGGTTGAAGCATGTGATTCTTCCCAAGAAGGGAAAACTCTCGAAAGAGGATCGTGCGCGAGAATCCGCCCCCGAGTTTAAGAACCGGCGCCGAAAACATGCGCAGGTAGAATCCCGGATTAATTGTTTAGAGCAGCATGGCGGAGACCGGATTCGTACCAAAGGAGGCAAGGCAGGCTTTGCCCGAACGGTCGGTGCATCGGTGGTTGCCACCAACCTATGCCGCATGGGAGCGATGTTGCAGGAACGCCAGTACCTGGAGTGGCGCCAAGCGGCGTAGTTGACCCAACCAAATGAAGGTGGTGCGATCCCACTCCACGGTCGGAGTCGGAAGAGTTGCATTCAGCCCCCACGAAATTCACGTCAGCTTGCCTCCATTGACGTGAATCCGTGCGCAAATGTTCAGGCCCAAGAGCAGTAATTGTGAACTGGGAGAAAGGATATCAAACCCGCAGAGTAAAATTCCGGGTTTTGAAAAAATTAAAGGCGAAAACGAGATCGGACCTTCCAAAATGCTTAAGTTTTCTGACAGGCACTATGTATTCGCCCAGTCGTTGTGCAAGCCTCACAGGAACCGCATTACCGATCTGCATAGCGATGTGATTGTTAGATCCAAAGAAGATGTAATCGATGTAATCCCTTGGAAAGGACTGCAGCGCCTTTCCAAGGCGCACGCTGAACTTGGGCTAAGATTTGACACTCCATTCCTTAAAAGGCTTTTCCTCAACCAAGCAGGGCCGGCTAATGAAAAACCGGCTATTTTAAGGCTCGACAATTCGCTGGCCAAACGATCTGAAAGGCCCAGACTTTATCAGTTGACTGCGAGCGCAATCGTCAGTGCAGCACCGATTATGGAAATGATGACGATCAAGACATGGTACTTGCTGTTCTGAGCATCCAACTTGCTGTTCGTCGCTTCCTTGTAACTGTCTAATTTTTCACTGACAGAATCTATCCGGTTACCTAATTTTTCACTGACAGAATCTATCCGGTTACCCAAACTTTCCAGGCTATTCTGTAGTTGGGGAATCAACTCTGAAGATGCCATTTTCTTTTGGATCTGTAAAAGTTCGTGTATTTCTTCTGGTGTCAACTTGCCATCCTCACTCAATCTACGAAGTAAGGTGAAAGCGCGTGTAGTTAAATTTACCTCGTCAGGATATGGCTACATTTCGTAGGGCTATAAAGCTGCGAAATGGTGAACTTGAACTAAGATTTGACACCCACTCCTTAAAAGGCTCTTCCCCAATCAAACAGGACCGGCTATTTTAAGGCTCGACAATTCGCTGGCCAAACGATCTGAAAGGCCCAGACTTTATCAGTTGACTGCGAGCGCAATCGTCAGTGCAGCACCGATTATGGAAATGATGACGATCAAGACATGGTACTTGCTGTTCTGAGCATCAAACTTGCTGTTCTGAGCATCCAACTTGCTGTTCGTCGCTTCCTTGTAACTGTCTAATTTTTCACTGACAGAATCTATCCGGTTACCTAATTTTTCGCTGACAGAATCTATCCGGTTACCCAAACTTTCCAGGCTATTCTGTAGTTGGGGAATCAACTCTGAAGATGCCATTTTCTTTTGGGTCTGTAAAAGTTCGTGTATTTCTTCTGGTGTCAACTTGCCATCCTCACTCAACCTACGAAGTAAGGTGAAAGCGCGTGTAGTTAAATTTACCTCGTCAGGGTTGGTTATCTCTGACATCCAATATAATAAGCTCTCAGTTAAATAGTTTCCTCGCCTAGTGTACTTGTTGATGCGGAGATCAGTTTCACGGAATCCCCTGACCTACACGCGGAGGAAAGAAGTCAGAGCTAGAATGGAAGATATGAGCAACTTTATTGTCATTATTATCATTTCGCAAACTATAAGCTCGTCATCCATCGTACCCCTTTTCCACTACGCACAACGAATTGCCAGTCCAAAAGATGAGTCTCAAAAAATTTAAGACACATGGTCTATATTTCCGGGAAATATCAGGCGATGATGTACTCAAGTTAAGTGCATATTAACCACATTTCACCCTGTGATTCGGAGCACATCATCATGCTCTTTTAGTCCCAACTGTGCCAACTCAGTCAACTATGAATAGACCCTCTGTAAAGGTTACCCTGGCATCAAAGATCCAAGATGCTCTGACTTGTTTATACAGATCCCATTGTTTTTGCAAATCCAACACCCATTCTCAGGTCTAAGCAGCCGAGCCTCAGACTAATCCCCGTACGGACCAAGAAATCGCTCTCCGTCAAAGTGGATAAGATGTGTTAACGAATCAGCGCACCATACTTCAGTCTCCCAAGAGATTGAGGCTAAATGTTTTGCCATTGTTGACCGATCAGGAAACACAGTGACATATACAATACCACAGTGTACCTCCCCGAAGACTGTCTTTAGCTCCTCCTGACGTTTTGCATCAACTGGTCCATGAGACGTGACACTCTCAATAAGGAATAACCAGTTCCTCTTGCCAAAATACAGGACCACATCCGGCATCTTACCATGCTCATCCACAACCACACCTAAACCGTGAAGTAACTCTTTATTAAAATACCCCATCTTTTTCCCAGCATCACCAATGTAGATGACTTCTGCACCAGGGGCAAAGCGTGGCGCGAATTCCTTAATTACATCCTTGATAAGTTTGCTGTGCCTCCCCGGCGTAAGTGAAATTTCTTGTCCTCCTGGGATAGAGACAGGGATCATTTCCATCTTCCGATCCTTTGCCCACCGATCAACTAATTTCTCTCTGTCTTTCAGATATTCTGCCAGTTCTGTCTCCCATACGTCAGTCCCGTATGCTTGCACAACCTTCAATGCTAGCGGCGCGATCTGATAGCAGGTCTTGGGACTGTTCACTGCTCTGGACGGATCGTCTGGATTATGAAGAACCAGACCCGCTTGGACAAATTGGTGCATAGTTTGTCTACGGAAGGTCTCACGCGTGTTGGGGGCATAGCTTGTCCCGTAGTGATCCCGACAGTAATCTATGATTGGTGTAATTCCTATGAGTGGGTTCCCGGCGTCCAGCCATTCTGATTGGGGTGGTAAATTGCAGAGGGCGAGCAATGTGAGAGCTGAGCGTTCGTTCTGTTGCTCTGAAGGTAATCCCAAATCCTTCAGTATCCTGATAGCTCCTTCAATCTTTTGTTGTATCCGCACTGGGTTGACTGCCATGGGTCCAATCTCTTCTGTGATAAGTGTGTCAATAATCTCTTGGGAAAGCTGTTTCCCCTCTGTAAGTTTACCAATCCGCTCTAATACCAATCGGTTTGGATAGGTCAAAGCCCGAAGGTCCGTGGCATTGACCTGCGTATGCCCGCTAAATTGCCGGAAATATAGGTCAACCAGCGTACTGTTCAGGTAGATGCACAATCCTCGCGCCAAGTCTCCAGCGAATCCATTGCGCCCAGCATGATAGACATTTAGATGATTCTCGAATCCAATTAGATCGGCAGGAAGCTCAGATGAATACACCGCCGCCACAATACGTCGTCTCTCCTCTTTTGCAGAAAACCTTCTCGTGACTACATAGTGTCCCTTATTCGGAAAAAGCCACTTGCGCGTGGCATCCGTTAATGCAATCGCATTCGGTTTCCGGGTTGTTGGCCATCTCAGAGCTCCTTGCTGGAAATGAGCAGGGTAAAGCAAGGGTACTGAATTGCGTTTATGCTTCGCGCAGAGATAGTCACGGACACGATACCCAACCACGGGACCCGTAGACACCTGTACATCAAGATCATTGAGGCTTGCTTCAAACCTGGACAGACTTTCAGCAACAGCCTGCTCTTGATCTGTCCCCTTGAGATGAATAACCATCCCCACATCCTGTGGGTGAAGCAATTCGTGATAGTCCATCAATCGGTGGGTCAAGTCAACGGTTGTAGGTTCTCCTGATTTGCTATCAGAACAAAACTGTGCTCCATGACTTGTTGATACGACCACCCTTTTGCATCTTCCAGACTTTACAGCATGAAGTATAATATTCTCTTGCAAAACATTGTCATTTCTAAAGGCTTGGTCCCGTCGCTTGAAGACATGCACATGCGTAATTGACATCATCTCGAAAAACTTTTTACGAAAATGGCTGAAGTAGGGACCGTTACAAAATGATCGTGGAACAATTGCCACCATTTCCCCCGCTTCCGTAAGATGCAGTGCCGCGAGATATAGAAACGCTGTGTAAAGATTAGATGTCTCTAATCCAATTTTGCGCAGAGCAGCACGGTGTGGATGAGACGATTTGATTTTCTTGTACGGGGGATTCATAATGACATGCGTGAACTTCTTCCTGCCATGCCCCCCTCCCCAAGCATTCACTGTGGCATGGACAAAATCTTGTGCATGGATTTGCCCTGTAATAGGTACCTTTGAATTCCTCCCCAGCTCCCTGATTTGTCTCAAGGTTGACTTCAAGTATTCAATCAATGTAGTGTCAATCTCATAGCAATGTAGAGCTATAGAAGTTTTTCCGGTATTTCTTTTCACAAAACGGTCAATGAACGCCGCAGTCAGCGCACCCACACCTGCTCCAGGATCAAGTACACATATCTCCCCTGAACCAAGACCAAACAGACTAGCCATATACTCGGCTATTGGTGGGGGCGTCATATATTGCCCCAATTGGTTCTGCACCAAAGGATCAAGCCTTCTTATAGCATCAATCCCGTAGAAGTCGG
The DNA here is from genome assembly GCA_965207565.1 of Rhodothermales bacterium. GTDB lineage: Bacteria > Bacteroidota > Rhodothermia > Rhodothermales > Bin80 > Bin80. The sequence goes on along the minus strand of CBDBMQ010000009.1, from coordinate 273,184 downwards.
CCGTTCCGAGAACTCCATTGGGGATTACAGGCATGCGGGATGTAGGGACATCTTATGTACACAAATTAGCTCAGCTCTTGTAATAACGAGGGCACACGCTACATAATTTAGATCTTATAGTAGGACTGTTCTGGTTGGTTGATCTACCTTAGCGTGCATTCATCTATCGAACCAACTAAGAGCAATCCTATGCAAACTTACCCCAACTTCGCCAATTGTAATGTCATAAAAATACGGATCCTGGCGTCGTTTCAAAATTAGTTGGAATACGGCATTCACAGCCGATTGGAAGTGGATTTAAGTCGATGTTTTTGTACTTGTTCCCGCAAGGTTTCCTGCAGGGCGGACAATTGGTCTGTACATTGGATCGGATTCAGTCGTGGCTCGGCCTCTTTCAGGGCCATGGCGACCCACCGATGACACTGATCCGAGTTGACCCAGCGCTTGATTCGACGCAAGGAGTCGTTGATTTGACTGTTGAGATGCTCCATGATGTTGGTGGTCCGCAAACTCTGTCGCAGTTCTTTATCCACATTTAATCGGTGGAGCGTCAGCGTCTGTTCCATTCCTTCCATCAGGCTTCGCGCCGCCTGATGCTGCCCTTCGGTCTGCAATGCTTCGTAGATCGACCCCAGACACTCTTTTGCCGCTTCGTATGTGTCTTGATTGTAGGCATTATTGAGTTGCCGCCTTAGTGTTTCCTGGTCTTTTTTTTTCTTGATCTTTCCCACCACATTCTCTTGTTTGTGCCAAGTGCAGCGTTGAATCTGTGCGTAGTCTCCGAAGACTCGGCGGACCGCCTTGCGGATCCCTTTGGCCCCGTCCATTACACACAAGAGTCCCTGATCATAGCTCAATCCCTGATTCACCAGCTTCATCAGGAACCCCTCCACCGCCTCTGCATTCTCTGTCGCGAGCTCTGCAAAGCCCAGCGTGTGCTTGACACCGCCCTCGGTGATCCCCGCGCACAACATCACCTGTCGTCCCTTGAGATGCGTCCCATCGAGCATCAGAACCACATACGTATCTTGGGATAAATCCCGCGCTTCTAATTGCGCTAACACCGTTGCGCTGGATTCCTGAAAGGTCCGACTCACGGACGAGGCACTGAGTCCAAAGCTCTCTTTGAACTCTCGGTTGACTCGCTCATAATCCCGTTGGAACAGGCCAAGAAAAATGCTGTCGCTCAGATGCTCTTGCTGCGCCGCGGTGGGGCGGCGCATGGCCTTGTAGGTTTGCAGCGGACGCTCTTGTCTGCTCTCGGGGTCTCGTACACGCGGCACACGAATCGGAAACCGCTCCGACCGAATCTTGATTGAGCCTGGATTGGTGCCCCAGCGCTGGTAGCGTCCACCATGAAGATCGTCGTGCTCATAACGCACGCCGCACAGCGCGTCAACCTCTGCGTTGATGATCTCCAGGGCCAGGCGATACTGCGCCTGAGCCAGAACCTGCTGAAGGTCCTGGGCCACGTCCCAATTCTGGATGAACGCCTGCATGTCGAGGATCGAATGCGGCTCGGAGGAAGATTTGCAGAATGAGTCGTCATGAAACTGGAGATTTGTGAAGCATGGAATGGGGGGCGAATCCTTCGGTGTCCGGCGATTCGGCAAAAAGGGCCGCCTGCATGGCCGAAAGATACGATGCATGCGCCAAGCGTCGCATATGCAATTCCTTCTCCAGGAGCAATAGTGCAATCTGGGCGCGGCGCGAGTCTGGCGGCAGCCAGTGGCGAACCCCTCGCAAACGCTGGTTCAGGTGCTGGGCAACGCGCACGATGCAACGGGTGCTGCGCAAACTGGAACTCAGCTTCTGCACCAGTCCACTGCGGTGCACGGTCAAGGTCTGCTCCAGATCCTGCAGCAACCATTGGGCGGCGGAACGATTGGAGTGCCTCAGCTCGGCATGAATCTGCATCAGGGCGGTATGGGCCTGTGCGGCTTCCGGAAGTGCAAAGGCGCGGGTGATGGCCCCGCGAATCCGCAGTCGGTCGGCCTCGGACAGATAGCTGATGACGCGCTCGCGCTTGTGCATCTGGCAGTACTGGAGACGAACCTGCGGACCCAAACACTCGGTGAGTATCGGCGAAAGCGCTGCCGTTCCAGGAGTGACGCAAAGTAGGCCCCGCTCCATACAGAGTCCGCGGTCTATCAGGTCCTGGAATAACTGCTGCATCGCAGCAAGGTCCTGCAGAGAGGCTTCTGCAAAGCCCAGAATCCGGTGATAACCTTCCATGGTCGCAGCTGTGCAGAGCACCAGTGGACGTCCCCATAGATGGACCGCATCCACCCACACCACTACCACTGCTTCTTGGCGTAAGGGACGGGTCTCAAACACCTGGAGCGCTTCCATCCGAACCGCATGCAGAGCCGCCTCATCCCCGTAGTCGGACAATGCAATCACCTCCAATGCCGCACCGGCAGGCTCCGCCTCGTCCAGAGATGCTTCTGGGGCATCTGGACCAACCGGGGCCGGCCCGTGCAACCGCACCTCCGTATCACAGGTCAAATCCCGGATCAACTCACCCAAATGACGCAACAGCGATAGTCGCAACGATGGACCGATCTCACCAGCATCGCCCAGCGTCGGATCCGGTTGAAAAATTTCATCAGATTGGAACATGATTCTATCGTAAATCGTGGTATGTAAAAGGATTGAAACTCCGAATCGACCACAATTCAAATCAAATATATTCCAACTAATTATGAAACTATGCCGATCCTCCACATTCCCGATTGCGGGATATTTTTTCGAGGGATTCCAGACTTTGTAATTTCCCAAATGGGTCGGGAAAGGTTTAGGGAGGTTCAGGCATTGGTTTTTGCTGGGTTTGCCGCCCTTCTCCTCTGCCGATCTGCCTCCAGTTCTCCTGGCCGGACACAACTTTTGCTGCTCCACTTGGAGTTTCTTTTTTCAACACGAAGGAACGATTTCGACAGTTCATGAATCAGGAGGCGGTTGATTTGGGGGCACCTTCGGATCCGTGTATTCCTGTTTCGTTCTGGTCGCATCAGGATCATAGTTGAATCCCAGATGCAGGAAGATCTTCTCTAATCTCGGCGTTAGATCCTGATCTACGTTGGTGAGGATATAGCGGTACCTGCTTTTGGGCAGCACGGTCGTAATTCGTTTGACCTTGTTGAGCTCGTTGCGAATGGTATCCCAGCTGTCATGGATGCCATCTTTCTTGAGTTTGGTACGAACCGAATGAGCCACATGATAGGCCAGCACGGTGATGAATAAATGTCCTTCAATTCGTTCATCTTTACTGTGATAAATCGGTCGTAAACCCAGATCCGACTTCATCACCCGGAAGCTGTTCTCAATCTCCGTAAGTCGCCAGTAGGCGCGTGCCACATCTTCCAACGGCCAGTCGATAAGGCTGGTACGCAGAATATACCCTCCTGCGGCCAGGAATCTGTCTTCATGCACTTCAAGCTTGGTAAAGCGCACACTCTTGGCATGTTTGGTTCCCTTTTTTCTCGTGGCCGTCACGTGATAGGTGTGGCTCACCTTCTTGTATTTTTCTCGCAGACGACCGATTTTCACGAGTATCTTCTCATAGTTTTTCGAATACTTGGGCTTGGAAAGTCCTTCATGGAGCTTGGTGAGCGTCTCTTCATAGTCTGCACATTTCGTTTCAAGGATCTGCTCCTCGGTGGCCTGTCGGGCTTCACTGTGCACATACACGAATCGCTCCTGGTCTTCCAGTTCACTCTCTTCCGATTTCCCTTCGTTCGATTCATTCTCTTGCAGTTCGGAGAGCTCCCAAGCTCGGATCTTAACTCCACCTGCCGTCTCAAACGCCTGATCCGCCTCCCGAGTGGGCACCGCAGAGGCTTGGGTCCGCTGAACACAGATCCAATTCAGCTTCTTTTTTTTCAAGTACGCAATATTCTTCTCGGTCGCAATGCCTGCATCCATAATGACCGTTGGCGTTACACCCTTCAAGTTCTCAATGGCTTGCTTGAGTGTACCGGGTTCCCCCACATTGCCGGGTAAAATCTCCGCACTGCGCGGGAAGCCCGACCCATCCAAGGTCAGGGCCAGCGTGACCAGAGGACAATCATTGCGCTTCTGCTTACTGCGTCCATACCGTAACAACTCCCCCTTTTCCTGCCCACTCATAAAAGCGAAGAGCCAGAAAATTAAGTAGCTCGTACGGGCTGATTCGAGAGATGTGTCCGGTAGACACGAAGTACAGACGGCGATGTGCAATCCAGCACATACGACCGTTCTAAAACGACCGCTCCACCGAAAATCACACGGATTGCACTAAAATGAGGCCCTCTATCTTAGAACAGATATAGGGCAAAGGCATTTCTTGGACGGACACGAATTAACATTTGCTATTTCTGATTATGGCCCAAAAATTCCGGGAAGATCGGTTTTGAGCCTTGCTGCCAATTCATGTTCTGGAAATCGTCGTATTGCCTCTGTCCAAACCTTCTTCGCCTTAACAATTTGTCCAGAGTTACAGTATATCCCTCCCAGATTAAACCATGCCTTTGCGTAGGTTTCATCCAGTTTTAAAACTCTCTCATACGCGTCAATACATCCCTTGGTGTCACCAACACCTTCCATTGCGATGGCAACCTGGAACCAGCTTAATTCATCTGGATAATGCTCTTTTGCCTGTCGCAACAATATCTGCAAGGCTTCCTCATACCGGTTTATGTGATTAAGCACTGTACCTAGATAGTAACCATACTCTTCGGAACAATGCTCGTAAGCCTTGCGATACCACTCTTCGGCTTCTGTCCAGTTCTCCTCTTTTTGAGCCCAGAGGCCAACTCGGTACCACAAAAACTCTGGATTAGGGATACCATCATTTACGACATCTACAACATTCCGTTTGAATTCATGATAGTCCCACTGAGCTTCGTGGGAATTGGAATAGAGATACCACACGCAGAGCAATCTCTGCTTCTTGGCACCGGTATCGCCAGCATCCTGTTTCAAGTATCTGTTCCAGAATTGGACTGAAAATTTTGCCGCATCCAAGGAGACTCTACCGTACGTGGCAACCAGCTTTGCGCACCAAGGCCACACCCAATCATATCTGTCAGCCACAGATAACAAGCTATTAATCTGCCGAATCGCCTCCTCAATCTTGCATAATTCAAATAGAATTTCTGCACGCCAACCTGAAACAATTTCCCGTGTACCGGCAGAGCCTTGAGACCAAACTATTTTATCTAGGTGACTGACAGCAGTTTCGAAGTTACCACTCCGACGATTCCACAGGGCGAGTGCAAAATGTGCTTCAGCAAGTTCTGCGTCAAATTCCAATGCACGCTTATAGAAATGACATGCTTTATCGGGTTTGTTCAACTTCTCCATAGTTGAGCCGAGATTCTTGCAACATTGGGCAACAACTTCGGATGGGCCAGCCGCGATCAAGGTATCCAACGCCAAATGATAGGCTTCTTCCGCTCTTTCATACTCATTTATTGCAAACCAGCCGTTAGCGATGCAGTAAAGCATAGACCCCGGTGTAAACATTCCATCACTTATAGCCCTTTCCATCACCTCTATGCCTTCGAGAATACGGTCCCGATCGGAGCCCTTGCCATTCATCCCCAAATCTATTTCCGCCATATAGGTATGAATGAATACGCTGTTCGAAGAGCCAAGGATTGCACGAAACTTGCCAAATGACCGGCTAATCGTTTTACATTTTCCTTTTTTATAGAATTGGAGCAGCAGTTCTTCTGCCTGTTGTTGATTGCTCGGGATTGGTATGTCAAATGTTTCCTCTGAAAGAAGGGAGCACATTTTTTCAGGCGGGCATGCCGTAAATTGCAACCGTTGATCTCTTCTTCCCTTTGCAGAGGCTACCACAATTTCCTTATGTCTCCGTTGATATTCTTCGTCAAATTCCTCGCTGAACCTTACCGTGATTGTTGATTGCTCCCTCCACCGATCAGATTTATATTCATTGACACGAAACACGTCATCAGCCTGTTTGACCAACAGCCGCTTTGTGGGAATATGATAACACACATACAGTGAATCCGGCGGCACAAGCTGGTAATTCAAATTCGTTCGTTTGACGGAAACGCTGACAGAGCCGTCTTCATTCTCCTCTTGGTCGCTGCCCTTCAACTGGACGGATATTCTTGTATTTGTCATTCTGCCAGCTTCACAGGCTTCAATCAAAAAATCAGTCCCGTAGTCATGTTGGAGTTTTGATTGAATGACAAATTCTTTGCAACTAGATATTGCGTTTCGAAACATAGCTTCGGATTGTGCTTGGATCGGGCAATTAGGCCCTCGCTTGGGGAGATCGTCTAAATGGATCATTGCCGTATAGTGGGACTATGCAGCTAGCAGGTCTATGTTTGGAGCTTATATGCTATGTGTGTGAGGTGAGGTCCATCATTCTATATAATCTCCATTATTTCCATTCTTTGGCAGGGGTTGGATGCCTGCCCTATTAAGTAGTGCTTGGCAGGAAATACGAAAATTACCCAAAAGTCTTTGATTCAAGGTCTCTGGAGTGATTTTTGAGGATTGCCTCTGGAGCGATTTTTTTTGATTTTGGCATTTTCTATGGGAATTGGGTAGTTTGCAGGCGTTCTGGGTGCCTAAACCAGAAATCTTCGCGTCTCACAGGGGACAAAAGCTTAACCTGGTTTGGACTTCGGCGTTAAATTCTTTGAACTATTTCTCTTTTTGTCATGCGTACGGTTTTTCAAACTCAGATGATGATTGGCACGGTTCCCATTGAGGAGATTGAACTGGACCTCAAGAGTCGGGACGATGTGATCGCCTATTTGTATGGTCTCCAGCAGATCTTCAAGGATCCTCGGACCCGTAAAAAGCTGTTTACTGCTCTGGACTCTGGCTACAATCCTGTGGTCCGCAAGGATCGTGGACGTCCGGGAATGGACTTGTGGCAGGTCTTGGTATTAGCGGGATTGCGGCAAGCGATCCACTGTGATTATGATCGTCTTGCCCTGTTGGCCAATGGATTGAAGGTGCTTCGCCAGATGATGGGACACAGCGATGAGGATGACACGCAGTACAACCGTCAGACGATCCAGGATAATGTGTCGGCCCTGTCGCCGGAGCTTCTTGAGCAGATCAATCAATTGGTGGTGAACAAGGGGCACTAGGCCGTGGGGCACACCGAAGGGGATCTATTGAAGACACGAGGAGACTCCAAAGTCATCAAAACAAATGTAGAATTTCCCACGGACGTGCGTCTGCTGTGGGATACGATTCGGTGTTTGCTCCGCGAGTGTGTCCGGGTATCGGAGCAGTTGAGGCTTCGGGGCTGGCGACAGCATGCCTATCTTCAGAGAAAGACTTACGAACTATTTCAGTCGATTCGCACGGCTCGGCAGCATAAATCCAACCACAAGGGAGTGGAGGCATATCTGGAATACTGTCGAAAGATCCAGGAGAAAGCGGAACAACTGCTTCATGAGTTGGACGCATTTCTTTCTGCGTCCATTGATGCGAACCATGTGGATCAACTCTCTGTGTTGGATGCAAACCAGCTGAGTCAACTGCGGAAATCAAAGGCGCGAATCGTGGAATTGGTCGCCTATGTGGTGAAATTTACGGATCAAATTGATCGTCGCATTCTGCGAGGAGACACGATTCCCCCGCAGGAGAAGGTGTTGTCTATTTTCAAACCGCATACGCGTTGGATCAAGAAAGGGAAGGCTGGCGTGGTATGCGAGTTAGGGGTTCCGGTTGCGATGATTGAGGATGAGCATCAATTTGTTCTGGGGCACGAAATTATCTGGACGGGGACGGATAAGGATGTGGCTGTATCCTTGATTAAGTCGGTGCAGGCGATCTACCCAGACGCTCGGAGTTGCTCCTTGGATCGGGGCTTTTACAGTCCTGCAACGTTTGACGAGTTGGATCAGTTGCTGGAGGTCAACGCAACGCTGAAGAAGGGGCGTTGCACGAAAGAGGAGCAGGAACGTCAGGCAACGGACTCGTTCAAGCAAGGAAGGAAAGGACATTCGGCGGTGGAATCTGCGCTGAACAATTTAGACCAACGCGGATGGGATGTGGTGCGTGAAGTGAGTCCAGAGAGCTTTGCTCGGGTGGTCGGTACCGCCGTACTGGCGGCCAATCTCCACCGGTTAGGACGTCTGGTTCGCAACCAAGAACAGGAACGTGCCAGACGCCGCCGACGGCGTGCAGCATAGAAGGCCTCTGAAATCGCGTCAAAACACGACCGCGCGTTCGGCGCGGATGGCAGAGCTACGTTCGGACCGCACGAAATCTGCTGATTTAGCGTCGGAACACGACCAAAACAGACATGGAACGGACCGAATGGATACGATGCTTCCAATGTTTGTCATATGGCAGAAAAAAAATGAATAAATATTCTTAATTTCTGCTGAATCAAAATCCGAAAAACAGCTATTTCCTGCCAAGCACTAAGTAGAAGGGTTACTCCAGGATTTTTTTCAGCAACTCACATATTCGCCTTCCTATGTCCGTATCAACCATGCCACCTATTATAGTATACATGAAGGGCCTCGTAATCATAGGAATTAGTCCCGTAGGCCTAGCCTGCGGCATTCGAGCATCAAAACATAACCTGAGTGCTACAATTTGATAAGGAAACGCCCGTCAATTCACTGGTTGGCTATCCAACTCATATGAGGAGTAGGTCGGAGACGAGAATCTTATAAGTTATGGGTATATTTGTATCATGAGGACCAATTCCCGTGCCTTTTAGCACACTAAGATGCAATCAAACGAAGTTTCGAGCAAATTAGATATGCTAGCACACATAAATACAGTTCATCCGACAGATGAATAAGTTACTTGACCAGAATTTAGCGGCCACACGATTAGCTTTTGCTCTTGAAGTTGTTGAAGACTATGAAGCTAATCGCCCAAAAGGTGTCTACCCCCATTCCTTGAAAATTACAAGGGGCATTGAAGACTGGCCAATTGCCTCTCTATGTTACAGCGGACTTGAACAAGCATTCAAGCTGTTGATTAGGGAAAGACAAAAAGCCCAGAAGCTAAATGAGCATAAATTAGCCGACCTATATGCATACCTGCCCTCTACGGATCAAGAAGAGATAGAATCCTACTACCGAGTTTACCGTAGCTTCAATAGATTTACAAGACCTCCAAAGGAATTGAAAACAGCAAAGCAATTTATCAAAGCTATAAGTGACGATTACACGGCCTGGCGTTATACATTGCGTGAACACCAACCTCATCAGCCGAAAATATACGCCCATTTTATGTTAGAAATATGGCGATCACTTCTAAAGCTCGTTGACAAAGACGGGTGTGGGGGCAGAGACTTCCTGCGGATAGATAAAAGGATTGAAATCTATTTCTCATCTATTCTTCGCCGCAAAACCCAAGAAGAGATACTACTATGTACAGAAAAGGATACAGCTATCGAAACCTTAATGCCCGTCATTAACTGGTGTACAAAAGAGAGAAAGGGCTACTTGGATGCTGGGCTTCATCTTTTTAGACATCTGCGTGCACCATCAAGATTCTCGTTGGATGCAGAAGCAGAATTGCGAGATCTTCTACTTAAAACTGCAACCGAGGTAGTCAAACATATAAAGTCTCATAAACGGTTTTGGAATACCGGAACTTTAGAGGAGGGACTTCGAGATCAGCGCTGGGAAGAGATATGGTGGGCATATTCTATGTGTTTAGGCGGTTTGTCGTGGAATACCCAGCGCGAATTATTTGAAATCGAATAAGGATGTGTGTTCATATCAAATTGCCCATCGCGGTAGGGACCCAGGTTTCCCTGCCCCCCCCCGCACAGATCCGGACGTGCGCGTTAACGCATCCGGCTCCTCCCTTGGGTAACACTCGCGTGCATGACGGAAAATCGTCTCGCTGGCCAGTCGTGGCGTATTTTCAGCTTCGGCCAATAGCGCTGCGTTAGGGCCTCCACCTGCCCCCATGTTGTCCGATCCTTCTGGGATCGCCGACGTAGGATACAGAGCCATGCCCATTTCAGGCACCTAAAACATCTTCGTAGGTACGGGTAGCTCCATGGTACGGCGTAGTAGTTCAGCCAGCCATTCAGAACTTGGCCAAGCCATATACCCGTGTCATGCACGCTTTGGTGCATCCAGTGCCACAGCTCCTTACGAATTCGTTTTATGAAACGCGCCATACGCTTCGCGATTGGTTTACGGCCCAGTCCGAATTTTCCTTTGCGGGTCTTACGACAATAATGCGTAAATCCCAGAAAGTCAAAGGTCTTGGGTTTACCTTCTCCTCGGTTTCTACGGCGTTCGATCGCATCTCGACCGAATTCAATCAGTCGCGTTTTGTCGGGATGCAGACTCAATCCGAATTTCTCCAGTCGGGCCCGCAAGGCCAGTAGAAATTTCTCCGCCTCCTCCTTGTACTCAAAACACACCACAAAATCGTCCGCGTAACGAACGATATACGACTCCCCAACGATCTTGCGTGATTTGCGCTGCGACTTGAACCATAAGTCCAGCACGTAATGAAGATAGATGTTCGCCAGGATCGGCGAGATCACCGCGCCTTGCGGCGTACCCCGCTTACTCTCCCGCCAGTTTCCATTCTCCATTACCCCCGCTTTCAGGAACTTTGTGATGAGACGAAGTACCCGTTGGTCCGCGATCCGGTGTTCCAGGAAGCGGATTAACCACTCCTGTTCAACCATATCAAACGCAAGATATAATAGCATAGCAGGTTCCCCAGCCAGGCCTTATCCTCCTGCTGAACATAACCCTTAATTACTATGCTATCTCAATTCCTTCCTTCCCGGACGCGTTACTTTATCGGACTGGACGTTCACCGTGCCACGATTGCATCGTGCGTTTATGATGTGGACCTGCGGCGTTTCAGTGATGAGCTGGAGTTTTCCGCAGAGAAGCCGGAACGTCTGTCCCGATTTGTGGCATCAATGCGGTCTAAATACGGTGATTTCCGTTGTTGCTACGAAGCGTCTTTTTGCGGCACGGCACTCTACGAAGCGCTGACTGCCCTGGGCGTTGATTGTGTCATCATTGCGCCGGGTTCTATTCCTCGGCGCAATGGGGATCGAATTAAAACAGACCGGCGCGATGCCAGGAAGCTGGCCGAGTACTTTGCGGCGGGTCTTTTGACCGAATGTTTTATTCTGGACTCGGAATTGAGGTCTGTGCGGAGTCTGGTACGCAGTCGTGAAGCGCTGAACAAGAATCTCCACCGATCCAAAATGCAAGTCATTCATTTTTTGCATGGCCGTGGACACAGCTATAATACAGGAAGCTACTGGACGCAAAAGTTTATGGTTTGGATCAATAAGGTCGAACTGGATGAGCCCAATGACGCGCAGGTGTTACGGGGAAACCTGGCGGATATTATCTATGTCCAGTCACGGATTCGGGAGGTGGAACAGCAGATACGGACTGCGTCCGAGTCCCCCAGGTTTCAGGAACCGATCCAGATTCTGCAGGGCTTTCGCGGCATTGGACTGATTACGGCCATGCAACTGATCTGCGAGATCGGTGACTTTCGGCGGTTTGAAAACCCGACCGCCTTGATGGCCTATCTGGGACTGGTCCCATCTCAGCATTCATCGGGGAACACCATTCGGTCTGGTTCGATCACGAAGACCGGAAATGTCCATGCGCGGAAAGCCTTGGTGAGTGCAGCCTGGAAATACATACACTATCCCTGGATCAGTGTATCCCTTGGTGAACGGCAGAAGCAATGCAGTGCCCGAACCGTGGCCATCAGCCAGCGGGCACAAAAACGTTTATACCAACGATACCAAGCACTGACCAAACGAAAACCGCCCAAAGTCGCGGTGATTGCACTTGCCCGCGAACTGGTCGGCTTTCTATGGGACCCCCGTTCAGACTGCATGAGTCATCAATACGACAGAATAGCCACGGAGAAGGATCCCCAAGCAAAGAGGGAGAGCCCATGTGCAAACTTTTCGGTAGCGATTACCGCAAGCCCGAGACGCAAGATAATGGCAGCTCCGACGGGGATGCGTCAAATTTAGTGGAGGTTCGGGGGAGTGACGATAATAACTGAACCCTATCCTTCCTTAATGAACTCAGAATCTTCTTTTCCTTCTTCTCCGCCAATTCAGGAGCCTGTTCAGGATCTGCATGTTGAATTGGTTCGACATTATGTGGACGTACTTCGCATGCTGACCGATCGGATTTCCTCCGTACCTGCGGTGCCTGATGCTGTGGTATCAGCTCCTGAGGAGTTGTCGACGGTCATGGAGGCACCTGCGCCGACGTTATGCTGGGAATCTGCGCTATCTGTGCTGGCGTGTCGTGACTGGCATACGGAGTCTCTGGTCCATTTGTGGCTTCGGCCCTCGTATGTGATGGGTCTGCATGTATTGTTTGGAATCGGTGTGAGTCTTCGGGGGCATCGTCGGATCGTGACTGTGACCGAATGCGGCCCCCAGGATCAATCCGGTATGGAGGCGGTGCTGGACGATTTGAGTATTCGTGGATTGGGTTCGGGGATGCTGTTGACTGTTTCCGGCAATGTCGCACTGCACGCGGCGGTGTCCCGGGTATGGGGAGGCCGCGTGAGGGTACAGCGATGTCTGAATACGGTAATGGCCGAAGCACTGAGCGGACTGGATCCCGATGAGGCGCTGCAGTTTCGTCACCGTCTCCAGCAGGCATGGCAACAGTGCGATGCGTCCCAGGCTCGGACAGATCTTGAGCAGATCACGACCGCGTTGACCCAGGTGAATCGCTCCTCTGGAAGCGTGCTTGCGCATGCACTGGAATCAACGCTCACCTTGCAACGTACTGGGCGATTGCTGCATAGTGACCGGGGACTGCGCGTGCTGAATTCACTCAGGACGCTCTTGGCTCGTGCAGGACGCAGACTGACGGACACTCCGGTCCACCAGCGCGGGATGCACCTGTGCGCGGCACTGTTGGAACTTGAACCTCGGTTGCGCCGTGTGCAACATTCGGCATATCTTCCGCAGTTGCAAGCTGCACTGAAAACGACTCTTCCTTCTAAACCATGACTGCATTATCCTCCCTCTTTCCGTCCAGCACGCTCTCGCCATTTTTGGCCCGGAATGCGGCCAAACTGGCCCAACTGTTTCGGAGCCCGGACTGGTTCATGGAACTGGTTCCACTCTTGTTTGAGGCCGAAGTGAGCGAGCTTTGCGGAATTCGCTGGAAACATACCCCGACGAAGTGTCAGCGTTGGGGAACCAACCCTGGTTCGGTTCGCTGGAACGGGGCGAAGGTGCCCGTTGATGTCCCCCGGGTTCGGAACACTGAAACGAATCAGGAAGTGCCGTTGGAGACATACAACTGCTGCACCAGCCCGAACCCGGCTATGAACAGGAACTGGCACGCAGTGTGCTATTTGGACTCTCTCAACGCAAGTATGGACAAGTAGCGCAACACCTGGCAGAGAGTTTTGGCCTCAGCGGCTCCACCACCGGACGCGTGTTTATTGACGAGACGGCCAAAGCACTGGAGACGTTCATGAGCCGGCGCTTTGATGAGACGGAGTTTGTCGCCATTCTCATTGACGGAAAGACCTTGCGGAGTGAACAGATTCTTTTGGTCGTGGGATTGACGCGACAAGGTGCGTATTCCGATCCAAGTGGCCCACTTCGCTCGGAAGGGTGGCCCACTTCGCTCGGAATCAGTGGCCCACTTGGATCGGAATACGCATTTATATCGCCCAGTCAGCAGTGCAGGCCTGGGAGCGTTTCTTGAAACACTTTCAGCAGTTGCAATGGCATACCGTACCGGAATACTGAAGCTGAGCCTTTCCGCTACACCCGGAATTCGTGCCTGCTTCGGACCGGACTCCGAAGCGAAATCCTCCCTGGAGGTGATTCTTGGAACGAGTGTAGAGGGAAACGCGCCTCCCTGTAGGACTGGACTACACATGAGGAATGGGTAGATCTAAAATTTACCTCAATCAACCCGGAAAATATGTGAGAATGACCTCGGGGGGCGCCCCAATCGTGAAGGCCAACTCGCAGATTCCGTCTCACACAGAAAATCCTGACTCCTCACAACCAAAAACGCACTTTGTAGCCATGGGAAAATTCATGATGAATAATATGGTAAAAGCAGAACAAGAATTGATCATCGAATCCACAGAATCATGAACGGAAGTCTGACAATACAGAAGTGTCCCAGATCGCTCGGAATGAGTGTCCCACATGGTCGGAATATGCACACACATTACACACTGAGTCAACCTCAAAGACGAATCCGTGCGAAAACAATTGGCGAATTCGTCCGGCCCGGTGCATCAAAATTCACACAATCACGCTCATCAACAAAAAACAATAACTACCATGCAAATTCCAAGCTATCTAAATCTACGGAAATAGACATCTATTTCATCACGCATTTCTATTCCTGCCCTTTCAAAGCAATCAAGTAATGCTTCATAAACATCCCCACCTCCAACAAAATCCCAAAATTCAGATCCGACCTTTAGCTCATACTCTAAGTCGATCATTCCTTTCATAGTCCATCTTTGGTAAGGGCCTGGCTCATAAGGATTATAGGGGATAGCTATATATGATTGTACGTTTGCTTTAGGGTTCTTCTGCAAGAAAATCGCAATCCATTCCAAAAGTGTCCTCTTGAAATCTTTGAAGTTGCTTTGGTTAGGTTTAGCAGTTTTTAGATCAAACATATGAAACCTTCCATCAGAATCCTGAGCGAATAGGTCTACCTTAACGGGTTTTGTCTTCACAACTCGCCCCTTTTGACTCACTTCTCTTATTCTCTCAATTTCTTCCAGCTTATTCACATCGTTCCCCGCAGATGAAAGACCATCAATAATATTTTGAATTTCAGATTGCGCGGTTTCAGTAATTCCATCACCTACCACATACTGCTTTTTGATTAAATTAAAATGAGGCTTCGCTAAAGATTCAGCGACAGGCTCATAAATTGAAGTCCCAAAGGTTGTGTTTAAAGAATGAATGAAGGAAAACAAAGCCATCCTATCCTTTCCAAGCAGTCTATAGTGAAAGGGCATGTAATTTGTTTCAGGGTTATAGTGCTCAAACTTGTTCCTCAGGCTTTGTTTTATAGTATTCTCAACCTCTATTATTTGTGATTGATTCATATTCAGTATACCTTATCGGCCTCTATTTCAAATGAAAAATTGTCTCTGAATATGCTCCTTTGTCTCTTTCTGTCCTATTTAGAACAGGTCGTTTATATGTATCAACAATCTTCATTCCCGCTAGTTTAGCAATATCAGGATAAAGATTGTATTTGTCATTGGCCACCAAAAAAACATTAAAATCTGCCGCAAGATACCTCTTGCTGTTTCGTAACACCTCAGCAATTGATTCAGAATAAACTTCCCTAGCCTTTAGTCCTTGCCCTCTGAATAGAGGACCTATCTCCTTTTCATCATTCCTTTCATAGTCAAATAGTTCGTACGCGTAAGCATGTTGCTCATGGTAATCAATAAGGCCTACATAAGGAGGACTGGTGAATATACCTTTAATCCCTTTAATTCTTATTTGATTTGCAAGGAAACCCTCCTTGTTCTGTAGGTTCTCTATAAGATTGATCTTTCTAGAGTCTCCCTGTAAGCAGATTTGATTTGTATCTGTCCTAAGAGCATTAAATTCTGAAACACGTGTTATTGTATCTCGACTGTATCTCTTCCACCATGACCAAATGGAAAATAATGGTTTACAGATCTTACCATGTTTTCTACAATAGTAAGGAGTTGTTATAGGCTTTTTTAAGGTCGCTAAATCTGAGTGAGTCGTAGCTCTGCATGAACGGGCTGTCCGACTTAAAATGATTTCCAACACCCTCTTGATTTCCAGATTTTCAACCTTCCTGATCTGTTCCAAGAGAGCATTTAATTCATCTTTCACAGGCTTCAGATACCACCTATTCAAGTAGGAGTCGGAATTTGCCGGCTTGACCTCAATTTGGTGTTTCTTGATCAATACATAATACACTTCCAAAATCTCGTTTTCCCTTTGAGATGAGTATGATTCCTCATCCACCTCCTTGAGTCTAACTTTTCTCTTAAAATCAGGGGAAGGAAAATGGATCTTGTTGAAATCTTTTAGTTGTTCCGATAACTCTTTCTCAAACATCGTATTCGCAGAATTACTCCTAACCCGCTGCAGAAAGTATTCAATACTCTTAAGTTTAGCACTCAATTCCAGTAGGTTATGTTTCGCAAGTTTCACATTGGTTATCAAAGCGTTGAACGAAGATATGTCAACACCCACTGCATGAAGTCCCAGTTCATTTGCCTGGACTAAGGTAGTACCACTCCCGCAAAATGGATCCAGTACAACATCGCCTGGTTGAAAAAAAACATCCTTTTTATAATCATCTGTATGCCCGTCAAGAAAGTATTCAACTAGCTGTGGTATAAACTTTCCTTTGTATGGATGGAAACGATGGACATGCTTTGTCGTGTCTTTTTCTCTGAGAAAATCAAAAGAAAGGTTCCAGTTAAGATCGTATCCCAGCTTGTTCTTCCAATCGGACTCTCGATCTCGAACAGAATTCTGGTAATAATCTGCTAATTCGGCTTTACTTACGGCGGTAACTCCATTGATGACATATTTTTTAACCCTACCATATTGAATGAGATAGGAGATATTTGTTGTTGTTATTGTTTTACCAAGATGCTCCGATGCCCAAAGGCTTGCTTGACGGATGCTGATTAAATCGTTTTTCTCTTCTGCCCCAAAAAGTGTGGGGGCTACGTCTGAATAAGCTGTACGCTTCATTTTATTTCACATCTTATTAATTTGATAGAAGCCTAAAGTGTTTGACTAATATCCAAGAGATAGTTGATCTAACATATCCGGCCCCTTTTTGTGACCAACTTCGCGAAATATGTCAAGGAGATTTTCATATGTCCCGACACCTCCCATTAAGTCCCAGAATTCTTCACCAATCAAGACACCCTCCTCTAAGTCTAAATACCGCTTAGCTAGTTTATGGTCGTATCGTTCCTTGCTTTCACCATGGGGATTATACGCAGATGCATAATATGACCGAACCTTTTCCGCTTTTTCGTGAGTAATGCCAAGTACTGTCAATAGACGCTTGTTGACCTCTAAGCATTGCCCCTTGTTGGGTTTGGGGCTTTTGATTTCGATGAATAACTCTTGACCATAATTTGTCTCAACATAAAGGTCAATAATGGATTGCCGCTCCACCATTTCACCCTCTCCAGAAACCTCAATTACCTCTTCAGCTAACTGCAAGAAGGATCTCGGTATTCCTCCTCTATCTATCTCATCCATTATATCGCCAATTCGTTCAAGAGCCAATTTTGATATGCCCCCCTTAATGCGTTTACTTCGCTCCGCACGAACATGGAAATCGGATGCAATAAGCTTGGCAATTTCCTCAAACTCAGTACCGAGGCTAGTGGAAAATGATCTTTCAAATTCTGAAATAGACAGTATCCCGTGCGGTATTAGTGATTGGTGGAATGGCTTTAATCGGCCTGCACTGGATGATGACTCCATCGGCCGAAGTTCTCGCGGATCCAACGTGCTGAACACTCGCCCATCAATTAGTCCTTGAATGAATCCCTCCAAGTGAGCCATTATGCGGGACCTCGTCTGCAGAGCAATCACATTCTTTGCCATATTTGGATGATTTCGTAGATAACATTTTGCCTCATCTTTGCGTAAACTCATAGGGATCAATGCAAAGATGGAGTAACAACTGTAAATGACGGGTTCTCACGCCCGTGCCAGAAAAGTGCGCCGACGTAATCTTGCTGACGCGAGCGAAAGTTCCATCACATAAGCAACTGCCAGCGTTGAATATCCTGCGGTGAACAAATCTTCACAAAGCGCCATACCTGTCTCCGTCAGCCGACCATTCTCATGGCGGAGCGGCCAGTGCTTGGGGCCAAGTCGGTCTAAAAACGCCGTTTGAATGGCTTTGGTTTCGCGACGGATTTGATCATTTTCTTTCTTGCGTTTCGCAGTAAGACGATTTATTTTTCTTCCCAGCGATTTAAGTTCGGAGGTGAGAATGTGCTCAGAAGTTTCAAAACTAAGGTCTTCCAACCCCACCATCCTTCCCAAGTGGTGAGAGACCACCCGGACGTCCAGAATCTCAATCATCTCTTTCAATTGATCAACCGCTTTGTAATCATGCCTCTTCACTGTGTCTGGAAAATGATATAGCCGCTCTTGATCATAGCGATATCTGCTGATATCCACGTTCAACTGGTGAAGCCGATGGCTAACGTCATTACGGAAATCAATCAACCGACGAATTTCGACGGCTTCGTTCCGATTAATCCAGCCTTCATCTACCCACACATTCAAGGCCGATTTAAATCTGATGACTTCGTCACCGCTGACCAATACGCGTTCCCCAGACTTGTACTTTCTCCGAACTTTACGCAATTTAGATGTTGCTTGAACAGATCCTATGACTGTTCGTCGCAGTTTCTCAGTATAGTGGATTACGAGCGCAACTTGGATGGCGCGATACTTCACAATATTTCTTTCTAGTGCCCGGACGCGTCCCCGCCAAGGATCAGCGTACATTGTATGTTCCATGTTAAAGTGTCTTATAAGTACTATGCAATCGTTGTCTGTTTTGGTGACATCCCTGATGAGATTATCTCAATCGACTATGCCCAGTAACTGGTATAGAATTGTAGGTCTCGAATGACATCCAATATAGTGTTTAACGGTAACCCAAAAAAGCATTTAGGACATTCGGGTTTGGCCATACCACATCCAAGGCTTCCTCCCCATCACCGAAGATGCTGGTGAAACAGAGGTCACTTTGACGGTTCAGGTCACCGGAAATACACGTTATGGGATAGATAAAACCCTGATGCTTGAAGGCATGGGCTCCGGCATGCCAGGTGTGGTTGACTTCTCTTTAACCTTACCTCCTGCGCTTTCTCTTCCGGCGGGCGATGGGTCCATTTCGACCACGTTTCTTGTGGAGCCTGTAGACAATCTACTGGATGAACATAATGAAACCCTGACCATCACCGCAGAGGGGGATGATCTTAGAGCTACTGCGGAGCTTTCACTCACCGATGACGATGCGCCTCCGGGTGAATTTGAATTGGCAATTACTCCTGAGATCATCACAGAAGGTGATGGACCGACGACCGTGAATGTGACAGCTCGCCTTACGGGAGATACACGCTATGCCACTACGCAAACTCTTGACCTTTCGGTGGGCGAGCCAACCGCCGGCGCGGTCAGCTTTGAGAGCATCCCTAATTTCCAGATTGAGGTACCTGTCGGTGCAGAATCAGGTAGCAGCAGCTTTACCCTGATACCAGTGCAGAACACGATCCCTGAAACAGATGCAACGGTCGCGATTACTGCCATGCATATGGGGATGACCCTCCGGGCGACGCTTTTGCTTCAGGATGATGATGAGGCAACGAGACGGGCAGCTGATGCGAATGCCATCCTGTTACCCGAAGCAACCAGGGCCATTATTGCCAGTTCCGTCGGAGCGGTCCATGAACGTATTCGGGTATTTCAGGATGGCTCCTCCGCCCAAACCTCAGGGTTCTCCAATGGACTATCCAGAGTTGCGATGCGATTGCAGAATGATCAACCTCAAAGGCATCCGACGAAACCCCGATGGGCTTCGCAACTCAATCGCGCTTCCCTGACTACCAGCATCAAAGAGCGGATCACCGTTTGGGCACATGTAGACTATCGCGCTCTCTCCAATAACAGCAATGATTTTCCTCTTCGCTACGACGGCCATATCACTGGTCTTCATGGCGGTGTTGATCTGTCGTTTGGACGATTTCTCGTCGGGCTGTCCGCCTCACAGTTTAACGGCGACCTGGATTATGAACACAGCGGGGGGAGTACGAATCGACTAGCCCTGAAGGCCCCCGTCGAAGGCCTGTACCAAATCAATGCCCGTATGTTGACCCCATACATAAACTGGTCATGGAGTGCACGCTCCGGTGTATGGGCAATGGCTAGTTTCAGCTCGGGGGAGGTGGAAATTTCTGACTCTGAGTTAATCTCGGAAGAGGCGAATACCTCCCTGGGTGCCTTTGCAGCAGGTGTTGATTTAGGCCTGATCACGGCCCCGAGTGGGTTTTCTCTTGCCATCAAAGGAGCTGCCTGGGGTGGGCAAATGAATCTGGACCAAAACGCCAGTCGCATCAGTGGGCTGGATGTGGGTGTGTACCGGTTCCAAATGTCCCTTGAGGGAGCATACCGAATCCGGCTTGCAGATCGGGGGCTGCTTCAGCCATTTGTTGAGTCTGGACTGCGCAACGATGGCGGGGATGGTCAGACGGGGACAGGTCTGGAAATGGGCGGCGGTGCACGCCTTTCACTGCCCTCTGCGGGACTTCAGATTACAGGGCGAGGACAGGTCCTTGTTCTGCATGGAGGAGATATAGACGAATGGGCATTTAGCGGAATGCTGCGTTATGCTCCTGGTGGCAATACAGGACCAAATCTGGAACTGCGCTCATTAACCGGTGAACGGTTCGGAAATTTTCAAGAAATCTGGCAGGATACTAGATGGCTTGCCCGGCATAAGCACAGGATTGCAGGAACACGGCTTCGATCACGACTCGGTTACGGACTCAACGTCAATCATGGATCGGTTATGCCTTATACCGGGATAGAACTCGGGCATGGCGTAGCCACACAAATAGGAGCGGAATATCGAATTGGATCTCAACTGAGTGTTCGGATGGAAGCTGCTTATCACATGTCGTCTACCGTGCACCAAGACTCGCCAACGGTACGTGCGCTGGTTCTGCTGCGATAGGGAACTACTGCTGCATCCAAACATCCCCACAAGGATTGCAACGATCTTGGAATGAGTCATCCATTCAGAAAAATTTATCCCGATTTCGTCGGCATACACCGCGGTCAACAAAAAGATACGGTTCCATAGAAAGGCTGCATGTATTACCTTTATTGAGTTCCTCTAACACATCCAACTCTTCTCAATCCTAACCCGAACGAAGATGAGGCATTGTTGCACAATCGTATTTACAGCCCTGATCTTATTCTCGGGCTCAGTTCAGGCTCAGTCTGGACGGATTCCGGTGGCAGCCGACAGCGGCATGGTTGTTTCCAGTCACTACTTGGCCTCAAAAGCTGGCATGGAGGTCCTTCGGAGTGGGGGCAATGCGGTAGATGCCACGATTGCAACGGCGTTTGCTCTCGCAGTCACTCTCCCCTCGGCCGGGAATATCGGAGGAGGAGGATTTCTGGTTTATCATGGTGCAGACGGCTATGTGACCACGTTCAATTTTAGGGAAAAAGCCCCTCTGGCAGCAACAGAAACCATGTTTCTGGGACCTAACGGTGAAATAATTGACAATTCCAATCACGAGGGGCCGCTTTCCGTTGGTGTTCCTGGCACCGTCTCCGGACTCTGGCTTGCCCATCAGCGCCTAGGCACGATGGATTGGGCAACACTTGTAGAACCGGCAGTCCAACTGGCTGCAGAGGGGGTCCCCTCCACGCGTGCCATGCAGTGGTTTCTGACGCAACTCACACAAAGATCAGATCCTCTTTACGCAGCGACCCGCCATGCTTTTCTGAAAGATGGCACGGATGTTTTCAAACCTGGAGAAATCTGGAAGCAGCCTGATCTAGCTGCCTCACTGGCCCGTATCCGTGATCATGGGCACGATGGATTCTACAAAGGGGAAACCGCACGACTGTTAAGCGAATTCATGGCCCGCCACGGCGGTCTGATTACCATGGAAGACCTCGCCCTGTACGAAGCAGAAGAGCTGCCTCCGGTACGCGGAACCTTCGGGGAATATGACATATACTCAATGAGCCCTCCCAGTAGCGGGGGGGTGGCACTCATCACCATGCTCAATATTCTGGAGGCTTACGACCTCACATCATTAGGACATAACTCCGCACAATACCTGCATCTACTGACTGAAACGATGCGACGGGCATTTGCTGATCGTGCAGAGCACCTGGGAGATCCAAATTTCAACCTAAATATGCCTGTGGAGCGCTTGATCAGTAAAGCTCACGCTGATCAACTTCGAGCTACAATCAACAAAGAACATGCTTCTCCGAGCGATCCAGAACAGCTCGGTCAGTTGTATCTATCAATGGAAAGCGAGGAGACAACGCATCTCTCTGTAGTTGATGCTGCGGGGAATGCAGTTTCGTTGACCTACACACTCGAGCATAGCTACGGCTCGCAGATTGTTGCAGATGGGACCGGGTTTTTGTTGAACAATGAGATGGGAGATTTTAATCCAGTTCCAGGCAATACGAACTTGTCTGGTCGTATCGGTACGCCTCCCAATCTTGTTGCTCCCCAAAAACGTATGCTGAGCAGCATGACCCCTACGATTGTAGCAAAAGATGGGAAACCATTTATCATAGTGGGAACTCCCGGCGGTCGTACGATCATCAATACAGTCCTTCAGGTCATTCTAAATGTGACCAGCTTCGAGATGGACATCGCACAGGCCGTAGAAGCCTCCCGCATTCATCACCAATGGCTACCGGATATCACCAGCTTTGAGTCATGGGGGATCTCCCCCGATACGCAGACGCTGTATGAGGCGAAAGGCCATCGGGTACGTTATCGCAGCTCTCAGGGCCGCGCACATTGTATTATGATTCGAGGCAGTACGCTTTACGGCGCAGCCGATTCGCGCAGCTATGACGGACGGGCAATTGGATTCTAGGCCCCAAACACTCCGACGTGCTCTGACTACACTGGACACGTCTGCCGTTCTGATTGGCATCACTATCGGGGCAGGCATTTTTGCTGTACCGCAGCAAATTGCACTGAATATGAGCTCGTTCAGTCAGATCATCTGGCTTTGGGTGGGCTGTGGGGCACTTGCGCTCGTTGGCTACCTCATTTATGCTGAGCTGGGCACACGCCTACCCGTAACGGGCGGGGAATACGTGTACATCAGTCGAGCTTTCGGCCCCCTAGCCGGATTCATCTTTGGCTGGGCCCAGATTTTTATCATTCGATCCAGCCCACTGGCAGGCCTCTCTCTGGTAACAGTTGCCTACTTTGAGTTTTTTGTGGATTTGCTTCCTTGGCAGGAAACCGTCTTAGCATTGTGCATCATTGCAGCCCTCTGCTATCTGAACTATACGGGAATTCAACGCGCAAAAATCTATCAGAATTTTTCGACGATTGCGAAGGTGAGCGGTCTGCTGCTCCTGGTGGTCATTGGTCTGATCGTATTGCCGGGTGGCGAAAGCAAACTCGGAGAAACGGCTGCCAGTCAGAGCAGGCTTGGTTTCACCGGCAGCATTGCCGACTCAATACTGCTGGTCCTTTTCACCATGGTTGGATGGGAGCGCCTGGGATATGCTGCAGGCGAGATGAAAACGCCAAACCGCTCACTTCCCCGCGCATTGCTGCTCGGGTTTATCACCGTATTTGTCATTTACTTTGCAACGAACGTTGTCTACCACGGCATTCTGGGATTAGAGGCGATTCGCGAAACAAATCGCGTAGGTGCCGAACTGGCGATTGTACTTCTGGGACCAATCGGGGCTGGTGCCTTTGCCATTCTGGTCATGATTTCGGCCACAGGAAGTGTGAACGGGACGATCATTGCCGCCCCGCGGGTTTACTATGCAATGGCAAAGGATGGTATCTTTTTTCGATGGCTGAACTATGTGCATCCAAAATACCGCACTCCATCCCGCGCAATCCTGCTTCAATGCGGCTGGGGAGCCGTCATTTTATTGGTTCGTGGATCTTTTGAGACCATTGCAACGGGGATGGTCTTTGTCATTTTGATCTTCTACGCTGTCACTACAGCAGCTTTATTCGTGCTCCGACACCGTAAAGTGGGTGCCGACCATACGATTTTCAAGGTACCGGGATACCCCGTTCTGCCCGCCTTTTACCTACTTTTTCTTGTGGCCTTAATTCTTGTTCGCGGCGTACTGGACTGGCAACAATCCTTGATCGACTTGTCCTTTGTACTTTCAGGATTTCCTGTCGCGGCCTACTTTTTCTGGCGACGCCGCGGGAATGCTTCCAAAGCATCATTGAATCAAACGGGCGAGGCAACGTTGTGAACCCGGCCCTCTCTGAGTCAGCATTCAAAGATTATGTAATTAGGGGGCTTATATAAGCCCCCTAATTAATGATACAGCCTCTTTTCGTACAATGCATATTCCAATCGAAGCGATCCACTGACTCCGATTGCAGTGGACCACTATTCCAGGCGAAGCAACTGATCAAATGCCTGATAGAATGGATTCAAAGACAACAGAGGTTCCAGTAATAAATAAACATGCTCATCCGGGAATCACTTTTTCGCTCCCCTAAAGCCATGAATGGGCACCCTTGGGGTTGAACATAGATCAGCAACCGCAATAAAACCAGTCAATCCGGGAAGTCCTATTAATTTAATCCAGATTTTATCCACGGGCTCGTTTGAAAAACTATCACAGTTACAAAACCAAACACTCCCATGCCAAATGGATTGATTCCCTTGTAAGCCCCCCGTTGATTCTATAATGCCTCTTTACTCAACACTTACAAACTAGTCTAATTAATGTGGGAAAAATCCTATCAGATCAGGTCGCTTCATCTGGAAAATTTCAAGCCTTTTGGTGAACGTGCCATTATTCCTATGGCGCCGATCACACTTATCTTTGGTGAGAACAGTGCTGGCAAATCCTCAATTCTGCAAGCTCTCTATCTGCTCAAGCAAACCCACGAGAAAGGAAATAAACTCGATCTTCTTACCCCTTGTGCTGAGAATGGCATTGTGGATCTCGGGAGCATTCCAGAATTGCTTTTTGATCATGACATAAATCGAACACTCAAGATCCGGGTCGTCGTTGGTACTCTATCTTTTTTATCAAAAAGATCTACGGAAGAGTCCATTCATTCCCAAATTGAGAAAACGGGAAGTATAGAGCTACATTTTGAATATTCGGAGGATAAGCAAACCGTGTCGCTACGCCAGCTGGAAGTTTTCGATGATAAGGTAGGCCTAATTGCTCGCTTTCAGAGGTTTAAAGATGTTTCTGATCCTGAAATTCCTGATGAATATGGATGCCTTGATTTTGATCTCTCCTATACTACACACGATAGGACCCAGTATTATATCAATGAAAATCCACATGATTTTTTACATAACACATTCGTGACGGACTCCGCGGAATTTTGGAGAGACTCATTTGAATCCGTAAAAAGTGAGCGAAAAGGGATACTAGACCAACTGCGTCAAAGGGAAGAAAGAGGAGCCAATCCCTACGATGAGAGGGGAATGATACGTACAGTCTCGGGCGGATTCACAACGGTGTTCTTTCGCGACGAAGCTAGTGCCAGAGACGCTGCAAGGAAAGGTAAATACGCGTCGGAATTGGTAATGCAAGGCCTAGGAAAAGCAATCAAATTCTATAGCGGTGACTTTTCGCTCGACGATTTTATTTCGCGTATGCAAACGGAGCAGCAAAGGGAAACTATTGCCGTCTTGGGGAGGCTGGAACTAAGATACAGTGGAGGTTTTCCTGGACGTTTTCCAGAAAAAGACATAAATCTGCCTAGGTCAATCCCAAACGTTGGGGAGTTGGCAATTCAATTGAGTGAATTCCTCAAGTTTGAAAATATCTCTCCGGTCGGTCCCCATCGAGAACTTCCAAAACGATTATATACCTTTATAGGGGAAAAACCTCAAGACATTGGTCTTAGTGGAGAAGCGCTACCGAATCTGTTGTTCCAGAATCCCAGGCTTGTTGACACTACGAATGATTGGCTTAAGCGTTTCGGTATTGATTACCAAATTGAGATAATGAAACTTGATGCGCGACACCTTGATCTTTACGAGATTCGTCTTCTTGATGAGCGCCGCAAGGATTCCATTGATGTAAGCCTGAAAGATGTAGGATTTGGTATTAGTCAAGTCCTTCCCGTAGTTGTGCAATGCCTGACAGGACGTAGGAGGATCATTACAATTCAACAACCTGAACTTCACATCCATCCTCGTCTGCAAGCTAATCTGGGAGATATATTTGTGGAATCAATCTATAATCGCGAGAATCAACTCATCATTGAAACCCACAGCGAACATCTAGTCCTCCGCCTTCAGCGATTGATACGAACAGGAAAGCTGAAAGCCGCCGACATAGCCATTCTCTATGTGAGTCGCGACACATCGGGAGCATGCGTTGAACGACTACGCTTGGATGACAGTGGTGAATTTATTGATGATTGGCCCGGCGGGTTCTTCTCCGAACGACTTGAAGAGTTGTTATAGCTGCTGCACCGGTAATGATTGTAACGGCAATTGTAGATCCATCTGCCCTGAATCCAAAGTACTTGAAGAAAGATGTGTATAAACTTCAGGTCGAACAGTTTTTGGCCGGAATCCTGAAAAATGGATTATTAGTTTCGGATCGTGAGGGAAAATTGCTTTCTGAAATGAAGCAAAGGATCAATGCATCACCAAGCAGATCCCAAAAAATACAGATACAATTTACGGAGATAGTAAAAAGCAACAAGCGGGTCGTAAAATGCGAGTTTTCCCCCACCGGTCAGGATATAACGAAAAAATGCTGCGAACTTGAAGGGCATCTGCGTCCAGATGTGATTATTGCATCTCACGATCATCGCGAATATTTCCAGAAGAACTGTCCCAAAACTAAAGTAATCACCTTTACGGAGTATTCAGATAGTGACTTCGAGAAAGAAAGAGATCAATATATGACGGAATTACAACCTCTGCATGAACTCAAATCATGCGAATGGGAAGACTTGTTTATCCGGGTAGTTCGATTCGCTAAACATTTATACATCTACGATAAACAAATCGGCACAGGGAATAATCTTCGGCACTTTCGCAGAGGGATTGAATTTATTTTGGATTTGTGGAAGAAGCATGGTTATCACTTTGGGGGAGAACCAGAAACGAGAATATACACATGCGAATCACGCGGGGATCCAGAATCCGCTAAAAGAGAAATTGAAAAAGTTCTTGTCGATAAATTGAACAAAAAATTTAAGTTGTCTATTAATCTATTTGTGAAGGAATGTAATAGCGAGTTTCGTGTTCATGCACGATACCTGCAAACGCAGTCAACAATCATATTAATGGAGCGTGGGTTTGATTTTCTCGAGGAAGATGGTAGTATAAAACAAACCGAAATTCAATTAAAGCCAAAATCGTCTAAACATCTTGAAAAATTCCGTAGGCTTCCTTCCAGAGGTAGTGGATAATAGAATTTACTCTTCAGATCATTAAGATTCATGTGAGGGAGTGTATTCCGCCGGAACGAGTATCCCACTTCAGTAGAATCAGTGGCCCGCATGGCTCGGAATCAGTGTCCCACATGGTCGGAATATGCAGAACACGAAACCCCGACAACTATGCTTCGTAGAGGGTGAGTTGCGTAGTATCCATTTACAAACCTTAGCTTTATCCAATGAAATCCAGCTTTTTCACTCTTGTTATCCTGCTGATATGTGTACCAAGCACTTGGGCCCAAGAAGAGACAACCATGCAAATACCTACGATTAGTTACGAGAAATTCCATCTAGACAATGGCTTGACCGTCATCGTCCATGAAGATGACAAGGCACCCCTGGTAGCCGTGAATCTTTGGTATCATGTCGGATCCAAAAATGAGCCCGAGGGACGCAGCGGATTTGCTCATCTATTTGAACATCTGATGTTCAATGGCTCGGAAAATTTCAACGACGACTACTTCCAGGTACTTGAGCGACTTGGCGCAACAGATCTGAACGGTACAACCAACAGGGACCGCACTAACTATTTCCAGACTGTACCCAAAAATGCAGTCGATCTGGTGTTATGGATGGAGTCCGATCGAATGGGCCATCTCCTTGGTGCAATTGATCAGGCAAAACTTGATGAGCAACGCGGGGTCGTACAGAACGAAAAACGCCAAGGCGAAAATGCCCCATACGGACAGGTCTTTAATCATATTACAGATGCCACTTACCCCAAAGGGCATCCCTATGCCCATACCGTGATTGGCTCCATGGAAGATCTGAATGCCGCAGAATTGGAAGATGTGCAGGAATGGTTTAAAGCATACTACGGTCCAAATAATGCTGTCATCTCAATTGCAGGTGACATTACAGTGAGTGAAGCTCGCGCACTGACTGAAAAGTATTTTGGCGATATTCCTCCTGGACCACCGGTATCCCAGTTTGATACGTGGGTCGCCAAGCGTACAGGCGAACAACGTGAGGTTATGCAGGATCGTGTACCACAGGCGCGAATCTATAAGGTTTGGAATGTACCTGAACGCTACTCCAACGATTTTCATCATCTAGACCTTGCTTCAAGCGTCTTGTCCAGTGGCAAGAACTCAAGATTCTACAAACGCCTGGTTTATACGGATCAGATTGCAACGAATGCCAATGCCTACCTCTATTCGGGCAGCGTAGGCAGCCAGTTTATCGTTGAAGCAACCGCCCGTCCGGGCTTATCTCTTGCAGATGTCGAAGCAGCCCTGGATGAAGAATTAGCCGCCTTTATTGCCGGTGGGCCAACGCCAGAAGAACTCCGCCGAATCATCACACAGGAGAAAGCGAGTTTTATCTACGGTATGGAACGGATTGGCGGCTTTGGTGGAAAGTCTGATATTCTGGCATCTTCTGAAATTTACGGAGGCAGCCCTGATGCATACCTTCAATCTTTCAATGACAAAGATGCTGCGACTCCCGAAGATGTTCGTCAGGTAGCCGAAGAATGGTTATCGGACGGTGTTTATGTGATGGAGGTTCATCCCTTCCCTGAGCTTGCAGCAACAGTAGAGGGGCAGGAACGATCCACACTACCTGAAACTGGTCCTGAACCCGAGGTGAAATTCCCTGAATTACACCGAACCACTCTCAGCAACGGGCTGGAAATCATTCTAGCAGAACGCAATACAATCCCTTCCGTTAACCTCAGCCTGATCCTTGATGCAGGCTACGCCTCGGACCAGGGAATCGCCCCAGGAACAGCTAGTATGGTCATGTCCATGCTAGATGAGGGCACCACTAGCCTTACTGCCTTGGAAATCAATGATCGAATTGCGAACCTTGGTGCGAACCTGAGCACTGGCACTGGCCTGGATGGTTCGTTCGTGAGCCTGGTATCGCTAACCGCCAACCTGGAGCCAAGCTTGGATCTCTTTGCTGATGTTATTCTCAACCCATCTTTCGCAGATTCAGAGTTTGACCGATTGAAATCAGAGCGACTAGCAGGAATCCAGAGAGAAAAAGTAAACCCTGTGCAGATGGCCCTGCGGGTCATGCCAACTCTTTACTATGGAACAGATCACGCGTACAGTAACCCCCTGACTGGCAGTGGTACGGAAGAGTCCGTCACGAACATGACACGTGACGACCTCCAGATGTATCATGACACCTGGTTCAAACCGAATAATGCAACACTAGTTGTTGTGGGAGACATTGATTTAGACACCATCGTACCACTTCTGGAAGCCCGTTTGGGCAAATGGGAGCCCGCAGAAGTTCCCTCTAAAAACATTGCTTCCGTCCCGCATGAGGGTGGCTCACGCGTCTATCTAATGAATCGCCCTGAGGCCCAACAATCTATCATTTTGGCTGGCCACCTTGCACCTCCGCGGAATACACCAAATAATATTGGGATTGAGACAATGAATACAGTTCTCGGTGGTGCCTTTGTTTCGCGCATCAACATGAATCTCCGTGAAGATAAGGGCTGGTCATACGGAGCAAGTTCATTACTGCTCACTGCCCGTGGACAGCGCCCTTTCCTAGTGTATGCACCCGTACAGACGGACAAGACCAAGGAGGCAATGATGGAAGTCAAGGCGGAGTTGGAAGGCATCCTTGGGGACAATCCCGCAACCGAAGATGAAGTTCTTAAAGCACAGGAGAGCCAGACTTTAGCACTCCCAGGACTATGGGAGACCAACGGATCGGTAGCAGGAAGTATACAGGATCTTGTCCAGTATGATTTGCCGGAGGATTACTATGAAACGTATCCTGGCAAGGTGCGTGCTCTGAATGTAGATACGATCGCGTCAGCCGCTGAGGAAGTCCTCAGACCAAATGACCTGATTTGGCTGATCGTGGGAGATTTGAGTGTGATTGAGTCTGGCATTCAAGAATTGGGCTACGGATCGGTGGTCAAGCTTGACACAGAAGGGAACGTAATTGAAAACTGACCTCCGTACATCAGGCCGGGTGCTTGGATGCCCCCGGCCTGGTGTGCTTCGGGGTTAATGCAGAACAACAGGGGAGCTATTCAGAAACTTCCTTTTGCAGATCCATCCCGATCGCCCAATCGGCCTGTCTATTCCTCTTCTTTGGAGCTTTCAGATGCCCCGCTCAGCATTGCGGCAATATCAATTCCAGTTGACGCTTTGAGGCTCTCCAATAAAGCCGGGGTAGATCCGGCAATCTGATTAAACACGGAGGGAACCCCTGTCCCATTGCCGCTGTCAACAACCGTAAGTTTATCAATCGAAAGATTGTCAACGGTCTGAACTACCTGTTTCAGTATATCCGGCAACATTTGGATCAGGAATAGTCGCTCGGCATTGGGACCAGCCTCTTGCCAGAGTATGAGTTTCTGGCGTAAAATTTCAACTTCTGCCTGCCCATCTTCGAAGATTCGAGCGGCGTTTCCTTTCGCAATTTCCTCTTTTGCCTGACGCTCTGCCTCGGCAGCCACAATCACATCTGCACGCTGCCTCTTCTCTGCGAGTTTTATCTCTTCTATTGCGAGTTGCTGCCGGGCCTGCGCAGCCGAAACTTCGCCAGCAACATCAATACGAGCCTCCTCTGCGGCACTTTTGGCCGACAACTGCGCCTTCAGGATGCGCACCTCATTCTCTGCCTGCTCAATGCTCTTGTCTGCATTCGCTTCCGCAAGTCTTGCTTGTTCACGTTTTTCTGCTTCAGCAACACGTGCTGCAGCAATAATATGTGCTGATTGCTGACGCCCGATTGCATCCAGGTATCCTACATCATCTTCGACACTCTGGATTTTCATGGTGTCCAGTTGTAGTCCTAGATTGCTTAAGTCAATGTCGGCCTCGCCCAAGAGCTCTTTGGCAAATTTCAGTCGATCTTCATTCACTTCTTCAGGCGTGAGCGTTGCCAAAACTCCCCGCAAATTACCTTCCAGGGTTTCTTTCGCGATCATCTGAATTTCATGCGGATCTTTACCCAGAAGCCGCTCAACGGCGTTCGAAAGCTCCGATTCATTGGAGGCGACCTTCACGTTGGCAATTGCCCGCACAGTGAGCGGAATGCCCCCTTTGGAGTACGCATTCTGAACCGTCAAATCCAAGGGGATGGTGTTCAGGCGAATCCTTTCAACCTGCTCCAGAATAGGAATTCTGAACCCGCGCCCTCCCTTGATGAATCGGTAGCCTACCTTCGTTCCGTCTGACATACGGCGGCTGCGTCCACTGAAGATGAGAACCTCATTGGGTTGACAAATTTTCAGGTTTGCCCGCACGATGCCAAACACTACGAAGATTGCCGTGACGAGGACTCCGCTAATAACAACGATTGTTTCCATTTTGAGAAATTATATGATAACAGGGACTGCTCAGGGGGAATGAAGCACCTTCTATGCCTTGCGCACAAAAACCACACTTCAATTCTGGTTGAGTTCGAGAATTGTGCCCTTAATTATGATGAGGACTTTTAGTTCGTCTAAACATAGGCATTCCGGCGTCCACATCCTATCGCCACGGGGAGAAGATATATGAAACCCACAAGTATTTTCTAGCCGAACCGAAGAGAAACAAACATAGATGCAAACTGAAGCAACTCGTAGGCATGTCCATTCAGATTACATGCCGATTGTCAAAAGACATAGCTTTAGAAAAGCTATGTCTTCAATACCTCTGCCACTGCCCCCTCCATACGAACAACTACAACCTCTTCCCCTTGAACAAAGGCCTCTTCTTCTCCTTCGAATCCACATGCCTTGAATTGCATACGCTGCCCTTTTGTGACCAAAACGATTTTGCCTACATCTGAACGCCCAAATGGAATAATCACTTCGGCGGTCCGACCCGTGAGATCCGAAGCAGTAACCTCGCTGGAAATGTGTGCATATCCGATACGCTTGATCACATAATTTCCGCCGATCCCAACCGTTAGACCAACGGCTAATGACGCGAACAGTCGTACGATTTCATTCACGTTCGCAAAAGGCAGCAGCACACCACACATACCAAAGAACGCCGCAAACAGAAAAATCGTACGTACTGAAAATAGGTCTACCCAACCTGCTCCCACATCCGAATCCAGATCCATATCGGCATCCAGATCTGCGTCCAAGTCGGCATCAAGATCTGAATCACCTCCACCGATCAAAGAAAGTAAAACAAACACTCCACCAACAATGAGGCTGATCCAATACAATGCGTCCATTCCAAATCGGGTACAAAATTACATCTGCAACCGAATAGCGTGCCAAGGGGTCCCAATCATTCTCACCCCTTTCATGCCTTGCTCCACAAAGAGTACGTTTCCCTATCCATGATTCAAAACCGCTCCCTGTTACGCCACTGTTTGATGCAGCATGGTCTCTGAAACATCACGAATAAAAAAGCCGAGGTACCCAGAGAAAAACTCCAGGCACCTCGGCTGGGCACCCTGGCTCGCTTGAGCGCGAACCTAGGGAAGCGAATTGTATCTCAAACCGACACACAGAATGAGTCCCATGGGTATTTCATCGCTCATTGCCTGCCTTAGTAACTCTAGACATAGCTCTGCATCCCCCGTCAGCGATTGATTTTCTCGCCAAGTTCGTCACCCCAAACACAACCAAATCAACTACACCTGTACAGACAAACCCCATAAGTCCCCGATACCATCCCCCTGGTTAACGTACAGGGGTCACCGCTGCCACATCCTCCTCTCTGGTTCGAACGCGAATAACGCGTTCAGCCGGAAATACGAAAATCTTGCCGTCACCGACATTACCTGTGGCTGCAGCGTCGCAGATCGCGTCCACAGCAACATCGACAAAATCATCAGAGACACCTATGTCAATCATGATCTTGTCTTGTAATTCCATTTTCGCGGTCGTTCCGCGATACGTTCCAACCACTTCTACTTCACCGCCATGTCCACGCACTTTCGAGACCGTCAGTCCGGTAATATCTGCTGCATAGAGAGCGCGAAGTACATCCGACAGGGTTGATGGCCGGATGATTGCTTTTACGAGTTTCATTTTATTTGATTTTTTTATTTGTTGCCGTTTTTGATACCGTTGACGCGTGCAGGTGCCTCTGTCTCATGAAGCAGAACAGCCCCTTCTCCCGTTGCGTATGCTTCTTCTCCATGTGCCACGAGATCCATCCCCAAGCCTTCATCAAAGGATTCAGCCCGCAAACCAACTACTAACCCGATCACCTTCAGAATGATGTACGTCAAACCACCACTATATACCGCAACTGCACCAACGGATAAAGCCTGGATTCCGAGTTGTCCAAAGTCGCCACTGAAAAATAGCCCCTCAACCCCTGAACCAAATGCTGCTGTTGCCAACACTCCTGTCAACAGTGCGCCCATAATTCCTCCCACACCGTGGGCAGCAAACACATCCAAAGAATCATCCAGGCTCGTTCTGGTACGCCATTTGATGATGAAATAGCTCGGGATTACCGCAATTGCTCCCAAGATGATCGCCCCTCCGGGACTCACGAATCCTGCAGCCGGTGTGATGGCCACCAGACCAACCACGATGCCAGTGGCAATACCAACTGCCGTAACTTTTCCTGTGGTAAACTGATCCAATAGAGTCCAGACAAAGACTCCTGCTGCCGGTGCAAGCAATGTGTTGACAAGTGCCAGAGCAGCAATCCCATCTGCCGCAAGCGCACTCCCACCATTAAAACCAAACCACCCAAACCAGAGAACACCAGCCCCCAGGAGTACGAAGGGGACGTTATGAGGCAGAAGTGCTTCCCGCCCATAATCTTTGCGTGGACCCAGTACCCGTGCAGCTACTACCGCTGCAATTCCTGCATTTACATGGACAACTGCACCACCGGCAAAGTCTAATGCACCGAGTTCACCGAGCCAACCACCTCCCCACACCCAATGGCATACTGGTGCATACACGATCAACCCCCAAAGACCAATGAATATGACATAAGGGATAAATTTCATTCGCTCTACGACTGCACCGGATATGAGTGCGGCAGTAATGATGGCAAACGTTCCCTGAAATCCCATGAAAAGCATGTCCGGGATTGTACCATTGGGATCCAGCCCAACACCTGTCAGAAAGGACATTGAGAAATCGCCAAACCAGGCATTCCCCGAGCCAAAGGCAAGAGAGTATCCAGCAATCGCCCACAGCGTACCGGAAACTCCTAGGGCCACAAAGCTCATCATCATTGTATTGAGTGCGTTCTTAGAACGGACAAGCCCCCCATAAAAGAACGCCAGCGCGGGGGTCATCAGAAGAACAAGAGCCGTGGAAATCAGCAACCACGCCGTATCTGCACCGCTGATGGAAGCTACTGCATCTGCTTCCTGGGCAAAAGCTGAGAAAGGCATCAGCAGACCCAATCCTGCCAATGCATAAAGTTTTTTGTAAGGCATTGTTTTCCAGATTTATTAAGGATGAAGCAAGTGAATACCTTAATAATTTAGGAAAAATAATTATAATAGCCAAACAATTCAGGAATTTTTTATAATTTTCCGGCTATTTCCGAGAAAAAATCTTCATTCTCGGACAGCAGACAAGCCACAGGCTCTGGTCTGCATCCAACGGGACCGTCTACTGCTTTGATCTATTTGGAAAGGAGAATAGGCTACTCCCTAGTCAGAGTTCATGATGAACAGAGGAGCATCATGGAGGTCCTTGAAATTGGGACGAAGCCGCTCGGCATTATAGAATTTTTCGATATCCACCACTTTGTGCGGTCCGTTAATTACTTCCATCGAAATATTTCCATACACTCCATTGCGAATATTCACAAGACGCCCCGATGTACCTTCCAGAATTAAATCCAGAGCTAAATTGCCGTACACCATTGGTACGACAGAATCCAGGGCATCCGGCGCTCCGCAACGCACCAGATATCCCAGTCGCTGATTCACAACATTGATCCGCTTACCCTGATTATACGCTGATGATCGCTGCTTCAATTCTGTGCCAACCCGAATCCCGATC
Organism: Rhodothermales bacterium; assembly: GCA_965207565.1. Lineage (GTDB taxonomy): Bacteria > Bacteroidota > Rhodothermia > Rhodothermales > Bin80 > Bin80. Next base: position 238,075 of record CBDBMQ010000009.1, on the reverse strand, counting down.
CCACCCAGCTTCGCATGCCCGTACTGATCCTTCTCAGACCCCAAAAAGGACATCTGATCGTCTCCCTGATTTTTGCCCCCTCCGAAACCAATACAACAGAATAGCGACTGGGATTTCGATTTCGATCATAGACCATCAGCTCCGTTAGTTGATCTACGTCAAAATCAACCTCGGGAATCACGCAGCGGTCCGCTGCACCGGCCATCGCCGGCAAGAGTGCTGAATAACCTGCATAACGACCAAAGACCTCAATGACCAGAAAACGCTCATGTGACCCTGCCGAAGTCCGTAATGTATTGGCCAATTCAATCGTTCTGGTCACGCATGTACCAAACCCAATACAATAATCCGTACCTGGCACATCATTGTCCATGGTTTTGGGGATTGCCACGACCTTCACACCTTCTTTGTGTAGGCGGTAACCATAGCTAAGTGTGTCATCTCCCCCAATTGGAATGAGATAATCAATGCCAAGGTATTCGATATTCGAGAGCACCGCGGAGGTGACATCATTAACCTCGTCCTTGAACTGATCCCGCAAGTGTGCCGGCAGTGTGCTCTTCGGCAGGTGGCTTGGCCGCGTGCGTGAGCTGTGCAGGAATGTCCCCCCTGTGCGTGCAGCAGCATTCACCGTGGGCTCCTTGAGTTCTTGCACACTTCCTGAGTTGTCCACCTCGGGATCCTGAACAAGATCAACCAGCCCTGCCCACCCTCGCTTGATTCCGAGTACCCTGTATCCTTCGCGTAGTGCACGAACGGTAACAGCACGAATTGCCGGGTTTAATCCCGGCACATCGCCACCACCCGTAAGAATTCCGATTGTACCTTTGTATGCCATAATGAGTTTAATTTCAGTACGTTGATTTCTCCGAAAATTACGACACGTCAGGCAATCGGTTACACTGTTTACAAAATGATCACTCTGACAAATTCGTTTTTTACGCGAGTTCGGGAAGATTTTTTCCGACAAATCGTCTAAGCAGCTAAAGAATTTGATATTTTTTTTAACTCATGCGTCACACATCCTCTTTTCCATGCTTGATTCTGCTCTTGAGTGGGCTGTTTTTTGTCCAGAGTGGTTTCGCCCAGCGAGGACCACGCGGGCCGCGCGCTAACCCACCAGAAATGCAGGAAGCCCTCATTGACACGCTGATCTCCAAGCTTGAGCTTGCGGATGAACAGGTTCCAGCGGTTCGTGCGATCCTGGAAGCCCAGGCAAATTCTTTGATGGCTATTCGACCTGAGCCCGGCGGAGGTCGCGGTCAGTTTCAGGCCATGCGTGCCAAACGTCAGGCAATCAATCGGGAAACCGAAACTGCACTTGCAGCGCTTTTGACACCTGAACAAATGACCTCTTACCGAACATTTATAGACAATCAGGCCCGAGAACGAAGACAACAAAGGCGTCGCGGAAATCAAGAGGATCGCCCGTAACCTCCGCTCTGCTTATAGATCGATCTGCTTTGCCTCTGGAAAAAAGACACCAATGAAATGGTCTTGTACCGTGCAAAAAAAATGAACCATAACGTTGAGTCGTGAAAAAGTGGGAACCATTTCTTCAGATGAAATCCTGCTTGATCGCACACGAAAGGGAGATCAAAATGCATTTCGCGAGATACTTGAACGACATCAACATACGGTGGCTCGTACCGTTGCAGGTATGCTTGGCAATACCTCTGACGTGGATGATGTGGTTCAAGTGGTCTTCATTCGATTTTATAAAGCACTTCACCGGTTCCGCGGAGAGGCAGCCTGCCGTACGTACCTCACACGGATTGCGATTAATGCATCCCTTGATGTTCTTCGACAACGAAAAAACCTGCGTTCGCGATTCATCAGCCGGGATGATGACAAATTACCGGAACCAGGAGCCAATGATCCTGAATCAGAACGCTTTGATCGGATACAACTCATTAATTCAGCGATGAATCAACTTAAGCCCCATCACCGTGCAGTCGTTGTACTTCGACTGATTGATGGATACTCCGTCATCGAAACTGCTGAACTACTTGGGATCGCCCAAGGTACGGTAATGTCCAGATTAAGCCGTGCGACGGCTCATCTGCGTACGATCCTGGGGCCCATCCTTGAAGAAGAGAATTAGACAAAGGTATCGAATCAAACAAGTTATTTCTCCTATGAAAGATCCTCACTTGCATAAGTTACTCCAGGAAGCGGCGGAAATCAATGCTGAATCCGGCACTCAGCCGTTCCTTCCTGATCGCATCATGCGACAGATCCGAACAATCAATCCGTCGGAAGAGCACTTTTTTGAAATAATCTGGTCTGCCTTCAAGCCCGTCACCCTCGCAAGTGTACTCTTTGCCTTGGGGTTTCTCTCCTACAACACGTTTATCAGTCGTAGCTATGAGGTTCCCCCTACAACGACAGAAATTGTTTTCGGCCTGCAACCCTTGACACTTACGACCGCCTATTCCACAGATTTGGACGAATCCCCCCCAACAATCCCATGAGTACTCGTGTTAAATCGCTGGTCATCCTTGGATGTACCTTAATTATTGGAATTGCCATTGGTATCCTGGGAACCAGTGCCTGGCAACATCGCCGAAACGTTACTCTGTCTGAAACTCGAATTCAAGGTGGACTCATGCGTCACATTGAACGGGTCATTGATTTTCAAGATGAAGAACAACTCACAGAAGTCAGAACCATTGTACGTCGCTCCGAACAATCATTGATGCAACAGCGCCGACGCATGATCGACAGTCTGGCCGTTCACCACCAGATCTTAATTGCTGATATGCAACAAGTTCTCACACCGGAGCAATGGCAGCGCCTTGAAGCCTGGTTGGACCGAGAACAAAAGCATCGAAGAAACCGACGAGGTCGGTCATCGGATCAGCGCCGCTCATCCCGAAAGGATTCCTCGAACCAAAAATCCCAATACTAATCTAACTCTGATGCGATTCTCTATCATCGTAACCGTGATCGTGATTGCCGGCGCCTCGCTCTGGTATTTCAACCGGGGCTCCGCTGAGCCTGTCAGCCCTTACCGGTTCGTGACGCTTGAAGAAGGCGATCTCGAATCTGTTGTGGCAAGCACAGGAGCACTGGATGCTGTGACAACGGTCCAGGTTGGCACCCAGGTTTCTGGCATTATTGCCAGTATTTATGTCGACTTCAATGACCGTGTATACGAGGGGCAAGTGATCGCCCGGATTGATACCACACTCCTGTGGAGTGCTGTGCGTGACGCGGAATCCAATCTGGAGCGAAACCAGGCGCAGCTCCGACAGGCCCGGCGAGAACTGGAACGGTTGCAGCCCCTGTACGAGCAACAATTCGTGACCGAGATAGACTATTCCCGGGCACAGTACGACTTGGACATTGCCGAAGCAACAACTAAGAGTGCAGAAATCAGCCTGGATCGTGCTCGACAAAATCTGAGTTATGCTACAATTATAGCTCCGATTTCCGGGACCGTCATTGAGCGGAATGTGGATGTTGGCCAGACGGTGGCAGCGAGCTTTTCTGCACCTCAGCTCTTCCTGATTGCTGACGATCTCTCCCGTATGGAAATCCTTGCATCTGTAGATGAGAGTGACATCGGACAGATCCAGGAAGGACAATTCGCCCGATTTACCGTACAGGCATATCCTGATGAAATGTTTACCGGAATGGTCCGACAGGTACGCCTACAATCAACGGTTGAAGAAAACGTGGTGAATTACACCGTTGTCGTTGACGTTGAAAATCCTGACGGACGCCTTTTGCCCGGCATGACGGCCACTGTTGATTTTGTGATCAAATCTGCCACCAACGTTCTCAAACTACCCAATGCTGCGCTGCGTTTTCGGGCAACTCCGCGAATGTTTGAAACCATTCGTGCACGCAGAGAGGCAGCGGGGGGAGATGGGCCTGGCGACAGTGCAAATCCAGGAAACGGCAACCGGCCTAGCAATGGTAGTACATGGAGCGGCAACGGAACAGGTGGCTTCGGAGGAGGTGCGAATAATTTCACCATGATCTGGTCTCTGGATGAAAATAACGAACTAATGGTCGTTCCCGCACAAATTGGAATCACGAACGGCCAAATGACTGAAGTGTCCAGTTCACGCCTTCAGCCTGGCCTGCAAGTCATCGCGGGGGTCACACAACAGGAAGACGAAGACTCAAATAACCCATTTCAGCGCGCCCAACAACGTTTTCGTCCAGGAGGATTTTAGTCCACATGGAACGTGAACCAGTGATGCGGACACAGGGATTGACCAAGGTTTATACCATGGGCAAGACCGAGGTACACGCTCTGCAGGGGATTAATCTGACGGTCGAACGGGGCGAAATGATTGCGATTGTGGGGGCTTCCGGCTCGGGAAAATCCACTCTGATGAATATTATCGGCTGCCTGGATTACCCTACCTCGGGGACCTACTTCCTAGATGATGTCCATGTAGAGAATTTATCCCGCAACCAGTTGGCCGATATTCGAAACAGCAAGATTGGCTTTGTTTTTCAGGGTTTTAACCTGCTTGCTCGAACGACTGCTCTTGAAAATGTTGAGTTACCTCTTCTCTATGACCGATCCCGGCGCAAAATTCAAATTCGAAAAACGGCTGAAGAGGCTCTTGAGCGTGTTGGACTTGGGGATCGTATGGACCATGAACCTAACGAGCTCTCGGGTGGTCAGCAGCAACGCGTCGCCATTGCACGTGCACTGGTAACCAATCCATCCATCCTCTTGGCCGATGAGCCGACCGGCAACCTGGATAGCCATACCTCCATTGAAGTGCTCTCTCTCTTTCAGGAACTTCACGACCAGGGAATGACGGTACTGCTCATCACTCACGAATCTGATGTCGCGAATTGCACGCAACGTATCATTGAGTTGCGTGATGGCAAGATCATTCAAGATAAACGTATTCAGTCCATCAAAGCACACAAGATTGCTCTATAGAAACTGAGCGAAGTATTCGACTCCATCTTATGTACCCATGAAAGCTTCAACACTCATCAAGGTTGCCTCCCAAAGCATTTTGAAAAACAAAATGCGCACACTCCTAACCATGCTAGGAATCGTCATTGGTGTTGGCGCCGTCATTGTCATGGTCGCCATCGGACAGGGTGCACAATCCCAGATCCAGGAGCAAATCAATACTCTGGGGACTAACATGATCGTTGTTACCCCGGGTGCCAGCAGCCAGGGCGGTGTAAGCCGGGGCGCACAAAGTTACAACCGCCTCACCATCAAGGACTTTGAAAAAATTAAACGAGAGAGCCTGATCATCTCTGCGGTTTCCCCGGTTGTGTTTAGTCGAACACAGGTTATTGGAGGTCAGGGAAACTGGCGTACAACCATTAATGGAGTCTCAACAGATTACCAGATTATCCGGAATTGGGATCTTAAGTACGGCAGTTTCTTTGACCAAAGTGAGCAGCGCCAGATGCGACGTGTCATCGTGCTAGGGCATACTGTGGCGGAGAATCTCTTTCCTGGAGAGGATCCCGTCGGATTGACCGTACAGGTACGCAACGTTCCCGCACAGATTATTGGTGTCCTTGAACCCAAAGGGCAAACCGCCACCGGTACAGATCAGGATGATGTAATTTTTGCCCCCTACACGACTGTCCAGACCCGACTCAGCGGATGGAGTCGCATATTCCAGATTCTAGCAAGCACGCCTTCCTCGCGTGATATCCCTGCGGCACAGGAAGAAATCCGAGCCATTATGCGGGAATCTCATGGCCTGGCGGAATTTGCCGAAGATGACTTCACGGTACGCAACCAGAACGATCTCGCTGCAGCAGAACAGGGAACCACGGAAGTCATGACCATGCTTTTGGCCGCGATTGCCTCCATCTCACTTCTCGTTGGAGGAATTGGAATCATGAACATCATGCTCGTATCTGTGACCGAGCGCACCCGTGAAATCGGGATTCGTATGGCCATAGGTGCCCGCGGACGAGATGTGCTGACTCAATTTCTTGTTGAGAGCATCGTCATGAGTGTATTGGGCGGCGCAATTGGGGTTGGGATTGGCTTTGCAGGCTCAAGCATATTGAGCCAATTAACGGGATGGAACACCGTTACCTCACCCACCACTGTCATGGTTGCGCTGGCGTTTTCTGCGGGTGTTGGCATCTTCTTTGGCTTCTACCCTGCACGTAAAGCTTCCGCACTGAACCCGATTGAAGCACTCCGCCACGAATAATCGCATCCACCCGCTCCTACTTGCATAAACGGTGGGAGTCCCTACTCGAACCCGAAAACGCGTCAGATTTGATTTATGGGCGCAATACGGGCAAATTTAGACGCGGTCAGATTGACCGCATATATGAGTTTCCCCGCGATCCGGGGGGAAATCGATCCGGAACCGGGGAATTGCGAAACATAACCCGAATTACGTTGCATTCAACGCACATACCCATACCCCCCGCATATATCGTTGATGCCAGGTCGCGCGCGTACGCGCGACCTGGTTCATCTATAGGGAAACAGGATACACGGAAAGTCTGCCATCACTTCGCGGGCACCATTCAGGGGGAACGTGTATACAAGTTTTTCACTCGCCATGGGTCCAGCTGAAAGTTCAAGATAGAGCGGTCTCTCTGTGAGTATCATATTCGCAGCTGCCTGATCCGCCTCTATTGCAATTAACGCATTCCAAGTATTTCCAGAACGATCACCCCAATGCCATACTTGTTCGATCCATCTTCTTTTATTCGGATCATTCGTAATCCGAACATAGGTAGCTGTGTCATATCTATCTCCCATAATGGCGCTAAGACCAAAACCGTTATGATAGCATCCAAAAACAAGTTGTACATCGCTATCCTCTAATGCCATCGAAAAGACAAGATCACCTCCAGGCGCTTTTGCTACTTTGCCGTCATTGAGCCGACTGACAAATTCTTCCTCCTCAAATTCGCGCTCATATGCATTCGCAAGACGCTCGTTTTCATTGTAAGAATAAACGATCGCGATTAAGAACATCATCAATAGAAACCCTGCAATCATCGATATCGAGCATCCAATCCATGCGTTACGAGTCTGCCTTTTTTTTAAGGTTTGACCATACGCTTGTTGAAATAGATACCGTTCGTCTATCTCCAAATCTACGATTAAATCGATGCGCGGTTTGGGGGTCTTCATATATGCAATCAATACCCCCAATAGTCCCAAAAAGAACCCGATTGCGAACCATTTATTTGTTGATTCTAACTTTGCGTAATCCCTAGCATTTTGCAAAACATCTTGATTCTTCATTGTCTTTTTTTGGATGCTTTCTGAGTACAAACGGTTCAAGATACGCTCACGGCAAATCTGGGCATCGCTCACGCTGCAGCGAAAGCGGTTGCCAGGTCAGCTACCATGCCCGCGAAATCCGTTTCCCCTGCAGCGTAATTGTCTGCAATTCCAGGGGCATCAATCTGGAATACGATTGCCGGCATATCAGCTATCTCACGCCCGCAAGATACCCCCCATTGATTGCTATCGCGCCAACGCCCGCGCTGCAGCACTTCGAGTACGGCAATCGGGTTAATGAGCGACCGCGTAAGGGATACATGATCATAGCACTTCAACTCATTCAGAATCGCTAAGCATTTGCCCCGTGCATCGTAGAATCTGCTATCCAGGTCGCGCCCCTGCAGCAACCGCACCGCTTTCCATTCCGCGGGGCGCGCCCAATCCATTCTAAGCAACGGATACCGGTGCCAGTCGACCGGTTTGTATCCCCGCGGGGTTGCGCGCATTTCAGCGATTTCCCTGGAAAGAATCTCATCGTATTCGCGCCAGGTCGCGCCCCCCGGCGTATCTGCACTAGGCGGAAAAAGCGAAAGGGACGCTGTGAAGGGAACGAACACCGCACCCCCAATTCAAACGCCACCGACCAACCAAACAATCAGTCCTCTAAACCAGGGAAGATACCTGTGAGGAGGCCGGACGCTTTCTTAACCCGCCTTCCTACTGTTTCTTTCCTCCTGCACTTCCTTACGGATCGTATTGGAAAGATTCCTCAAGTCCAACATGGCTTTGCGAATACGAGCACCCGCAGCATCTACATCCTTGTCATGAAACTTGGTGAAATCGGATTCAACGTCGTCAACGATCGTCTTAAGCTCACTATATCTGTTCATCGTGGTTTGATTGGTAAAACGTTTGGTTATGAAAACTGTGTAGTTTAGAGTTTATTCCCAGAATAAAACCCGCCAATTGGGGTTGATCCTCTGAGCATCTGCTCGTAAAAGTGGAATATACGCAATCTATTCAATATGTCACCAAATTCCGGCCCACTCATCCCTTATTTACGATACTGGGACAGAAAATGATGGAAATCATGACCAAAAATGTAACCGCATTACATGGTAATGCCTGGATACATTGCACGGGTCTTAGGTGTCAGTAACCCGAACGCCCCTCGCTGTGCAGCCAATCCAATCCCGAAGGCCAGTATGTTTGCGGCCGCATTCGGGTCCGCACAGCCACACACTCGAATTTGCTTTGCGTCTCCAATTACCTGACTCGGTGTGCCCACACGCATAACACCGCTGACTGGCATAGGCCGCCTCGACCTTGATCACCCACGGTATTTATAGCCCAGCACCTGATCCAGCTGACTCCAATCGGTTTTCATTTATGTGCACTCACTCCAGCACGATTAGCTGGAATCAATCAGTTCGAGTCAAACTCTCCGTCCCGAATTTCGAGATGGCATCCAATGTCTCGCGTACGTCGTTCCAGGTCGTCGTGTAGTTGATGACGCACATCCTGAGCGCTAACGTCCCATGAAGACGTGTTGATGATATGAACGCACGGTCTTCCCAGAAGACTCGGGCGAGTACAGTCTTGTTGATTTTTTCCAACATATCCTCGCTGAGGTCGGTGTTCGCGGGATTGACGCGGAAGCATGTAATCCCCAATACCACAGGCGCCAACATCTCCAAGACGGTACTCTCCTCAACATACTCCTCAATTTGATGTGCAAGCGCCATCCCATGCAATTGGGCGCTCCGGAATGCGGCCATACCGAAGGTCTGAACCGACATCCAAATCTTCAATGCTCTAACGGAGCGACTAAGTTGCAAGCCTCTGTCCGAAAAATTCGGATGCTCAGCACCCCAAATCGTGTCCTGAAGAATATCGTGCTTGCCGGCAAACACCCGCTCAAGAGTGCGTATGTCCTTCACCATTAGGCTCCCCACTTCATAGGGTTGGAAGAACCACTTATGTGCGTCCAGCACAATTGAATCTGCACGCTCAATTCCACGCAAGATATTCCTACCTTCCTCGGTCACGATGGCAAAGCCTCCATGCGCGGCGTCAACGTGAAGCCATATATCTTGGGCCTCGCAATAGTCCGCCATCGTTTCCAACGGGTCAACAGCTCCGCTGCTGGATGTTCCAGCATTCGCACATACCGCGATGGGACTGAGTCCGGCGGCTCTGTCCTTGGCCACGGTCTCAACAAGCACACCCATGTCCATGTGGAAACACCCGTCCGTCGGAATCATGCGAATGCGTTCTGGATGAAGACCCATAATCCTAGCCGCTTTGGCGAGTGCACTGTGACTCTGGTCGCTCATGTACAGACAGCCACGCTCCGGGTTGTTCGCGGCCTCCCGCGCCGCAACAAGGGCATCAAGGTTCGCCGCTGACCCCCCGCTCGTCAACAGGCCTCCCGCACTTTCTGGATAGCCAATCCAGTGCCGAAAACCAGTCAACTACGACAAGCTCTAGCTGGCTCGGGCCGCTCGAAATCAACCAAGAGCTCTGATTGACATTAAATCCGGCAACCATGAAGTCAGCCAACACTCCAGGCCAAGTGGGCTGCGAAGGGATAAATCCGAAACAACGCGGATGATCTAAATGCAATGCGATCGGAAGAATCTCGTGTGCGGCCTCTTCTATCACTTGCGAGGCCGAACGGCTCTCCTCGGGTGGAGGCTTCATCAATTGATCCTCAAGTTCTTTCCGGAACTCTCCCGCCCAAGCATCTTCCCCAGGCAAATTCTCAATATGCTGCACCACCAACTCTGCCGTTTGGCGTGCAAGTGCTAGCATCTGTTCCGGCAACATACGGAGATCACTTCCGACTCTATCATTACCGCCTTTTATTTTGTCCATCACATGTCCCCGTGGGCACAGAAGTCAAGTGCACCGGATAAAATAATAAATAATGCGGGCGCGAACATAAAAAATGCCAACCCGATTCTATTTTCTGCAGCGAAACCCATTTCTGTTAAAATTTTCACTAAACACTTCCGCTCTTTAAATAGAACGAGCGCTCCAAATCCGTTCAACACAAAAAATGCCATCCGAGGGGACCGTACCTTATTTTCTGCGTGGAAGGTTCCCTTTACAGCCCCAAAATACGCTTGCATCTTTCTTATTAAGATTTTTTGTAGGCATCATAGCCCTAGGCTTTTGTGAAACAGAAAATCCATGAAGAACCAGCCCTGGGTTCGATAAAAACAAGTCGCATACCGCCCCCATGATGAAACTACATCAATCCCCTAGGATACTCGTCAGTAAAGTGTCCTACCTTCAGTAACTAACCCAGCACTATATTACATGTTTAGCGCAAAATATGACTGCGGGGAAAACTGAATGAACTCAATGACGAAACCATTCCACCTTGTCATCAACGGCAAGAAGGTCCCTACCGAACGATGCTTTGAAGTGTTAAATCCCGCCAACGAGAAAGTAGCCGGACTTGCATCACTGGCAAGGAAGAAAGATCTGGATAATGCCGTGCAAGCTGCGCAGATGGCGTTCGAAAAATGGCGCGAAGTGCCCGAATCCCAAAGACAGGCGGCATGTCTGAAAATTGCATCGAAAATTGAGGCAAACGCCGAGGAACTTGCCCGTATCCTGACCGCTGAGCAGGGCAAGCCCCTAAATGGTCTCGGCTCACGCTGGGAAATCGGCGGCGCAGTAGCCTGGACCCGCTATACAGCCAGCCTTTCTCTTCCGGTAAAGGTTATCCAGGACAACGATGAGGGCAGAGTCGAGCTTCATCGCAAGCCAATCGGTGTTGTGGGCTCAATTACTCCCTGGAACTTTCCGGTCATGATCGCGATCTGGCATATCGTTCCTGCTGTTCTCTCGGGCAACACGGTGGTGTGCAAACCATCTCCCTTTACGCCCCTATCAACGCTGCGCCTCGTTGAACTCATAAACGAAGTGCTGCCAGAGGGCGTGGTCAACTGCATTGCAGGCAAAGACAAACTGGGCGTCGCAATGACAGCACATGAAGGGATCGGCAAAATTGTTTTTACCGGTTCCTGCGCAACTGGCCAGAAAATCATGGGTGAACTCAGCGGAAACCATGAAGCGACTGACTCTTGAACTCGGCGGAAACGACGCCGGAATCGTTCTTCCAGACGTTGACCCAAAGCAGATTGCCGAAGGGATTTTCTGGGGCGCATTCATTAATAGCGGCCAAACCTGCGCGGCGCTGAAACGTCTCTACGTTCATAATGACGTGTACGACGGGGTCTGTAGTGAATTGGTTGAGTTCGCCCGAAAAATGAAGGTTGGCGAGGGTGTGAACGAAGATGTTGTTTTGGGGCCGATCCAGAACCGCAAACAATACGATATCGTGACGGACTTGGTGCAAAATGCGAAGTCCAAGGGACGCGTGCTCTTGGGAGGAGACCCCAGAGAAATACAGAAGGAAATGGGTAGTAAGGGGTATTTTTATCCGCTCACAATCATAGCCGACTTGGAAAACGGAGACCCCTCTGGTCGACAAGGAGCAGTTCGGACCCGTTCTGCCGATTATTCGCTATCATCAGATCAAAGAGGCAGTTGAGAAGGCAAACGACAATCCAAATGGTCTCGGAGGTTCGGTCTGGAGCCGGAACATAGAAAAGGCGAAAAAAATAGCAACCCAGATGGAATGCGGTTCGGTCTGGATAAACAAGCATGGAATGATCCAGCCCAACGCTCCCTTCGGCGGGGTAAAACGCTCCGGCTTCGGAGTCGAATTCGCAGAGGAAGGTCTGAAAGAGTATACGGATATTCAGGTCATCTTCTCCTGACGTGTCTTGGCACCAGTTCCGTGTTAATCCCAACCAAAGTTCCAGGTCTAATGAAGAGTAGCTCGGTTTCATACCGTCCGCTAGTGCATGGATGCCCAAAAGATCAAATGAGAATGAGGATGCGTTCGGTGCGGCGGGCTACGACACTGCAGCCTTCGTCATACATAGTAACTGCACGATTTTCCATGCCAATTTTCGAAGATTTGATCCTTCAAATACGATTTGCTTTGAAAATTCACCGCACTGTATTTGAAAAAATATCTCCAAGTTTCCAATCTATTTGCTATATTAGTCCCTATCGGTGGTAGCGATCTGCCAAATGTTTGGCTCAGAACCGTATATTCGTACACTACTGGCACGTAAACACATTTCAACAACTTGGTTACAATGAAATTTACTCACATTCTTTTTCTCACACTCGCTCTGCTGATCACCGCTTGTGGTGGTTCTGATTCTTCCATGGATATGGACAGTGACGCAGAAATGCACGACGATGGCGCCATGATGGACGATGATGCCATGATGGACGACGATGCTATGATGGACGACGATGCTATGGAGATGGACGCTGACTCTGCTGATGCCATGGAGATGGACGCTGATTCGGCCGACATGATGGAGGAGGAGAGCGAAGAATCTGAAGAGCAGTAATCCGTATCGCTTCGGATACTGATTGATCCTGTCCCGCACAGTTGGTGCACTGAACTGACGTTTGAAAGTGCGCGCGGTGTGTCGCTTGGCTGCTCTGGGCCTAAGCTGATGTGCTGTGATTAATCTATATTGTGATCGTGTAACCGCTTGGTTGACGCTGCGAATACTCCGCGTCATGGTGCCTCAGGCATGCATCTATGAAGGCTCAGAACCCATCGATTGCGCCCTTTCGGCATTGGGCGACCAGTGACTCTCCGTGGGAATCAAAGTACGGATACGCGCGGGCAGTAAGAAGCTTTCAATATATTTTTGTTTCGGGTACTACGGCAGTCACACCTGAAGGCAATGTGGTCGGCAAAGGCGATGCCTACGCGCAGACCCGGTACATCTTATCCATCATTGCGGAAGCCCTTCACGAACTAAAGGCATCCCTGACAGATGTAGTTCGTACGCGGATATATGTTGTGGATATTGATTCGCATGCGGATGCTGTCGGCAAGGCGCACGGTGAGATCTTTGAATCCATCCGCCCTGCCGCAACCATGGTGGGCGTTGCTGGACTGATCGCCCCCGAATTACTGGTTGAAATTGAGATGGATGCCGTCTTGCCTACTCTCCCAGAGCCACAGCTTCCTCAAAACGCACACTGACCAAACTGGAAACCCCTTCTTCCTGCATCGTAACCCCGTAGAGACGATTCGCCATCTCCATGGTTCGCTTGTTGTGGGTGACCAGAATAAACTGCGTCTCCGAAGAGAAACGACGGATCATCTGCATAAAATGATCTACGTTGGCGTCGTCCAGGGGTGCATCCACTTCATCTAGGAAACAGAACGGACTCGGTTTAATCAAATAAATCGCGAATAGAAGAGCAATCGCGGTGAGTGTTTTTTCTCCGCTGGATAGCTGTGCAATACTGACAGGACGCTTTCCACTTGGCCTTGCTGTGACCGCAATTGGGGATTCCAGAACATCATCCGGCTCCGTCAGGTCAAGTTCGCATTTTGCTTTCTCGCCAAAAAGCTCACAAAAGAGTTTCTGGAAATTTTCCCGAATTAAAACATAGGTATCAAAAAACTGCTTTGATGCCGTGCGATTGATTTCTTTGATAGTCTGTACGAGTACCTTTTCCGCCTCCTCTAGATCTAAGCGCTGTTCCATCATGAATTCCAGTCGCTCATTCTGCTTGTTATATTCTTCAAGCGCCAATGCATTAACATTCCCCATTGACTGCAGCTTGCGCTCGGTCTCCTGAATCTCCTCCCTGAGGACCATATCGTCAACCTCCTCAAACTCTGGCATTCCAGAAAGCTCAAACTGATATTCCTCCCCCGCACGAACCTGCAGATCTTCCCTGCGCGCTTTTACGGCACTGTATTTTATCTGAACATTCGTCTCTTCTTCTTTTGCTTCCTGAAATAACCTTTGTGCTTTGCGTACACGTTCATTGGTCCGCTCCAGTTCAAGACGCAATTCGTGCTCCCGAGATCTATCCTGCGTATTGATCTCATTCAAATCTTTGCGACAGGTACGTTCTATTTTGAGTTGCTCCGTCAACTCGCTGACCTGAACGAATGCATCCTGCTGCATCTGCACCAATGCAGCATGTTCTTCGTCATGTACTTCTGCCTGATTATCCAGGCGCAACTGCCCCTGCTCTATGCGCTGCAAATCCCCTTCGAGGCGCTCACGCTTGGCTACGGCTTGCACCGCAGCAGTGTGGGCATTCAGGTACGCGTTCTGCATCTCTTCCAGCCGCCCCCTGCACGATTGAATTTTTTTATCTATGGACTTGACGTTCTCTTCTGCTTCGGAGAGCTTTTCATCAATGTGGATGAGTTGACCGCCACCCGGCTGCGCCTCCTCTTCCAAATTAGCGATCTCCTGTGCAATCTGATCCTGCCTGCGTTTGAGTGCTGCGAGTTGGCCTGATCCCAGTTCGCGAATCTGAGTATGCTTCTGAGCGGCACGGTCGGCCTCTGAATACAACCGCTCCGCCTCACGGGTTTGATCAATTACTCTAGCTAAGTCGATTTGACGCTGTTCTTCACGTAGTCCTGCAAGAGTAGATTTTGCATGATCAACCTGTATCTGAATCTCCGAACAGGCATCTTTCGCTGCCCGCAGACTATCACGCCGGGATAAATGTGAATAGGTTCCTCCCTCCTCGCTCCCACCTGCGTAAAGAACGCCGCGTCCGTCTATCCATTCTCCCTGTGAGGTGATATACCGATATGCCTTCCCATCTTTTTCGTTGAGCAAATGCCGAGCTCTGTCAAGAGATTCAACGAGTAACACATCCCGAAGCAGAAGATCAGCAACCGGTCTGTAGACCTCATCACGTAGCGTAATAAACGTCAGCAAAGCACTCGGTAAATATTCGCTGGGACATGGCAGAAGCGGAATATTCTCCAGGATAATAAAATAGGCACGCCCCATATCTTCTGAACGTAGCCGCTCAGCTGCCATCTTGGCAACACGTTCCGTCTCTACGACGATACAACTCCCATACGGCTCAAGGGCAGTTGCCAGAGCTGCCCTGTATTCAGAAGCACAAGTAATCAGATCGCTCAGCGTGGTAACCTGGATATCCTTTGCTTCTGTCAGTAGATGCCGAACGGCATCGGGGAAAAAATCATAGGTGTTTACCAGATCTTCCAGGATCTTAACCTCTGCATGCTTGGCAGCAAGTTGCCTCTCCGCCTGCCCTGCTTTGCCTTCTGCATGGGAAATTTCCCTCTCCAGCGCTGCATGCGCAACTTCAGCTTCCTGGCGAGCAGCCCGTGCACGATCAAGTTTTTCCTGTGCTTCTTCGAATGCCTTTGTAGCATTTTCAGCCGCCCTGGAAGCATTTCTGTTTGCTGTCTCTTCGGACTTCCACTCATCTTCAAGCCTGTTCTGCTCTTCTTTTAAATGAGTAATCCGCCCCTGTAGACGGTCGGAGTGACGCTGGTGGTTGAGTTTTTGCTGATCAAGATTCTTTACGGTTACTTCCAGAGCCCCCCTCTGGAGTTCAAACGTCTTCAGTTGTTCACGTACGCTATCTCTTTCGGTAGAAGCTTGATCCAGGAGCTGGACCGTTTTGTCCGCTTCCGAGAGTGCATCCGAGAGTTCTGTTTCTGTTGATTTCCGCTGCCTTGCCAAAGCCTCCTGTTCGACGACTGCTGCTTCCCGCTCCACCCTTAATCTGTCAAGGTTCTGTACAATCGTTTGCTGATTTGCTTCCTCCAATCGCAGATCTCCTTCAAGTTTAATGATCCGTTGTTCATGCTCAACAAATGCCTGTCGATTTCTTTGCGCCCTCTTTTCTTCCGCGACAAACCTTGTGCGCAACGCTTCGAGCTGCGCCTCATTGGCATGTACCTGCGCAGCCAAGCCGGTACAGGTATCTGAAACCTTAATGATCTCATCTTCAAAATTTTTCTCTTCCGTCAGTAAACGGGAATACTCAAGCTTGAGCAAGTTGATCTGAGCTGTGCGCAATTCCGCTTTGTAACGCAGGTAGCGTTCTGCGATTGTAGCCTGTCGCTTCAGGCTCCGAACCCGCTTGGAAATTTCATCGGTCAGATCCCGAACCCGTGCAAGATCCGACTGCATCTGATCAAGTTTACGAAGTGCATCCGCTCTTCGCTTCTTGTATCGCGTGATGCCCGAAGCTTCCTCAAACAGCCGACGACGATCCTGTGTGTTCTCGGATAAGATTTCATCAATCATCTTCAACTCAATGACCGAGTAAGCCCCTGCTCCCATTCCGGTATCGGTGAAGAGATCCGTAATGTCACGGAGCCGACACTCCACACCATTGAGCAGATACTCCGCTTCTCCAGACCGGTACAGGCGTCGTCCCAAGATCACTTCTGAGTACTCGAGAGGCAGCACTCCACGAGTATTTGCAATGGTCAGCTGTACTTCCGCAAGCCCGACTGCACGGCGGCTGGTCGTACCGTTGAAAATAACGCTGTCCATTTTACCCGATCGTAGTACACGGGCACGCTGCTCTCCAATCACCCAGCGCAAAGCATCCACAATGTTTGATTTTCCACAACCATTTGGACCGACAATAGCGGTGATTCCGGGATCAAAATGTAAATCCGTCACAGAGACAAAGCTCTTGAAACCCTGAATGGAAAGCTTCTTCAGATACATGCTTCTTTTTCAATGAGAATGGCCGGTATTTCAACCGGCCATCCCACGGGCTTCAAATATAGGTCAAGATTTCCAATGATCCCACGATTAGAGAAAAAATCATCATGCATCCACTCCATCTTCCGTTACCAAAGGCTCTGTTTCCATCACGAGCCCGCTGGCATCCGGTGCCACATCTAACGTCACGATTTGACCTGCCGAGACCCAGCCGGATAGAATCTCTTCTGCCAACTTATTTACGACCTCCCGCTGGAGCAAGCGCTTGACCGGCCGAGCTCCAAATGCCGGATCAAACCCTGCTTCCGCCAAATAATCTCTGGCACCATCTGTCAGACGAAGCGATACTCCATGACTCTCCAATGCCAGTTGTTGAATCCGGGCAAACTGAATCATTACAATCTGGCGAATAACCTCTTTGTCAAGTGGGTTGAACAGAACTATTTCGTCAATGCGATTCAGAAATTCTGGACGCACACTCGCTTTCAACAGATCCATAATCTCGCGTCGGACTTCCTGAGCATTAAACAAGGCGCCGGTCTCAATTCGCTGACGAATCAGGTCACTGCCTAGATTACTGGTCATGATAACAATCGTATTCTTGAAATCTGTCGTACGCCCCTTGTTATCGGTCAGACAGCCTTCATCCAGGACCTGCAACAGGATATTAAATACTTCGGGATGCGCCTTTTCGATTTCATCCAATAGCACCACCGCATAAGGGCGGCGCCGAACCCTCTCCGTCAACTGACCTCCTTCTTCATACCCGATATATCCTGGCGGTGCACCGATCAATCTGCTTACGGTATGGCGTTCCTGATACTCACTCATATCAATACGTATCAGTGCTTGCTCATTATCAAAGAGAAATTCAGCCAAAGCTTTGGCCAATTCAGTCTTACCAACCCCGGTGGAGCCAAGGAAAATGAAGGATCCTATGGGCCTCCCCTGCTCCTGAAGCCCTGCCCGCCCTCTCCGTACAGCATGGGCAATAGCCTGAATTGCTTCATCCTGCCCTACCACACGACACTTCAACTCATCCTCGGCCCGAAGCAACTTGACACGCTCGCTTTCCATCATCCGGGAAACCGGGATGCCTGTCCATTTTGAAACAATCTCGGCAATATCTTCCGCATCCACCTCTTCCTTCAGGAGTGCTCCATTTCCCTGCACCTCTTGGAGTCGGGACTGGATCTCATGGATCTGATTCTCTAGCTCTGGGATCATACCATGGCGAATTTGTGCCACCTCCTCATATTTACCTGCACGAACGAGTACTTCATCTCTGATGCGCAACTCTTCAATCTTTTCTTTCGCTTCCCGGATGTCCGAGATGAGTTTCTTCTCTTCGTCCCATCGCGCACGCAGGCTGCCCCTTTCTTCCGTCAGATTCGCAAGTTGCTCCTCGAGTACAGCAAGTTTTTTCTTGTCCTTCTCGCGCTTGAGCGCTTCACGTTCAATTTCCAGTTGCCCGATCTGACGCTCCAAGGTATCCAGCTCTTCGGGAAGGGAATCAATCTCTGTCCGCAGACGCGCCATCGCTTCGTCAACCAAATCAATCGCTTTGTCCGGCAGATGGCGATCTCCGATATACCGGTTACTTAATTGAACGGCCGAAATAATTGCCGCATCGTTGATCCGTACCCCATGGTATACTTCGTAGCGCTCACGGATGCCGCGCAGGATTGAAATTGCATCATCCAGTTGAGGCTCGCTCACCATCACCGTCTGGAATCTGCGCTCCAGTGCTTTGTCTTTCTCGAAATACTTTCGATACTCATCCAGTGTCGTTGCACCAATCGCACGCAAATCGCCCCGTGCCAAAGCTGGCTTCAGGATATTTGCTGCATCCATCGCGCCTTCCGCCGCCCCGGCCCCTACCAGCGTATGGATTTCATCAATGAAGAGCAGGATCTCTCCGCTCGCATCCGTAACCTCCTTGACCACGGCTTTCAGTCGATCTTCGAATTCCCCACGATACTTGGCACCTGCAATCAGCGCACCCATATCCAGCGCATGCAACCGTCGGGATTTTAATCCTTCGGGAACGTCTCCCTGCACAATTCGGATCGCAATCCCCTCTGCAATTGCCGTCTTCCCTACCCCTGCTTCTCCAATCAGGATGGGATTATTTTTTGTCCGCCGTGACAGGATCTGCAGTACACGCCGGATCTCTTCATCACGACCAATCACGGGATCAATCTTGCCGACCTCCGCTAATTCGTTGAGATTCCTTGTAAAAGCGTTCGAGTGCACGGTAGCTGTCTTCAGCATGCTGATCTGTCACGCGCCGGTTCCCGCGAACACTTTTGAGTACCCCCAGGATTGACTTTTTTGTGATCCCCCGATGGGCCATTGCCTGGCTTACGGCCCCACCGGCTGCAGCCAAGGCCATCAGGAGATGTTCACTGCTTACAAAATCATCCTTTAGCGCTTTGGATTCTTTGAGGGCCTGATCAAACGTCTGCTTTGTCCCACTGGTGAGATAACCTCCTTCAACCGATGATCCTGTGACCACCGGCAAGTTTGCAAGCAACTGATCCACCTCGCTTTCCAGCCCTTGAAGATCCGCCCCCAGTCGCTGCATGATGGTGAATCCAATGCTGTTAGGATCCGCCAAAAATGCTTTCAGTAGATGGGCTGAATCCAGCCCTTGATGGTTATTTCCTGCGGCAATCTCCAGCGCCTTCTGAACGATTTCACGCGCTTTGACCGTGTAGTTATTCAGATTCATTGTATTGTATGTCGTTTTGTCAGTGTGTCTACGTACATACACAAAGATCCAAAAGTATTCCGCAGTGCAGAATAATGACAACTTGTCCTATCTAACCTCCAGATCTGAACAGAAAACGGACAATTGCAGGGGAATTCGGCATGAATAACACGTCCCGCTGCCAATTTCTGGAAGAACCTGACTGGCATTCCCTTCCTGATCCAGAGATGTGCGAAACCAACGTGACCCCTAATGCCCCTATTGGAAATCGCTGACATGTGCTCTCTTCAATATACATCATCGGCACGGCGGAGCAGACCTCAGTTTCTCGCCTAACCGTCGTTGTACCCCCGAACCCCAGAAGGGGAGATCTTGTGTTGGTCAAGCCATCTCCTGCCGGAAACCCCGTACTGCTGGGGAAAGCTGCTCGAACCGCTCTATTCGGACAATGAGAGCCCGCTGGAAAGCTGGATGTGGACGGTAGAGCGCCTGACTGATCAAGAATTTTCCGACCACATCAAAACTGAGTTGCTGCAACGCGATAAAATTCTAACCATCGACGAGGCCCTCAATATGTACGGAGTGTCTCTGTAGTTGTTATTTCCCAAGGCATTTCATAACATGAAACCTCTGAGCGAATACACGGCCGAGCAGGTCAAAGAGACTCTGCAGTGGACAAAATAAGGTGAAACCTTCGATCATATCTGCGAGGATATCCCCGAAGCTGCGCAGCACTGGGTGAGAGAGTGGGTGAAGCAGTTTGAGAAACGCTTCTATTCCTAGGCTACGACAGTGGGGAGGTGGTTGCGTATGGATGGGGGCCTAACCCTGAGTGATCTGGAGCCCCCTTCTCCAGCACTGGCTCCAGAAGCGGGTCATGCCCACATTGCCCCGCCTTGAGAGCTCCTATGAGCGCACAAAGGAAACTGGCCACAAGAGGCTATGGGGGTTTAATCTGGAGTTCCCAAGGAGGAGTGCCAGGCGACCTACGACTTTATCGTGAACGGGCGAATGCCAGAGCGCATGAATGAGCTGCCAGGCTGTTGCAATGGGACATTGATTGCGATATTTAAGTGCCACGAAGACACCTGGAAAAGGAGGCGGATGCCGCCGGCCTCATCGCCAGTAGAGCGTACCCGATGAGTCGGACGGAGAAGGATGTGGATATGCCCTGTATGGAATCGGTGGTGTCTGGACTACCGGACTTTATCCAGGCACTCAAAACCAGACTCCACGAGCGGCAGCGTTCAGTGGCTGACTACCTCGTATAAGGTTATCTGGGCGAATTTGATGCGTCGAACGTACTTCCAGTGGGGACACCACCCTACCGGCGCTGCTCTCGTTGATCCTGCGCCACCTAGCAGACGCGCTACAGCAGAAAAACAATCCGAATTCCTGGGATTGCGGGATTCTCGATGCTTTGTCGTACATTCAGCGTAGTTGCATTTTTCAACTATAACCATAACAAAATCTTTCTTCAAAATGAAAATGAAGTTTTTACTTAGTCTGGCATGTATGTGCCTATTTCTTTCCGTTAGCAGTGTTCTTTCTGTCCTATCTCAAGAGCGGCCCGTAACCAGAGCGCTTTATTGTAATAATGGTGTGTGCGAAACTACGGTTACGGAGCGTGACGGAGGATGGGAGCAGACCATTCGGTGCGGAGAGGATGAGGTCCACCATTATTCTGGTACTGGATCCTATGGGGGATCAGTATGCGGCATGACAATGGAGTGATTTGCCGTAGATGAATTTCATTCCCATTCCCCGCATATTTCCATCTCTTAGATGGAGGTATGCGGGGATTCTATTTCTGTTATTATCCTTTACTGCATGTCAGAACGGAGAAACAACGCTTACTCGATTTGAAGATTCTCCGGTTATTGATAGCTTACTGGATTCTGCTCCCCACTTCGTGGTCAATACGGATGTTGAATCGGAAAGATGGATAGCAACGACTAGGTTGGGTATTCCAACTGATTCGTTGATTCTTGGTCGTCCGTCCTATATGATCTCAGTTGGAGATAGTATTTACATTTCTGAATCGTATGGACATAGCATCTTCACGGTGGGAGATGATGGCTATTTGAGCCGGAAAATTGGCGCCCAGGGAGAAGCTCCTGGAGAGTTTGAACACATAATAGGGATCGATTATGACGGTTCGCACATATTCGTCAAGGATTTCAAGCGTGTACAAATATTCACGGAAAAATTTGAATACGTTGGCTCGTTTTTCGATTTCAGTACACCATTTCGATTTTCGGTTTCCCCTGATTATATATTTCTGGAGTGTATTGGGATTGACTGGCTAATTTGTCCTTATAGCAAATCGCCCCCTTATTCATGGATTAAATCCGTCAAGTTACTTCCTGTTTTGGATCTGGATGGCCGGTCGGGAGAAAACGGCAACCTCGTAACGGTTTCTCCTGGGGGGGATCGAATTGCAGTGGCATACATGGGGATCCCGTATATCTTTATTTATGATGATCAATTCAGACATTTGAAGACCATTCGGTTCGAGGGAAAACGGGTTCGTGATTTTAATCCTGCTGTTGGTCCCCCCGATGGATCTCCCGGAGGAATGGAACCTGGTACGCGTTCATTTATGACAACAATAAAGTTCCTCAATTCTCGCTATCTAATTGTAAATTCGAAGGGTAGTTATGTCTTTGATTTATCTGAAAATGGCTATGAAATGGCCGCAAAAGTGAGTTTTAGCACATTCAACGATACGGAGAAGATTGCTGCTCCTGGGGATTTTCTCCTGCATGGAGATCATTTGTACGTGTCTTCACCGTGGAAAGAGTATGTATACGGCTACGAGTTTGGCCTGGAGTGAAGGGAGCGACCAGAAAATCATTTGAGGTGATCTGATGTCCTTATTTGCGATCAGTGGCCCAGATGAGGGGCATCCCGCTCGTTGATCCTGCCCACCAAGCAGACGCGCTGCAGCAGAAAAACGATTCGAATTCCTGGGATTGCGGGATTTTTTTGTGAAACCCCAGGATTATTGGGGATTCTCGATGTTTTGTCGTATACTTGACGCGTTTGCATTTTTCAACCATAACAAAATCTTTCTTCAAAATGAAAATGAAGTTTTTACTTAGCCTGGCATGTATGTATGTGCCTATTTCTGTTCGTTAGTCCAGAAGTTCAGCCGAAAAAAACAAAGGATGCAAATGCCCAACATATTGATGTAACATGTAACGGATGTCGCACGCAGGTTTGGGAGTCTGAAGTTGGTTCTCTTATGTACATACGGTGTGATGATGGATCTTGGTGGAGGGGAATTGTTCCAGGTAATGGGTATCATGGAACGGTGTGTGAGAGCACCACGTAGCGAATCGGGTTGCGTATAATGGATTCCATTTCTTATCGCTGCATACCCGCTAGGTGCGGGTACGCAGCGATTTTGTTTATTTTGCCGATCATTGCATGTCAAAACGGGGAAACTCGATTTGAAGATTCCCCGGTCATTGATCAATTACTAGATTCTGCGCCGCAGTTCGTAGTCAATACGGACATTGAGCCGGAAAGATGGGAAGCTACAATCCAAGTGGGGATTCCAAATGATTCGTTGATACTGGGTAGCCCCGCTCATATGATTGTGATCGATGATAGTCTTTATATCTCTGAGGAGTTCGGACATAATATATTTGCGATAGGAGCAGAGGGATATATCAGCCGGAAAATTGGACGATTGGGAAAAGGTCCTGGAGAGTTTACGGATCTAAATGGGATGCAGTATGGCGGTTCGCACGTATTCGTTAAGGAAATGGAACGTGTACAGGTATTCACGGAGACATTCGAATATGTCGATTCGTTCTCCTCCTTGGATTTTATGCTGAATACATTTTCGATTTCGCCCGATTATATGTTTCTGCAATGCCCGGGGAACCCACTGGGAGGGGATTGGCTTGTTTGTGCACGCAGTTTATCGCCCCCATATAACTGGATTCCGTCTATTAAATTGCTTCCTCATCTGGATATTCCGAATCAAACGGGGGAAAACGGCAACACTATAACCGTTTCTCCTGGTGGGGATCGAATTGCCCTGGCATATACCGGATTCCCGTATATCTTCATTTACGATGATCAGTTCAGGCATTTGCGAACGATTCGATTCGAGGGAAAACAGGTTCATGATTTTCAGCCTGGTGGTTTTCCTGCTGGAGTTCCAGCTATAGGGGATGCTTTCACACGGGAGTTTATACCTATAATCAAGTTCATCAATTCCCGCTATCTAATTACAAGATCCCCCGAAACCGATCATTACATTTTTGATTTATCTGAAGATGATTATAGGCTCGAAAGAAAAATCATTTTCCGCCCCATCAATGACACAGAAGACAGAAGAGATATTATCGCAAATGACTTCCTTCTGCATAAAAATCATTTGTACATATCAGATCCTTGGGAAGCGTACGTTTATGGTTATCCGTTCAACCTGGAGTGAGGGGAGCGTCCGGAAAATCATTAGAGGCGATCTGAGGACCTTATTTGCGTTCAGTGGACCAGATAAAGGGTAACACACTCCTAACAATGGAGTGATTTGCCGTAGATGAATTTCATTCCCATTTCCCGCATATTTCCATCTCTTAGATGGGAGTATGCGGGGATTCTGTTTCTGTTATTATCCTTTACTGCATGTCAGAACGGAGAAACAACGCTTACTCGAGTTGAAGATTCTCCGGTTATTGATAGCTTACTGGATTCTGCTCCCCACTTCGTGGTCAACACGGATATTGAACCGGAATGATGGATAGCAACGACTAGGTTGGGTATTCCAACTGATTCGTTGATTCTTGGTCGTCCGTCCTATATGATCTCAGTTGGAGATAGTATTTACATTTCTGAACGGTTTGGACATAACATCTTCACGGTGGGAGATGATGGTTATTTGAGCCGGAAAATTGGTGCCCAAGGAAAAGCTCCTGGAGAGTTTAATTACATGACGGGGATCGATTATGACGGTTCGCACATATTCGTCAGGGATTTGGAGCGTGTACAAATATTCACGGAAAAATTTGAATACGTTGGCTCGTTTTTCAATTCCGTTATGGGAGACCCAAAGCGATTTTCGGTTTCCCCTGATTATATATTTCTGAAATGTATTGGGATTGACTGGCTAATTTGTCCTTATAGCAAATTGCCCCCTTATTCATGGATCGAATCCGTCAAGTTACTTCCTGTTTTGGATCTGGATGGTCAGTCGGCAGAAAACACCAGCCTCGTAACGGTTTCTCCTGGGGGGGATCAAATTGCAGTGGCATACAAGGGGCTCCCGTATATCTTTGTTTATGATGATCAATTCAGACATTTGAAGACCATTCGGTTCGAGGGAAAACGGGTTCGTGCATATTCCGATGATGTGGACCATCCATTCCGAGTGAAGTGGGCCACCGTTCCGAGCGAAGTGGGCCACCGTTCCGAGCGAAGTGGGCCACCGTTCCGAGCCAAGTGGGCCACTTATGTATTGTCAGACTGTCGTTCATGATTCTGTGGATTCGATAATCAATTCTTGTTCTGCCTTTACCTTGCGCATGGAGTCACCGGTCAACTGAATTTTGTGTGCATTGTTGACTAGTCGATCCAGAATTGCGTCGGCTAATGTAGGATCTTCCATGGTCTGATGCCATTTGTCAATGGGATACTGACTGGTGATAATGGTGGATCGCAGGGTATAGCGGTCGTCCACGAGTTCCATCAGATCCCGCTGTTGTGCGCGGTTCATGCCATGTAGTCCCCAATCATCCAAGATGAGTACATCGGCGCGGATCAACGGTTTCCACACGCGGAGATAAGTCCGGTCATCGCGTGCAAGCTGGAGGGCTTCCAATAGGCGATGCAGGCGGTAGTAGCGCACTTGGAAGTTTTCCAGACAGGCTTTGTGGGCCAGCGCACAGGCCACGTAACTTTTTCCGACTCCGGTCGGTCCGGTAATTAGGACATTCTGTCGTCGTCGGACCCATTGGCAACTGGCCAGGTGAAGCATCAGGCGCCGATCCAGTCCGCGAGACGGACGGTAGTCCAGATCGGCCATACAGGCCTGCAGGCGTAGCTTGGCCGTCTTCAATCGCCGGGCCAGTCGCCGATCTTCACGTACGGCTTCCTCATGGTCCACCATGAGGCCAAGACGATCCATGAACGACATTGCCTCAATGTCGGGCGTTTCCAATTGATTGCGCAGTGCGGTAGCCATGCCGCCAAGTCGCATCTGTTCCAGTTTTGAGACGGTTGGATGGATGAGCATTAATCAGTTCCGTTGGATGAATAGTAGTGGGCTCCACGAATGTTTTCGTGGTCAATGGGGGGCGTCTGGCTCCGTTGGGTTGCGATCCGTTTCAGGATCTGTTTCACAGCTGGCGAGCTCAGGGTTTGTCGCTCTAACGCAATCCCACAGGCCTTCTCCAACACGTCACGGCCAAACTCATTCTCCTGCCGCAGAATCGCCATGCAGCGCCGATACACCTGTTCGGGAATCCGAGCCCATGCAAAGTTCGCTTGAATCAATGCAGTCGTCTGTGGACCAATGGTTTGCGCCCAATCGATGAATCGCTGCGGAGACCACCTCGCATACTCTCGGTGATGATCCGGCATATGGAGCGGGTCGGTCGTGTATCGACCGTCGGATTGACTACGCACATGAGATGCAATCCGATTGTCTCCATCGTAAATCTCTACGGTCGATGGACGAACCAATCCACGCACCGACCTCCCAAGATAGGAATACGGCACACTGTAGCAGTGTTTGTCAATCTGAACATGGTAATCCGGGGCAACTTTCCGCATGCTGGTCCACACCCCATACTCGTACGGGTTAGTCGGCAATGGGCGCAGGGCGGGTTGATCCACGTCTTCAAACCTGCTTTGTCGGGTGCCAGACATCTTCTGGAAGGGAGTCCGATTGAACGCCTTTACCACTTCTAAAATGGCTGCATTGAGCTCCAGAAGACTGAAGAAACTCACGTTGCGTAAGGGGGCCAGAATCTGACGCTGGGTAAATAATACTCCCGCCTCCGCTGCGCTTTTATCGCAGGTTTCCAAATGCGAAACCGGCAAACACATCCCTCCCTCAAAGGGATGCCCACCCCCCACAGGAGGCATCTTCAAGTAGCTCTGAGGACTGGGTAGAAGTGACCCATCCCCTCCACCCGTGGTACGGTCGAAAATTGCGTCGTCAACGCTGTCTGACCACGGGGAATGTCGCATTGGTACGCTGTATTGTAGATCAGGACACGCTTCGTTGTCTTCCCAGGGCGTGGACAGATCTACGTATCGTGGACGACTTTGAGCGCGTATCGTCGGGTCGAGCATTCTTCCGTCCCGACGACTTGGTGGCGATGAGGGCACTGGTGGATGGGCTTTTAGATGATCAACAATAACGCAACATCATGATCATTTATTATGCAACAAACGAGGAGGAAAGATGGTTATATGGGAATACAGGGGCGATCTTTTGCAGTGTGTTGCAATATTACTTATCCGTATGTATCTTTAATTATAATCATTCTATGCGGTCCAATGTCCAAGACCAAGATCCAACGCCTGTCCGAGACCAGAACGCTCAATCCCGACCCAGAGTCGGTCACCGATCCCTTGTTTGCCAACAGTTCCTTCTTCGATCCGAAGGATCTGCTACAGGTCCGTTACGAGATGGTGCGTTCGCACATCAAAGAGACGACACTCAAAGAGACGGCGGCTCGATACGGAATGTCCGTTGCGACCTGCGTACGGCTCAAACGCACGTATCGGGAAGGCGGGTTGCATGCATTGATTCCAGGGCGTCGCGGGCCGCGTGGTCCGCGAAAGATCACGCCCGAAATGTTGGACTTTGCAAAAGAGTATCTGGAGCACCATGGCGATACGAGCATCCGCACACTTGCCAAGCTGGTCAGCGAGCAGTTCGAGGTGAGTATCCACTTCAGTGCCCTGCATCGAGCGCTGGCAAAAAAAAACTCTTGAGGTTCGTTTCGGCATGCAGGACCATCATCTGTACGATCAGTGGCGGCACGAATGGTTCGGTGGGGTGCACACCCAGGCAATCTCTCTACTGGGGCACCACGGGTTGGCCCATGCACTGCAACTCGTGGCCCCATTGCCCGCCCCAACGTCTGCCCAAGCTCCTGTCTCGGTGGACGTGGCCAGTTCCGTACTCACGCACGCGATTTTTATGAGTTGCACCCTCATTCACTCCATCCAGACGAATCATGTCTTCAAATCCTAAAATTACGGCAACCCATCTGAGTCGTCGGGCCTGTTTGTATATCCGACAGTCTTCACTGCACCAAGTGGAAACGAATAAAGAGAGTCAATTCCGACAATATGATCTGCGCCGCCGCGCACTTGCACTGGTGTGGCCCGATGAGCGGATTGATGTCATTGATGAAGATCAGGGCAAGTCGGGAGCCAGTACGGCACTGCGAACCGGCTTCCAGGATTTGCGTGCGCGGGTGGGTGCTGGGGAGGTGGGCATTATTCTGAGTCTGGAAGTTTCTCGCCTGTGTCGGGATAATGCCGAATGGCATCAATTGCTCCGAATTGCAGCCATATCCAACACACTGATTCTGGACGAGTACGGCATCTACGATGCCAGCGACCTCAATGACTGGATGCTGCTGGGGATCAAGGGGCAGCTATCCGAATTTGAACTTCGTGGCATTCGCGAGCGCATGGTGGGAGGCCAGCGTAGCAAAGCGATGCGTGGAGAATTAAAACTGCACTTACCGATCGGGCTGGTCTACACCTCTACCGATGAGGTGGTTCTGGACTCCGATCAATCAATTGTCGAAGCGGTGGACCTCGTATTTTCTACCTTCCGGCGCCTAAAATCCATCATGCAGGTCACCAAATGGTTCCGTAAGCAGGGAATCCATCTGCCCTCACGCCCCAGGCTGGGGGATCCAGAAATCTGTTGGAGCGTCCCAACGAACAGCCAGATCCAGCGGATGCTTCACAATCCTCGTTATGGCGGATGCTATGCCTACGGTCGTAATAAGATCGAGCAACGTGCCAACGGATCCATGAAATATTCAAGGGTTCCCATGGATCAATGGATGGTCTGCATTCCAGATGCCCATCCGGGATATATTTCCTGGGAAGAATATCTGCAAAACCAAGACATCATCCGAGCAAACGCGGCGAGTTTCTTACGGGGTGCGGAACGGGTGCCATCGCCGCGGAAAGGGGTGGCATTGTTGCAATCTCGGATCATTTGCGGCATCTGCGGACACCGAATGAGCGTCTCGTATAATCGGGATAAAAGGTATCCTCATGGGCCGAATTGGTATTATCGGTGCAAAGAAAATGCCGTTCGTCGCGGCACCCATACCTGTCAGAGTATGCGTGGAGACGAATTGGATACGGCCGTTGGCAACTTTATCGTTGCCGCGGTCAATCAAGAGAACCTGGCCCTTTCCCTCATGGTACGCGAGCAGTTGCGCACGGACTTTGAGACGGCCGACCGGCAGCGGATGAATCATATCCAGGCGCTGCGCCACAACGTGGATCTGGCCCGTCGCAGATTCATGGAAGTGGATCCATCGAATCGCCTCGTGGCGGCAACGCTGGAGGCCGAATGGGAGGCCCAACTGACGTGCCATGAGAAAGCGGTTCGAGAGCGAGAAGCGATTGCGAATGCACAGGAGAGTATGCCGGATGCAGAGCTGGACAAGCGTATTTTGAACCTGTCCCGTGACTTTGGAAAAGTGTGGAATGCAACCGAGACCACCAACGAAGATCGAAAACGCCTCCTCGGGTTGTTGGTGGAGGATATCACCCTCACACGAAACGGCTATGAGGTTGAGGTGGGACTGCGTCTGCGCGCGGGACGGATTCACCGACTGGATCCCGTTGCATTACCCCGTCCCCGGGCAGTGATGATCCGACGGGATGCCTCCACCAAAATCTTGGCGGAATTGGAGATCTTGCTGGAAGCAGGCTATTCAGATCACATGGCCGCGAAAGAATTGAACCGGCGCGGACATTATGATTCCCGCGGAGATCGGTTCACCCGCTGCAGCATCTGCATGATTCGTAACCGATACGACATGGATGGTGGGCTTCGACGGAAACGAAATCAATTGCGTGAACAAGGCTGCATCAGCGGAGTCGAACTTGCAGCAGAGCTTGGGGTACCCCACTCGAATCTCTATAGGCATGTACCCAATAACCAACGTGTGGAAGTCTATGAGATTCCCAGCACAAAACGTACCTTCAAGATGTACAAACTCATCCCAGAACCACAAGACAAACAAGTATCGTAGGCATGTCTTCAACAGATCGCATTCAGACATCAAAGACTTATCTCGGGGCTTTCTCGGGCGAGCGGGAAGCACGGTCACTCGGTAATGCTCCGTCAAGTCGCGGAACGATTCATTCAGAACGGGAACATCATCCTTCTGGAATCGAATCACTGCGGACTTCAGATTGTCCGGTACAATCGCGCGCGGCACACCTCCAAAAAACTCCAATGCCCGACGAACCGACTCGCAGAAATCCTTTGCCTTTTGGGTCTCGGTGGCATCCGCATACAGATAGTTGGACGCTCCCAGTACGGCAACAAACAACTCCACGGTCCGCTCTTCACCGGTATCCGGATCCACCACACACGGCTTCTTTCCCGAATAATCCACGAACAAGCGGTCGCCTGCCTTATGGGTATGACGCATCACCGGATCTATATTCTTTGCGCGCCAACGGCGATAGAGATCGCAATAGCGACTGTACTGATACCCGTTCGGGTTCGCCTCAATATACTCCCTCCAAAGCTGCGCCAGAGTCAGCATCCTGTGTTTGGTCAGTTCCTGCTCAACCTCAGCCCAGTTCGGCACTGACCGCTGAGCCGAAGCACTTTGGGCCGAACTGGGATAAAAAATCGCCTCCAGCTCCGCATCCGTCATCCCCGCGGGTAACGGCCAGGTCAAATTCGCCACCGTCGCACGCTCAACAATCCGGGAAACCGAACTGCGGCCAACCCCCACATGGCGGGCAATCGCGCGAATGGACAGCTTGAACCCAAATCGTAGTTCCAGAATGCGCTTGATCTGTTTCATTGAGATTCGTTTTGTAGGCATAGTTCATGGCTTTTAGTGAAACCAAAAACTATGACAAACCATGCCCAGATCCGATGAAAATCAAACCAATTCCAGAACGGATGAATACACACCTGCTCTCCCCAATACCGGTTGCTAAGGTGTCCCAGATCGCTCGGAATGGTGTCCCAGATCAATCGGAACCACTGTCCCAGATCGTTCGGAATGGTGTCCCAGATCAATCGGAACCACTGTCCCAGATCGTTCGGAATACGCAATAAAGTTCCTCAATTCTCGCTATCTAATTGTAGAATCGAAGGGTATTTATGTCTTTGATTTATCTGAAAATGACTATAAAATGGCCGCAAAAGTGATTTTCAGCACATTCGACGATACAGAGAGGATTACTCCTGTGGATTTTGTCCTGCATGGAGATCATTTGTACGTGTCCTCACCGTGGAAAGAGTATGTATACGGCTACGAGTTTGACCTGGAGTGAAGGGAGCGGCCCGAAAATCAGTTGAGATGATCTGAGGCCCTTATTTGCGATCAGTGGCCCAGATAAGAAGCGCCCATCTCGTTGATCCTGCGCCACCTAGCAGACGCGCTGCAGCAGAAAAACGATCCGAATTCCTGGGATTGTGGGACTTTTTTGTGAAACCCAAGGTTATTTGGAATTCTCGATGTTGTGTCCGTACATTCGGTGCGTTTGCATTTTTCAACCATAACAAAATTTTTCTTCAAAATGAAATTTTTACTTAGCTTGGCATGTATGTGCCTATTTCTTCTCGCTGGCAGTGTTCTTTCTGTCCAATCTCAAGATGCTCCCGAAGTCAGAACACTTTTTTGCGATAATGGTGAGTGCAGTACTCTGGTTATCGAGAGTCGCGGAGGATGGGCACAGGCCATTGATTGCGGCTATGGTATCCGCGTTTTTTTTGGTACTGGGCCCTATGAGGGAACAGTATGCGGCATTACAATGGACTGATTTGCCGTAGATGAATTTCATTCCCATTCCCCGCATATTGCCATCTCTTAAATGGAGGTATGCGGGGATTCTGTTTCTGTTAGTATCCTTTACTGCATGTCAGAACGGAGAAACAACGCTTACTCGATTTGAAGATTCTCCGATTATTGATAGCTTACTGGATTCTGCTCCCCACTTCGTAGTCAACACGGATATTGAACCGGAAAGATGGACAGCAACGACCAGGTTAGGGATTCCAACTGATTCGTTGTTTCTTGGTCGTCCGTCCAATATGATCTCAGTTGGAGATAGTATTTACATTTCTGAATCGTATGGACATAACATCTTCACGGTTGGAGATGATGGCTATTTGAGCCGGAAAATTGGTGCCCAAGGAAAAGCTCCTGGAGAGTTTAATTACATCATGGGGATCGATTATGACGGTTCACACATATTCGTCAAGGATTCGGAACGTGTACAAATATTCACGGAAAACTTTGAATACGTTGGTTCGTTTTTTAATCCCATTACAGGATTGCAACAGCGATTTTCGGTTTCCCCTGATTATATATTTCTGGAATGTATCGGGCTTGACTGGCTAATTTGTCCTTATAGCAAATTACCCCCTTATTCATGGATCGAATCCGTCAAGTTACTGCCTGTTTTGGACCTGGATGGTCGGTCGGGAGAAAACGCCAATTTCGTAACGGTTTCTCCTGGGGGGGATCGAACTGCAGTGGCATACTTGGGGCTCCCGTATATCTTTGTTTATGATGATGAATTCAGGCATTTGAAGACCATTCGATTTGAGGGAAAACGGGTTCGTGATTTTGAGCCTGCTGCTGGTCCCCCCGCTGGATCTGCTGGAGGAATGGAACCTGGTACGCGTGGATTCGTCTTAACAATAAAGTTCCTTAATTCTCGCTATCTAATTGTAAATTCGGCGGGTAATTATGTCGATGTCCTTGATTTATCTGAAAATGACTATGAAATGGCTGCAAAAGTGATTTTCAGCACATTCAATGATACGGAGAAAATTAATCCTAGGGATTTTCTCCTGCATGGAGATCATTTGTACGTGTCTTCGCCGCGGGAAGAATATATATACGGCTACGAGTTTGACTTGGAGTAAAGGGAGCGGCCAGAAAATCATTTGAGGTGATCTGAGACCCTTATTTGCGATCAGTGGCCCAGATAAGAAGCGCCCATCTCGTTGATCCTGCGCCACCTAGCAGACGCGCTGCAGCAGAAAAACGATCCGAATTCCTAGGATTGCGGGATTTTTTTGTGAAACCCCCAGGGTTATTTGGAATTGTCGATGTTGTTTCGTACACTTGGCGCGTTTGCATCCTTCAACCATAACAGAATTTTTCTTCAAAATGAAGTTTTTACTTAGTCTGGCATGTATGTATGTGCCTATTTCTTTTCGCTAGCAATGTTCTTTCTGTCCAATCTCAAGCTCGGTCCGATGTCAGAATACTTTATTGCGATAATGGTGATTGCATAACTACGGTTGTCGAGCGTGACGGAGGATGGGCACAGCACATTGTGTGCGAAGACGGAAGTTACGGCAGGTATTATGGTACTGGATCCTATGGGGGATCAGTATGCGGCATGACAATGGAGTGATTTGCCGTAGATGAATTTCATTCCCATTTCCCGCATATTTCCATCTCTTAGATGGAGGTATGCGGGGATTTTGTTTCTGTTATTATCCTTTACTGCATGTCAGAACGGAGAAACAACGCTTACTCGAGTTGAAGATTCTCCGGTTATTGATAGCTTGCTGGATTCTGCTCCCCACTTCGTGGTCAATACGGATATTGAATCGGAAAGATGGATAGCAACGACTAGGTTGGGTATTCCAACTGATTCGTTGATTCTTGGTCGTCCGTCCAATATGATCTTAGTTGGAGATAGTATTTACATTTCTGAACTGCATGGACATAACATCTTCACGGTGGGAAATGATGGCTATTTGAGCCGGAAAATCGGTGCCGAAGGAGAAGCTCCTGGAGAGTTTAATTACATAATAGGGATCGATTATGACGGTTCGCATATATTCGTCAAGGAGTTGGAGCGTGTACAAATATTCACGGAAAAATTTGAATACGTTGGATCGTTTTTTAATCCCAGCTCACTAATGCAAGATCGATTTTCGGTTTCCCCTGATTATATATTTCTGGAATGTATTGGGATTGACTGGCTAATTTGTCCTTATAGCAAATTGCCCCCTTATTCATGGATCAAATCCGTCAAGTTACTTCCTGTTTTGGATCTGGATGGTCGGTCGGGAGAAAACGGCAACATCGTAACGGTTTCTCCCGGGGGGGATCAAATTGCAGTGGCATACGTGGGGCTCCCGTATATCTTTGTTTATGATGATCAATTCAGACATTTGAAGACCATTCGGTTCGAGGGAAAACGGGTTCGTAATTTTAATCCTGCTCTTGCTCCCCCCGATGGATCTCCTGGAGGAATGGAACCTGGTACGCGTGCATTCATGATAACAATAAAGTTCCTCAATTCTCGCTATCTAATTGTAAACTCGGAGGATAATTATGTCATTGATTTATCTGAAAATGACTATGAAATGGCCGCAAAAGTGATTTTCAGCACATTCGACGATACGGAGAAGATTACTGTTCCTTGGGATTTTGTCCTGCATGGAGATTATTTGTACGTGTCTTCACCGTGGCAAGAATATGTATACGGCTACGAGTTTGACCTGGAGTGAAGGGAGCGGCCAGAAAATCATTTGAGGCGATCTGAGGCCCCTATTTGCGATCAGTGGCACAGATAAGAAGCATCCCGCTCTTTGATCCTGCGCCATCTCTGGGTGCCTCTGCGGGCAGATCGTAGCAGTTCCCGCCCCGCGTCGACCAGATGGCAATGTATTGAAATTCATGGCCCTGCAGTTGTGCACCTAGCCTGAATTCCCAACCGGCATATGGAGGAATTAAGATATGACAATGGGGGGATATTTCAGGGGATGATGATGCGCAGTTTCCGATTGTCCAGCCAAGGGATCTGGACTTCTGCATTTCCGTACCCTGCAGCCAGGAGGTAGGGGTTGTTGGCGCGTCGGGAGAGGGAGACCTGGATATCCTTGGATCGGATCTGGATGGTGGCTTGATTTCGCACGAGTTTTTCGAAGAGTGTGCGGGGTTTGGCGGTTTCCATTCCCCGCCCGACCCGTTGGGCCAGGACTCGGTAGAGTGTACTGGCCATGAGTGTGAGCTGGAGATCCATTTCAATTTTGAGGGGGACTGCAGAGCTGAGCGCATCCATGTGGAAGAAGTCAATGGCATCGGCCAGGGTGTTTTCGATGATCATGCGCCGGGCGTATCGGTCAATCAATTGGCCGGCATGTTCGTCCATCTGATTGGTGATCAGCAGCGTTGGCTTGTCATGTCCGAGGTCCAGGATGGCGATCTGTCGTAATTCAGATTTGTAGCCTCGGACGCGGACTTTTTTTTCCAAGATGCGGGGGGTACGGAACGTACGTCCGACATTGGTGAGCCGGATGCGCTGCCACTGGTCTGACGGCACCTCATTCAGAGCCTTAACCATGTTGCTGGACCGTCTTCTGAGAGTCAGGAAGTCAATCCCGAGGTCGGTCAGCTTTTGCAAGTGCGCGTAGGTGGTAAAGGTACTGTCAAAGACCACTTCCCGGGGATAGGCACCGGTCTGTTCGCGCCAGAATTGGAGAAACTGCGGGAGCGAATCGTGCCGATTTGTTTTGCGAATCTGTGCATCGGCATAGACGAAGCACCGTGCATCGGCATCGCGGACTACAAGCGAGAGGATTCCTTTCTGACTGCGACTGCGCTTGGAGACGAAATGTTTTTCAATCAGGGCATCCTCTCCATGGTAGGGGATGGTATGGAAGTCCAGGTCAAAGGAGGTCCCATTGCCCCCCAACGACTCGTCGAGTGCCCGCACGGCCGGGTGCCAGGCGTTGATGAGACGGCGGATCTGCGCGGGATCGACTCGACAGGAGTACTCGGTGAGCGTGCTGCGCTTGGGCATGGCATTCAGGCCGGCAAACAGGGCGAGTCCGGGATCCAGAATATCCACCATCCCTCGCGAGGTCCGCCGCACTCCCCAAAGCTTGAGGGCCAACAGCGCCCGTACCGCACAGCCAGCGGGAATCATGATACTGCCGGGCATGGCACAACTCTGGAGTAACCCGTCCAGATCCATGCGGGCCAGATCGTGCATAAAGAGAAAGAGTCCTCCGAAGTCCGTCCGAAAGCGATGAGGCTTCAGGTTCAGATTCCGAACATCCGCCGTGGCCGCACGGTGGATGTTCACCGAATCCAATTGCGCAATCGCGGTACGCCGACGCAGTTTTGTAAAGCCCACCTCGCGCAAGACGCGCCCAACGGTGGACATACTGGCCCCCAGGCCTTCCCGGTGGAGAATCGCACAGATCTCCCGGTCCGAGAGATTCCTCTCTTTGCGTAGTTCTCGGATACGTTGGTTGCGCTGAAGGCGTATATCCTGGGAAGGCGGCGTCTCGGTACGAGGAGGCGCTACCCGGCGTAGGTGAGGCAGAAAGAAGTCCAGATCGGGCTGTTTCTGGAACTCGGAGCAGAGATTACGGACTGTCCCGTAGGAATATCCGAAGCGTTCGGCGATGGTTCTCAGGGGCAGTCGTTCAACGAAGGCGGCGCGCAGGACTTCGTAGCGTTTGTGTGTTTTGTTTTTGGGTTTGAGGAAGTGGTTGGCGAGGTCAGTCATATTGTAAAATCCTAATGATGATTAGAATCACTAAACTACAAACATTTTTCACCAAATGCAAATGGAACGGAAATGCTGGACAGAATGGGGGTTAGAACAGGATATATCTGAACTTCCCCCCATTTTCGTTTTCTCAAGGCTACAAGATTCCCGGGAGAATTGGGGCTTTTTTGGATAATTGACGACGACCAGAGGGGCTGTCTGGGAGGAGGATACATCGGCTCGTTGAACCGATGCCTACAGCAGTTTGATGTTCAGCAGTTTGAATGCCTGCTTTTGGGTGGAACTGATTTTCTTAACCATGACGACTTCGGGGGTTGCATCCGAGCCAATCTTCGGAATGACCATCACTCGACATAGCCTCGAGAGTTCGTCCATGAGACCGGCAAAGCTCCAGACCTTTTCGCCCGTTGCGGTTCGTTTGGTTTGGGCTTTCTTTTTCGCCGATTCCGAGGGTTTGGCGGGTTCGACGACACTTTTGCGCTGCACTCGTTTTGCTTCCAGGTCATCCTCCGCAAACAGGATTGGCGCCAGCTTCCGGCGCAGATGATATTCCACATAGTAGGCCAGCATGCACAAAAAGACATGTGCAACGACCCGGTCTTTGGTGCGATGGTGAATGGGACGGACCTGTGACGACATGGATTTCATCGTGCGGAAGGCCATCTCCACCGTGGAAAGGCGTTTGTAATTGGTGACCAACTCGGCCACTTCCGGCCCCGGTTTCAGACTGCTACGAATAGCATACAGGCCGTCGAGTCGTTCCGCCTTCTGAATGGCTTCTTCATTGCGGGTATACGAAAAATGTCCCTCCCGGATCTCCAAGTTGAAATACTTCCCCATTTTGTTCTTTTCGAATACCCTCCCGACCCGCACCCCAATTTTCCCCGCATCTTTGAGCCGGCCCTGCTGGGTCGACTCAACGGTCTTGTTCAGTCTTTCCTGCGTCTTCACGAGCAATTCTTCCCGCGTCTGCTGACTCTTTGTCGCCTGTAAGGGGTTCCTGCACAGCACCAGGCGGTCATTGGGATACAGATCACAGCGCACCTCCACCAGATCCTGTTCATCAAATAGACTCATTTGGATGCCCTCCTGCTCCACCACATCACGAATCTCGCTCTTTTGCATTGCCGTGATCCAGTCCAGTCCCACAGGCAAGATCTCCTCCTGAATCTGCTTCTGCTTCAGGATCCCTCGATCTCCGACCAACACCACATGCTTGAGTGCAAAGGTGTTCTGAATCTTGTCCACCTGAGCGCGCAGCGTACGGATGTCTGAGGTATTGCCGCGAAACACCTCCACCGACACCGGACAGCCCTCTGGATCGGTCATCAGCCCATAGACAATCTGCTTCTTGCCCTCCTTCTTGTCCCGGTTGTAGCCATAGGTCGCCCATTCATTTTTCTCGCCTTCCACATAACTGCTGGTCACATCGTAGAGCACCAGACTCCCCTCCTTGAGATGTCGTTTCGCCAAACGACACTCAATGTCGGTTTTGCGTTTGAACAGTTCATCCATCGCATCATAGAGATCATCTTCATCCACGCGTTTGAGTCCAAGTTCTTCATTGAGCGTGGTGGACGCATGGTCCACATCCAGCATGGCACTGGTGGAGAGCTTGCTGGCCGGCTTGATCACTCGTGCGGCAATCATGCCGAGGATGAGTCGGCGGAAGCGGGAATTCTTCGGTGCAATCAGTTCGGGCAGCTTGAGCTGCTTCATGACGCCCAGTACGGCGGCGACATGTCCGTGGTTCTTGCTGCTTTGAATGGCAAAGGCATTGTCAAACGATTGGACGGCGGTCCCGCCTTTGAGGAGGATTCGGATCCCATCAATGACTTCCCGGGGAAGTTTGGTGATATTGGCGAGTGTGGTTTTTTGGACTTTTCCGTTGACCCATTTGGACTCACGGATGAGCCAGGTGGGGTTGGAGTTCCGGTTGGGAATTTTGGCGACATACATGGGCAGGAATGTTCTGAATAATGAATGGATAACCGCGATAAATATACGAAATAATGAGAATATATGCACATTTATTCTGAAAAAGTTTGGCAATCAGAAAAATATACATGGGTATGTATATTTCGGGCAAAAAAATCCCACAATGACACCGATTTGGGCACAAAACAAGGAAAATGATCCCAATATTTCCCCCTTAGAGGAGGAAGTATGTAAAAAAGTGAAGATCAAGACCGAAATGAGGTGGTTTGAACCTCAAAATTGCCGGCTTAGATGGGAAGTAGGGGGGAAGTTCAGATATATGGCCGAAATTCCCAAACAAATCACTGTTTAGAGGAAGAGAGGGGCCAGAGGGAAGTACGTAGAGGAAAAGTGATTATATAAATTACAATCACATAATAAATGACGATAAGTCAAGAAATAGTGGAAAAAACCCCGAATATGATCACTTCGGGGACTCGCAGTGTCACGATCTACTCCGGTTTGGGAATTCAGGCTAGCACGTGGCTGGCGCGGCCATTCTTTGATTGCCCGCCGCATATCTCGCACCGCGGCGTGAACTTTGGCAACGGACACGCCATATTTTTTAGCTGCATCCTACGGTGAAAGCCCTCGCTCTGCTACATCCTCACAAATACACCATCGCTATTTATGCTTCAATTTATTCGGCCCATCAATCGGTTGCCGTGCTTCCACATGATTGAACACCGATAGGGCGTCAATGCCATGCTCTCGAAAGTGATCACGGCATCCCAGATCATCCATCAAGATTTCGAAATGACAAAACCTGCTGTGCTCAGCCGTGAACCTTCTCCGGGCACAAAAAGACCCGGTTTCCCGATGTCATTCCCCACAGCCCTACTCCACCTCAGGGAAGCAAGATCTCCTATACCGCCCATCCCTCACGATACTCACGGGTCAAGAGTTCATGCGAAACGTTGTCACTGAGCACCTTCATGTTCTCGGCATCCCAAGTAATCTGCTCCCCGGTACGTAACGCAATGGCCCCCAAACAGGTCGCTTCGGCGAGATCTGCAATGTTTATGAAGCTCCCCCGGCTTTGCTTGCCCTCCCGGATTGCGTCTACATACTCATCTACAGAATTTTTAACCTCTTCTGCAGGTCTATTTGCCGGCAAGGATCCCTGCAGGGCAGTCATTCTACTTTCGGGCAGAAGACGAAAATTGGTCCCAAGGAAGTTCCCGAGAATCGTTCCATATTCTCCCACATACAGTACTCCCTGATTGGGGAGTCGCTCACCTGGTCCTAATAATCCCTTAGCTATGCGCGGCTTCATGCCACCGTCATACCAGAAAATGTCCAAATCTTTATGCTCAAAATGTACTGTGCTTGCCGTTGGAAACGCGACTTCCGAACGACGCCACTGACTTTGATTCCCTACAATGGTTGCTCCAGTGGCAGAATTGGCCTCCACGCGAACCACCGGACCTGGGTTCAGCATCCGGTAGCTCCTCCATAAACTGTATTGTCCCATATCCCCTAGACAACCACTGCCAAACTCAAACCATCCCCGGAAAAGTGCATGGGTATAATCAATGTGGTAGGGCCGATCGGGCACACATCCCAGCCATAGATCCCAGTTCATGCCATCGGGGATCGCCATCCCCTCTTTGGGATTTTCGATCCATCCTTGGGGCCATATAGGACGATTCGACCAATTATGTACCTCTTTCACCTTCCCGATCACCCCCTGATCCAGCCACTCCCACAACTGATAAAGTGCCGGATCATTGTTCCATGCCATAAGGTGGGTAGTCACACCGGTTTCTTTGGCAGTTCGAACGGTGTGGTGTACTTCATGCAGCGTATTGGCGAGCACCTTGTGGGAAACCACTGCTTTGCCTGCCTTCATCCCCGCAATATTCACCACCCCATGAAGATGCTCAGGGGTCATGTCAATGATGGCATCAATGGCCTCAGATTCGGCCAGCATCTCTCTATAATCCGCATAAAGCTTTAGACCTTCCCAATCACTCTGCCCACGCTCGTTCGCATAATACCCCTCAATCATCTCCTTCGCGGCCATGAGCCCGGCCCGAATGCCGGTTTCGGATCCCCAGTTGGGATTACCAATAAATTCACGTATTGAATTGCGAAGGCCATGCGGACTCCAGTCGCGATAATCCTCCGAGTCCGTATTGGGATCACAGATTGCAACTATATTGAGATCCTCCCTTGGCAGCCAATCGCCCATCAACTGGCGTAAGGCCTGCGTTCCGCAGCCAATCAATGCAACATTGACCTGATCGCTGGGGGCAACACGCCCCGGTCCGCCAAAAATTCGCCGGGGAAGCACCGCTGCAATGGATGCAGCTCCAGCAGTGGTTGTGATAAATTCGCGGCGGTTGAAGTTTTTGGTTTGTGACATAACTATCTGAACTGTTGAATACCCCCTTAAGTTAACACAATTGAGGTTGATAAAAACGGACACGTTTCTATGAATCGCCACAAGCCCAGAAACATAGATTTTCACCCAACCTTTTCAGTCCACTACAACGGACCTGATTGGATGGATGATCGCCGGATTCGACTGCATATTTTTGTAGACTGTTTCCCCATTGAAGCGTTTGCAGAGGATAGGACCATTGTTTTTACGAACCAGATCTTTCCGGCGATGAAGAGCGGCCGACTTGAACTCTATGCGAAAGGAGGTCCAGCATGCCTGATATCGCTTGATGTCTGGAAACTAGACTCAATCTGGGAATAGCCTTGATGCCACCGAGGACATGTTTATTCCATAATTCCATAGATATATACGAGGAATCAGAGAACAGTCGGTTTCCTCTCCAGATTGGGGGCAATGAGCCGTCCTTCTCCGGCTTGAGCCCGTGACCTCTACCTCACCCAGCGATATAACCATCACTGCTCAGTGACCGGCATCGGGGCGACCCGTGCACCACTACCGGGCATGATGAGTCGGCTTTCGTCAAACGGCTGGGTATATGAATGCTCCCTAGATGCTGCTTCATAGTATTTTCTCCCCTTCGCTCCTTCTGAAAACCCGTATCCTTCAAATCGGGATGGAACCGTCAACCCATCAACGGTCACGTAGCCTTTATAATACAAGAGGGTTTCCGACATACTCTCATCTATTGCTGGCCGACCCCGACCAAACGTAGACCGATACCGCAGAGCATTGACCAGATAAGTCTCGGGATGAATGTAAAGCGTGTAATGATCTCCTGGAGCGTCCCCCACGCCATCATCGAATGTTGCACGCACGAGATGATGTTCCACACTGTCCAAGAGTGCCGGAGCCAGTACTTCATAATGAATCCCAGGGTCGGCAAGGATAAAGGGGATGGACTGAAAATAATAGCCGGTGGTGGCCATAAAACGGGGATTCGTCTCCAGTGAATCAGGATAAACCCATGCATCGGTGCCATCCCACACCATCTGGGCTCCATCTGGTGCTGGCTCACCTCCCATGGACAAGACATCGTGATATACCTGACGCGTCCGGTTGTGAGCGACCATTTTCGATTCAAGTCCGCCTCCAAATCCCCAGACATAGCTGCTTGTCTGCGCGTTATGCCAAGTATCTAATCCCCCATGCGCCTCAATCGCACGCAGCAACATCTGTCCCCCTTCCGTCGCCATGAGACGCGCCTCTGTCTCTGCAGTCAATGGATTGTCTTCAAGTTCATCCATCGTGGCCGAATCCGTTTCTGGATTACTACAGCCAAGGATAAGCATCAAGGTGAGGAGAACCGTACTGAATATCCGCATCAATTTGGGGGGTTATATGGTTGGAGTTAAAAATATAGGGAATTCTATCCATCATCCGTCATTTTTCATAATGTCAGATTCAGTCCTACGCGTTGCCTCGATTCAGATGTGTTCCGGCCAGGATATTCATGCCAATCTGGAACAGGCGAAGTATCTCATTGAGGACGCAGCCAAACAGGATGCACAACTTGTGGCGCTTCCTGAAAATTTTTCATACTTGGACCGGGAGGGAAAAAAGATTGATGCGGTTGAGAATCTTGAGAACGGGCCTGCCTTGCAACTGCTCCGGGAATTGGCTGACTCAAACTCCATCTATATTGTGGGAGGTACGGTACCGCTCTTGGCCAATGAGCGTGTCACGAATACCTGCCTGGTCTTTGGGCCGGATGGTCAGATTATCACTCGTTACGACAAAATTCATCTCTTTGACATCCAGTTGGATGAAACGCACGCATTCATGGAGTCTCGTTACATTGAAGCAGGAAAAACTCCCGTCACGTTTGAAGCACTTGGAGCGACCATGGGACTCAGTATTTGCTATGACCTGCGCTTCCCAGAACTCTACCGGGTCCTGACAGACCGTGGGGCACGGGTCCTCTTTGTACCCTCTGCCTTTACATGGCGTACCGGTGCCTATCACTGGCTTACCCTGTTGCGGGCCCGTGCAATTGAAAATCTCGCCTATGTCGTTGCACCCGCTCAATTTGGTCGCCACAATGCAGAGCGCGAGAGCTTTGGACATTCCGTGATCATTGATCCATGGGGACAGATTCTCGCACAGGCACCCGACCGGGCATGTGTAATTACCAGCGAACTGAAGTTCGCCTACCAGGATCAACTTCGTGAACGCCTACCCTGCCTGAATCACAGACGCATTTGATTGTAATCCAGTTCTGCCAAGGTGGCTTGCAAACCAGATCATGAGGAGCGTCAATGGAACTGGATCAAAGCTACCCGGATTGCCCCCATTCTGGGATCTTCCCTCATTTCGTTTCTGCCAAGACGGCTGAACTCCAGTTGGTGCTGCGTCAGAATATCCACAACCTCTCCATTCATGCCTGCTGCAAGATCCCTCACCTCTGCATCTTCATAGCGCTGCATCTGGATTGGCATATTCAGCAAAGCTGAAAAACGTTCGAAGAAATCAAAGACGATTTCCGCCTTTGGGGTACCAACCAGAAGGTGATCCGGCACCGAATACTCAAATACGAGGCAGCCACCGGAGGTCTGAAGTGAGGCCAAAGTGCGTCGGTAAACTTCTTTGGGAATGTAATACGAAATCCCCTCCGATACGAGTAGCGTGGGAGCATCCGAATCCCAGCCTGCATTGCTCAACGCCTCAGTCAAAGACGGAATATCCGCCAGATTAGCCGTTAAAAATGACACGTCAGGACCACCGATCTTTCGGTTGATCTCTTCCTTGAGCGACATATTTGCCATATCCACATCGAAAAAATATGCCTTCGGATAACCTTCTGCTAAATCAACGGATAATGGATCCAACCCACCCCCTAAGTGGATGACCTGTGCAGTGGGGTTTTCATCCAGATACTTACGGCAGCACTTTTCTACACCGTGCTTTCTGTTGAGAATTTCCACAATGATCTCCTCATGTATATCCTTAAACTGCGCTATAATCGGCTCAGCAACCGATAAATCAATGCTACCCAAAAAAGCGCGTGCTGCCGCACCGCGATAAATATCCTGATTTGCGAAAGACAATACGGCTCTTCGCTTTTATGAGTGGGTAGCTTGTTTTTGGAAGCCTTCCGGGTACAGATCCAGTCCACCGAGATAGAAGTAAATTGCATTGATAAACCGCTGTATGTTTCGGAATCCACGAGCACGGACTTTGACGGTTTTGATGCGGCTGTTGATGCTTTCGGCGGGGCCATTGCTGACCTTTAAGATCACTGCATTGATAATGCCCCACAAATGATTCTTGATAGTTTTCGCGGCGTCTTTCATCGGTT
The DNA here is from genome assembly GCA_965207565.1 of Rhodothermales bacterium. Lineage (GTDB taxonomy): Bacteria > Bacteroidota > Rhodothermia > Rhodothermales > Bin80 > Bin80. The sequence continues at coordinate 194,140 of CBDBMQ010000009.1, read as the reverse complement.
CCAGTCGGCAACGCATGGCCCAGGACAACCATCGTTTCCATCCTTTGAGTGCCCATGTGGGATGGACATAATGCCATAAGTTCTGGGAGAATTCCTTGATGGCCCACGCACGAGCTGTTTTCAGCGAACTGGTCTTTAACTGGTTGAATCGTTTCTTTTGCCGCGCAGACATATTCTTCGGATTGGTCAGCCAATCATACTTGGTTCCAGTGAGATCGTAGTTGTCTTCTTTCCGCAATTCTCGGTTCTCTAGCCGACGGACTTTATCCACGGCATCGCTAATGTATTTGGCCACATGAAAGTGATCAAATGCAATCTTTTCTTCTGCGTTGGGGACGCACGTTTTCGTGACGCTGATATACGCTGGCCACATATCCATGCTCACACTCTCAATGGCCTCCAGTTCCTCGGCAGAACATTCATCATAATACCCTTTCAAACTGCTCTTTGTCCGACCCTCGCCCACATATCGCACAGTCCCTGTGTTCGGATCGGACACCACGGTGATGTAATTGTGTCCTTTTTTGTACGAGGTCTCATCCACGCAGATATGGGCAATGGATTCATCGGCCCTGCGTGCAAGCCCTCGATTCACCGCACGCTCCATGATATGGGCAATCAACGTCCAACTCGCATTCTCTCGGGCCGCCACCGTCGAAATACTGGCTGAATCCTGCAACGCGTCAATCACATGAGACTCAAACTCGGTCGTAAAACTCACGCGCGCATCGGCCCAAGGAACCGAAACCGTCTGGATTCCATGCTCCGAACACGACACACGGGGCACACTCGCCACGACTTTGGTCTGATAATTGCAGATCCCGATGTGACGCCACTTCCGGACACGATGGTCATAGCCAGGACAAACTTTCCCACACTCAGGACAGTGAAAAATCGAATCCTTTGAACACGTTACATGAATCTCAGCCATAAACAATACTTTGTCCTGCTTGATCTCCGAAACCTCCCAAGCAGAGGCAATCCCTAAAAGATGATTGATATCTTGAATACGTAAGGCCATCGTTGGTAAATGATTGATTGTTGTCACCTAAAACGTAGCCAAGATAACAACAAAATCAATCCTATCTCATAGTCGTTGATCTGATATTCTGACTCCGAACCCACTTAAAAAGGGGAAGGCCCGACAATACAAATGCAGACGTGACAGGAACTTCAATCATTTTTTCTGATTCGATTTGTTTGGTGAAATGTGAAATCACCGAGCCTCAAACACATCCATTCCCAAAAAGCTTCTATCCCCCGCAAGCATGAGCCCTGGTGATCTTGATTCTGCAGCTCGCTCAAAGGCCTGACGGCATTGGATTCACTGCATTTTCGCCAAAAATGCTATATTCAATCTCGTTTAAAAAATAATCGAGCCATGCCCTACATCCTTCGCGCATTCTTTGCACTTTCACTTCTGATTACATTCCCTGTTTCGGCACAGGACAACTTGGTCAGCGAGACCGATTTTTCCGCTCTGAAACTGCGTAATGTTGGCCCCGCATTTACTTCCGGTCGCATTGCTGACATTGCGATGCACCCCGAAGATGATAACGTATGGTATGCTGCCGTAGGCAGTGGCGGAGTATGGAAAACGATCAATGCCGGAACCACCTGGGAATCGCTCTTTGACGGTCAGGGATCCTATTCAATTGGGGCTTTGACCCTTGATCCAAGAAACCCACACACCGTTTGGGCAGGAACAGGAGAAAATGTCGGCGGGCGGCATGTAGGCTACGGTGATGGCATCTACCGCAGCGATGACGGAGGGCAGTCTTGGAAAAATATGGGACTAAAGGAGTCCGCGCATATCTCCCGAATCATTGTTCATCCCGACAATAGCGATGTAATCTGGGTAGCTGCACAGGGCCCACTCTGGAACAGTGGTGGTGAGCGTGGGCTCTATCTCAGCACCGATGGTGGTGAGTCATGGGAACGTACACTTGGAGACGATGAATGGGTTGGGGTGACTGATGTGGTCATCGATCCACGGGATCCTGCAGTCCTGTATGCCGCTACATGGCAAAGACACCGAAATGTAGCTGCCTATATGGGAGGTGGCCCCGGCAGTGGACTCCACAAAAGTATTGATGGAGGACGAACCTGGACTCCGCTGACCAAAGGCATTCCAAAATCGAACCTAGGCAAGATCGGTCTCGCGATTTCGCCACAGAATCCCGACATCGTCTATGCGGCCATCGAACTCGATCTCACAACAGGTGGTATTTTCATGTCTGCCGACCGCGGAGCATCCTGGGAGAAGATGTCGGACGCGGTCAGTGGTGCAACCGGTCCACACTATTACCAAGAGCTCTATGCCTCTCCACACAAGGAAGGAACGATCTACCTCATGGATGTGCGTGTTCAGGTGTCCCATGATCATGGTCGTACCGTTTCGAGCCTGAAGAATACGACGGATAAGCATGTGGATAACCATGCAATAGCATTCCGGATGGATGACCCGGACTACATTCTCATGGGCACGGATGGAGGGCTTTTTTGAAACCTTCGATGGCACAGAGACCTGGCATTTTATTGCAAATCTGCCAGTCACACAGTACTATAAGGTGGCAGTTGATGATCAAGAACCCTTTTATCGCATCTTTGGCGGGACGCAGGACAACGGCTCTCACGGCGGCCCTTCCCGAACAGATAACGAGCATGGTATTCGGAATGCTGATTGGTTCAAAACACTTGGAGGAGACGGACATCAATCTGCAACTGAGCCCGGGAATCCAGACATTATGTATGCACAGTCACAGCAGGGACGATTGCATCGGGTGGATCTTCTCACTGGAGAACAGACCTTGATTCAGCCGCAGGCTGGCCTCGGAGAAAAATACGAACGTTACAACTGGGATGCTCCTATTTTGGTGAGCCCACACGTTCCCACCACCATCTATTTTGGATCCTATCGTGTATGGAAATCAACGGATCGAGGAGACAGTTGGATGGCAATCTCTGGAGATTTGACCCGTGACCAGGAGCGACTCGCCCTTCCGATTATGGGGCATGTCCAGAGCTATAACAATCCCTGGGATCTCAATGCCATGTCTGTCTACAACACGATCACATCGATCGCCGAGTCTCCCGTTGAAGCAGGTCTCCTGTATGTAGGTACCGACGACGGCCTGATTCAGATTACTGAGGATGACGGCGAGAACTGGCGAACCGTGGAGGTTGGCAGCATTGATGGAATTCCATCCACCGCATTTGTCAATCACGTGTACGCCGACCTGCATGATACTGATGTTGTCTACGTGGCTCTTGATAACCACAAGTTTGGGGATCTCTCTCCCTATCTGATCAAGAGCAGTGACCGCGGCCATTCCTGGACATCCATTGCCGAAAACCTGCCTGACCGAACACTGATTTGGCGTATCGTACAGGATCATGTAAATCCGAACCTGCTCTTTACCGCCACTGAATTCGGGATTTACTTCACCATTGACGGTGGAGATCAATGGATTGAGGTTGCATCCGATGCGACTATTTCATTCCGTGACATCGCGATTCAGCGCCGAGAAAATGATCTCGTTGGGGCATCATTTGGACGCGGGTTCTTTGTGCTTGACGATTACTCCCCACTTCGTGATATCAGCGCAGAATTACTGTCCCAAGATGCTCATCTGTTCATGCCGCGTACAACCAGACTGTATGTTGAGCGCGACGTAGCGGGAGGATCACAAGGAACCAATTACTATGCCGCTCCAAATCCACCCTTTGGGGCAACATTCACATATTATCTTCGTGAGGGATCAAAGACCCTTCGGCAGGCTCGTCGGGAAAGAGAAAAAGAGGTTGATCCGGGCGAGGATGTTCCATTTCCTGGATGGGATGCACTTGAAGCGGAGGAAAATGAGGTTCCCGACAAGGTTTATGTGGTGATCAGAGATGCAGCGGGCCAGATCGCCGGACGTGTTTCGGGCAGTACATCCAAAGGGATGCACCGTGTTACCTGGAATCTGAGATATCCTTCTTCTGCTGTAGTCACCCCCGGGAGTACAGGGAATAACTCAAGCCAGTACCTTGCCACCCCCGGCACCTATTCCGCGACACTGATACATGTCCGTGATGGGATAGAATCCGCCCTGTCCGACCCAGTCACCTTTGAGATCGTTCCGCTTCGAGAACCTGCGCTTGCGGGAAAAACCCCCGATGAAATCAGTGCATACCGAACAAGAGCCGCTTCACTCATGCAGCGCGCCAGTTTGCTCTCAGGATCTGTTGCAGATGACCTTGAATTACTTGAAGCAATGCAAGCCGCGCATTTGCGTGCCCCGAATCCCTCGTCTGATTTAACCACGGAGTTGCACGCTGCGCGATCCATACTCCTTGAAATCAATCTTGCTCTAAATGGCTACGAGTCAAAAGAGGGTCCAGGTGAGCGGGATGCTCCTGCGGTCATGTCAAGATTGTTTGTTGGTCAGAGCGGACTCCGAAATACCTACGGACCCACGGCACTGCACGAACAATCACTGGATGCAGGGGAAGCACAACTAGGGGAACTGGAATCCGCACTGGCCTCCTTTGAGGAAACTATACTGCCTGCTGTGACCAGTGCTCTGAAGGCAACCGGTGCACCCCCCATCCGAGAGTAGGAAGCTACTCTCCAGGAACGGCGATGAGTTCGAACGTAATCACGAGCTCATCGCCTGTCCTGTAGGAACCAAACATCATGGACGGTGGCTTGAGACCGTAATCGGTCATCAATAGCGTGTGCGTTCCCGTGAAATGGACGTTCCCATCCTCTTGGCTGACTCCCTCCACGGGAACCAGGATCTCTTGGGTTGTCGCTGCGATGGTCAGATTTCCTGTCGTGTTGAGCGTGAATGTGCCGTCATCTGACGCAACAAAGTCCGACACAGATGCAAGCTCATATACAATCTCTGGGTGCTCATCTGCTTTGAGCGCCCCATACATACCCCGATCCATGATCGGGTTTTTTTTGCTTTTCATCATCTTTGATGGCACAACCAACTGTACCGACGCTACACTGCCCTCTTCATTCAGACTTACAGTGCCATCAATCTGCGTTGCATAGACACGCCACTCGGGGGTCCCATTTGATGTCCCATCCACATGTAAATTGCTCTCGGGAGCTATCGTATATTCCGCTGTCTGTGCATATACCGGTGCAACCAATACTAGTGCTAGAGTAAGCACATATGCTAAAAGTCTCAAATTCAAAGAAGGCATGATCTGTTGGCAATTTGGTGATACCAATTTTAGGCTGATCAGGGTAGAATTGTTTCAAATTGTGTGTTGTCTCTTACCTGATTCATCTATTTGGAGAGGTTTTATATCACCGAATTGGCCCCGGGATGCTCGCCTGAGGGGATGCTAATCAAGTGCAATAGAAGATAGCGAGAGCATGAATAACCCACCCCATCTCGGATGTATCTTGGAATACATCGGATCTATTGTGAGATCACTATCTTGTGTTTTGCATCCTGTTTTTGCGAATTTCTTGAAAAATCCTAGCTGATGAGGATCGGACGAACCACGGAGGAATCCTTTAACGGTGCACTTGGTGCCGCGCTGCGGCGCACGAGTGTGCGCTGGTCTGAAACTCCAGAATATGTCCGTGTGGAAGAGACGGATCTCCTGCATGACAAACCGGGGTTGAAGCCTGATATTTTGATCAACGACGGGGTATTTCCACCGGTCGTTCTTGAGTGCTCATTTATCGGCCCCGATGCAGATCAGGATGCCATAAAGCGACTCGGCCTGGAAACCCAGCAAGGCCGATTCCGAATCAGCACCGCCATCGCACTCCATATCCCAGGGCGCTTTCGTCAGCAGCAGGGGTTCACCATCACAGAGACTCTGCTCAGCGGCGAACCGCTTGCATACGCGGTTCACCAGCTATTCGAGCGTCAGGGACAACTCTCCATTGCAGATACCTCTCGGCGGCGGTGGCCCAAACAGGGTTTCATTGAAGGGACCGTGTTTGATCTTGCCTCACTGCTTCCCTCCATTGGACTCCCCCGTGAACGCATGGAGGATATTGCAGACAATGTCGCACGACTGGTGAAGGAGGCATCCAGTGGACTGGAAATCACCCTTTCCCCCAAAGAACAGCAGGAAATTGCCCACCATCTATATCAACGCTCATCCCTGAAGGGGCTTCGGACCATGATGGTGTTATGGCTGAATGCACTATTGACCCAGCAACGTCTAGCCACGCAGGGGGCTGACGAAGTGCCACATGTGGATCTCATCAGTGATACCTACCCGGATGTACGTGCCCAGATGAAGACGTGGTCCATGATCAATCGGCGTAACTGGAATTCGGTGTTTGAGCCGGCGATTGAAATGCTCCGGCTATCGAGCAAATTCAATCCAGCCGAAACTTCCCGGATGCTGTTCAAGCTCATCAGCGCCACACAGCAGATTGAGACTGCTCAACTGGGTTTGCACATCAGCGTGGGGGCGGAACTCTTCCCCAAGCTGAGCGAAGACCGAAAACAGGCGGCCGCCTTTTACACACAACCCGCCACGGCAGAGCTTTTGGCAAACCTGACGATTCTACCCTCCCTGCTCAACAGAGACCAGTGGCGGGATGCGGATCTTTTCCGGAAGCGGCATCTCAGTGACCTGGCCTGCGGGACCGGCACACTCCTTCGCGCGGGCTATCGCCGCGTCGCGACCTTGCATGAGCAAGCCGGGGGAACCTCCAAAAGCTTGGGGCGCCTTCATGCAAGTGCAATGGAAGGGGGACTGATGGGCACCGACATCAGCCCGATTGCGGCGCACCTGACCACCTCGTCCCTGGCTGCATTGGGATCGGGAAATCCCTATGGAGATACACAAATCGGATGGGTTGATGTGGGCGGCGAAAAAGGACAGACCGGATCGCTGGAGTACTTTGCCACACAAAAAATCGTCGACCTCTTCCATGTGGGAAGCGGCAAATCAACCGGTAATGGCAATAACGGTGAAAACTCGGTTGCAGTCGCCGATGCATCGCTGGACTGGGTCCTGATGAATCCACCCTATTCCAGGACACGGGGGGGACAGAGTGTGTTTGATGTTGCAGGGCTCTCAATCGCGGAACGCAAGGCCTGTCAGAAACGCTGGAAAGCCCTGGTAAAGAACGAGCCCGTCAACAATCAAGCAGGCTTGGCCGCCTCCTTTCTTGCACTGGCACGCCGCAAATGCAAACCGGGAGGACGCATTGGCTTTGTCCTGCCGCTCTCCGCCGCCTTTGCAGAATCATGGGCCATCACACGGCGCATGATGGAAGAAGAGTTTGAAGACCTAACAGCGATTGCGATCGCCAGTGGACAAGCACTGGGTAGAAGTGCCTTGTCTGCGGACACCAGCATGGAGGAAATGCTGTTGGTTGGAACCAAACGAACCAATCATCACCCGAATGGCGAACCTGCTTCTGATCGGGTTTATTGCATTACGTTACGAGAACCTGTGCTGCGGGTAGGGGAAGCTGGTGAGGTGGCACGGGCGATCCAGCATGCAATTGGAAATGTGCAGAACTCCACGACCAGTTATCCGGTCCGAGTTGGGCAGGACGAAATCGGGCAGATCTGCGCGTTTACCGTCAGAATGCCCGGGGCTCCCTGGAGTCCATTGGGCGTTCTGCATGCAGATCTCGCACTGGCCGCCGATGCACTGTTGGAGGGAGAACTGCTGTTCAACGGCCACGCTGTGCCGATTGGGGTGACCATGTCTCCAATAAAAGAGCTCTTCAAGATTGGCCCGACACACGACCTGATTGGACATCTTTCGGGGAGAGATCCTCGTGGCGCCTTTGAGTTCAATTCGGTATTCGACTCGGTGGATGCCATCGGCCCTGATCGTGCGCTCTGGAAGGCCGACAGCAGTGCACAGAAACGCCTAGTGGTGCCCCTGACACACAAAGGATCCGCACCCGTCGGAGTCGGATCAAAGGCAAAGCGGGAAGCCATGCGACAATTTTGCAGTACACTGTTCTATGCGCGAAACATGCGCTGGACTTCACAGGCACTTCTGGCTGCCACGGCAGCGCACTCCGGCATGGGTGGTCGTGCGTGGGCTTCGTTGCAGCATGAGGATGAGCGGGTGTACAAAGCGTTCGCACTGTGGGCCAACTCTACACTGGGATTCCTGGTGCACTGGACCCAGGGCCAGCGAACACAAAGTGGTCGAGCTACGACCCAAATGAAGGCACTCGCCAATATCCCCTGCCCCAGACTGGACCAGATCCCGGAAATTCGGTTGGAGCAGGCTGTACTTGCATTCGATGAGCTTTCCGATAAGGAATTGGGGCCCGCCTGTCAGGCACATGCAGACGAGGTGCGAAAAAAGATCGATCAGGCCGCCCTTGAAATGCTGAACCTGAACCATGGCAAAATTCCCACAACCCTGAAAAAACTACGCTGGCTATGGTGCAACGAGCCATCCGTGCATGGGCAAAATCGAAAAGCGCTTGCACTTTTGAACTAGAATTGAGACCATTCACCCTGCAAAAACGCTTCCGAAACTCGCTGCGCCAGATACATCATCGCCAAAGATTTTGCGTAGTTAAGTGCATGATTCCCTGAATTTTTTCGATACAGATAAACACATGCCTCGTACCTGTAAAAACAGGAAATACCTGATCATCGCATAAAGGAGAGGGCCCCTCACGCGAAATTTCGTACCTTTGACCAGTAAATCCGTACGTTGTACGCTCATGACTGAATTGAACCCGAACGCTTTATAAGCGCCAAAACATGAAAAACAATCTTTATGTCGCAAGAACTGCCCTCATCGTTGCTTTGGGTGGATTCCTCATGGGCTTCGATGCGTCAGTCATCTCTGGAGTTGTTGGCTTTATTGAGGTCGAATTTGCGCTTTCCGATTTAGAACTTGGGTGGGCGGTCAGCTCATTGACCCTTAGCTCAACGCTGGCCATGTTGGCGGCTGGACCACTCAGCAATCTGATCGGTCGGCGCAGCGTCCTTTATTGGGCGGCTGTCCTTTATGCTGTTTCGGCGGTTGGGTCTGCTCTGGCTCCCTCCTACCTGATTCTGGTGATCGCCCGTATGGTTGGAGGTCTGGGAGTTGGTGCATCGCTCATTATCGCCCCGATGTACATCGCAGAAATCTCTCCACCCCTACTCCGGGGACGGATGGTGTCGTTCAATCAACTCAATATCGTGATTGGTATTACCATTGCCTTTTTTACGAATTATGTCATTTTGGAACTCGGTGATTCCTCTGCTGCCTGGGCACAGGAGATGAATTTCGGTCCTTGGAACTGGCGCTGGATGCTAGGCCTGGAAACACTTCCCGCTGTACTCTACTTTTTTGCACTTTTTGCGGTACCTGAAAGTCCCCGCTGGCTTGTGATGAAGGGGCGTGTCACCGAGGGACTGGCAATCATGACGCGGGCAAGTGGGCCCGATGAAGCAGAAAAAGATCTGCAAGAAGTACAGGCTAGCCTAGATGCAGACGCTGGAAAGGATAAGGTTGGCTTTGCCGCTTTGTTTGCACCGGCACTAAAGCTCGCACTCCTCATCGGAATTGTGATTGCCGTTGTGCAACAAATTACAGGAATCAATGCAGTGTTCTTTTATGCTCCCATGATCTTCGAGCAGTCGGGGATTGGGACGAATGCCTCTTTTGTCCAGGCGATCCTGGTTGGCATTGTTAACCTGGCCTTTACCATCGTGGCAATTGCTCTGGTTGACCGACTGGGGAGAAAGCCGCTACTTGTTCTGGGGCTTTCAGGAATCACCATCGCCATGGCGGTACTGGCCTATGGATTCTATAGCGCCACCTATATGCTCCCTGCGGATGTCGTTCTCCCCGCTGCCATCAATCAACAGGCCCTGCAACCTATTCTTGACATAACCTTCAACTCTGACGTCGAGTTCAAGCAAGCGCTTGAAGGCGCACTAGGGCTTTCTGTCGCGAGAGAGTTTGAGTCCGATCTGATTGCGGCAGCCATCAGCATGAACCCGATCCTCATCCTGACCGGCATCCTAGGGTTTGTAGCCTCATTTGCAGTTTCCCTCGGCCCAGTCATGTGGGTACTTTTCTCGGAACTCTTCCCAAATCGGGTACGTGCACTGGCGATTTCATTTGTTGGACTGATCAATTCTGGCATAAGCTTTACCGTCCAACTGATTTTCCCATGGGAGCTTGCCAATCTGGGCAGTGCTACAACGTTTCTCCTGTATGGGATCATGGCTGCGTTTGGCCTCATTTTTGTCATCTTTATTCTCCCTGAAACGAAAGGACGCTCCCTCGAATCCCTGGAGTCCCTCCTTACAGGAGAACCGAAAACTGAACCCCAATAGAATGTTTTACCGAAGCCTTATATATCTCTCCATGTTACTCCTTTTCGTGCCTGGAGCAAACCTTCTGCAGGCGCAGGAATCTGCTGTCGTAGAAATCCGCCAGGTAGATGGAAGATATCATCTATTCAAAGACGGGACCCCTTTCTACATCAACGGAGCAGGTCTCGAATTCGGAAATGTTGAGACTTTAGCCTCGCACGGAGCCAACTCCTTTCGTACTTGGCGTACGGATAATGGCCAAAGCAGTGGCATGGAAGTACTTGACCGGGCACATGCAAACGGGCTGATGGTCACGATGGGGATTGAAATTGCCCGTGAGAGACCTGGGACTGGACGTGGTATATTCAGCTTTGATTATGGCGACTCTGCGGCGGTTGCCACCCAATTGGCGAGAGTTCGAGAGGAGGTCCTGCTCTATAAAGATCATCCCGCCCTGCTGATGTGGGGGATCGGAAATGAATTGAATCTGGGAGCATCAAACCCACTGGTCTGGGATGCAGTAAACGATATCTCCAAAATGATCCACGAAGTGGACGGAAATCACCCGACACTGACGATGCTGGCTGGAATTCATCCCGAACTGATTCAGCAGATCAAAACTCGCGCACCTGATCTGGACCTGCTTGGGATTCAGATGTACGCCGATATCGTCAATTTGCCTCGCTACCTGAAAGAATCTGATTGGAATGGCCCTTATGTCGTGACCGAGTGGGGAGCAACAGGACATTGGGAAGTACCTACGACATCCTGGGGAGCACCGATTGAAAATAACTCTACGGTCAAAGCAGACTGGTATGATCAACGTTACGAAATTGCAATCGCGCCCGACACCACCCAGTGCATTGGCTCCTACGTATTTCTCTGGGGGCAAAAACAAGAGCGCACAGCTACCTGGTATGGCATGTTTATGCCAGACGGAGACAAGACCGCCGCAGTTGATGTCATGGAGTACAAATGGACCGGTTCATGGCCGTCGAATCTGTCTCCCAGGATTGATTCCTTTACACTCAATGACATGGAAGCAAATGCCAGCATTGAATTGACTGCAGGCATGAAGGCATCCAGCACCGTCATCGCGGCCGACCCTGAGGGCGATACACTCAACTATCATTGGAGTGTACGGCCCGAAGCCATGCAGGTGGGCCATGGCGGGGATGATGAAGCCGAGCCACCCCTTATACCTGATCTATTCATAACCATTAACGACGGACAGGTCGATTTTAATGCGCCGCCAGAACCAGGCGCCTATCGATTATTTATTCATATTACCGATGGCCAAGGAAGTGCAGCGCACGCCAACATCTCGTTCCTCGTCACAGAATAGCGACTTTCAGGGCATCTTTGCCGGGCACACTAAGCTGTACCCCAGCCGGGGCACATGCTCCGGGCAACTCGTTGAGCGCTATGGAGAATCCTGGTACAGGATCTCAAATTATGACCAACTAGCTCCCTTCCTGATTACGCTGGCCAGTACAGGAGATCACTGGCTTTTCATTTCCAGTACGGGGGCATTGACCGCCGGGCGCCGAAATGCAAATCATGCGCTTTTCCCGTATGTGACCGACGATAGGCTTCATGATGCAGCATCCCATACCGGGAGCATCACCTTGGTACGCGTTGATCGTTCCAACCGAACCATGCTTTGGGAGCCATTTAATCCTGGGCAACGTGGGTTATATCGAATCGAACGGAATCTATACAAGAATACTGCCGGCAATAAACTGTTGTTCGAGGAGTTCAACCGAGACCTCAGTCTCCGCTTTTCCTACAGTTGGCAGTGCGTCAATACGTTTGGCTTTGTTCGGCGTGCTCGGCTGGAAAGTGCCTGGCATTTACCCATGCGCATTAGCGTACTGGATGGTATTTCCAATATTCTCCCTTCGGGAGTCAGTGCAGAACTCCAAAGATCTCGCAGTACACTGGTTGATGCCTATAAAGTGAGTGAATTGGAAAAACAGGTTGGTGTTTTTTCGCTGAGTTCACTGATCGTTGACCACCCTGTTCCAGAGGAAGCATTACAAGCTACTCTAGTTTGGCAAACCGGACCGCGGCGCCCAAACTCAATCCTACTGTCTACAGCGCAATTAGACATCTATCGGGAGGGGCAACCACTCAGTACGGAGCATGCAATCCTTGGCCGACGAGGTGCGTATCTGGTTGAACGCAATCTTCGCCTCACAAAAGATCGCGCTGTGTCTTGGGATTTGATTGCAGATGTAGATCAGCATGTGGGGAATCTGATTGAGTTACAAACAGCTCTGGGGGAGTCCTCCACATTCGTCCGTAAGCTGCGTCACCAGGAGCAACAGGACACCATTGATCTTCGAAAACTTATTGCGGGTGCGGATGGCCTGCAAAAAACCGCGCAAAGTATCCAGGATCTGCGACACTATGGCAACACACTGTTTAACGCAATGCGAGGAGGGATCCCCCTCCGCGGATATACTGCTGACAAACAGGACCTGATCCGTTTCGTGTCTGTGCGTAATCGCAACCTTGCATCTTCTCCCTATCTGGAAGCTCTGGAGAACAGCATAGATCTCTCGCAACTATCTCCCCCGGAAGATCCTCAATTACGCAGACTGATCGCTGAATATTTGCCGTTGGCATATAGTAGGCGACATGGGGACCCGAGTCGTCCCTGGAACCTGTTCGAAATCCGCACACACAACGAAAACGGGGAACTGCAATTAGACTATTCGGGGAACTGGCGGGATCTATTTCAGAACTGGGAGGCTTTGGGTAGATCCTTTCCCCGGTACTATTCAGCAATGCTGACCGCCTTCGTCAACGCGTCTACAGCCGATGGGTATAATCCATACCGGATTGGACGCAGTGGTGTAGACTGGGAGATCCCTGATGAAACCGATCCATGGGCCTCTATTGGGTACTGGGGGGATCATCAGCTCACCTATCTGCTCTGCCTGTTGGAGTGGACACATGCACACGATCCAGACACCCTTGCGCAACTCATGAATCTGCGCATCTTCAGTTATGTGCAAATTCCCTACCGACTTGTCGATTATGACCAGATCCTTACCGACCCAAAACACTCCGTAGAATTTGACTGGGATTTACACAAGAAACTATCTGCCCGGGTGCTGGAAACAGGATCGGATGGATACCTTCTGCAGACCCCCGAGGGAAAGCCGGTTCTCGTAACGCTTGCAGAAAAACTCCTCGTTCCCGCCCTTACCAAGCTCTGCGCAATGATACCTGGAGGAGGAATCTGGCTTAACACGCAGCGCCCCGAGTGGAACGATGCAAACAATGCCTTGGCTGGCTGGGGCTGTTCCCTGGTAACGCTCTTTCATTTGCACCGATATCTGGAATTTGTCGGAAATTTGTATCAGACATCAGAAACATCCTATTTGGTTTCTCCGGAGGTTTCTGACTGGCTGGATGAGGTTCAGCATGCATTGTCCATCTGCGGCAATGTATCGAATTCCTCTGACCGATTTGAAGCGATGAGTGCGTTGGGACGCGCTGCGTGCCGATATCGTGCAACCCTGTATACCAAGGGGCTCCAGAAAGAGCCGATCCCGCTGAACGCCTCGGCTCTGGCAGATTTCTGTACGCTTGCCTGTGACGCGATCCAGCCGACGCTTCAGAAATCTATCCGAGAAGATGGTCTTGCACACAGTTACACTGTGCTTCATCCCCGGCCAGATGAATCCATTGATGTTGAAGCCCTACAACTCATGTTAGAAGGGCAGGTGGCCGCCCTGGCCTCCGGCAGCCTCAGTACACAGGATGCTCTGATTCTACTGGATGCGCTCAAAGGTAGCTCTCTCTACAGTAATCGACAGGGCAGCTATCTGCTTTATGCGGATAAAAAACTGTCCAAATTCAGCCTGCGCAATCATATTTCCCCAAATGATGTCGTGCGGCTCTTATTGGTGCGAAAATTGATCCAGAACGAGGACAACCGTCTCATCAACCGGAGTGATACCGGACAATACTACTTCAATCCGGCGCTGGTGAATGCCGTCGAAGTGGAAACCTTACTGGAGACCTTACAGGACGAAGGTTATAAAATCACGGCCAACAGTCGATCACAGATTCTCGCACTCTACGAAAAGACTTTTAAGCACGCGTCTTTCACTGGACGGTCCGGTCGATTTTTTAAGTATGAAGGTCTCGGTTGTGTTTACTGGCACATTATCTCCAAACTGCTCCTGGCCGTACAAGGCACATTTTGGAAAGCAGTGGACACGAGCGCTCCGGCGGGCTCCCGTAAGGCACTTGCCAGGCATTATTACGAAATCCGCAACAGCTTGGGGGGAAGTCAGCCGCCTGCCAAATATGGTGCATTTCCCCAGGATGCATATTCACACACCCCCGGTTGGGGAGGTGCACAGCAGCCAGGCTTGACCGGGCAGGTTAAAGAGGATATTATTTGCCGTTGGGGAGAATTGGGACTTCGTATTTCAAATGGAATCCTGAGCATCAATCCTGAACTGCTTCGTAAGGCTGAATTCTGCCAAAAACGCGAACCATTCAGTTGGTATGATATAGATGGCTCGCAGCAATCATTCCAGTTAAATGCCGGTAGCCTTGCATTCACATATTGTCAGGTTCTCTTCGTCTATCATCTCTCAGAGACTCCGCTTCTGAAAATTCAAGGAAAAAACTCTGTAGAGAGGTCGGACTTGATCCTCTCGCATGAGGAGAGTGCGGCACTGTTTGGGCGTACAGGTACAATCACCCGAATTGATGCCTTCCTGACTCCGGGTATTTAGAGTTGCAGGAGGTATTGGGGTACCGGAATGCGCACGGAATCTTGCATTCGCAGCAGATTCAGGGAGGTGTTACTGTGACATTTTCATGCAGACAAACCCATGAACCAACCGAGATCAGAAACAAAGTGTATTTTGTCCCTGCTGAATACAAAATCAATGATGAGTTTTCTACGCTGTCTCCTTCTGCTGCTGCTACTTGTACAGAGTGCCGCAGCACAATTTGCCCAACTTCCAGATCAATATCGATCTGCTGCTGACTCTGCCCGTGGATTGATTACCCAGACCTGGCAGGAGCAGAAATTCCCGGGAATGGCCATAGCTGTGGCGGTTAACAGGCAATTGATCTGGTCCGATGCGGTTGGTTTTTCAGACCTGGAGCAACGGGTACCAATGTGGCCGCACAGCCGCTTCAGGATTGCAAGTATCTCGAAACCGCTCACGGCTGCGGCAGCCGCCAAACTCTACAGCCAAGCGAAATTGGATGCTGACGCAAGTATTCAGGAGTACGTGCCGAATTTTCCCTCAAAACGCTGGACCATCACCACGCGCCAACTTGGTGCACATCTTGGAGGAATTCGAGGATACCGGCCAGGCGAAATGCTCTCCGCCGTGCCCTACTCCACCGTTGAAGACGGATTGGATATTTTTTCGGCAGATACCCTGTTGCATGAACCCGGTACGAAGTATCTCTACTCCAGTTATGGGTGGAACCTGATCAGTGCAGTGATTGAGGGAGCGGCTGGGGAGCCGTTTCTGGACTATATGCAGCGGGAGATCTTTCTTCCATTCAACATGCTGGATACGGTGGCGGACCACCCAGACAGTTTGATTGCACATCGCGTCCGGTTCTATGTCCGCACTCAGGATGGAACCCTGCTGAATGCCCCCTATGTGGATAACAGCTATAAATGGGCCGGAGGTGGCTTTTTATCCACCCCGATCGATATTGTCCGATTCGGGATTGCCCATCTGGATTCGTCCTTCTTCGAACAGAAGGCCAAAGAATTGTTGTTTACCGAACAGCGAACCTCTGCCGGTGAACCTACTGGATACGCTTTCGGATGGCGCGTGGAAACCCGTTCCGATAACCTTCGATACTTTAGCCACAGTGGAGGAGCCATTGGTGGCGCTTCTCTCCTTGTCATTCAACCGGATACCGGTGTCGTCGTAGCTGCCATGGTGAACATGAGCAGTGCCAACCTGGATGTGGTTCAGCAGATCGTGTCCCTATTTGTTGAACACTCACGGAATTGAACCCGCCGGGACTTCATCCATGCGGTCCAGATGCCTGCCGTCTCTGCAAGAAGTCCAGATTGGCATTCAAGCCTGTTAAAAATCCAGTTTCGTGGTCAACCTGTCCACCCCTTTTTCAATCTTTGACCGGCATTATTTTGATTCCAGGTTAATGGCGGGAACATTTTCCTGCCGAATCATCTCATTCAGGGCGGGCACATCCGTTTCAATTATGACCTGCAGGGCTTCCAGTTCTGCATCAATCTGCATCACCAGCTCATCGCGCACTTCGACCGCTTGATCGGTTGGCCGGAAACCTCCAATCGTTGCATTCGAGGCAACCGCGGCCAGCTTGTTGTTCAACCGGATTGGAAAATTCAACGGATCCTGACGGCTTTGATTTTTCGTTTGATACAGCGCCTCTTCAATTGCTGTCATCTTCTCAATCAGCGCTTTGGCAGCATCTTTGAGGTCTGCATGCTCCTCGTCCAGGTTGGAGGTAATCCTGCGAATCTGGCTACGCACAGAGCGGATATCCTTGATGGCCAGATGCGTCTCACTGAGTTTGTCCCGGATTCCGATCAGGAAATCAAACTGCATCTGCAAGTCCTCCACACTGGAGCTTGAGCGCGGGTCTTTGCGCAGTTCAAACGTCGCCTCCAGTGAATCCTCCCCGGCGACGAGTCGAGCGCGATACGTCCCTGACGCTGCTCTGGGACCCTGGACACTCCCTGACCACATAATCAGTCCATCAAACGACTCCGCGTCTTCATAGCGTGTATTCCAACGGAACACATTCATTCCAGCTTCTATTTCGAGATCGTCTTCATCTGCATTGAAACTCTTGATCAGGGTTCCGTCGGACTCAAGGATCTCAAGCTTTGTCGTACTTGAATCTGGAGTTTCTTTGAACCAGTAACGCAAGTTCACACTTGCACTAGTCCGCCACGTGAGATCCGAATCATAGAGCCACATGGAGGCCGAAGCGGGTATGTTGGATAATTGATGTAATGGGGTCACATCCTCCATAATCCAAAATGACCGTCCCTGGGTAGCGACGATCAGATCGTTCTCCTTCCAGTCCAGATCCGTAATGGGTACAATCGGTAAATTTTGCTGGAATGAACTCCAATTCTGCCCATCATCAAACGAGATATACAGACCCGATTCGGTTCCGGCCCACAGGAGTCCGGGATGCGCATGATCTGGTTGAACTGAACGAGTAAAGTGCTGAGGATCAATCCCGTCCACAATCAACTCCCAATCCGCACCATAATTGGTGGTCTTATAGATATACGGAGAGAAATCGTCGAGCTTGTACCGCGTGCCTGCAAGGTACGCCGCACCTTCTTTCGTGGGGTGGGCGACCAGTTCATTGATCTGCATCCACTCCGGCATCCCTTCCGGTGTTATGTCTGTCCAGGTCTCTCCGCCGTCACGGGTAATATGAACTAATCCATCATCCGAGCCGACCCAGATGACCTGGGCATCATGCAGGCTCTCCGCCATCGCGAAAATGGTGGCATAGTATTCTACCCCTGTATTATCCTTCGTAATCGGGCCTCCACTTGGGCCGAGCTTGGTCGAATCTGCCCGGGTCAAATCCGGACTCATCATCTCCCATGATTGCCCTTCGTTCGTCGTTCGAAAGAGATGATTCCCAGCTGCATAAAGTACATTATAATCGTGCATTGAGAAGAGGATGGGGAAATTCCATTGGAACCGGTATTTCATGCCCTCAGCACCGTGTCCCATGGGATTGTCCGGGTATACATTCACGGCCCTCCGTTCCCCAGAATCGTGATCCACTCGAGTCAGAAACCCGCCATAAGATCCTCCATATACGATCTGCGGCTGATCTGGCTTGGGGGCCAGCCAACCACTCTCACCACCGGCAGTTGGTTCCCATTCCCGCTCATTCCGGCCATTGGAAGTATGCAATATTCGGACGGTTGAATTGTCCTGCTGTGCGCCAAGAATCCGATACGGAAAATGGTTGTCCGTGGTCACGCGATAAAACTGTGCGGTGGGCTGGTTGTAGTAAGTGCTCCAGTTTGCCCCGGCATCGAAACTCACCTGCGCCCCACCATCGTCTGCAATGATGAGATGACTGGGATCGTCCGGGTTAATCCACAGATCATGATGATCGCCATGGGGTGTCTGGATGCTTGAATACGTCCTCCCTCCATCTTTCGACCGCCAGAACTGCACGTTCAGCACATACACGATGTCTTCATTGCCAGTATCTGCATAGAGCCGCGTGTAATACCAGGCACGCTGCCGCAAATTACGGTCTTCATTGATCTTGCGCCATGTTTCACCTCCATCGTCAGACCGGAATACACCACCTTGCGCAGCCTCAATAATCACCCAGATCCGGTCTGGGTTGACCGGAGAAATAGCAATGCCGCTGATGCCGAGTGTACCAAGCGGTAAGCCGTTATCCTTCCCGGTAATCTCCGTCCATGTATCCCCTCCGTCGGTGGATTTCCAGATCCCACTTCCCTCTCCTCCACTTTCCATACTGTATGGCGTTCGAATCACGCGCCAGGCGCTTGCATACAGGATTCGTGGGTTGGATGGATCCATGGCAAGATCTACAAATCCGACTTCGTCATTAATGAAGAGGATCTTTTCCCATGAATCGCCGCCATCAAGCGATCTGTAGATTCCTCGCTCTTCATTGGGACCGGACAAGTGCCCCATGACCGCGGCATAAACATGGTCTGGGTTCCGAGGATGAATACGGATTCGTGGGATCCGGTGACTGTCCGACAGCCCCTTGTGCTCCCATGTACGACCGGCATCAAGAGATTTGTATACCCCATAACCATGGGATACATTGCCTCGCACCGTTTTTTCTCCACCGCCAACGTAGATCACATTCGGATCCCAGGTACTGACTGCAACTGCGCCAATACTGCCTCCGAAATAGCCATCGGATATATTTTCCCAGGAAGCTCCACCCGTTGTCGACTGCCACACTCCTCCGCCGGTCGCACCAAAATATGCCTTCATGGGCTGACCTGGAACTCCGGAAACCGCCGCTGACCGCCCACCTCTGTAGGGGCCGACACTCCGAAATTCCAATGCACTGTAGTAGGTTGAATCGTAAATCTGGGCAGATGCTGGTGCCGACCAGAATGGTATTAGTATTAGAGTGATCAATCCTAAGGCGGATCGCAGTATTTGGTTACATAACATCGGAAAGTGTCTGAAGTCTGGGGCCTAAAATAGGCATTTGGCATTAGTATTCTCCTATTTCCTCTCGCAAAACCACCCATAGAAAGCTGGGATTGCGCGACCTGGAAGGCTTGAGCGGGTGCTACTTTAGGAGTCACCTGCAGGCATGTGCATGCT
Source organism: Rhodothermales bacterium (assembly GCA_965207565.1). Taxonomy (GTDB): domain Bacteria; phylum Bacteroidota; class Rhodothermia; order Rhodothermales; family Bin80; genus Bin80. The sequence goes on along the minus strand of CBDBMQ010000009.1, from coordinate 174,516 downwards.
TGGGCACACCGTTCGGACGACTTTGAGATGACCTTGTTACAATGCCACTGTAGCCATCAACATTCCCCTATCATCTTCGTCCTGCCTAGGCCTGCCTTGTACTCAGAAAAAAGGCTGGACAATGGGTGTTCTTCGGTTTATGTAGGCGAATTTTCCTGAGTTCTTGTCCGACAAGGTACGACAGATTTCGCGCATTTCTCTGAGGTTGAGCGTCTGGCACTGCGATTTTCCGTATTTTTCGCGTTCTGGAACAAGCGAGATCTCGCAGACACGACATTCTTCTGTAGCCTGCACACAGCAAGGGTATGAAGCTTTCGGGCGCTCAAGGAGGGAACAGCAGATCAGGAGGAGCAATGGAGCACGTTGGCTGCTATGGAGGCGGACGCTCCACCAAGTCAAAGAAGCCCCCCAACTCCTCATAGGCGATGGCACGCATTTGAAGGTTTGCATAGCCGCGCCACATGATGGTGTGCCCGGGCGGTGGATCGTGTTTGCGATTCATGTAGCCGCCCATCATGGCCACCAGTAAGATGGCCGAGGGCAGGCTGGTGGGGACCGCAAGGCCATAGCTACGGGCGTAGACCTTCATCATCTCTAACTCGGACTCTCGAAAGAATACGTCCATGTCCAAGTCCGCGTCCACACGCCCCAAAAGCGTCATCAACATGATTCGCCACGCCGTGACTATGTGCAGGGTGATCGCCCGGTGCAAAGAGCCCGCCTTCTGCATCCGCAACTTCTCCACCTTGCAGCCACTCTTGAGCACCCGGAAGGTGTCTTCCACACGCCAGCGCAACTGGTAATATTCTACCATCTGCTTCGCCTGCTCCGGGCTTGTGATGGGTTGCGTGGTCAACAGATACCATTCAATCCGCATTGCATTTTCCGGCGGATTGAGTTCACGCAGATGAATTCCCCAGACCTCCATGGGGGCTTGCGTACGGTCCCTGGTCGGAGGTAGAGTCACGTTGCAATACCGCAACTCCATCCGGGCATTTCGTGCCGGACGACCTTTATGAGTGACCCGACCCGACTTCATCCGACGACTCAACTGCTCCACCGACAACTCCATCACATCCGCAGGCGACCCCTTTCGCATCGCCTTAAATAATCGCCCCTCGTCTGTATTCAGCTTCCGGTCGTGCTTGGCCCGAACCAATAGATGCGTCCGCTTCAGCGTCCGATGCGCAGACAAAATCTCGAACGCATCCGCTTCCCGATCCATCACACAAACCACCTTCGTCTTGCGTGGCAGCGTCTCGGCTGCCTCGTCAATGTCAGACAGACCGTGTAGCCAACTTTGGGTTTTTGGGTTCTCTGTCCCATAGGCACATCGCAACACCCCCAACGGTAATCCCTCGTCATTCAGGGCGATCGTTGCATGCAGACACACCCCGCGGGCTTTCGCAGAGGTCTGGTTCTGTCCAATGATATCCAGTCCCTCGGTGTCCGAACGCGTACTGTATGAGATCTTGGTTCCGTCCTGAACACACAAAACCGTCTCCTGGGTTCGCATTCGCTCAATCGTCCGCTGGCGATGCGGGAACAGAATCTGTGCCGGGGTGATCCCACGTTCGTTGGCCCTCTCCCAAAAATGCCAGTAGGCCCGAACGTCCTTGATATTTCGCTCGGGGGTTGTGGTGACAGGATTGCCCATCGTCTTTGCCGCTAACTCCGCGTTTTTTACCAAACGCACATTGAGACGCCGATCCCCGAGATCCGCACCACCAAACTCCTGTTCCGCCCACCGATCGCTGTCCAGACCTGCGCCCACCTCCAGCCGAGGACGCAATTCCACATACGGCACGGCCAAGTGCGTGCGCCAGTTTGGATCCAGTTCATAGGCAAATACTTTTTTCTGCGGGCGCGTGCGTGTCTTCGAGGGTGCATGGCGGCCCCGCCCCTGCGTGAGTCCCAAATATCGGAATCCCGCCGCTCGAAAACAAGTCCCCTCCTGATCGGGTCCCACAAAGGTCTCTACCACATAGGGGCAATACCCATACGTTGCCATAAAATCGGAGGGCAAGCGCCGCAGCACTCGTCCCAACGCGTGGCTCGCCAGGTTCTTGCAGAACACGTCTGATCGAATCAGAAAACGACTCAGGTTCACCACACGGTTCAAATTCTCCGCGCGCTTTGGATGATCCCACGCCATCCATTGATCCCGAGCCTTGAGATACAACGCCGCAGCAGAAAAACCGACCACCCCCAGTTCACCGTGCGCACTCCGAATCAGGTAGCGCTGCTGCGCGCCCGCAAAGGTGGTGCTCCCCTGTGGATGCTCCGCATCCAGAAGTGTATTCCAGATCGCTCGATCCCCCGAATCGGTGACCAAAATAATCTCCAAATCCTTGATCTCACGGACATCCGTGGGGACAGCCAACGCCTTCGGAACCGGTTCATCCAATAGACGGGGACCGCGGACAAACGACGCGGTTTGTGGCTTCGGTAGAGAAAAGTGCCCCTCCGATTCCAGTAACACTAATGCCTTCATGCAACCCGAAAGCCGATGGCCTCCCTGAGCATTCACGAAATTGAACTGCGCACACACAATTCGCCCCAAAGCTCGACGACTCTTGTCTTGATGTGACGCCACCGTTGTCGACAATGCCGGAAGAGCATTACGCAGTACTGTAAGTATCGCGGATTGTGCTTGCATATTGCTAAACTAAGCAATAGGAAAGCCATTGTCAAGTCCCTCCTAAACGTACAGGGCAGGCCTAGGCTTAGCTCCAGTGGATACCGAAGCGATGCTACCTCTCCACACCGACCCCATTGCCTGCTGTATGTGCAATCGGGGAAACCGACCGCGAAGAAAGAACCAGGCAGTCCCTCATCACCCATTGCCCCCTTCAGACGATTTTTCTGGCGGCAATGACACGGCTGATTGACGAAACTGTAACGCCATCTGCAGAAGACGACGAATCTGCCACGGTAACCCGTGGGCGGCAACCTCCTCCCAGGACACATCATGGGTTGCCTTCAAACTGCCAGGTGGAGCTAAGCGGAGTCGAACCGCTGACCTCCTGAGTGCGATTCAGGCGCTCTACCATCTGAGCTATAGCCCCTGGAACTGGGGCGTGTGTACGTATTTCATCTTCTTAGGGTCCTTGACACACGGTTGAAAACAGTGATACAGATCAAATCAGATCAACCATATCTAATGTAGTGGACCCCGATCAACGCCGCCATTCTATTCACGACAGACTGGAATCGCCTTCTCAGATACTTGATTGGAAGGTGCAACCGATGCAGGAATCAACAAACCATTTTCCCTAAAAATCGTTGACATGTTTTTACCTACTTGACATATAATTTCCCAAATAATCATGAGCGTATCCGTCCTCACTAAAACCAAGGATCATTTTGGGACTCGAACCTCTTTCGAAACCCCGGATGGATCTGCGTGGATGTATCGTCTTGATTCGCTCAAGGTAGCCGGGTATACGCTTGATCGACTCCCTTACTCAATCCGGGTCATGCTGGAGGCAGTTCTGCGTGGCTGTGACGGATTTACCGTCACAGCTGAAAATGTGGAGCAACTGGCACAGTACGACCCCAAAGCCCCACTCCGCGCGGAAATGCCATTCTCGCCGGCACGGGTCCTGTTGCAGGATTTTACCGGCGTGCCCGCCGTGGTTGACCTTGCCGCGATGCGCAGTGCAATGGCGCGTGCCGGTGGTAACCCGTCTGCGATCAACCCGCGTGTACCTGTACACCTGATTATAGACCACAGTGTTCAGGTTGACTACTTTGGGATCCCCGAAGCGCTGCAACTCAACTCTGATCATGAGTTCCGGCGCAACCAGGAGAGGTATGAATTTCTACGCTGGGGACAGCAAGCTTTTGATAATTTTTATGTCGTCCCCCCCGCTAGCGGCATCTGCCATCAGGTGAACCTAGAATATGTCGCTCGCTGCGTGTGGACAGCATCCGAAGGTCAGGACGTCGTGGCATTTCCGGATTCATTGGTCGGCACAGATTCTCATACCACCATGATCAACGGACTCGGTGTCGTGGGATGGGGTGTGGGTGGGATTGAAGCCGAGGCCGTCATGCTTGGCCAACCCATCTATATGCTGATGCCAGAGGTAATTGGCTTCCGTCTCACCGGCTCACTCCCCGAAGGAGCAACTGCCACCGATATGGTCCTTACGGTTACACAAATACTGCGCAACTATGGAGTCGTTGGCCGCTTTGTCGAATTTTTCGGTCCAGGAATTCAAGCGCTTTCCGTACCTGATCGTGCTACGATCAGTAACATGTCTCCCGAGTATGGCGCAACCATGGGATTTTTTCCTATTGATGAAGTGACGCTAGGATTTTTGCGACGCACAGGCAGAGAGGAAAACCTGGTTAAATTGGTGGAGTACTATACAAAGGAGCAGGGACTGTTTCTGACCCCGGATGCGCCAGAGCCGCAGTATCTGGACACCTTATCGTTGGATTTGGGGGATGTGGTTCCGAGCGTTGCCGGGCCGAAGCGGCCGCAGGATCGCATCCCAGTCCCTGACTTGGGTAAATCTTTCCGCACCTCTTTTACCGCACCTGCCGGACCGCAAGGGTTTGGACGTCAACCGATGGACCTGGAGCACAGTGTCAAATCTGCTGATCTCCCAGATCCGCTTCACCATGGGGATGTTGCCATTGCAGCCATCACCAGTTGCACCAATACTAGCAACCCCAGCGTCATGATTGGTGCAGGATTGGTTGCAAAAAAAGCGGTTGAACGCGGACTCAAAGTGGCTCCGTACGTCAAAACCAGCCTAGCACCAGGATCCCGCGTGGTGACGGAATATCTCCAAAACGCCAACCTGATGCCCTATCTGGCTCAATTAGGCTTTGACCTGGTTGGCTATGGATGCACCACCTGTATCGGAAATTCCGGCCCCTTGCCGGAAGCAGTAAGCAATTCCATCCAAAAGGGGGACCTAGTGGTCTCGGGAGTACTGAGCGGCAACCGCAATTTTGAAGGGCGGATCCATGCTCTGGTCCAGGCAAATTACCTTGCCTCGCCACCCCTTGTCGTCGCCTACGCACTGGCAGGAACCGTGGACATTGATCTTACCCGTGAACCCATCGGGAAAGACCTTGCAGATCAGGAGGTCTATCTGCGGGATATATGGCCGACTGCGGAGGAGATCGCTGAAACCATCGAATCGTCCATCACACCAGCGTTGTTTCTCGATGAATATGGTGGCATCGAAACATCCAACGAGACTTGGAATGCGATTGAAATCCCGAGTGGCTCTCTCTACGACTGGAACGCTGATTCGACGTATGTCCAGGAGCCTCCCTTCTTTGTCGACCTCGCACGTGAAGCCGCCGCCGTGCCTCCAATCAAGGATGCACGCGTTCTGGCAAAATTAGGCGATTCAACCACGACGGATCATATCTCACCGGCAGGTGCAATCCCACGGGAATCACCCGCCGGCATCTACTTGAGTGGTAATCATGTTTTGCCACGCGACTTCAACTCGTTTGGAGCCAGGCGCGGTAATCATGAGGTGATGATGCGTGGCACTTTTGCCAATATCCGCATCAAGAACAAACTAGTGCCCGGCACAGAAGGTGGCATCACACGATGCTTTGCCAGCGGTGGCGAAATCATGCCCATCTACGACGCAGCGATGCGCTATCAGGAAGCCGGAGTCCCTCTCATCGTTCTGGGAGGGAAGGACTATGGAATGGGATCCAGCCGGGATTGGGCCGCAAAGGGTACGGTTCTTTTAGGAGTCAGAGCCGTCATCGTGGATAGCTTTGAGCGGATTCATCGCTCGAATCTGATCGGAATGGGGGTGCTGCCTCTGGAATTTATGGATGGCGAAAATGCGGATACACTAGGACTGGATGGCAATGAATCCTACAGCCTTGTACCGCCGCAGGAAGCCAGTACTACTGTGGATGTTGTGGCCGTGCGCACAGATGGGAAAGAGATCCACTTTCAAACACAGTCTCGGCTGGATACCCCCGTTGAGGTCGAATACTACCGCAATGGCGGAATCCTGCACTACGTACTGCGCGAGTTCCTGGCCGAGGAATGACCACCGCCGCCGGGCGTTTCAATCCGAAGACGGGCCCCAGCCTCTAACCTGCGAGTAAATTGACCGGGTAGGTTGGTTGTGCGCCCGTCCGCGGAAATGAGAATATTTTGCCCCTTCCGGCCCGGAGCACCGCCGCGGAGTCCCCAGGGAGCATGGCGGCGGCGCTCGCTGAGCATGGTCACCGTTGCCTCCTTCAAAAGCTCGTACTCTCGCACGATCCCGTCTCCACCGTGAAACTGTCCCTCTCCTCCACTGCCCTTGATGAGCGCATACTCGTTAATTCGAAAGGGGAATTGCATCTCCAATGCCTCAATAGGAGTGTTCAGGGTGTTGCTCATGTGCACGTGTACACCACTCAAGCCATCCGAATCTGGTGCTGCCCCCATCCCCCCACCAAGTGTCTCATAGTAAGCGTACGTGGTCCCATCTGGATGCTTCCCTCCGATCGTCACATTATTCATCGTGCCTTGACTTGCAGCAGGGATCTCGCCTGGTAACGCCTGCGCCAAGGCCCCAAGAACGACATCCGTAATTCGCTGAGATGTCTCCACATTGCCCCCCGCGACTGGCGCTGGCCTGGATGCATGGACCAGCGTATCCTTGGGAGCCGTCACATGAATCGGCAAAAAACAACCCGCATTTACTGGCACATCTTCCTTGAGAAGGCACAATACGACGTAGTAGCATGCAGATGCAGTGACAGCCAATACGGTATTTAATGGTGCGTCCAATGTTGGATCCGTGCCCGCAAAATCAAACGTCACCTCGCTACCAAGAATTTGAACCGAGACGCTGATGGATACATCCTGGCCATCTGGCAATTCCAGCTTATCCTCAAATTTATAGGTTCCATCGGGCCAGGTTTGAATTGCAGCCCGCACCAAATTCTCGCTATAGTGCTGCAGATAAGAGCTATACGTACAGACTTCCGTTTGTCCATACTTTTCCAGGAGTGACTGAAGACGCTGCTCTCCGACTGCATGTGCAGCTTGCTGAGCAGCTAAATCTCCACGCCTCTCTGTAGGGGTGCGCACATTGGCGAGCACCATGCGAAGCACACTCTCATTTAATTTCCCCGCCTCATAGATCTTGATTGGCGGAATGATAATCCCTTCCTGAAAAAGCTCTGTGGACAAGGGAAGCGATCCTGGACTCATCCCCCCAACATCCGCATGATGGGCCCTGCTAGCAACGAAGAAAACGGGTTCGTTATCCGCAAAAACAGGCGAAATCATCGTGATATCCGGCAGATGGTTGCCCCCATCAAACGGATCATTCAGAATTACGATATCTTCTGGACTCCATTGAGCAAAGGTCCTGAGCGCTGCTTCACAACTCGCGGGCATGGCCCCAAGATGAACCGGTATATGGGCTGCCTGGGCGACCATATTCCCCTTTGCATTAAAGACTGCGCAGGAATAATCCAGGCGCTCTTTGATGTTGGGCGAGTATCCGGTGCGCTGCAGCGTGACCCCCATCTCATCGGCAATGCCGACGAGTCGGTGGCGATAGATTTCTGTTAGAATCGGGTCAATCATCTTGACGGATCCAGTTAAGATGGAGATTTTGCGATTGGTCGACCATCACACTCCAATCAGAAGAAATCACTAACGTGGAATCATATTGAACGACCAAAGCAGGCCCTTCAAACCCGCATCCCTCATGCAGGAGATTCCGGCTTACAAGAGGGATCGCCATTGGCCCATCCGCTGTAAAATAGACGGGAGTACGGGGGGCATCTTCTAGACTGAAGGGGCGGTTCATTGCGTCTTTGTTGGGAGGCGGGATTTTTTGCGATTGGGCTATGCTGGCCTGCAATCGTACCGCGACTGATTCAACGGGCAGTTCCGGCGTAGAATACCCATACCGCGTGTGATGTGCAGCATGAAACGCCTCCCCTGCTGCATCAATGTTCTTTGAAGTAGCGGGTAAACTCAGGGGGACGGTGAGTTCGTAACTCTGACCGGCATAACGCAAATCAAGACTGCAATCCAGTTTTGCTGCCTCCGAATCCAATCGGGATAGGACGACAGATTCCAATTGATTGATGACAGCCTTCAATCGTTTAGAATCTGCAGCAAGTTCTTCTAACGGCATCAGAAGTGCCTGCGACGCATCACTGGTGATATCTGCCATCAGGAGCCCGAACGCACTGAGAACACCTGGATGGCGCGGAACCAGGATCTTCTGGACTCCCAATGAGCGCGCAATCGCGCATGCATGCAGCGGCCCAGCCCCTCCGTACGGGACCAGCACGTGTGATCGCGGATCATACCCACATTCCACCGATACACGTCGCAATGCCCGCTCCATGGTCGCATTTGCAACCCGCAAAATCCCCAATGCGGTTTCTTCCACAGAAAGTTCAAGAGACTCTCCCAGTCTTGCAATCGCCTTACGTGCCAACTCAATGTCCAGTGCGCGTGAGGATTTTCCACCAAGAAACTGGGATGGAATCAACCGTCCAAGTATAAGGTTGGCATCTGTGACCGTGGGGGTCTGTCCACCTTGTCCATAACAAACCGGACCTGGCACGGCTCCCGCACTTTGTGGACCTACACGCAGTATACCGCCTGCATCTACACGGGCCAAGCTTCCTCCACCCGCCCCTACGGTATGAATTTGTGTGGTAGGTAACCGGAGTGGAACCTCACAGACAACACTTTCGGTTGTTTGAGGAATCCTGCCAGGACATAATGCTACGTCCGTACTAGTCCCCCCCATATCCAGCGTCATGATTTGTGGTTTGGCAGTCCCCAATGCATGCTTCGCCAAAGTAAACGCTCCGACCACGCCTCCTGCAGGTCCACTCAAGACTAGCCGGGCCGGTTGCAATGTTGCCTGCTCAGCATCCAATGTTCCACCGCTGGACTGCATCACTTTCAGAGATCTGCCTTCAAGCACACGCCCAAGATGTGTTAAGTAACGCATCACCAAAGGGCGGACATATGCATTCACTACCGTGGTTGACGTTCGCTCGTACTCCCGATATTCAGGCAGGAGGTCAACGCTGAGCGAGAACGGTACCCCCGGGAGTTCTTTTTCCAACAACTCCGCAATTAATCGTTCATGCGCATTATTCAGGAAGGAAAAAAGCAGGACCACCGCCACGCTTTCCACGCGTTTCTGCTTAAGAACCTGCAATAGCTCGTGAAATGCAGAAACATCCAGCGCCTTCTGGATCTCACCGTTACGGTCAATCCGCTCATCCACTTCAAAGCGTAGTGATCTAGGAATTAATGGGGACGTTTCCGGCTGCGAAAACTCATATAGTTGAGGGCGATTCTGCCGACCGATTGCCAGCACATCTGCAAACCCCTGTGTCGTAATGAGCACCGTTCGAGCTCCACGCTGCTCCAGAAGCGCATTCGTTGCGATGGTTGTACCATGCATAACCGGTGCCTTGGAGTCTACTTGAAGTACCTCCAAACCTCGCAGAATTGCTTGACTTTGATCGTCGGGAGTCGTCGATACCTTATAGACGGTAAGCCCATGAGCATTCAGCACCACAAAATCTGTAAAGGTCCCGCCTACGTCAATTCCAATACGCTGACCATTTGCATGCATTATCCAGCCTATCTAGAGCGTGGTATGATCTAAAAGGGGCTGTCAAGTAGCCCGGGGGAATTTCACCCCTGGGCTACTTGACATTCCCATCTAAAAGGTACTACTGCAATCGTTGTGACCTGGTAAAAAATATGGTTCTACCGCGAATGTTGTGGATAGAGGCAAAATCACGGTAGAATCCAAACCAATCCAAGTGTCACCAGGCCTGCTCTCTCCGATGATCATATAGCACCGCCATCCCGCCTTCTCGGAATAAACCATCGTATCCCCAGAATACGGAATGTAGGCATCAGCCCGCTGCTTCTACTCATTCACCAGCATCGTATTAACCTTCCAGCCGTGCTCTAATCCTAAGCTGCATCCATCACTGCAAAGGAATCTTTTCCCATTAGTATATTTGGTTGAACTCCAAATCAATCACTCCATACGAATCGCGGTAGAACCTTTAGGTATGTGTGCGCATTCGAGAGAAACCGGTCTTTCTAGATAGCCATGCTGGTGCGTACTGAGGGCATTGTACTGCGATCTGTCCCCTATAAGGAAACTACCCGACTTGCCACACTATATACAAGGGAGCTTGGGAAACTGACGCTCATTGCACATGGAGCCCAGTCAATCAAGAGCCGCTTTGGGGCAACCCTTCAGCTACTTTCGCATGTCCAAGCCGTCATCTATACCCGCCCCACACGATCCATCCAAATCCTGTCAGACTGCGCACATGTGAGGATCTACAAGGAAATTGCCAGTGATTTAAAGAAATTGGCAGTCGGACAGCGCATCTGTGAGTTCGTGCTGTCGCTCACCGAAGAGGGCCAAAATTCTCCCGAAATTTTCGACCTTCTCGTCCGAGTCCTGAACGCCTTGAATAACCCGGATGTAGATGCCGTTTTATTGAAACTGTATTTCCAGCTTCAATTGATGGCATTATTAGGTTTTGCACCTGCTTTCAGCCGGGAGTCGGTCGAGGAAATTGACGATTCAGGAGGATACCTTTTGCTGGAGGATGGTACGATCACAAGTAAGGCAAAAGAGGATTTATCCACATTATTTGCTTCACGAGGCGTGCTGAGAGCCTTTGCGATTCTGCATCGGGCTGACTTTAACATAATTTTACACCTGAAACTCACCGCTGACCAGCGCAGAGAACTCCATACACTCGTCACCAATTTTATGCGATATCATGTGCCGGACACCTATCCTGTGCGTGGACAAAAAGTCATTGACCAACTCTTAAGATCATAGAAACGGTCAATGACCTGGAGTGGAAGCAAACCGGTCACATGATCAACCTCAGATCGATCAACGACCTGACTGTGCCGCTCTCTGATACCTTCGGAAATAAACCTCCGCATTTAAAGTATCCCCCGTCTGGACCAAGTAGCGAGCCATGTTGTAAAGCATCACCGGTGATTCGGGGTAAGAAAATTCAATCCGATGCAACAAGATTCCCGAAACCCTGAATGCTCTCTGTCGCAGCCGTAACGCTGCCAGTATATTCAGGTTAATCTCAGATGGTTGTCTCGCAACCACCAGCTGCATCACTTCTCCAGCCAAGTTGCTTGATTGTCTCGAAGCAAGTTCTGCAGCCTGTGCGTGCAAGCGTTCATTGAAGGGCTGCCAGTACAGTAATGAGCGCATATGGGCTAGTGCCTGAGCCGTATCCAGAATTGCGAGATTATGCGTCTTTGCTTCCAGAAGTGCTTCATAGATAGGGAGTTGGATGGTAACGGCCAGTGCTGCCAATGAATCTGCAGGGCTTCCCGATTCCCGATGGATCTCTAAGATCTGATCAAACCGGCGCATCTCCTCTTCTTCTGTGAACCCTTCTGTGAACGGGAAGCCCAAACGAAGCCTAGCAATCAGTAATCTGGCATACGCAGCATCCAATGGAGATGGGTCTGGAGCACCCATATCTACGCTCTGGTCGTCCACATTTTCCTCCATGGCACGGATAAAGGCCTTCGCGATCAGATCATACCCGAGTGCGGTCGGGTGAAGATGATCGGTGAACAGAGAGTCGGTGACCTGACGCGCAAAGAATGACTCCGTATCCACTGGAATCGCATCGTGATCCAGTGCCAGACGATGGATCACCTGATTCATTGCCTCTGGAGCTCGGAACCGGATCGGATCATATTCCTTCGCCTCCACGAAAGCTTCCATCGCTGCGGCCGTATCTCCGAGCGCCCAGCCCTTCAAGCCACGCTCCCACGCCTCACTGGCAGTTGAGTCGGTTCCCAGAGGTGGCTGGCCACGAAGGTTTGAGACCAGTGTGCCGATATAAGTCTGAATCCCTGCTCGATCCAATGATCGAAGAATTGCCGCCAAATTTTCTTCGAAATTCTCTATCCCGGCTTCGTATACTAGGCCATCCCGGGTAATGGAGACATCTGTTGTAGACTGCGCCATCATCGTCCGTCTCGACCGATTAGGGGGTGCAATAATCCGCTCAAACCTTCGGAATAGTACACTTTTCTTGAACCAGAACAGCGTACGCGTAAGTATCCGTCTCCGATTCGGACCACCGGCTCCATAGGCCCCATAGTATTCATTGTGCCCCGCATAGATCAGAACGATATCCGGCTTTATCTGGAGAACATGAGGAGTAATGTCTCGGAGGACATGACTGCTAAGTGCAGTCATGCCGAGGTTGATCATTTCCACCCGACGGGTTGGCTCAATTGAACGCAGCCTTGCTGCAACTCTCTCCGGGAATCCAGAATAAAACGGGTATGGGTAGCCGGCAGTGGACGATCCACCCAAAGTTACAACCCGAAGAATGGTGTCGGGCTTCTGTTTCAAAAAAGGATTATAGGCAACCTGGGGGACGAACCCTCGAAAATAACGACTCGCATAGGCAGGGTTTACAGTCTGATATTCTGGTTCTCCCGGAACAGGAATGAAAAAAGGATCCGTCCCGAAAAGACGAACGACTCCCTCCGCTACTACCAGAAGTACCAGCGGTAATAGTATCGCCAAAACCTTGAATACAGCCGTTCGCATGTTCAAACAAACAATACCGGATCCATTCCCTGTATGATCGATGATCCTAAAGCTGACTGAATCAAGTTGGTACAGTGCCCATCGTACTCCGATCCGAATTTCTCCGACAAAACTAAGCAAACCGGACTAATCGCGGCAGAACCAACCCCGTCAGCAACTATGTTTTGTTGTGCGGTCCCCGAACCGGATCAAGAACAATATCTATCCTTGATCCAGGAAATGGAATCCCACCGTGATCATAAACCCACGCTATCGGGGGCTGGCAATCGTCGGGAAAGCACAAGTTCCCAAAACCGAACATGCTATTGGAAACAACCCTGCATCCATATTACAGTTGAAATCCAAGTTCACTATATTTGCCCTGCATTGTTGATTCCTTTTGTTCAGGTGTGATCAAAAAGCCTGCTTCTATTTACTATTCATTGACCCCTTAGGTTTTATGGCCCAGACATCCAAAAAAAACCCCTACGCCCATTCTCCGATTCGCCTTACTCCAGAGGAGGTGAAGCCCGTAGTCACTCGCTACAGAGATCTCTATGACGGCCAACTTGAAGACAGAAAGGAGAATTATCAGTCGCTCGTCAATGACTACTATGACCTCGTGACAGATTTCTACGAATTCGGTTGGGGGCAATCTTTCCACTTCGCACCCCGCCGCCGAGGCGAATCTTTCAAAAAGTCGCTGCTCAGGCACCAGCGCTTCCTCGCCGATCAACTATCCCTGAAACCGGGAATGCAGGTATTGGATGCGGGCTGTGGCGTCGGAGGGCCGATGGGCAACTTTGCCCGCTGGTCTGGTGCCAGCTTCGTCGGGGTCAACATCAATGCTTACCAGATTGAACGCGCCAAAGTGCATACCCAGGATGTCAGCGAACTCTGTCGCTTCATCCACGCAAGTTACATGCAGATTCCCGAAGAGAATGACCACTATGATGCTGCATTTGCAATTGAATCCATGCCGCATGCCCCGGACAAAACCGCAGCATTTCGAGAGATCTTCCGTGTGCTTCGTTCGGGAGCCTGTTTTGCAGGCTATGAATGGTGTCTCACCGAAAATTTTGATCCCGAAAACAGAGAGCACCTGCAGATCAAACAAGATATCATGGTAGGAAACGGTCTCCCTGATATCAGCTCAACACACGAGATCTGCAGCGCGTTGCGCGATGCCGGTTTCGAAATCCTTGAAGCTCGCGACATGGCACCAGAAGCGGATCCTGACACGCCGTGGTTTCGTGCCCTGCAAGGTCGCGATTTCACGCTGGCAAGCATTCCCCGCACACCGATCGGACGGGGCCTGACGAATTTCACCTTACGGGTTGGTGAATGGTTACGGCTGGTACCACAGGGAGCAAGGGCCGTCAGTACGTTTCTCAATAAAGGAGCAGATGCCATGGTCAAGGGAGGCGAAAGCGGTATTTTTACACCGATGCTTTTCTTTTTGGCAAGGAAACCTGACCGTCCATAGACGTATGGGGTTTTGGAGTTGCTCCATTGGACGCAGACAAAGTCGACGAATCCACGTTCAGACGAGCACGACGCCGCTCTTCGTAAAGACCGAGTGCATGTAGCGGAAAATACTGTCGGTATAGCGTGTAATCCAATAATGCCGTACGGAAAAAGACCCCAGCCATATCTTGCTTCGGCCATGTTCCATCCGCATTCTGAGTGTCCATCAAAAACTGAATCCCGCGCGTGATCGCGGCCCAGTTCGAATCACCTGCCTCAAGGAGCGCGATCAATGCCCATGCAGTCTGGATGACCTGACTCTCCTCGTGCGGGACATATTGCTCCGTTAAACAGCCACTGTGATGCTCGCCCCATCCTCCGTCGGCATGTTGCTGGTCTAGGAGCCAATGACAGGCCAATCGAATCGCCGAATCGCCAGAACTGACACCAGTAGCGATTAGGCCTCTGACTCCGAAAAGGGTGCCATAAATGAATTGTATCCCCCATACGCCACGCCATGTCCCATCAATGGCCTGGGTTCGGCGAAGCCAGGCCCCACCGCTTGACATAGCCTTTGCCACTTCCCCGTTCACAACTTGCGGGAAATGGGTCTTGCAAGCGGCAAATGCCGCAAGGCACGATGCAGTACATTCGACGTAGGAATGCTCGGTCATCGACTCACCAAACATTTCTGCAGGATTCAACCATTCAAGATCCACCACCGATCGCTTTGGCTCATAGCTGCCAAAACCGCCATCGCGGTTCTGGCGGCGCAACATGAACTGAACCGCATTGCTGATCGCCGACGCACTGATGGCCTGCGGGTCGGCGGCCAGAATCCCAAGGACCGCTTCTGCCGTGCAGTCGGACACCGGCCAGCCATGCCATCCTCCAGGAAAACACCAACCGCCCCGGGGATCCGTCCGGTATGCCTCGCTAAATCCGCTGAAACTCTCCGTAACTTGTTGGTGGCAAAGGAAATTGGCTCCTTGCTCAAGTGCATGTTTGGTACCAGCAATCTCGGGCATCGTCGACAATGCCTGTAGAGAGAATCCCGTATCCCACGAGGAGCTTCTGGCTCCGGTAACCCGTGCACCAGATTCCTCGTCTTCCCATATCCAGTCATCAAGCTTCTCAAATGCCTTGTGTGAATCAACATCTTCTGAGTCGTACAGCCACAAGGCGATAATATTGAGGAACCCGCTGACCGGAGAAATACTCGTATGGGTGGTCGTTTGCAATTCCCATTGGATGCGACGGATGATGTCTTCCACACACTGGCTGCGCAATCGCTTGCCGTGGAATCGTTCGAATATCCGTGCGAACTCGTACCCTGTCCGAAGCAGCACGCCAGGACGAGCAAAAAGGTCGTCGCTCCGTAAACGACTGCGACCCGCAGAAAAATTAACGTTCGCAAAACCCCGAGGGAATAATTCTTCCCGTAGAGAGGTAATGAGAGGATTTACCGGTACCTGGAATCGATACGAGTAAATTGCCGCCATTGCCATGTAAATGAGCCGTGTATGGCAATACCAGTTCGAGGGATGCAGTGGGATCCAACGCGGCAAGCCCCAAAGCTCTGGAACAATGGCGTTGACACCTCTCCAATCATATAAATTCAAAAGTGCAAGCCAAAACTTCCCCCAACTCGGGATGTCAAGAACATTTTCTGATTGCAGGAATTTTCGAGCCGACTCGATGAGTGGATCGCCTCGCTCCACACCGAGTAATCTTGCAGCGACATAAACCAGCGTGGTTACAAATAGATGAGGTGCAGAGTGCTCATGCATTCCCCACGAGCCGTCTGAAAGACGGGTCTGCTCGAAAGAGCGAAGAATGCGGCGGCGGCGGTCCGAATCTATCGGGCGCTCCATCATGTAGTGGAGTAACACATATTGCGCGGTGAGCATGGGGCACCAGACCATCTCGCCTTCCCATTCTCCCTGTTCACCCTGAAGATGTATCAGGTGGGCCCCCGCACGATTCAACGCCGTGCTTGCATCCGTTAAGACGGTCTTACCCGAGCCAACGAGATGTGCCTCCTTCTTGTTGGGTGGTATGGACACCAGCAGTGCGCGGGCCAAGGTATCCCAGATTTGATCATTCTTTTTCCCATGTACTCCTTTCGCTTTGTTCAACTGCCATGCGCCGCGTGCGAGCCACTGCAGTCGACCCGCAAGTGCACATAGGACACCCCGAGCCCGATGCCAGGCCAACTGATCGAGGGATCGGGGCATTTCCGCGCCAATCGCCCGGAACACAATCCCAGCCCCCTCAAGAGCAAGCAGCGTAGATGATTTTGCTTCGCAGGCAAGCAAGCGCATGGTCCGGTCGCGAAACGAAGAGCTTGCCCGCCAACGCCTGTAGACCGCGTGTCTGACCAATGCAGCCTCGGCCCGATAATCGGCAAACACTTCGTAGATCTCCATTGCAAGTATTTCCGGCGTACGGACCGCCTGGAAACGTTTGGACACAAAATCACTGAATTCACCGGCCTCGGCCAGTGCAGATGCATCCGCAAAACCAAGGGTCATTCCCACTGCTGTCAGGGGATGATAATACCCGGCTGCATCGCCAATAATTACATGCTCTGACGTTCCATAGGTAATGCGTGGATTCAGAGCGTTTGCTGCTACATGGAATCGCCCCTCTCGAAGCGATTCAATGAACGCGGGTCTGAGTGTTTCCGGCAAAAAGTTGGCAGACACATCCGATAGAAAGCCGACCCGATCCTTGGGACTCCAGTAATGTAGTGGAATATCAACAATCACCCGAATGTCCTGCTCTCCCAGGCGATAGATGAAAATTGGACCTGGTGCACCGCACAACAAATGCCCATATCCCTCCACCGGCAACGTTGCCTCCTTGAGGGTGACCCCCACCATTCGGGAGCAGTTCGCCTGTTTCACTTTCACCGACAAACCCAATGACCGACGAACGACGGAGCCCCGCCCGTCGGCACCCACGACCCGCTCGGCGACCACAGACTTCATGTCGCCTTCATGCGAAAACACGACCCGCTTTCCCTCCACCCTGCGTACCCGGGCATACGTAATAAAGTCGATGTTCGATTCTCTTTTGACCGCTTCGCGCAAAGCGGAAATAATCTCTGTATGTTCACATGCCAATCCGTAGGCCCCACTCGAGTAAGGAAGCACGATCGGCTCGGATTTATCTTCCGGCAATACTACAAATCCTCTGCCCCAGGAGCTACGCGGTTGCGTATTAAGTTCTATACCAAGGTCTTGTAAGATCCGCACAGCAGGGGGATGGAGCCATTCCCCTGCCATTCGCTTGGTAGACCCGGGATTTGCTTCAAGCAACACCACCCGTACACCTTTTCGTGCATGCGCGATCGCACATAGACTGCCCACTGGCCCAGCACCAACGATGGCTACATCATAGTGTGGAAGCGCAGCAGCATTCATTTGAAGATACTCGCTTTTGAACGACGCTTATAAGGAAGCTTGCACGGCAACTCAGGTCCAGTCACCCAGCTACCATAGTGCGGGGCAGGGACCCCATCCGATTGAAAATCGAACCGATCAAGTAACACGGTCCAGATTGCTTTGAGTTGTAAGTACGCAAAATGTTTACCCATGCACCGATGCTTTCCACCGCCAAAGCCAATGAGTGCATAGTGATGTTGCTTATGCTCGTTATTGGGCGGTAAAAATCGCTCCGGTGAAAACTCATCAGGGTGGTCGAAAAATTCGGACAACCGGTGAGATACCGATGGCGAGACCATGGCTAATGTCCCTGGACGGATCTCCTGGTTCTGATAATGCACGGGCTGGAGGACCTTGCGGATCAACAAGATTAACGGAGGATGCATTCGCTCGCCTTCTCGGACAACACTTTCCAGGATCACTTGTTTTTTGAGCGTTTCAAAACGTATGGCGGAATCTGGCCCACTGTAGACCTCGTGAATTTCGTCTCGCACCTTTTTCAGGTTGGAGGGAGAATCCAGTAACTCCAGGCCCATCCAGGTTGCTAACACAGCACTGGTATGCTGACCTGCAAAAAGTAGGGTCAGAAGTATTCCTGTAACCCCTTCATCCGTCAATGCCTGACCATTTTTATACCTGGCATGCATCAACTTTTGCATAAAATCATCCGGCGTAGCCCCAGACTTTCGGCGCCCCTCCATAATCCGGCTAAAAATATCGGAGACCTTGGCGACGTGCACGATCACGCTTCCGATGTGCTTTGGTTGGAAGTTTTGGAAGAAAAAATCCAAGGAGGTTGATCCCGTTTTCTAGATCGTGATAGGCCTCAGCAAACCCCTCATCCACTTGCTCACGTGCTTCCTGTCCGATGAGGCAATGGCTCGCAATCCTGACCGTGAGTTCATTCATCGCCCTGGGTAAATCAAGTACTCCCTCGTCACCAAGCTCATCTGCAAACTGACATGCCTCTTGATACATAATTTTTGCAAACCCGTGCATCGCGGTTTCCCGAAGCAGCGGAACCAAAAATCCCAATTGTTCGGACATGATCTCGGGGGCAACATCATAGGCTACACCGCGTCCGAAAATAGGGACCGTAAACCGATACACGGATCTGGCATCAAGTTGATCGTCAGACGCTCTAAAATAAACATCATGCGCCTCCGGGCCAGTGAAAAGAACACACTCCTTGGGACCGAGCCGGAACCGGGTAAGTTCTCCATGCTCGCGCCAGCCACGCCCCATCGTGAAGACCGGATCCTTCACAAACTCCATGAGGTGACCGAGCAAAGGCCACCCACCCGCGAGTTCGGGTACAGGTACTGAAGAGACTCCGTTTACGGATTCGTTTGCCATAATTAATAAATGAATGGGATCATTGCGTACCGTACTCGCTGCTTGTATTGACTCCACAGTGCTCCATACTTCGCGCTACATCGGCGATCATCACGCCGCGAGCGATGCCATAATAGCCCCGCCAACCACACGGGTAGGATAAACGGCATCCAGGATGTGAAGCCAGTCGTAAGTGCAAAAGAGGTATAGATGCAAATTTCGCCAGTATAATTCAGATGCCGTCCGATACCCCAAAAACCAGAAACCAACAAACGCCCTTCAAGCGTCTGGACGGGTTTCCCCCAGATTGAGATCCCTGGATCGCATTTGAAACGATGTTTTTGCTGGTTCGCTCCGCGGAAAAGCCAGAAGCCAAACACAAATAACAAAACGAGCGCAACGGCAGCAAACGGAGACAGCACTGGCGATGCCTGAAGCAGCCACCATCCAGGAATGCAATAAAAGAATGGCACCCACACATAATCTCCCCAAACCAACATCCAGCCAAAACGCTCACTGATCAGATCCCAAGTGTGAATCATACCGTACTCAAACTGGAAATAATTGAACACATACAGGAAGGTGAAGCCCTGATACAGTATCATCGCCAAAGTGAGTCGCCCATCGGCTTCGTACTGTGCGACTGCAAATGACACATTAAACAGCGCCAGGGCAATCAGCGATGGGCGATAGCTGAACAGCTTCAAATTCACTCCGAACCAGACAGGGCTGTGCTCTGCGCCGTAAAAAAAACTTCCGCCAGAATCCCTGTGGCGCATCCTGTGCGCGGACACCACGCCAGTAGAGCCAACCCGAAAGTATGAATGCAAACAGGTTTGCCACTATGAACAGTGCGGCGAAATGGGTCTGCAGTGTGGAAAGAGAAAACAGACCAGCGAACTGAGCAATACATGCCCCGGCCATGGTCAACAAAAACAGCAAAAGACCATTCAGCTTGTAAGTGGGTATTTCCCCATTGACCTCTGGCCCCTGAAGAACCCGACCCGGCAACGCAATCGAGCCCAGAAACAAAAGTACAATGAACCCAATCATCATCGCCGCCGCCTCAATGAAAGAGGTGACGGATAATAGAGCTAACATGGACTGAACGTCAGACACTTGCACTTACTTCTGCATTACCGTTTTTACGTGCTAAATACTCCCGCCACTTCCGCACCGTTACTTTCTGGAAAGATCGCACCACCGGATTGACCTCAATCGGAGCAGAGTTCCAGTGTTTCTCGTAGCCCTCCTGTTCTGCTTCCACTGCAACCCGGTCCTCGGAAAGTAATGGGCTTATCAGCTTACGGTTTGCAATCTTCAAAACCGTGATCATTGCCCACCTGGGAATACGTATCGGCAAAAATGGTATCTTCAGAGACTTGAAATAGAACAAAAAGAATGCGCGGGTCGTGCGCTCATCCACCGGAAGTACGAAGAGCCAATGCTTAATCTCGTCGTCGGTGTTTGACCATTGGTAAGGATATTCGTAGCACAACTCCATGTAATTCGTGTCAATCCGGTCGTGCTCAACAAACAATCCAGAGATTCGACCTCGCCCCACTTTTGTATTATACGCGAGGTGGACTTTGTCACCGACAATTTCGTTCCGGAGCAATTCCGCGCCATCAAAGGGGCGATACTTACGGTGCAGATAGGCATGGGAAAAGTCACTCACGTTGTCAATCACCATTGAGTGGTGTGCCGCACAGGTCATGCTTAGCGGCACACAGGCCCACCGGCCGGAGCCCTCAAGCTCGGGGATATCGGGAATCTGGCGCGATTCTGCCAACTCTGGATCCCCGGGAAACAACCAGACCAAACCATAGCGGACCTTCACGGGATAGCTCTGGATTCCAAGTCTTGGCACTTTTTTTCGCCCGAAGAGGTCGGGGATTCCCACAACACGCCCCTCCCCATTATACTCCCATCCATGGTATTCACACACTAGGTTGCATCCTTCCACATTGCCAAGCGAAAGTTTGAGTTGGCGATGCAGGCAGCGATTTTCCAGTGCGTGGAACGCCCCGTCTTCCCCACGATACAGAGCAATGGAGCGCTTCCAGAAAATCACTTCTACCGCGGTGCCCGGCTTAATTTGGCGTACTTCTTCCACTGCATACCAATAATTTGGATCCATGCCCGCGGCGCGTACCTGTTGGCGCAAACTGCCTCCCTCCTCAAAGCGTGGCGGTCGATTCTGCGACAGGGCCACATCAAGCGTCGATTGAGAATTGTTCATTTGTCTTGACTCCTAAGGGATACTGGTTATTCATGATTCGTACGTGGGGGTTTCGCGAGTGGGTTTGTAATTGCATTGCGCGCATAATGAAACGCGTACGCATCATGCACCGCATCGCGAATCGTTGTCGGCTGATACCCAAGCTCCCGTCTCGCTTTCGTGGTATCCGCGTGACGGCATTGTCGCAACAAGCGAATGGCTCCCGGCGTGAACCGCTGGGGGACCTCTGGATGGAACCTGCTCAGGTAAAAGCTCGCTACTTCCGAAAAAATCAGCATTGCTTTTGAGGGAATCCGCCGACTTGATCGGCCAATACCGGTGACTTCCTCAAACAAGTTAAGGATTTCATCAATCGTTTTGTACTCACTGCTAAAAATGTACTTCTCACCCGAGCGCCCCTGATGCATGCACAGTATATGCCCCTCTACAATATCTCGTGCCGCGACAAAGTCAAACCCACCATCTACATACGCCCGAATTTTACCTTTTGTATGATCACACAAAGTTCTCCCCATTCGCGAGGGCAGATAGTCATGACCTCCGATGACCGCACAACATGTCGCAACAATCACATCCTGTCCTCTCGCGGCAGCTTTCCAGCACTCAAGTTCAACCAGCGACTTGCTGCGCTCGTAGGGCATCATACGCTCCATGGGATAAAACAACATATTTTCGTCGCTCGGAGCAGATGGATCATCCAAATCGTACCCAACCGCACTAAAAGATCCCGTCACCACCACCCGCCCTGCTTCCACTTCCCGGGCGGCTTGCAGTACGTTGCGGGTCCCCACAACATTACACTCGAACACTTCTCGGCGATGAGCACGATTGCCTTCAATCGTCGAAATCTTGGCCGCGACATGATAGACCCCTTGACAACCTTCCATCGCACGTCTAGTCCCATCAACATCTCGGATGTCACCATGAACACGTTCTACATCCAGCCCTTCCACTCCTTCATTGTTATCCTCGCGACGCAGCAAGACCCGAACCCGCACACCATCTTTCAAAAGCCGACGCACCAAATTGGCACCTACATGCCCGGCTGCGCCCGTCAAAAAGACCGGTGGTTGTAATGGACCGTCAGCACTTCCCGTTCCTAATATACTATTGGACATCAATTATCACCTGTCTCTTCATCCTTAACAACAATAACCAAGACGATCTCTAAAGCCCCATTCTGACCTTGACTCCAAAAAATCCCGGAAACCAATCTGAAGTCCCGGTGCAATCACCCCAAATATAAGGCCTATCTCCAACTTCTGAAACAGGAGATTTTGGGAAAAGCGTTTTGTTTTGGCGCGATTGTGCAATTCAAGGCAAGGCAAGACAGCCATTGATCCGAGAGTGAACGGAGCCGTGCACCTACTGATTTCAAACGTTGGCCTATCGAGTAGAATAAAAGGGCTCCCAAAGCAGGATCTCCCACACGAAAGCTGGTTTCGTAGATGAGTCACTGACACAGGCCAAGGGGATAAGTCTTGTTTCCGTCGAAGAGGAACATAACCCCATCAAGGTTCAGTTGCTGATAGCTGAGTTCCGGTGCTTATCAACTAAACGAAAATACCCATAACACCGCCCAAGCCAGACCCTAAGCCGCAAGGATTTCCATTATCCCATAAAATTCTCCTAAATTACCCTGTGAGTAGGGACAATAACCTGACCTTATGGCTGAGGTTCATGCCATATCCATTACCTTGTTTGGAAATTATTTCTCAAGCTGTAACCGTGTTAGGTCATTTTGACGTCTCATTATCTTTGACTGCGCCAAGTCCTCTGTGGGCACCGTGCCTGTTCTGCGACTGATTATCTGGCCTGACTGCCTCCCCAAATGGCTCAGTATGATTTGCAACGATCATATGATTACTTCTGAACGACGTAAGGGCTTTGTGTCATAAATTCTGCTAATTCATACAGTTTGAGGTATCATTACCTTCTATCTCTTATTTCTTGCTTTTGATGGATCCGACCGTTCATGATGTAGCACGCCGTGCTAACGTATCTATCTCCACTGTATCTCGTGTACTTAATGATTCTGCTCCCGTCAGTGAAGACAAACGCAGGCGCGTATTGCAAGCCGTTAAGGATCTGCAATTTACTCCCAACCCAGCAGCTCGAAGCCTTTTAGGACAGGCTACTGGCACTATCGGAACCATCTTGCCACACATTACGGGAGAGTTTTTTGCCGACTTATTAAGTGGTCTTGATGATGGCATCAAACAACATGATTATTTGCTGATGGTCAGTGCATCAAGACGCTTGGAGCACGATTTCATTGCTGCGCTTCGGGGAATGTACAAGCGGGTTGACGGACTGATCATCATGGCCCCCGAGCTTTCGGCAGAGCGAGTACTTACATTGACTGGCTCATCAGTTCCCGTCGTTTTTCTAAACACACATTCAACCACACCAGGAATGCTCTCGGTAAACTTCGATAACCGTGATGGGATGGTAAAAATAGCCCGGCATATTGCTGACCACGGCCATAAACGCGCTGCATATATCGGGGGGCCGAACGATGCTTTTGATGCACAGGAACGACAGCAGGGGTTTCTTGAAACCGCCCCGGATGGACTCAAAGTAATATATTATTCCGGTGATTTTTCATTTGAATGTGGATACAAGAATGGACAGAAAATTCTCGATTCATCCCCACGCCCTACCGTGATTGTAGCGGCCAATGATCTGAGCGCACTTGGTGCCATGCGGGCTCTCCTGGAAAATGGAGTCAGCGTACCGGATGAAATCGCAGTAACCGGCTTTGATGGAACAAGAAGTGCTCATTTTTCGACCCCTTCGCTCACTACGGTGAATGTTCCGATTGGACAATTAGCTACGAATGCGGTTGAGCTTCTGGTGAATCAACTCTCAGATGAGCCGCCGTATAAAAATCCTGAAAAATCTGCTGAATTGGAACTGATCATCAGGGAATCTTCCTCAAAGAAATACTGACATAGCCCGCGTGCAGGGGCACGACAACTGACGAAATGCATGAGGAATACACCACTGGTGTCGATGGCCGAATGCAGACGATTTACGACAGGACGTAAATAGGGCTCTCATTCCAACCGGGTTGCATGATCAGGAACTCACAGAAGGCTCCGATCTGCCCTTATACAGGAACCACTCAAGAGACACCATCTGCCTCATTGTTCTCATTGCCGATCATGCACAGACATAAACGCTTGATCTACCTACTTGTATTTTCGGCATTCCTGTATACAGGCTGCACTTCTCCAGAACCGGAGTGGCAATTTGTTGAAATCACACAACAGGCAGGACTCGGCGGATTCAAACATGTCAATGGCGCAGAAGGAGATTGGTATCTGCCGGAGACTTTCGGCGGCGGCGGAGCATTTCTGGACTACAACCAGGACGACCTTATTGACCTTGCCCTTGTGGCGGGATCGGCCTGGAACGATTCCATCAGCCGTGGACTCTGGTTGTATCAAGGCATCGGCGATGGCCGCTTTCGGGATGTGACCGATGAAATGGATCTCTCGCTGATCAGTGGCTATGGGATGGGGGTCATCTCGGGGGACATTGATCGTGATGGGGATGAGGATCTATACCTTACAACCCTTGAAAAGAATTATCTGCTCCTCAATGAGGGAGATAGATTTCGCGATGCAACGCTTGCATCCGGCCTGGATGCGCCCCCAGAGTGGAACGTCGCAGCAATCTTCCTAGATGCCAATCGGGATGGATGGCTGGACTTATATGTAACCGGATACGTTGACTGGTCGGTAGACACTGATCTGATTTGTACCAGTGACGGGGTGCAAAAACGCTATTGTACCCCAGAGCTCTATACGGGTACTCCCGGACGCTTCTACCTCAATCGCGGCGATGGGACCTTCATTGAGCGTACCCAAACCTCTGGATTGTCGGGATCTGGAAAAACGTTAGGTGTCATCACGATGGATGTGAATCGGGATCAGTGGCCTGACATTGTCCTTGCAAACGACACAGATCCCGATCAGTTATTTCTGAATCTTCAGGATGGTTCTTTTGAGGAAGTTGGGCTTTCCCGAGGGATGGCATTAGATTCCCGGGGCCGTGCTCGTGCGGGAATGGGGATGGATGCAGGTATCGTGGATCCTACAGAGGAACCGACTATTTTTATCGGGCATTTTGAGGATCAAATGAACGGTGTCTACCGGCATACCCCGTCAGGATTCTTCGAAGAAAGAGGCCCTAACAGCAGAATCGGCCCCTTGAGTCTTCCGGCACTCACCTTCGGCATGGTTTTATTTGATGCCGATTTAGATGGAGACCTGGATCTATTGGCCGCCAATGGCCATATCAATCCACAGGCCAGTGAGCGAAGTGACATTGCAAGTTACAAACAGCTCCCCCAACTTTTCCTGAATGACGGTCACGGCGTGTTCACCGACGAATCCCAAAGACTTGGACTGACCCTCCCCATGGTCGGAAGAGGTGCCCTGACTGCAGATATTGATCTTGATGGGGACCTTGACGTTCTGATCACGGAAAACAATGGAAGCGCCCGGTTATTTCGCAATGACCTCCCCCTTGGGGTGAACTACATACGTATCCAGTTGCAAGGCATGTCCGTGGATGCAACCATTATCCTTCAGACGGGATCGCAGAAACAATTCCGTCGGATTCGGGCAGGACACAGCTACGCGTCTCAGTCCGAAAGGGTGGTGACGATCGGGCTTGGAAACATCCAACATGTGGATACGCTCACCGCATTCTGGCCGAGTGGCATCGTCACACGACGCACGAATATTCCTGCCAACCAAACCCTCCAGTTACGGGAAACAGATCTATGAGAGTTCTAGCCCTATCCGTCGTACTGATGCTCTTTGGCTGTACTCCTTCGGACAGGCAGCCCGATGTCACCGAATTCATTCTCAGAGGCAATGAAGCATTCCAAGCTGGCGACTACACCGGAGCCCTCAGATTCGCCGATAGCGCACTGGCACACAACAGCAATTCCTCTGATGCACACTTCCTTCGTGGACGGATATATTTCGAACTTGAGCAGTGGGATCATGCGGAAGCTGCGTATCTGGCTGTGATTGATCTTGAACCTGATTACCCAGGTGTTCGACACAACCTTGGGAACATCTATTATTTTCAGAAACAGTACCGGAGCGCACTTGCGCAATTTGTTCAGGCCACAGAGGACGGCACTTCTGCAAACTCCTGGCATGCTGCAGGAGTCGTTTACAATGCTTTATCGCAACCTGACAGCGCCGCCGCCGCGTTCGAACAGGCAATTCGTTTAGACTCTCTGTACGGGCCTGCACATACGAGCTTTGCTGATTTTCTGGAAGAACAGGGAAATGATCCCGAAGCCCTGGAGCGGAGCGGGATCGCCCTGGCAATTCGCCCTGATCACCTTCCAGACCTGCTCCGGCAGGGAAGGCTTCTGTTACGACTCGGCCATTTGGATGGAGCGATCACACTTTTGCAGCCTATCATCACAGAATACCCGCACCATGCCGAGCCTCGATACCTCCTGGGGCAGGCGCTGCAGCAATCCGGGTTCCTGGAGCAATCCGCCAAATTCTTCTCAGAGGCAGACTCGCTCCGAGAGATTGAGCAAAGGCGGGGGCAATTGGCAAACGTTGCAGAGACGCAACCGACTAATTTTCAAGCACAGGTGGACTATGCCACTGCACTTCGCCGTTCCGACCGTCTTGAAGAATCTCTAAAAAGATACCTTATTGCCCAAGCACTTCGCCCGGATAATCTGAACCTGCAGTTCCACATCGCCACACTGGAGGCGGACATTGGAAACCTTGCGAATGCTGAAAAAAAGCTGCTGCGAATTTTGGCTGCTGATTCAACCTATGTACTTGCCTGGCTGAGCTTAGGGACTGTGTACGAAAAAACAAACCGTGCCGCCTTGGCGACAGAGGCCTGGCAGCAGGCCGCTCGTATCAACCCTGATCACTCAGCCGTGCAACAATTCCTGGGCCGAATACCATCCCAATCATCACGGTGACGATAGGGATCTCCTCAGATTGATCCCCGAATTACTCAACCTGAAAGGACTCCCAACCGGGAGTCCTTTTGGGCAGACCCTGTTGAAACCCTATCTGACAGATGACTCAAGGGCTGGCGTCATGATTTGACGCGTTTTTCGATTTTTTTTTACTCACCAAGCAAATTGTTCCATGAGGCATTTATGGAAATCTTTTCGTATCTTTGCTGTCCGCAGAAATATTCATAGGTCATGCCTTGTAAGCTTATTGGCAACCTATTTATACTACGAGGTTTTTATTTCACATAACAAATTGTTAGGAAATCCATGAAACATACACTTACCCCATTACTATCCCTTGCTCTCGTGCTTGCGGGAGTTACAAACGTGCACGGACAGGAAGCCGGCCCACCACTTGGGGACAACTTCATCTTCTTTGTTGACGGAGTCAACACGATGGTTCCAGAGGCACAGGGCAACGTGATTGACGATCCAACTGATCCTACAAACAAGATCATAGAATATGTATATGGCAACTGGTCGTTCAACGCATTCCGCTTCCCGGCAGATGTAGGGGTTGATATGTCACAAAACCGGATGGACGGGGATGTTCTCCATGCCCGAATCTGGGTTGACCCCGCAAATGCGGGTATGGCCAATGTTCAATTACTTCTTGAGGACAAAACCGATAACAGTGACGCAAACGACGGATCGGCTGACCTGCCCTTCCGCCTGGCCTGGCGCATCCCTGAGGACATGCGCGATGGTCAGTGGCACGAGGTCTCTATACCCCTTCCCCCACCCACGTACACCGAACTGGAGGATGCCAAAGCAGCCAATGAATTGGATGGCTTGGATAGCCTATGGAAATATGCCGGTGCATGGTCCATGGGGGCTTTTGGGGTCGGCGTTTCTGATGAGCTAGGACCCAATACCGCCGATAACCCTGAGTTATGGCAAGAATTTGAGTGGACGAATGTTCAGAACCTTGGAGTCCACTTTGACAATAATACAGGTGGAGGAACAATTTATCTGGATGATGTCTACATCGGGGCCGCGGATCTAGACCTCTCTGATCAAACCGCACCACCACCAGCAGCTGCGGGAGTCTCTGCTGTGGCTACCGCCGATAGTAATACAGTGTCCTGGATGAGTATCGACGGTGCAAATGCATACAAAGTGTATTTCAGCCCGAAAGAAATCACGGATGTTGGGGGAGCCGGAGTGTCTCTGGCCGCACAGGTCGGAGTGGATGCTACTTCCGCATCTCACAAGATTGAAATTCCACATGCATCTCTGCTCCCTCTCACACTGTATTATGCAGTCACAACGCTTAGCGACTCCGGCGTTGAGAACACTGACGTCTCTATGAGTACAGCAAGTGTTGTAAATGAAAACCTTCCCGTCCAGCCTTATATCGCTGAGTTGTCCATGGAGGAAGTGGATCACTTGGATGATTTACTGTTTGGCGATTCATTTGAGAATATCGCGGACGGGTTCCCAGAAGGATATATGCCCTTTGAACTCAACGT
The DNA here is from genome assembly GCA_965207565.1 of Rhodothermales bacterium. Taxonomy (GTDB): domain Bacteria; phylum Bacteroidota; class Rhodothermia; order Rhodothermales; family Bin80; genus Bin80. Next base: position 145,939 of record CBDBMQ010000009.1, on the reverse strand, counting down.
GGCACACTCAAAGCCTGGGGACTCGGGCAGTGCAACCACAGACGAAGATATTAGTGCTAATTTGTGGGCCGGCTATCGTGCTGATCCCCCCGAACTCTATCTCTATGTAGAGGTCACGGATGATCAGGTCACGTTGCAGGGAACCGAAGCCAGTATTGCCGATTCTTGGCAAAATGACAGTATTGAGTTTGGCTGGGGCAACTATGATGTAAGAGACGTGGCTGGTGGTGGGATCTTCATTGGCTCCCCCCACCAGGACATGGAGCGTGGAGAATTTGCGGACTACCAGTTTCGTTTCCTTGCCCAGGGAGATGGCACAAAGGGTGGCTCAACACCACATGTATATGTAGGCTGGAGTATTGACGGCGCTCCACAAGGAGCAGGAGCCATCTACGATCAACTCATGGATGGTGACCAGGTCGTTGGCTATAAAATGCTTGGCCTAATCCCCTTGGATCAGATTCAAAATACGGAGATGATGGATGCAGTTGTTGATCTCCCCACTGACTCGGACATTCATTATTACCCCTTCAACTTCGTCCTAAATGATGGCGATGGAGCGAACCGTGATAATCAGATTCAATGGTCCATCAAAGCAAATGCAGATGGACAGTGGTGGAATACGCCAGCACAGTGGCCTGCTGTGGCGCTCGTTGGCAGGGATGCTCAAAGTATGATGACGGCGGCAGGGATAAGTTTTTCTGCAATGGCGGATGGTTCAGCCATTACCACCCTGGCCTTGAATGAAGGCGCATCTCAAACCTACTATGTGAAACTGGCCTCACAGCCCACGGCGGATGTGACGGTGGCGATTACGGGGCAGGCCGGAACGTCCCTCACGCTCGACAATGACGGGAATGCAGAGACGGAATTCACTGGACTGACATTCACATCCGCAAACTGGGCTACAGCTCAGCCAGTCATGGTCATGTCGGCGGTGGATTTGGATGGAGACAATGAATCGGTGACACTCGTGCATACGGCAACCAGTGATGATACGGCCTATGGAGGCATGAGCTTTAACCTGGCGGTGACGGTAACCGATGTAACCCAGACCAGTGTTGAAGACGCAGACGGAATCCCAGATGAGATCGCATTGGACCAGAATTATCCAAATCCCTTCAACCCGAGTACTTTGATCCAATTCGCACTGCCCGAGTCTGAAGTCGTTACACTTCGAGTTTTTGATTCCATGGGGAGAACCGTTGCAACTCTTCTGAATCAACAACCCTATACAGCAGGCAGATACACGGTCGAGTTTAATGGCTCAGAATTAGCCTCAGGCATCTACCTGTACAGACTCGAAACAGGATCGTCAGTACTTATGACTCGGCGCATGACCTTGGTCAAATAATGCAAGCTGTATCGGGGCGCAAGCATACTGGATTCTGCGTGATCCTACTCTTGCTTTATATTGGTGGGGCGGGAAGTCTATCTGCCCGCCCCACCAGCGGCCCGACCGGAAAGGTTGCTGGGAGAGTTGTAGAAGCAGGTACGGATCTGGGATTACCTGGTGTCAATGTGGTGATCGCCGGGACCTCAATCGGTGGAGTGACGGATATAGATGGATATTATCATATCCTGAATGTCCCTCCTGGGACCTACAGCATTCAAGCCTCTTTCATCGGCTTTGCAACCGTGACTACGCAGAATGTGCGCGTAGTGCAGGATCAGACATCCACCGTTAACTTTGAGTTGCGTGAGGAGACGATTGAGGGGGAGGAGGTAGTGGTTGTTGCCGAGCGCCCCATTGTGGAAATGGACCGCACGACAACAACATCGGTAATTGATGCCGAGCAACTTGAAGTTTTGCCAGTCACCAACGTGCAGGATGCGATCAACCTGCAGGCGGGTGTCGTTGACGGACACTTCCGCGGGGGGCGGACCGGCGAAGTGACCTACTTGGTCAATGGAGTTCCCATTACCAATGCCTTCAGCAAGGATGCCGCGTTCGATATTGAACAGAACATGGTGGAAAGTCTGGAGGTCATTAGTGGTGTCTTCAATGCTGAATATGGTCAGGCGACCAGCGGTGTTGTAAATATTGTCACCAAAGATGTACCCGACAAATGGAGTGGGTCGCTCCTCGCCTACGCAGGAGCAATCGCGAGTAATCGGGATCTGGAGTTTGTCAGCCGAACCACGGACCCCGGGCAGGCACTCTCGTTCTCCGACTTTGCTCCAGACACGGTCTCCTATGCCGATGCAGCCAGCCTGCCAAACTTGGTTGATGTCCAGGCATCTCTGGGAGGCCCGATCATTCGTGACCGTTTCGGAATCCAGGCCACGGTTCGATATCTACAGGATAACTCACATTTTATTGGACGAAATTTATTCGCGCCATCGGATTCATCCCAAAACCTGAATACCGGACTCCCTCCAGAGGCTTGGATCATTGCCTCTTCGGGAGATGGAGATTTTGTCCCCCGTAACCGCACGGATCGCGTGTCTGTAAATGCTTCCGTTGGTTATTCACTGACCTCCCGGCTGAAGCTTGATTACAATGTTTTTATCCAGTCAGGCACCTTCCAGCCGTACAGCCACTTTCGCAAGTACACTCCTGACGGGATTAACACCGTTCATTTTTTTAACCAGACACACATCCTAGGAGTACACTATACCATCGGCAATAGTGCATTTGCCAATCTGTCGTACAGCTATCTGCATGATAAGACGGATGTATATCTGTACGAGTCACCTTTTGATGAACGCTATGTGAGTAGTGATTTTGGGTTCCTACAGGGGGCCAATGCATTTGCCGTCAGCGGCAACGACCTATCCAACAGCGACCAACTCACGGCAACACATACGGTTGTAGCAGATTACTCTCATCAACTCAATCGGGTTCACCTTGTCAAAATAGGGGTCCAAACCCGCTGGCATACCCTGGATAACCGGAATTTTGGTATTGAACGTTCCTTCCGGACAGGGAATCTGCCTCAACCGTCTCCTGACCAGTTCGCCGACAATCTCCTTCAGGCGAAGCCTGTTGAGCTGTCCGCGTATATCCAGGATAAAATGGAGTTTACGGGGCTGATTGTAAATGCAGGCCTGCGTTTTGATTACTTTGACCCAGATTATTTATCTCCGATTGATTGGGGGCAAGGAGAGCTTGAAGAAATCCCCGATCCAGATAATCCAGGGAGTACACGCTCCAACCGGGAGCCTGCCAAAATAGATATACAGCTTAGTCCCCGTCTGGGGGTGGCATTCCCCATCTCGGAAACCGGTGTGATGCGTTTTTCGGCGGGGCTCTTCTTCCAGATTCCTTCGTTCGGACTACTTTACACAAACCCTGAATACGAGGTCAACCCTGCTTCCTTGTCCAATTCATTCGGCAATCCCGGAATCAATCCTGAACGTACCCTTTCGTTTGAAATCGGGCTGCAACAGGGATTCACCCGTAGCATTGGGATGGAGATCACCATCTTTTCGAAGGATGTGCGGAACTTGACAGGACAGGAAATTTCCCGAACCCCGCAGGGCGACTTTATAATTCGGTGGATTAACCGAGATTACGGCACCATCCGAGGGCTCACGCTTTCCCTGTTCCAACGCCCCGGCGGCCCCTTGAGCTGGACCATTGACTACACACTGCAATTCGCGGAGGGTACCGCCTCCAGTCCTGGAGAAGCTTTTGGTCGCCAACAGGCCGGCCTGGATGAAATCCTTTCCCTCGTTCGACTGGATTGGGACCGCAGACATGTACTCAATAATACGATTACCCTGAAACCACTCTCAGGACTATCTATCACGCTGATCAACCGTCTACAAAGCGGTACGCCTTATACGACAGTGCGGGAGTTTATCCGCTCGGTAAAAAAGAACAACGCAAACAAACCACTCATCTTTGGAACGGACATACGGATGTACTATCGGATCCCTGGAATCCGACCGAACGTGCAATTATTCCTGCAGGCCCAGAATGTCTTTGATACCGTCCAGGAAGTTGGCGTGTACGACGATACCGGACGTGCGGATGAATCAGTCACCCTGGAGCTCTTTCGGCGGACAGGTGCACAGGTAGGTGGACTCAACAGCCTGGATGAATTTTTCTATCGCCAGGGAAACTTTGGGGCACCACGTAAAGTCAGTGTCGGACTCAACTACCGCTTCTAATGCAGTGCACAAAAATCCAATGTCTCCTCCTCCTTGGCCTAGGTTTGCTCTGTACACTGCCTCCTGTCGTACAAGGGCAAAATGTCCCTCCCGATCTCAGGGGAGATGAAGACCTGATTGCACGTGGAGTGCTGGACGGTAACCTGATCGAAACCAACTTCCGTAATCACGGCGAGCTCGCCCGGTGGAATGACATCCCGTGGGGAGTTTGGCCACGGGGAATCGGGGGACGCCACATTGATGGTGTGGGAATCATGATCGCCGGACAAGTTCCAGGCGAGCGTCTCAAGTGGCCGGAATTTTTTCAAGGAGCCAGAACAGATACAATCCTGAATCCGGTCATCCTTACGTATCGGGATTTTGGGAAACGGTTAAGTCCAGACGGCTCTCTCTGGGGATGGACCCCATTGCCAGGATTCATGAATGAGAATCGCCTGGACCCAATTACCGGACAACGGACACCAACCCCCGCCCTGAGCGATGATCCCACTTCCTGGCCCCAGTTCTGGCCCGATCGCCTGAACAACCCTGACGACCCCGGCTGGCCTGGGAACTGGAACGGTTTTTTCGGCCGTAACGTCTTTAATGCAGACCTGGAAAGCTTCTATGTGATGGATGACTTTACAGATCTAGAGTATGCCATTGATCCCGAAACCCGAAGACCAAACAGTGAATACGGCGTATTCTATGCAAACAGCGCAGACTCGACAGTCGGAGGGATGGGACTGCAAACACAGGTCCGCCTCTTCCAGTGGGCCAATGTACTTGCGGAAGACCTCATGTTCATCCTCTACCGAATCTCAAACGTCACGAATAAACCCCATACGGATCTTTTACCTGGGACAAATCATGGATTATGGCCTGGGGAACGAGGAGGGAGATGAAAATGCTGCCTTTGATCCCCAGCAGGATGTTGCATATGGCTGGGATCAGGATGGGATTGGTACACGCTCCACTGGAGGGAGCTATGACTTAGGCTATACTGGGTTCGCATTCCTTGAGAGCCCGGCTCGGGCGAATGATGCTCTGGACAATGACGAAGACGGAATGACCGATGAGTCCAGATTCAACGGCGCCGGTACACTGGTAGAAGGACAACAGCAGATTCTAGGAGCTGCCAGTTCAATGTATAACCTGGCAGATTTTGAAGCCTATTATGGCCCCATTGAGTCGCGGCCGGCGTATATAGCCGGACGCTGGTGGACCGGAGATGAGAACTTGGACTGGGTGGGCTTTTCCGATGAAAATGGCAACGGAATTCTGGATCCTGGCGAGGCACTCAATAATGATGTAGGCCGGGATGGTCAAGGACCATTTGATCTGGGCTACTCTGGTCCCGATGATGGTGAAGCTGATGGAATCCCTACTCTTGGAGAACCTAATTTTGATGAGTTGGATGTGGATGAATCCGATCAGGTTGGCTTGACTGGTTTTGATTTGCAGACTCGCCCTTTTTATGAAAGTGGAGACAATCTGCGTGATGACGCATGGATGTGGGATCGAATTATTAACAATGCTCAGTTTCCCTTGGGAACGAAGCCTGAAGCATTTAAGGCAGACCTCGAGCCCTTCCTCCTGTTCTCCTCTGGCCCGATTGGTCTCGAATCAGGGGGAACCGACTTTTTCTCTACCGCATGGATCTTTGGGCAGGATGAGCGTGATTTCTTCAAAAACCGCCGTACAGCACAAAGCATCTTCAATGCCGATTACACGTTCGCACAGCCACCTTTCCTGCCGGCATTGACTGCTGTCCCTGGTGACGGGCGCGTCGTGCTCAGTTGGGACACAGTGGCAGTTCGAAGCTTCGACCGCTTTACCCAAGAGTTTGACTTTGAAGGATTCAAGCTCTATAAAGGCACGGATCCTCTGCTCTTTGATGCACGCACCATTACGGATATAGATGGCACCGCCACCTTCTTTAAGCCCATTGCTCAATGGGATTTGGAGAATGACATCCAAGGACCTGTCACCGTTTTGGAGGGTGAAGCTGTCTATAATCTGGGGGACAATACCGGTCTCCAGTTTTACTACATTGATGAAAATGTAACCAACGGAGTCACCTACTACTATGCGTTGGTCGCATATGATCGTGGGTTCCGAGATCCAGATAATCTCTCAAAAGAATCGATTGACCCCCAAGAAAACTCGTTCAACGTCAGTGTTAATCAGGCGGGACGATTAACCGGATTCTCACGCAATGCTGCAGTCGTAATCCCGCGATCTGTCCCTGTTGGATATGTTGAGGGCGGTGCAAATGAAGATCTGAGCCGCGTGACGGAAGGGCTTGGATCTGGGTCCATCAATGTGCGGGTGATTCAAGAGACGCAGGCCGACTTTGATGGGATCTATCGTATTTCTTTCTTTAGCGAACCCGTGTCTGATGTTTCTGACCTGTATCAGACAAGGGCCTACGAAGTGGCCAACATCGTTTCCGGTGAAAAACTCATTGACCCGTCTCCACTCATTGATGCCACCCCTCCCGCAGGCGGGTTCATCATTGAAATAGATAACGTCGAATGTCTTCCACCTCTGGGTTGCCAATTGGATGACATGCAGACGGGATTTCTGGCAAACGAGGGCACAGAAAATGAAATCTATGATCTGGATCCACGTACTCTGGATGGATACTCTACAAACTGGATTGCTTCGGTAGACCGGGATACCACATCGGCATTTCGTGCATCGCCGGACGACTATCAACTGATCTGGGTTTCCCCCAATGACTCACTTTATCGTCCGCCACGATTCTTCGGATATTTGCGTGATGAGGTCCCAATCTTCACCATCAACAAAACCAAGAATACGCCGGCGGAACTCTTTATGCAGGACACTAATGATAGTGGTGTATTTGATGCCGGAGATCATGCGATTATCGCTGAACGTCCTGGAACCCGCGGTCCCTGGCGTTTTCGCTATCGGATCAAGTTCAATTCTCCCGATGGGAGTTCTATTCCCCCTTCTGCCGGAAACTCCTTTCATGTGAGTAGCAGAAAACCGTTTGCAACGGGAGATTTCTTTCAGTTTACACTACGTTCCTCACAGATCGATTCTGATCTGGCACGCAGTGAGCTTGACCGTATTGCCGTGGTTCCCAACCCCTATGTGGGGACATCTTCGTTCGAACCGAGAAGCCAGATTGAAGGCCGAGGCGAGCGGCGGATACAATTTATCAATCTCCCACCCCAGTGCACGATACGTATCTTTAACATCCGCGGAGAGTTGATCCGTACCCTCCATCATGATGGTGTAACGAGTGATGGGGCTGAGTGGTGGGATCTTCGTACGGAAGAGCAACAGGATATTGCATTTGGAGTGTATGTGTTCCACGTAGAAGCCCCTGGCATCGGAGAACATGTGGGGAAATTCGCCCTTATTAAATGAGCCCTACCATCCGCATTGTGACCCACCGATTTGCTCTACTGTTGATCTTGATCTTCGGCAGTTCAAATCTTGTGCTTGCACAAAGCCGTGCAGGGACCACTGCCGCCAGCTTCCTGACCCTTGGAACGGGTGCTCGTGGACAGGCACTCGGACACGCCTATACTGCAATGGCAACCGGTGCAGACGCTCTTTTCTGGAATCCAGCCGGTGCGGCTCGCTCCTATGGAAATCATTCTGCCGGAAGTGTATTCCTCTCCCATTCTCGCTGGTTTGCGGACATTGACTACAACGCTGCTGGCGTCGTAGTGCCTGTATTTGGTGATCATGTTTTGGGACTGAGCGTCGCTGCCGTGAACTACGGGGACATGATCGTACGGACCGTCGCTCTCCCTGAGGGAACGGGACAAACTTTTCGTGCGAGTGATTTTAGTTTAGGACTCACGTATGCACAGCCTCTGACCGAGTCCTTCTACTTTGGTGGCACAGCCAAGTATGTACGTCAACAGATCAGAGATATGACCGCCAGCACGATTGGCTTCGACTTTGGATTTGTTCTACAGTCTGATTATCTCCGCGGGCTGATTATTGCTGCATCAATCCAGAATTTTGGTGGAAAAATGCAGATGACTGGAGTCAACAGCGTTGTATTTGTTGACGTTGATGAAACGATCAGCGGAAATAACCCTGATATCCCCGCCCACATCGAAATGGATTCCTGGGATTTGCCGCTCTCCTTTAAGTTTGGCATTGCCATGCCCGTCGTACAGGCCGGCATGATTGAGTTATCCGTACTGGCCGATATACAACAGAGCAACGATAATAGCTTGAATGGAGACGCTGGGGCCCAATTACGTGTCCACAACCGAACCTTTAATTTTGATCTTAGAGGTGGATACAAAGATCTATTTCTGGACAATGTCGATAGTCACCTGACATTTGGGGCTGGAATTGATGTGCGAACTTTCGGCGTTCGGCTTGGATTTGACTATGCATACACGCCATTCGATCTTCTTGGGCAAACGCAGGTGGTGGATTTTCGGGTCTACTTCTGAGTTCTGGAGCATCCTCCCGGTCTTGTTCTTGCTTGTCGGATGTTCCCCGCCTCTGAGTGAACGAGATCAAGCCTTGGCTCATGTTAATGGGCATCCTATCACTGTCGGGGATTTTGAGCGCTCTTACATTCAGACACTGATCCAGAGCGGTCAGAATGACACCCATGAAGCCCGTTATAACCACCTTAACCATCTCATTGAAGAACACCTCTGGTACGAAGAGGCTCTGCGACGTAATCTGAACTCCGACTCATTACTCTCCGAGTTCACAGAGCTGGCTCGTAAGCGTGCAATCGGCGCTCGTTACTATGAAATTGAGTTTCTTGAACAGCTCCCGCAGCTAACGGAAACAGAAATTCGCCAAGCATTCGTCCGGTATAAACAACCGGTGATGGCTCGTCATCTTTTTTATCGCAACGAAGCAGATGCCCGCATTGCACATGCACGACTGGAGGCTGGCACCTCTTTCCTTGACGAGGCGCAGATTGCATTCAGAACCGAAAATTTTGACTCCACGGCTGGGTGGCTTGGAGAAATCCGATACTTTCAGGTGGATGATGCCTTCGCTGAAGCGGCTTTTGCATTACCCGTCGGACAATATTCCGCTCCTGTTCGTAGTCGACAGGGATGGCATATCATCCAAATCGAAGATCGCATAAAAACTCCGATCATAGCAGAGTCCGAATTCCAAAACCGAAAGAACGGGATCGCAGGTCTATTGCGCATCCGTAGAAGACGATTGGAAGGAGATCGTTTTGTTCGCACCTTCATGGAAAACCGCAATGTGCAAATCAGCACAGAAGGGGTACGATCTCTTCGGGCTGCTTTGGGCCGAATCATGAACACCTCTGTTTCCCTTGACGACACCTATGATACTGTCGCCCTCCCCCTGACACCAGAAACATCACTCGCAACTTTTACGCTGAGTGGGAGCGCATACACCTTTACTGGTGACGATTACTTCTTCTGGCTCCCCGAACTTCCGCTTTCCGAAGCAACCTCCAATCCGGCGGCTTCTTTAGGACGCGCACTCCGCAATGAAGCTTTTGCATTGGCCGGTATGGAATTAGGACTTGAAAAGGATCCGATTGCCCAGGAAGATATTGCCAGTTCTACCAGAGTATACCTCGCCAACTCTATGCGGCAGCTACAACCGGACAGTACGCTATTGATTGCTCTGCAATCAGCTGCGTCCATCCGCGTTGATACGATGCTTTTCCAACAAATTATGGTCAACTAAGACCCTCGCAGGAGGTTGAAACCCTGCTGTAACACAGATTGCATTTCAGATGACGCCAGATAATGAGTCATTCGCTCCCATAAAATAATGTCCAGAATCATGATCAGTGCAGGATTTTTCGAAATACTGGCCAGAAAGCAAGTACATCAAACGGGAGCGCCAAGAGGCTTATTCTAATATTCACAAATTCCGCCGATAGAGAAGCTGAATAAGCATCCAGGATAAGATGGCTTCCAGATCCTCCAAACCTGAAATTCGTCAAATTTCCTGCCTGAATTGCCTCCGATGGAAAAAACCTATCGTCGCAGATAAGATCTTCTCCCTTTTCGAAAGGGCTTAAATCCAAATCCGTACCCTTGAATGCCTGAATGCCACCCGAGCATCGGGATGAACATTTTGTCAAGATTTCTGTTCTTACGAGCGGATATTTTTTAAAATAACTGCCTCATGATACGTACTATACTTTTTATGATTTTCTGCTTTTTCGGTGTTATTACAGTCTCCGACCTATATGCACAGACGGCATGCCCCAACCTGGATGCACAGCCATCATGGGAACCGACTTGGTGTGATGAGTTTGACTACACCGGATTGCCCGACCCTGCAAAGTGGTCATACGACGTTGGTGGACACGGATGGGGCAATGCAGAAAACCAATATTACACTGAAGATCGTGAGGAAAATGCCCGGGTTGAGGACGGCCATCTTATCATAGAAGCCAGAAAAGAATCCTGGAGTGGCCGTAACTATACCTCTGCCAGACTGGTCTCCAAAGCGAAAGGGGATTGGACATATGGGCGCCTTGAAATCCGTGCTCAACTCCCCTCTGGGACAGGTACCTGGCCAGCAATCTGGATGCTCCCCACAAATAACTCATACGGCACGGCCTACTGGCCCGATAACGGGGAGATTGATATCATGGAGCATGTGGGATTCAATCCAGGATCCATTCATGCCACGATTCATACCGATGCATTCAATCATGTGGATGGGACATCGAGAGGCGGCTCAATAGAGGTCCCCGATGCGTCGGAAGCTATGCATGTTTATGCCGTCGAGTGGACCCCAAACCGAATGGTGTTTTCCCTAGACGGCAATTCATTCTGGTCCTACTCCAAGGGACTTAATAATTGGCGGGGATGGCCATTTGACAAAGATTTTCACTTGGTTATGAATATTGCAATCGGAGGCAACTGGGGAGGCGCACAAGGTATTGACGATAGTATCTTCCCGCAAAAAATGCTGATTGATTATGTACGGGTCTATCGTTACGTAGATGTACCTCAATTAACGATTGACGCTCCTGCGAACCTCGAAGCAGGGAGTACGGTTACTCTCATGGGAACCGCAGAAGATCCTGACGGCCGGATACTGAGAGTGGAACTCTACCAGGAAGATGGTCTAATGGAAACGATCAGAGGTGGAGCAACTCAGTGGAGTACATCTATTGAGAATGTATCCGAAGGATGCTATACGGTGCATACAAGGGCGGTAGATAATGGTGGATGGTCTGGCTCTTCAGAGACAAGGACGGTGAATGTCGGGAATTCATGTACGCAAAATGCGCCCTATCTAATGCGCCCGCACCCGATTCAAGAACAAATAGAGGCCGAATATTTTGATTTGGGCGGCCCCGGAATCGCTTATCGGGAGAGAGCTACCTCTCCCTCAAATGATGGGAAGGGGATTCGGCTTGACGAAGGAGTCGATGTATATCCAACAACCGATGGCGTTGGCTACCACATTGGAAACACTGTACGAGGAGAATGGGTCGCCTATACCGTACATGTAGATCAAGCCGGGATCTATGACCTTCAAATGAGGATGGCCAGTCAGGCAACACGTATCTCGTTTTCGCTCGAATTCGACGGTGTAGATAAAACAGGAGTCATTGACCATGCCAATGCCAGAAATACTTTTCAAACTGTCCGTGTAATTACTGAAGACGGAATTGAACTGGATGAAGGGACCCAAGTAATGAAACTCCATTTTCATGCCGGGACACCAGCGGTCAACTGGATACAGTTCCGATTGAGGTCGCCAACCAGTAACGAGGATCTTCCTGAACATAGCGAGACGAGTCTTCTTGGAAACTATCCCAACCCTTTCACGGCCTCTACGACCATAAGTTACAGGGTGGGTAGGCCTGGCCGCGTAGCTCTGGAGCTATTCAATATGCTTGGCCAGCGTGTTCGCACCTTGGCAGATCATCACCACCAAGCGGGCGAGTACTCCACTGTCTTGGACGCAAAGGGGCTGGGTACGGGGACGTATTTCTACACACTAACCGGAGATATCACAGCACAACGAGTACTTCACTACCTTGGACACTAAACCGCCACACAACAATATGGGGGTTCAAGGCTCGATCTGCCCATCAAGAAGTTTTTTTCGTTCCTAAGCCATTCCAGTGTCCACCACGATACTGGCATTGCTTTGTGTCCTGCCCTTCTCCAATCTGACTGCCATCATCGTGAGTCGTTCGCACGAAATCCAGGCATGTCAACCATAAAGCTATTATGGATTAATAAAGGTACTTTTCGCAGATAATGTGATTTTCTGAAGAAAAAAGGCATTTTTCTGTTAAAATTCCGTGAATATGTCTGAATTTACCGAACATATTCTTTGGTATTGCGTACCTTTGTTTTGAGCCTGCTGAGCTCGGACTACATCAACATACAACTTCAATCTTATGAGTACTCGACTTCACAATCTCACTGCCGCAACCAAGCATCGCGCAAACCACATTGAAAAGATCACTCCACCTGATCTGGAAGAAAATTTTGCAGAAAATACGTTTAGCATTGATGAAATGCGTAAACGACTGCCAAAAGAGGTCTTCCAGGGAATGGTCAACTGCATTACAAAAGGCTCTCCGGTCGCCACGCATCATGCAGAAATCGTAGCCCTTACGATGAAAGAATGGGCACTGGAGCGCGGTGCTACACACTTTGTCCACTGGTTTCAACCTCTGACAGGTGGAACTGCAGGAAAACATGACAGCTTCATCAATCCAACCATCGTTGGGAGAGCCGTCACCTCTCTACGTGGAAAGGATTTAATCCAGGGAGAACCCGATGCCTCCAGCTTTCCCAACGGAGGACTCCGGGCCACCCATGAAGCACGTGGATATACGGTCTGGGATCCCTCTTCGCCAGCTTTTCTGGTTGAAAATGAAAATGGAAGTTATCTGTCCATTCCTACCTGCTTCGTTTCCTGGACAGGAGAAGCACTTGACCACAAAACCCCGCTCCTGAGGTCAATCGACGCATTGGACCGGCAGGCACGTCGTGTCCTTCGCATGCTCGGGAAAGATGCCGAGCGTGTACAAACATCGGTCGGAGCAGAACAGGAATACTTCCTGATTGATGAGGAATATTTTTATCGTCGACCTGATCTGGTGAGTACAGGACGAACTCTCCTTGGTGCAAACCCGCCCAAGGGACAGCAATTGGATGACCACTACTTCGGTGAAATCCCCGGGAGACAACTTTCCTGTATGTTGGATGCCGAAAAAGAGCTCTATCGCCTCGGGATTCCCGTCAAGACAAGGCATAACGAAGTGGCTCCAAGTCAGTACGAACTGGCTCCTGTCTTCGAAACCAGCGGGATTGCCGCAGACCATCAACATCTCATCATGATTACGCTCAAGCGTATTGCGCGTAAACATGGAATGGTGGCACTCTTGCACGAGAAACCGTTTGCTGATCTGAACGGCTCAGGTAAGCATATCAACTGGTCGATCTCCACCGATGATGGAGAGAACCTGTTGGAACCTGGACATGCACCTCACGAGAATCTTACTTTTCTGATTTTCTGTACGGCCGTGATCCGAGCTGTCTACAAACATCAAGATCTTCTTCGGATATCCGTGAGTTCTGCAGGCAATGATCACCGTCTGGGAGCAAACGAGGCACCACCGGCAATCCTGAGTGTTTTCCTTGGTTCGCAGCTTTATGATCTGTACCAGAAGCTGATCAATGGTGATGAATTAACGACGGCGAAAGATACCGACCTGTTTCTGGGAGTAAGCATGTTGCCGCTTGTTCCGAAACACGCAGGTGACCGTAACCGCACCTCTCCGTTTGCCTTCACAGGCAATAAATTCGAATTCCGTGCTGTGGGATCGGATCAGTCACTAGCCTTTCCGAACGTTGTATTGAATGCCACTGTTGCCGAATCCTTACGGGACTTTGCAAACAGCCTGCGTGATGCTCTTCGTGGGAAAGACAAAGACGATCCGGAAGTCTTTAAGAAGACAGTGCTCGACCTGCTAAGCAAAATTGCGATGGAGTCTCAGTCTATCCTATTTGAAGGAGACAACTATGCAGAAACATGGCATGAGGAAGCCGAAAAACGTGGCTTATTGAACCTCCGCACAACTGTTGATGCACTCCAACTTTTTGATTCTGAAAAGAATGTTGCATTGTTCTCTTCTTTCGGCATTCTAAGTGCTGCGGAGTTAGAAGCTCGTAAGGAGGTTGCTCTTGAGCAATATGAGATGGTAATTGATATCGAAGGTCGAACACTGGAAAATCTGGTTCGGACACAAATCATACCAGCAGGCTTTGAGTACCTGAGTGAACTCGTACAGATCTCGCTTCATTCTTCAAAAGCCGGCCTGAAGTCAAAAGCTGTGTCTCCCGCTGCTCACACTGCAGAATCTGTCAATCACCATCTTTCCGAACTGGTCAGTGCAGTAGATGAATTGACCGAGCAACTGGATGTACATGTTGACGATCTGCATGAAAATACACAGCACAAAAAAGATAACGTTATACCAGCTATGCTCAAAGTTCGTCAAGCTGCAGATGCACTGGAAGGCGTAACGCCACACGATAAGTGGCCACTGCCGAATTACAGTGAAATCCTTTTTGTGCACTGATCCAAACCCGCCTCCCTTCGGGATTCTTGATTACACAGCAAGGATCCCGAAGGCTCTGCTTAATCGCGTTCTTGCCAGGTAACTAACTGTTCTTGGCTTTTTCGTTTTAAATCCGGTACCATCACCCCCTCCGCAGGGTATCCCACAGGAAACAGGATGTAGGCCCTTTCGTGTTTGGGCCGCTCAAGAATATCTCCCAGAAATCGCATTGGACTGGGAGTATGGGTCAGTGTCACTAAACCCAGATTGTGGATCGCGGCGATGAATAACCCACATGCAATGCCACAACTCTCTTGGACATAATAATTTTTCTTCCCGTCATCCCCAATATTCTTTGCAAAACAGATCACCAGCCAGGGAGCAGTTTCAAGAAATGGCTTATTCCAGTCGGTTCCAAGTGGGTAAAGGGCATCTAGCCACTCTTTTGACATTCGCCGCTCGTAGCTCTCTCGCTCTTCTTTTTCAGCGGCCTTTCGAATCTCCGACTGTATTCCAGGATCATTTACGGCAACAAAATGCCACGGCTCCCGATGTGCTCCACTGGGAGCCGTGCCGGCGGTCAGGATCGCCTGCTCGATCAACTCACGAGCAACGGGGCGGCTGCTGAATGTGCGAACCGAATGCCGCTGCTGCATCAGTGCACGGAACTGCTGAGCCCGTGCTAACATTTCTTCCGGCAATCGCGGAGTAAACTGTAGCGGCTTCTGTGGATAATGCTCCATCCCTACGGTGTAAGTCGTCCGAGTGTTCGAGGAAATGGTATCGTTTCCCGGATATGTTCCAACCCACAAACCCATGCAACCGTCCGTTCAAGGCCTAGGCCAAAGCCACTGTGGGGCACGGTACCATATCGGCGAAGATCAAAATACCATTCAAACGCTTCCTGAGGAAGATTATGCCGTCTTACCTGTTCCTCCAAAAAAACCAAGTCATCCGCGCGTTGACCACCACCGATAATCTCCCCGAAACCTTCAGGAGCCAAGACATCCATCCCAAGTGCCAGACGGTCATCTTCTGGATCACGCTTCATATAGAATGCTTTGACGGCCTCTGGATAACGATGCACAATAATTGGACGATCAAAGTGCCAGGTTAATAGCGTCTCGTCACTACCGCCAAAATCTTTCCCCCATTCAAACTCAGCAGCTGATTGCTGCCATTTAGGCAGGTTACGCAGTTCTTCCTCAATCTGATCAAGACGGGCATTAATCTCAATCTCGCGCGCATCAATACAACGCTTCTTCCACTCCTTTGAGCGTGCATAAATCTCCCTGTTCTGTGCACGCTCCTTTTCGAGATCTAATCTCTGACTGCATAATTCTTGTTGTCTTTCTTCAACCAAGAGTCGGGTTTTTTCGCTTTGAAGAAGCTCTACGGCTTCACTGTACGTCAAGCGCGGAAACGGTGCCTGAACATGGCGTAGTGCATTCAGATCTCGCCCCAATAACGCCAGTTCCTCTTCACAGTCAGACACCGCATCCGAAGCAATCCGGACCAGAAAGTCCTCTGCAAGCGTCATATTCATCCCTAAATCATAGAACGCCATTTCGGGCTCTATCATCCAGAACTCGGTCAGATGCCTTCGTGTCTTTGATTTTTCTGCACGAAAAACAGGGCCGAAAGTATAGATCTTATTGAAAGCCATTGCCATAACTTCTCCATGAAGCTGGCCGCTCTGTGTCAGGTATGCTGAGCTTCCAAAATAATCAATCTCAAAGAGCGTACTGGTTCCTTCCACCGCATTCTTGGTAAGAAGCGGAGCATCCATCTGGAGAAAACCACGCTCCTGAAAAAAATTGTGTATGCTCATAATGATGCGGTTTCGAATACGCATCACCGCCCAGGGGCGTCGACTTCGAAGCCATAGATGACGCCGATCCATCAAAAATTCTACTCCATGTGACTTGGGAGTAATCGGATAATCGTCTACGATTTGGATCACGTCAATGCTCGAAACCTGCACTTCCACGCCCCCGACCTGACGCTCATCCCTCTGGACTTCCCCTTTGATCACCAGCGATGTCTCCTGAGTTGCAACAGATGCATTTTCCCATGAAGGTATATCTACATTCTGCTGATTCACCACACATTGGACCAGACCTGTCCCATCACGGAGAACCAGGAAAAATAGTCCCTTGGAACCACGTTTTTGCTGTAACCAACCCCGCAGGGTAGCTGTCTGTCCAATCTGCTCTGCGAGCGATTCTATTGTTGTTGTTTCCACGTCAATACCTATCGGAAATTCTTTGAGGCCAATCAGGAAGCTTCCGCTCACCTGCAACTGTAGAGTGAATCAATTCGAAATCACCAAACCCATCTAAATCCGCAAATATAAATTCAGCCTGTCCCTCACCGGGGATGTTATTGTACTTCCATATCTCGTATGGCTTTCGTCCTCGCTCATACATATTTGATTCAATATCTGTTGGCCTGCCATACCTTAGGAGAGTATTCCCGCGGTCCGTCTCCCATCCTTCGACTCGCTGAGCAGAATAGCGTTCATTGGCATACGTCAGCAAGCGATAGAACTCATCCCGGAACTCATTACCCCCTGCCCCTGGAGTTGGATCACGTACCTCCCAAAAATTCATTAATAACCTTCTTCGCTCATCCAAATCTTCAACACGTCGAATCCGTCTGGATTCCTGCTCATTTGCAATGACCTGAATATACTCCAGTCCCCTTTCTACTTCTTCCTCTGTCATAGTTACATAGCTGCTTGTCTCAAATGTCTCGTTACCGGCAATCGCGCTGGGCCGGGGAGCATCTACAGATGGATTAAAAACAAAGAATTTTCGGCTCTCTTCTACCACAGCTTCATTGGTGCCACTCAGAATTGCCATGCGGAGAAAGTAGGTTCCCGATCCAAGGTCAGACAAATCAAATGAACCAACAAAAATATCCGTCTGGCGCACCTTACGTTTCGATCGCTTCTCAAGACCCGGAACCGGAATGGGACTGCTTGCTTCTGCCACATACGTGAGCACGGTATACTCACGTGAATCTGACGCGGCACAACCGGTATTGTAGGCTTCTGCATAATAGAATAGTTCTGCAGAATCCGCGCCGTACAATTGATCCGTATTCGGGAGGATCGATAATCCGTTCTTGTAGTGGGGATCCTCGCTATCATCCGAGTCCGCAATACTGGAAGCCAAGGTGATGTCTGAAAGCGAACAGCTTTCCTCTTGGCTGTAATCAGGTATGATCAGATCTCGGCGTGACTGGATCACTTCCTGCTCTGTAATCGACAGATCCACTTGCAACTCATACTCACCTGGAACCGCCGTGAATCGAGTTTGGCGCAAAAAAACTTGCCCCTCAATCATTGAAGATGTGTCGGGCACGAAAAAGCGCAATTCATCTTCCTGCACCCACACGGGGCGATCTTCTGCCAGATCCCGGTTCGCATCTGCTGAGGAACGTGCCAAACTCAAATGAAGTGGAATCTCGGCGCTGTACCCCGAGTCCTGTGCCGCATACGTGAGGGAACTCGCCTTCACCGCCATATAAAGCTCCACCAGGGACTCCCGCTCATCATAGGCGAAAGAAGCGTAATCAATCTCAATCTGAGGTGATCGTTGAGCCATTACGCTGGACACCACAAAGAGCAGACTACCAATCATAGCTGCTAGGCTGCGGATGCTGTGCATAAGTTTGCTCTCAACCAATACCCTGGGCTCTATGCACGATTCCATCAAAATTGATTTTATGTTTCTCACTTATCGACAAAATGGATACGATACAATGCTGTTCAAAAGATCCCAAGAGTAAATCTACTGGATCTCCGCCCATCATGCCCCTGCCCTACTGATTAGCCAACACACCTGCTATATCTGGAGGAGTCCAATCTCGTGGTTTCATCCACTTGCCATCCTCACGGGCATAACTGCCGGATCCAAACTTTCGCAAATTTGCCTCATCTACCTCACGGAGCAACTCCTCATCATCTATCCCAAACGCAATTAGGGTGCCCACCGTTACGACAGATATGTCGGCACAACCATCCGCTACACCTTCTAGATCAATCGGCTTATCCGGCGTAAACTCACACGACTCTATATCTACTTCCTTCCCCTGAACCTGAACCGATATACCAAGGGCATGCACGGTTTCCAATGCTTCTTCAAGAATCAGACGAGCACGGAGCAACCGTGTATGTTCGTCTGGAACCACCACTTCTGTTGGGATAGCTTGACCGACCTTCTTCATAAAAGTTTTTACACGCTGATAGTGTTCTGTTGGCATCGTAGCTCATGAGGGTTTTAACAAAAATAGGGATTTCCGATCAGATCCGAATGAATGCAGATGGTGCCTCTGCCAGGGCTTGTTTCGCTGTCCCCCTGGTGAGTGAATCCAGCAGTACGCAGTCAGGCAACATTCTCAAATGAGCCGACCATCGCGCCTCTACAAAAACCTGGCACACCACGGCGCTTCGCCTATTTCCTTCCTATGCTCTCGCCCCTACACAAGACAACATCACCTCGCTCACGCTAAAGACTCTATCAGAGCATCATATTGCTCTACATGAACTGACCAATCAAGACGCTCTACGACTCCTCGAAGTGTTCTGGTGGGAAGTGGATGCTCTTCACCAGTCAACATCCCCTTTAAAATTGTAAACAACTCTTCCTCCGTGTCATAAAGGATGGGCGCGTGCAGTAATGGTTTATGTAGATTTTCTGGTATCAATTCCGGGTAACTCAAACGATTCGGTAACAGGGGATGGCATCCGCAATAGATGGCTTCCATCATTGCGATTCCAAAGAATTCGTGAACCGCAGTTGATACGACAATATCTGCACGATGCAACAACCGGCTGTACTCCTCAAAATCCTCTGCATATCCGTAGTGTAGAATCCGCTCGGCATAACGTTCAAATGCAACATCGAATTCAGATGGCTGCTCTTCAAAACGCTTCCCTGCAAGAATCAACCGAAACCGGCAACCTGCATCATCCAAACGATTCATGATCCTGAAGAAAGCCTCTGGATTTTTATCATATTCCCAACGCTGATTCCAGAGCACAATCGGTGGACCATCTCTCGCATCCCCTGGGCTGGAATAGCGCGCATGTGCTTGAAGATCCATTCCCAGGTGCATGACCTGGCTCTTTGCACGAATTTCTGATACGGTGTGCAAATGAGTATAATCCGGAAATACACGCAGCAAGCCAGGAAGAGCACGGATAAATTCTTTGTAATGGAAATCTGTATTGAAGACAACCTGATCCGCTGCTAGGCATGAGAGGTAATTGATATACGCATACGATAAATCTCGCTTCTCCTCACTTGATAGCGGATAGGTCAGTTGATTCTCGTGCAAATAATAGACTACCGGCACGCTACCGATCTCTTTTCGAACCAGAGCCAAAAACGCCGGCAGATTAACCATACTGGAAGCCAGGATCACATCGGGCTGAAAACCATCTGTGATCAGTTGCCTGGATTTTCGTGCAAGTGTCTGGGCCCCACCCTGAAGTCTCCACTTCCAAAACCTTGATGCCATAGTTACGAGTTGATACTCGTGACGGCTATTTTGAATGAGTCCGCTTACAAAATTCCGATGCGAACCACCGTACCATGGCTCAAGTGCCAGTACTTTCATGAGCGTTTGGATTTTCTAGGCTTCTTCTTCCGGCCAAATTTCTCCTGCACTTCTTCGTTTTCCTGTTCTGTGAGCGGGCGAACGATCGCTAATTCACGAACCTGGAGCAAATCCCGCAATGCATTATCCATGACTTCCTGAGAAGTAACGGGAACCATACCTCCGGCTGGAATCTCAATCTTACGCCCTTCCAATTTAACGGAGATTGCTTTCTTGTTCGTGTTTTTGATGATCATACCCTTACGGTGCCGGGCTATCATGATTTTATGGTATTAGATTAGCTCAAAGTATACGACTATTTGTGTGAAGACCATGCAAACCGCCCGGCCTTTGGGGCATAATCCTCAACACACAGGAGTTGATCTGCCATGGCAATTTCATCTTCCGAATTGGACGCAATTACAACCAAATGCTCGGCTTGCTTCGCTCCAGCTACCATCTTCCTGAAAATTTCTTTTCCTTTTGGATCCAGACCCAGCGTTGGCTCATCCAGTAGAAGGACCTTGGGTTCATGGAACAAAGCGGCTGCAAGACGCACCCGCTGCTGCATGCCTGTCGAGTAGGTCCTTACCGGTTCGTCAATGTGAGCGGTCAATCCAACATCTGCGACCGTGGATTCTATCCGCACTGGATTTGAGTGCATTGATCGGGCCTTTCCTATAAATCTAAGATTCTCGCGCAACGTCAAATCCTCATATGCATTCACATACGGTGCCACAAGCCCTATGTGTAAAGCATGCTGTTCCCGTGGAATGCATTGTTCTGCAAGCATTAGTTTTACTTCACCGTTTGTCGGTCGGAGGATCCCTGCCAGTGTCTTCAGTAGGGTTGACTTTCCCGAGCCATTTGCACCGGTGATTGCCAAGATATCCCCAGAGAACAATTCCAAGTCAATATCGCTAAAAATTCGCCGGTATCCATAGCTGTGTCCGCCGCCTTGCATCGTTAAATGGATCATTCTACTTGCATATGAAGCATTTATCAATATCTACACCACTCTTCAAGACCATGATTCAGATCAGCCCCAGATACAACGATAAAGTTATTTCACGATGTGAACCGTCTGAAAACCAAGTATACATTTACACTAGGCCGAGAATTCGCAGGGCCATGACCAGTACGGCAACGACCATGACTCCTCGTATGACCTTTTCGCCTCGCCGAATTGCGACCTTGGCGGCGATAAACGCCCCTGTCGCATTTCCTGCAGCCAAGGTCAATCCAAACCCCCAGTCCACTTTACCCAGGATTGCAAACACGAAGAGTGTTGGAATCGTGTAAAGTAATACAACCGCAACTTTATGGACGGTGGTCGTCAGCAGATCCAGGTGCAACAAGTGGAAAAATACAGCCATAAATAAAAACCCGATGCCTATCTGAATAAATCCTCCATAGAATCCAATCAGTAGAAGTACCGGTCCCGTCCAAACTGATTTCCTCGCAATCTTATCAGAGGCCCCATTCCCTCGCGGAACAAGCATGGTCAGAACGACCACAATTAACAGGCCCGCAAGAATTTTCTCGAACAGGGCATCTTCAATCCTGGCGGCCATAAAAGCACCAGATATCGCTCCCGGGATCGTCCATAACCCATAGGATATACTTTTACGTATACGCGTCTTCTTCTCGGACGAAAACGTCAGCGTGGCCGATATATTCTGGACAAGAATCGCAACACGATTCGTCCCATTTGCTACACCGGCATCAAGTCCCAGTAAAACGAGCGCAGGTAGCGTAATCGTTGAGCCTCCCCCCGCCATCACGTTCATAATCCCTGCGGCCACGCCTGCGAAGAAGAGAATCAAGAGGGCGTGCAACTCCGGCATAAAGCTGTCTCAGCGGCGGATCATGACGATTGACTTCGTCTCACCTTCCAGACTTGATTGCCCGCGAGACAACCGAAAACCTCCCGGATGACGCCAATCATCTAGTGCTTCCACATTGATCGCTGGATCGCGCACAATAAAATTCATGAGCTGCCCACGATAGACCGCATCCTCTTTCACGACACTTCCATCTCCATTATAGAACCTCACCGTTGCTCGTGCAACGTGAGATCCATCATCGTCCCACACCTCACGATAGGATTCTGGCAATAAATCCCATACGAAGCGATTCCGAACCACTTTATTCAGAAATGGGCTGATATATGGCTTCCAGAAAGTAGTCAGTGGACCAGTTTCGGGAAGAGCAGCAGACATTTTAAGCTTGTATTCCGGCAACAGATCATCCGGGCGAAGCAGTCCGAATAGACCACTGAAAATGACACTGTTTTCCAATAGACGTCTCTGCGCCCCTGTAGGAAGCCCATCAAAATCAACCGCACTGAAAAATGGATCTGGCACAAACCGTTCACGTGCCGCCATTAACGGTGCAGAATAAACAGCCTTTGCCAATTTCACACCGTCTGATAGTCCTTCGGGCCCAAAGACATCCTTGAGGGTCTCCGTTTCGTCACGCCGGATAAGCTCTAATAGCTGATCTAAAATTTCCCGACGTTGAGGGATCAACTGATGAAAATAGTTGAAGGTTGTCTTAGAGCGATAATCGAAAACATCTGGAGCAAACGGATTCCCTCCGCTCGCCATGAAATTCGCCGACGCAACCAGCACTGCAAACCGATCGTCGATAATTCTCCTCCCTTTCAAGGTTCCGAACGTCCTGGCGACGCAGATCCCATGATCTCTTCCATCTGCGAATTTATTTCCTGCGCCTGCTCATTTGCTTTTGCTACAAGCGCCTCCCCTTCAGACTTCGCGCCTGCATCCTCCTGGGGCTCTTTCATTGTATCTGCCAAGCTTCCAACCTGTTTAGCCAACTCCTCCAAGTGAAAGGTTACCCGGCGACGTAACCGGCTACCTTCCTCAGGAGCCAGGAGGAGTCCCAGTGTAAAACCTACTCCTCCACCCATCAGAAGCCCCCAACCCAGGGCGCGTGTCACATCTCCTAAGCCATAATTCTTAGACATTGCTTTCGGACTGTAATATGATGACTACCTACCAACTTCAATCCCAAACCAGATCAAAGACCAACGCCAAATGGTCAACCCTAACGACTTCGCTTTTTATGACGATTTTTGCGCAGTCGTTTTTTGCGCTTATGTGTTGCGATCTTATGACGCTTCCTTTTCTTGCCACAGGGCATGTAATGATTTGATTTTGTAGTTAAGATATAACAGGACCAACAAAGAATCACCTTCTACTGGGAAGCGCACCGAGTAGTTCCATTCTCGTGCTCTGTTCATTCCATCAAAATAACTTATATTTCTTGCACTCAAACTGGTGACTCTTATTCCTGCTACAGATAATCACTCCATTCCACCAAATCTACAATCTCACGAATCCGGCGGATTTGAATATATTGATTCAGGTGAAGATCTTGAGCGTCCGCCGATCCTTTTCCTGCATGGCCTTCTGGGAAATCCAGAAGGCTGGTTTGATGCGGCCTCCGCCCTGGTAGCCAATGGGTATCGTGCAATCGTCCCCAATTTGAAGATGGATGATCTACCCCGTGGACAAGCCAACGTACAGGGGCCTCGTTGACTACGTACATACATTTACCACTTTCCTGGGGCTGGAGGAAATGATCCTGATTGGCAATTCCTTGGGCGGACAGATTGCCGTTAGATACATTACCTGTCACCCAGAACATGTTGCTGGCCTGATATTATCCGCCTCTTCAGGGATTTACGAAACAGAAGTAGGGCATACAACTTTTCGACGCAATGATCGCAATTATATTCGGGTCAAAGCGGAAAAGACATTCTACGACCCAGCAATGGTAACTGAAGACCTAGTTGATCGCATATCTGATATTGCGACGAATAGATTACGCGCACTTCGTTTTGTCTGGCTTGCTCGCAGTTCCATGAAAGATCTCGTGATTGACGAACTCCATGAGATTAACATACCCGTTTTCCTCATCTGGGGTTCAGAGGATCAGATCACCCCATCTGATGTTGCCCACATGTTCCAGCAATTACTTCCTAATGCCAAATTGCAGTTCATCGAAAAATGTGGCCATGCTCCAATGATGGAGCGCCCTGAGGCATTCAACCAGTTGATGATCGAGTTTCTGGATTGCTCGTTCAGCAAAATCACCGCTCCTGCCTAAGCAACATCTCCGTGTACAAAAACCTTCTTACGGTCTTGTTTCTGACCTTAACGGTGATCAGTTGCTCTCCTACGCTATACCCTCTTTACCAAGACTACGAGCACAATTACAATGGTGATGTTCCGCTGTCCCGGATTGAAGAGGCCCTGATCGAAGCAGGATGGGAATTGCTCCCATCTTCTCCGCCAAATGCAATTTCTACGGTGGATCGTGAAATTCGTGACTGGCTTCTATACAAGGTTGTCGTTCAGATAGAGGCCGTACCGATCGGTGCTCGGCATGTACGTCTGTTTGTGCACCCCTATCGAGTCTACCCAAGTGGTTCACGCAGTAAAATTCCCTTTCTGAAACGCAGTATCCGTCGCCGGACCATTCATGATATTGATCGGGTTTTTGAATCACATGGCTCATCGCGCTCGGAACGGACATGTCCCGGGACCAAGTTCGTTCGAGGTAATTTCCTTCCCCGAGTACCCGGATTGGATTCGTCAAGATTACGATGATGCAACCTTTCTCTGACTGTTGGGTAAACCGTGTTCTATGGGGATGATCAGGCTTCGACGGATTGCATCGCGCAACAAGCTGCGTGTCGAGTCAATCTGACTTGGACTCGTAAAAATCACGTCAGAAAACCTGTAACTGCGAACGATTATTCGTACGCGATGGCGGCATAAACCCGCTATCTGTCTTCTATGCATACCCGCTCACAGGTGGTATAGAAGGCATCGCCAAATGTGAGCACCCTATCTGGATTCCGGCTGGATCTTGGTGGCGGTACCGATCAGCCTTTGCTGACACCCGGCTTTGGTCGCACGCCAAGGGTAGATGCAAGACGTTAAGGTGTGACCTACACACGTAGACGCTTGTCTGTCCGACCTTTCGGACCCGGGTTCGATTCCCGGCATCTCCACCATTTTGAAAATGACAACCCGTCTCTCCAGAGCGATTCTCTGGGGGTGACGGGTTTTCTTTTTCCCCTTGTATTCAAAGGGTTTCGGTCGTTTTCACATCTTTCCGAAACCTCTCTCCAGCCACCAGATTCTCTCCATTCTCCCGACGTTCATTCTCTGTTTGGCATAGTTTCATAATTAGTTGGAATATATTTGATTTGGATGACGAGGCCCTTGACGGAATTGCAGAAATAGCACGAGAGGAAAGACATAAACTTGAAAATTAAACAATCCAGAGCCCAAGGATGCCTGCTTGGCCAGCTCGCCAGTGATGCGCTGGGAAGTCTGGTTGAGTTTCAGTCCCCGGATGAGATACGGCGCAGCTATCCTAATGGTGTTCGGGAACTGGCGGATGGCGGCACATGGAACACCATTGCCGGTCAGCCGACCGATGATTCAGAGATGGCCCTGCTTCTTGCTCGGATGCTGGTGAAAACCGGCTCGTATGATCTGGAGGCGGCACGTAAGGAATATCAATACTGGCTGAGTTCCGATCCGTTTGATTGCGGTATGACTATTTCGGCCGGGCTGCGTGGTAATCCAAATCCCGACAGTCAGGCCAATGGAGCCATGATGCGGATCAGTCCGCTCGGAATCTTCGGAGCCGGATTTGAACTGAATCAGGTGGCTGAATGGGCCATGCAGGACGCGGCGCTCACTCATCCCAACCTGATCTGCCAACAGGCCAACGCACTGTTTGCCATGGGGATTGCCCACGCCATTCAATCCGACTGCGACCGCAAAGAACTGTACCAGCACATCCGGCAGTGGGCAGCAGACATGCTTTTTGAAACCGCTTTGCTGGACACCATCGACAAAGCTGCCGAAGAACCGCCAGCGGACTATGTCCATCAACAGGGCTGGGTATTGATCGCGTTTCAGAATGCCCTGTACCAACTGCTCCATGCGACAAGCCTTGAGGCCGGTGTTGTCGACACCATCATGCGCGGAGGTGACACCGATACCAACGCTGCCATTTGCGGGGCGCTGTTAGGGGCTGTTTGCGGCCGGGAAGCTATTCCGGACCAGTGGCTCGACAGGTTGCAGAACTGCCGCCCAGAGGCCGGACATCCGCGAGTACGCCACCCACGCCCGGAATGCTTCTGGCCGGTGGATGTATTAGACCTGGCAAAGAGGTTGCTCGTATGATGCTGGCGATTGCAGCTTTGATTGCCGGTCTTGTACTGCTCGTTTGGAGTGCAGACCGCTTCGTTGAAGGCTCGGCTTTCACAGCCCGCCACTTCGGCGTGCCACCGCTGTTGATTGGTCTGGGGAGCGTTGACCATTTCACTTTTCCTGATTGGCTACGGATTCAGAGGACGTCAGGGGCGCATCAATCGCCTTGAGAGAGCGGCTCTGTTACTGGTTTATGTGGGCTATACCGCATGGCTGATTAGCACGGTAATGGTGGTTAAGACATGAGTTGTAAAACACACTGCCCGGTATTCAATCGGAAATCAAACCCACGTCCGTTCTCTGTTTCGGGAAAATGTAGAGAATTAGATTTCTCTTGGCGTCCGACAGCCTGAAGGGTTTTGATGTGCGGTAAGATGTTGAATAAACAGTGTTTGCGGATGTATTTTAGTTGTGAGAACGAATTGGGGTAAGGCTCCGTGTCCTCCACAACAGAGTGTCCGCCCCACGCGGGGCATTCTTGTTTGACCCTAATTTGCTTCAATCCTGCTCGTATAATCTTAACAGGGAATCAAATAATGAGCGTTGATGCCTGAGTGCAGAAATCCGATCAGAGGGATCCGTCCGTGCTTCCAGTAAAATCCAACCAGCATATTCGGATTTCACGAGTAGTTCAAAAAGTTGTTTGTATGGGTACGCAGCACTATTGAGTTCGCGGATGTGAACCGTCTGCCCGAAATAGCCTCGGACAAGGTCAAAATTATGCGCGAGTCCCGGCCCATTCAAATCAGCCTCATTACAATTCCAACATACACGGACATTATGATGACTCGCTGCCTCCATGATTTGTCTGATGACGGGTAGCTCATCCGTGCGATATCCATGAACTTCAAGTCGAATTTCCTGTCCATAATCCTCACCGAATTGACCGAGCGTCCGCAGGGACCGCCCGATCTGGGCAATCGCCTGTTCTTCGGGAATACCATCGGGCAAGGCATCCGGCTTCACTTTGATTCCACTCGCTCCTACATCATGAGCCAGGATGATCGAAGCTTTTGCTTGACTGATTGCATGTGCTCGTTGAGCGGCTTCTACGTGATGAAATGACCAATTCATTCCCAGCCCCACCAAAACCACATCACTATCCATAAATTGTGCCTGCACGGCTGCACGTTCTGCAGTGGATAAATGTATCTCTACACCATGTGCATGTTCGGTCCGCAATTCTACCCCTTCTACCCCCGTGTCCTGGCAGTTCCGGATCAGTGTTGAGAGATCCCAATCCCGTCCCCAGAGATAGGTCACGAGGCCAAACCTCATGTCCCCACTTCTTCGGGTTATTGATTCAAATAACCCTCCGAGCGGGCGTCTAAAAAACTGACGACGAGATGAACGCATGGCAATCACAGGCTTCCGTTTTATACAGAATACGCCAAGAAGGATCCCCAAATAAACTTATTCCTATATTTGAGCGGGAATGGTTGACTGTAGCCAATTGATATTCAGAGATGGCTTCAATGGAGATGATGTCATGGTAAGCACTAGGTCGGATCATACTCCGGCTTCGTATATCCACTGCTTGCAAAAACGCTTCCGGAACTCGCTGCATTTAAGTACATAATCGCCAGAAATTTTGCATAATCAAGTATATCATCCCCCTGAACTTTCCTGTCTTTAGAAACTCATTCCCCAAATTCTAGTCCCAAGCCGTAAATGCAAATCCCTTCGCCCAACTCACATAGATCAAGGACCATCCATGTCATTGGGCGTTATCCTCCTCCAATAGACGGTCAGAGTCTAGCAACTCAAAGCCTGGCCGATCTGCTTCAGCCAGATTACGATATTCGGCGATTTAACATGACGCTCGCCGACCGAGCCCTAATGCCATCAGACCGTTTGGGGATACTGCGCACGACGAGCCATTATCTCAGTCTAAAGCCTAAACTGCAAGATCTTCTCTCTGATGGCAGTCCAGTGCTTTGGACAAATATTTCCAGCCAACCATCTGGGCATTGGCGTGATCTTCTGACGGTAATGCCCTGCCTGCAGCCCACTCAGCCCCTGGTTGCAGTGGTGCATTGGGGGAATTTCTCCCGACTGTTTACCCATGGGATCACAAGCATCACAGCAAAACGCCTCATCTGTAGCCTAAATCGCGTTGTGGTTTTAAGTCATGAACTGGCAAACCAGTTGGCACGCTGGATCCCGGCAGATAAACTTCTTGTTATTCCGAATTACGTCCGACCACTCGCCACAGAAGATGAACTTCGAATCAAGCGCCAGAACTATTCCTCCTCAAAAACACTCAGGGTACTATTCCTGAGCCATATGATCAAAGAAAAAGGATGTTATGATCTCTTGCAGGGGGTTTCAATTGCAGCCAAACAGGGGCTTTCAGTTGAAGTACATTTCGCTGGGCGATGGAATGACAACCGTGACGCAGAGTATTTCCGTCGTACAATCAACCAGTTGGGTCTGACGAAGTGCGTCACCGTTCATGGCCCAATCTCGGATCGGGCATTCGTTGCGGAGCTTCATCGAAAAGCAGATGTGTTTGCCCTTCCGAGCGTACTTCATTATGAGGCGCAACCTTTGGCGATAATGGAGGCACTTAGTGCAGCAACTCCAGTGATTATCACCAAACGTCCCGTACTTGAGGCACTCGTTGGCGCAGAACAGGGAGCTTTCCTCGTCCCACCGCATGATCCAGATGCCATTGCAAAAGCTCTGCAGTCCCTCAACGATGAAAAGACATGGCTGAATTGCTCATTGGCCGTGCGCAGGCATTATGAAACTGCTTATAGCCCGGGAGCCGTTCGACAGCTGTGGATTAATCTGATTGAAGGCATATCCACCTGATGAGGAAGGGGAAGACTTCACCAAACGATCTTGAAATCGAAAATCCTCAGCGCCATATTGATTATCTCCAATTTCTTTGATCACTTCAACACGTACTCATGTCGCATCCCTTACAATATACAGGGGTACCGCAGAAGCTAGCCCATGGCTGATGATCAGACTCCATGCCTCCCAAGAAATATGTAGTGCTTGCCCGAAATAGGGAAAGGATATTAAACCCATAGAACAAAAACCCAGATTTTTGGAAAAAGCAAAGGAAAAACGACATCGGATCTCCCAAAATGCTTAGTTTTCTGGCAGGTACTTAGGTAATCATCTCTAAAAAAATCACCCGAGAAAGCGCGCAGAATACACTTGAGAAACTATTACCTCTCAGAGCCAGATAGTTGAATGAGAAGCGCCTCTGTAATTACAGAAATTAACGGCTGCAGCCCATTGGTCTGATCTGCATCTCTGAGCGCCTCAATATATTTGTCGCGAAGGGGGGCTTCTCTTAAAAGTTCGGGGAGAATAGAATCTCCGGCAATCCATTGTCCTCCGTGTGCACACAATACAAAATAGCATGCGGCCCTGGCGGTCCTGCCATTTCCGTTGACAAATGGGTGAATATGGTTGATCCTCCACAATACAAATGCGGCCAGTTCAATCGGGTCGGTTTCCGTCCAACTTCGATTGACACGATTAACCATGTCGTCCATAAGTGTAGCAACCCTAAAATGCTCTGGAGGAGCGTAATCCCCCACCTCCACTTCGCATGGTCTGTACTGGCCTGCGTGCGCGTGCAGACACCCGATTGCATGAAAATTGAGCGCCTTAATCACCGTTTGTGACAAAAACAGGGTGTGAGAGCCTAATGCAGCATCAACCAACGACTTCAGGAAATTAAGTTGTGTTTTTCGATTGGCCACATCCAAAGCCTGATATACTGGATGATGCTCATTGAGACCAACAAGCTCATGAAGAATCATGATGCCAATGGGTTCCATGCTGGCGATCAAACTCTTCAGACAGCCTTTCCCGATCTTCAGGTGTTTTTGCTGCCCCCAAAGCATAGCTCTTCAGCTGTCTTCGATAATCGTCCGGCGTCATTTTGCGACCAGCCTTAACTAGTTTATCCATGAGTTCAGCCCTTCTTTTTTTATCGTCCTCCGTACTCCCGAGGTTACGGAGATCAAAAACAGGCTCTGTAGCCATTGTGCAGCTCATATTTATGTTATGGTGTACACTGGGGAAATTCTATGCGAAAAGTACCAAAAGGTTGCCGAACATCAGAGCTACCTTAAAATGGTTCATCCAGATTGTCTAACCTCCCTCCGATAATTGGTCGATGTTGATATTGCCCCGCATGCGAGTGCAGACAGCCGATTGCGTGAGAGTTGAGTGCCTTAATTACCGGTTACAACAAGTATAGAGATTTCAGGAAATCAAACCGACTACTCTGACCGGTCGCATCCAAACCCTTGTGAATCCGAATATTCACAAACTCGCAACATCATGCACCACCTCAACACCGATGTTATTGCTGAGATTGCCGATGATTTCTTTCAGAGAGATTGACCTGACTCAATGTCAGATATATTCAAAAATTTGTTATATTTAAGTTTCTGTCCGCTTTTGTGAAAGCGGTTCCACTTCCACAGCTAACTATTATTTCATTCATGCTAGGAGATAAGCAAAATTCTCGTCGTGACTTTATCAAGAAATCCGCTATTGGTACCGCCGCTGTCGTGGCCGGTATGCAGGGTACACGGACTGTGCGTGCTTCAGCACCCGCAACCGGTTCGGTATTAGGAGCCAATGATGCGGTTGTATGCGGATTCATTGGTGTAGGTGGTCAAGGCTTTAATGCCCACTTACTGAACGTCACCAATCCAACAAAGAACGGTAAACCCCGTCATAATGTCCAACTGAATGCGATTGGCGCAGCCGCCTGTGATCTGTTCTCCAAGCGACGCGACCAAGCTCACGCCGCACTGGATGCAGCACGCCAGGAAGCTGGCCGCGAAGCAGCAGTAGAGGTCCATGAAGATTACCGGGCAATTCTGGATAACCCGGATATTGACGCGATATTTATTGGTACCGTTGACCACTGGCACACAAAGATTGCTGTGGATGCATTGGATGCAGGCAAGCATGTATACTGCGAAAAACCAATGACCCGGTATTTTTCTGAAGGATTCGAGATCCATGACAAGGTCAAGGAAACCGGCCATAAGTTCCAGGTCGGTTCACAATTCTGTACCCAAGGTAAATGGCATGCAGCCGCAGAGTTGATTCGCGCCGGACGGATTGGTCCGCTGGTGCTGGCACAGGACTCTTACTGCCGCAATACCCCCATCGGTGAATGGAATTATTACCAGATAGAATCAGAACTTGAAGATGGGACTACGATTGACTGGCAAAAATGGCTGGGACCGGTATCCGCCCGCGAGTTCAATGCACAACATTACCATCGCTGGCGCAAGTATTATCCGTACTGTGCTGGGATCCTAGGTGACCTCCTCGCACACCGAATCCATCCCCTTCTGATTGCAACAGGTGCCCCTGAGTTTCCAAAGCGGGTATGCTCGATCGGCAACAAAAAAATTGGGGATGCCAATCTCGGACCAGAAGACCGTGATGTGACCGATAACTGCCAAATCCTGACCGAATTCCCGAGCGGACTTTGTATGGTCGTGACTGGTAGTAGTGTGAATGAGCAGGGACTGGGCCAGGTGATTCGAGGTAATGAAGGTACGCTATACTTTAGCGGGGAAAGCCTGGAACTCCGCCCTGAACGTCCTTTCGCAGACTTGGTTGATGGAGAGCAAATGGACAACCTCCTGCCTGGTGCAAATGTACCTGCTCACATTCACAATTTCTTTACGGCGATTCGCGAAGATGGACAAACGAATGGAAATATTGATGTTGCCATCCGGGCGCAAACCATCATCTCTATGGCAGAATTAAGTGAGCGCATGGGCGAAATGATCTACTTCAATGAAGAAGATCGGTCTCTCCATACGGGTAGCGGGTCGAAGATTGAACCAATCACGTACGCCACCGAAACTCACTAAGTTTGGTAAGCTGCGTAGATATGGAAGGGACGGATTACTGTCCCTTCCATATTGGTTTACCCTAGATGTGACTGCTTATGCAAACCGTTCGACTGGCGCTTAACGCCATGGCGACACGGTTTGAGTTGGTGATTCATGGGGAGGATGCCGTGCTCCTAAGGGCAGCAGGCGAGGAGGCTCTGTCTGAAATCAAACGTTTGGACGAGCGACTCAGCTTCTATAATCCAACCAGCGAAATCAGCCATATCAACGATAACGCATCGAAACACCCTGTGCAGATCACCCCAGAGCTCTATTCCCTTCTGAAGATGGCCTCTGACCTTTACGATAAGACAGGTGGTGCATTTGATGTCACGGTGGGACCACTCATGCGCTGTTGGGGATTTGTACGCGGCTCGGGTGCCTGGCCTGAAGGATCCGCAAGGGAAGAAGCCCTGAAAAAAACCGGAATGGATCAGCTGCTGCTGGATGAAGAAGAATATACCGTCACCTTCAAGCAGGATGGGATGGCCATTGATCTTGGCGCGATTGGAAAAGGATATGCCATTGAGGAGGCCGCAAATTTACTACAGGAATGTGGAATCATGTCTGCCCTCCTTCACGGAGGCACAAGCACCATGGCAGCCATCGGAACACCCTCCCCGGACGATGATGGATGGGCAATCGGAGTGGCCGATCCTATGGACGAATCTCAAATGCTGACATCGGCGACCATTTGTGACGAAGCCTTCTCTGTATCGGCTCCACACGGGAAGGCCTTCAAGAAAGGAGATCAGGTATGGGGGCATGTGATTGATCCCCGTGTTGGCTATCCCGTACAAGGTGCTGCGGTTGCCGCGGTAATCCATTCATCAGCAACAATCTGTGATGCAGTCTCAACGGCACTCTTAGCTATGAATCGCACCGAAATAGATCAGATGGCACAGAAATTTCAGGATATACGTATACTTTGTGCATACTCCGATGGAAATGAACTAAATCTTATTTCCAATGGGTTCAATTCAGTAAACTCAACGATTCTCAATGACGAAAAAAACGGTTAGTCGAAGAGCTTTTCTCATGGGTGGCGCTGCTCTCAGCGGAGCAGGCCTGGTGCGTGCGGCCAACATCAAAACCAGGTCATGGCCCGGGAACCGTGATGATGTTCATTGTGGCATCATTGGTTATGGCCCCCAGGGACGAGAAATAACTGCTACACTTGCTCGTGTCCCCGGTGCAGTGGTCTCTGCCATCTCTGACACCTATGCTCCTATGCTCCGCCGTGCACAGCGGGACGCACCAGATGCAACACGACATGCGGACTACCGCGAGATTCTCGACAATCCAGATATCCAAGCCGTGATCGTGGCAACCCCCACACATCTGCACCGCGATATTGTACTTGATGCTCTGCAGGCAGGCAAGAATGTGTACTGTGAAGCTCCAATAGCATCCTCCATTGACGATGCAAAATCAATTGCACATGCCGCACGGGATGCATCCGGCCAAATCTTCCAGGTTGGTCAGATTTATCGCTCAAACCCACAACACCGCTCGGTATTTCAGTTTATGCGAAGTGGAGCAATCGGTAAGCCTGCAATGGCACGTGGGCAGTGGCATGCGAAAGAGAGTTGGCGGCGAGCCTCCCCCAATGCTGAACGCGTTCGTGAACTGAACTGGCGCCTAGACCCCGAACTCAGTACCGGATTAATTGGCGAAGCTGCATTACTGCAGATGGATGTTGCCTATTGGGTACTCAATGAACTTCCTACCGCAGTTCACGGGTTTGGACAGATCATGGGCTGGAATGATGGTCGCCAGGTGCCCGACACGATTCAGGCAATCTTTGAGTTCCCAAGTGGCCTGCACATGCTCTTTGACGCAACTCTTGTGAGTTCCTATGAAGAGGCTTATGAAGTTTATATGGGATCCGAGAGCAGCATTGTGTTTCGTGACCGGGGTAAAGCATGGATGTTCAAGGAGGTTGACTCCCTGATGCTTGGCTGGGAGGTGTATGCGAGAAAAGACCGGTTCTATAAGGAAACCGGCATTGCCCTTTTAGCCAATGCGACCCAGTTGGACGCCCAAAATGTAGATCCAACCGAAGATGATCCCAATATCGAAACTCCCCTATGGTATGCAATGCAGGAGTTCATGGATAATCACGCCTTTGGGCCCTACCCGCCCGCTGCAAACTGGGAGCGGGGATTAGAGGCTGCCGCGATTGCAATTACTGCGAACCAAGCGATTATGGAGCGCACCTACAAGGAGATTGATCCGTTGTTGTATACGCTGGATTAACTCAGGGCCATGCTGACCCTGACGGAAAAAGCTCTCTTTACCTTGGCGGCACTTTTTGCCGTGTATGGTACTGGTTTGGGATTTTCTGCAGTATTCAAGATCATTCGGCGTGGGCAGCCCCCTGTCCTGAAGTTAAACTGGAAACGTACGCTTCGTGCAATAGGGGCATGGATCACAATGGGAGGCATGTGGAAAGCGCGCCCTTTGGTCAGCACAATCCATGCTGCGCTCGCATGGGGCTTCATCCTTTACCTCCTAGTGAATGTCGTTGATCTGGCACGAGGCTACTTCTCCGTGCCGGTCCTATTCCCGGACTGGATTACCCAAAGCTACCGCCTTGCCGTTGATCTTGCAAGCGGCACCGTACTGTTTGCCATGGTACTGCTGCTGCTGCGACGCTTCATCCTGCCTGGGCGCGAAGCCCTGACTCAGCGAGACAATATTCTACGCATCAAAGAGGTATCCCTCCCTTTCCTGCGTCAAACAATATCCCGCGATTCGGTAATTGTCGGTCTATTTATCCTGTTGCATGTAGGGTTCCGCTTGCTTGGAGAATCGGTTGCCATCGAGTTACATGGCCCGGATCCATGGCAACCCCTGGCCTCATCTATCACGCCACTCTGGTCAGGTCTCAGTTCAAATAGTCTTACGGTCTGGCATCATGCATGTTGGTGGGGCGCACTCGGATTGATTTTAGCCTTTGCCCCCTACTTCCCGTACACAAAACATTTTCACTTCATTATGGCGGGGGTCAATTTCATCACGCAGGTAAAACGATCCTCTCCCGGCACACTGGATCCCATCGATTTTGAAGACGAGAACGCGGATATTTTTGGAGCTCTCACATTTGAGCAACTTCCGCAATCAAGCATTGCTGATACATTCGCCTGCATTATGTGCAACCGCTGCCAAGATGTTTGCCCAGCTTATGCTACAGGGAAAGAATTATCGCCTGCAGCCCTTGAAATCAATAAGCGCTACTTCGTCAACGAGCATTTATCGGACCTTGCTGCGGGGGAGGCATCCGCAACTGGGCTTACAGAATATGCAATCACGGAGGCAGCGGTTTGGGCGTGTACCGCATGCGGAGCGTGTACAGAGATCTGCCCTGTTGCAAATGCTCCCATGCATGATATTCTGCAGATTCGACGCGGTCTGGTTCTCATGGAAGATCAATATCCAGAAACGCTGGGATCCGTCTATCAGGGCATGGAGCGTAATGGAAACCCATGGAATATGAGTGCGGGAGAGCGAATGGGCTGGGCCAAGAACTTGCAGGTTCCTACTGTTGAGGAAAATCCTGATGCCGAACTACTCTGGTGGGTCGGCTGTGCTCCGTCCTATGATAAACGAGCCCAGGAAACCGCACGTGCACTCGTGCGCATCCTGCAAACTGCTAAGGTTTCGTTCTCTGTTCTGGGAAACCGTGAGCGATGCACCGGTGACTCCGCACGCAGAAGTGGTAACGAATATCTGTTCTCAGAGCTTGCCGGGGCCAATATTGCAACACTGAATCAGGTAAGGCCAAAGCGTATCATGACAACCTGCCCACACTGCCTGCACACACTTGGCAAGGAGTACTCTGCCATGGGAGGGCATTATCACGTGATTCACCATACGGAATTATTGTCTGAGCTTGCAGAGCAGGGACGTATTCCCATGGAAGTGCTGCAAGAAGATGTCACGTTTCATGATCCGTGCTACCTAGGTCGACAGAATGATATTACCGAAGCCCCTCGATCCGTTCTGGAAAATGTTGGCGCAACCGTTACAGAAATGCCACGCAACAAGAAAAATTCCTTCTGCTGTGGTGCTGGAGGTGCCCAAATGTGGATGGAGGAGCCTGCGCCAAGAATCAATGATGCCCGCTATGCCGAGGCCACCGCTACTGGGGCTGACATCATCGCTACCGGATGCCCGTTCTGCCTGACAATGCTGCGTGACGCGGCCACAAAAGCCGACCTGGACGGACCGGCTATCAAAGATATTGCGGAAATTGTAGCAGAACGTCTTCCTACTGAATCACCTCGCTCCTGAAGAAATTCCAGATGCTTTCGTGCTCACAAAATCATTCAGGTATCTGACCCGCAGGTGTTTCACGATGCGATTGGAACCAAATCAAAAATCTGTGTCCGGCTCAATAAGATCAAGTTCATGGATCCAGATATTCCGATA
The DNA here is from genome assembly GCA_965207565.1 of Rhodothermales bacterium. Lineage (GTDB taxonomy): Bacteria > Bacteroidota > Rhodothermia > Rhodothermales > Bin80 > Bin80. The sequence continues at coordinate 109,088 of CBDBMQ010000009.1, read as the reverse complement.
GCGCACATCATGGCCTTCGGCTTGCAATTTTAGTCCACCGGGGACATCTGTGATACCGCGTCCCTCATCATTTCCACCATCTATGCCCGAGTTGGGGCCTCCCCATACTTTCTGGATTGGCACATTCTCGTGAACCTTAACCCCATTAAAATAGAGTGTCACCATGGCGGGATCTGTTCGCTCGTCCTCTGAAAAACGAGCAGCACGGAATACCACATCATACGCGTTCCACTGCCCTGTGCCATTGTACGGCCAGTATGAAGATGCCTTCTCATTGATGACTGCAGCCATACCATGTACCGTCGAATCACCATCCAGTACCTGGATCTCATAACGGTTCTGGAGATATACACCACTGTTCCCACCCGTTTGAGTAATCAAGAACTCGACGTGCATGCGGAAGTCACGGAATTTCTTCTTGGTCACAATATCCGCTGCACCATAGAGCCCCCCTGCTGCTGAAGAATCCTTGCTGCTGACCACCGTCCCCTCATCCATTGGATCGTCGACAATTTTCCATTTTATGGGTAGCTCTGCTGCCAATCGGGGACCCTCCCAGTAGGTCCAGTTCTCGTCAAGCGCCTCCCGGGTTCCATCAAAAAGAACCATGGCCCCCTCTGGAGCAGGTGTACCAACGCCGGTTTGAGCCTGCGCCGGAAGAGCAATAAGGATCAGAAGCAGAAAAGGGATGATTTTATGCATGAGTTTACTTGTTTGAACAATGGGCAAGATAAGCATTACTCGTGATTTTAACAACCTGAACCTGATGCCTGGAGGACGGTAGGAAAGGGTTAAACAATCTTTGGCCATGGAACAAGCAACCTTTGGAGCCGGCTGTTTTTGGGGAGTGGAATTGGTTTTCCAACAGACACCCGGTGTCATTGAGACTGCAGTGGGCTATTCTGGCGGGACCATAAAAAATCCAACCTATCGCGAGGTATGTTCAAAACGTACTGGGCATGCGGAGGTTGTGAACATTACTTTTGACCCGACTGAGGTTGAATATGCACAGCTGCTGGATATTTTCTGGGAAAATCACAATCCCACAACCTTAAACCGCCAGGGACCAGACGTAGGCTCTCAGTATCGTTCCGTCATCTTCTATCACTCCGATGTACAAAAATCAGAAGCGGAAAAGTCATTGCTTCGGAGACAGGTGCAGCTGACCGATCCCATTGTAACGGAGATCGCCCCTGCATGCACGTTCTATCGCGCGGAGGAATACCATCAGCGATATCTGGAAAAACGTGGGCTGACCCACTGCCACATATAGGCCTACTATAAAGTATAGCCAGTCACAAAGGCTTCAGCAGCATAAAATTCAGGTAACCCGAGGCGGTTCAGAGCTTCCGCTGTTGCCGTGTTACGATCCCGTGCCCTTTGCCAAAATTCTCGATCATCGTGTGCGCCGGGAAACATTGCCCGATCCTTCTGACTCTCGTGCTTAAAAATGGCCTCAATCTTACGCGCCATCTCTGCTCTTGAGATAGGGGTAAATACATCGGCTTGGTGGATTTCCCATTCCTGCCATGCACCACGGTAGAGCCAAACCATTGGCCCCTGCACTCCCCTCTCACGATTGTAGTACGCCAAGGCCATCTTGATCGCAACATAACAGACCCGATGGGTGCCATGAGGGTCCGAAAGATCCCCAGCCACAAAAATATGATCGGGCTCCTGTTCGTTCATGAGTTCCAAGATAATCTGAGCATCTTCCTCCCCCACCGGTTTCTTCTTGATCCGTCCGGTCTGGTAGAATGGCAAGTCAATAAACCGTGCATTTGACCGACTGAGCCCCATCACCTCAATCCCTGCAATCGCCTCCGCATATCGGATGGCAGACTTGATATGCTGCACGGAAGGAAGATCTATCTCGCCGGCGGACTTGTTTTCCAGAAATCTTAACAACTCCTCTCTGCATGCCCGGAAAACCTTCGCTGCTTCTCCGGTGATACCGAGTTCTTCTAGGCACATTTCTACAAACCCCAGATAACGGGATACATCTGCATCAAAAACAGCAACCGATCCATTGGTCATGTACGCAACCGTAATCTCGTTCTGATTCCGGGCCAGCTTATCCAGCATTCCTCCCATGGAAATTACATCATCATCCGGGTGGGGGCTAAAGAGAATCACGCGTTTACTCTTAGGAAGCTGATTCTGATAATGAATCCTGTGACGCAAGTCTTCAAATACACGCAAGCATATCTCGTCAATTTCCGGGTAGGCATAGACCAGGCTGTAGAGGCGATTATTATGAAAGTCTGCCTCCTCCAACTGAAGAATTGCTTTCCCAACACGTTCAGATAGCCAGATGATCGCCCGCTTGGCCATTTCCAGATCCCATTTTACATCAGAAACCAGCCATGGGGTCTGTTCCCTAGTCAGTCTACCCGCCGCAGCACGATCCAGATAGACCGCACTTTTCGGGTGTTCCCGTAAATAGGAGGCCGTCACCTCTTCATTGATCGGATCTTCAACTGCTCGCCGGATAATACCTGCCTTGCCTTCCCCGGTGGCCATCAGAACGATTTCACGGGAATCCAGAATGGTCCCTACACCAACCGTTAAACCTTGGCGGGGTACATGATCATCTCCAAAAAAGTGACTGGCAGCGTCCTTTCGGGTGATTGAATCCAGGATTACCTTCTTGGTCCGATCATTCCGTGAGCTCCCTGGCTCGTTAAATGCAATATGTCCACTTCGCCCAATCCGCAGCAAAACGAGATCCAGTCCCCCGGCATCCTGAATCATTTCCTCATAGGAGCGGCACCAGTCATCCACATGGTCCTCTGCCAAATTCCCAGGCAGCCCATGTGCCTGATCCGCCGGGACATTGATGTGATTTAGAAGGTTTTCCCGAAGAAAGCGATAATAGCTTTGCATACGGCCTGGATCAATCGGATAATACTCCGCCAGATCAAAGGTGATAACCTTGGAAAAATCCAGGCCATCTTCCTGATGCATCCGAATCAATTCCTTGTATACATCTAGAGGGGTGGACCCGGTGGGAAGGCCAAGAACCGTGTTCAATCCCTGGGCCGTACGTTCTTTGATGAGCGCCCCGATGTGGTGTGCAACCTCAAGTGCCAAAGAGGCTGCGTCCTCGAAAATGTACACTGGTAAATGCTCACGATACGAATCCATAGGAGTTGACATGGGAAATTAGGGGGTCTGAAACCAGTCCATCAGCGTTTTACCCCGACGTAGCAACCCTGCTCCAGAAATCCCAAGACTTCGCACCACAACTGCAATAATTCACAGAAACTACACAATCCCGGCGAGAAAAACGGTGAGAAAAACTTGGAATTCTGACTGCTTTTCCGTATCTTGGGCCCCGATGTACATGTGCCAAATTTCATACTGCACTGCCAGATCAAATCTTGGTTTTCGACTTAGGAGATTGAGGATCTACAATGAAGCATGTGAACAAGAAATTGCGAAGACAAATCTATTTCGGTGGTTATGGACCAGATGACCAATGTATTGTTCGTCACAGGAGAAATTGACCCATTTGCTAATGAAAGTGACATTGGAACATTAACGCGCTACTTACCCAAGGGGCTGAGTGAGGATGGTTCTTTTGGAACTAGGATTATGATGCCGCGCTATGGGACGATCAGTGAGCGGAAAAATCGGCTACACCAAGTGATTCGCCTCTGCGGTACGAAGGTAAGCATGGGCAGCCAGACAGAAACACTTGCCGTCAAGGTCGCAGCAATTCCTGGAACACGGTGCCAAGTCTACTTCATGGACAGCAAGCGCTTTTTTAAACGAAAAGGTTTGCACCAGGACAATTCGGGGAATACGTTCGACGATAATTCAGCACGTGCACTCTTTTTTGCACGCTCAACTCTGGAAACCGTGCGCAAGTTACAATGGAAGCCCGATATCGTCCATGCGTTCGGCTGGATCAGTGGCTTTTTGCCCCTACTCCTAGCGACGGAATACAAGAACGATGACTTATTTGAATCCGTCAAAACAGTAGTTTTTACTCCAGATCGCATTGAAGCGGACGCGGTCATTTCCAATGAACTCATTAAAAATATGAAGCTTCCACTCAATGGGGATATTTCTGGAATAACCCTGTCTGATCTGGGCGCCAAATTTTCGGACATTGTCGCGTACCCTCCCTCTCTGACTCCAGACTCTGAAGCGTCGGTACATTTCAGTACCGATACGCAGGAAATGATTCTGCAAGCCACGGATCTCTATCAAATGGCATGCAGCGCCGAACCCGCCTGACCGGGAACATCAAGTCTGTCTTTGAGGGTATCTTCCCGTCGGCCGTGCTTTAGAAGAGTGCCAATATCGTCGGTTCCTCGTTCTTGGGTCACTATCTTGCCCATCTCGATCATTTTATGTGTTTAATGGCATCCCGGCAAAAGACCATACCTCTCCGCAACAAAAAAGCGAAATTGTCAACTTGGAGCATCACAATAATCATGATGAGACTCTTGAAATGCCACTTGATGTGGAGAACATCCTAAACCATTCTCCAGTTCTATGAACAGGTACCGCAGGATAGAATATCAATACAGGCGGCAAGGGAGTTTTTTGCGTTTATGTATTTTACGCGAAGTATGGAAATGAGGGCAATATGACGCAAAAAAAGAAGGAATTACCCAGAAAAAAAGCCGCATCTGAGGCAAACGGTGCCACAGTCGGATACGAAGCCGAGCTCTGGGATATGGCCAACGCGCTCCGGGGAAGTATGGACGCGGCCGAATACAAGCACGTCGTTTTGGGACTCATATTTCTCAAGTATATATCCGATGCATTTGAGGAAAAACGCCGCGAGCTCGAAACACAGATATCCGAGGGAACGGATCCAGATGACCCCGATGAATACCGTGCGGAAAACATATTCTGGGTGCCTCCTGAAGCCCGCTGGCAGGATATAAAGGCACAGGCAAGGCAGCCTACTATTGGGAAACTCGTCGATGATGCCATGGTGGGGATCGAGCGGGTGAACAGAGAGCTTGAGAGTGTCCTGCCAAAAAACTATGCCCGCCCAGCGCTGAATAAACAAAGACTTGGCCAGGTAATTGATCTTATAAGCAACATAAATGTCGGCGACAGAAATGCGCGGTCAAAAGATGTTCTGGGAAGGGTCTACGAATATTTTCTCTCGCAATTTGCAAACGCCGAGGGGAAGAAAGGGGGAGAGTTCTACACCCCCCGCTGTGTAGTGAAACTGCTGATGGAGATTCTTGAACCCTACGGGGGACGAATTTATGACCCATGCTGCGGCTCTTCAGGCATGTTTGTACAATCCATTGAATTCGCTGCAGCGCACGCGGGAGGAAATGTCAGGGGAAGATCGAAGCTTCCAAAAGGCATCAGACCCAATATTTCAATCTACGGACAGGAATCAAATTATACGACTTGGCGTCTTGCAAAAATGAATTTGGCCATTCGCGGCATTGAAGGCCAGATTGCCCACGGAGACACTTTTCACGATGATCGATTCCCCGATCTTAAGGCCGACTTCATTCTCGCTAATCCACCGTTCAACGTAAGTGACTGGGGAGGAGAAAGGCTTAGGGAAGACAGGCGCTGGAAATACGGCATTCCGCCCGAGGGAAACGCGAATTTCGCGTGGGTGCAGCACATGGTGCACCACCTAGCACCCGGTGGGGAGGCAGGCTTCGTGCTCGCAAACGGCTCCATGTCTGCTTCCACGGACGGCCAAGATGAAATCAGAAAAAATCTCGTTGAGGCGGGCATAGTCGACTGCATCATAGCACTTCCGGGACAGCTTTTCTATTCAACGCCGATTCCCGCATGTCTCTGGTTTCTCTCGCGCCGGAAAAGGGGAAAGATTCTTTTTGTTGACGCACGTACACTGGGCCGCATGGTTGATCGCACTCACAAGGAACTTACAGATGAGGAAATCTGCCGCATAGCCGAAGCGTGTCGTGCGTGGAGAACCGAGGAAAATACCGGAGAATACAAAGATGTCCCGGGGCTTTGCAAAAGTGCCGATCTGGATGAGGTGCGGCGCCACGGCTATGTTCTCACTCCAGGACGCTACGTGGAAGCGGAAGCCAAAGAAGATGACGGTGAGATATTTGAAGACAAGATGAAGCGTCTTACCTCAAAACTTCGCGAGCAGCAGGAAGTGGCGGCCAGACTTGACGCGGCTATCACAATCAACCTGAAAAAGCTAGGATATGATCTTTGACAGTAGAAAATTACGTTCAGGGCATTCATAGAGCATGAAGATTGACGTTAAACCGCAAAGTGATTCGCTTGAAAAAATGGAGAAGTTTTGGAGAAGATGCGACTCCGAAAGAGCTTCAAGAACCTCCGAGGGTGATGTAGTCCTCAGAATACTCCGCACGGCCGTTGTAAAGGCATTTGAATTCACCTATGAATCTGCTATTCCATTAATACGCCGACAGCTGTACGAAGGGACTTTTATAACCGCCAAGGTTACAACCTTATCGTTTCGCGATATGATGCGAGCGGCAACCGACTCAGGACTGATCGCTGATCCTGAATCCTGGTTTCACTACGGGGACATACGCAACATTACCAGTCACGTATATACTGATGAAGTTTTGCCCACCACGGATGAATTTCTGAAAGATATTCGTTTCCTGCTTGCCGAACTTACAAGGAGGAATTCCCCTTGAGTGCGCTTATTGACATCTCGCCGGATAATCTAGAAACCATCCAGAAAATCCTTGTCAATCATGTTCCCGAGCTTGAAGTCCGGGCTCTTGGGCCGCGCGTTAACTGGACAGCACGACGATGTTCCGACCTTGATCTTGTCTTAATGACCACCGAACCGCTTGATATTTCGCACTTTGCTGACCTGTGCAAAGCCTTTTCGCAATCCGATCTACCATTCCAAGTGGATATCGTAGATTGGGCAAGGATCGACGATAGCTTCCGTGCAATCATTCGCCGCGACGGGGTGGCCGTTCATGCTCCCTACGATGGGAGGTGCAGGACACCGCCAGAACTTGCTTCTGATTGGCTCCTTTGCACCGTGGCAGAGGCTTGCAGCGCAATCGACTATGGACTAACAAAGGCTGCATCGGACAGACAGAGCGGACGGAAGTTCCTGCGTATTACAGACATGGTGTCTGGGCAGATTGATTGGAACACCGTTCCGCATGTGACAGTCGATAGCAGGACCGCTGAGAAGTACAGACTGCACCATGGCGATATTGTTTTAGCTCGTACCGGCACGTCTACAGGCGCTAGTGCATACATCAAAAACCCTCCTCCTTCCGTGTTTGCATCTTACTTGGTGCGGTTGCGGGCGAGGCCAGGCTTCGACGGGCGCTTCCTTGCTTATTATCTCAGGTCCGAGCTATTCGGCCATTACATGCACGGTGTCTTGGGCGACAAGTCAGCACAGCCAAATGCCAGTGCAACCACGATGACGGCTGCCCCTTTCCGTGCGCCAAGAGATCCAGGTGAGCAACGCGCTATCGCCCATATCCTCGGCACATTGGATGACAAGATAGAACTGAACAGGCGAATGAGCAAAACACTGGAGGAGATGGCTCGAGCACTTTTTAAGTCATGGTTCGTTGATTTCGAACCTGTCCGGGCAAAGATGGAAGGCCGGGATACCGGATTACCGAAACATATTGCTGATTTGTTTCCAGACAGACTGGTAGAATCTGAACTGGGGAAAATTCCAGAGGGATGGGAAACTGGGAGCGTGGATGACATATGCAAGAAAATTGAAAACGGAGGGACACCTAAACGTTCAGTTCGCGAATACTGGAATGGGATATCCAGTGGTTCAAAACGTCTGAGCTAGTGGATGAGCCACTTCTAAATTCTTCTGAGCAAATTACCCAAAAAGGGCTCGAACATTCATCTTGCAAACGTTGGCCAAAGGGAACTATATTAATTGCTTTATATGCCGCTCCAACAGTGGGGAGATTAGGGATCCTAGAAATATCTGCGACTGCTAACCAGGCCTGTTGCGGACTGAAAGCAGAGCCCGATTTTGGAAATCAATTCCTGTATTACGTGTTACTGTTTAGAAGATCTTATTTCCACAGAATTGCCGTGGGAGCAGCACAGCAAAACATCAGCCAAAAGATTGTTAGAGACTGCCGAATTATTATACCTTACCCAGAAATATCTAGGGCATTTCATGGTTGGGCACAAGCAATGTATTTGCAAAGGGTCACAAAACAATCCGAAACTCATGCTCTTTCCAACCTCCGCAATACCCTACTCCCCAAGCTCATTTCGGGGGAAATCCGCCTGTCCGAAGCTGGGGATGGCAATGGAGACTGAGGCATGAGTTCTCTTACGGATACTGAAAAGCGCTATTTCGAGAACCTGTTCAGCATGTATACCGGCTATGTGCTTGACTTCTCCGACACCACTTTTGGCAAGTTCTTCCAACAATACAACATCAACATCCATGGTCTGGAGTACCGGACCTTCGGAACGTCCAAGGCGAAAAAGCTTCGCGCCTTTTGGGAATCGGAACCTGATCTGCTTGTTGGAGCTGTACTCTCTGAATTGCTAGATTCCTATGAGGCCGCACATGTGCTCGCTGGCCGGGACGTAGAGAAGGTCCCGCTAGAACACGCACGACGTATTGTTGACCGCCTGACCGGTAACTCTGTGGTCCGCGACTTTGCCGGGAATGAAAGCGAGTTCTTGGACCGCGAGTTCACCATTCCAAATATCGAAAAGCTACCGATCGACACACTGGTCGTGCCAATTGTCAAAGGGCGGCTGAACGAGACTCGCGTAGTGCTGGGCGCCGGTGCTCACCTGTCCGTGATCTTTCTGTGCGGTAGCATCCTAGAAGCCGTCCTGCTTGGCGCTGCTCAGCAGGCTCCAGAGAAATTCAATCGGGCTAAAGCAACACCGACAGCGAATGGTTCACCAAAACACTTTCACGAATGGAGCCTTGCACAGTTGATCAACGTCGCGTGTGAGGTTAATGTCCTGAAGCCCGACATCAAGAAATTCAGTCACGGATTGCGTGACTTCCGAAACTATATCCATCCATATAAGCAAATGTCGTCGGGTTTCACTCCAGACAAATATACTGCCCAAGTCTGCTTTCAAGTTCTCAAAGCGGCATTGGCAGACTTGGCAGGGGAGCGCCAATGACCCGCATCCCAGTAAACCCCTTCATTCTCCGCTGGACACGCAAGGTTTCGCAACGGAAGAAAGGCATCGCTGGGATCCGGCGCCGAAGCAATCTAATGCAACCTTTATAGAGCGAAGGTTGAAACCGCCGCATTGGAATGGCTTGAAGGCTTGGGATGAAGTGAAGAGCGAATCCAGGCATTGGGTCGCACGCGGACGGTACGGAACGAGAGAACTATATCAAAGCCGTTCTGAAACACCAACTGCGCGATGCCTTGGACGTGCCGAACGTCGAGCTTCCCGACGACACGTCGGTGAGCTGATTCGTCGAACAGATTTCACACTGAAAACCCACAACCGTGCCTTCCACCGGATGCCACTAGAACCAAATAAATAGGAGCAGAAACCAATGGGACAGAAGCTAAATGATATCCTCAATCAAGACACGTACAAAGAGGCAAAAGAGTGTCTGGGGTCAATCCACTATGAATTGTGGATCGAATGAAGTACCCGGCTGCTCAAGGCCTGCTGGAAAGAATGGAAGACGCCGACGCTATACGGGTTAAACGTGGACTAGGAGCTTCGGCGGAGTTTGCGGACCACTAACATCATGGAAGATCTCAACAGTGGAGTCAACGAGTCCTTCCATAGGACCAAGCACTAGCCTGAATTACCGGGAAGTGTAGGATCGGTGCTACAAGGTAACAAATCTCTACCAGAGGGTGCGGATTTTAGGGGTATTCATTGATTAATGTGAAGTAATGAAGAAGTCATCACGATTATAGTGTATCTTTCCACCTTTGAATTCCCTCCGATTCCCCCAAGAATAATCATTCATAATCGCTGTTCTGGAGCGATTTGATGCTATTTTTCACATCTTTCGTCTATCTTTGGCAGGAGAGGTTGATTTTCTTATGTATTTGTAGTATATTGGTTACTACTTCGTACTTCACAATATACTATGCAACGCCGCTCTCCTTTCTTTGCTCAGCCCGACTGCCTCCCGATGCGACAATACGAAGCCCTTCGGGCCTATCTCCACGAAGGATGTTCCATTGAAGACGCCGCCGAACGAGGCGGCTATGCAGTCGGATCCTTCCGTAACCTGCTCACACGCTTCAATAAAAACCCCTCCTCGGATTTCTTTTGGCCATCCCCCGAGCCAGTTTTGCCCAAGCCCCCCGACCCCAGGCGTGAACGGATTCTCATCCTCCGAAAAGAACAGGGCATGACCATTGATCAAATTCAGCAGGAGTTGAAAAAAGAGAAGATCCCTGCGAGTCTAGGGTACATCCACAAGATCTTCCAACAGGAAAAGATTCCCCGTCTGCCTCGCCGATCCCCTCATCCACCTGCCCCAAGAACAGTGATTGCAGACCGCCGTCGGCTTGACCTGCACCCGAGGACCTTTCACACCGCGTTTGCAGGATTGTTTTTGTTTGCGTTTGATCTGGCTCGGATGGGACTTGATGACAGGTTGGAGCAGGTCAAGATGCCCCGTACCCGCAAGATTCCCGCCGGCTGTGCGGTTCGCTCGCTCCTGGCATTAAAGCTCTCTGGCATTGGGCGCCCCTCTCAGGTGATGGCTGAAACGTTGGATCAGGGCCTTGCACTTTTTACCGGCCTCAATGCGATTCCCAAACGCACCACGCTCACCGAATATTCCATCCAGGTGGATCCGACCTTTGCGGGGCCGCTGATGAATCAGTGGTATCATGCCGCCGCCCAACTGGCGAATGTGGTGGGGAAAGGAGACTCCATCGATTTGGATTTTCACACCATTCCCTACCACGGAGATCAGGCACTATTACAGAAGCACTTTGTCTCCAAGCGGAGTCGTCGGCAACGTGGAATTCTCACCATGTTGGCACGAGATGCGGATGCCCATGTATTTTGCTATGCCGATGCGACCATTGAAAAGCAAACCCAGAACGATGCGATTCTGCGCTTTGTGAATGACTGGAAAACCCGAACGGGAAATGTCCCTGGCGAACTCGTCTTTGACAGTCGATTCACGGTCTATCATAACTTGGCCGAACTGGATCAACTGGGAATTGATTTTATTACACTGCGGCGTCGGTATGCGGCACTGATCCAGCGAGTCCATCGGCTGGATCCATCGGCATGGACCAAAATCCGGCTCTCCAATATCGGGCGCGCCTATCGGAGCCCGAGTGTGGTCGATGAAACCGTTGAGTTGCGAAACTATCCCACACCCCTCCGACAACTTCTCGTCAAAAATCTGGGCCATGATAAACCCACGATTCTGATTACCAATCAAATGGAGCGCCCGGCCTCGAAACTCATTGATCGGTATGCCCGGCGCATGGTCATTGAAAATGTCATTAGCGATGCCATTGACTTCTTTCACATGGACGCATTGAGTTCCGCCGTCCCCATGCGAATCAATGTGGACATTCAGTTGACCGTGATGGCCAGCGTACTGTATCGTCTTCTGGGAGTCCGAGTCGGTCACGGGTATGAAAAATCCGAAGCAAGAACCCTCTACCGGGATTTGGTCAAACATAATGGAAATGTAACCATCACCCAAGACGAAATCCTGGTCCAGTTGCGGGCAAGGGCCAAAACCAACTACTTGATTGCAGCTGGATACCCTGAATTACGACAAAGAATCCCCTGGCTTAACAATAAAATCCTCCGAGTACAGTTCGCCAAACGCCCCTAAAACTCACATACCAAAATCCTCCCGGTAATTCAGGCTAGCTCAACTCGGATCAGTTGGCCCTGAGAAAGGCAGGACCACAACTGAAACAGATCTAGTACACAGACCAATTGTCCGCCCTGCAAACAGCCCTGCTGGAACGAATACAAAATAATACCTTGAACCCACTTCCAACCGGTTATGAACACCATATTCAACTATTTTTGGTACTATACCTCTCCGTGAAATTACTCTGATAGCAGGCGAGTTTGCAGTGGCAGGCTAAGAATTATGTTCACGTAGAGTATTTTGCTGCAGTCCACAATGGATACGGGACGTGTCTGTGGATATCTCCTTGGCCATTTAATTCTCTGGACTTGACAAATATCGAAATTACGTTATTGGCAGTACCAACACACTTTCCAAAACCATCCCCTGCTTATGTGCCTACCTGATCAGAGTCATATTGACCAAGTCCGTGATGCACTTTGGAAACGCCCCGACGGTGCTTCAGTTATGGTCGGGGCCGGTTTGAGCAGAAATGCATCTAGCTTGATCCCAAGTACTGATATTCTACCGACGTTGGACGATCTGACAGAATCATTGTTCAAAGACTTATACCCGCAGCGAGAGCATAATAACTGTGGGAATGTCACCCATCAATCAATCGAACCTAATAATTTTCCGCGGCTGGCCCAAGAATATGAGGCCGCATTCGGACGAGGTAGACTGAACCAATTCCTCCAAGATCGTATTCGTGACAACCAGTTCGGGCCTACGGATGTGCACAAACGTTTGCTACGTCTTCCCTGGCGTGATGTCTTTACTACTAATTGGGATACACTCTTGGAAAAATCGCTTACTTCTGTTCCTGAACGTAAATACAGCATCCTCCGAAATAAGGACGAGATCCCACTGGCTGCCCGGCCCCGCATAGTCAAGTTGCACGGGTCTTTTCCCGCACACTTTCCATTGATCTGCACTCAGGAAGATTATAGGACCTACCCGGTAAAGTTTGCACCGTTCGTGAATACGGTGCGGCAAGCCATGATGGAAACCGTATTTCTACTGATCGGGTTCTCGGGAGATGACTCAAATTTTATTCATTGGACGGGTTGGGCTCGCGACAACCTTGGAGAATCAGCACCAAAGATATACTTGGCAGGGTGGTTGGGCCTCTCATATCATCGACGAAGAATGCTTGAACACCGGAATGTCGTTGCTATTGACCTTGCCCGTCACCCCAAAGCAGATCAATGGCCTGAGCATCAGCGGCACAAATATGCAACAAAATGGATTTTGTACGTGCTTGAGCGTGGAAAACCGTACATGATCACAAAATGGCCCTTACCACAAACACGGCGATATCTGGGCATGGACGTACCTGATGCCCTCCAACCCGTTGGAGAGATCAAAACAGACGAGCCCCAAAAAGAACCGTGGCCCAGCGATAAATCTGGTCCTGAAGGCCTTTCAGCACAGGTAGATAGAATTATCTGGATTTGGACTCATAACAGAAACCTATACCCAGGCTGGCTGGCTGTTCCAATTAGTGTGCGGAGGGCTATCAGTTTAAACACTGATGACTGGGAACCGATAATTTTGAAGGTGTTGCCCGAACTTGATCTTGTGCAACAACTGAATGTGATTTACGAATTGATATGGCGTCGAGAGATATTACTGGATCCCCTATTAAGTGAACTTGAGTTAGCTGCGCAGGATGTTCTTCGGCAAATAAACTGCCAGAATCGCACTATTAGCGGTGCACCCAAAACGGGAATCGAGTGGAGTGACGTACGTCGAGACTATCGAAATGTCATGCTGGCACTCGTAACAAATGCACGATTAAGGTTTGATCACGAGACGTTTAAGGAAAGACTTGAGGCATTAGAAGATTTTCAGGACGACGCCCCCGATGTTGCACAGCGGATACATCATGAGCGCTGCCTCTGGGCGATTTACTCACTGGATTACAAATCGCTATCGGATTTGCTCAGTAACTGGTCACCAGAGGACTGTGACCCATTCTGGATGGTACGGAAGGCCACTCTTCTCTATGAGATGAATCGTATTGACGACGCATTCGAGTTATCCAGAAAAGCATTTTCTGCTATTCGCGAGATTCCCGACAACATTCGTAGCGTGGTAGGGCCTTCTCGCGAAGGATGGGCTTTGTGGCAAGTAGCGGTAATTGAGTCAGCAATTAGTTGGATGCGATTCGGTCAGTCTGATCAAGATAAGGCCGAGTTTTCACCTGACCGCTTCAACAAAAGGTGGCGAGAATTGGCCCCTATGAAGTGTGATACGTCATCTGAGATACGCGAGTACGGAAATGTATTAACACCTGAGAACAAAAGAGAGGTCGTTTCGGTGTTCGATTTAGGAAGGAGGACAATTCCTGGAATGCAGTTCTCAAATGCTGGACAATATCGTCAGCAAGCCGCATATCGGGTGATTCGGTTATCCGAGGTAGCTGGATTGCCTACTTTTAGCTTTGGTACTTTGAAAACTGCAGCGGAGGAATTGTCCGTGTCAGACACAGAAGTGGCCGTGCGCCTGATCCTCAGAACTTTGAGCTATGATAAAGATGATCTTTTTGAGCGAATACTATCACGGGCTCGTGTTACCTTGATGCCTGTGGAATTGGCAAGAAAGTTGACCCGTATTTGTAACAGCGTCATTGAGTACGCATTACCTCGGATCGGTGTTGCTGATGCAGGTGGTCGGAGACGATTCTGGACTGAACGAATGCGAGTAGCGATGGAGGTCCGGTCCCGGCTTGTGGTTCTCCTAGACCCTGAGGATATGGAAGAAGTGCTCAGCAGCGCTCTCAGGGCTTACCAAAATGAAACCATCATCCGGGAGCAATGGCTACATCAACCTCTTTGCAATACGCTAAGGCGATCTTGGCTTGCCCTTCCCATACAACGTAGGGCGGAACGTGTTCTTGACTTGTTAGCTGCGCCAATATTTGGGGTGGACAATGCAGTACGTCCGCTTTTTCTTTACCCAGACCCAAACGAGCTTTTGCAGGAACAATTGCCGCCACCTGATCGCACAAATGATAACGAGAGTCGCTGGCAACAGATCGTCAGCCAGTTAGTGCGTGGGCTGAATGAGGGCGGGGAAGCCCGTAAGCGATCATCTCTTTGGGTCCATCACATTGCATCATGGAACCGGCTAACCGAGGAAGAGACTATCAAGGTTATGCAAGCTCTCTGGAACGAGAAATTTACGGAATCAACCGGCCTGCCGAAAGAGACCTCGCTGTTTGAATGGGCATTTATGGTGCTTCCTGAGCCTGGTTTGGCAAAGCAGCGCTTTCACAACAGATATCTCTCAGACAGGGAGAGTGTGAAAGAAAATGAGGGAAAACTTAGAAAGACTCTGGACCAAGTTGGGAAAGCCTTTTCAGGTATGAAGACTCGCGGGAAATCACTGGCTCTTTCTGAAACGGAAGAACAATTCCTGATTGATATCCTTTGGCAGTGGTCAAATGCCCCCATGCCAGCTTCCAAAAACTCTTCAGCTTTTGTAAGCCTTCATTCTGTTGACCAATTTGTTATAACCGAAATAAATGGGATAAGTGCAATCCTCGCTGAAGTCAAAATCCCGGTAGATCTCGCCGAAAAACTCCATCAGAAAATGAAGGGGCTGAGTGATTTGGGATTTTCTGCCTTTGGATTTATTCCTGGCCTATCAACGGTCTTAGAGAATCACTTTGACGAACTTTCTCAAGCCATGAGATTAAGGTTGATTTCGCAGGATAAAGATCTAGCGGAGGCAGCGTTGGAAGCACTATTCAAGTGGTTGTTGCTTGCAGTTGAGCCTGCCTCACGTATTCAGCCTCCCCCAGATGACTTAGTTCGTGAGATTGGTGTTATGATTGCCACCCCTAGAAAAGAAACCCTCGGATTTGCCCTGCAAGTTGCTAAATGGATTTTTGACAAAGGGTCTGGTACACAAAAGGAGAGCATTCGCGATATGGCTCTAGAGGGACTTACGTACCTATTAGAGGAATTGAAGTACGACAGAGAAAATGTTGAGGGAAATAATGATTTGCCGGATTTACGGAATTATACTGTTCAACTTGCCTTATCTATGTATAGGCATGGTCTCCAAAATAATCACACGATTGATAGCTGGTTACAGGCTGCAAAGGACGATCCGTTGCCCGAGCTCCGATATGCTATAGATTCGGCTTAGGTGTGCAAACGGGGAGTTCGTACCGTTGCGAGAGAAAATTTCGATGTCGCTCTCAGCATTTTCTTCCTCTTATCGCAAAAGCAGATTCATAAACAGTTTGAGAAATTGAGACAAGAAATCTATAAACAATCTGAAGCTTTACAGCATTTAACGAATGTCTCACCGAGAGAATCACTGCTGAGAACCACCACTAGAATATGAGGATGCACACCACCCAAAACTGGGACTAGCAAGGCACTTGAAGGGGCCCGCATAGACCACTTGACAAAGAAAAGCAACATCTATATAAAACATCCCGAAAGAAAATTGAAGTCTGTAGTGATAAGCCCATGCCCCACATAAAGCATTTTTCCGTTCGTGGCTTCAAGTCAATTCGTGAGCTCGAAAATTTCGAGTTGAGGCCTCTGAATGTGCTGATCGGTGCCAACGGAGCCGGCAAAAGCAACCTTCTGAGTCTGTTTAAAATGCTCTCCGCCCTTTCGCAGAAGCGTCTTCAGCTTTTTGCCAAAAACGAGGGTGGGCCAGATGCATTGCTGTTCGGCGGACGAAAACTAACTTCAAGGCTTGGAGTGGCCCTGTCATTTGAAAACAACCGCCACGAATACGAGTTTTTACTTGAATCGACAACTGACTCAGTAGCCTTTTCCGGCGAGAAGATCTTCCCAGGAGTTGTTGGAGATTTCAGCGCTGAAGATTTCAATTTTCTAGATTTCAACACTGGCGGTTTCAAAACAGAGTCCGGTGCCTCAGTATGGCCCGGCGGATATAGCGAATCATGCGTGGCAGATATTAAGTATGGGGAATTTGCATCTTATGTTTTGCCCAACATGAGACGCTGGCGCGTGTTTCACTTTCAGGACATGAGCGATACGGCTCACGTGCGAAATCGATCAGAGGTACGCGACAACCTTCGACTAAAACCGGACGCTGGAAACCTTGCACCTTTTCTGCGCCATCTCTATGAACATTACCCTGACCACTACCGAAGAATCATAAATGTAGTCCGCCTCTCGGCTCCGTTTTTCGGAGACTTCGTCTACCGCAAGAGTCTTGGCGACAGCATGGACCTTGAATGGTATGAGGCATGGGGAAATCCAGACACGCCGTTTGGTCCCCGACAGTTCTCGGACGGCTCGTTGCGTTTCATCTGTCTCGCTACTCTGTTAAATCAGCCGGAAAATCTTCAGCCGAACCTCATTCTCATTGACGAACCCGAGTTGGGATTGCATCCATTTGCACTGACGCTGCTGGCCGAAATGATCCAGCACGCAGCCACCATGCAACAGGTTATTGTCTCAACGCAATCCGCGGAACTTGTAAGTCATTTTGAACCCGAAGACATCGTGGTTGTCGATCGCAAGAACAATGAATCCGTCTTTAAAAGGCTGGACTCAGAATACCTTGCCGACTGGCTTGAAGACTACACGCTCGACGAACTCTGGAAAATGAACGTGCTTGGCGGCAGACCCCGACCATGAAGACAGTCATTATTGCCTGCGAAGGAAGAACCGAAGAAGCTTTCGTGAACAAACTCCTCTATCATAAGCTCTGGCCAAAAGGGGTGTTTGCGGAACCACGCCTCATCCCGACTTCGCGTCGTGGAAAAGGTGGCGCGCTCAGCGGACAACGTGTACTCCGCTACCTTCGAAATACTCTTCGGGAACGGCAAAACATCTATGTCACGACATTTTTTGATCTATTTTCCCTGCCAACGGACTTCCCCGGACTTGAGGATGTCTCCGAGACGTCGGACCCGATTGAACACGCGACAGAAATCGAGACTGCATTTCATGTTGCCGTTATACGCGAGGCAAGGTGCCGGCCTGATCGCTTCTTTCCTCACATTCAGCCCTATGAATTCGAAGCTCTGCTGTTTTCGGACACGACCGGTTTTGTGAAGGCGGAACCCGAATGGAAGGCATTTGCCGGGAAACTCGCAAGCATACGTAAAAACTCAAAAAGTCCCGAATACATAAACGACGGAGCTGACACGCATCCCTCGGTGCGACTCCAGAATCTCCTTCACCCGTCATACAAAAAAGTCATACACGGCATTGAAATCTCAACCAAGATAGGCATTGACCGCATGCGGTCCGAGTGTCAGCATTTTGACCGCTGGCTCAAGCGTATTGAGAACCTCACCGCGCCTGATCAGCAGAAGACATAGCCCATGTCACTATTATCAGAGTCGGTAGTGGAGGAAGCGTCTCTCGGCTGGTTCCGCGAGATCGGCTACTTGGTAATCGGCGGAGCGGACATGCAGCCAGGCGAGAACTCTCTTCGCGAAACTCATAAAGATGTCCTATTCCCAACAACTCTGTGCGAGGCGCTCTTCCGGCTGAATCCCAAACTTCCCCTGGAAGCGATAGATGACGCTAAGCGCAAACTGCTTAACCCCGAAGGCCAAAACCTTGAAGCCCGGAACCGCGCGTTCCACCGCATGGCCACGGATGGTGTAACGGTTGAATACCGAGGGGATGATGGCAAGCTCAAGTGGGGTCAGGCCCAGGTGTTTGATTTTGACGAACCTGATAATAATGATTGGATTGTCGTTAACCAGTTCACCGTATCTGAAGGCGAACATAGCCGTCGCCCAGACATCGTGGTGTTTGTAAACGGCCTTCCCCTAGCCATAATCGAACTCAAGTCTCCCGTTGATAAAAACGCGACAATTACATCCGCCTGGCGACAACTACAAACCTACAAGGAAGAAATCCCTTCGCTTTTTATCTTCAATCTGGCGCTTGTCATATCAGACGGCGTGAAAGCACGCGTCGGCTCGCTTACAGCAGGTCTCGAATGGTTCAAGCGCTGGCGGACAATTGAAGGAGAGAGTCTCGCCCCAACCTTCTATCCTGAGCTTCAAGTGCTTATTGAAGGCATTTTTGAGAAAAGCCGCTTTCTTGAGCTTCTGCGAGATTTTACGGTTTTTGAAGACTACGGCGGGGCGCTTGAGAAAAAAATGGCGGGCTATCATCAGTTCCACGCGGTCAGGGTGGCGGTATCTGAAACCCTTCGCGCCACTAAACTCATGCGGACGGCCCGGGAAGAGAACTTGGATCCTCACAGAAAATATGGTGGAGATCTCGGCGACCAGCGTGTCGGAGTGGTATGGCATACCCAAGGATCGGGCAAAAGCCTGACGATGGTATTCTATGCGGGAAGAATTATCCGTGAACCTACTATGGAGAACCCGACTGTAGTAGTCCTAACGGACAGAAACGATCTTGACAATCAGCTTTTCGGGACATTCTCTCGCTGCGGGCAACTGCTTCGCCAGCCACCGACACAGGCAGAGAGCCGCGAAGATCTGAAAGCGAAACTTTCGGTCGAATCGGGAGGGGTTATCTTCACCACTATCCAGAAATTCTTCCCCGAGGAGAAGGGAACCCGTCACGCCACGCTTTCCAAAAGACGCAACATAGTAGTCATAGCAGACGAAGCACACAGGAGTCAGTACGAATTTGAGGATGGATTCGCAGGACATATGCGAGACGCGCTTCCAAATGCCTCTTTTATCGGCTTCACAGGGACGCCTATAGAACTTCGCGACGCAAACACCCGGGCCGTATTCGGTAACTACATAAGTGTCTACGACATAGAGCGCGCGGTCGAGGACGAGGCGACTGTGCCGATATACTACGAAAGCCGTCTAGCAAAGGTAGTCCTTGATGAGGATGAGCGGCCAAGAATCGATCCCGATTTCGAGGAGGTGACAGAAGGGGAAGAGATAGAGAGAAAGGAAAGGCTTAAAACAAGATGGGCCCAGCTTGAAGTGATAATTGGTGCAAAAAAGCGACTGGGGCTGGTTGCAGAGGATATTGTCGAGCATTTCGAGACAAGACTCGAATCCCTTAAGGGAAAAGCCATGATCGTCTGCATGAGCAGGCGCATATGCGTAGATCTTTACGAAGAGATTTCGAGGCTCCGTCCCAAATGGCACCACGAAGACGACGAAAAAGGAAAGATCAAGATAGTGATGACCGGTTCTGCTTCCGACCCGCCTGACTGGCAGAATCATATCCGGAATAAAACCAGGCGCGAATCGCTAGCAAAGCGTTTCAGGGAAAGTGATGACCATTTTCAGATAGTTATCGTGCGCGACATGTGGCTTACGGGCTTTGACGCTCCTAGTCTTCATACGATGTACCTTGACAAGCCGATGCGCGGCCACGGCCTCATGCAGGCGATAGCCCGCGTCAACAGGGTTTTCGGGGACAAGCCCGGAGGTCTCGTCGTCGATTATCTGGGAATATCAAACGAGCTTAAAAAGGCACTTGCGACCTACACGGAAAGCGGCGGCAGGGGAAAGACCACCCTTGATCAGAAAGAAGCCGTCGGCGTTATGATTGAGAAATACGAGATATGTAGCGAACTTTTTCACGGATTTGACTGGTCTGCATGGACAAAAAGTTCCGCCGAAGAAAAACTGAAATTGCTTCCTAGTGCCTTGGAGCACATACTCGCGCAGGAAGATGGAAAGGATCGCTTTATCCGTCATGTGCGTGAACTCTCCCGTGCCTTCGCCCTCTCTGTCCCTAATGAAGAAGCTCTCAAAATACGGGACGACCTCGGGTTCTTCCAAGTCGTCGGGCAAAGCCTCGCCAAGCGCTCCCCCGACAGCGAGGTTCCAGATGAAAAGCTTAACCATGCAGTGCGTCAGATAATCTCGCGCGTAGTGGTGCCCGAAGGAATAGTGGACATATTCGCCGCCGCCGGGCTTAAGAAACCGAATATCTCCATACTGTCAGACGAGTTCCTGGGCGAAGTGCGGGAGATGAGGCAGCAAAATCTCGCGGTTGAGCTTCTGCAGAAACTCATAAAAAATGAGCTTTCGACTCAACGACGCAAGAACATCGTTAAGTCACGGTCATTCACTGAAATGCTTGAGAATACAATCCGCCGTTACCAAAACCGCTCAATAGAGGCAGCGGCAGTCATCGAGGAGCTGATCGGCCTTGCACAAGAGATGCGCAAGGCCGCGGGGCGGGGAGAAGAACTCGGGCTCTCGGAAGATGAACTCGCCTTTTATGACGCCCTCGGGACAAACGACAGCGCCGTCAAGATTCTCGGAGATGACACACTACACGCGATCGCCCAGGAGCTTGTGGAAACCGTGCAGGGGAACCTCGAGATCGACTGGACGCTTCGAGAGAGCGTCCGCGCGAAACTCCGCGTTCTTGTAAAAAAGGTCCTTCGCCGCCATGGCTACCCTCCTGACAAACAGGAAAAAGCAACGCGTACCGTGCTTGAGCAAGCAGAACTGCTGTCGGCCGAGTGGGTAATGTAAGCTTCTTCCCGATTTCTTAAGGCACATCATAAAACAGCGGGAGTAATTCCCATTTATTTCGTGCCGAGCCCATGAGCCCAGTATTTCACTGTGAGCAGCCCAATTCTCTAAAACCTACTCTTCCTTACCCCCTCCAATGATTGGGAGTACCGATGAATCGCTCTGTCGCATCTAGGCGATGATGACTTCATCCATGGTTGAACCGATCGCCGAAACCCAAATTGCAATGCCGCCAAGCGCTCATCAGATTTCGAGCGTGCACATTACGTAGTACCGGGCGATCATCACCGAAGCAGGCGTCCTCTTGTAAAGGGATTGAGTATACAATCAGCGATAGATCGTGATGAGCACAGAACCGCCTCATGTCTTCAGTGATACAGAACGGATCTCTATCAAATGGCATGCAGTGCCGAACCCGCCTGACCGGGAACATCGAGCCTGTTTCGAGGGTAACCCTTTGTTGGTCGTACTTTAAGAATACCAATATCGTCGGCTTCCTCGTTCTTGGGCTATTGTCTTGCCCATCTCGGTCATTTTATGCGTTCAATTCTTTTTTTCTTTCTGCTGACTGTCCCACTGATAGTGGCCTCCTGCTCGGATGCCGTCTCCGATGTCGGCTTGGACCTCCTGGGAAGCGAAGTAAATCTTCAGACAAAAACGGCGCAGGTCACCTCATTTTCAGCCTCTGCACTGGTTGACATCACGGGATCTGCACCCCGTGTGCTCGTGGGATCTGTTGACGATCCTCTGACGGGACAGATTGCAACCCATGGCTTTCTTGACTTTGTCGGCGATTTTTCCGGAGCCCCATCGGATAGCATCAGTCGTGTCCAACTAAAACTTTCCCGCAATTATAATTTTGGAGATACCCTGGCGACGGTTCAATTTGAGATCCATCAAATTCTCCAAGAATGGAATCATACCGGACGCCGGTCCAATACCGGCCTGGACGTTGGTCCTGCCATTATAACCGTAACCACTCAGGATACACTGACGACCGTGGATCTGCCAGACTCATGGGTTAGTGAGAATGAAGATGTCCTTCGGAGCGCTGACTTTGAAACGGAATTTCACGGATTCGCCCTGATCGAAAATGGCAGTGGCCAGGTGATTGGCTTTACCGCTACCACGACCGTTTTGGAGGTAACCTCATCCGGTGGATTGACTACCTATAACGTAAGCAGTACCCATACACAGATTGAGCGTTCGCGCCCTTCTGACATACCAAGTGAATTTTTGCTGTTCCAGGATGGCGCAGGACCTGCCATTGAGCTTGACTTTGCATTTGATGAATTTGAGAACCAGCCCATCAATGGCGTGGAGTTGATCTTCAGCGTGGATACAACTGCCAGTCAGGCCGCTCCAGAGAACTTTGTCCGCCCTCTTCCACAGATCCTACAACTGGTTGCCGTTCCTCTGGACGACACCGATCCTGCCGTCCTGGTTGGACAGGCGACGATCAATGATGGCAAGTATCGCTTCTCGGAACGTGATGTTAGTGTCTTTTTTCAGCGTGTATTTTTTGGATCACAGCAGTATAGCCGTCTGGAATTACGCGCTCCTATTGTAAGTCATTCCTTGAACGCTGCACTGTTTCACGGTGCAGATGCCCAGGATTTATCTCCCCGGGCAACTATCATTTTGTCTCCATGAGAAGGCATTGGCTACTTTTTGTGTTCACGGCATTCCTCCTAGCACCTGCCGTTCACGGTCAGGGACGGGACGATGGCTCCTTCTATTCGCGGTATGGAATCGGTGAACTGAGCTCTTTTGCATCCAGTCAAGCGCACGCTCTTGGGGACGCAGGGGTAGCACTCTTTTCGTATGACTACATGAATTTCAGCAACCCTGCAACATGGAGCCGCCAGGCCTTGGTCCGCGTGGCTGTCGGAGCTCAATTTGATCAATTGCGTGCCCAAGATGCAGCCGGAAGGAGTGAGCAGTTCATGCGTGGCAACTTTAATGCACTGCAGATTGGGGTCCCCCTTATGAATACGAAATTGGGGCTCGGACTTTCGTACGAACCCTACAGCCGAATACATTACAAAGTATCCACAAACGGTACCTTGGAATTACCGTCGGGCGAGAATCGATTGTACCAGATCAACCATGAAGGATCGGGGGGCTTACATATGGCACGAGTCGGAATGGGCTTACAACTCACATCCTGGGCCTCCATTGGTGCCTCTGCTGACTTCCTGTTTGGAATCACCGAAGAAGTGCGCCGTACTGCATTTGGAAATGCTGATCTCCTGGAAACAAATTTGGCAAGTAGCACACGCATGACGGGCTTTACCTCTTCCATGGGGATCGCTATATCCCTTGATGGTGAAAATCATGAATTGGTTCTTGCTGCCAGCGGCCGCCTGCCGGTGACTCTGGAAGGTACCCGAACACTCACTCTGGGAGAGAGCCTGAACCTTGATACGCTTGGAACCGCAAGTAGCGGAGACATCAAGCTTCCTTACCGGCTCAGTGGAGGGGCGTCTTTTCGATATCAAAATCGCTGGCTGATTAGTGCTGAGGTTCGACATGAACCTTGGTCAACAGCATCTACTACTCTCCCCTTCGCAGCCTATGAGTCAAACCACCTGCGTGACCGCACACGCTACTCCGGGGGAATTGAATTTGTCCCGGCGGGTGCTTCTATGCAGGCAACCTACCTGCGCCGAACCGCATACCGCCTGGGATTCTACAGAGATAATCTGTATGTCAGCCCCGTTGCCGAAAGAGATATTGTAGTGTCTGCCATCACAGGAGGATTTGGACTACCTACATTATTTTTAGGTAGCAGGCTTGACATATCCTTTGAAATCGGAACCCGCGGCTCTACCAATTATAATTTAATCCGAGATCGGTTTATCGGAGTTTCGGCCACTCTGAACATTGGGGAACGCTGGTTCGTCAAACGAAGACTTGGATAAAGTGGCTTAATTATGTTTTCTTGCTTAAATTATCCACTTACTCAATCCCGAATTCCTATGCGCCGTACCCTTATTCCTCTTTCAACCGTCTTGGCAACCTTCATCCTATTGGTGCCAACCGTTCGGGCACAAGCTGCTTCGGGTGACCAGGAGACGCGTATCCACTACAGTCTCTATTATGAGAACTACAAGAATGAGAATTTCCGAGACGCGGTATCCGATCTCGTATGGATACTCTACAATGCACCTGGATTCAGCCGCAACAGCGATGTGAACTTCAGGCGTGCAATTGAGACCTTCCAGGCTTTGGCCAACGCAGAGGAGGATGAGGCAGCAAAACGTTCCTGGTTGGACTCGGCACTGGTTCACTATGATCGGGTTATCCCCGTCCTTTCCGAACTTGAAGCCGATTTTGATCCCTTTATCTGGACCCGAAACAAGGGGCGTTTTATCCAAACCAATATCAATGAACTTGCAGACCAGCGTTCCAATATGATCGCGGCATATCGGGGGACGTATGAGATGGATCCAAAGCGGATCGATCCCTATTACCTTGATGTCATTATCTCAGATCTGTATCAGTCAGGAGATATCGGAGGAGCACTGGATTTCCTGCGTGAACTCAGAAACCAGCGGGGAGATGAAGAAAGCGTTGAAGGCCTGATCCACAAGTACTTTGTCGTCATTCCTCCCGACGAGCAGATTGCCTTCCTGGAAGAGCAGTATGAGGCTGAACCCGATAATGCGGAACTGGTCACACAACTTTTCGAGTTGTACCAGCAGGAAGCTTATCGTGAGGAAATGCTCGCTCTGGCAGATAAGGTTCTCTCTCTGGAACCGACTGCCGCAACGCTGCGGCTGCTGACCAGAATGTATGTTGAAGATGGGGACAATGAACGAGCCATCGAAACATTCCGCCAGATGGAAGCAATCCCAGACATCGAAATCCGTTCTCAGGACTATTACAATCTGGGCCTTGCCTATCAGGATATGGAGGATTTTCGTCAGGCAAGGGATCAATTTCGAGCAGCCTCGGATGCCGACCCGGACTTCAAGCCTGCCCAGATCGCGATTCCAAACCTCTATTCTACGGCTGTTGCCAGTTGTGGGGTCGCGGACCGTGAGCAAGCTGCCGTTTTTTGGATCATTGCAGACCAGTATGCCCGGATTGGTGATCAGGATGGAGTGAACCGAATGGCAACTGCGTTCCCAACCGCCGAAGATATTTTTTATGTTGCCGACTGGAGTAACGGTGAAAGCGCCCAAGTAAGTTATACGTGCCGGGGGATGACAATCAGTGGGTCAACGACCGTTCGACAGCGCCGATAGTCGATCATGCAACTTCACCGTGGCCTGTCTATCGTTCTGTAATGAAAAAACCGGACGATCCGTTCTCCTTGGAATCCTATTCTGTGTCTGCCTCAATCCGTTGCCGATACATTGTGGTCATTGAACGATCAATCAAATAGGTGCTTGAAGATTCTTTCATCTGGATTGCAAAATTCTCTGAGCGGATTTTTTTGCCCAATGACGAACCTATGGCAATTTTTCCCTTTCATGCTCATATCCCCACCCAAACTTCTATGGGTTGGGTTTGCTAGGGGCTCATTGTAGTCTATATTATTCCCTAATATGTCAAAAATAGAACTTATCCAAGGACGAGAAATTCTTGATAGCAGAGGAAACCCAACTCTGGAAGTTGATATTGTCACCGATGATGGCGGCTTTGGTCGAGCGGCTGTTCCCAGTGGCGCTTCTACCGGTGAACATGAAGCAGTTGAACTTCGTGATGCAGATGCCTCCCGCTATTTGGGGAAAGGAGTCTCGAATGCCGTTGCACATGTGAATGAAGAAATTTCCCGAGCCCTGAAAGGATATGATGTATGCGATCAGGTTGGATTTGATCGTACACTCATTGAGTTGGATGGAACCCCCAATAAAAAGCGGTTAGGTGCAAATGCCATCTTGGGAGCTTCTCTCGCAGCAGCCAAAGCTGCTGCCTCCGTAGTTGGTCTACCACTGTACCGCTACATTGGCGGAACGAATGCCTGTATACTTCCCGTCCCAATGATGAATATCATCAATGGAGGGCGCCACGCAGACAACCGCGTCGATATGCAGGAATTTATGGTCATGCCTGCCGGTGCAATCTCTTTTTCTGAAGCGCTTCGTATGGGAACCGAAGTTTTTCATCACCTCAAGAAAGTGTTGAGTGTAAAAGGCTACAGCACCGCAGTCGGTGATGAGGGAGGCTTTGCGCCTAATCTACAATCCAACGAAGAGGCTGTTGAAGTCATCCTGGAAGCCGTAGTCCAGGCCGGCTTTTCGCCTGGAGAGGATGTGTTCATTGCACTTGACCCGGCGGTGAGTGAGATGTTCGAAGACGGAGCGTACGTATTCTGGAAAAGCGATCCCAATAGAAAGCGTTCCAGCCAAGACATGGTGCGTTTATGGGAGGATTGGGTACGCCAATACCCCATTATCTCAATTGAGGATGGACTTGATGAAAATGACTGGCAAGGATGGGCCTTGCTTACGGAAACCATCGGAGATCGCGTACAGCTCGTGGGAGACGACTTATTTGTGACCAACACAAAGCGTCTTCAACGTGGTATCGAAGAAAATGCCGCAAACTCAATCCTGATTAAGCTGAACCAGATCGGTACACTCACCGAAACCCTGAACGCAATCGAAATGGCCCATAAAGCCCATTTTTCTGCCGTCATTAGCCACCGATCGGGGGAGACGGAAGATACCACCATTGCCGATCTTGCAGTCGCCACCAATAGCGGTCAGATCAAGACCGGGTCCGCTAGTCGAAGTGATCGGCTCGCAAAATACAATCAATTACTTCGCATCGAACAAGATCTTGGCAACTCTGCCCTTTTCCCTGGTAAAAGGGGGATTCGCTGCCAATAAAAGCAGGTTCATGATGGCCAAGACAAAACAACCGGCCTCAAAACGCAGACGGCTCTCGCCTCTAGTCCTGATTGGCTCTGCAATTGCAGTATGGCTACTGCTGCAATTTGTCTGGTTTGACAGCTATAGCTGGAGACGCTACCAGGATTGGCAGAAGGAGCATGAGGAACTCCTCAAAGAAAATGCCCGGCTACAGGCTGAAATTATAGAACTTCAGGCCTTGCTTGAAGCTCCACCAAGTGATGAAGTCATTGAAAAAATCGCACGTGAGCAGTACGGCATGCGGCGCGAAGGAGAAACTGTTTATCGAGTAGAGGAATAATGCAAGCAATCGGTATTGATCTAGGCGGCACTTACATCAAGGCAGCACTAGTGCATAAAGCATTCGGTCTTGTCAAGACCAACTCCGTTGAGACGGGTGCCGACATGGGCAAAGACCATGTACTGTCACAAATCGCAGCGGCTGTAAAACCATTGATGCGACGTAAAGGGCGTATCGCTGGGATTGGTATTGGAGCCCCCGGCTCCATCGATCTCGACAGAAAAAATCTGATTCATCCTCCAAATATGCCAGGTTGGGGGGTGGTTGACCTACGCCAGGCCTTGAAAAAACGCTTAGGCCGACGTCTCAGTGTCTTTGTTGAGAATGATGCCAATGCAGCTGCGCTTGGATCTGGACGCTACGGGGCGGCGCGGAATCATGACCACTATATCATGGTCACACTCGGTACGGGGGTCGGCGGAGCGATTGTATTTAACAAGCGGATTTTTCGTGGAGAGACTGGGGCAGCAGGCGAGATTGGACATGTATCTATTGATTACAATGGGCCACCCGACATGGCCGGTGTGAACGGGGCCGTTGAAGCCTACCTTGGTCAGCGATTCCTGACCGGACATGCACGGGAGCAACTTGAACAATACCCAGACAGTATGCTACACGTAGCTCCAGGTCTGGAAAACCTTACTCCAGCCACCATCACAGAAGCAGCAATGAGTAACGACCCCGGGGCCATTGCGGTCCTTGAATGGGCAGGTCAAAAGCTGGGCTGCGCTTTGGGAGGCATTGTGAATTTACTGGATATACGTACCATTGTGATTGGCGGTGGGGTTTCGAAAGCCGGAGATATGCTGCTGAAACCAGCCCGGGATGTCATCCTGTCCTACATTAAGCCCGGCATGCATGAAGATGTGACCGTAATCCAGGAAACGCTCGGAAATGAGGCTGGCATGCTTGGAGCAGCCTGCCTTGTGTTCGACCAACTTGATGACGAGAAACAGAAATGATCATTTCTCCTCAGCCTGGCTAATCCAGACTGTCACGATTTGCCTACTCACAGTGTTGCCTCACATTGCAGAGGCGCAGGAGGGGGAACCGCTTGATGCTCCAATAAAATTCAGCGCCCGGGATTCTTTAGTCCTACACTTTGATTTAGAGACCGGAGACCGTGGCACCTTAGCCGGCAACGCCAGTGTTTCTTACGAAGCAGTCACACTCAGTGCCTACTTCGTTGATCTGCTTTTAGAACAAGATGAGCTCGCAGCTTATGGGCTCGCTACCGACTCCGGGCTAGTGGGCGCTCCCGTATTCTCTGAAGGGAGTGAGACCTTAACCGGCTCTCAACTGGCCTATAACATTGGAACCGGCCGTGGACGAGTCACCGCAGCCAGAACCCAGTTCGAAGAAGGCTTCATTCAAGCAGGCATTGCAAAAGTCCGAGAAGACAGCACCATCTTCATTCAGGACGGACTCTATACCACCTGTAATTGTGCTCCAGATGAGACCCCCTCCTATTCGCTCAGAGCTCGGAGAATGAAGATCGTTGATCAGAAATGGGTCTACACAGGGCCGATTCAGCTCTACATCTTCAATATTCCGATGCCACTTTGGTTGCCCTTTGGATTTCTACCCTATCAGGAAGGGCGCAGAAGCGGACTCCTGGCACCAGAGTATGGAGAAGACGAGCGGGGATTCTTCCTGCGAAACTGGGGCTGGTATTTTGCACTCAACGACAAGATGGATGCACAAGTCCGACTCGGCCTCTGGACAAAAGGAAGTTGGCAAGTCAATCCATCGTTTCGATATAATCGGCTGAACGCGTTCAGTGGAAACTTGAACGTAGATTATCTTCAGGAACGGAGCGGGGAGCGTGATGACCCGGACTTGGTTAAGCGAAGAAATCTGAGCTTCCGCTGGAACCACAACCAAACTTTTTCTCCAAAATCACGACTCAGCGCAAATGTGAACCTGACCTCCAGTACCTATCTGCGCACCGTTTCCACTCAATACAGTGATAACGTTCGGCAGTCAATCGGCTCTTCGATCCAATTCAACCATACGTTCAGAGGAGGGCGGTCCATCTCTCTGAGTATGCGGCAACAGCAAGTTGTATCCACCGGAAGCGTTGATCTGACGTTCCCCCAGTTATCTTTTTCACAAAGCACAAAGTCCCCCTTCAAGCGTGAGATGAGTGGGCGAGATCAACGCTGGTATGAGAGGCTGCAGTACAGCATCACCTCACGTATGAATAATCAATATGAGTTTCGCCCCATTTCTGACGAGGAGTTAATTGCAAATGGAGATACTCTAGCCAATGGACAGCCAGTGAATTACCCTTGGTATGAGGCACTGTTCAATGAAGAAAAATACCAGACGGCCACTGGTAAAACGGATGGACGAATTCGCTTTACTGCCCGACACCGTATCCCGATTGCCGCCCCATTTACGATAAGGCGGATTCCGCTGTTAGGATCGGTACGTCTGAATCTTGCTCCAAACGCAAACTATACGGAAGAGTGGTTCATCACCTCGGAACGACGACAATTGAAAGCGGATGGTTCGACCGAAACCACGGCTGAACAGGGGTTCTTTGCGTTGCGGCAGTTTAATGCCGGCGTGTCTGCCAATACGACTATTTATGGGCTTTTTCCTGTCAAACTTGGGACCTATGAGGGATTAAGACATACCCTGAGACCTCGCCTTGGATTTTCGTATCGGCCGGACTTCGGCAGTGATGCCTGGGGATATACTCGTCTCCTGTTTGACGAAACCGGGCAGCCCGTTGCGGACACACTCGCAACGGGAATTATGCCACGCCGCTATCCCATCGTACCCGGTGTACAGACCGGGCTTCAAAAAGCACTCAGTTTCGGACTTGACAACACATTCGAAACCAAACAGGTGCGGATCGACTCTACAGGATCTGATCAGACGCGTGTACTCAAATTATTTACCCTAAATCTGTCCAGCAGCTATAACCTTGCGGCAGATTCACTCCGAATGGCCCCAATACGAATTAGTGCACGAACCAATATACTCGGAAAATTCAACGTAAACTTCAGTTCCACCTTCTCGCCTTACAAACTCAGTGCGGACGGTCGCAGAACCATCAATGCCTATGTATTTTCCCTCCGGGATCTTGCGATTGCCCGGTTAACACAGCTGAGTGTACGTGGCAGTATGCAACTTCGAGGAAGTGTGCGTACCCGTGTTGACAATACTTCTGCCCCCACACCAGCGATGCCGCAATTTGGGAGTTCCCCTCCTCCTTTCACAGGGGGAACGACCAATTCGTTTTCATCTACCGGCATGACGGGTGGAATGCAGAGCTGGTCGTTGAATTTGAGCTTTGTCTATCAGATTTCCCGCCCGCAACTGGTGCTTCGCCGCTCGGCGACCGTCAACACGGGATTTAATTTCACTTTAACCCCAACCTGGCGAGTGCAGGGGCAAACAGGATATGATTTTGAGCGGAAGCAACTTGTAACCACGACCCTCAACTTGGCCAAGGAATTTGAGTGCTGGAATATGTCGTTCCGATGGATTCCGTTCGGTGCTTTTCAATCTTGGGGATTCAACCTGCACGTAAAGAGCGGACGTCTAGCTGAATTCCTTCGTTTCCAGCAACCGCGTGCAGACCGTAATCGAGGGTTCCGGGGACGGGGAATCTAATTCGTTGAGAACGCAGACTCTAACGGGGATCCACGACCCAGGCATCTTCAACCGCCTTCAACCCTTCGTGCTTATGGAAAACGTCCCAGTGTGCTGCGAAGAACCAACTCCGTCCCTTTGCAGCGATCCTGGACGTGTCGCATCAGGCGTTTCCCAATCCCCAACCCCTGCACATCTGGCTCGACCGCTAAATCACACAGGTAGCTGTACACGACCCCGTCCGTAAGCACGCGTGCAATCCCTACAAGGCGTCCCACCTTCCATGCAGTGACCACAAGAGAGGCATTTTCAAACATTGCCCACAGGCGCTGTGGATCTGAAACCGGCCGATGTAACGGTGCCCGCCGATAAAGAATACGGATCAACTGCGGCGAAAGCCCCTCCAGACCTTCTCTGATCTCAAGGGCATCCAATGTTTGTGCCTGGTTCATTCTGATCCCTCAGGCGGCAAGCGCCTTACCTACTTTCTCTGCGGCCTGCTCAAATAATACGGCCGATTCGAGTGCAATACCACTCTCCTGCAGCACCGCCTGTCCCTGTAACGCGTTCGTGCCCTGTAACCGTACAATCAGCGGAACCTCAATGCCAACATTTTTTGCCGCCTCAACCACCCCCCGGGCAACCCGGTCACAACGCACAATCCCCCCAAAGATATTTACAAGTACTGCTTTTTACATTCGGATCCTTCAGGATAATTCGAAATCCTGCCTCAACCGTCTCTGCACTTGCAGTTCCTCCTACATCCAAAAAATTGGCTGGATTGCCGCCAGCCAGTTTAATGATATCCATCGTGGCCATGGCCAGCCCCGCTCCATTGACCATGCATCCCACATTCCCGTCAAGTTTCACATAATTCAGATTTGATGCATGGGCTTCCACTTCCAAAGGATCTTCTTCATACAAATCTCTAAGCTCTGCCAGGTCTTTATGGCGGTACAGAGCGTTATCATCCAGATTGAGCTTGGCATCAATTGCAACGACCTCCCCTTCTTCGGTGAGCACGAGTGGGTTGATTTCCGCCAATGATGCATCAACCCCCATGTATGCTTGAAAGAGTGCCATGATGAAGTTGGCTGCCTGTCGTGCTGTTTTCCCCTCGAACCCAAGCCCATATGCCAACTCACGGGCCTGAAATGCCTGCAGTCCATATGCCTCATCCGCCCAGACCTTGAGGAATCTTCTCTGGCGTTTCGGCAGCCACTTTCTCTATTTCGACACCACCTTCGGTCGATGCCATGATGACATGTTGACTGCGAGCACGATCAAGCGTGACCCCGATATAGTATTCCTTTGCAATATTCACTGCAGGTGCGATAAGGACTTTGCGGACCAGTTGTCCTTCGGGTCCTGTTTGGTGCGTGACCAGATTCATCCCGAGAATTTTCCCTGCAACCTCTTCAACTGCATCCAGTCCCTGCGCCAGCTTCACTCCTCCCCCTTGCCTCGTCCGCCCGCGTGAATTTGAGCCTTGATTACAAACAGATCACCATGAACCGGTATCATATCTTTAGCTGCAGATACCGCTTCATCAACCGTTGAAGCAACCTCCCCCGGCTGCATAGCAACGCCATATTTTTCGAGAATTTCCTTTCCTTGATATTCGTGAACTTTCATGAGTTGTAGAACGATTCGCGTGAGGCAGGGTACACAGTTAAGGCCTGATTGTTCAGACTTCCAAACGGTATGATCCTATGGCTTTGACGACCATGGACCGCCATGTTATCACACGGACGCTACTCGCGTACACATTCCTGATCGTGGTACTGGTCATCTTCTTTATCCTGATCCACTATTTGGAGCACATTGATGATTTTCTGGACCGAAACGCGTCCATGCGGAAAATCTATCTGATTTACTATCCCAGTTTTATCCCGAACATTATCCTGCAGGTCTCCCCACTGGCCCTATTTTTGGCTGCCATCTTTACGACAAGCCGACTTGCGCAGTCCCTGCAGGTCATTGCGCTACAGACCAGTGGCATTGCGCTCCAACGCTTGGTTATCCCTTATGTTATTGTTGGCATTTTCGTGAGTGCGATCATGTTTTTTGCCGGAGGATGGATTGCACCACGCACCAACCAAACCGTACTCGCCTACGATCAACTGTACATCCACAGCAGGGCACAGCACATCTACGTGAGCGAAATTCACCGTCGTAACGACCCGACCAGCATCGTCACGGTGGGATATTTTGACCGTCGTACTGGTACTGCTCATCGTGTTCAGCTACAACGATTTAATTCGGATGGCACGCTCCTCGAACGTGTGGATGGACAGCAGATGGTGTGGCATGATTCACTCTGGCATTTCACCTACGCTACGGTGAGGACCTTTGACTCCGACCATGAGAAGCGCCGAATTGTTGCTCCCCTTGATACGGTCCTACAGGTGCTGCCCAGAGATCTTGCACGCACAGAGAGGGACATTGAATCAATGACGATCCCGGTCGCTGCCGATTATGTGGATGCGCTAAGACGCAGTGGCTTGGCTGATACTGGTCGTGATATGGTTGGATATTATTCCAAATATGCCTACCCCTTTGCCAATCTGATCGTCATGCTGATTGCACTTCCCTTGGCATGCAGAAGGCGGCGTGGCGGACAGACCGTGCAAATAGGGATTGGCTTGCTGGTGGCTTTTGTCTACCTCGCAGCTCAGAAGCTCACTGAACCCTTTGGGTATACAGAGGATTTGTCTCCCCTCTTCGCAGTCGTCCTGCCTCATACCGCGTTCTTGATTGGGGCCCTGGTCGCACTGGTGATGGCACGCAAGTAGTTACGCCTCACCTAATACCCCCCCACCGAACTGCACGGAGAGATCCGGGCTATCGCTGTCCGAAATAGGCCCGTTCGCATCCTCAAATCGGTCAATATTTTCAGCCAGCGCACGCAAAAACCGCTTGGCATGCCTTGGAGTGATAATAATCCGACTTTTGACCCGTGCTGCCGGAACACCGGGCATTACACGGATAAAGTCCAAGATAAACTCCTCCCGTGAGTGACCAATCATCACCAGGTTAGAGTATTCACCCTCCGCCATCTGCTCACTCAACTCAATATTGAGCTTTGAGTCTGTCTCTTCCATTTCTGTATTTTCGTGTTCCATAATGTCGCGATCCTGTGAATCAGATGAAATTATTATCCTTCATCCAGTCATCGTTGTACGTCTTGCTGATGTACTTCATACCGGAATCAGGTAGTAAAACGACCACCAACGAGCTTTGACTGATTTCATGACGATGTTGTTCAAGCCACTGAAGGGCGCCAGCCAGGGCTAACCCACTCGACTGCCCTGCAAATATACTCTCTTCTTTTGCCAGCCTTCGCGCCATCTCCATTGCATCCTGGTCACTGGCTCGCGTATAGTCGTTAAGCAGTTCCATGTGCATATTCCCTGCCAGATACTCTTTGCCCGATCCTTCAATTTGATGTGAATAGATCTCATCGGGGTCAATAATACCCTCGTGGAAGTACTTAAAATATGAAGAACCGTAGCAGTCAACCCCAATCACACGAATATCTGCATTCCTCCCTTTCAAGTACATGGCACTGCCAGATATGGTACCTCCAGTGCTCGCAGTCGCAAAAAAATGCGTCACTTGTCCCTTGGTCTGCTGCCAGATTTCGGGGCCGGTGGTCTTATAGTGTGCCTGCACATTTGCTTCGTTGAAGTATTGATTGAGGTAGATGGCTCCCGGGGTCTCTTCGGCAATTTTTTCTGCCATACTATAATATGAGCGTGGGTCTTCTGGAGCGACATCAGTTGGACATAATATCAATTCCGCCCCATAGGCTGTGAGAAGATCTCGCTTCTCCTTGCTGACCTTCTCCGTTGCCGTAAAAATGCAGCGATAGCCTTTTATTCTTGCGGCCTGCACGATACCGGTACCGGTATTCCCGCTTGTAGCTTCAACGATAACGCCGTCTGGCTTGAGTTGACCGGACTCTTCTGCCGCCTGGATCATCGCGTGACCAATGCGATCCTTCACCGAACCACCTGGATTGAATATCTCTAATTTAACTAAAACCGGACATGGCATATCTTCCGTCAACCGGTTCAATTGTACGAGCGGTGTATTACCGATGGTATCAATGATGTTCTGATGCCACATTATCTTTTCTTTTTGCCAGTTGGGTGATGTTTAACGAGAACACAGCCCAAATGATTACCAGCTCGGATAACTTTTTTATGGACACTTTGTCACCTATTCATGGATTGGCCTAATTTTTGACACTTTCCCGATTATCCTATAATTATTTCACTCTCCATGAATACTTGGCCTCAAGTACTATCCTCAGAGGAATCGCCTGAACAAATCATCCTCCCCTCTTCCACTATTGAAGAGGACGAGGACACCGTGACCGTGCCTGAAGAATTACCCATTCTCGCTCTGCGGAACACGGTTCTTTTCCCCGAAATCATGTTGCCGATTACGGTGGGACGTGAAGCGTCTATTAAGCTGGTACGCCAGGTTGCAAAGGAAAATAACCTGGTGGGGGTGATCTCCCAGCGCGAACGGAAAATGGATGAACCGGAGCCCGGTGATCTGTATGAGGTGGGGACCGTGGCAAAAATATTGAAATTGCTGAAGATGCCGGATGGCACAAAGAGCATCATCATTCAGGGCAAGCAACGATTCAGGGTAGAGGAGTTCACACAATCTAAGCCTTATTTCAAAGCACGTATTGAAGTGCTGGATGAAGAAGGGGGGATTGATAATGATGTGGAGGAACGGGCCCTCATGCATTCAATCAAGGAGTCCGCCTGTGAGATGGTAAACCTCTCACCAAATCTTCCCAATGAGGCCATTGAAGCCATCGAAAATATTGACTCTTTCCCATTCCTGATCCATTTTATTGCCTCCAATCTGCAGATTGATGTTCAGGAAAAACAACTGCTGCTGGAAACAATGTCACTAGGAGAGAGGGGGCGGCTTCTGATTGAGCATCTAAATAAAGAAATCCAGATCTTGCAACTCTCCGATGAACTTCGCTCACGAATGAAGAATGATGTGAATCAGCAACAGCGAGAGTTCTTCCTCAGACAGCAGATGAAAATCATTCAGAATGAGCTGGGGGAAGGGAATGAGTCCAATGAACATGACGCATTGCGGGAACGGGCTGAAGAAAAACAACTCCCCGAGCACGTCACGAAGACGTTTGAAAAGGAGATGAAAAAGCTTGAGCGCACCAATCCATCCTTGCCAGACTATGCGGTCACACGCAACTACATTGATTGGATTCTTGACCTCCCATGGACGGAGTTCACAGAAGATCAACTGGATATTGAACGCGCCGAGAAGATTTTGGACGAAGATCACCACGGACTTGAGAAAGTCAAAAAACGAATCATTGAGTACTTAGCGGTCCTCAAGCTCAAAGGAGATATGAAAGCTCCTATTCTGTGCTTCTATGGCCCTCCCGGAGTTGGAAAGACGAGTCTGGGCAAGAGTATCGCTCGTGCACTGGATCGTAAATTTGTTCGAATGAGCCTCGGTGGGGTGCATGATGAAGCGGAGATCCGTGGACATCGCCGGACCTACATTGGCGCCCTTCCCGGCCGCATTCTGCAGGGACTTAAAAAAGCGGGTTCTGTAAACCCGGTCTTCATGTTGGATGAGATTGATAAGGTTGGAGATCGCCACCGGGGAGATCCATCCAGTGCACTTCTTGAAGTTCTTGATCCAGAGCAGAATAATGCCTTCAATGATCATTATCTGGAGTTGGATTATGATCTCTCCAAGGTGCTCTTTATTGCAACGGCGAATTCTCTTCAGACCATCCCCGCAGCACTGAGGGATCGTATGGAAGTCATCAACATATCCGGGTACACACAGGAAG
The DNA here is from genome assembly GCA_965207565.1 of Rhodothermales bacterium. Classification (GTDB taxonomy): domain Bacteria; phylum Bacteroidota; class Rhodothermia; order Rhodothermales; family Bin80; genus Bin80. The sequence goes on along the minus strand of CBDBMQ010000009.1, from coordinate 72,212 downwards.
AGAAACTGGCAATTGCCCAAGGCTACCTGATCCCCCGTCAAGTTGAACGTAATGGACTGGATGAAACGCAATTCACCATTGATAATGCTGCAGTATACTGTATCATTGATGGATATACGCGAGAGTCCGGCGTACGCAACCTTGAGCGTACGATTGGTAGCGTCGCCCGCGGCGTTGCCAAAAAAGTGGCTACGAAGGAGGTAGAGTTTCTAAATATTGAGAAAGATGATATTGAAGAATACCTCGGGGCTCGTAAATTCTTCAATGAAATTGCCGAACGGACAGAGGTGCCCGGCGTTGCCACCGGTCTTGCCTGGACCCCAACCGGAGGTGAAATCCTGTTCGTAGAAGCGTCCATCTCCCGAGGCACTGGTAAACTTACCTTGACTGGCAGCCTGGGCGACATCATGCAGGAATCTGCCAAAGCCGCCCTCAGCTACGTCAAGTCACGCGCAGAAGAACTGGAAATCCCACAAAGTGCCTTCAAGTACTACGATGTGCATGTGCATGTGCCTGCGGGCGCTGTATCGAAAGACGGACCGAGCGCAGGCATTGCACTACTCTCCGCGCTGGTGTCCATCTACTCACAACGGAAAGTGCACCACGATCTCGCCATGACGGGCGAAATCACACTCCGTGGCCTCGTCCTACCCGTTGGTGGGATCAAAGAGAAGGTCTTGGCGGCAAAACGGGCGGGCATCAAACACGTACTGCTCCCTGCCAAGAATGAGAACGACATCAAAGACATCAAATCGGATCTACTGGAAGGACTTGATATCAGCTATGTGCGCCGTATGAGCCAAGTACTTGACGTTACCCTGAGCAATACGCAAATCCAGGATCCTTCAGAGATATTTTCAACGCCATCTCCCAGTAACGGGATGGCACAGGAGCCAACTGCGCCCTAAGCAGACTCGTCAGCGGAGGAATCCTTTTCCTCTTCACTGGCTGTCGCTGGAGTACTGAATAACTCCGTGCATTCCTCGGCCACAACATCCATCAGGGTCGATACCGCCTCTACGGCCGTATTCATTGCCTGAGTGACCAAAAATGTCGCTTTCTGATCCAGGCCCAACTCACTGAATGCCTCTTTTGCCTCCGTGAATTGATCGCGGTCTGTGTCTTGTGCAGTATCCATTTCGAGTGATCGGAGTAAATTAGCCTATTCCCTCGTACGAATGTGCTAACGCGCATGTTGCAACCATCCCATCTTTGACGTAATGCCTACCGGTATAATTATTCGATCTACAGGAAGCTGGGTAGATGTTCTGGTTGGTTCCGGTGTTATCCCTTCACGTATTCGTGGCCGAATGCGGCTGATGCACGGAGATGAGACGCAGCCTGTCGCGGTGGGAGATCATGTCAGTATTCTGGCGCAAGAGGATGGAACGGGGCTCATTACTGAAATAGATGAGCGACATAACTGTCTGTATCGCCGCGCGGCAGGCCGCAAGGTTGGCAAACGTCAGATCCTTATCGCCAATGTTGACTACATCTGGATTGTGCAAGCTGCAGAGCAACCCCCATTGAATCCCGGGTTGGTGGATCGTTTACTGGTTGCCTGTGAAGCACAGGATATTCCGGCAGGTCTGATCATCAATAAAATAGACTTAGCCTCCTCGCAGCTTTTGTCCACCGTAAAAGAGCTCCGTACATGCTACACGCAACTGGGATATCAGACGATACTCACCAGCGTGAAAAAACGAAAAAAATTGAACCTGCTGCGCAACCGGCTTTCGGGCAAGATCAGTGTATTGTTGGGGCCCTCAGGAGTTGGAAAGTCCTCCCTCCTGAATTCGATTGATCCAGAGATCAATGTTCCTGTGGACTCCGTCAGTCAAAAAACGAACAAAGGTCGCCATACCACCGCGCATACTGCATTGTACCCTCTATCCGGCGGTGGAAGTGTTGCAGATACACCAGGCATACGTGAATTTGGGTTGCTGGATATTGAGCCTTGGGAGTTGGCGCATTACTTCCCCGACCTGAAGCCCCACCTTGACAAGTGCCATTATTCCGCCTGCACACATGACCATGAACCGAACTGCGGAGTGAAGAATGCTCGAAGGATGCAAAAAATCAGTGATGCACGCTACGACAGTTATCTGAATATCCTGCACTCACTTCATTTAGGAGAGGCAGATACCGGCCGGTGATGCTGCGATAGTCGCTGCCTTTGGGCTTGGTTCCATTTGCAAATTCCTGGCCAAGTAACCATAATAAGCATGCAGCGCTCGGTGCCCTGGATGCTCCACTGGCTTATAGTTGGACATTATACTCTTCGCTCCAATGTTTCATCTGATGAAGTACTGAGTTAAAACCGTATCTTTCGCAATTAGCAAACAATCATTTTCACTTTGGGTATGTCTGTATATGATGCTGTTCCGGCACCATATCGCTTTTCCGCATCTCTGCGTAACGGCCAACTCCCCGATGATTTTGTTGATTATCTGATCAACCTGCGTCGGCATCTGCACCGTAACCCGGAAATTGGTTATCAGGAATTCGCTACCAGCCACCTGATCCGGAGTCACCTGGAAAGCCTTGGGCTTACCGTTTCCGGGCCTCATGCCGAGACAGGATTATTCGTGGATATTGACGGCCTGCACCCCGGGCCTCATATCGGCTTTCGGTGTGACATTGATGCATTGAAGCTGCAGGATGCGAAAAAAACCGACTACGCTTCAAAGAATGCGGGGGCTACGCATGCCTGCGGGCATGACGCTCATACCACTATCGGTATCGGGCTCGCAATGAACCTTCACCGACTCCGTTCCCGCTTAAACGGTCGGGTTCGCATTTTTTTTCAGCCGAATGAGGAGGGCAACCCGAGTGGTTCTGTTCCCATGATCAAGGCGGGTGTATGTGACCCGCTGGAGGCACTTTATTGCGTGCACGTAGACCCAACACTGGATATTGGAGAATTTGGGGTCCCCGAAGGACAGGTCACTGCTTCTTCCGAACGCATTCGGGTTGAGGTCCATGCACGAAACACCGGGCACTCGGCCCGACCTCACAAGGTCAAAGACACCATCTGGATTGCAAGCCAACTGCTGTCCCAGTACTATCAGTATATCGGACGTATCACGGACGCACGCAATCCATCCATATTTACAGTGTGTATGATTGGGGGTGGGATGGCCCATAATGTCATTCCAAGTGAAGCATGGTTTGAGGGGGCACTTCGATGTCTCCATGATCCTGATCGCATTTTTTTACTGGACTATATGAAGCGTACTGCAGAAAATTTTGCAGAGATTCATGGCGTTGACATTAAATTCATTCGCGTAGAAGGACTCCCTGCGGTGATCAATAACCCTGCCCTTGGCAAAAATGTACGCACCTGTATTCAGGAATTGTTCGATGAGAACGCCGCCCTCGGCATCTGCGTACCCAGTATGGGGGCAGAAGATTTTGCAAATTACCTGGAACGTGTTCCAGGTATGTTGATCCGGGTTGGGACACGCAGCAGCAAATCAACCAGCTATCCTCTGCATGATGCTCGTTTCGATATTGATGAGCAGGTACTGGCCGATTCCGTAAAACTGATGACTCGTGTCATGATCCGTCACCTTGACCAAAATATTAGGGAATTATAACCCAAACTGTAATTTTTAACCTGAATATGCATAGAAGTATGTATATTGGGAACAATCCCAAACCATTTTATACACAAACGCCCAGAGGGGTAATAAGATGAGTAACAAGGGACCTGGACGTTCGTACCGCAAAGGAATTAGTCTAATTGATCTGGTAAATCGATTTCCAGACGAAAAATCGGCCACCGAGTGGTTTGAATCTACTCTATGGGCAAACGGTCGTAAATGCCCATGTTGCAACGGAACCAGCACCTACGAGACCAAAAGAAACGACAACGGTATGCCTTATCGTTGCCTGGACTGCAAACGGTATTTCTCTGTGAAGACAGGCAATGTACTTGCATCCAGTAAACTACCTCTCCAAAAGTGGGTCTGGGCGATCTTCTTGGAAATCACCAGTCTCAAAGGTATATCCAGTATGAAACTCCATCGAGATTTAGGAATTGCTCAAAAGACTGCTTGGCATATGCTCCATCGTATCCGTGAGGGTTTGCTGCCAGAGATTCTTGAAGTGTTTGAGGGACAGGTCAAAGTAGACGAAGCCTACATTGGCGGACTGGAAAAGAATAAGCATGAGGACAAGAAGTTCAACGCAGGACGGGGAACGGTAGGGGAATTTGCAGTATTGGGCGTTAAGGATCGTAAGACCAATCAGATTCAGGCAAAGGTGATTGAGGATACTACGGAGCCGACAATTCAGGAGTTCGTGAACGATGTTCGTTCAAAGGATGCCTCAGTCTTTACCGATGATCATACCAGCTACGAAGGATTGACGCATCATACATCCGTCAATCACAGCAAGAAGCAGTGGGCCGTATCCACTACGCTGGGTGAGTTAGCCCACACGAACGGAATTGAATCGTTCTGGGCAACGCTGAAGCGTGCGTATCATGGTACATTCCACCATCTAAGCAAGAAATACTTGAATCGCTATGTGATCCAGTTTGCGGGTAAACACAATCTCCGCAACCTGGATACGGCTGACCAAATGGCTACGGTCGTTCAGCAAATGGTGGGGAAACGGTTGCGGTACGTAGATCTGACCGCATAATGACCAAAGAACTTCACAAGAAAAGGTGGGGCAATACTTTGCAGAATCAAACAATATGGCGGGAAATCAGCCCAGACTATCACGGACAAGAATCACAGATCGAGAGTGAGACATGAGCAATCCTCCTTATCTGGTAGGAGCAGTAGCCAATTTTATGATTGGCAGATCTCTGAAAAAAGGACCGCCAATAACCCATCTCAAACTACAAAAGCTGGTGTATATCAGCTATGGCTTTTACATTGCTCAAACCAAAAATAAATTGTTTAACGAGAGAATTGAAGCTTGGCCGTATGGACCCGTAGTGCCGGATCTATACCATGAGTTCAAGCGATTTGAGTCTTTTCCAATCCGTAAGTGGTCCGTAAACCATAACTACTCAACCGGAAAGTTTGAATTTCCATTGGTGAGAAAGGACGATTACGAATCGTTGACCATTTTAGAGTTTACCTGGACTAGGTACGGTGGGCTTTCTAGCAAACGCTTGGTGGATATTACCCACGCTTCGGGGACACCATGGAAAATCACAATTGATCAAAAACAGCGATGTATTGAAGACGATCTTATCCGCGAACACTTTAACAAGATCCTTGATGATGCCTGGAAATCCTCAACACAGACCTCCCCACTGGCTACCCAGCAAAGATGAATTAAAGCCAGAAGAGCCAAATCTCATTCATAGGTTTGCTAATTGGGATATAAGAGCAAAAATCCTACTGAGCATATGGTACAGACTATGTTACTTTGTCATATCTGGGCTCGGTGTTTTTGCATTGATATCCATGATGTGGTTCCCTTCTAGGCTAGAGGCTACCATTAAGCTCATCTCGTCGATAAATCTCCCTGAAAATGCTTTCATTTTCCCGGCCGCCTTTATATTTGCGGTCGTGTATGCTTCAAGGTTTGTAGAAAAAATTATCTCCAAAAGACGTAACGTAGAAGAATAATCCTTCAATGATGCGTAACGGACCATATACCCCCTGTATCTTATAGGTGATGTTTAACTGAGTCCAATTTTGTAAAATCATAAAATAAAAATTCGGCAGTATAGCTGGATGTTTTGAGTTGCTATACGGTCTGGTTTTTTAGATTTACAAAACAACAGCTTTTGTTTTGCATCATGTAACTGCGGGTAACTCCCTGGGAGCAACCAAATTCCCCCTGCGTCTTGAACGCCTGGGGGGGATCTGTGCCCCAGGGAGTACCGTGATCCACGTCCAGTAGGGAGTTAGTGCCATTGAGCACCGATACAGGGACAGACGGAACGTCACGGCGACCCGCAATCTCCTAACCTTAAAGATACTCAAATCATGTCTATAAAATCTAGATTCACCATCTTTATTGGTGCGGACTGGGGTTCTCAGTTTCACCAAGTCTGCATCCTGACCTTGGAGGGCATTCTTCTAGGTGAGAAGGTGTTTTCTCATTCTGGAGAAGGCCTCCAACAGCTGGCAGATTGGATCCTTGACCGCGCAGGCTGCGCTGCAGATAAGATTGCAGTCGGCATTGAGGTTCCGCATGGTCCCGTTGTGGACACTCTGTTGGAGCGAGGGTTTCACGTCTTTTCCATCAATCCCAAACAAGCAGACCGATTTCGAGATCGGTTATCGCCGGCAGGGGCCAAAGATGACCGCCGAGATGCCCGCGTCATCGCCGATGCCCTCCGGACTGATATAGGATGCTTTCGGGAACTGAATCCAATGGATCCCAAGATTGTCCAGCTGCGCGAGTGGTCACGGATGAACCAGGAACTGACGAACCAGCGTACTCGCCTCACCCACCAGATCCGAACCCAATTCTGGCGTTATTTCCCACAGTTCCTTACGCTCGGATTTGCATTGTATTCGCCAGCGCTCCGAGACCTCTGGAAACTCATTCTCACGCCTAAGCGTGCACGCCGGGTTCATCTTAGTTCTGTGGAAAAGGTGCTGAAAAAACACCGTATTCGGCGTTTGAATGCGGAGCAGGTTCTAACCCACCTGCGCACCCAACCCATCAGCGTTGCAGCGGGTGTCGTTGAGGCGGCAACGGCCAGCATCCGAATTCATCTGCAGCAGCTTGAACTGCTTGAACGGCAGATCAGCGAAGCGAAACAAGCCATGAAAACGATCCTTGATTCGCTCAACGATGCTCAGAGCCCAGCTACTTCAAACTGCGCTTTGAACCAAGAGAAGAAAACATCCTCCGAGGAAAAACCCTTGAGCGATGTGGAGATCCTGTTATCCATTCCAGGCATGGGACCAACGGTCCTGGCTGCGCTCATCTCGGAGGCCTATGGATTGCTCAGTGAGCAAGACTATCGAGCCCTACGATGTTTCTGTGGGGTGGCACCCGTGACGAAACGTTCTGGGAAATCGTGGAAGGTCGTTCGAAGAAAAGCCTGCCAGGCCCACTTGGTTAATGCAGTATACCACTGGAGCAGAGTGGCCATTCAGCATGATCGCATCAGCAGAGCGAAGTACGATGCCCTACGTAAGCGAGGACATAGCCACGGCCGAGCTCTGCGATCCGTTGCTGATCGACTCTTGGCCATCGCCTGTGTGATGCTTCGCGACCGGACACTCTTTGATCCCAGTCGTAGAACCGCCGCAGCCTAATGAATGGCTCCACCAATTGTCCTCAGGTTCAGAAGAACTCATGGCGGTGGAATGAAAAAATCAAGAAAGAACGGTGCGGAAATCACAGATTTCAACGAAAAATTTCGCCGCAAATCCCGTAAGTATCACTTAATGAGACAGATTCTCGAAAAAATGTAAAATAAATCGAAATTAACCCGTTTTAGATTTGGTAAAATGGTAGGGAGTCCCCCCCCAATTTTTGTGCTAAAACTATATGGACAGGCGACAACCTGCACATAATGCGTGGCATTAACTCGGAAACCATAGACCTGATCTATCTTGATCCCCCGTTTAACAGCAAGGTCAATTATGCAGCTCCCATTGGTAGTGCAGCTGCTGGCGCTGCCTTCAAAGATATCTGGACATTGGATGATATTGACTTAGAATGGATACGAGAAATACAGTCCTATGAACCAGCATTACGTCGGGTTATCAATGCTGCCATGACAGACAGCGATAAATCCTATCTCGTTTATATGGCAATACGATTGTTGGAAATGAAGCGTTTACTGAAAGAATCTGGTTCAATTTATCTTCACTGTGATCCAACAATGAGTCATTATCTAAAGCTGGTGATGGATTCCATATTTGGTCAAACGAGTTTCCAAAACGAAATAGTTTGGCATTATGGATTGGGGGCATTTAGATCGAAATCAAGGTATCCTCGAAAACACGATGTAATCTTGTTCTATTCCAAGGATTCAAAAAATCCAGGGACTTTCAATGTCCAACGTGGAGAACCTACTAAAGCAATGCTTGACAAATATTGTCATGAGGACTCTGAGGGCAGATATATGATTTCTTACGGTAAGAAATACTATCTCAAGGGAGGAAAGCCGTACGATTCGGTTTGGGACATACCAACGATTGCCTCTACCAGCAAGGAACGAACAGGGTATCCTACGCAAAAACCATTAGACCTATTAGAGCGCATTATTAAGGTTTCCAGTAACAAGGGCGACGTAGTTTTTGATCCGTTCTGTGGATGTGCGACTACCTGTGTTGCTGCAGATACTCTTGACCGTGAATGGGTGGGAATTGATATTTCGAAGAAAGCATACGATTTGGTTAATACCCGCCTCCGCGAAAGTCAAGGAGCCCAGTATTATGAAGATGGGAGTAAACAAATCTCTTTCCTTGAAGAAATCATACACCGCAAAGATCTACCATACCGCACAGATTTGGGTAAAATACCAAAGTACAACTGTATTGAGAATAAGAGAAAGTTGTTTGGCAATCAAGAGGGCAAGTGTAACTGGTGCACAGTTGGATTTTCGATTCAAAACTTGGAGGTAGATCATATTGTAGCCAAGTCCAAAGGTGGATCGGATCACATCAGCAATTTGCAACTCTTATGCTCTCATTGTAATCGAGTAAAAGGAGATAGAGGTATGGAGTATATGATGCAACTACGGAGCCATTTGCGATTAGCAGCCTGATGATATGAAAGACGAGATTAAAGCGAAGCATTCAAGAAAAAAGACCAATGACTGACCGTGACAAATCCCAGCAACTCAAAAAGCACCGAGTAGACGAGTTACTGGACGAGCCTTGTGCGAACCCGCGCTACGGCGGAATCACGATGCGGGAAGCGGTTCTGAAACTGATGAGTCCGAAAAAATTGGCTCCACCGACAGAGGATAAATCCGATACCGGGTTACAGTTTGGGTTATAATTCCCAAAAATTACTCCCTAAAACGGAACCGGCTTGCACAGCCGGGGTATAGGTGGTGTTGCCCATCAAAATGACTCAACCATGGATGCACCCGCAGTTCCGGTGACCTTAAGTCCGCGTGCTTCCGAGGAGGTACGTAAGATTTTGACCGATAAGACGATCCCCGAGGGATACGGACTCCGGGTTGGGGTTCGCGGCGGTGGATGTAGCGGAATGAGCTATATCTTGGGATTTGACAAACTGCGCGAACATGACCTGACCTTTAATACTGATGGGATTATGCTGTACATTGATAAGCGACAGGGACTGTATCTTTTGGGAACAACGATTGACTATCATGCAGGCCTTGATGCACGAGGCTTTATATTCGAAAATCCGAATGCCACACAAACATGTGGCTGCGGGTCAAGCTTTGCAGCCTAAAGCCGTCACCTATGGATAGCCATAGCAATTTTTCCAATCGTGTACGCGATGTGATCTCATACAGCCGTGATGAGGCTATCCGACTTGGCCATGACTATATAGGAACCGAGCATCTGTTACTTGGCATTGTGCGTGAAGGAGAGGGAGTAGCCGTCCGTGTTCTTCGCAACCTTGGCTGCAACCTGCAGAAACTCAAAAAAGTGATTGAGACCACCGTACGTGCCGGTGGGGGTACACTCACCATCGGAAACCTTCCGCTGACAAAGCAGGCAGAAAAGGTTCTTCGCATCACCTACCTGGAAGCAAAGCTTTATAAATCGGATGTGATTGGCACGGAGCACCTGTTATTGAGCTTGCTCCGGGATGACGATAACATTGCTGCCCAGATTCTGCGTGATTCATTCTCGGTCACCTACGAGTCTATGCGGGCCGAGTTGGATACCATCCTCACTGGAAGACCAACTCCCACAAGTAAGAATAATCCCCGCAAAGGCCGGGTCGCAGGCAGCCGTAGTCGACAAGGACAACCGCAGGAAAAAACAAAAACTCCTGTGCTGGACAATTTTGGGCGTGACCTGACCCGCTTAGCGGACAAGGGACAACTAGATCCTGTGATTGGTCGCCACAAAGAGATTGAACGTGTGGCCCAAGTACTTAGCCGCCGCAAAAAAAATAATCCCGTCTTGATTGGCGAGCCCGGTGTCGGAAAAACAGCTATTGCCGAAGGACTGGCCATGCGGATTATCCAGCGTAAGGTTTCTCGTGTACTTCACGAAAAACGTATCGTGACCCTTGATATTGCCTCCCTAGTCGCAGGGACCAAGTATCGTGGCCAGTTTGAAGAACGCCTCAAGGCGGTGATGAACGAACTGGAAAAATCCCCGGAAGTGGTTCTCTTTATTGATGAGATCCACACGATTGTGGGGGCTGGAAGTGCATCCGGCTCCCTTGATGCATCCAATATGTTCAAGCCCGCTCTGGCCCGCGGAGAACTGCAATGTATCGGGGCGACGACATTGGATGAGTACCGACAACATATCGAAAAGGACGGGGCCCTGGATCGACGATTTCAAAAAATTGTGGTGGATCCCACTACACCGGAGGAAACCCTTGAAATCCTACTCCAGACCAAAGATCGCTATGAAGATCATCACGGCGTCATCTATGAAGAAGACGCCGTTGATCTGGCGGTAACCCTCTCAGAACGCTACATTACGGATCGCCATCTTCCCGACAAAGCCATTGATATTATTGATGAAGCCGGTGCACGTGTCCACCTGGGAAATATTCATGTGCCCGAAAATATTATTCAGCTTGAGACGGAGATTGAAGAAACACGGAATAAAAAAAATGCGGTCGTGAAGCGGCAAAAGTTTGAGGAAGCCGCCCGGTTGAGAGACATTGAGGAAAAGCTCCGAGAACAGCTTGACAAAGCAAAGCAGGAGTGGAAAAGTCAATCGGAAGATATGCGCCACGCCGTTACCGTTGAAGATATCACGACCACGGTGTCCATGATGACCGGCATCCCACTCGAACGAATGACCAAGCCGGAGCAGAAAAAATTGCTCGGGATGGAGGCTGCGCTTCGGGCACGCGTGATTGGGCAGGATGAGCCCATTGGAAAGCTCTCAAGAGCTATCCGCCGTACACGTGCTGGACTGAAAGATCCCAGCCGGCCGATTGGGTCCTTTATCTTCCTTGGGCCTACCGGCGTTGGAAAAACGGAATTGGCAAAAGTACTCACCGAGTACCTGTTTGACAGTATTGATTCGCTGGTTCGCGTTGACATGAGCGAGTACATGGAGAAATTTTCTGTGAGCCGATTAGTCGGTGCTCCCCCTGGATATGTTGGTTACGACGAAGGGGGACAACTGACCGAAAAAGTCCGCCGTAAACCGTTCTCCGTCGTTCTTCTGGACGAGATTGAAAAAGCACATCCAGATGTGTTCAATATTCTTTTACAGGTACTTGACGATGGGATTCTGACGGATGGAAGCGGTCGCCGGATTGACTTCCGGAATACCGTAATCATTATGACCAGCAATATCGGTGCACGGGGGATTCGGAATGCCAATTCTGGATTGGGATTCTCTCAGAGTAATGAGGCCTTTGACTACAAGACAATGAAAGCGAAGGTCGAGACCGAGTTGAAAGATGTGTTCAATCCAGAGTTTTTGAACCGGGTTGACGATGTAATCGTTTTCCATTCCCTGGAGAAGTCCCATATTCACCAGATCATTGACCTGCTTTCAGAAGAACTTCTTGACCGGGCAAGGGGGCTTGGTATTACCATTGATGTGAAGGACTCGGCCAAGAACTTCCTAGTGGATTGGGGCTATGATATCAAGTTCGGTGCCCGACCGCTTAAGCGTGCATTACAGCAGTACTTGGAAGATCCGCTGGCAGAAGCCATCCTGAGTAAAGGGCTCGGGGAAGGGGATCAGATTGTCGTGAGCCACTCTTCTGATGCGAACGACCTTTCCCTGAAAATTTCGAAAAAGAAAGTTTCGAAAAAGAAAAAGGCCGCTGCCTCAGAAACGGAACAGACTCAAATAGAAGGAGCAGCCAAATAGGGTCCTGGATATTGAATGGTTGAACGCGTTGCCATCATTGGCATCGGCGTGATTGGCGGATCGCTTGCTCTGGCTTGGAAGGAGCGATTACCCGGGTTGCACGTCACTGGCTATGACAGACCAGATGTCCTCAAACAAGCGATTCAACGAGGATTGATCCACCATGCACCTACATCGCTGAGCGATGCCGTGTGCGAAGCGGATGCCGTATTTCTGGCCGTACCACTGGATGCAATGGCACCGGTGATGAGGTCCATCGCCCCACACCTGAAACCCAACACGTTTGTGACGGATGTAGGCTCTGTGAAGCAGCCGGTCATCAACCAGGCAAACACCCTTCTGCCCGAGGATGTCTGCTTTATTGGAGGCCATCCAATGACCGGGTCGGAGCGAAGCGGGCTGGATGGAGCAGATGCGTTCCTCTTTGAAAATGCACTCTATATCCTTTGCCCAAATGGGATGGAGAATTCAAAACACTACCCCGTCCTTACCGGTTTGGTCGAAGGTACGGGAGCCCGAGTATTAACGCTGGATGCACACCAGCATGATCGCATCGTGGCTTGTGTCAGTCACCTGCCACAACTGCTTGCCACTGCCCTGGTAAATATTGCAGCAGATCAAAACCAAACGAATCCGATCACACTCCAGCTAGCCGCTGGTGGATTCAGGGATATGACACGGATTGCATCTTCTCCGTTCAGAATGTGGTCCGCGGTACTTGAGGCAAATCGGCCAGATGTAGACCTGGCCCTGGATTCGATGATCCATACGTTGACCTATATCCAGGAACGACTCCGTGAGGGAGGAAACGTCCAGGAATTGGAGCCGATCTTTGAAAAAGCACGTGCAGTACGGGAAGAAATACCACGGGACTCCAAAGGGTTTTTGCGCCCCCTGAGTGATGTTTTTGTGTATGCAAAAGATCAGCCAGGTGTCTTGGCGCACATCACAGGAACGCTATTTAGCCAGGGAATCAGCATCAAGGACATTGAGTTGCTCAAGATTCGTGAAGGATCGGGGGGAGCATTTAGAATCAGCCTGGAGGATGAGCACACAGCCGATGCTGCCGTAGTTGCATTAAAGGCGCAAGGATGTAGGGCTCACAGACTTCAATAATCAATATCCATGATTCTGACCACTCCACTCAATGAAACCCATATTGCCCTAGGAGCACGTATGGTTGATTTTGCAGGTTACCATATGCCGCTGCAATACACCAGTATTTTGCAAGAGCATATGGCAGTTCGGGAGTCTGCAGGGCTTTTCGATGTAAGCCATATGGGCGAAATCTTTGCCATGGGGCCAAATGCGAAGGCGTTCGTACAGCAACTGGTCACCAATGATATTTCCCAGACTGACATCGGACAGGCCGTCTACACTTTGATGTGCAACGAAGCTGGTGGTATCCTTGATGATCTTCTCGTGTACAGAGTGAATGTGGAAGCATTTATGCTCGTGGTCAATGCCGCCAATACAGCAAAGGATTTCGAATGGATGCAGGCAAACAACCCCATGAAAGCAGACCTGTATGATGTGTCTGAGCAAATGGCTCTGTTGGCACTGCAGGGACCCAGCTCTTTAGACATAGCGACCAAACTTATTGGAGACGAGATCCTACAGTTGCAAAGCTATCACTTCCTAAAGCCTTCCCCAGGAGATTTTATGGGATTCAACAAGGTGATTATCTCCCGCACAGGTTATACTGGAGATACCGGCCTTGAATTTTATGTGGAATCCGAAAATGCCTGCACGCTCTGGGATGCGGTCATGAACGCAGGTAAAGATTACGACCTCTATCCGGCGGGGCTTGGAGCTCGGGATACACTTCGAATGGAGGCGGGATTCTGTCTCTACGGGAATGATCTGTCTGAAACGATCAACCCCTACGAGGCGCAACTGGGTTGGGTCACCAAACTCGACAAAGAGAAGTTTATCGGACAAGGGGCGCTGAGGGAGATCAAGGCCAACGGCCCCGAACGCAAGCTGATAGGACTCCTCATGAACGAACGAGGGATCCCTCGGCCAGGTTATCCGGTTGTCACCGCATCCGGTGAACCGATCGGTGCAGTAACCAGTGGATCTCTATCCCCTACTCTCGGCTGTGGCATCGCGTTCGCGTATGTGCAAAATACCCCTGCATTCACGACACCTGGTCATGAGTTAGGGATTCGTGTTCGATCTCGAACATTATCCGCATCCGTACATCGATTCCCTTTTTACCGTAGGCCAACGTAACTAGAACGTATATCCGCACTCCGTAGAGTCTTTACAAACGCTCGAACAGGGATGCATGAATTTGTTGATTCAAATAGAAAGGAACGTACAATCTACCCAGATATATTTCGCCCGCTATGGTCATCTTCCAGCAATAAATCCCTATTTTAGCGCAATTGTCTGACCCAATGAATCACCCTGCTGCTCTTTAATGGCTACTCCTAAAACCAACCGGAGACGAAGTGATGCAGCTCCGCCTAAACCTAAAGCCAGTCCTCGCACTGGACGCGGAAAAGAGGTTCTAGGTATACTCATTCTACTATTGGGAATCCTCCTTGGAGCCAGTGGGGTTACCTATTCAGCATCAGATGATACCCTGATTCAGGGCAGGTCATTCTTTGAGTTACTTTTTCCTGTCGAAACGATAAACCTCAATAACGCTGTCGGCCCGATTGGCGCATGGCTTGCATATGTGATCGTTCCCTCGTTCTTTGGATACGTCTCTCTGCTGCTGATTTTCCACATGTTCCTCTATGGCTATATGATCCTGAGGAAACGCCCCCTGCGAGGTCTCGTGCTTTCGACCATACATTTGATTTGGATTGTCGGTCTTCTGAGCACCCTGCTTGGACGTATCCATCTATCAGATCCGAACCTTGGGTTAGCAATATGGGCAGGTCAATATGGCCATTTGGCAGCCTCATGGCTGAACAGTGTTCTGGGCTGGCTGGGATCATGGATCATTCTCGGTGCCTTCTTGCTCATTGGACTGCTACTGGTGATTGACCAGGATATTCAGCACTGGCTGGATCGCGTGGAGCAACTTTGGAAAACCATTCGTGAGCCCAGACAAAAAGATACGACGACACCAAAGACCGGGAAACCTGAAAAAACTCGCCTGCAATCCACTTGGGAGAATCTGGATAGAAAACTCCAACCCTCAACTGAATCTCCTCCAGACGATGAACAGAGTGCCTCGGAGTCCGTCGAAGATTCCAATGCCACACCGCAACAACTATCTGTAGAAGAGACGTCCGAACTAGAACTGAGTGTTACCGGGCAGATCACAGAGCAGACAGGACGTAGTTCCCGGCCTCGACGCACAAAAATAGAGGGGGGACACAAGTATAAATTCCCCCATTTCGATCTTCTGGATGCACCTTTGCAAACTGAGCAAGAGATTGATTACGATGAGCTGGAGGAGAATAAGACGAAGCTCGTTGAAAAACTTGCCCGCTACAAGATTGAAATTATTGCTGTGAATGCTAAAGTGGGACCTACGGTCACGCTTTATGAACTTACCCCTGCACCAGGTGTGAAGGTGAGCCGAATCAAGGCACTGGAAGACGACCTAGCAATGGTCATGGCTGCGCAGGGGATTCGGATGATTATCCCTATCCCGGGGAAATCTGCGGTGGGCGTCGAAATCCCCAATAGCCGCCGTGAACTCGTACGGGTCCAGTCTGTGCTGAATACAACTCGTTTTCAGAAATCAGAGATGGAATTGCCTGTTGTTCTGGGCAAAACCATTGAAGGCGAGATTTTTATAGAGGACTTGGCAAAAATGCCGCACCTCTTGATTGCAGGAGCTACCGGGTCTGGAAAATCTGTTGGCCTGAATACCCTGATTACCGGCCTTTTATATGCATGCGATCCATCTGACTTGAAATTTGTCATGGTGGACCCAAAAAAGATTGAGCTTCAACAGTACAAAGATCTTGAGCAACATTTTCTTGCGATTCCAGAGGATGGAACTGAAGCGATCATTACTGAAATTGCAGATGCTCTCGATATCCTTCGAGCCTGTGAGCGCGAAATGAGTATCCGCTATGACCTCCTGAAAGAAGCTGGAGTCCGTGGAGTTAAGGATTATAATATCCGACTCGTCGAAGGAGAGCTTGATGCGAACGATGGACATAAACACCTCCCCTACATTGTCATTATTATTGATGAGTTGGCTGATCTCATGATGACAGCGGGCAAGGATGTTGAGGCTCCCATTGCGAGGCTGGCACAGATGGCCCGTGCCGTGGGGATCCACTTGATCCTTGCAACGCAGCGCCCTTCTGTTGATGTGATTACCGGTCTCATAAAGGCAAACTTTCCCGCAAGGCTTGCATTTCAGGTTGCCTCCAAGGTTGATGCACGTACCATCCTTGATCAAAACGGGGCGGAGCAGTTGGTTGGCAATGGGGATATGTTGTATATGAAAGGCAGTAAAATCCTGCGATTGCAAGGCCCCTTTGTTTCTGTCAAAGAGATTGATCGTCTCATGCACTACATCCAGGAACAGCCAGGACCGGGCCCCTATCGACTGCCGAAAGTCGAAGATGAGCCTGTTGTGCCTTCCTCAGATCAAGCATCCAGAAATGGAGGCGTGGATGAACTCTTTGAAGAAGCAGCAAGAATCATTGTGCGCAGCCAACAAGGCTCCGTTTCACTGATTCAACGCAAGTTATCTATTGGCTATACGCGGGCTGCCCGTATTGTTGATCAACTCGAACAGGCTGGAATCGTTGGAACCTTTGCCGGGGGCAAAGCTCGTGAAGTACTTGTACCCGACGAAGTCACGCTTGAAAAACTTTTGCGTAATTGACCCATTTTTGAACTATTGTCATGTCCTCTGTAACCTCTCCTCTGGTAGGAATCTTAATGGGAAGTGATTCGGATCTTCCCGTCATGCGTAAGGCAACAGATATTCTGAAATCATTCGATATCCCCTTCGAAATACGCGTAATGAGCGCTCATCGTACACCTGATCGTGCGCATGAATACGCAACGACTGCACATACCCGTGGAATCAAAGTTTTGATTGCCGGTGCAGGTGTAGCAGCCCATCTCGCGGGAGTTCTCGCTGCCAATACACCACTGCCTGTACTTGGTGTCCCGATTAACTCAGGTGCGCTCAAGGGGCTTGATGCCCTCTTGGCTACCGTCCAGATGCCGAGTGGGATTCCTGTAGCCGCCCTTGCGATTGACGGCTCAAAAAATGCAGCTCTCCTAGCGGTTCAGATCCTTGCCACTTCGGATGTCGTGCTTCAAAAGCGTTTCCTCGACTACAAAGCAGCGATGCTTGATGAGGTGAGTGCTAAAGATCAGCGAGTTCAGGAATTGATCTTTGGTTAATTCCACCCGCTTCGTGCGCTTAGCACTACGGATTCGAAACAGGCTCAGGAGCCAGATTCTACAAAGCGTAGGAAGACTCTAGGTCATATGAACGGCAGGTAAAGAACTGCTGCCAGCATAAAAAACACCAAGAGCCCGATTATATCGTTACTGGTGGTAATAAAGGGACCGGTAGCCAAGGCCGGATCAACTCCAATCCGGTCCAGCATCAGCGGGATTGTTGCCCCAATGACCGCTGCTAGAATGACCACGACAAAGAGCGATAACCCCGCTGTTACGGCCAGACGCCAAGGATCCGGGGCTTGAATGACGACGGATGGCCACATACTTGCCAGCCAGCCAAATACGACTAATACTGCCACGATCATCACGGCAGCCAGAGCCAGTCCATTGGCTATGGCTACATAGACTTCTTTACCCATGCGCCGAAGCATATTGGCCGACCATACCTCTCCCGATGCCAATCCCTGAACAATGATCGCTGAACTTTGAATGCCAGCATTTCCCGCCATGGCCATCACGACAGGAATGAATGCTGCGAGCACCGAGGCACGCCGAATATTTTCTTCGTATACACCAATAACGCTCCCCGCAAATACGGCCCCAATCATACCTAACAGTAGCCAGGGCAGGCGGCCGCGGGTGATGCTGAATACGGTGTCTGTTTGATCTTCATCGCCAGTGATGCCACTAAGCCGCAGGTAATCTTCTTCGGCCTCCTCACGAATAACATCAACTGCATCATCAATCGTTACGTGCCCAATCAGGTGCTGCTCATCGTCTACGACCGCTAAGGAAACCAGATCATACCTTTCCATTATCCTAACGACTTCTTCCTGATCAACCTCTGCCGTCACGTAACGAATATCTGTTCGCATTACATCACCAATCACCGCATCCGACGGGGATAATAATAGACGACGAATCGTCACGAATCCTTTCAGTTTTTTTTCCTCGTCAATTACGAAAACCACATACAGGTCTTGCGTATTCTCCGCATTTCGGCGGATTTCTTCCGTGGCCTCTGCAACGGTCCAACTTGCTAGAGCTGAAACCACTTCGGCAGCCATGATGCCACCTGCTGTTTCCTCTCCATATTCAAGAAGTCCCTTGACGGACTCACGATCCTCTAAAACCCGGAGAACCCTTTGACGTACAGTCTCATCCAGGTTGCTAAGGACATCCGCTGCATCGTCGGATTCCAGCTCATTGAGAAGAACGGTAATGCGCTCAGTCGGAACCTTCGAGAGTAGATCTGCACAAAACGCCTCATCCAACTCTGCCAATACATTCGCACCTGTTATGGTTGGGAGCGCAAGGGTTAGAGAGGCCGCATGATCGCGTCCTAACTCCGTAACGAGTCGGGCGATATCAGCTGGATGCAGTTGCTGTAGTAAATCCAGTGCAGCCGCAAAATCATTTTCCTCAAGCCGCAACTCCACTTCCTGGGCAATTGCCTCATCCAGCTCTCTGGGAGCCGGATTTTCGTTTGGCCTGGCGCTGAAAGTAGACATTCAATCACTGGTTGTCTAAAGAGTCTCGGACGATTTGCGAACGATCCTGAAAATAACGTGCAAGCATCACATAATCAGCAGGTGACAATTCTTCTGCGCGACACCGCCTCCAGCGATCGGGGATATCAGCAGCCCACTGCCGGAGACTATTTCGAAGTACTTTCCGCCGCATCCCAAACCCTGCACGAACCACTGCATGCAGCAGCCCCGTATCCACATCTGGGGCTTCTATCCCTTCAAAATCAAGTCGAATTACCGTACTCTCCACGGCTGGCTTGGGTTCAAATACGTTGCGGCTGACCTTGAATAATATACTTGGGCGGGCATATAGCTGCGCAAATACACTTGGAATTCCATATGCCTTGGTGCGGGGCTCTGCCACGATTCGCTCAGCGACCTCTCTTTGGACCATCAAAACCGCCTGACTCATGACATCATGTGCAGCCAGTAGCCCGAATAGAATGGGACTGGTAATATTGTAGGGCAAGTTGCCGATAATATGTAGCGGTAGATTACCGAGGCTCTGCCAGTCTATCTCGAGTACATCCGCCTGCCGCATATTCAAGTCTGGGTAATATTCACGAAGATGTATGACTGCCCGTGAATCTACTTCAATCGCTTCAAAATTTTCATAACGTTCATGCAGAATCCCCGTCAAAGCACCGACACCTGGACCGATCTCCACTACATGTGCATCCACTGGTGCTTCTAGTGCCCCAACAATACGACGGGCAGTATTGGGATCGTTCAGAAAATGCTGCCCCAGTCTCTTTTTAGGTGGAATCGACGATTTCACAATACTCAGCTCTCCTAATGCAGATGCTTGCGCCGGTTGCGCACATAATCTTCAAACAGAAACTCTCCCAGATTATCTAGGTCTGCATAGTATGCCCGCCCATGGTTTGCATCCGTGAGCTGCCGAACAAATCCCTGCAGATATGGGTCTCTCGCAATCATAAAGGTTGTAATTGTGATTCCCTCCCGACGGCAAATGACCGCCTCATCCAGCACCTTGTTCACAATTTTGCGATCCAATCCAAATACATTTTTGTAAAGCTTTCCCCGTTCAAAATGACAACTCGGCTTCCCATCGGTAATCATAAATATCTGTTTATTCCGATTTTTCCGTCGGCGAAGAATTTCGCGTGCACGGCGTAGCCCGGCATGCGTATTTGTGTGATACGGTCCCACCTGCAGGTACGGCAAATCCTTGATGGATACCTCCCATGCATCATCTCCAAATGCTACAATATCAAGCGTATCCTTTGCGTAGCGGCGCAGGATCAATTCTGCTAAAGCCATTGCCGTTTTACGGGCAGGAGTAATACGATCCTCTCCATACAAGATCATCGAATGACTCAGGTCAATCATCAGCACCGTGGACTGATTCGACTGGTGATCAGTCTCGTGAACTGCATAATCTTCTTCCAGTAACGACCAGTCATCAATCCCGCCGCGCCGATATGAGTTTGAGAGCGTATCCGTCACATTCAAAAGGTGCGGATCATCCCCAAACCTCCAGGGTCTTGTTTCGGGTAAACGCTCGTCCCCAATGCCTTCGTATGGTGTTCGGTGTTGTCCTTTACCAGCTTTACGGAGTTGCCGGAAAATTTCCTCTAGGGAACGATCCCGCAGACTACGTTCTGTCTTGGCCGTCATCTGCAGGGTTCCCTGCCTGTCCTCTCGAAGGTATCCCCTTGATTTAAGCTCTTCAATGAAATCCCCAATCCCGGATTGCGAATCTGTAAGATTATAGCGCTGATCCAGCTGCGTAAGCCAGTTCAGTGCTTCTGTGGCATCGCCGGCTGTAAACTGAAGAAGCTGTTGAAAAAGATCAAGCAGCTGTTCAAATGTAGTGGGATTCCCACTATGTTTTACCTCATCCCACTGCACATATTTGTAGGGAATCATGCTTCAAGCCGCTCCATTAAGGATTACCTCGGACCAAATGCTACAAAATCCGCCCCCTTTGAGGCGAAAACGCGGGGAACGGATGGACTCACTTTGACACTCCGCTTACTCCTGTGGTTCCTCAGGCATCTTTCATGCATAAACAAAATCCTGGGAAAGATGAACTAAAAAATCTATCCGTTATTGTTGCCGCAGATTCTTGAAGTACTTCTAATCGCTCTGGATCAGCCCTCATTCCCGGCACCTGTCAAACTGATCATCTGCGTCTATGATCACCCCGCCTAGTGAATTTCGGAATATACAGATTTTCTTGCAAGCCTCCTGCTCATACATCACAGCCTATACTCTCACTGCAATCCATTGTGCAGGTATACAGAATCGCAGGACACAATCCAAGTTCAAATGCCTGGCGTGCGAATACGAGGAGAATGCTAATCGCAACACAGCACTGAATATACGGGCATTCACGATGGTGTCCCGGCAATCTGAATTGCCAAATAAGTATACCGCCTGTGGTAGACCTGTGATTGCTGAGCAGAGCCTGCAACCGAACAACGGGTGACTAGATGCCAAAAAGAACCGCTGAGTACTTCGTGCACCTATGGATACAATCCCCTGTATCGTTACAGAATACTACCTGCTGCAGGCCTATATTTAGGCATTGGCATGTTCTCTGAGAGCCCTGCCATGTTCAAGCTTTTGCATGCCACCTCCTGACGTGTCTGTCAGGGTGTTCGTTTATGCACTATTGTAAGCACAAATGTCCTGTGTTAAACGTACAAGTATCCGTCACAAGTGTAATCTTGAATGCAACGACCCAGAAGAGATTCTCGCCCTGTACAGGTAGGATCGGTCCAGATTGGTGGTCATGCACCGATTGCGGTGCAGTCTATGACCGTATCCAAGACTCATAAAGTTGAAGAAACCCTTCGTGAGATCGCCCAACTGGCAGAAGCCGGAGCTGATATCGTTCGTGTCGCCGTACCACGACCGGAAGATGCTGAAGCACTTCCTGACATCGTACAGGGATCCAGTGTCCCTATCGTAGCAGATATTCACTTCAATCATACCTACGCCTTGAAGGCGATTGAAGCGGGGATTGCAAAAGTTAGAATCAACCCAGGCAATATTGGGAAGCAAGAGTGGGAGCGTGAAGTTCTTCTGGCGGCCAAGGAGGCAAGCATACCAATTCGTATCGGCGTAAACAGCGGCTCGCTGGAGCGTGATATTCTTGATAAATATGGCTATCCCCAACCGGAAGCGCTCTTGGAGAGTGCTCTGCGACATGTTGAAATTTGCTCACGGCATGGGTTTGAAGACATTGTAATTTCGGTGAAACACTCCGATGTTTTCTTTATGATCCAAGCCTACCGCCTTCTTGCAGAACGGACGGACTTTCCCCTCCACCTGGGAGTCACGGAGTCTGGCTCCTTCAAGGTGGGAACCATCAAAAGCTCAATTGGGATTGGTGCATTATTGGCAGACGGTATCGGGGATACGATCCGTGTTTCACTGGCTACGGATTCCGTCAAGGAAGTCGAAACTGCTCATACGATCTTAAAATCTCTCCGGATCGGACGTCCTGGAGTAAATATTATCGCCTGTCCCACCTGCGGCCGGCTGAATGGAGATCTGTTTTCTATTGTGGAGGAAGTTGAAACGGCTGTAAATGCCCGCAAATTTGAAAAGGATGTGACGGTAGCATTGATGGGGTGTGCTGTGAATGGCCCCGGAGAAGCGCAGGGAGCGGACCTTGGTATTTCGCTGGGACGTGGACGGGCACACCTGTTTAAGCAGGGCAAGGTCATCGGTACGATACCAGAATCCAAAATCGTAGACACGGTTCTGGAAGCGATTGAAGCATGGGAGCCCGAAGAGGATGCCCAACCTGCGACCTAGAGTCTATCCCGTTTCGTGATCTACTCTTAATATGCGAATTATATCATGCACTTGTGATGCAAGCCCTCACGCCTTATCAGTAGTAATCGTTTGACTTTCCCTTCCCGAAAGGAAGTCCGCCATGCCAATAGGTGATCAATAAGAACCCAGCGGCCATCCCGGCCAAGTGGGCTGCATTTGCCACTCCTGGCTGCAAGCCGGAGGTTGCAAAAAAAAGTTCCAAAACGCCATATCCAATTACAAAATATTTGGCTTTCATGGGAATTGGTGGAAAAATCAACATGATGCGCTGCTCTGGGAACAGCACCCCGAATGCCAGAAGGATTCCAAATACTCCGCCAGATGCACCAATGGTAGGATAGTTCATCCCCATGACAGCAGTGACCGCAAGCTGTGCAAGAGCAGCTCCAATTACACAAACTCCGTAGTAAATCAAAAAACGCCGGGATCCCCATGTATTCTCAATTTGTGCGCCGAACATCCAGAGCGCAAGCATATTGAAGATGAGGTGCGGTAGTCCACCATGCAGGAAACTGTAGCTCACCAGTTGGTGGACCTGAAATCCAGAAGCTAATGGCCATAATCCAAACCATAGAATCAATTGCTCATACGCAAGCCGCTGACCAAGGTACACGAGCCCGTTAATGATGAGAAGGTTCTTTATTATGGGAGGAAACGCCCCAAATCCTCCGAGACCACCATATGAGTAATAAGACATCGGGAAAAGCTTATCAATACCGGGTTATAGCACACAAAACGTGTTTTAGTTGCGCAAACTTCGTTTTTCCCGCGAAAATATCCCCCGCCTGGCTGCTTGCATCATCCTTGCCACTGCACCATAAAATACCGAATACGAAATATCTTGGAACATCGTTAGTAGAATAACCCATCAATCCTGTAGGCTGGTCGAGGCTATGAAAAGCCACTCAAATGACCCTGCTGCCTGAAATTGATATCAATAGCGTTAAAATCTGTATGCTTCGTTCTGGATGCGTTAATCCTTCTCAATGCCAAAAGAAAAAGAAAAACGGCTCTCACTGATTGCGAGATACAAGAACTTGCTACTTCGCATTTTCCGCAAACAAGATGCCGCGCGTGCTGCATTTATCCTGAGTATTCCAACCCTATCGGTGGTTCTCGGCACACTCTTTTTATTGGCATACATGTGGATCCTGTCATGGAATACACCCTCTCTGCGGGAAATTGAGAACCCTGAATTATCCTATGCCAGTGTAGCCTATACGGCAGATGGTGTTGAATTGGCCCGGTTTGGGCGCCAAAACCGGACCTGGGTTCCGTTTGACTCCATTTCCGTTTTCGCACGTCAAGCATTGATTGCAACGGAAGATCATCGGTTCTATAACCATTGGGGAGTCAATCTATTTCGTACGGCTTCTGCCGCTACCCAATCCCTGCTTGGCGAACTTGGACTCCCTTTTGAGCGCCAAGGTGGCTCCACGATCACGCAACAACTCGCGCGTAACATCTACAATGAGCAGATTGGATTTGAAGTCAGTGTGACGCGAAAGTTAAAAGAGATGGTAACCGCAATACGTCTGGAGCAACTCTATGCAAAAGATGAGATCGCTGAGATGTATTTGAATACCGTCCCATTTCTCTATAATGCCTATGGGATTGAAGCTGCGGCACGGACCTATTTCAATAAAGCTGCATCTGACTTGGATATACTTGAAAGTGCAACACTGATTGGACTTCTTAAGGGGACCTACCGCTATGACCCCCAGCGAAATCCCGAGCGATCCAGAATCCGCCGCAATACCGTATTGCAAAGGATGATAACACAGGGATGGATGGATAAGGATTCCTATGAGATGCTGAAAGATTCCTTGACCACGACCAGCCTCCGAACCGCGGATGTGACGCAAAGCATTGCGCCTTATTTCGCTGAGCAAGTTCGCCAATGGGTCTCAGAATGGGGACGTGAAGAAGGCATCGACATCTATAGTAGCAGACTGAGAATTGAGACTACGCTCGATTCCAGGTTACAATCAATCGCCCGCTCTGCCGTCACGGGCACACTGGATGGTTTGCAGGCAGTTGTAAACTGTGAGTGGAGTGCCGCCGCCAGTCCGCGAATGCGGTATGGAGGCGATATCCCTCAATATCTGACGGACTCTTGCCACACGGATCCTGACAACCACTGGGCGTGGTTTTGGCAACGTAATTCATTACTTCTAAATACCTATATCCGGGAATCTGTGAGATACCAGAGCCTTCTAAGCGAAGGCGAAAACGGATCGGAAGCATTACGGGAACTCAAAAATGATCCCGCATTTATTGACTCACTCAAAGCCACAAAAAGTCGGCTGGAAAACGGCTTCGTTGCAATGGATCCGACAAACGGATATATCAAAGCATGGGTCGGCGGACGGGATCTTTCAACAGATTGGTACGACCATGTGAGCGTTGCAAAGAGACAACCTGGCTCGGTATTCAAACCCTTCACTTATGCATTCGCAATTGATGCCAACTACTCACCGGAAAAGCTGTATCTCGATTCTGTTTTTCAATATCCAGATGAAGTTACAGGGGAGGTTTGGAGCCCACAGAATTTTGGAGATGAGACCAGCGGAGAATGGATGACGATGCGAGAGGGACTGGCCCGCTCTATGAACACCGTCACTGCACAGGTAATTCACGATGTCAACCCGCTGAATGTGGCCAATCTTGCAAGAAATATGGGGATCCGGAGTGAACTGGATGCAGTCCCATCTCTAGCTTTGGGAACAAGCGAGGTTACACTTATCGAATCCGTTACTGCCTACAGCACCTTTGCCAATCGGGGAATCCAAACGGACCCTGTAATGATTACCAGAATCGTAAACGAAGAGACTGGCAAAGTTATCTATGACTATCAACAGGACTCCTTACGCACGCATCCACGCGAGGTCCTTTCAGAGGAAAAGACCGCCGTCGTGATCGACATGCTGCGGGATGTGATCAATAAACCCTATGGTACCGGTATTCGCATTCGAAGCAGTTATAACTTGTACGGATATGACTTTGCGGGAAAAACTGGAACCACACAGGAAGGGGCTGACGGCTGGTTTATCATCATGCACCCAGAGCTGGTTACTGGTGCATGGGTTGGTTTCAATGATCAGCGCATGCGTTTTCGCTCCTCATACTGGGGACAAGGTGCACACAATGCCCTATTTGTAGTGGGAGATTTCCTACAGAGCGTATCCGAGAATGAAGAACTCAGGCTCAGCGTCAACAGTACCTTCCCCTCCCCGTTACTGAACAATCAAATCTCCCCCGGTGATCGTCAAGATCCAAGGACCCGCGTGACCTGGTAACCCGATGCCTTCTCCCTTATTCCTGTAAATAACCTGTCATGGTCCAGGATCAAGCAAGAGCCAATCTGCGGCACTGGCACCATATGGCAGTTCATCACTTTGAAGCTTGATCGGTAGCGGAAAAACTGTATATCCTGGAGATCGCCTGGGTAGCTTCTAGGCACCCTACAATTCTACGGTACGTTCCAGTTGCAAAAGCCGAACATCAGCAGCCGCCTTCCCCGGGATGCTGATTGCCCGCAAAACAAGCGGCTTCCGCCCGGCTTCAAGAGAGATCGATCCAAGTACAAGCGGGCGAAAATCCTTGACATACGATTCAATCCTCTGCACACGATCTTCATCCATTCCGTATTCGGTTGGATTATGTGCATCCACAATCGTAGCTTGCAGCGAAGCATCACCAAAGCTCAGATCAATTTGAGCACCTTCATCTCCGACTGCTGTGGTATAGTACAGTGTCGCTTTGTACTGCCCGGTAGTCAGAACCTCTGCCTCCCATAGAATGGAATCCTGTGTACTCGTCCAGTTGGTCAGAAAGCTATCATTGGGATACCGGTTGGAGCGTTGGATCCCTTCCGATGCCGTCGCATCCCGGGCAGGTAGCCAGGTAATTCTCTCATCTTCAAAGCCAATGGTAAAGGGGCGTTTCGGGTAGGATTCGGGGACCACCTCACGAACCCAACGTGCTTTTGCTTCTTCCAGAGAATCCACCAATCCAGGGTACTCAGAAGCTAAATCTTCACGCTGCTCTCGGTCATTCACGATATTGAAGAGCCCTCCCGAATGCCCTAAACGATAGGTCTGGGTCCTTACGCTCGTGCGTCCTCTCCAATGAGAAAAAATGATCCGCTCCGGCATGGATTCTATCTCCCCTTGAAGTAAGGGCGCAAAGCTGACGCCATCCAGCGGGTGCTTGGTATCAAGGTCAATATTGCTAAACTCGGCCAAGGTTGGCATCAAATCAATCGCAGCTGTGATATCCGTAATCACCGTTCCCCCAGCAATCACACCGGGCCATTGCACCAGAAGTGGTGAGCGAACGCCCCCTTCATCCGTAGATCCTTTCCTGCCTTTCATGCCGGCATTCCATCGCGGGCCATTCGGGCCATTATCCGAAAAATAGAGCACGATCGTCTCTTCCGTGAGAGATAAATCGTCCAGAAGCGTTAAGACCCTACCGACATTCCAATCAATATTGAGCGTCATGGCAAGGGCTGCCCGTGTATGGAGGGTATCCTCCTGTTCCGGGGATCGGGGATGTTGCCGGAGTTCCGGTACCTGATCCCACCACTCATCGGGTACCTGCATGGGGGAATGCGGCGTGTTATAGGGCAAAAAAACAAGAAACGGGGATTCCGCATGCATACGCATAAACTCCATTGCAGACTCCGTCAAGTCATCTGGCAGGTACCCACTCCCTTGAACGAGTTCACCATTTCTCTCCAGAGGCGGAGAAAAATAATGTCCCCAATGGCCAGATGGAAACCCATAAAAATGATCGAATCCGCGGCTGTTTGGGTGGTATGGGGCCTGCTGTCCGTTGTGCCATTTCCCAAAGACCCCCGTAACATAGCCCGCGTCCTGGAAAACCTCCGAGAGTAAAGTCTCATCTAGATCGAGGCGTTCCGAACCCGCACTGGTTCCATACACACCCGACCGGGGATGGTATCGCCCTGTTAAAAGCTCTGCACGGGTTGGAGAGCAGACCGGGCTCACGTAAAAGCTCTCGAATCTGGCACCCGAATGGGCAATCCGATCAATATTCGGCGTATTGATACTGGTATTGCCATTGATGGACAAATCGCCCCACCCCTGATCATCTGTCAGGATAATGACCACGTTCGGGGGGCGTTCAGCGCTGCAGGATGCGAACAGTATTGCAGCAAATAGTAGACAAATCGCTCGGAGCATCATAAAAGTTAAAATTATTTCTTTAAGTATGAATTGCGGGTTGGTGCCAGACGGTATACCCTTTCACTGCAGCTTCTTCGGTCGCATCCTTCGCACCTTCCTCGTTCTCAAAGATACCATACACACCCGCACCTGACCCAGTAAGAGATGCAAACCCTGCCCCGCTACGTAGCAGCGAAGACTTGATTTCCTGAATTTCCGGCCACTCTGAAAATACCGGTTTCTCAAAATCATTGACCAATTCAGACCTCCAACGATCCAAGTCATTGGATCGAACCACCTCCATCAGGTTTATGCGATCCGTCTCGGATACATGTACCTGCTGAAATGCCCATGCCGTACAAATACGAATGGGAGGGACGATGACGGCTAGACTGAATGGGAAAACATAATCGGTCATGGGAGTCAGTCGTTCTCCCCGCCCCTCTGCATACGCGGTGTGTCCATGCAAAAAGAACGGCACATCTGAACCAAGTCTTAGTGCGAGTGACTCCAGTGCAGGGGTTGCACCGTCCAATTTCCACAGATTGCATAACACGCGAAGCACGGTGGCGGCATCACTGGATCCGCCCCCAAGTCCCGCACCGTGTGGAAGCATTTTTTCCAGATGGAAAGAAACTCCCTGATCTACACCCGCAGCCTCCCGCAAAAGCCTGGCTGCACGGATCACCAGGTTGTCCTCTCCACTGGAAAGCGTAGCATCTGTGCAGGTCATGCTGATTCTCCCTGCAAGACTGGCTGTGATCCTGTCAGCCCATCCAATTGGATGAAACACTGTTGCCAGATCATGGTATCCGTCCGCCCGTCTACGTACTATGTGGAGGCCAAGGTTGATCTTGGCCGGAGCACTTTCAAATAACACTTGCTCTAACGTTGATTCGTGTGTTTGATATTCGTGATTTGCACCCAGATCCCGGAAGCATATGAAATTCCATAGTAATTTTATAGATTCGGTGTTTTGTGCAGATCCGGCTCAAAGTAAGGTCTAAACCACCTCCTCACATTCTTTAAGGTATCTACTCATTGAATGCTTTCAATAAGATCCAAGATTATCCATCAGAGGCATCAAACAGGGGTTATCCGAAATTTGTTTGGAAACATGACTTGCAGTGCACCGTTGGACCTTGCCACTTCTGTCAAGATCCCCTCGTATATATCGCTACATCGGCTACTCCGTATCCATTTGTCTTGTAACTTTTTTTCGCCGATGTTCAGGCTAGTTGCTATTATAGCTACTGCTTTACTGCTTCCTTCGTTTGTCCATCCTAGCAGCGCTCAAATCTCCAATAGTGAGGTCATTGGTACAGCCCCAGATGACCCTCAG
The DNA here is from genome assembly GCA_965207565.1 of Rhodothermales bacterium. Lineage (GTDB taxonomy): Bacteria > Bacteroidota > Rhodothermia > Rhodothermales > Bin80 > Bin80. Next base: position 43,057 of record CBDBMQ010000009.1, on the reverse strand, counting down.
GCAGAATTGCGCAACGCTATGATTGCACGGGTCGCACAATCCGGCCTTCTTGCACTGGAGGGTTCAATTGATCCAAACGAGTACATCGTTGGGCCGGGAGATATCTTCAATTTAATAATTGGGAGCGTGATCCCGACTGAACTCCCCTTAACCGTCTCCGTCTCTGGTGTACTTCCATTGCCTGAGGTCGGACCGGTGCAAGCTGGCGGGAGGTCTCTCGCAGAAGTAGAACAGGAAGCAATTAAACTTCTTGAATCCCACTATGTCAATGCCCCTGTAAGCATTACATTAGCCCAGGCTCGAAGTTTTTACGTCCACGTAACTGGTACCGTTGCCCAAACCGGTCGCTATCTCATGCTTCCCCGTTCACGTGTCAGTGATGTAGTTCAACAGGCCCTCTCATCTGGTATACTGACTACAAGGCATACGACGAGGGAAGTTAAGATTGACTATGCAATGCCCGAACGTGGTTTTCTTCCAGAGATCAACGAGATGTATAAGCCAGCTCTTCGAAATATTCGAGTACAACACATTGACGGATCGGAAAATCTGGTGGATCTCACCCGTTATCAAACAACTGGAAACACAGACCACAACCCAATCCTACGAGATGGGGATCGCATTAATGTCCCGGCTTATCACGTTGTCCGTGAAGGGGTCCGTGTGTCTGGCGACGTAGCATGGCCTGGATTGTATGATTGGCGACCGGATGATACGATCTTGAATGTTCTTGATCTTGCGACGGGAGGGCGTCCTCTTGATGAAATGGTTCAGTTTCGCATTGTGCGATGGAGTGATGGAGATTATCTCACAGTACTTGATCACAGCATCAAGAGCTTGAAAGAGGATTCGATCGCTACTCAACCACTCATGCCCAGTGACCACATCACCGTTTATGAACATAAAGCCGCTACAGCCAAGATCGAGGGATGGGTTACGTATCCGGGAGAGTATCGTATCGAAGGTGGTGCAACCACTTTGACTCAATTGGTCGAATTGGCAGGTGGTCTGAAGCAGGGAGCCAACCCGAATGCAGCTATCCTTGAGCGTACGAGTGCTGAGAAGCTGATGGATCCCCCCGAAACTCTTCTTGCCACACAGGAGACACTGCCTCTTAGCGATAGTAAGTCGGCTTTGCTTGCATTTAACAAGGGATTTCAGAGATCGTACTCTGGATCAATTGGTAGTCATGTGGCGGTCGATATTGCTGGAGCATTGGCTGGAAATAGTGAAGATATTGTGCTCTACGATGGGGACCGCCTCGTTTTCCCACGTGATGAGGGCACCATTCTGGTTACCGGACATGTTCCACGACCTGGGTATATCACGTTTGTCCCAGGGATGCCTGCCCATCACTATCTAGAGCGTGCAGGAGGTTTGGGGCCGGAAGTGCAAGAAGTTTACATTTACGATGGAAGTAGTAGCGCCGTACGCCAAGGCCTGAATGAACCCGTTCGTCCAGGTGACACGATCTTCGTTGACTGGCTGGATGAGTTGACATTAAGTGAACGCCAGTTACGGTCCCAGCGAACTCAATTATTTATTTCTAGTCTGGCTGGTATAGCCAGTTTATCCTTAACGACAATCATCCTGCTCAACCAATGACCGTCTCCAAACCGACTGAGATATTCTGGTCATTTATCAGAACGATATTAGGTAAGCGATGGTTTGTGATCGGAGTAACGGGATTTACCGGCATCGCAGCAGTGATCATAAGTCTTTTACTTTCAAACTGGTACCTAGCAGAAACACGTCTACTGATCCCTGGACAAACATCTTCCGGCCTGCTTTCCAGCGTGATCAGTGGACGCGCCGGGAGCACCGCATCCTCACTTCTTGGAGGGCTGGTCAGCGACTATCAACAGGAACTTGCCATCCTGGACAGCCGTACCGTAAAACAAAGTGTTGTAGAAGAGTTTGATCTCATTGAAGTGTATGACCTCGCCGATAGTGACTCTCCCATGAACTACGCAATTCAGGAGTTAGATGGGAATATTGAATTCGTCGTGGACAATGAATACAACTACCTCGCGATCCAAGTTTATGATAAAGAACCTCAACGGGCAGCCGACATGGCGAATTTCTTTGTTGCAAAATTAAACCAGGTCGGAATAGATCTATCTACGGAAACTGCCAGATCCTACCGTCTTACGGTCGAAGAACGTTACCAGGAAATGGAAGACAGTCTCCGTACGGTTCTATCGGCGATCCGGACACTTCAGGAGGAGACAGGCATACTGGATCTGCCCGCACAGGGAGCTGCTTTTATGGAGGGGTTGACAGAATGGCGATCCCAGATCTTTCTCGCTGAACTTGACTTCGATAAGCTGCTGTTCCTTTATGGCCCCGACCATTCCCAGACGCGCGCGGCTCAACAGACAGTCGAACAAGCCAAGGAATCCTATGATCAGGCCTTGGAAGGTCAAGATCGGCTCATGCCAGTATCCCAGGATAGCCTTCCAGAAGTTGCATTTCAATTTGCTGAATTGCAGAAAGAAGTCGTCATTTTAACGACCCTGATGGAGTTCGCGCGTCCAGTACTAGAAGAAGCTCAGTTAAACGAGGAGCGTGCAGCAAAATCAGTGCAGGTGCTTGACCCTGCCATCCCACCCACAGAGAAAGCCCGTCCCTCACGTGCTGCGATTTGTGTCGTCAGTACGCTCTCGGGCTTCCTGCTCTCTGTGCTTTATGTACTCCTCAGTGCCTGGTGGAAACGTAATCATGTTCTGATTGCCTCGAAGCTGTCCCTTGGAGGAACAGTGTAGGAGTTCTATCCGAAACTTGAGCAGGAGCACGTCATGGGACAAGTTGGAATTCAACTCTCTCCTCTAAGGATCTATCGCACCGGGAATGCCTTGATCGTGGCTGGGTTCATTCTCGGCCTAGGGCTGACCTTTGCCCTTGCCAGTACCGGATCTGTCCCATATTTAATTGTACTACCTGCAGCGATTCTAGGAGTTATCACAGTAGGAATTTTACTTGCATACCCCCTCCTCAATCTGATGATAGCGATTTTGGGGTTTGTGCTGATGGCCTCCAATGAAGCGGGTTTCCAAGTAATTGAGATCGCCTATGCGGCCTACCTTTTTGCATTCCTCCTGACATGGTTTTTACGCCATGCGATTTCTGGACGATCTGAGATCCTGACCGAAAAACCTGACTTGGCACTAGCCCTGTTCTTGGGATTGCTTCCGGCAACTTTGGTCCTGACATATTTCTTCCATGGGGATTTTCTGGTCGCATTCAGCGAGTTGATTTCGCTCTCGATGTTACTGGTCTACTTCCCAGTCAAACATACGGTTGTTCATCACCGGATAGGTCCAAAACTCATGCTCATTACAGTGGTCGCCATGAGTGTTGTGGTATCAATTGTAAATTCGTTTGAATATGCATCGGACCTATCAAATGCTACACATTTATCGCATATTGCTGGATCACGAGTGGTTGAGAACGACGCACTACTCACGATTGGTGCACTCATGAGTCTGCCCCTTCTTGTTTATGCCCGAAGACCTATTTCACTGCTATTTTCTGCGAGCGCCGTGGCACTCACATTTGCTGGATTGATCATGACACAGGCCCGGGGGAGCCTGGCTGGCGTTTATGCTTGGAATGTTCGTCCTCATCCTACTTGTCCGTACTCCAGAACGAATCAAAATACTGACGATTGGCACCATTATCAGTGTCCTGATCCTTGGCATCGGGTATATCCTGATCGGTCCATTCCTGAATGTAGTCATCGAGGGGATTGTCGAACGGTTTGGGACGATTGCTACATCATTCACCCAAGATCTGTCTCTTGTGAACCGATTCCGCGAGACCCAGGCAGTTTTGGAGAGAATTGTATTGAATCCCCTGATCGGATACGGACCTGGTGTCTCCTATGTGTTTTACGATATCGTCCATCAATCAACCGACACGGATTCGTTTGTGCATAATGGATATATCGGCCTCTGGTACAAATATGGCCTTTGGGGACTCGGACTGGTTCTATATTTCTGGTATTCGACTGTTAAACTGGGACTGCGTGCATTTCGGAGTGATGCCACGGATTACTGGACCCGTTTGGCTGGCTTAGCAGGTGCCATCCCCCTTGTCGCATTGACAATTACCACCCTGGTGGGGAATCCATTTTTTCTGAAGAATCAGTTATTTATCATTGCCATCGCGGCAGGATTAGCGGTCGGCTCCGGTGAACGATCGTCAAATCTGACTGCTACTTCATCTGTTGCAACTAAAAACCATACTTAGACATCTTGCATAGATTTACCCTCTCAACCGAATTATTGGATTCTATCCTCCGTACGACGAGGGGTTGTATAAAGTCAATGCTGCATCGAATCTTAAACTCCATATACGTACTGCTGCCGATACGTACGGCACCACTTGGGCAGTACCCGGAGAATGAATCAGTTATTTATGGTTGACCTGATTAGTCAACCATGAGATCTCATGCCTTTGAACTGTTGAATCATGCGAGTACTGATCCACGATTTCGGGGCTTATGCCTTCCCGGTTACGCTGAGCCAAGCTCTTCAGGATCGCGGATATGAAGTTGGACACGCCTATTGTGACAGTCTCATCACAACCCCTCAAAATGTAAGTGCGGGTTCTGCTGACTTCACGCTCCTACCTGTCCAGACATCTCGCCCACTCAACAAGTACAATCTCGTCCAGCGATGGATTCAGGAACAGGAATACGGGCGGCTGGCTACTCGTGTCATTCTGGATTTTAACCCGGATGTCGTGATTTCTGCAAATGCACCCCTAAATGCACAGGAACGCATTCTAAGATCATGCAAGCAAAATGGTATTCCATTTGTGTTTTGGCTGCAGGACCTGATTGGATTGGCAACTTCAAGAGTACTGAAATCAAAGCTCCCTCTTTTCTCTTCAGTCATTGGCCGCTACTTCCAGTCGCTTGAGGGACGATTGCTTCGAAAGAGTGATGCCGTAATTTTGATCACGGAGGATTTTACTCCTGCCCTCCAGAAGTTCGGGATTGCATCTGACCGCTGTCATGTGATTGAAAACTGGGGCACTCTGGATCGATTTGAAGGCGACCCTTCGACATGGGCGCGAAAAAATGAACTCAATCAATGCCCCATTCTACTTTATGCGGGCACATTGAGTATGAAGCACAACCCTGCTACCCTGTTGCATCTTGCACAGCAGGTTGGTAACCGTGCTCAAATTGTGGTCGTTTCGCAAGGAGCAGGAGCAGATTGGCTTACGAAAACGATTACTGAGCATAATCTTAATAACCTGACAGTTCTACCCTACCAGGAAGTGGATCAACTACCTGCGGTGTACGCCAGTGCACAAATACTTCTGGTTTTACTCACCGAAGATGCAGGGCAGTTTTCCGTACCATCAAAAGTATTGACCTGTCTCTGCGCAGGCCGACCAATTCTTGCCGCCATCCCCAGAGAAAATTTGGCGGCCCGAATCATTGAGGACTCAGGAGCAGGGGTTATTACGGATCCTAATGATCATGTTGAGTTTATTCAGAAAGCCCAACTGCTTCTTAATGAACCAGAGTTATGTCAGTCCATGGGCGAAAACGCTCGAAAATGGGCAGATGAACAATTTGAAATCGGTAAAATCACCGATCAGTTTGAGCATGTCTTCAATCAGGTACTCAGATGACGCATCCCGTTGCCTATGTATCACGTTTCGATGCGGAATACCGACGCCCAATCCTTGAAAAACTAAATGAGCGTCTCGATGGGCGGCTCGTCGTATTCTCAGGTTCTTCCCATGATAGTTCATTCAAAGATCTCTTTTATGGAACTACCCCAACCTATCGGTGCATTCATCTAAAGAATAGATGGATCGGCAACCAAAGGGCACTCATCCAAAATTCGCGTCCCATTTTTGCTTGCGATCCCATTGTAATTCTGGCAGAGGAATCACCTCGTACGATCTCGCTACCCTGGTTGCTGACGACTGCCCGGTTAAAACAGATCGGCACATTACTATGGGGGCATTTTTCGTCGAATCGGCGAGCATTTTCCAAGCGAAATCTGCTTGATCGCTACCGAATCGCTTTGGCAAAACGTGTGGATGGTTGCGTATGCTATACCGATGAAATCGCGGACCTGATCCACCCCTATGTACCTGCTGAACGGCGCTTTATTGCTCGCAATACATTGGACACGGACAAGCTGTTTCGGATCTATAAGACTTTGGCAGCGGAAGGAAAAGAACGTGTCCGGGCCCGCCTTGGCATACCTGTGCAAGGAAAGACGGTGGTATTTATCGGGCGCCTTGTCGCTGACAAAAGACCCAAAGTGTTGCTTGATCTGCACAAGACGTTATCCACGGTGGAAGAAACCACACTCATTATTATTGGAGATGGTCCAGAGCGAAACCGGCTCATGGCCCAAGCCCGAGAGAAAGACCTGAGAAATGTATTCTTCCCGGGAACACTCGCAAAGCTCGAAGACTCTGCGCCCTGGATGTATGGAGCGGACGTAATGGTTTGCCCGGGATATGTCGGGTTGAATGTGAATCATGCGTTTTGTCTGGGCCTCCCTGTCGTTACCTGTGCTAGTCCTGACCCACGAATCCGCTATCACAGCCCGGAAATTGCTTACCTGAAAACCGGTGTAAACGGCATGCTGGCTTCTTACGGTAATCTCGATTCTCTTGTGAAAGCAACTTTAAGAGTACTGGAAAATCAGACCCGCTTTTCACTTCACGCATATGAGTATGCACGATCCCATCTTCAATCTAAGGAAATGATTGATGGTTTAGTTCAGTCGATTAAATTTGCCGAATCATGTGCAATGATCAGACGATCCCAGTAGAATTTTCTTCGTCTGAAGTTGTACACTCGGCTGGTGAATTTGAACATAGATCCGTGCTCACAGTACCATCCGCGCCTTGGTATCATGACCCTTTTCATAACTGTAACGTTATGAAACTATCGCTTTTCCAAGGGTCACAAGAGTACTCGTTGGGTCTTTGCTCAGGAGTATATTTGTCGTGTTATTGAAACATCTCCTCCAACTACGATCCCAACGTGCATGGACAATAATTCAACTTCCTCTCCATTGAATTCTGGGCTCACTGGAAGGGACTATTATTCTAATCTTTATTCAGATTCATTAGAACATGAAGCAGAATGGCTCCGTCGCAGGTCATCGCAAACAGCAGATTCAATCTGTAAATTGATTGGTCGACAAGGACTGAAACCCTCAAATGTATTGGAAGTCGGCTGCGGAACAGGTGCAGTCCTAGCGGAACTGCAACGACGGGATATAGCTGAAGCCTATTATGCTATTGATTATTCTCCCGAAGCCATTGAATATGTCAATAAAATATTGCCAAATGTACACACAGTTGTAGGAGATGTAACGGATTGTACTGAATTGTTTCAAGAACATGCTTTTGACTTAGTTATCTGTACTCATGTTTTAGAGCATCTTGAGACTCCTGAACGATTTTTGGAGTCTCTCTCTCATCTTCGTTGGGCAAATTTTATAGCAGAGGTCCCACTTGAGAATTTATTCTTTGGGAAAATTAAGGGGACATTCCAGGATCGAGGGAAGCATCCCGCTGGGCATGTTCAATTCTTCAATAGAAAAAGTTTTCTCGACTTACTTTTTGACGCTGGACTTGATCTAGTTGATGAGTATGCCTATGCACCGATATTGAGTAGGGATGCCCTAGAATTCAGGTATGGTGACAGCAGTCGATTACGATATCTCCAAAAAAAATGCACAGAACATTATTTTCCGCAATGCTTCGGTCTGCTTTGGACAAAATACTATCATGCACATATGGCTGTCCTGTGTAGAGGAACGGGAACGCAAGATTCGTAGAGATCTTATCGCAGGACCCTTTATTGGTTGAGTTCCATGATCTTGTATTAACTTTGTCAACTCTGGGAGCGGATTAGTCGGACAAAGAGGATAGCGATAGGATTCGGCAGCATTACGAGATTGCCGTGATTGCGGACAAGTCAGGACAAAAGGCCGTGGAGGTTAAATGGAAGGCCCGGCCGAGACAGAACAGTATGTGGACGAATCCAAGAGCCTACGTTTTGTGATCCAACATGGAGGAATTCACGACGGAACAGTTTTGGCGAACCTTCGTGCTACTGACCGATTTGGAGTCGATGTTTCGATCTCTGGAGAGGAATTGGGGGCTGCGCCCGATCTTTCACCAGACCAATCATCGCGCCGAGGGACTGTGCAGTGCGAGTCGCCCCCGAGGCCGAGTTCTATCCGCGCAAGATCTACGAAGCATTAGAGATTGACTCATGCCCAGAGAGCGCTTACCTGAAAACCGGTGTAAACGGCCTGCTGGCCCCTTACAATGATCTCAATTCTCTTGTGAAAGCAATTCTGACTGTATTAGAAAATCAAGAGCACTTTTCATCCCAGGCATACGAGTATGCACAATCACATCTACAGCTACAGGGAATGATTGACGGCCTAGTCCAGGCCATTGAGCATGCGGAGTCCTGTGCGTTAAAAAAACAACCCCTATAGCGAACCCTGAACCCACCGGTAAATTGATTCCGAGAACCTTGAGGTTATTGTGCTACATTGGGTAACATTTTTGCAATGTGCCTCATCGGGAATAAGACCCATCTCATTCAAGGGATAGCCAACAAATGAATATGCCGCATACTGTTCTTTTTGACCTAAATGCTGGCGGCCATCACGGTCAGTATGTAAAGCAGCTTACGCAATATTGGTGTGCGCGAACATTTCCAGGCCACCTATCCATTATGGTCACGCCCTCGCTCTTGAAAAAGCACTCCGATCTAATTGAGTTAGTCAAGCGATGTGATCGCACTGATATTCGGGAATTGCCTGAGTGCCCCTCGTCAGGAAACCTCGTCCAGACTGCCAGAATGCAGGGGCACATTCTTGAAAATTCTCTGAACGAGTTGAAGCCTTCACACTGCCTGCTTTTGGATTTTGACTTGTTCCAACTCCCTCTCGCATTCGGACTCAGGTTCAAATATCCAGTTTTACTTTCAGGAATATATTTTCGACCTTTTCTACGTTCTGGGCATCCGATCGGACTTCAAACCGGCCTTGGTGATTTTGTGCGATATATGCGCAAACGTATTGTTTTGGCCGCGGCACTTCGCAATCCACATTTTAAGTGTCTTTTCAGCCTTGATCCGTACTTTGCAGAAGAGTACAGATCTTCAACTGCATGTGTTCTTCCGCTCCCAGACGGCGTTGAGCCGCAACTTCCTTCAGCCAGTCCATCAGAGACACGGCGTAAATGGGGCGTGGAATCCGGGCGCAAACTGGCACTTTTTTTTGGCAGTCTAGCCAAACGCAAAGGTATCATTCAGACATTGGATGCAGTCCGTTTACTTTCCTCCGAGAATCAAACCAAACTGTGCCTGGCATTGGTTGGAACCGTGGCACCTGCTGATCAACACGCACTAACGGAACGGTTGGGCATCTTAAAAAAGTCATCTAAAGTGCAGATAATAAAGGCATTGCGATTTGTATCTGATACAGAGATGCTCAACCTATTTTCTGCCTCTGACCTCATTTTGTTGCCCTATCAGCGACACGCTGGATCCAGTGGCATTCTAGTTCGTGCTGCACAGGTTGGTAAACCGGTATTGGGGAGCAATTACGGACTTATCGGGCGTTATATTCGTGATTTTGGCCTCGGTATTGGAGTCGAGTCTTCCATATCCGTTGACATAGCCAGCGGTATGTCGCAGTGGTTGGAATCACCGCAGAACTTCCCATTTGATGCAAGAAGAGCTTCAACCTTTGGTGAGCATCATACAGCCGAGCGCTTTTCCGAAGTCATATTCAGCCAGATTTATGGCCAACTCCCTTAGATCGGTCTTAAGATGGCCATAAAATACCGAATTTTCCTAGCGAACGCACTAGACCTCATTACGGTGGCAAATTGATCCGAACAGAAAGACCTGAATAAAAGGCTAAATCACCAGCACAAGGGCTCTATTGCGCAGTAAGTGGCCTAAACTGTACCGCGGAAAAAAAGTCCATCAACCTGGAGCAATTGTCCCGTCACGGGATCATCAATGACCGGCTGAAAAGACATGAGGCTAAAACCCTGTGCCTGGAGATATGTGATGATTTCTAGAAAGGGCGTCTCATTTTCATACATTGGCTCGAGCGATAGCTCGACTTGGACTCCTTGGATGTGTGCTAATGAGGCTTTGGCGCCCAAGAGTACTTGGTGCTCGTAACCCTGAGCATCAATCTTCAAAAAGGTAGGAGTATCGGTAACGCGGTAGCGATCGAATACACGGTCAAGAGTATCTACTAAAACAACCTCGTGCCCGACATACGCAGCCTGTGGGTAAGCTCCCGTATGGCGATCCTTTATAGGCAGAATAGAATTACTCTCACGATTACGAGAGATGTTCAGCGTCGCTTCACCTGATTCCTTTCCAAGTGCGATCTGGACTATGTCCCAAAGGGCATCCCGGCTTGCGCGAACTTCAAGTACGCGAAACGCATCAGAAGATGGTTCGAATGAGATAATACGCTGATCATAGCCGGTGGAACGGAGCTCGGTGCCATATCCACCAGTGCTTGCTCCGACATCAAGCACGCAACCTATCTCAAAGTGCTGGAATAACTTAATTCGCCTCGCTACAGGTGAAGAGCGCGCATTGAATCGAATAACATCAAAACCAAAACGTCGTGTAAAATGCTTAATATACTGTTTGGGGATGCGCATATGTTAGTTGACTAAGGGGGCGTGATATAGTACTTTCAGCTTATATCGCATCCCATGAATTCTGAATATTTTTTTGCTCTAGAGCCCGCCCCTAGCCAGCACTCCGGCTCGGGAACTACACTTGGAGCTTGTACACCACTACGCGGACATGCTGCGAATGTTGACTGAGCATGCACCTGCCCCTAGGTCTACCCGCTACACCTCCGGTTACACCCAGTTCCCGAAGTACAATCGGAGAAAACTCGTCCGTCTTAAGAGGATGCGCACATGTCCTTGCAGATCCGTGATTTCAGACGTGAGGATGTGGTCGAACTCACAGCAACATCGGCAGTGGGTCGCGCCGGTCTGTCCACACGCCAAAAAAACTCAAGCTTATCCCCAATAACTCAGCTGCATATTCCGATGATGTGGACCATCCATTCCGGGCGAAGTGGGCCACTTGGATCAGAATACGCAACACACAGATGGAAGCTTGGCCCTCAGGCTTGAGCACCATGATGAAAATGAACCCGCAAGACGTTACCTTTGGGCCTCGTGTCTTGTCCCCTTCTAACCAACCAACATATCCACATCCTCTGGGAATTATCGATGAACATTTCAATGAAGAAATATATCCGATTTCTGCCAGTTTCTACCAAGTCAATGAATAAGTATCTGCTCTTATTCCTAGCATTAATTCCGTTGCTTATCCGAAACGAGAGTGCACTCTCACAATTACCCTCCGAGGGCATTATATTCGACGATTTCTCGTACGAAAGCACTGACTGGTGTTCCGAGGTTAATGGGAAATGTCAAGCTTTCTCAGGAAATTCACCACCAGAAGGTTCAATTTTTGGCCGGAATATTTGGCATACTTCTACCACTGGCTCTACTGACAGCTCTCGTGCATGGTACCATTATTTATGGCAGGAACATAACATTGAAGGCTCTGGCACCTCATACAATACTACCTCATTTGGGATAGATTCGTTAAGTAGTTCCAGCAACTATTATTTAGTAATCAAAGCGGATGTAGATACCCATGCGACCAATACTGCTCGGCAAGTTATTTCGGGTTTTACAGCACAACGCGGCACTTGGGCGGCTCGCGTTAATTTCGGCGACTTAGAACCCGCAGATGTTGCCAATTTAATCCAAGGTTTTTGGACACTGAGTATTGCGCAAGGACAAGCCAGTGATAATTCGTTCCGTTGGAATGAAATTGATTTCGAGTGGAATAGCCATTTTAACGGTATGGCTCAAGAATATCCGTATCTGTTTACAGGTCACACTTCTGGTGATGTTGGACAGACATCAGTGATTACCCCTGAACCTCTATACGGTCCTGCATGGCCGGATCCGGATGGAGATCCAGTAGATGCCCGAGATTATGACTGGTCATGCAGGTTTATTTGGGGGAACCATGTAGACACAAGGCAGCTGACTGGATCCGAATGCTCAGATATTTTGCTCCAAGAAACGGTGCATGGACGTACGCCCGAGGGGGATCCAAGCATAACACTGTTTCTGCGGGTCACTGACACTTATTTAGAATATGAGATCTCATCCTATGGCTGGGGGGGGACAATTGTGGCCCAATCACACAGAAGTAACCGTGTACCCAATTTACCAATGGCTTCACTGTTTAGTCAGTACATCAAACCCGTTACCGGAAATAACGGATCAGAGATAGCTTCCAGAATTACCGAAGAAGAGGAATTTAGTATAGACTGGTTCTACTATTCCCCAAATACAGACATCGGAATAAATAACGTACAGCAGCATGTAAATTTCTTGCGTACCACAGTTGGCACACCAAGAATCAATACTACGGACATTGAGCTTGAACGCCCCTACGCACACTTACCCGGGAGCGTGAATCAAGCTTTGCGTGACTCTGGCCGGACGACAAGCCTTTCCCTTGATTTTTCTCATAATCCCACAATTATGGATGAGGGAATTACCGATACCCTAATCGCATTACCTCCTTTAAGACGAGGATTTTTCCAATATTCGTGGAGTTATCGAGAAGTCACAGAATTGGAATCTCTTCAAAGCTGGATTCCATTAAGTTCAATTCATGGAGGCTGGGAGGCGCCCTTTACGTTTCCACTGAATACTGACGCTGTTGTAGTGCGTGTCACCTTGAAAGAACTCGTTAGCCCGAGTGACCACACAGTTGTTCATAACGAGACTGTATCTCCGATTACCAGAGACTTTATCATATACAGTAATCGCAATAGGCGTAAACAGAATTCGTCCACTAATGCATTATTGAATCAAAATTACCCCAACCCATTTAATTCATCTACAGAAATTGTATTTATAATATTAGACCCGGGGCACGTTAATCTCACTGTCTACGACGTGTTGGGGCGGAGCGTTACAGAACTATTTGATGGCAATTTAAGCAGAGGATCCCATGGAATGAGATGGGATGCTGAGAACTTTCCAACTGGACACTATTTCTATGTCCTGACGACGCCATCTTCTAGCCAGTACAAGAGCATGCTTTTGTTAAAGTGATGTATTGAGCAAAATTTTCACCGATAGAAAATATCTCTGGGGCATCCCCCGTAATTGGAACCTGCTATGCTACACCAGCTTGCAGTTGAAGTAGTCTTAGGGTTTGCCCCCTATTGTTCATGGGCGCAAAGAAAACCATTCCATTGACTGAGTGCTACCGATAGAGTCCGTCAGGGCGGATTAAACGTAGTGGATAGCGAACATGCGGTGGATAAATGAACGGCTACCGATGCCGAATGGTAGGGAACCGCTCCCTTTTTGTCAGGGATACGCACCGCATGCAACTCCGGTATTCACTTAGCAGCCTTCACAGTGACCAAAATCAATACTTGAATTCACAGCACAAACCCCCGCTACTAACGGATACTGGTCCCTAATCTATTTCTCCCATCAGACGCTTGATAAATGGGAACGCAGCAAATGCCACAACCCCGGCAATACCGATCATGATTGCCACATTGCTGAAGAGAGCTGCCGCAGCCAACGTCTCTAGTTGCCCTGCAACGAGCCCTGCGAACAAGTTGCCCAGTGCAGTTCCGATAAACCATACCCCCATCATTTGCCCTACCCTTCCCACAGGAGCCAACTTGGTGATTGAAGAAAGTCCAACCGGACTCAGGCTCAACTCCCCTACCGTGTGTAGAAAATACATGACGACAAGCCAGACCGGAGACACCAGGGATCCGTTCTCGGCATTCGCTGCACCCCAGGCAATGACAAAAAAGCCCGCTGCCAACCCTAATAATCCAATAGCGAATTTTGCGGGAATGGATGGATTCCGTTTAAGTCTGGCCAGCGTAATCCAGAGAGAGCCAAAAACAGGTGCAAGGATAATGATGAATGTGGAGTTGACCGATTGAAGCCAACTGGCAGGCAATTCCCATCCTCCCAGCATCCGATCTGTAGAGTCCCGGGCAAATAGATTGAGGGACGATCCTGCCTGCTCAAATCCCGACCAGAAAATGGCAGCCAGAATGAATAACCAGAAAATGACAACTAAGCGCTTCTTCTCCAACTTGGTGTGGTTGGCGAAAATGAGGAGGTAAGCAAAAAACACCACTGCAATTCCAATCACTGCATACCCAAGCCAAGCGGCGAGTGTCTCCAGTGGGAGCGCCTGTAAAAGCAGCGTGCCTGCCACCGCAGCAATCACGAATGAGGACGCCAACACGATGTAAGTAACACGCGTTTTTTTCTTCAGTGCATCTTCGGACGCATCTGATTTCAATAAGCCGGCATCCCCCAGATATTTTGTGCCCATACGATATTGAATCAGTCCGAGGATCATGCCTATGCCCGCCAGAGAAAATCCATAATGCCAATTGTAGCCTTCGCCCAGCCATCCGGTCAGGATTGGCCCGGCAAATGCCCCAAGATTGATTCCCGTGTAAAAAATCGAAAACCCTGCATCCCGCCTTGCACCACCTTCTGGATACAGGTCCCCGACCATGGTGCTTACATTTGGCTTAAGCAGACCTGTACCAATGACAATGAACATCAACCCCAGGAAAAAACTGCCGTTATCCGGGAAACCTACCAGCGGGCCAGCCATCGTGAAATGCCCCAACGCAATAATGCATCCTCCAACAAAAACCGCCTTACGCTGTCCCCAAAGGTTATCTGCGATCCATCCACCAGGTAATGCCAAGACATACACAAAAAAAGTGTATAAGCCATAGATCGCTCCCGCCCTGCCTTCCCCAAACTCTAATCCCGGATTCCCTTCCGCAGCCGCAGTCGTCATAAAAAGCACCAAAAGCGCTCGCATACCGTAATAGCTGAACCGCTCCCAAAGCTCCGTAAAGAATAATGTAGACAGTCCCCGGGGATGGCCGAACCATTGTGCAGCATGTGGGGGTTTAGTGCCTGTTGTCATCACTTTTGTCTGTAGTGTCACGGTGCAAGATACGAGGTCTGTTTGATTTTGTGAAATCTTCTCATGAAAAATGATTACTCCTACACATGTATCCGGTATATTTACCGGTTGCTTGGCTCAGGCCGAAAATTCACATACTAACGATGTCTAGCTTTTCAGAAAACATTACAAATCAGCATCCAGATCGAACACACACCTGCGGCAAGCTCTCGGATGTATATCTAGGTAAGCAGGTTGTACTAAAAGGCTGGGTGGATACACGGCGTGATCTAGGAGGTGTCATTTTTATAGACCTCCGAGATCGCTATGGCTTGACGCAAATTGTATTCTCGCCTCAGGACAATCCCGCTGCACATGAACTTGCAGACCGCCTGCGCAACGAGTACGTCATATCCGTCATGGGCTTTGTTGCACTGCGCTCACCCGAAACCGTGAATCCCAAACTCTCAACGGGGAGAATTGAGGTTCGAGTTGAGAATCTCCTCATTCTTGCCGAATCGGAGACCTTGCCATTTTCCATCTCCAGTCATACACAAAAGACGAGGCTGGCCTCTGAAGATCTGCGCCTGAGATATCGATACCTTGATCTCAGGAGACCGGATTTGTTGCAGAAAATGACCCTGAGGCATCAGGTTTACCAGGTAATCCACCGCTATTTTGATGCGGAAGGATTTCTTGAAGTGGAAACGCCAACCCTCATGAAATCAACACCCGAAGGTGCACGCGACTACCTGGTTCCAAGCCGAGTACATCCGGGATCCTTCTATGCTCTTCCTCAGAGCCCACAGACCTATAAGCAGCTTCTGATGATTGGAGGATTAGATAAATATGTTCAGATTGTTAAATGCTTCAGGGATGAAGACCTGCGTGCCGACCGGCAACCGGAGTTCACGCAGATTGATGTGGAAATGGCCTTTGCAACGGAAGAGGCAGTCTATTCCCTGACCGAAGGCTTGATGACAGCACTCTGGGACGAGGTTCTCGGCATTCATCTGCCCACCCCCTTTCCGCGGCTGACCTACCAGGATGCACTCTGGAAATATGGCTCTGACAAACCTGACCTGCGTTTTGATCTTCAGATATGTAATCTCAGTTCTTCGTTCGAAAATTCAGGATTCCGTGTATTCGATCAGGCCCTTTCTGCAGGAGGGTCGGTATTGGGACTAGTCATTCCAGAGTTTGGCGACAAAGGCAGAGGATATATGGATCGCCTGGATAAGACGGTGGTGCGCAAACAAATCGGAGCCGGCGGTCTGATTCATGTGCGAATCCCTTCCGACGGCTCCCCTCCAAACTGTTCTGTAAAAACTCATGTACTTCCAGAGGAATTTATAACCGGGGCGATCCAGACATCTGGAGCCAAGGCGGGAGATCTCCTACTGATTCTTTGTGGCCAATGGCCCACGGTACAGGAGCAAATGGGAGCCCTCCGCCTGCATATGGCCCGTGAGATTGGCTGCATCGATGAGAGCTCCTGGCAGTTTGCATGGATTACAGAATTTCCTCTACTGCAATGGGATGAGCGAGGAAAACGCTATTCAGCCATGCACCATCCATTCACCTCCCCAAGAACAGATGATCTGGAACTGCTCTCAAGTGATCCGGCACATGTTCGTGCTCGTGCCTATGATATCGTGCTCAATGGAATGGAGATTGGAGGAGGATCAGTCCGTATCCATGATCAAAAAGTTCAAAAACAGATGTTTGATATTCTGGGAATTCCCGACGAAGAGAGTGAAGAGCGATTCGGATTTTTACTGGAAGCTCTGCGTTACGGAGCCCCTCCACATGGAGGGATCGCCATGGGGCTGGATCGGATTGTCATGCTACTTTCACAATCAACGTCTCTTCGGGAAGTGATTGCATTTCCGAAGACACAAAGTGCACAAGAGCCTATGTCTGGTACCCCCTCAACGGTTGAACCTGAACGACTCAATGAATTAAACATTCGATCTGTCCCGGAGCCCGAATGACCGATGCCTATGCATTATTGTTGCAAAATCAATTTCCCTGGGAGCGCTGGGAAAAATTAATCCTCTCTGAGGGCATCCTGCTGGATCGCCCCAAAGAAACGCCCCATCCCCGGTATCCAGATATTATTTATCCGATGGATTATGGATTCATCTGCAATACTACAAGCTCTGACGGTGCCGAAGTGGATGTATTTGTGGGCTCTGGTAGAGAGCGTCTGGTTGGCATGATGGTCACATGCGACTACCGGCAAGGGGACCGGGAAATCAAATTCCTCTGGCGCTGCCTTCCTTCAGAAATTTATCTAGCGCATGGGTTCATCAATTTTGATCCTTCGAAGTTAAAGGGACGACTGATCCTTCGCTTCCCCATGAAAATACTCTGGGAAATGCAGGAGCAAAGGATTGAGCATTCGAAAAATTTGCCGTAAATTGGCAGGTTGTTAGTTCTCTACATTCTGATCCCGTAGCTCAGTTGGAAGAGCATCTGACTTTGAGTCATGGAGCCTCATGCGGGAAACTGTATGAGTGGAGGCTGCTGTATGCTGGGACGCCCTAAAGTCGTCGCTACGTCGTCACACGTAAAAATGCGGCGGATAGATGGGTAATCAGCAGGCAACCTTGAATTGGGCAATCCAGTCCATTCCCCTTAACCGTGCCGGGTTATTGGGAATCATTCTGGGCCCTTTTTCGCATAGTGCGGATTCAAGAGAGCCCTCAGAGGCCATACGCAGCCCACCCTACCCCATCAAATGGAAGGGTGAAGAGATGGTCCAGACCACAACACGAATCTAGATGGCCGGTGAAAGCCGGTGTGGTAGGTTAATCAGAGGGTCCCAGGTTCGAGCCCTGGCGGGATCACCATCAGCCCGGGTGGCGGAATAGGTAGACGCGCTGTCTTGAGGGGGCAGTGCCCTTATGGGCGTGCTGGTTCGATTCCAGTCCCGGGCACCATTTTTTCGTCTTTCCGTAAGTAGTACGTAAAGACTGATTCGCCAACCCGTTGTGATCAAATACAGAGCTTTTACTCAATTGGATTCTCAAGTCAACGGACCGATGTGCGAGAGGTATACCCGACCTATTATTTCCATCTGCTATCATGGAGGATCGCGTCGATAATCCCCCTTTTATTCCAGAGTATAGCAAACCGGAATCTCCTGGAATCTGGATGAACTTTGATAACACGGTATCAATCTACATGATTGTAACCCCGGAGATGAGTTTCCCAGAAGCTGCGCAGGCAGCATTCCAGATTGTCAAAGATGCACAAAATCGATTCCCTGACTGGCCGCGTAGTTTCTACCTTGATATAGAGGGACACAAAATGGTAGATATGTCTCATGAAGACAAGTGGGTTGAATTCCAGCAAGAGTTCTGGTTTTCTACGCTTGCACATTTTCTAACAAGTTTTGATCTCCCCCTGACCGGTCCGCTACTCAACCCCAATTTGCAACGAAACGATCTACCTGACTCACTGGGCATCAGATAGCGACCTTCAACGGTGCAGAAAACAGACTTGGTATTGGTGAAGAGATGCCCTGCATTGTATCTTATCGGAACGATGGAAACTCAAACGGATCTATGTGTTCGGCGGTTTGTATTTTGGATGGTGTTTTCGGTATTTTTGCTTCTGTAACACAGTTATCCTAACAATTGCGTATGCTGCGAATTACCTTTACTATTTTAGCCATTGTAGCGTCAACCATTACGCTCAGTATCAACTCAATTGGGAGCACTGAGTGGTGGCAATACACCCCAATGGCAACCCTCATTCTGATTTCGCTGATCCTGTGGATTGCTGTCCCTACTTCGAAACGTAACCGCAAGCCAAAAAACTCAGACTCAGAGCTTCAGGCATTAAATGAAGAAGAGTCATTAGCTGATTTAGGAATCCTGGATATTCGCCCGGTAGACTCAGACAAGTCTTCTACAGACTTGGAAGAATCATCTTCTGACCAGAAAACCCAGGACGCAACCACAGATACAGATGTACCTAGGGTGGTTCAACTGAGCCTACTAACAGAAACTCCCCAACCGAATCTTAGAGATGCGCCTCTTCCATACGTACCCAACAACCCGCTTGATAAACATATTCTAACTCCGGTCCTGCAAGGATTCCGTGCCGTACTTGACGCTCATTCAGTCGGAGTTGTTCGCCCAATCTCGGATGACTACGAGTACGAGGTTTGCGGTACAGCGGGCTTCGACTGGATACGCGCACGCGGAGAGTCGTTTGTTCTGAAGTATGACCTTTTGGAGGAATCCGAAACCGCGGCAATTCATTCTGTTGGTTCCAAAGGTCTGCAGTCGAATCACCTGACCTACAGCAGGAAACCAGCCAGTGTCACTTACATCGGAATCACTTCCATTGGACAAACCGATAAGCTACTGCTTTTAGACACCATAAATAAAAATGGGCTGTCTCATCCCCGTGCCAAAGAGTTACTCAAAAACTTCGGGCAGACGCTCGCGCTACTGCTCTACAGAGAAAACCCGAATCGCCCTCGGCATGAGATTATTTACGAAGAAATGATGACGGCAAGAACTGAGAACAAAGACCTTGTATTCGCCCTCGTGGTTCCTCAGAGGTCAGAGACACTTGTCAAAATGTACGGGGATTTCCTTGATGATATCGAAAAAACATTCTCCGATTGCTTACTCCGAGCGGATCCAAAGAGCCGTGTGATCAAATTTGGTGAACTCCTGTACGGCGTCTTTCAGAATTGCCAAAAAGATACACTTGAAGTCTGGAACCACACGGTTCAAAGCGAGATTGCAAATCAGGGGGGCTTGCTCACCGGAGGGGCATTCATTGGAGCGGTGGTTATGACCAATGAACATCAAACTGCTGACCACCTGCGTGATGATGCCAAACGTGCCTTGATCAAGGCCTATGAGGGCCCGGCTGAAACGGTGATTATTTAGCGCTCACAAGTGGGACAAATAAAAAATCTCCGCGCTTACTTGACTCATAAGAATCTTTGCCGGTCCGAACCACTTTCGTCATGAGTTGCCCGTTCTCATCTCCCACCGGCACGATCAGACGCCCGCCGCGTCTTTGTTCATTGGGTTCCTGGAGTTGCTCAAGGAGCCTCTGTGGAATTTCGAGTGCTCCTGCAGTTACGACAATCCCATCGAATGGAGCGATACCCGGCCATCCCTGAGTCCCATCTCCAACGCGCAATAACGCTCGATAATTGAGTTTGCTCAGAGCTGATTTTGCCCGCTCATGCAATCTTCGATGCCGCTCAACTGAGTAGACTCGGACCCCCATTTCACAGAGTACAGCCGCTTGATACCCACTACCGGTACCAATCTCCAGTACCTTGTTACCCGGTTCCGTATCCAGTAGCATAGTCTGAAATGCTACCGTAGTTGGTTGGGAAATCGTCTGCCGCATACCGATCGGCAGTGCTAGATCTTCATAGGCCCGATGCTGCAAGGCCGGCTCTATAAATTGTTCTCGTTTGACCCGCCCAATCGCAGCTAGAACACGCTTGTCTGTCACACCATTTTCTCTGACCGTTTCGACCAACTCTGCTCTCCTTCGAATATAAACTCCGCCTGATTTCGCCATACTAAAACTATTTTTCTGTTTGACCCAGCCCACCTGAGGATATCCGTGTACTCAAAGCTTCAAATAATTGACTTTTCAGCTCTTCTGTCGTAAGTCCGGAAATCATTACACCTTGCTCTGCAACGGATATTTTCCCAGTTTCCTCAGATACTACCACTACAAATGCGTCTGTTTCTTCTGTCAGCCCAACGGCCGCCCTGTGTCTTGTTCCAAATTGCACCCCTAAGCGCTTACTGCGAGAAACGGGTAAGATACAGCGCGCTGCCTCAATACGGTTATCCGAAATAATGACTGCTCCATCATGCAGTGGGCTACTCGTGTGAAAGATGGAAACCAGGAGGTTCCTGCTAATTTTCGCCTGTAAAGATTCTCCTGTCTCCTCGTAACTTCGGAGTCCATTGGTGCGCTTGAATGCGATCAATGCCCCCAATCTCTGCTGGCTCAGCGTGCGGGTCGCGGCAACGATTTCGGTGACCACCTCCTCTTTACCCACGGGTGCAAAGAGGCGACGCAAAAGCGGGGTCTGTCCTAAAAAAATCAGTACTCGCCGAATCTCTGGTTGAAACACAATGATCGCTGCCAATACATAGATGTCGTTGAGAGCCGAAAACATGGATTGTAAAACCTTCATGTCCGTCACTTCGACCAGAAACTGGATAAACAGAAGGCCCAGCAACCCCCCAAATAGCGAAACCGCCAGCGTGCCACGCATGGTTATGTAGAGCCGGTAGAACACAAGAGCTACCAGCAGGATCTCGAACAGATCAATCAGCCGCACCGGGATGATACCAAAAAGATTCATGATGAGACGTGTAAAACTGCTTCTAGGCCTTGAATCATTTCACGGGTTTCACGAACATCATGAGTTCGGATAATCTTTGCCCCCTGAAGTACTGCCGCAGCCGCCATCCCAAGTGATCCGAATAAGCGATCATGGACTGGTACTGGTGTCGCATTATCACTTAGGATCTGGCCAACTGTGCTCTTGCGAGATATCCCTACCAGTACAGGATACCGCAATTCCATGAGCAAGTCAAGATGTTTGATCAATCGTAGGTTATCCCTGTGCCGTTTACCAAACCCAAACCCGGGATCTATCACAATGCTCGCTACACCCGCCTCCCGGGCCCGCTCTGCCGACTCTGCCAAGCTTTCATACACTGCAATAGCTACATCACTGTAGTCAGCCGTATGAACTAAACTGCCTTCGTGACGAACCGAATGCATGACCACGTATGCCGCCCCCACCTCAGCCGCATATTCCGCCGAAGTAGATCCATTCTGCAGACCAGACACATCATTAATCATGTGTGCTCCGGCATCAAGCGCCCTCAATGCAACGGGAGAACTAAATGTATCTGCGGAAATAATCGCCTCAGGAAATGACTGCCGGATTGCTTTGATCACAGGGACAATACGCTTGATCTCACATTTATCTGAAACTCGCTCCGCACCTGCCCCATAGACACTTCCACGCGGACGCGACGAGGCACCTCCAACATCAATAATCGCTGCTCCTTCCTCAAGCATGACTTCCGCGCGGCTTAGCGCTTCAGATGTGCTGATATATTTACCACCATCATAAAAAGAGTCCGGGGTTACATTCAAAATCCCCATGATCACAGCACCGTTGGTGCAATCAAGCCACTGATCTCGGCAGATCAAACCGGAAGATTTATCGTTTGCGGAGCGATCTGTGATATTATGCGGATCCTGCATCTTCCTATATGTGTTTAACGGCGCGAATCAATCATAAACGTGCGTGGCTGGAGGCCAACATAACTATTCAGATCAACCTTACTTGCTGTCTGTTGCGATCTCCGTCTAAACTATGAATCAACGCGCACCTGCCAAAATACAAGCTAAGCTGTTGCGACGCTTACTGCGTCGCGCTTCAAACACCGAGTGGGGACATAGGTTTGAGTTTTCACGAATTGCCCGAGAGTCGGATGTCGTGAAAGCGTACCAAGCCCGCGTACCCATTCACACCTATGATGATCTTCAACCGTTTGTGGATCAAGTGCGGGCGGGTGCAGAGAATCTGTTTTGGCCCGGTGGGATTAAACATTTTGCCGTCTCAAGCGGAACTGCTTCAAAAGGAAAAATAATTCCTCTCAGTGAGGATATGCTCCGGTTGAATCGCAGTTTTGCCGTGACGCTTACCTTGCAGTATCTGATGCGCTCAAGATCCATCAAAACGCTTCTTGGTAGGCATCTGACCCTTCCCGGAACCATTGAAGGCGATCCCAATTTCCCCAGCACACTCATTGGAGAGGTCAGTGGATTGCAAACTCTTTTTGCTCCTGAAATCTTCAGGCGGTTCCTTCAGGCGGTTCCATCTTCGATTGCCTTCGCTCCCGACTGGGATAAAAAGTTACGCTCTGTTGTTGACCAGACGATGAATCAGGATATCCGCCTAGTAGCGATGGCTCCGACATGGGCCTTGGTGGTTTTTGGGCTACTAATTGAGCGGTACAATGAAGTGTATGGAACCAGTGTGAAGACCGTTGGAGAGGTGTGGCCCAACCTGCAATTATATATTTCAGGAGGGGTTGCCCTGAGTTCCTACCGATCCATTCTTGAAGAGCAGATTGGATTGCCTAATATAGATTTCCTGGAAGTCTACGGTGCTTCAGAGGGGTTTTTTTCCTATCAAACCGACTTAAGCGATCCCGCCATGCATCTGCATCTGAATAATGGCGTCTTCTACGAGTTTGTGCCACTGGAGGAACTCACCTCAGAGAATCCAAGGAGATTGACCATCGAGCATGTAAAAACCGGGGTAAGATATGTTCCAATCCTCACCACATGCAGTGGACTCTGGTCTTATGTATTGGGCGACGTAATTCGTTTTACCAATACCTCTCCGCACAAGATTGTGGTTGCCGGCAGAACATCGGAGATGATTGACAAATATGGGGAAGCTGTTTTTGGCGAGGATGCCCGTGAAGCGATCAACAGGACCTGTGACGTTACAGGCAGCCTTGTTCGGGAGTACCACGTTTCTGCCATCCCCCCAAATGGTACGCAGACTCCGACCCATGAATGGCTACTTGAGTTTAGCCGAATCCCTCAGGACTGCGAGGCATTTACCCGATCACTGGATTTTGCACTCTGTGATATTAACCGACATTATCAAATTCGCCGTGAGGCAAAAGCCTTCCGACCACCCGAGATTGTACTTGTCCCGGATGGGACCTTCAACGCATGGCTGAAAACCAGCAAGGGACAGATCCGTAGCCAGACAAAGGTCCCTAGAATGAGTGACCAGCGCAATATCGCGGATGACATTCTAGCACATGCTGGACAGGATGCACGTCGAATTCGCGTGGATGAATTCATGTAGATCTTTAGGATCTGGGGCTTCCCCCCTCCTCCTATCCCTAAACTGCGAAGCTGGGGATCGCCCAGTAATCCAGATGAGACAGGGTTTTTTCTACCAAAGACACCGGGCCCCCGAGCATCGGCAACGGTGCCGACCGCCCATCCAGAAGAGCAGAGAGGTCACACTCTGTTTCATCCAGATAACGTAGAACTCCGCCATTGGCAGACAACATCGCATAGCCTGGAGCCAGATCCCAGACTTTGTCATGGCCGATTAGGACTACGTGAGCACCCCCAGTTGCTACCAAGCTCAGATGCGCCGATGCCGTTCCCAAAGATAGAACACGGCCTGGAAACGAATCCCGAAGCGTGTAGCGCTGATGAGGGCGTGCATGGGTCAGTAAAATGGTATTTGTGTGCAAAGAGCGATCCGTCGTCAGTAACCTGGGCTGAGAATTTCTCCATACATGTGTTCCGGTTGAGTAAAACAGATCCCCGGTTGCAGGAAGATAGATGAACCCTGCAACCGGTACGTTTTCTTCAATCAATCCAACAGCGATCCCCCAACTTGCCATTCCCGCCATGAACGGAATGGTGCCGTCAATCGGATCAATCGTCCAGTAGCGTGAGCCCTGCCGCGGACTCCGTAACATCTCATCTTCTTCCGCGATGACTCCATCCTGGGGAAACTTACGCATAATCGCAGCGACCAGATATTCCTGAACAGCTTTATCTGCGGCGGTAACCGGTGACCCATCCCGCTTGATCTCATGAGTCGTGCAAAGAAAATGGCTCATTGCACGACGCCCAGCTTCCTCTAATAACGGACGGAAAAACTTTTCCAGCGACTCCATGAACTGAACGATTGGATTGAGCGTCAACATGTACCAATGCAGGTTGTTTGACGCATGACCAGTACATGTTACCATATTCCTCGATGTAAAACAAATTTATCATGTGCTTACGAATTCACTTATGCAGTGGCCCCCGGAATGTCTCCACAGCACTCATGTATTCATTCGCCCAGCGTCCGGATACACATGTGATCGACGAGCCGCTCTATGCCCATTACCTTCGACGTACGGACGCGCCGCATCCCGGTCGAGATGAAATCCTGGCCACAATGGAGCCTTCCGGGGAAAAGATCGTCCAAGAGGTCCTCCTGGGACCATGCGATCATCCTGTACTTTTCGTCAAAAATATGGGGCATCATCTGATTGATCTGGACTGGGCATTCCTGGATCAGATGACCACGGTGATCCTGATTCGTGACCCCGAACAGATGCTCCCTTCACTCATCAATCAGGTTCCACAACCCAAACTCGCGGATACAGCATTAGCCATGCAGCGAAAAGTTTTCGACTATCTAACCCACCGTGGACAATCTCCATGTGTCCTTGATGCACGCGAAGTCTTAACCGACCCTGAAAAAATCCTTCGCAATCTGTGTGCAGAACTTGGAATCAGTTTTGATCCAATCATGCTCCACTGGGAAGCAAAGCCTATCCCGGAGGATGGGGTCTGGGCCCCGCACTGGTATCATGTGCTCCACAAATCCACCGGCTTTGCACCCTACACGCATAAGTCGGCCCCCTTCCCCGATTTTCTGCGTCCATTACTCAATGAGTGTATTCCCTATTATAATTACCTATATCACCACGCCCTGAAAGCTTAAACCAGTCATGCATATCTCAATACCCGACGAGCGTAACGACACCATCATGGTATGGATCAAGGATCGCCTAGTGCCCCGATCCGAGGCAAAGGTTTCTGTATTTGACAGCGTCGTCCAAGGCGGGGATGCGGTCTGGGAGGGCCTGCGTATCTATGATGGACGCGTCTTTGAGTTGGATGCGCACATGGCCCGACTCATGCAATCTGCACATGCCATGGCATTTGTAGACCTCCCTACACATGAATTTGTCCGTGATGCCCTCTTTGCCACCTTGAAGGCCAACGGGATGCGTGACGATACCCATGTACGACTGACCTTGACCCGAGGAGAAAAAACCACGTCCGGGATGGATCCCCGCCTCAATGTATACGGCCCTACGCTCATTGTACTGGCGGAGTGGAAAAAACCGGTTTATGCAGAAAGCGGCATCCGCCTGATCACCTCTTCCATCCGCCGTAATACTCCACAGTGTCTGGACTCCAAAATTCACCACAATAACCTCATCAACAACATCCTTGCGAAAATTCAGGCAAACTTGGCCGGGGTGGATGATGCGGTCATGCTGGACATCCATGGATACCTCTCTGAGACCAATGCAACCAATATCTTTGTCGTAAAGAACGGCCAGCTCTTGACCCCCTGGCCAGACAGCTGCCTACCCGGAATTACACGTGCAAAAGTTCTCGGAATATCCCGGGACCTGAATATTTCCTGTCATGAGGTGAATCTTTCGATCACCGACATGTATACAGCGGACGAGATGTTTACCACCGGCACGATGGGGGAATTGACCCCTGTCCTCGAGGTGGATGGACGAATCATTGGCAGCGGCAAGCCCGGCCCTCTCACCTTACAACTGCGCGATACCTACTGGGAAAAAACCAGGTCCGAGGGAACTCCCCTGCCATTCTAATCAGGGAATATCCAGGACTTTATGCGTCTGAACACTGAGCCTCCACTGCGGATGCTCAAGACAATAGTTAAGGGATTCCTGGGTATTCGCAGCAAGGTTCGGACCATCCATCGGCTGTAAAAAGAAATACTCAAACTCCAGCATCTCAAACTCCGTTGGCATCGCGTCTGGCTGCGGGAACACGAGCTTGAGCTCATTGCCGCTCTTCAGCACCAGAGGGGCACCTGCTTTGGGACTTACGCAAATCCAGTTCAGCCCATCAGGTGGAATCAGGGTGCCGTTGGTTTCCACAGCAACCTCAAAACCGCGTGCCTGAAGGGCCTGAATCAAAGGGCGATCCATCTGTAAAAGAGGCTCTCCCCCCGTACAGACTACATAGGGTTTTGCACGGGCAGGCGTTGCGCTGGGCCAGGCTGCGCAGACTGCATCCGTAAGTGCTGCCGGTGTTCCAAAGCGCCCGCCTCCAGCCCCATCCATGCCGACAAAGTCTGTATCACAGAATGGACAGATTGCGCTGGAACGATCTTTTTCATGCCCATTCCAGAGGTTGCAGCCGGCAAACCGCAGGAAGACTGCAGGGCGCCCTGTCATATGGCCTTCTCCCTGAAGTGTATAGTAAATTTCTTTTACTGTGTAAGCCATGCAAATCGCTCCCCAAGCCCTGGGGCATTCGCTCCCCAATCCAGAACCGCCACGGTTAAGCGACTAGCTGTAACCTTCCGGTCCTGTTCATCTACAATACTGATTTGCCAGACCTGAGTTTTTCGTCCGAGATGTAACGGGGACGCTGTGCCGATTACACGGCCACTGCGGACCCCTCTTAAGTGATTTGCATTGACCTCAAGCCCTACTACATACTGTTTTCTGATGTCCACACACAGGACTCCCGCAACGCTCCCCAGGGTTTCTGCCAGTACGACCGAAGCTCCCCCATGCAACAGCCCGATGGGTTGATTCGTGCGATGGTCTACCGGCATGGATGCGCGCAGGTAATCAGGGCCGACCTCCGTGAACCTGATGTCAAGGTGCTCCACCATCGTCCCTTTTCCTCGATTGTTCAGTTGCTCCACGGTTACATCGCTTTTCCAGATTTTCGCCATGTTATTCGGAATTTCTATGAGTACCCGACCTTATACGTACATACATGAATATCTACCACTGGATGGAGATTGATCCATTGCACTCGCAACACCTGAGCCACAAAAATCAGAGCATGTGACATGGCTATGCGTAATCCTGTTTTTCGCTCTTTTTGCGCCAATAGCGTGCAAAGCCGTACCAGCTCTCACGCGGCTGCCCCATATAGTTGTATGGCTCCTGATATGATTCATCCACCAAGGCATGCATCTGCTTCATTTCTGAGGCATGAAAGGATTTTGCCCGCACAGCATCGGATTCGGAATCATCCTTCAGGGAGTACTGAACCGCACCTGCCCATGTACGCAGTCGTCTACGCATCTCAGATAGATGCTCCTTTACATCATGTACGATCCCAAAATGGGTCAGAAACAGCTTCCTGGGGGCCTGCTCTTTCAGCCTTGTAAGCGACTCCTCCCATAGAACCAAATCAATATCCGGTGGGGGTGCGACGGGGATAATATAATCTGCACCTTCAATTTTCATCCCCGCAGCATCGCCCGCGAATGCCACTTCTGCTTCATCCTCCAACCACGCAATATGATGAGATGCATGCCCAGGCGTATAGCAGGATCGTAATTTGCGACCACCTATATCCAGTACAGCTCCATCCTCTACCGCATGAACCTGGCTTGCAGGAATCGGCAGAATCTCTCCCCATAGCGGATCCATTCGTTCTCCGTAGATCCGCCGGGCACTTTGAATCAGCCGTTCCGGGTTGACCAGATGACGCACTCCGACTGGGTGCACATGAATATTCAGCTTCGGCAAAACTGCTGCCAATCGGCCTGTGCAGCCTGCGTGGTCCAAGTGAATATGCGTTAGAACCACGTTCTGAACTGCCTCCAATCCACCATGAGATTTCAGTGCCTGCTCCAGCGTATGCAATGTGCTTGAAGGCCCCGGGTCAATCAGTGTCAATCCCTGGTTCGTTTCAAGCACTACACAGGCAATCAGGCGTGATCGTCCACGAAACTGCACATCCACCAGCCATGTAGGAAGTTCGCTGCTCAGAAGTTGCACGGTCCGGGTTGGGTTTACTCTGAGATTAACTTCATGAGCACATCCTCAAAGATCATCGTCCGTCAGGATGGGCAGATCCTCC
Source organism: Rhodothermales bacterium (assembly GCA_965207565.1). Taxonomy (GTDB): domain Bacteria; phylum Bacteroidota; class Rhodothermia; order Rhodothermales; family Bin80; genus Bin80. The sequence continues at coordinate 14,271 of CBDBMQ010000009.1, read as the reverse complement.
TGGAACGGTGGCATGAGCGGGCGAGCTTTCCTCCATGTATCATCTAGCTGTACGGACATGTCATCATGGTGAATCAACACCGGACCATTATATCTGGCTTCCATCGGACCATTCTCTAAACGGAGGACACCTCGGGGGCACACCGTCGCACACATCCCGCACCCCACACAGGAGGCACGTACAATATTCTGGCCTCTTTGTGCATACCACCTTACATCAATCCCCATTTCGCAATAGGTTGAGCAGTTCCCGCACGAAATACATTGCCCTCCATTGGTCGTGATCCTGAATCTGGAGAAATACTTTTGCAAGAGGCCAAGAACGGCTGCCATTGGGCAACCAAATCGGCACCATACACGGGACCCCATGATTGGATAAAAACCAACACCGATCACCCCCGCAAAAATCAACCCGATAAAAAACCCATACCATCTTGAAAACTCTTGCGACATCCCTCCCAGCAGGCCGCCGCCTAGCCACTGATTGCCCCAGAGCATCAGTGTTGTCACGACCACGAACACCAGAACGCTGTGCACCATCCAGCGCTCTATTTTCCAGGCTTTGGTTGACTTGTCAGAAAGATGTCGGAACGGGTCTCCTGCCGTCTCTGCGAGGCCGCCACAACCACAGACCCATGAGCAGTACCAGCGCTTCCCAAAGAAATAGGTTAAGACTGGCGTGGCAATCACGGTCATTACAGCGGTCCAGAATAACAGAAAAATCCCCAGACCGGGTCCCTGTGTCAGGGAGCTAAAGGTACTCGGCCACAGGTAATCATACTTGAGCGGCCAGAAATAACTGAAATAAAACTCGGGCTCGTTCAAGAGTACCATAAGGTTGGGGATCAAAAACGCCAGCCCCAACTGAAAAAACATCACCGAAATTGTGCGCAGAATCTGGTAGCGGTTATCCCGGTACTTGATGAGCATCCGGGCTCCCATCACGAGCACGGCAAGGGTATAAAAAAGTCCATACAAAAACCATTGATCCGCGGGACCCCCGCGGATCACTATACTCAGTCCATCGGTGGCCCGCACAAGCTGTTCAAGGTTTGAGGGGGCCCAGTAAAGGATGATATAAAACCCGGTAAATACGATTCCCAGTATCCATCCTGCCATCCCCCGTGCAGTTACCCCGGAAAACCATACGCCATTATTGTTGACCCCTGCCGGCTGTTGAAGCATCTCTGCAAAAAGGATCCCACTGCCAGACAGCAGCCCCGCAAGCGAAAGTGCGAACGTAACCGTAGGATTCAGCACTCCTTCCCCTAAAAAGGTAACCAGAAGTGCCAACAGGCCAACTCCAATGAGGGCTAAGCCAATTTTTTGACGTATAGAGTAGTTCGACCCTGACGATGTAAGCTGTAAACTTGCCTGATATTCCATTTGGATTTCTATACCGCTGCAGCCTGACGATAGACCGCGTTTGAATAAAATTCGGCATCAAACCGAGCTTTCCCAAGAGATGCGAGAACCTCCTCTACAGGGGTGCCACTGCGGATCCATGCTTCGCATTGATCCTGTCGCAGACGCAGCCCCATCGCATTGAATCCCAGTACCCTGCCAGTATTGCGATCACTGTTGATACGTAGGAGTTTCTTTTCCCTCTGAAATAACTGTGATCGAATATGTGATCCCGGTTGAGCAGGTATGTCTCCATAGGTCTGATATTCGATCGTGAAAAATTTTGCCGAATTAAAAAATATTCCCCGCCGGTACGGGGTCCGATGTCCGCAGAGTGTACGGGCGACTACTTTCCCATGAGCTCGGCCGGTATACCATAGTTGCTCGATCCGCCGACTTCCGATGCCATCTGCATTGAATTCCGCGCAGTCCCCGGCGGCATAGATATCCGACACATTGGTTTCAAAAAATTCATTGACCACAATGCCTCTGTTTGTCTCAATCCCCGAAACTTTTGCAAGATCAATATTGGGATGGACGCCTGCGGTGAGACCGACAAACTGACATTCGATACGTTCATGATTGCTGGTCTCAATCGCTTCAACGGTTTCGGATCCAAGGATGGTCTTCAACTCCGTATTCAGTCTTAGATCAATCCCATGCTCATAAATCTCACTATTGATCAGTGCCGACTCTTCTTTGGGCAGCAAATAGTCCATATAACTGTTTTCCCGTACAAGAAACGTTACAGGAATATGCCGGGCATGAAGCATCTCTGCCATCTCTATGCCAATCAAGCCTCCTCCCACCACCACACCGTGGGAGATGTTCTGGGTATTACGCTCCATCAATGCCAGATCCTGCATCCCGTACAGTCCCTGCACCCCCATTAAATCCTGTCCGGGCCAACCGAATTTATTTGACTGTGACCCCGTTGCCAGAAGAAGTGCATCATAGGCAATATCGTTCCCATCCGCAATCCGAACTACTTTCTGTTCGGGATCAATCCGGGATACATACCCCCGAACCAGGTTTATTTTATTCTTGGACCAGAAGTGATCTTCATAGGGTTTGGTCTCCTGATAGCGCATATGCCCCATGTAAATGTACATCAGAGCAGTTCGTGCGTAAAAGTGATCGGTTTCACTGGACACCACTGTGACGCTGTCACCGCTTAACTTGCGTATAAACCGTGCAGCGGTAGCGCCTGTGATCCCGTTTCCAATAATGACGATATTCCGAGCCATGACACATAATGATTTATGGGAAGTTACGCTATGAGATATAACATATCAACACCTTAACGTTTGAATCGCTCATGGCGAAGATGATCTACGGGATTGCCGGGAATACAGCGAAGGACGAGTTGTGGCCGCTCATCCAGCGATTAGTCGCCTGGATGGAGACGGAAGAGATCAACTACCAACTGCACACCCCTATTGCTGAGGGCCTCCTGGAGCGTTCTCTCATATCTGCCGAGTGTGCAGAAAAAGTATCCTCGGATGCGCTCGCCGGCACAAGCAGTATTATTCTTTCCATCGGGGAGATGGAACCCTTCTGCATACAGCCTTTGAAGTTGGTGGAGCTGGCGTTCCAATTCTGGGAGTCAACATTGGACATCTCGGATTTTTGGCCGATGTTGAAGCCAGCCGGATCCAGCACGCACTGCACTTACTGAATACTGATCAATACCAGATTGAACAACGAAGTGCCCTCAGCCTGACCGGCCCACATACCGGCTGGGCCCTCAATGACATTGTCGTTACACGGCAGCCTGCAAGTGGCCTTGCAGCGATAGATATGCTGGTTGACGGCACCAAATTAAACCGTTACTGGGGAGATGGGCTGATTATTGCGACCCCGACCGGCTCAACCGCCTATTCGCTGGCCGTTGGGGGACCTATCGTCATGCCTGGGAGCAATGTAATCCTCGTGAGTCCTGTCGCCCCGCACAGTCTGACCGTTCGTCCGATTGTGTTACCTGCACAATCAACCCTGACCCTGCAGCTGGCATCAAGCTCATCGGATTGTACGATTGCTCTGGATGGGCGAACGCATCTCATTACTCAAAAGCAGAAGCCCTACACGATACGCCGGGCCGATCATTCCATCAAACTGATCCGGCTTGAGGATACGCATTATTTCAGTACCCTTCGATCGAAACTTTCCTGGGGAATGGGGCCCCAAATGATTCCATGAGGGGCACCGTCATACTGATTGTATTGATCATTACCGGATGTGCCGGCTCCCGCCCTGCTCTTGATCGGATTGATCCAGTTGAGGCCTATGAGGTCGAATCCGTGATGGATAGCGTTTGGTCTCATGCACTTCCCACTTCCTTAAAAGCAAGGGGGGATCTATCCATGAAGACCCCGCTCTATTCGGGAACACTGACCGCTGAGATCGCGCACCGCAGGGCCGACTCACTGCTTATGGTCTTCCGTGTCCGAGGTCTTGGCATAGAAGGCGGCCGTCTATTGGTCACACAGGACAGCTTGTTTTTCTATGATCGATTTGCACAAACATTACATATTGCGGACAGTCGTCATCCAGCATTGCCAGCTTTATTTTCTGTTCAAAATGCAACTGAGCAGATGCTCGGCTACGTTCGCCCAATTCCAGGGGCTCCCCTTCAATTGGAGTCAACTCAGGATGGATTAGTCCTCACGGATTCCCTTGTGCACAGAACATACACGGTTGACCCTGAGTACTGGCGCACGGTCCAGATGAGGCAATATGATGCGTCAGGAACACTTATAGAAGCCCTCTATTTCAATGATTTCTTTGCGGTTGGTGAAGAATTCTTCCCACGTCAGATCATCTACCGGAACCCGGTGATGAACACGAATGCAATCCTGTATTACCGATCTCTTTCGATCAATGAACCCATTACTTCCATGTCTCTTGACCTGCCCGGTAATGTGAATCGTACTCTGTTACCGGAAGAGTAAGCACAGACCTTTATCTTTAATCATTCTCTTGAATTTATCTCTCTCATGCCAAATACTTTCGATGTCATCGTAGTCGGGACAGGACCCGGCGGATATGAAACTGCAATCCGGGCCACACAACTTGGCTTCAAGACTGCGGTGGTTGAAAAAAATAAACTGGGTGGGGTCTGCCTGAATGTAGGCTGTATTCCCACTAAAGCACTCCTAAAAAGTGCAGAGCTTGTGTCTTATGCCAACAATTTGAGCTCTTATGGCCTGGAATTGGAAGGAACGATTCGTGCGGATTTCCCAAAGGTGATCGAACGCAGTCGAACGGTTGCAAAGAAAATGAACTCTGGTGTGCAGTACCTCATGAAAAAGAATAATATTGAGGTGGTGTTTGGACATGCGAAGTTGACCGGAAGCGGTTCATTAAGTGTCAGTCCATCTGTGGATATGGATGGTAAAAAAGTGGGGCATGCGCGTAAGCTCAAGGCAAAGCACATTATCCTTGCAACAGGGGCACGAGCCAGGGAGATCCCCCCTCTTCCGATTGATGGAGAAAAAATTATTGACTACAAGGGAGCGATGCTCCAAAAAACGCCACCAGCCCGTTTGCTGATTGCCGGCGCAGGTGCGATCGGAGTGGAGTTTGCATACTTTTATCATCACATGGGCACAAAAGTGCATTTGGTTGAGCTTTTAGACCGCATTGTGCCGATTGAAGATGAGGATGTATCCAAACAGTTGGTTCGGTCATTCAAAAAAGCTGGTATCCAAGTCAGTACCAGCGCAACGGTTGAGCGTGTAGAAGAAGATGGTAAGACGCTCAAAGTGCATCTGAAAACCTCCCGAAAAAACGAGGTCATTGAGGTTGATCAAGTCCTTAGCTCAGTTGGAATTACGGGAAATATTGAAGACTTGGGGCTGGAGGACGTTGGAGTCGAAACGGATCGTGGATTTATCAAAACGGATGGATTGTCTCGCACCAAGGTAAGGGGTGTCTATGCAATCGGGGATGTAGCCGGTCCTCCGTGGCTTGCCCACAAGGCGAGTCATGAGGGCATCCTCTGTGTTGAAAACATCGCCGGAAAAGATGTCCATGCGCTGGACAAGGAAAATATTCCAGGATGCACCTATTGCCAACCTCAGATTGCTTCTGTAGGATATACTGAACATGCTGCCCGTGAAAAAGGGCTGGATATCAAGATTGGTAAATTCCCCTTTTCGGCATCCGGGAAAGCGTCTGCGGCTGGACACACGGATGGTTTCGTAAAGGTAATCTATGATGCGAAGTACGGTGAACTGTTGGGTTGCCATGTGATCGGCCATGATGCTACGGAACTCATCGCAGAGGTCGTTGCTGCGCGTACACTTGAAACCACCTACCATGAAATCCTGGACGCGGTCCATCCCCACCCAACCCTGTCCGAAGCCATCATGGAAGCGACGCGTGACGCACTGGGACAGTCGATCAACATTTAGTCCATGTCCTGAGCTAAAATAGTTGGAAAACTACGCAGTTCAAGGGATACCTCGGACAAAGGTCTCCGGTGATCCTGTCATTTGGCGTGGTAGCCCACATGGTCGGAATCAGTGATCTATATGGTCGGAATATGCATTTTATTTCAGTAATTCAAGGTTTTTTAGCAGATACTCCATAGGAATTTTTAGATGAACTTTCAACAGCCAAAGCCAGACTCAAAAAATATATTCAGACCTCATTAACGAGATTCAGAAAGGCATAATCAAAATTCCTAAGTTTCAACGCGAGTTTGTCTGGAGTATAGATAAGACAGCCAAGCTACTGGATAGCATTCTGAAAGGATATCCGATTGGCACATTTATTTTTTGGCAAACGGATGAACGAATTAATGACATTAAGAACGTTGGGAACTTGGAGATTCCCGATACGCCGGAAGGAAACCAAGTTCAGTATGTATTGGACGGACAGCAACGTATTACCTCCCTTTTTGCTGCTTACCTTGGTGCTCGGATTCAGAAGACGGGCGAAAAGACGATAACGGACTATCACAAGATTTTTGTCAATCTCGACAGAGATATAAGCGAAAATGACGGCCAGGTAATTACCGCCGAAACCACGGGGATGAAAAATATATCGCTATCTGTAGTCCTGAACTTTAACTATGGCATAGCAAAAGAACTCTCCAATGAATTCAGTGAAGACGAATTAGATACTATCTCTGCATATTCAACAGCGTTTAAGACGTATGAATTCTCAACTGTAGTTCTTAGAAAGGAAGATATTGACTCGGCAATCGAAGTTTTCACTCGTATTAACACAAGCGGGCAAACACTTACACTGTTTGAAATCATGTCTGCCAAGACTTATGATGAAGAGCAAGGGTTTGATATGCAGGCGAAGTGGGAAGCCTTTATAAAAGAACTTAAGGATATTCGGTATGAAGGTATCTCGAGTACTGTAATTCTCAGCCTGCTTTCTCTCGTTCTAAGCCGAACTAAAGAATGCAAGCGCAAGACCATACTGGCTTTGGATAAGCAAGCGATAATAAATAAGTGGGATGCGGCAATATCTGCCTTAAAGGATAGTATTGACTACTTCAGAACGACCTACCGAATACCTGTCTCCCAGATCTTGCCTTATGATGCTCTATTGGCTTCATTTGCGTATTTCTTCATCTTGAATGAAGGGAAACCGGGACCAACTCAACGGAAATATCTCGAAGAGTTCTTCTGGCGTATGTCGTTGTCTTATCGGTATTCAAGCTCTGCAGAATCACGGCTGGCACAGGATATAAGGCGGATTGATCTGATCTTGAAGGATGAACGCCCTGATTACAGCGATATCAATGTTTATCTGGACTCCCCACAGTCACTGATTGATGCAAATTTCAGTGCAGGAAACAGCTATTGCAAGGCTGTGCTTTGTCTATTGGCATACCAGGAGCCTAAAAACTTTCAGGATAATGGCAAAGTTATTCTTGATAACTCATGGTTAAAGAGAGCAAACAGCAAAAATTACCACCATTTTTTCCCGAAAAAATATCTGAAAAACAAAGGGCTTTCAAACGGTGACAGCTTAGTCAATATCACTTTTGTCAGTGATCATTTGAACAAAAGAATTATACGTGCAAGGGCGCCTTCAAGCTACATTGGTGATTTCAAGGACGAGAATAGCAACATAAACAAAGCTTTGAACTCGCACTTTATTGATCTAAATGGATTTGGGATTGAAAGTGATGACTACAATATTTTCTTGAAGGCTAGATCTAAGCGGATATTCGACGAGCTGAAGGCAAGGATTGAGTTAAGCCGGGAACATCTTAGTGACGAAGTGCAAGAGTTAATCACGGCCGGTGAAAGTAAAACAGTCGAGTTTAAGTCAACGCTCCGTTATGACCTTCGAGAAAAACGTGTAAATAAAAAACTCGAATTTGTCATTGCAAAAACAATAGCTGCATTTCTCAATAGCGAAGGAGGAGATTTATTTATTGGTATTGATGATAATCAGAATGCCCTTGGGCTATCAGACGATATCGGAACCTTAAACAGGAAGAATATAGATCATTTCGAACTGCAGCTTACTGGAGTAATCAGGAAATACATGGGCGGAAGTCACAGCACACATATAAAAATAACGTTTCCTACGTACGACGATGTTCAGATCTGCCGGGTTAAGGTTGAAAAAAGCGGCCAACTAGTATTTGTGAAATTTGAAGGGAAAGATTACTTCTTTGTCCGTTCAGGGTGTTCATCCCAGCCGCTAAGTCGTGAAGAGCAAAGTGCCTATCAAAAAGAGCATTGGAGTAATTAGTGTCTGCACGGAAATATAGTTGCTCGTGGATTTAGTGTGCTTCGTAGGGGCTTTCGGCAGTCCTGCGGCCTCTGTGGCTTGGTTTTGGCATCTGGTGTCTCTCTTGAATTTGGGGCTTGTTTCGGCGAATGTTGCATTGGATCTGGGTGGTTTGGGCATCATTGGCGGGCCACGGCGTAAATTGGGTCATTATTCGCGTCATTGATCTCTTGCGTATTCCGAACGATCTGGGGCAGTGGTTCCGATTGATCTGGGACACCTGCGTATTCCGATCCAAGTGGGCCACTGATTCCGAGCGAAGTGGGCCACCATTCCGGGCGAAGTGGGCCACCGTTCCGAGTGAAGTGGGCCACCGTTCCGAGTGAAGTGGGCCACCGTTCCGGGCGAAGTGGGCCACCATTCCGAGTGAAGTGGGCCACCATTCCGGGCGAAGTGGGCCACCCTGCAAGCCAGTATTATGGAGTGCTGATGTGTGCTCATCAAAACTGGAAGCGGTTTAATTTTCATCGGATTCAGATATGGTTTTTCATAGCTTTTGGTTTCACCAAAATCTATGAACTATGCCTGCAAAACGAGTATTGATGAAAAAGATCAAACACATTCTGGAACTACGATTTGTGTCCAAGTTGTCCAAACGCGCGATTGCCCGCCATGTGGGAGTTGGTCGCGGTTCGGTTGCCCGGATTCTTGAGCGTGCGATGGTGGCGAACTTGACCTGACCGTTACCTGAGAAGATGACGGATGCGGAACTGGAGAAGATCCTCTATCCTGGTTCGGCCCGAAGTGCCTCGGCTCAGCGGTCAGTGCCGAACTGGGCTGAGGTTGAGCGGGAACTCACCAAACACAGGACGTTGACCTTGGCGCAGCTTTGGAGGGAGTATATTGAGGCGCACCCGACTGGGTATCAGTACAGTCGCTATTGCGATCTCTATCGCCGTTGGCGCGCAAAGAATATAGATCCGGTGATGCGTCATACCCATAAGGCCGGCGACCGCTTGTTCGTGGATTATTCGGGAAAGAAGCCGTGTGTGGTGGATCCGGATACCGGTGAAGAGCGGACCGTGGAGTTGTTTGTTGCCGTACTGGGAGCGTCCAACTATCTGTATGCGGATGCCACCGAGACCCAAAAGGCAAAGGATTTCTGCGAGTCGGTTCGTCGGGCATTGGAGTTTTTTGGAGGTGTGCCGCGCGCGATTGTACCGGACAATCTGAAGTCCGCAGTGATTCGATTCCAGAAGGATGATGTTCCCGTTCTGAATGAATCGTTCCGCGACTTGACGGAGCATTACCGAGTGACAGTGCTTCCCGCTCGCCCGAGAAAGCCCCGAGATAAGTGTCCGGCATATGTGGACTGTAACTAAATCAATGGAATCATGTCGGGAATGATTAGCAATGCAAGGGATTATCTGGGTGAAAGACTATTCAGTCTGCAGCAAGAAATGTTGCTGCTGCGCAAAATCGTAATGTGGGCGCTGGATACTGAACTGAAGGGGCGCGCAGATACGCAGCTGAATCAAAGACGGGTACTCATGTATCTGGCTGTACGCGTAGAAATGTCGAATATGCGGGTGAGGTTTGGCGTAGTCGACCTGGCGCTGGACTTGAGAATGGAGCAACGGACAGTGCGGCGGACGCTGGACAAGTTGGAATCACAGGGCTTGATAACGCGGTCGTATACTGGGACCATGAGGCGCAAGTATAAGATCGAATATGTATCGCGCAATAACGGAATATCTGCAGGGGCTTGAGGTTGTGTAGGGACAGCTACGCGGATGTCCGCGATGCACAGGCAGGGTGGGGCACGCCTACTGGTTCGGGCGCGGCGTGGAGAAAGACGAAGAGCAAGCCGTGCAATGGTTCAGGAAGGTGGCAGAACAGGGACACTCCGAGGCGCAGAAACTCCTTGAGTAGCCCGAGCTTCATTGGGGAACGTCTTTTTGATCGTCCCGACAACCCCTCCCAGAAGGAGATTCCTGCTACTTGAAGGAATCACTCCCTAGCTACCTGCCTCTGCGCCGTATCTTCCAGGAACCACAAAGTCCTGAATTTGTCCAATATGATTCATAGAAGTGGATCATACGAGTTGGCTGCATGATCCAGCAGCCATGACCTTAACAACATCTCAGTTCCATGCGTAAATCCAGGCGTTCTTCCCCTTCTCCGCCACTGACGGCAGCCCCCGACCGTGGTCCTGCTAAGTATTTTCATGGGAGGAAGCAGGTGCTGAGCGATTTCAATAAAATTATAGAGCGGGCGGTGCAGGCGAAGTCTGGTACGACCTTTGTGATTCAAGGGGCGCCTGGCGCGGGAAAGAGTGCACTCCTTGGTGAATGCGAAAAATTGGCCAAGGGTCAGGGATGGAAGACTGTGGAGATAAAACCGCCTGCCTTTTGGGATCCGAGTGCATTACGTGACTTTATTGGTTTGAGGAAATTTTCTATTACGGGCGGATCTCTGCAAATCGGCCCGAAAAACATTGCAAGTGCTGCAATTAATGTTGACTGGTCTCGCAAGACCATTCTAAAAATCCTTCGCAGAGGGAAGCAGCCGTTACTCCTCACTTTGGATGAGGCACAAACACTGGGGACGGGCAATGCTCCCCCTTCCGACCACACTGGGACGGCAATCAATGTACTTGATGCGATTCACAACGGAAAATTGAACAAACCCGTCGTCCTGGTCGCGGCCGGCCTGGGGACGACGGTAAAGGCCTTTGGATCATTGGGGATTTCGAGGTTTTCGGGGGAATGCCTTATAGAGCTGGGGGCGTTGGAGAAAGAAGCGGAACGTGCGGTGATCCATGACTGGCTCATAAAGGAGGGCGGGGCGAAAGGAGATCCCGCTGCATGGATTGATGCCATTGCTCAGGAAACGCATGGTTGGCCGCAACATATCGTGTCGTATGTGGAGCCCGCATTGGAACAACTGGCGGCAGACAACAGGGGCATGACCGCAGATGGGTTGAATACCGTTCTGGAAGCAGGGCGGAACTTCCGGTTGGCGTATTATGAGCAACGGGCAGACGGGTTTAGTAGAAAAAAAACGCCATAGTCTGGCAAAAATAATCGCGAGTGTCCCGTTAGAAGACGGTCTGGATAAAGAAGATATCATAGCATCTCTAGCACAGGAGTACGGTGAAGCAGAAGCAAAGAATCTGTTTGACCGAGCCCGGCACAAAGGTATTCTGTACGAGCGCAGGGGGGTCTATGCGGTCCCCATCCCTTCCATGCATCATTGGTTGGTGTCCAATTATGCTCATATCCAGATCAAATCCCCGTCTCAGACGACTCGTGGATCTAGAGGCAAAAGTTTTCGCTCGAATTTCGAGCGGTGACACATCCATGTTCTGCATGAGAACTGAATGGAGCCCTGGGGGGGGCGGGCCGGTTTTTGTCAACTCCCTGGAAATTGGCGAAAAGTACTGAAATGTCCAATTATGGGCCAATTTCACTGTTTTCGGCCCCTGCAACCCCCTCTAATTTTGTCTAGATTGAGACTACCCATCGATCTAGCCTGAATTACCGGGAGGATTCTGGTATGTGAACTTCAGGGGCGTTTGGCGAACTGTACTCGGAGGATTTTATTGTTAAGCCAGGGGATTCTTTGTCGTAATTCAGGGTATCCAGCTGCAATCAAGTAGTTGGTTTTGGCCCTTGCCCGCAACTGGACCAGGATTTCGTCTTGGGTGATGGTTACATTTCCATTATGTTTGACCAAATCCCGGTAGAGGGTTCTTGCTTCGGATTTTTCATACCCGTGACCGACTCGGACTCCCAGAAGACGATACAGCACGCTGGCCATCACGGTCAACTGAATGTCCACATTGATTCGCATGGGGACGGCGGAACTCAATGCGTCCATGTGAAAGAAGTCAATGGCATCGCTAATGACATTTTCAATGACCATGCGCCGGGCATACCGATCAATGAGTTTCGAGGCCGGGCGCTCCATTTGATTGGTAATCAGAATCGTGGGTTTATCATGGCCCAGATTTTTGACGAGAAGTTGTCGGAGCGGTTTGGGATAGTTTCGCAACTCAACGGTTTCATCGACCACACTCGGGCTCCGATAGGCGCGCCCGATATTGGAGAGCCGGATTTTGGTCCATGCCGATGGATCCAGCCGATGGACTCGCTGGATCAGTGCCGCATACCGACGCCGCAGTGTAATAAAATCAATTCCCAGTTGATCCAGTTCGGCCAAGTTATGATAGACCGTGAATCGACTGTCAAAGACGAGTTCGCCAGGGACATTTCCCGTTCGGGCTTTCCAGTCATTCACAAAGCGCAGAATCGCATCGTTCTGGGTTTGCTTTTCAATGGTCGCATCGGCATAGCAAAATACATGGGCATCCGCATCTCGTGCCAACATGGTGAGAATTCCACGTTGCCGACGACTCCGCTTGGAGACAAAGTGCTTCTGTAATAGTGCCTGATCTCCGTGGTAGGGAATGGTGTGAAAATCCAAATCGATGGAGTCTCCTTTCCCCACCACATTCGCCAGTTGGGCGGCGGCATGATACCACTGATTCATCAGCGGCCCCGCAAAGGTCGGATCCACCTGGATGGAATATTCGGTGAGCGTGGTCCGTTTGGGAATCGCATTGAGGCCGGTAAAAAGTGCAAGGCCCTGATCCAACGTTTCAGCCATCACCTGAGAGGGGCGCCCAATGCCAGAGAGCTTTAATGCCAGGAGCGAGCGAACCGCACAGCCGGCGGGAATCTTGCGGGTACTGGGCATCTTGACCTGCTCCAACCTGTCATCAAGTCCCATCCGAGCCAGATCAAACGCAAACAAAAACAATCCTGCAAACGCGGTGTGAAAGGTCCTCGGGTGCAGGTCAAGCCGACGGCGGTCTGCAATCACTGTTCTTGGGGCAGGTGGATGAGGGGATCGGCGAGGCAGACGGGGAATCTTTTCCTGTTGGAAGATCTTGTGGATGTACCCTAGACTCGCAGGGATCTTCTCTTTTTTCAACTCCTGCTGAATTTGATCAATGGTCATGCCCTGTTCTTTTCGGAGGATGAGAATCCGTTCACGCCTGGGGTCGGGGGGCTTGGGCAAAACTGGCTCGGGGGATGGCCAAAAGAAATCCGAGGAGGGGTTTTTATTGAAGCGTGTGAGCAGGTTACGGAAGGATCCGACTGCATAGCCGCCTCGTTCGGCGGCGTCTTCAATGGAACATCCTTCGTGGAGATAGGCCCGAAGGGCTTCGTATTGTCGCATCGGGAGGCAGTCGGGCTGAGCAAAGAAAGGAGAGCGGCGTTGCATAGTATATTGTGAAGTACGAAGTAGTAACCAATATACTACAAATACATAAGAAAATCAACCTCTCCTGCCAAAGATAGACGAAAGATGTGAAAAATAGCATCAAATCGCTCCAGAACAGCGATTATGAATGATTATTCTTGGGGGAATCGGAGGGAATTCAAAGGTGGAAAGATACACTATAATCGTGATGACTTCTTCATTACTTCACATTAATCAATGAATACCCCTAAAATCCGCACCCTCTGGTAGAGATTTGTTACCTTGTAGCACCGATCCTACACTTCCCGGTAATTCAGGCTAGGAAGGATTAGCGACCGCAACGATTTTTCCGGCTTCCTGGACGCCGGCGTTTTCAACTCCTTGATGTCTGGGCATGAACTCCATCTCCACCCCCGTCTCGGTAGAGCAGGGTTGCCACCGCGCTTCGTCCAGCGAGTTCATTCCGGCAGTAGGCGGCGGGCATCTCGCTCGACTTCCAGCGCCCGACCGTTTGCATCTGCGTGAGCGTCGCGCCTCTCCTGGCAAGGGTCTGCGCGGTTCCGACACGGAAGGAGTGCCCGCTGTAATATCCTTTCATCCCCACCTCTGCGACATACTTCTTTATATCCTTGCGGACGGATATTTCGGAGAGTCCCCGATGCATAATAACCCCTCCCTTGCGTGTTGCCAGGAAGAGATGGGAACTCCCGTCGACTTTCCCCAACTGCTCTTTAATCAGGTCCTTCCAGGCCTGCACTCTGTCCATTGTCGGCGGACCGACATAGAGCGTTACCCCCCTCACCTTCCTGGTCTGTCTTGCTCTGGGGGATGGAGAGCCGCCCCGAACCGTCTGAAGCGGCTTCAATGTCCTTCATCCGGACATTGACTGCTT
>CBDBMQ010000008.1:0-92051 GCA_965207565.1 Rhodothermales bacterium | reverse complement strand
TTACCTTTTGATTTGTCCAAAATGACTATGAACTTGCAAGAAAAATAAATTTCCGTCCCATCAACGACACGGAAGAAAGAAAGAGTATTTCCCCTGCAGATTTCCTTCTGCACAAAAATCAATTATATGTGACTTCATCGTGGGAGGAATACGTGTACGGATACGATTTCGACCTGTGATTCGGGTCTTGATACCACTGACGAGGAGTGGTCAATGACAATTGACTACGGAGAGAATGAAACTTGGGAAGGTGGTGGGAGCGGAGCCTGGGGAGGCATTTTGTGTGGAGTGACCATTATATTTGAATAGTGTAGGTTGCTCATTGGGCAATACTTTTTACAGAAATCAGGTACAGATGGAGTTCGTTTCTGTTTCCTTATTCAGGTGGAGACACGCGGGGATACTGTTTCTTCTATTACCCTTTGCAGCTTGTCAGAGTGGGGAAATACCTCTGACCAGATTTGAAGACTCTCTGATAATTGACAGCCTGCTAGCTTCTGCGCCCCACTTTATGGTCAATACCGATATTGAAGCGGAAAGATGGGTCGCAAGCACAAGATTCGGTATCCAGTCTGATTCACTAACGCTAGGCAGACCAGGATACATGATCGCGATAGGGGATAGTATTTATATCTCTGATCGTCAATCCGAAGCGATCTTTGCGATAGGATCGGATGGTTATCTTAGTCGGAAAATTGGTGGGCCCGGAAAAGCCCCTGAAGAGTTTACTTATTTGAGTGAACTACAATACAACGGCTCGCACGTATTCACTAGGGATCAAGGACGGATACAAGTGTTCACGGAGAAATTTGACTATGTTGGTTCGTTCCCCTATTCCAGTCGGTGGCTGAAATTCGCCATTTCGCCCGACTATATGCTTCTGGAATGCCCGGAGGGGGACTGGCTAATCTGCGCTCGTAGTACGTCCCCCCCCTTATACTTGGATTCCGTCTAGGGAATTACTTCCTCTTTTAGATCTGCCTGATCGGAGAGGGGAAAACAATCACATTGTAACGATTTCTCCTGAGGGAGATCGAATTGCTTTGGGATATATGGGGTTCCCTTATATCTTTATTTACGACGATCAACTCAGGCATCTGCGGACGATCCGATTCGAGGGAAAGAATGTCCGCAATTTTGTGTCTTCGGGGTCTACCCGACGGAATTCCAGCCGGAGCTATGGAGCCTGGCACGTTTGCTTTTATAACGAACATCGGGTTCATCAACTCTCGTTACCTGATTGCGAGAGCACATAAATCGGACCATTACATTTTTGATTTGTCCAAAAATGACTATGAACTTGCAAGAAAAATAAATTTTCGTCCCATCAACGACACGGAAGAAAGAAAGAATATTTCCCCTGCAGATTTCCTTCTGCATAAAAATCACTTATATGTGTCTTCACCGTGGGAGGAATACGTGTACGGATACGATTTCGACCTGTGATTCGGGGATACGGGATTTTACAGTCAGATAGGTTACGCTCAGTAGGTCTGTTCTATGCGGGAGGATTCTGCAGTGAGGGAGATGCTCAGGCTTAAAACATGGGCAATTCTTTTTTCAGGTGTGGCTACCCAAACCTCTTTCTGCCGCAGGGCTTACGGGTATCGGACAACGTAAAGAAACAGGCAGAATACTCCACATGTCTTATCGCTCAAGATGCTTTTAATAAAACCGGCATCCTTTACCACGCCCGAAACTTGAATTCTGGCTTAACTTGCCAGATAACTCCACTATCCTGAGTTACTCAGGTTCTCAAAGATCGCTGCAGCCCCCATTCCGCCTCCAATGCACATGGTGCATAGCCCGTATTGAACCCCACGACGCTTCATGGCATGCAGCAACGTGGCGGTAAGCTTCGCCCCGGTGCAGCCCAGCGGATGTCCCAGCGCAATTGCTCCTCCTTGCACATTCACAATAGATTCGTCCAGCTTTACCTCCCTGATGACCGCCAAAGCTTGTGCGGCAAATGCTTCGTTTAATTCAATTAATCCGATCTGATCCAAACGGAGGCCAGTCTGTTTGAGGACGTTCTTGATGGCTGGTACCGGACCAATTCCCATCAAATCTGGGGCTACGCCAGCCACAGCAAAGCCAACTATACGTGCCAGTGGCTCAGCATCTAAACGTTGAGCCATCCCTTCGGACATCACGACAGTTGCTGCAGCGCCGTCAGACATTTGAGAGGAATTGCCGGCAGTTACACTGCCCCCGCTTCGAAAGACTGGTCTCAAGCGACTGAGTGCCTCCAGGCTCGTGTCCGCTCTTGGGCCCTCATCTGTGTTGAATTGGTAGCCGACCGTTTTAGGAGTCCCGTTCTGGAAGCTGTTTTGCTCTATATCCAGAGGAATAATTTCCTCTTCAAAAAGGCCTGCCGATTGGGCGGCAAGTGCCCGCTCATGAGATCTCAGGGCGAAGAGGTCCTGATCTTCGCGGGATATATCGTATTTCTGTGCCAGATTCTCTGCCGTATTCCCCATCGAAACATACACTTCCGGTCTTTGCTCGGTTGTTTCGGGATCCGGCTGGAAATAATATCCACTCATAGGGACGAGGGTCATACTTTCCGCCCCTCCTGCGATAATACACTCGGCCTGTCCCAACCCGATTGCATGGTTTGCCATGGCGATGGTCTGCAGCCCCGACGAACAGAAACGATTGATGGTGGCTCCCGGCACAGAATCAGGTAGACCTGCCCGGCCGGCAATAATGCGTCCCACATTCATGCCCTGGGATCCCTCGGGAAAGGCACATCCGATGAGAACATCATCAATTTCTTCTGCACTCAGATTTGGGGTATGATCCAAAGCAGCCCGAACGGCTTCAGCACCCATTGCTTCCGGGCGCATAAAGCGAAGAGCACCCCGTTTCGCCTTTCCAACCGGCGTGCGTAGACTGGTTACGATAACAGCTGACGATTGCATATTCAAAATTGATCAGTTGCGGATCGGTCGATTATGCTTGAGTAGACCGGCAATGCGCTCCTGTGTTTTCGGCTGTCCCAGGAGACCGAGAAACACTTCACGCTCTAAATCTAATAGATAGGACTCGGAGACTTCCTCTGCCCCGCTTAAATCCCCGCCGGTAAACACATGCGCGAGTTGCTTTGCCAGATGCAGATCATAATCACTGATGAATCTGCCTTGATGCAACTGGTAAACTGCCGTGTTCAACGCTGCTGCGCCGGGACGTCCGAGTACACGGATCTTCTGAGGTGTCGGCGGACGATAACCCTGGGCAGAAAGCCGCAGGACTTCATGCTTTGCTGCGTGGAAACGTCTCGCACTATTCATTACAATGCATGCATGGCCAGGAAGAAATCCTAACTCACGCGCTTCTTCTGCACTAGTTGAAACCGTTGCCTTGGCAACCGCCTCAAAGTACCGCATCACATCAAGCAGCAAATTGCTGTCATATCCATGATTCTCTTTGCTGGCCTTCGCTGCAAGTCGCATACTTCCTGTACCTGCCGGAATCAGGCCAACCCCCAATTCTACGAGTCCGGCATATGTTTCTGCCGTAGCAACAGGGTTCACAGAAGACATGATCAGTTCACATCCCCCGCCGAGTGCTCGTTGATGTGCAGCCACCACCACCGGCTTGCGTGCATAATGTACCCGCTGCATCGCCGACTGGAAACGGGCAATATACTGGTCAATCTCCTGGAAGCTGCCGGACTGTACTGCTCCGGCCATTTCTGACAGGTTGGCTCCCACGGAAAAGTGACTCCCCTCATTCCCAATCACCAGCCCGCATAAATCTGGACCGTTTTCAACGCGATCAATTGCCTCCAGCATGCCACTGATCACATTAGCTCCCAGTGTGCAGGCTTTGGAGCGGAATTCAAATAACGCAACCCCGTCTCCCAGATCAACCAGACCTGACTCCTTGTTTGACCACAGGTCTGCTGCTCCCAATTTGATGGATGCCAGGGATCGTTCCGCGGCGGATACCGCTTGAACTTCATATTCTTTTCGGGCCGGGATATAAACGCATTGGTCACGATAGAAGGATGCATCTGCCGACATGTCCAACACCCACTCAGGTAGCGCAAGCCCCTCCTTGATCATGGTCTTCCTTACGGCGTCAAACCCGATCGCATCCCATGTTTCAAATGGCCCCATTTCCCATCCAAACCCCGAACAGATCGCTTGATCAACATGTGCAGGGCGATCGGTTACCTCACCGATCCGTCTTGCAGCATACGCCATGAGATCAAGCATCGTAGTGCGAAAGAAAGCACCTGTACGCCCTTCATCCTCGAACAATGCCGAGAGACGGCGATGGAGCGGGCCCGCTGACTTGATCTTGCGTAGATCTCCAAGATTCAGTTCTGCAGGGTTTTCATATTGCCCCGAAGCGGGATTGAGCGACTGAATGTTGCGGCCCTCTTTTCGGTAAAATCCAGCTTTGGTCTTCGCTCCCAAGGCTCCTTGATTTACCAGTTCTTTCAGTACGATCGGCACACTGAAGCGATCTCTACTTTCGTCTTCAGGAACGCTCTCATAGAGGTTCGCACACACAAGTTGCATCACATCCAGCCCAACTAGATCAGCCGTCCTGAATGTGGCTGATTTTGGGCGACCGGCGAGCGGTCCAGTCAGGGTGTCAATTTCCTCAATCGTGTAGTCTCCGGTGACGAATTGGTCCATCGCCCCCATCATGCCATAAATCCCAATCCGATTGGCAATGAAGTAAGGGACATCATTGGCCTGTACCACATTCTTACCCAAATGGACACGGGTATACCAGGCAATCTTGTCCAGCACCTGGGGGTTTGTATCAGTATGGGGAATCACTTCAAGGAGGCGAAGGTAGCGTGGCGGATTAAAGAAATGTGTGCCTAGGAAACGCTGCCGAAATTCCAGGCTGCGCCCCTGAGTGAGCGCACGGATCGGGATGCCGCTCGTGTTGGTGGATACGATATTGCACGAGCTTGTATGCGCTTCGATCTTTTCCAGTAGGGCCTGTTTGATGTCTAAACGTTCCACCACGGCTTCAATCACCCATTCGACCTCCGAAATTTTCTCCAGATCATGCTCAATCGTTCCACAACGAATACGTTGGCGGGTGGCCTTTTGAAGAATGGATTGGGTTTCAATTTTGAAGCATCCTTCAGACGTTTTTTGACCAGCGCACGCGGATCAGAGTCCTTTGAAGCTAGATCCAGCAGCAGCACCTCAACGCCAGCATTGGCTAGATGAGCTGCGATCTGAGCTCCCATGGTGCCTGCACCAATTACCGCCGCTCTCCTGAACGGCAGACGCGTAGAATTCCTTTCCATTCGATCTCTCAGCGTTCAAACCCGATTAGAACCTTCTGTGCCGCTACGGTTCCATAAAAGTGAAAAAGTTTTGTAACTCTTTGCGTTCTTTTATGAATTTCGTGGGGTTGACTTCAAGATGACAGATCTCTTTCCCGTTCTCCTGAATTGAAATTTCAAGGCTGGGTTGGATAATCCCGGCCAGGCTTCTGGATCTGTTCAAATGCAGACATCTTATGATGCGGGACATCAAATGGTCGAGGCAGTGCTGCTGTCAATGATTCGGAATCAGGCAGGCTGCCCGACACAGAATTTCTCCCCGATTAATGCCGACGCAGGGACACATTCCCCACACCGGCAGCCAAGATGATAGATGCATCCCCCCCCCATTAAGCTCACCCGAAAAAGAGTGGGAGAGAAGCTTCTTGGAGACCTCAATCGGAAACTCACAGGTCACCGTTCCCAGACTCGCAGTCCCACGTACTTCGGCCTGAACATCTTCAGGCAGTGAGAGCGATACATTGCCGGCGCCTGTGCGCAGCTTACTTTCTCCTCGGGGTTGCCCCAGCATTTCCACGGTTACATTCCCCGTACCCGCCACAGCATGTAATGCATCAACCTGGGCATAGATGGACAGATTCCCTGCCCCGGTCACGACATCTGCATCCTCCAAATTCCCGGAGATCTCAATATTTCCAGCCCCGGATTTTACATCTACCTCCCCTTCAATATCTTCCATTATGATATTTCCTGCCCCCGTACGCCCTGTTATTTCTCCGGCGACTTCCATGATGGTGATGTTGCCGGCACCTGACTTGAAGCTGACATCGTATTCATCTGGTATGCGTACGGTCAGTCGAATTTTAATAGCCGAGCCTTTGCGCCACCGCATTTGCCTGCGCCCCTCGTCTACGCGTGACTGAATATTGACATCATCCCCATCCTTGTCAAATTCGTAGCGGTGAGCCGACTGGAGGATTTTCTCGGCCTCTTCCGAACTTTCTGCCCGTGCACGGCGCTCAAGTTCAATCTTTACGGAGTTGCCACCGGTCGCCTCAATTTCTACATTGCCCCTATCCAGATCCAGAGTAAGTTGACCTCCCGGATTTACTTTGTACTCTTTTTTGATCACATCCCGTGCAGTGGGGATTGACTTGAATGCCGCCAATATCAAAATGGCTGCGATGGCAAAACCAAGGGTCTTCGTGGAAGCAAAGGAGCGTTTCATTTTGAAATAATCTATATGAAAGCGGTTTCATTCATAATAAGGCTACGAATGTATTTGCAGTTAAGTTGCAAAGCAGTTGCTATTGGAGGGAATCCTGAGGGCGTGATTGTAGTTCAAGCCCTCGCTGCTGAAAAATTTTGTTTTGATGGCCAAGGTTACTCTCAAGCGCTTAGACGACAAGTTTCACTTCCTTGCTACGAACAGCAACGGAAACTCGTTGCATTTTGACACCGGCCCTGAAGAAGGAGGCAGTGGTCAGGGGGTCGGCCCAATGCAGGCGGTCGCTATGGCTCTTGGCGGGTGCAGTGGAATTGATATTGTTATCATCCTCAAAAAGCAGCGGCAGGACCTACAGAAATTTGATACGATCATCACCTATGATCGTGCAGAACAGGAAACTCCCTCTTTGTTTACGAAGCTGCATGTTCATTATGAGTTTGAGGGGGAGTTGGATCCAGACAAGGTTCGCCGCGCGGTGGACCTGAGTGTCAACAAGTATTGTTCTGTAGCAAAGATTCTGGAAAAGACCGCACCCATCACCGTGAGTTGGTCCATTAATGATCAACACTATTCTCTAACCGAAAACTAAGTTACCTACTACGATGAGCGTAAACAGTGTAAGTCATGCGAATGCCTCTTGGAAAGGAGATCTAAAATCCGGCAGCGGACATATCAAAACCGACCAGGGATCTCTTGAGACCCCTTTCACCTTTGGCTCCCGTTTTGAGGGGGATCCCGGGATCGGTCCGGAAGACTTGGCGGCAGCAGCCATTGCAGGGTGTTTTTCCATGGCCCTCTCGAATGAGCTTGATGGTCGTGGCAATACCGCAAGCCGCGTTGACACGCGCGCAAGCGTGAAATTTGGGCCAGACCCGGCGGGCGGCTTCCATATTTCAAGCATTGATCTGGTGGTCCGTGCAGATGTGCCCGGCATTGATGACGATGCATTCCAGGATGCCGCGGAAGCGACCCGGACCGGTTGCCCGATTTCAAAGCTTTATGCGGGCACGGCCATCAACGTGGACGCAGCACTTGAGTCCTGATCCTGCCGATTTTCATCTATCGGTGATCAGCGGGGGAGTCTGGCAGGAGTGTATGCCCCCGATTCAGTCCGTCAGGTCCAATGTTCCATCGGGATGAGCAATCAGGTATCCGTTCTGGACCAGGGGAGGAATCTGTGCCATCACCTGCTTTTTGAGGGTTGCACTGGTTGATTTAAAACCAAAATCGCGAGCGACCTCCACTGCGCATTCATCCTTGCCGATCCCAAAGCATCGCTTTACAGCATACAGGATTGCTTTCCGATACTCCTGGGGAGGGATCATCTCCGGTTTCCTCAGTAAGGGATTATCCAGTTTACTGCGATCACGCACACGCACCTCTGTTCCAGGCTTCTTCAAGAAACTCTGATCCAAATCACATTGCTCCACCAGACCCTTATGCACCGCATACTTTAGTGCATCTTTGATCTTTTCCTTGATGAACTTTCCTGTGTGTTCGTATCCCCACAGCTCTCGCGTTTTTCGAACAACGATATCCTGATGAACGGGTCCTTCCACCTCGACAATTTCCATGATCAAATCAGCAACCTCTCCAGTCTTGGCATCGTGGATATGACAATAATGAGATCGACTCGCAAAGTTCTCGGAGTCGAATTCTTTGTAATATGTTCGAGTCGATTTAGGCGGCTTTTCCGGTTTTTTCTCTCTCACGATGGCAGGTTGATGCCGGGCCTGGGGAGGATTACTGGTCGTTTTCCCATGGGTCTTTGCCTTCCGAATAGCTTCCACCGCTCGTTTGGTTTCAGTTTCGGGATTTGTGAACCAGTCGGTGCTCCATATCCGATGGAAGGTCCAGCCTTTGCCCTCCAGGAGTGTTTGACGCATCCGGTCCCGTTCTCTCGCCCAATGCGATGAATGGTATCGTGCCCCGTCGCATTCAACTGCCAGGATGTACGCACCTTCACGGTTTGGATCTCTGACCGCAAGATCAATCAAGAACCCTTCGGATCCAACCTGATAGTCAACTTCGTACCCGTATCCTCTGATCGCATCCGCCACCGATTCTTCAAATGGACTGTCTGGTGCACGTCCGGTAATGATGGGGACATCCATCTCTCCGGTTTCTGCATACTTGAGAAAGGTCTTGAGCATGTATGGCCCCCTATGTCGCGCTTCACTGTGCTTTATATCGGTGTGCCGGATAGAGGAAAATACGCGGCATCGTTTTTTTGCCCGGGTGAACAACACGTTCAGCCGCCGCTCTCCCCCTTCGCTGGAGACCGGTCCAAAATTCTGAAGGAGCCGCCCGTCCTCCGACCTTCCGTATCCGATTGAGATGAAAATCACATCCCGCTCGTCTCCCTGCACCGTTTCCAAATTCTTGACGAAGAAGGGGTTTTCTTTGCCCTCGCTGCAGAAGGAGTTGAGTTCAGGGTATTTCGCTCGCATCCGCTCCGCTTCATTTTGAATCGTGACCTGCTGGGATTGACTCATTGCCACGACACCGAGCGATTCATGGGGCCGCTTTCGGGCATGTTCTAGAACGGCCTCCATCACCGCCCTGGACTCCTCTGGATTATTGCTTTTGCCACTGCCCCGGTAGTAGGTTCCATCAACAAACTCAAAGGATAGTCCCAACTCGGTACTTGATTCGGCCGGACTGGGTGGGCAAACAAGCTTATTTCTGTAGAACTCCTGATTCGAAACTTCAATCAGCGATTCGTGCTGTGACCGGTAATGCCACTTTAACATACAGCCGGGCATGTTGCGGGCCTCGCAAAGGGCAAGGATGCTTTCCATATCCCCAACCTGTCCTGCCATAACATCTTCCAGGTCATGTTCTTCTTCTGTGTCATCAAGATTAACCAGTTTTTCGAAAAACGTTGTAGGCGGCAGCTGTTTCTGATCTCCAACGATGATCGTGCGATTTGCGCGCATCACTGCTCCAATGGCATCTGCAGGCCGCACCTGACTGGCTTCATCAATCAGCAGCAGGTCAAACTTCAGCCCGTTCGGATCCAGATATTGGGCAACCGATAACGGGCTCATCAGAAAGACCGGCTTGATGGTCTGTACAGCCTCTCCCACCTCTTTCAAGAGCTTGCGCAGCGGCATATGCCGGGTTTTCTTTTTCGCCTCACCACGAAGCACCCCCATCTTTCCGCGTGTGCCCTCTGGAATGGAAGCGTAATGAGCAGACATGACTTCCTGTGAGCTGAGATGTAGCGGGGCGGCGTCCAGTTTCCGGAATTCTTCAACCAGTGCGGATCGCTCCCGTCCACTCATGTTGTTCAGGTCGGGATTCATTGTCTTGAACCGATTATAGAGCGCCTCTGCGCGGATGTAGTCATATGTATGACAGGCATGCTCTGGTGCGAGCCTGCCATCAGCCAACCGGACTCGGAGTTCGTCCAAGCCTCGCTTGCTGACTGCGTTCGCGGTGTCATGCAATCGGGTCCATGTATCCTGCCCTTCCATGTCTCTCTGCCAGAGAGACATCCGGGTCATGATGATTGCGAGTGGCACACTGCGGATAGAGTCCTCGCCGAATGCCTGTTGGATATCCAAGTCACAGAGATGCTCTACGTCCTTCCATCTTTCCTCAACCATGCGGGCACAATCATGAAGGCTGTCCGCAAGCTCATCTGGATTTGCAGCCTCAGGCCAGTTGCCAATCTGCTTTTTGAGCGCATCGAACGAGCCGAGCAGTTCGATCTGCCCATTGATCCATCGTACAGACTCCAGTGTCCCGGTCACATCGGTCTTCCATCCGCGCCATAATGGTCCAACCACAAGCTCTCCCAATGCCCTCTGATCGTCTATTTCCTGTACCTGTGACCGATGGCGGATGAGTGCATCCAGGAGCTTCAATCGATCAGGAGTAGACTTGGGTAGATTTTTCGCGGCTTTCTTCAACTCCTTGACCGCATTGCGATAAGAGCCACTAAGCCATCGGAAAAAGGTTTTTTTTCGTTTGGAAATTTCACGTTGCTCAAGGCTCCAGTCCCGGTCGAAAGCACTTGGCATCATGGATGTCTCCAGCTCAGCACGGATCGCCTGCTCCTTCTCTATATCCTCGAATAACTGTTGCAGTTTTCTGGAATGGTGCATCACTTCCCCTCGAATCACTAGGCCATCTACATCCGTTGGCCTGATCTCCATAGACCGTAGTAACTGCAGTACTTTGTCTACAAAAACCAGTCCTCCCCCAGCGCTGAGGCTCAGCGCTGTACACGCCCCGTCAAGACAGGTTTTCAGTTCTTGAAGACGATCTTGCAACTTGTTGACCTGATCACCGAGTCGACCTCGGTCCATGGGAGTCATTTTTCGGTTTGCCCCTCTCCAGTCATGGGCCCCCTCAGGTCCATGACCTTGCGTCAAATCGGCGAGATTTTCTATCTCTTTTCTCGCTGCTTGCGCTGTTTCAGGATCCCAGGTTGCCATTTCTTCCACATGGAAGTCTGGCCTCGGCAGATCACGATCTGCCATTAGTTTGGTCAGTTGGCCAATGATTTGATAGGGCGTTTCTCCACTTGCTTCATCCGGGGTATGAAGCTGTTTCGATAGTTCGTTCAATTCATTCCTCACGGCTTTCAAGTGCTCATACTGAGACTGGTCGCCTATCCGGGGCGGTCCCAGTTTCAATGTCTCCCCCAAGTCATTGTAGATAGCTTTTTTCTTGGCCTTGGTGGAGTGCATTTCCAGACACAGGGGGCCAAGCCCACACGCTTCCAGTCGATCATGCACGACCTCAAGTGCTGCCCGCTTTTCTGCCACAAACAATACGGTCTGATGATCACGAACCGATACAGCAATGATGTTGGCGATGGTTTGCGACTTTCCGGTTCCAGGTGGTCCCTGGACCACCATATTGCGGCCATCCCGTGCAGCCGCAATGACCCGGGTCTGTGAGGCATCAGCCTCCATGATATGCCCCAGGTCCTGGGGATTCACATACCGGTCATCAAGATTCTCATTGGGGTCAAATAGTGGGAGAGCATTGCCAAAGCCTCCACACAAAAGCTGCTGCATCAATTCGGTCGGTTCCGCCCTGTCCAGATCTTTAGACATGAGAAACTTGCCGGACGAGTAGAACCCTAACTGGATGGTATTCGCGAGAACCTTCCAATTCTCGCGGCTGGTGACCAGGGGATTCACTTCTTGAAAATACTCAGACGGCAACCACTCTTCTCCTTCCGGCCATGGTGGGAGCCTGAGGTCAAAGTCGCTTTTGAGAAAGGCGTCAAAGGAATGATTGGGTTCCAAGTCCTGGTCCCGCAACTGTAGCTTAAAATTATCCCTCACCCCCTCACGTATCAGCTCGACGGGCAAAAGCACAAGCGGTGCAAAGCGCTCTATGCTGGACGAGCTACTCTCATACCAGCGTACAAAGCCCAGAGCAAGGAACAACGGATTGGCTCCCTGTTCCTCTATGGAACTGTTCGAATCACGATAGAGCTGTAGAAGGCGCTTATGCAATGCATCCTTGGTCAGGCGGGTTTGCAGCTTGAGATCTACATGTTTAGCACTGGGAGGGTCTGGGTCCGGAATAAAGATATCCTCCATGATGTCCGGCTCGTCATACCCATCCTTGGAGGGAAGGAACTGCATCTTCTTCTTTTCATGCACCAGTAACCTGAAAACTTCATCGGACCGTTCTTCAATGACATCAAGGTGTTTCCCCCGGTTTTTGCCGATGGGGGAGTGAATCAGACGATTCCGCTTACTGGTGTCAATGAGACGTTCCTTGAGGGACTTGATCGCCTGTGCCCAGCCTTTTGGAGGCGGAGAGTTTTCCGATGATGGATTTTGAGAGATGTCTTGGGGCCCTTGGGAGTTTTCAGTCCGTAAATCACTCATAGAGTATTGCCGCAGGCACTTTGATCACGGTCAGGGGAATATTCGGTCAAGTCGGGCTTACATTGACAAATATACACGGGCAGCAAGAGGAGGAACTGTTAAGGGAGTCCCTACTTCTGCTGAACCGGGTGGGTAGACCTGCCGGTAGCTCCCCTGGGGTATTTCTATCTGGTGCGTCTCGTCTGAGGCATTGAAAACGACCAGCGCGTGCTGATCCCCCAAACGCCGCTCATAAACAAGTACCCGGCGCTCATCATCCACGGTAAGCCACTTGGTTGTCCCGTCAATAAACAGTCGCTGGTTTGCCTTACGGAGTGCAATCAATTCCCGGTAGAGGCCGGTCAATTGGTGATCTGCTACAACCACATCCGGCCGCCTTTCTAGACCAAGCGGGTGTGTGCGTTCATCTTCAAAGTTGTAATCGGGCCACAGGAGTGGTTTTCGCATATCTGGATCATCGCCACCCCACATCCCCATCTCGTCCCCGTTCCAGATATGAGGAGCACCGGGCCAAGTGAATTGCTGCACGAGAATCAATTCCTGGATTGCTCGTGCCCTCGCATCGGGACGATCCACCTTGAAATCAGGGCTCCCTCTGGGGTGTTGGTTATATTTGTAGAGCACCGGATTATAGACGCTGGTGCTGATTCGGGGCGTATCATGGCTGGCCGCGAGATTCATCATGGCATTCCAGAAACGCCGAGGGATCCCTGCCATAACGGAATCCAGATGAGCGACATACTCGGATGCATTCAGATTTGGAGGAGCCTGTGCAAAAAAGCTGCGCGTAGGCATGTACCAGCGATAATTCATTACCGCATCAAATACATCTCCCTGAACCCATGGAATCGGGTCCGCCATCCGATGCGGCCATGAATCCCACCAGACCTCCCCAACGAGATAGACTTCAGGGTTGATGCTCCGAACGAACTCACGATAGTCTCGCCAGAATCCAAGGGGAACCATCTCTGCGACATCCAGACGGAATCCATCCAACCCATCCTCTGGGTCCCCGTCACCATTTGGATCAAGCCATCGCCTGGTAACATTGTAGATATGTGCTTTGGGACCGGGGTGGAGATTTCCCTCATGAGCCCCATGCGTATGATCCTCAGGAACATCTACTTTTGCCAACTCGGGCAATGATTTTACTCCCAGCCAGCCGTCGTAGGAGAACTCATTCGTGTCCGGCGTTGCCGGATCGTCAAACTGGTTGATCTCGTACCAGTCTGCGAATACAGATTCCTGCTGATTCTCCAGAATATCTTCCCATGCCCAGAACCGCACACCTGTGTGGTTCCAGGAGTAATCCAGGATGATCCGCATGTCTCTGGCGTGCACCTGCTGAATCAGTTCCAGAAAGAGACTGTCCGCGGCGGTCCACTGCCATGTGTCTGGATCCAGGGGATCCTCTGATTCTGCAATCTCACGGTCGCCGACCGGGTCAGGGCCAAAATTCCGGTCTACATGGCGGTAGTGACGTGCATCAAACTTATGCAGGGAGGGAGCATCATTGATTGGATTCAAATAAAGCGCATTGACTCCCAGCTCTTTTAAATAATCCAGCTTCTCCAAGACTCCCTGCAAGTCCCCGCCATAGCGCCGCCATTGCACGGCGGTATAGAAATCCTTGTCATTCTCAATGGCCCAGTCGTCCAGTTTGTACCAGTCGTGGGTCCAGGGAGTGGGTGTCCAATTTTCTGGCTGTGGATCAAACCAGAAACCGCGGATATCCTCCGGTGTGGGATCATTCGTGGGATCTCCATTGCGGAATCGCTCAACAAAAATTTGATACCAGATCGCCTCATCCGCCCAGGACGGAGGATCATTGACCACAGTTTGGGCCTGCAGCGGCAAGGCCAGACCAATCAAAAATAAAAAGCTAACGTAGATACGCATCGGTTCCATCTAACCAATCCTGCCGGGGAGGGCAGAACACATCCACATCGAGTGTGTCCTGCAGTGCGACAGCTTTGTGAGGGAGATGGGAAGGGATGACCAGTACCTCCCCTTCGTGTACAATGACCTCCTGTTCTCCATTGTCTCCGAGCCAAAATTTCAGGGCACCGCTGAGAACATAGGTCAGTTGTTCATTGTCGTGCGAGTGCCATGGCACTACACCATCCTTTTCAAGATAGACATGCGTGATCATTATTCGCTCGCCGGTAATGATGCGCCGTCCAAGGCCGGCCTTGACCTCCTCGACCGGCATGTCATCCCATCGGTGCAGCGTTGCCTGTTTGTCCATATTTACGGTTTGGACGATTTCAAAATTATTGAGTGATTTTCACCTCAAAGATAATGTGAGGGAATGGGAATTATATCATCCTGTGCATCTCCGTTCTCAGTCGGGGTAGATGGAGGTTCAACTTGGGGATCTTTCACCGGGGCACGGAATCTCATCTGATTCCCCAGCGGGGATGATTTATGTGCTCCGAAAACCCTCTGGATAACATTGGTCAAATTGATCAACTTTATTAAGTATTCCGTCGAATCTTGTGACATATTCCCGATCAATCTCCAATAGGTAAAAATTCTGCAGGAGGGCCACTTGTACTCCCGGCAGTAACTATCTTTTGCAGACTCCCCTCTCAGCATACTGAACTCATGAAGCTTATTTCCTTGCAAAACGGTGTACTCTTACTGTCTGCCTTTTTATTATTTGGCTGTTCCAGTGAAGAGTCTGCGCGACTCGTATTGACCAACGGTAAGATTGTGACGGTTGATCCATCTCTACCTGAGGTAGAAGGCTTGGCCGTAAGCGGCGATACAATTATGGCAGTTGGCACCTCTGAAGAAATTGCAGCATATATCGGATCGGAAACCCAAGTCATTGATCTGGAGGGTAAACTGGCCATCCCGGGTTTTATTGAAGGACATGGTCATTTCCTGGGCATTGGAGAAGCCAAGATGATTCTTGATCTGACGAAAACCGCGAGTTGGGAAGAGATTGTTGCCATGGTTGAGGCGGCGGCCCTTGACGCTGAACCTGGTGAGTGGATCACCGGCCGTGGGTGGCACCAGGAAAAATGGGACTCAATCCCAGCCGGTACTGTCGAAGGAGTTCCCACACATCATAGTCTCAGTGAGGTGTCCCCGGAAAACCCAGTCCTCCTGCGCCATGCCAGTGGTCATGCTGCATTTGCAAATAAAGCCGCAATGAATGCGGCAGGGATCAGCCCGGAAACTCCCAATCCCGCAGGAGGAGAGCTCGTGCGCGATGTGCGTGGAGAATTAACGGGACTCATGCGGGAAACTGCTGCATATCTCGTGGGCGCTGCACTGGAAAAATCAAGAGAGGGCATGAGTGCCACTGAACTGGATCAGGAGCGGCGCACAATGGCACGCCTAGCCGCGGAAGAAGCCCTGGCCCATGGAATTACCTCGTTTCACGATGCCGGTGTGGGATTTGGTACGGTGGACTTCTACCGGGAGTTGGCAGATGAGGGCAACCTTCCTGTCCGGCTTTACGTGATGATTCGCTCAAACAGCACGAATCTGGCTGATCAACTGGCATCCCATCGGATGATTGGATATGGGAATCACCACCTGACGGTACGAAGTGTAAAGCGTTCGATTGACGGAGCTCTGGGTTCTCACGGAGCCTGGTTGCTTGAGCCTTATACGGACATGCCTGGGTCAAGAGGGCTTGAAACAGTCGCAGTAGAAGAGGTCCGGGCAACGGCAGAAATCGCAAAAGCTCACGACTTTCAAGTCAATATCCATGCGATTGGAGATCGCGCGAACCGTGTGGTTCTGGATATTTACGAATCGTTCTACGGCACGGAGGATCAGGATTTGCGCTGGCGAATTGAGCATTCTCAACATCTCCACCCAGACGATATTTCCCGGTTTGGCAGCTTGGGCGTCATTGCGTCTATGCAGGGGGTCCATGCCATAAGTGATGCTCCGTGGGTCTATCGCCGCCTGGGTGAAGAGAGGGCTGAGAGCGGTGCATATCGCTGGCAAACATTATGGCAGACAGGTGCAGTCGTAACCAATGGGACCGACGCGCCCGTAGAGGCGATTGATCCTCTTGCAAGCTACCATGCAACCGTGACACGCAGGTTGGCGGATGGCTCGGTCTTTTATCCTGAAGAACGACTCTCCAGGGAACAGGCACTGCAATCGTACACGCTCAATAATGCATATGCTGCCTTTGAAGAAGATATCAAAGGATCGCTTGTCCCCGGCAAACTGGCCGATATTACCATACTCTCAAAGGATATTCTGACGATTCCTGATGAAGAGATTCTCTCGACCGAGGTACTCTACACCATCATTGGTGGAAATATCCTGTATCAGAGGGATCCATAATGCCAGTTTATTCGGGCGTGTAAGACTGGAGATAGAGACATATCAGCGGGGAGTGGGCTGGTCACGGCAACCGGGTGAAGATCATCGCAAAGCCAGCCAGGGAAGTAATTGCGTGTACGATAGCTGTAGTGTACCTCGGGGTCACAAAGCTGTCGTCATGTGCACACAGAACAAAGGCAATGCACCTACGGCTGTGATGAGTATGAGCGATTTTTTTGGCTGACCAAATTCCCTGCTACCACTGTACCCGGACCCCTGCCTGCATGGCACGTCCTGCTGCAGGATACATGAAGATCGTGTCGGACCCGCCTGGATCCAAAAATCCAGTTGTGCTGAAGGAATTGTTGATCAGGTTCACCGTCTCGAACTCCAGTGCGATCCAGTCTAATGTATAGGTCACTTTAAAGTCCACTGAAGAGAAGTTTTCCAATCTGACTGAATTTGCATCATCCAGCCATGTACGGCGCGTACTGCGCACCGTTGCCATCGCCTGAAGCTGGTCAAGAACAGGTATACTGATCGCAGCTGATACATAATCGCGCGGGATCGCCTTGACGAAATTCCCTTTATTTTCTCCAGCGCGATACGTCACGTTTTGGAGCGTATAGTTAAAACGAAATAGTGCAATATTCGGCCTGTCCAGTTGGAGTCCCATCTCAATTCCTCTGTGACGGCTGCTGGCAATGTTTCCGTACTGGAAGGTTTCAAACTGAAAATCCAACTCGTCCTCCATGTCCATCTGATAGATGCTCAGGGATATCTCGCCATTCAAACTTTCGGGAATCAGTGCTGTGCGGTGGTAGAATCCGGTTTCAAAGCTGATGCCTCTCTGAGGCTTTAGTTCAGAGTTAGCAATGGATATGCCGTAGGGGGGGTCCGGCACCGGGATCAGTCTCTGACCAAAGAGTTGATCCAGCGTCGCTGTCTTGAATGATCGCGCTACGTTGGCATACCAGTTCCCTACGTGTCGGGTGCTTGCCACATAGCGAGCATTTACCCCCATCTTGGGACTCAATGCGGTATGAATTGCATCCTGCTCTGAACTCTCTTCTGGTGAGTAGGTATCGCGAATGCGATCATAGCGGATCCCCGCCGATAGGCGCAACCAGGTAGTCGGCTCAATGTCATATTGCATGTATGCAGCCAATGCCTGACGGGAACCGTCCCCCTTGCTTGAGAGGTCTCCCCTCGCCCCATCAAATTCCTCAAAATCCTCAGCTGTACCAGTCGCCATATTATACCACGCTACGTCCAATTGTCCACTTTGCAGATCCGTGCCGATGGTCAAGCGGTCCTGTGCCAATAGTCGTGGAGACACCCATTGCGCACTCATGAATAAGCGGGCTGTATCAAATTCTCTCCACTTTACGTCTGCAAATTCCGCACTCAGAGGTAAGGTTCGTGCGCCTTCCAGAGTTCGCCTGTTACCAACCAGCGAGCCGCGCAATTCGGACTGGTCACCCAGATTGACTCGACCTTGCAGTGCCAGGCGCTGCGTGCTCTCCTCATTGTTGTCAAATCGAAAGAATGGAGATTCCTGTAGACGATCTTGTGCGACCTGGTCACTGGTGAGTGGACCGGGAATATCATAGCTCCGCTGATGTATTGACCCGGATAGCGTAACGAGGGTCCGGTTAGATCGTATCAGATCGAACCCGAGGCCTAGGCCGCCCATAGCACGATTGGCATGTTCCCGGTATCCCTGAGTTGATTCGTAATTTCCATAAGACGAAAGCTTTCTGGCACCAAACGACATCCGTGCGGATCCACTCACTTTGTAGGTGCCAAATGAGCCACCGGCCAGGGCCATCTCGTAACTGGAGGGGGCATCGGAGTCGGTCACAATGTTAATGACTCCCCCGATGGCAGCATCGCCGTAGAGTGATGAGGCTCCTCCACGCAGGATTTCGACGGATTCGATTGCAGCCAGAGGGATCTGATCCCAGTTCACGAGCCCTGTTTCCAGGGCATTGACAGGCTGTCCATCCACCATTAACAGCACGTATTCGGCTTCCCCTCCACCATAGAATCCCCGCACAATCGGCTGTACATCATATCCAATTCCATCCAATTGCAGCATCGCAAAGCCTGGTATATGCCGTAGCGTTCCCCCCAGGTTTTGAACCCCTGCCAACTGTGAAATTGTTGT
Source organism: Rhodothermales bacterium (assembly GCA_965207565.1). GTDB lineage: Bacteria > Bacteroidota > Rhodothermia > Rhodothermales > Bin80 > Bin80. The sequence goes on along the minus strand of CBDBMQ010000008.1, from coordinate 73,233 downwards.
GCTTTTCAGCACACTGATGGCTCCCGTAGATTGAGAGCGCATTAACTCGTACCGATCTGCGGTAATAATCAGTTCGTCCATATCCACGACGCTCAAGGTATCATTGCCATCCTGAGCCGAGAGGACTGCTGGGTACATCAGCGTGAACAGTACCAGCAATTGCGTTATCGTCTTTCTCATTAATAGAATAGAATTCTCAAAGTCATTGACTATTCGTACTTGACTTCATCAATTATGATGCATCCCTGCCATTCTGAGAGGCTGCCACCAAATGCAGGTTTATCTCATTACGGTCGGATTTTTGGTCGCAGCTCAACCAAGTGACGAGGAACAAAATCCTGCTGTGTGGCAGTCGCTCCATGGATTTGGTCAATCTGATACCTGCGATGTTCTCCGTCAGCAGCCCTGATGGCGTGTAGCACAAGAGCACCGTCTTTTGTACGACGCAATGAATATGGCTCAATGCGATGGGTGGATTGTCTATATTGGAGGTCAACGTACAGATAGTTCACTGCCGCAAAACGGATAGTTTCCAGATATATCTGTGTATTAAGTTTGACTGGCAAGTTCATTGTAGGTTCTCGGACGACCATTTCACCCGTTGTCATCTCATCTATGGGAGATAATGAGGGTAGAGTACCGGTTTCAAGCCAGTCAAAAAACTCAGGCAATGCATTGAAATAAGACTCGAATGGGGGGAGTTTTTGAAGTTGGTGACTCAGCATAGAGTCCCACGGAACTTCAAGGCGTGTCCTTTTTCTCTGCACATCAACGAGTGTTGGGACCGAACTATCACGGTGAGCGCATTTTTTCTGAAGCAAATCATTTAGAACGGACAGATTGGGCTGTTCTTCATCGTTGCGAAGGAGATTGATGACATCGTATAGATCGCGAGGCCTGGCACGTTGTCCTAAAGCACAGATTTTTTCGGCAAAACCCTCTTCGGGAGTATAGCAGCGGACAGGGTTTTTCCTTTGTGGGTCATCGCTGTAGTCATCACAGACCGTACGTTCAACCGGCGGCAACAGAACAATCTCATCGAATGTCAGGTCCATCTTGAGCCGTGGAAGTGAACGGAATCCTTGGCTCGGGCTGATGGGACCACGATAACCTACTTTGCCTTGACAAGACTCTGAGCCACGCGGATTTGTGAAAATTTCAAAGCTTAGCAGTTTTGTAGGAATTTCAAGCTCGGCTTGATCAAAGATCCATTCGCTGATTTCGCTGAACGTTTCAATGAGAAAGTCACGGTTGAGATGAGATGGATCTACAACCGTAAAATCAAGGTCCTCGGAGGATCGATAGGTTTCAAAATAACATTTCTTGAAGCTGGTCCCTCCTTTAAAGATCCAATTATTCTTGAGAGAAACATGCTGGTAAATACCGGTCAGGACCCAACTGAGTAGATAGTCCTTCTCAATTACATGAGGTCTCAGTCCGCGTACACGTGCAACTTTTTTGATCTCCTTTTTAGTAATCATCTACTGGTGTTAAATCATACTCAGGAACCCAAAGACGCCATCTCGTCACCAAGCGGGGACATGATATTGTCGGGTCAAGTTTTGCGTTGCCTTTTGTCATCCTCTGCCTGCAAGCATCAATGAGATCGGCACAGTCCGATTCACGTTCTGCCAGGAAACCGAGGCGTTTGAATATGGCTCCATTTCCCAGACGTTCTGCGTAGGAAATCAACTTTTCATCCTGCCTGTGTTCATGACGCACGTATTCTGCAAAGCAGTCTGCCGCATGCTGTATTCCACCTCCGAATACGGGCTCATCCAGGAGGTCTAAAATAGTTCGGGGCACATCTGAGATTGCGGTCGTGATATTCTTGAACCACATTCGCTCAAGACCAAAGATTTTATCTGGATGAATATGCTTCACAGTATATCTAAGTCCTAAGCGACTTTGATACCTTGATCGTACGGGCCGCCCCGTGATCACGACTGTGTCGATGAAGATCTGTTCCGTAAGGCCCCAGTATTCAGTGGCTGTTCGACCACCGATATATGCTGGATCGAATAATGCTGGTACGATCATCTCAGGATGATCCAGTACCTGTTCCAGGTCCATACAGCCTAGTTCTGCCGCTACATAGATTCCTGGACCAACGCGCCGAAGATAACCCTGACTGGCCCACCTGGAGAGGAGCTTGGAAGCAGTGGATCGATTGACCTTGAGGGATCGCTCAACATCGTCAGTGTGAACAATATCTCCTGTGGTGCCCAACACAGTGGTCAGCCTCATTCGGCCTTTAGGTAAACTCAGTTGTCCAATCATGCTACCAGTAGTACACTATAACTACATAAATTCGCAAAAAACGGGAAATAACACAAATTCAGTATACTGATCAAATGTGCTTTGGATCCCCGTAGCCGAGGAAAGTGCAACTGCCTGAACTGGTTCAGTGGTAGCCATGTGAATCCGAGTCATCGTGCGCGATCGTTTTTGGACCAAGTACTCGAATCCAGTGGCCAGCCTCATTTGGTCTTTGGGAAAACTTTGTTGTCAATCAGGGCATTATTAGTACACTGCAACTACATAAATTCGCAAAAAATGGGAAATTATGTAGATTTAATATACTATTCATTCAAATGTATTTCTGATTATTGGTTGACCTATGTTCAGGGTCTTTAGAGCTTCGATCACCTCTCCGTGGACTTTACCATTGGTCCCGATGATTCCGTGGTTGTTTTCTAATCCCTTTCCACAGGAAAAATCCAATTCTTTACCTGCACAATCGGTCACTTTCCCCCCTGCTTCCGTCAGTAAAAGAGCGCCTGCTGCGTGATCCCAGATACGTTCCACATAGTCTTTGCGTGTAGGTAGACGCATATAGATTTCTGCATCGCCACATGCAACAACAGCGTACTTTGCCTGACTATCCAATCGTTTCCGTTCTGCGGCGATTCCAAGGTGCTCAACAACCTTCTGCACATCCTCGTGTGCGCTGTGACTCGACTCGACACTTTCACAAATCCTGGCATGCTCCATAGCCTCTATTGTGCTTACACGAAGGGGGGATTCCCCCAGCTTTGCTCCGCATCCCTTCGCAGCCATAAAAATATTTTGGTCCAGGTTTGGGCATGCGAGTCCAGCGACTGCCACGTCCCCCTCAATAATCAGAGCCAGAGCTACGGCAAAATGCCCCTTCCGCAGGAACCCTCTCGTACCATCTATGGGATCCAAGGTCCAGAACCGGTCAGAATATGTCTCCGCATTACCATAATCAATCCATTGCAGTGCACTCTTCAAGGAGGTGCCGGGGCGAATCACTTCGAGGTGCTGACCTAAGGTTTCTCGAAGCTCTGTCTGCACATCCGCTTGCAATAGCGTACTATCTTCCTCTGCAACGATTGGATCATCTGGAAATGCTTCACGGAGGGTCCGGCATACCAGCGCCTGGCTTCCAAAGTCTGCAATTGTAACGGGGCTCCGGTCTCCTTTTGTGATGGCAACCCGGTCCTGAACAGATCGGCACAATAGCGCTGCCTCGGAAAGTGCAGCGTGCACGGTCTGAAGCTCTTTTGAATACGAATTATTCAACATGATCAATTGGCAGAATCATGGCCTTATAAGATGGAATTTCGTCTAAGAAACGGTAGCAGCGGTGGGCATGATCGACCACGCAGCAATAATGCTGCATGGCCATTGGTAATCACCAGATACGGGACCTTCAGCGTGGCATTATAATGCCCAATCTGATTAAACGTATCCTGATTAAGTTGAACGGAGGGTCTCTTGCACTCAACAACCATCACGGGCTCAACCTGTCGACCATAGATGACGATGTCTGCCCGATAGTAACGATCCTGTATCGGGATTGCCACCTCAATGCCTATCAATGCAGGCGGAACGTCTAAATTCCTAATGAGGTACTGGACGAAGTGCTGGCGTACCCATTCCTCGGGAGTCAACGGTACAAAGCGTTTCCGAACCGGGTCCAAAATTACTCTGCGGCCGGCCTGATTGCGGACGTCATAGTTGTAAGGTGGCAGGTTCAGTTGCTCCATGGAAAGGGAATAATGATGGATCCCACAGTCTCTCTATGCGTTAGCCGACTCACCTCGGGGTGTAGCGCAGCCCGGTAGCGCGCTTCGTTCGGGACGAAGAGGTCGTGGGTTCAAATCCCGCCACCCCGACTATTGCCTTTCTCCGTGTACTCATCATTGTGTGTGTCCTTCGTCAGCGGTCTGCGAGATTTGCTCTTCGGCTTCTGGTCTGAATCAGGGTTGCTCAGTATCTTCTTCCGGGCCTTGGGCCCAAACATAACCAAAACACGGTTAGACTCCTTCGCAAGGTGATAGATTCGCTTAATCGGATAAAGATCAACTAAAAACTGGGCATCACTGACAATTGGGTTGAGTGGGACTGCAATTCCAAAAAATTTCGCGGTTCCTCATAAAACGTGTAACTTGTAGTCCCATAGCAACTCGGTATACAATCATGGCCTCGCAGTATTCGTTTTCTGGCCACGAAACCTTTCCGCTGCGGCTTAACTGGTTAAAAAAAGCCGTGAACGCTGTCAACAAAAAAGATACCATCTTCCACTCTGACACGGCGATCGTTGAGTTTGGGGTTGGCAAGAACATGGTACGCTCTATCCGACATTGGGGGCTTGCAACAGAAGTCATCAAACCTGATTCTAAGGATCGGAATACCTTCTGTGTTTCAGAGTTCGGGGCGTATTTGTTAGGAGAAAAAGGTGTAGATCCGTACTGCGAAGATAATGCGACGCTATGGCTGTTGCATTGGTTGTTATGCCGCTCACCCCGCCGCTCCACTCTGTGGCATTTTATCTTTGGCCATTGGCGTGGCGGTGCACTTGAGCTTCGTAATCTTCAGCCGATATTGGGGAGATGGATTGATGATCGGGAGGGGACTATGCCTTCGGATACAACGCTGCGCCGAGATTTCCAGTGTTTCCTGAATACCTATATTGCCCCGCGACTAGCGGATTCTCACTTAGAGAATATTGTCGCTTATCCCTTGACTTCTTTGGGGTTGCTTTATGAGAACGGAGGGATGGTTTATCTGCGTGAGGGACAGCCCCCGTGGTCTTCCCCCGGAAATTTTCGCCTACTCAGTTCTGGATTACTGGGACCGAAAATTCTGTGGACTAGAAACCATATCTGCTCAGGACGTTCTGATGCAATCGGCAAGCCCTGGGCAAATCTTTCTATTGAGTGAGGAGCAAGCCTTTGAGCTTGTAAATCATATAGAGACATTTGACGAGGTACCATTTCGTTTTGATTCTACCGCGGGCGTTCACCAGTTTTACCGAACACCCGGTGCAACGCCACAAGCAATGTTGGAGCACTACTACTCTAATAGCCTGCCTACAGTAACCTGATTGGACCTATGGCCGTATCTGTCCGAGGCTCGTTTCAGCGAAGCATCAACTTGGTTCCGTGACTTTTACAGTGATCAGGACTTGGATAATTATATCGTTACGTCGAAAGCTCGTGAACTAATCAAGCGAGTGATTGAAACGATTACTGCTGGGCAAGTAATCGGATCTGCATGGTCAATTACGGGCCCCTATGGTAGTGGGAAAAGCTCCTTTGCGTTGTTCCTGGCTCATTTACTCAGGGGAAATGCCAACGCACTTACCAAACTCACCAGCGCTGATCCTGCCCTAACAAACAGGATAGAGTGTGCAAATACAGGTGTTTATTGTCCTGTGTTGGTGGTTGGATCGCGCGAACCGCTTAGCTTGGCTCTGCTGCGCGGATTAGTTAACGGGACCGATTCCTTCCTTGCATCTTTCGCTCGGCATCAAGGAAGACCCAGCAAAAAACTAAAAGCTTATCGCACTGCACTTAGAGATATCGTTCAAGAAGCAAGAGCAATCAAATCTTCGGATGTTAGCGATGAAATCGTAGTTGATCTGTATCAGCGAACAGCAGCAGCGATACATACTGCAACCAACGGGGGGATTCTGCTGATAATTGACGAGTTGGGCAAGCTCCTTGAATATGCTGCACTCCACCCCGACCGTAGCGACCTCTACGTACTCCAAAGCTTAGCCGAACGGGCCTCACGAACAGACGATTCATCGGATGCGGCTTCACCATTACTCATCTTTTCAATTTCGCATCAGGCTTTTGATCGCTACGCTGGACGCATGACTCGGACACAGCGCGACGAATGGCGTAAAGTTCAGGGACGCTTTGAAGATTTTGCATTTATAGAACCAGTTAGTGAGACACTACGACTTTTGGCTCATGCCGTGCAGGTAGACAATCGGGATCAACTACCCGAAGATGGTATGGTTGTCATCGACGAGTTGCTTGACACAGCTATCCTACGATCAAAAAATTATCGCCCACAGATCCGCAAACACTTGGCCAACGCTCTTCCGTTGCATCCAGCTGTCAGCCTCATCGTCGGCCCGTTGTTTCGTCGCTTGGCACAAAATAAACGCTCTCTCTTTGCTTTTCTCGCTTCTGGTGAACCAAACAGTTTCCTTGAAATATTTGAAAGTCAAGCCTCTGAAACGATCTCTTCTGTCCCATCCAATGCCAATCAAACCTTGCTGCCATACTACCGCCTTGATCATCTTTACGACTACCTCATCGGGTCGATTGGTTCTGCACTTTTCGATGAACGAATGGGTAGGATCTGGGCTGAGACAGAAGCAGCCCTCTCGAGACTCAAATCCCCAAATGAGCTTACTGTGCGGTGTATAAAGCAGATTGCCCTTCTCAGCTATGCAGGTCCACTCGCTGGACTCCCCCCCACTGCTCAAGTGCTCCGCGCCACAGCCGATGCCTCTCCTGAGAAGATAGATGCATCCCTTGATTCGCTTAGAGAAGAGCGGTTAGTAACATACCGCCCGTTCAAAGACGAATATCACATCTGGCAAGGCAGCGAATTTGACCTTGATGCGTCTCTGCAAGAAGCCCGCCTCCATTTGCCTGCACGAACGCCTCTCGCTACACGCTTGACCGATGTTCTGCCCCCTACACCAATGGTGGCTCGCCGGCATTCTTTCCGTACAGGTACCACACGCATTTTTGAAGTGCTTTACGCTTCGGATAAAACCTGGATATCCCATTTACAGGATCCTTACAAGCGCGGAGATGGACGTATTATTTACGTCCTCCCTGAGCACGACGGAGAGATAAATGCCTTGCTCACTACAATTCAAGAGTTGGCAAATGATTCGTTAACCCTTTTAGCCATACCCGATGGTGTGAAAGGACTTCCTGAGATCGTTCGAGAGCTCGCTTGCCTCCAATGGGTGCGCGACAATGCTGAACAACTGCATGGTGATGAGGTTGCCCGCCGAGAGATAGATCAGCAATTAGCTGATCTGACTGCTTATGTTGAACACCGTCTTACCTCTTTGCTTACGGACGATGAAGGTCGGAACCCCTGCTCATGGATCTACCAGGGTGAATTGTTCCGCCTCCAAAATGAACGATCCTTGCAGGAGAGACTCAGCCAGATTTGCGATCAAATCTTTTCCGACACGCCAGAGATCTGGAATGAACTGCTGAATCGCCGCAAACCCTCGGCGAGTGCTGTTAAAGGTTTGAAGCAGTTACTTATCGCAATGCTTGAGCATGATACCGAGCGCAGATTGAATATTGAAAAATACCCGGCTGAGTACGGGATGTACGCCTCAATACTCGAAGCTACTGAAATCCATCGCCCATTGGACAACGATTCGAAACATTGGCACTTTGCTCGGCCTATTTCTCCTGAATACCCTGGGTGCGTTGCAGTGTGGGATGAAATTACGAACACGCTCCAGGCGGCAAGGGGACAACGCGTATCTGTACAACAACTCTACGATAAACTCTGCAAACCTCCTTATGGTGTGCGCGAGGGACTAATTCCTATCTTTTTGTTTGCTGTTTACAAATCTTCTGAAGACGGGATTGCCTTTTATGAAAATGGCACGTTTGCCCCTAGCATTGATTTTCAGACAATTGAGCGCTTTTTGAAGAGCCCCGAGAAATTTGAAATGCAGTGGGTAGAAATCATAGGATCAAGAGCTGAGTTACTTCAGCACCTTGCACCACTGGTCGGCCTATCTGCATCGGTCGAAAAACCTCTGCCCTTTGTACTACGAATCCTGAAACGTATCCATGGCTTGCCACCCTACGTGCGTAGGACTGCTACACTTTCGCAAACAGCTTTGAATGTCCGCGAGGCCTTGGATCGTGCCGTGGAACCAACTACTTTACTCTTTGAGGACCTTCCAGAAGCATGTGGTGTCCATTCTTTCTTAGACAATACTGAGAGTTCGCCAAACGAAGTGCAGACTTTTGCCGAACATCTTCAAGAGGCACTGCGAGAGCTCGGCGGGGCCTACGATGCACTCCTGACAGACCTTCAGGCTCAGATTGCATCTGTCTTTCATCTTCACTCCAAAATACCCGACGGCCGCCGCCAAGAACTCGCCGATCGGGCACGTCTCCTACTTCCGCACGCAAATGACACGAAGTTAAAAGCCTTCCTTGTACGCGCAGCGGATGAGGTCCTGGACACACAGGGATGGTATGAATCCTTATCTTCCCTTTTAGCGAATCGACCTCCAGTGCAATGGAGGGACGAAGACCTTTCTCTCTTTAACAATACACTTCGCGAAGTATCCCGCCGTTTCTCAATGCTTGAACCTATCGTCTTTGATTTACAACAAGAATCGGCTGAAGATTCAGTACATGACACAAACTCGCCCACGGTTAAACGAGTTCGGTTAAGTGTCACCATGCAATACGAGGATGAACATGAGCAAGTGATCAGTATCCATCCCGAGGATCATGAACTAATTGAGCAGGTACGCCAGAGACTACAAAGCGAAATCGCGAAAGAAGATGTCACACTTGAGACGAAGATCGCTGCGTTAGCTCAGCTATCAAATGAACTGCTCATTCAACGCAAAACAATTAATGAATCCCATGAGTGAACCCAGGCATATCGTCGCTTTCAGTGGGGGCAAGGACAGTAGCGCACTTGCCATCTATCTTCACGACCCTGATCGCTGGCGAAAGGTTCTCGGCAAACCAAGCACTCCCCACCGACCACCCCTCACTGGGGCTGAATATGTCTTCTGCGATACCGGCACCGAACTAGCGGAGACATATGACTATCTTGACCGTCTTGAAGCATACCTCGGGAGTCCGATTCACCGGCTTCGGGCAAGCGTACCGCCGAGTCGACCCAACGAACCGGACAAGACTCCCTTTGATCACTATCTCGAACTTTACGGCGGATTCCTTCCAAGCCCAAACGTCCGTTGGTGCACGCGCTTGTTGAAGCTAAAGCCATTTGAAGATTACATCGGTGAAAACCCGGTTATCAGTTACGTGGGTATTCGGGCAGATGAGGGGGAATGGCGAGTGGATCGAAAAACAAGACGCAAGTATTTTGAGCATCGCAAAGGCTACATCAGTACTAAGCCCAATATCACGACTATTTTCCCGTTTATCGAAGATAGTCTTGCCAAGGATGATGTATATCGTATTCTTGAGGATAGCGGTGTTGGTTACCCCGAATACTATCGCTGGCGCTCACGGAGCGGATGTTACTTTTGCTTTTTTCAGCGAAAAAGTGAATGGGTGGGTCTCCTGGAAAATCATCCAGATCTGTATGAGCAGGCCAAGGCGTACGAGAAAGTTGATCCAGAAAGAAGCGAACGCTTCACCTGGGCAGATGACGAATCTCTTGAAGAACTTTCAGAACCAGAACGTATTGCCGATATCAAGCGCCGCACTAAAAAGCGTGAAGAACAGCTACGCAGCAAGCGTACCAATTTGACACTTATGGAGCAATTTTTTGACGAGGTACGCGATTTGGAGGATAGCAGCACCGGATGTAATATCTGTCACTTGTGATTTTTGAGTCTTTGAGGAATTCTGTATTCAATACAACGTTGAGGTTCTGGTCAATATGAGGTTTTTCTGGTTTCTGCTATGCAACGCATGAATGGAAGCTGAGGGGATATGAAGCATCCGTTGGATGTACAACGCTGACAGTACAATTTGATATATGAATGGATACTGGATCTTCATCTAAGAACATGCAACCGAGATATACGGTGAATTTCTGCTTTTCTACATGTAATGCTAGGAGCCGCCGCCGTGGCTCTTTTAGCTTGCTGTTCTATAGTATTCATTCTGGGATCACGAAGGCGTTGTACCCTAACTATTGCTGTGCTGATCAATATATAAGAGTAGCAGTTGTCAGCAGGAGTAAGAGATTTGATGGAATACCTGTCGACCGAACATGACATGCCAGAGAGTATAGGAACGGAGCGGATGATGCGGTTATTGGAGGATGTCCAGCCGCTTTACATGCTGCCGAATGACCCGTTCGCAGAAGAAGTCCTGATTCCAAGTTTTAAGGTCGCCAAGGAAGTTGATTGTATGGTGGGATTTTTCTCAAGCCAAGTGCTTGCATCGCTCGCTCCTGGCCTTGCGACCTATGTCGCCGGCTCCAGGAACAGTTTTAGGCTAATCATCAGTCCCTTGCTCAGTGCAGAAGATAAAGCCGCAATAGAGGATGGGGTAAGCTCTGAGGAATGCGTAGCGGAAAGAATTCTGGAAGAACTGATCGTTACTGAGGACTTGCTCCAGAACCACACACTTAAATGCTTATCGTGGCTACTCCGGGAACGCAAGATTGAAATCAAGGTTGCCCTCATGAAGGATGCCCTTTTTCATCCAAAAGTATGGCTTTTCAAGATCGACAATCATGTGGTCGCCGCACATGGGTCAAGCAACGTGACCGATGCTGGTATTCGGAAAAATATAGAACAGATTGCTATATCTAGATCGTGGCAAAACTCGAATCAGTGCTACATCACCGACAAACTATGCCGCACATTCAAAGATCTGTGGGAGAATAATCACGACAACTGTATCATTGTCGACATTCCCGAGGCGATCCGACAACGCCTACTCCAGTCATACAATTCAGAGTCACCTCCAACAGAGAGTGAATTGAGGAAACTGTATGATCGTGTTGAAGAGTTTTCGGAAGAATTTACTCCTTCTCATTCAGCATCGGATCATCCTGCCCGTTTTGCAATTCCCAACTGGCTTGAATACGAAAAAGGTCCGTTTGAACACCAAGGAAAGGCTGTTGCAGCATGGGGTGATGCAGGGTATCGCGGTATACTGGAAATGGCGACCGGCTCGGGTAAGACAATTACCTCAATGATCGGAGCACACCGGCTCTATCAGAAAAAAAAGCCACTACTCATCGTAATTGCAGTTCCTTATGTGCCTCTCATTGAGCAATGGTGCAATGAAATCGCGACATTTGGATTAAATCCTGTCAATCTCTCGATGGCGGGTAATGCTAAGAAGCGAGGACGCGAGCTTCAAAAATTGAGACGGCGGCTACGCCTCAGGCTGTCAGACACCGAAGCCGTTGTTGTCAGCCATGATACGTTGTGTACCCCGAAATTTCTTGCTGACGTTAAGGCATTTGAATGTGATCGGTTATTGATCGCGGACGAAGTGCATAATCTGGGAAGGCCATCCTTTATCAGCGATCCGCCCGATTTTTTTGATTGTCGCCTTGGTTTGTCGGCAACACCAGTTCGCCAGTATGACGAAACAGGAACGGAAGCTCTATTTGGATTCTTCGGGCCCGTTGTGTTTCGTTTCACACTTGGAGAAGCCATTGGTCATTGCCTGGTCGAATATGACTACCATGTTCATCCCGTGTATCTCACGCAAAGCGAGATGGACGAGTGGGTCGACCTCACGGGTAAAATCAAGAAAAACGCGTGGCGCAATGAGGACCGACAGCCGGACAAATATCTCGCCAAGTTGATGCGGGATCGGCGGGCCTTGCTGGAAACTGCGTCCGGCAAGCTTGCCATCCTTGGCGATCTCTTGATGGAAGAGGACACAAATAATCTACAGCACACCCTAGTCTACTCATCGGATAAAGGGCCAGACCAACTGAACAACGTGAACCAGTTGCTACGGGACAGGAATGTCCTATTCCATCAACTCACAGCGCAGGAAACAGCAGATCGGAATCGGACGAAGGAAATCATTGACTCTTTTCAGAAAGGTCAAATACAGGTTCTTACCGCAAAGCGTGTGCTTGACGAAGGGATAAATATCCCACAGATATGCAAAGCATTTATTCTCGCGAGCACAACCGTAGGGCGACAATGGGTACAACGTCGGGGGCGTCTTTTGCGTACTTGTGACGACATAGGCAAAACTCATAGTGTCATTCACGATCTTGTAACTCTGCCACCCGGCATGGAGAAAGGACTTGATTCTGATACACGTACGCTTGTGCGCTCAGAACTAAGCCGTGTACAGGAATTTGCGAGACTAGCAAGAAATGCTGGTCGCCCAGACGGACCCCTTGCGACGATTGACAGAATGGTTGACGCTGTATTCCTATAACGATTGGGAGATAATTATGCCACTGAATGAAGAAAAGATGGAACGGATCATTTTTGAGCAACGTAACGTGATTGAAGAGCGGTATGATGGCTATAGGGATCGGATGGTCACGATGATTGGTAAAATTCTGGGCCGTGAACAGCGTCATAGAATATCCCCAACGAACATCCAAACGAGGATCAACGATATGTTTCAGAAGGCGGCTTGGTCGCTGGCAAAAGAACGCAGTTCGGAAATCGGTACTGAGGAATAGAGACTCATGAAGTTACTGCGCGCCAATTTCCAAAACTTTCGGATGCTACGCGATCTCGAACTTGACTTCTCACACGATACCAAGATGAGACTCACGGTGATTCGCGCGGCAAATGAGTCAGGTAAGACGACGATCCTTCACGGTCTGCAGTGGGCTCTGTATGGAAATGCAGCTCTTCCCAACAAGGGAGTGGATTTTCGGCTCCATCCTGTTGACTGGAGGGCAAACGAGGATAAATCTGTTTTAATCACGGTCACGGTGGAGTTTGAGTTGACAAAGTTTCGTTCCACTTCAGAAGTAAAAGAGTGCCAGCGCTATCGTCTCATTCGCTCTACAAATGAGCATGTGGATGGCAATTTCAGTCGTCCCACTTCAACGGTCAAACTGTTTCGGTTAAACGATACTGGTGCACAACCAATGGACTACCCGGATTCCTTTATCAATGATGAATTGCCACCGGAACTACGAGAAGTATTCTTCACTGATGGCGACCGAGCGCTAAGCTTCATTGAAGCGGAGAGTCAATCCACAAAACGTGGGCGTGTACAACGAGCAATTCATTCACTTCTCGGACTCGAAATTGTCAACGCAGCAATCAAACATGTCAAAAAATCAGAATCAGAAGCAAACAGGGAAGCAAAACAGCTTCATGGTGGAGGCAAACTGAACGAAGTTGCTACGCGCCTTGAAGAGAATCAAAACAAGAGAGAGAAATTGGAAAATGACTTGGAGGATGCGAAAAAGCAACATGAGGCATTTATCGAAAAATATGAAGAGACTGATCGCAAGATCTTGGTGGTACTTGAGAAGGGCAACAGAGAAGAGTTGAGCAAAGATCTTGATCGTGTACGTGGGGAAATCAAACAGCTTGAGAAACAGTGTGATGAGGCGGGAAAAAATCATTCAAACTTATTTCGTAGTCAGTCCATCGCAGCCGATCTGCTCGCACCTGTGTTGGGACATGCATTTGATAGGCTGGATCAGATGTATGACCGGGGGGAAATTCCAAATGCTATGATTCCAGTGTTGAGCGACTGTCTTGAATCTGAAGTTTGCATTTGTGGGGAGATATTAGAACCGGGGAGCCTAGGCGGTGAGAAGCGTCGTGCGCACATACAGAAATTAATTGATAATAGTCACGGTGCTGACAAAATCAAAAAAACCATCACCGATCTGTATTACAGGCAAAAGTCTCAACGGGAGGAAGTTGCTGTAGGGTTGAATGCATCATGGCTGGAAGAATACAAGAAAGTGTTCAAGCGTCATGACGATTTGCAGAAGCAACGCGATGTAAAGGGTCGAGAGTTGAGGGGACTGGAAAAGAAGCTTGAATCGCTGCCTGACACAGACATACAAGGTCTACGCGAAACGCTCCGAGGTTACAAGAATCAGAGCGACAGATTCCTAGAGAAGAAGACGGCCCTTGAAATTGAGCTTAAGCATCTTAGAAAGGAAATCAAAACGTTGACCAAGACGCGTGATTCTCTTCTACGACAACAAGAGAAGGGTATGCGCATACGGGCCAAGATAGATGTTACACAGGACGCTTTGAAGATTCTGAAAAGGGCCCGTGAGCGAATTACAAACGAGGAATTACAAAAGGTCAGCGATCGAATGAACAGCATTTTCCTCGAAATGATTGGTGCGGATCCTGAACAGGGGGCAATTATTCAACGCGCCGAGATCAGCCGGCAATTCGACATTGTTGTCTATGGCCCGGACGACAGAACCCTGAATCCCGACCGAGACCTAAACGGTGCATCCCGTCGAGCCCTAACACTTGCATTTATCCTGGCGCTAACCAAGGTGAGCGAAGTTGAAGCACCAAATGTGATAGACACGCCGCTCGGCATGACGAGCGGTTTTGTAAAACAGTCTATTCTGCGCACGGCTGTGCGTGAGAGTAAGCAGTTAATCCTGTTTCTGACCCATGACGAAATCCATGGATGCGAGGATATCATTGACGAAGTTGCGGGTGTAGTTTATACGCTAACGAATCCTGCACATTATCCAAAAATGCTGATCAATAATCCAGGCGTTGTTGAGCGCAAAGCCCTCCGTTGCCCCTGCGACCACAGGAGCTCATGTGAACTCTGCAAGCGCCGCTTGAATTCTGAGGGTTAGCTACAATATCATCATAGGAGAATACAATGGCGGATCAATACTACAACCCTTTTCAGGCAGACGAAATTAGAGTGCCTGTGGAATTCCATGAAGCATTTCAACGATACAGCCAGCGAGAGGCGAATGCAGTGATTGATCAGAGCCCATTTCCACGTATGATAGATTTTTGGTTTCTCTCTGTATGTGTCGCAAGACAACTCGGACTTAAGCCTGTCGACATTGTGAAATCCGACACCGTGAAGATTATTGACGGAACCATATTCACCAGCGATCCTTGGCGAATAGATATGCTCATGCTACTTGCAATCAGTTGGTATAATGATGAGCAGATTGTATCTAAGCCGCACGAAATAATGTCTCTCGCCAACCGCCTTGCTATAGCGGGCATACCCAAGGTCATTGATATGTTGAAAGACGGTGATTCGGAACCGATTTGGAACTTGTCGGACACCGTAGATGCATTATTGCGAAAGGAAAAGATCACATAACCAGAGACGGAGGCAAACGATTTGTTCAAGGTCTGTGCCCGAACAGTACTGGCACTTGGTGCGGAGTTGATTAGCTCCGACATAGTTGCGTTTTACGAACTCATCAAAAACGCGTTTGATGCTAAATCGCCAGACGGTGCAGAAATTCGTTTCGAAATCGTACTAAGGCGTAATGATTATCTCAGGTTCCGGCGTAGAGCGGTTGGCGGTACTGGCGACATTAATCGACTCAAGGCTGATGTGTATAAAGCGTTGAATCCATCTGTATCGAAGAACTCCTTGGATCGTTTTCGGCGAGCAATTGATGAGGTTAGGGAAGAAGGATCTTTTGTGAAGGCCCTTGACGAGGTATACGCCCGCGAAAATAGAATCATTGTGTCTGATACGGGCACGGGGATGTCAAAGCAGGATCTTGTTGACAACTTTCTCTCAATCGGCACTGCTTCTCGAAAACGTGCGATCGACGCAGCACTCACCGATCACTCCTCCAAGGACAAACGCTCACCATATCTCGGTGAAAAAGGAATTGGTCGACTCTCGGCGATGCGATTGGGGAATTTACTGACGGTTGAGACGGCAACTTTAGCCGATGAACATCTAAATATTTTAAATATTGATTGGTCGAAATTCGACAATCTTGATGCTGCGCTTGATGAAATTGATATCTCTCCTGAACAAGGCAATCTCAAACCCAAACCGAATTGGAGTGGGACGCGGCTCATCATTGGGGCGTTAGCTGCAGATTGGACGCTAAAACGCGTTAAAAATCTTTGTGCGCAGGAATTCTCACGTCTTACTGACACTTTCTCTGATACCAAGCGTCGCCCGAGGATCGCAGTTTTTTGGAACGGAACGCGTGAATCTATTCCCCGTTTGGATCGGCGCCTTTTGGGCGATGCTCATGCGGCGGTAAGGGGAGAATATGTAGTCGGCGACTCTGGCCCTGAATTAAAATGTACTTTCGAAGCACTGGATCTCGGCTTTGCCCATCCACATGAGGAAGAGGCTCTCGTTATTTCTGCGTCTGATCTGGAAGGATTGATCTCGGGGACTTCTCGGGAAATCCCAGTTCCTGCTCTCAATGATTTGGGTGAATTTGAATTTGAAGTATATTGGTTCAACAGGCAGCGGCTGAGGGCTATTGACAGCATCGGAACCCTGAAAGAGGTACGTAATCTACAACGTCACTGGTCTGGAATCCTCCTCTTTCGAGACGGATTCCGAGTGTTGCCGTACGGTGATGATGATGATGACTGGCTTGCATTGGACAGGCGTGCACTGGGGAGCACGGGATATCTGCTCAATAAGGCACAGTTTGTTGGTCGAGTGGCAATTTCGCGGCTGGGGAATCCTAAGCTCATTGATCAAACGAATCGGCAGGGGCTTCGTGTTTGTCCCGAACAACAGGCGTTCATCGACTTGCTGAAAAATACTATTCAGGAACGTCTCCGAGACTTCCTTAAGGGGGTTCAGAATCGCCATAAAGCCCCGTTACCAGATAAGATTAAGGTAAAGACAGACATTTCAATACTACAGGAAAGAGCAAATTCCTCTCTGAAAAAAATTCGGCACCTTGCTCCAGATTCCGCCAATGACTTGCAACAAATTTTTGACGAAATCAAGGAATCTTTTTCGCATATTCAGGCGCGGAATGATGAAGTTGAAAATGAAAAACAGCAGATGATACAAATGGCGGGTGTCGGTCTCCTCGTTGAGGTAGTCGCACATGAATTGGCAAGATCAACTGAAAATGCCCTTGCGGCCATTGAGTCTCTCCGCGGGAGGGACATACCAGATCAGATAAGCAGCTTGCTAAACACACTCCGATCCGAAATGACTTCCGTCAGCAAGCGTCTTCGAGTTCTTGATCCTCTCAGTGTGTCAGGCCGACAAAGAAAAGAAGTTTTTGCTCTGGATGCTCTAATCAAGGATATTCTTAGCTCACATGAGCGGCAATTCAAGCGTCATGACGTAAGATCAGTTTTGTCGCTACCAGACCACAGAGTTCGCGTACGAGCTGTGAAAGGCATGATCGTACAAATTGTTGAAAATCTGATTTCGAACTCAATCTACTGGCTTGATTTACGAAGACAGCGTGAACCCGAGTTCAAGCCAGAAGTCAAAATTTCTGTGGGGACTGATCCGCTAATGGTCTCGTATCAGGACAATGGCAATGGAGTAGCAAAACAGAATCAAGAGAAAATATTTCGGGCATTTTTTTCACTAAAAGAAAAATCTAAGCGAAGGGGGCTTGGTCTGTACATTGCCCGTGAATGTGCCAAATATCACGGTGGATCACTAACTCTGGATGGAAAGGCAAATCAGGAGACCGGTCGACTTCATCGTTTTACTCTCGAATTACCTGACGAGGTCGTCGCGTAATGACAAATCTGCAGACACTGTTAAGGGAGAAAAACATTAAGAAGGCTGTTATTATTGACGATGCATTTGATGATGCACCGCGGCCTGACGACCTAGACCTGTACGAAAAGGATTGGTTAATATTCCTTGATGACCTTAAGGAGCGAGACCGCAAGCAACTCTCAGATTTGTACCCCAAATTTAAGAATACCGGTAGAAGTGCCTTACGGGAGTCGCCCGAATTCATAAATGTTCTATGGGAGAATCGAAAAGAACTTTCCACAGAGGCCATCACTACACTTTTCCAAGACTATGAAAAGTCTAATGAGCAAGAGAAAGGCCGACTTAGAGATCTTGTTCGAATATTGGAAAACACAGGCTTGAACTGCGAAAGAGTGGGGCGTGATTTTGGCAACGAGGCGGACGAGGCCGATTTAATTGTCATAGACCTCTTTCTTGGACGGCAGGGGTCCGACGATGCAGTAGAGCTCGCTGTTGAACGAGTGGGGCAACTTGTCAGCAACAGGGCTCAGGCCCCTCCATTGGTTATTCTCACATCCAGCAGTTCGCGTCTGAATGAAAAAAGAGACGATTTTCGAGACAAAGCAGGACTTTTATCTTCTACTTTTCGTGTGGAGAGCAAATCGAATCTAATCAAAGATGGCCGACTGGAATTGGTTTTGTCACGATTAGCCAATCACTATGAAGATGCGAAACGGGTCGCGGGTTTTTTGTACGCATGGGATAAAGGTCTCAAAGATACGCGGCAGGCTTTTCTTGAGAGGATACGACGCCTGGATCTATCGGATCTGGCACAAATAAGGACACTGCTTCTTGACTCTGAAGGAGAACGTTTAGGTGACTATCTCTTGGATGTTGCGGACCGTGTTCTGCAACACGAGATTGAAGGTAATCGCAAAACGATTCAAGCAGCACAAGAACTCAATAAGATTGATTCGATCAAGTATCCTGCCCCACATTTGATGGGAACTCCTGATTTGCAGGATTTGGTTCATCGGATGGTGTTTATGCACGAGTACAGGCTTGAATTATCCGAAGAAAACGGCACGCTTCGTCTGAGATTCGGTGATATATTACGCCGGAAGAAAATGGATGAAGAGACCTATGGCGATGAAGTTTGTCTCGTCGTTACCCCCGCTTGTGATCTTGTCCGCAATGAGACAGAACCTGTCATGCTTTTGTCTGGGCAACTGGAGGAACTTAGATCTGAAGACTGGTCATACAAGGGCGATTCGGTGAGGACTTCTATCATAATTCTGCCAGATAAAAAGCGCAAATGGATCAAATGGAATCTCAGAGATGTGCGCACGCTACGTCAGGACCAACTCGTTAAATTGATCCAAGAAGGATCTCTAACAAGAATTGCCCGGCTGAGAGAAGTCTACTCACTCGCAATACAGCAGAAGCTACTCGCACGAATGGGGCGGATCGGCCAGCCAGCAAATTTACCAGTGCCATTTCCGGTTACCGTATCTCTGTTTTATGTTGATATTGACCGTAAGGCACGTAAGCTCATCGTCGACGATGACGATACTGAGCCTGCTGTTTGCTATGTTGGTCGTGGAAATGATCCAAACCAGCAAATTTATCGCCTCGTATTGACAGAACAAATTTGTGATCGGATAGAACGGGCACTGCAAGATCTCTCAGAAGAGAGTGTATGCAGGGCAGCACGAACGAGTTTGAACACTGTTAAAGGAGATCAAGGGTTTATCAAGGAATTCGAACATGGAGTAGAAATACCATCCAATAAAAGTGGCAAGAAATTCATAAAAAACGAAAACAACAAGACTTACGCAGTCATTGTTCGAGATGACAAACTCAAGGATGGGGAGTCCATCAGAGACGGCGAGATTAGAAAGTCTGCTGTCATTGTTAAAGTGATAAGTGTATCGGATGAGAGTGACTAGCAAGCCGCCGCTTAGGCCATCTTCCAGACCAAGTGAGTTGATGGTAAGAGTGAGGGACACCTGATTTCGACGGCCAGGAAGATGTTATTTCTCGTCTGTTTTTGTCGTCGAGTCGGTGCGCAATTCGTCAGGATGACAGACGCAGCACAAACAGCATAGTTCAGACAGTCCGTCATGTGTAGCCTTGCGTCCTATTCCATTCAGTTTTGCAACTAATTTCACTATCATTGAATCTCAACTGGATTATCCCTAACGGTATGAAGCATATTGACGAAGATCGTTTTCAGGGGCCAACTTTCCGTAGATGAATCGTTATCGCATTGCCTTTCTAATTGTGGCATTAGCCACGATCGGTTGCCAACGTGCCTCCGATATCCCCAACGTGATCTTGATCGTCACGGACGATCAGGGATGGGTAGATCTTGGCAGCTATGGGTCAGAGGTCCTGTCAACTCCGCACCTTGACACATTGGCTGCCAATGGCCTTCGATTTACGGATTTCTATACGGCGGCCGCCTCATGTTCTCCGTCCAGAGCCGCCTTTCTCACGGGGATGTATCCGCAACGGGTCGGCATTCCCGGGGTTCTGATGCCACAGTCCAGACGCGGTTTGCATCCAGACGAACGAACCCTGGCAGAGATGCTCAAAGATTTGGGCTATGCCACAGCAATTTTCGGTAAATGGCATTTGGGACATGACTCTCTGCATCTGCCTCTGCAACACGGCTTCGATGAGTACTTCGGGATTCCGTACTCCAACGACATGACACCGGATGCAATCAAGAATCCCAATCCACCTGCCAGACAGCATCCGCCAGTTCCACTCGCTGAAGGCTTCAATACTATTGAACTCGAGCCGGACCAGTCTCAACTAACCCGGCGCTATACCGAGCGGGCTACTGCATTCATTGATGCCAATCATGACGCCCCTTTCTTTTTGTACGTCCCTCACACATTCCCACATGTTCCGCTCTTTGTTTCAGATGCCTTTGATGGGCAATCCGGTGCGGGACTCTATGCAGATGTGATCATGGAGATCGACTGGTCAGTCGGTCAGATCATGGAGGCACTCAAGCGTCATGATCTGATTGAGAATACGCTCGTTATCTTTTCGTCAGACAACGGTCCGTGGCTCATCAAAGGGGATCACAGTGGACATACCGGGCCACTTCGTGAGGGAAAAGGGACCACGTTTGAAGGAGGACATCGGGTGCCCCTGCTGATGTCCTGGCCCGGTGTAATCACGCCAGGTGTCACCGATGCAATGGCTTCAGCAATAGATGTGATGCCAACCATTGCAGCATTTACCGGGGCACCACCCGGGCCATTTCCATTTGATGGGCAATCATTGGTCAGCGTTATTCATGGGGGCGCGTCTCCACATGAGGCGCTGTTTTTCTACCAGGGATACCAACTTCATGCAGTTCGATCCGGCCGATGGAAATTACACGCACCGCATCACTACCGAAGTATCCATGGTGCAACGCTCTCAACACCGACCTTCCAGGGAGCCTATCGGCAGGATTCGATTGGGTTATCGTTGTTTGACCTGCAATCAGATATTGGAGAAACGACCAATCTTGCCGATTCTCATCCAGATGTCGTGGATAGGCTCCTTGGGTACATGAACGCTATGCAAGAGGATCTGGGAGATAGACTCACAGATACCGCGGGGAGTGGCCGCCGTCCGTCGCTGGTTCTGGAATAGCAACCGGGAGGTATTCGTCTGGAAGTCTCCCTTTTTCAGGTTCGTGAGGAGCCGAATCTTTTATGGAGTGATCCTACTCATCTGGCAAATCCCAGTCAAAATTTATAAAGGCATGATACTTTTTTGATCTTGAGAGTCTATCCAGATAGAGTGCCAGTTCCCGCAGGTGATAATCCCCCCACATTACACTTTCCCCATTCGCAACGGACGACCCCTCCGGTACATAATCCCATCGCCGGGGCCAATGGTACACACTATGCAGAAGCAGGCCCTGATGATTTGGGTCGGTACTCAGATAGGGTTCATTCAGCAGCGTATACGCAATCTTGCGTCCGGCCATCAAATACTTTTTGCCCGATTGTGGATCCAAAATTTTCCCGAAGCGCAAAAGCCCCTGCGCAGCGATCGCAGCCGCAGAACTGTCTACTGGTTCCCAGTCATTGAATGGATCCGCATCTTGGCGGGACCAGTCTCCCAGATTTTTCAGACCCGGCGCCCCCGTATCCCAATAGGGGACTCCACAGGTCGGTGAGTTTTGAATGTAGTTGTCAGCAGTCCATGTGAGTACGTTGTGTATTTCAACTTCGATGTCCCCGTATTTTGTCTTGAAGCGTTTTGGAAGTTTTCGGAAAAACTCCAACAACTCAGCATATCCGAGAATAATCCATGCCAACCCCCTGGTCCATGTGGTGAACGGGGAATATCCCTGTTGGGTACTAGGACACCTGTAGGACCCGGTACGTACATTGAAAATTGCTTCATGAGTGACCCGCCCCGTCTCCTTGTACCCATCATTATCCCGAAAAGGGGAAGAAACAATATAACGGGAGGTTGTGCGAATGTGGGCAACCACCCGGTCCAGTAAACCAAACATCTCATCCTCTTCTCCCCGCAAGACGCCTCCCAACAGGTGGGCAATCACCAGTGCGCGGAGGGAGCGAATAGTGTCTGCAAAAAGAGAATGCGGGCCGTTGAAGGAATGGATAAACCCAAGGTTTTCACCGATATCCGTCCAACGATGTGCCTGGACAATCCCACTGGTGATCAGCGCCTGGACATAGTATTTACGCTCCCATTCATTGTACGGGATCATACCTTCGTCCATCTGACGAAGGAGTGTGCCAAATGTACTGGTGGCGGTAAACCCATGATCATGAACGCCAAAGTTTGTGATCTGGGGCAGGATTTGCTGAATGGTCGCCTCGCGTGCATAGTTCAGAAATTCCTCCGAGTCAGTTGCTTCAGCCTGCAGAAGCATGGATCCTATACGGAAGCCGCGGGTCCAGTCTGTCCAACTTTGGGAGGTGTAGTGCCCGTTCTGGGTATAGACCAGTGCACTATGGGTTCCTGATTCATCTGCTGCCTTCTCAATTGCCCACAACTTCTTTTCAGATGCTTCCCACATCCGCTCCAAAGGCTTTTTGAAGGCGTCCAAGGGAATCCATTCATCTGTCTTAATCATACGATTGTCTCGTGTTGTCCATCTGGTAGAAAACGGGTATGCCCAATCAGGGTGAATGTGCGTGCTTCCTGAGCATAAGTATAATACTGGACCTCAATTCCTTGAGAAGTTTTCTCATGGAGGATCCATGAATTGACCCCATCATGTGAAAAACGCCCACGATCTGAAGTAGCGGTTCCAGCAACAGAGACCAAGATTCGGCCTGAAGTGGTATCGCAAAATTCTATATGAGTTAAATGCCAATGGCCGGCACAAATCACATCCACTCCACATTCGACAGCTGCTTGCACAAGCCTCTCTCCATTGCGGGCCACATCCAGCTCTTTGGATGACTGAAGAACCAGCGGCGGATGATGAACTGCGAGGACCTTAAACGCGTCAGGGGGCTGTTGAAGAAAATAATCGTAAACCTTCTCCACCTGCTGTGTTGTACAGCGACCACCCTTGACCGTAAGTCCGTGTGCTGTATTGAGTCCCAGTACGGCCAAGCCTTCACGAGTGATGTTCTGTTCAAGATCTTCGGAAATCCATTTCTTATAGCGCCCGAACGGATTGAATATCCGAAGCTCCGGGTGATGCCACCATGCATGAGCATCATGATTGCCCGGAATAATGAGGTGTGGCTTCGGGAGTGCGCCGAGGAATGCTTGTGCCGCCTTGAATTCGGGTTTCCTTGCCCGCTGAGTCAGATCACCTGTGATGATAACCACATCACATCCTGCCGTGCGAATGCTGGCAATCAGATCTTCCTGTACATGTGCAGAAGAAAGTCGCCCAAAATGTAGGTCGCTAATATGTGCAACCCGCATGTCCGTGACAGATTCGAAAGTAGAACTGTTAACTAAAGTAACAGACTAAGGGGTGATTCCAGTAAATCTTTCACGGTAGCCATAAACTGAGCTCCAACAGCTCCGTCAACGACCCGGTGATCACATGAAAGCGTGAGCTTCATCCGCTTACCTGCCACGATAGAGCCATTTTCCACAACCGGTGTGTCTCGTATCCCACCAATGGCAAGGATGCAGGCATTGGGAGGGTTGATGATAGCCGTGAATGACTCAGTTCCAAACATTCCTAGATTACTGGTGGTGAATGTAGATCCCTCCATCTCCTCTGTGGTCAGCTTTTTGTCTCGTGCTCGCGTAGCCAATGCTTGAATTTCCTGAGCAATGGTTGCGACGCTTTTTTGTTGGACATCACGAATCACCGGCGTGACCAGTCCGTCCTCAATTGCGACAGCGACCCCGATATCCACATAGTTGTACTTGAGAATCACACCATCTTCGGGAGCATACGTGACGTTTACATCTGGATGCTGCACGAGGGCACTAGCACAGGCCTTGGTTACAAAATCGTTGAACGAAACTTTGGGGCCATCTGATTTTGCCAGATAATCATTCAGCATCGTACGCTGAGTGATCAGTGCAGCTACATCTATATCCGCGGTCAGATAGAAATGTGGGGAGGTATATTTGCTTTCGGCCAATCGCCGGGCAATCGCCTTGCGCATTTGAGAAATGCGTACACGCTCAACGCTGCGATCTGCATCAGCGATACGTGCAGGTGCGGGAACAGAACCGGGTGTCCGGGCAATTTCTGCCTCCACATCTCGCTTAATGATGCGTCCACCAGGGCCGGATCCTGCCAGATTTGTCAACGGAAGGCCATGGTCGGTCGCCATTCGCTTGGCCAGCGGCGACGCTTTGGTTCGCCCATTGGAGGTTGCTGCAGTCGTCTTTTTGCTTTTCTTATCTACAGGAGGAGTTTCGGCTTCGGCCTCAGTCTCGGCGGTTGGAGCAGGTGCAGCACCATTGGATTCATGTTCTGCAATCATCTGTGATATATCCTCTCCGGCATCGCCGAGAATGGCGATCAGACCTCCGATCGGCAATGCCTCTCCCGCCTTGGCCACTTTTTTGAGCAGCACACCATCGTCGTAGGCTTCAACATCCATGGTGGCCTTGTCCGTCTCTACCTGTGCGATCACATCTCCAGCGGCAATTTTGTCTCCTTCCTCAACGGACCATTCCACTAAGACACCTTCTTCCATGGTGTCCGTCATTTTTGGCATTTCTATTGCAATCGGCATGAGTCAATCCTTGAAGCGGAAAGAAAGATTAATCAAGATACATAACCTCACGGCAGGCACGATAGACATCCTCCGAACTCGGCATGTAGTATTCAACCAGATTTTTTGCATATGGAGCCGGCGTATCCTTGGCCGTGACTCGGCATATGGGTGCATCCAAGTCATCGAATACTCGCGCTTGAATCTGGAACGCGACCTCAGAGGCAACACTCGCAAACGGGTTACTCTCGTCAACGATCACACACCGATTCGTTTTCTTGATGGATGCAATCACAGTCTCCCAGTCGAACGGGCGGATGGTGCGGGGATCGATCACCTCCGCAGCATAGCCATCTGCTTCCAGCATATCGGCAGCTTCCAACGCGCGCCAGTAACTCTTGTTATGTCCGATGATGGTCACGGCATCCCCTTCGCGGGCAATCCGTGCTTTCCCAATCGGAATGATGTAGTCCTCTGCATCCGAAACCTCTCCACGCATCCCATACATGAACTCACTCTCAAGGAAGATCACCGGATCGTCATCTCGGATCGCTGACTTGAGTAGCCCCTTCGCATCATCCGGATTGGAGATCGAAATCACTTTCAGTCCGGGGAAGCAGCTGTAGAGAGCTTCTACCGACGTATTGTGCGTCGCCGCTAGTTGTCCTGCAGCACCGTTGGGGCCACGAAAGACGATCGGAAACGAAAACTGCCCTCCTGACATATAGCGGATTTTGGCAGCGTTATTGATGAGCTGATCCATCGCCACAAACGCGAAGTTCCAGGTCATGAATTCAATAATGGGTCGCAGCCCATTCATGGCTGCCCCAATCCCCAGGCCCGCAAACCCGTTCTCACTGATCGGCGTGTCAATCACGCGCCGGTCGCCATAGCGGTCACGCATCCCCTCGCTGACCTTGTAGGCACCGTTGTATTCGGCGACCTCTTCGCCCATGAGGAAGATATCCTCGTCCCGGTCCATCTCTTCAACCATTGCAGCGCGAATGGCCTCTCGAAGTTGTAATTCTGCCATCGTTCAAATTGTCAGGAAAGGAAAATCTTTCTGCGTATATACATCATCATAGATCGCTTCCAGCGGAGGCAACGGACTCTCATCCGCAAACGTAACGGATGCGGCTACCTCTGCTTTCACCTCTACATCCAATACATCCAGTTCCTCGTTCGTCATCAATTTATCTTTCATGATATAACTCTTCAGGCGAAGGATCGGATCTTCATTCTTCTTTGCTTCCAGTTCTTCTTTGGTCCGATACTTTGCGGGATCACTCATAGAGTGTCCTCGGTAGCGATATGTTCGGATCTCCACCAAAGACGGTTTTCCCTCACGTGCGAGTGCGACATGGTCCCGCATGGCCTGGCAGACACTGAACACATCCATTCCATCTACCAGGGATCCCGGCATGGCATAAGAGATTCCCTGTTTGAATAGATCCGTCTCGGCAGCGGCGCGGTCAACCGCGGTTCCCATAGCATACTGGTTGTTCTCAATCACATAAATCACCGGCAGCTGATAGAGTGATGCCAGATTCAATGTCTCATGAAAAGATCCTTGCCAAACCGCTCCGTCTCCCAAATAGCACACACACACGCCTCCGTCATTCTTGTACTGATGTGCAAAAGCAATGCCTGCGGCAACGGGAATATGAGCGCCTACAATCCCGTGTCCTCCAAACAGCCCTTTTTCTTTGCTGAAAAAGTGCATGGATCCGCCCTTTCCTTTTGAGCATCCATCCACGCGCCCAAACAGTTCAGCCATACATTCGTTAGAGGACATTCCTAGTGCCAGTGCGATACCATGGTCGCGATATGCCGTGATGACAGAATCCAAACCAGGTTTTAACGCGTAGACCGATCCAGTGGAGATGGCTTCCTGACCAATATATAAGTGTAGAAAACCACCAATTTTTTGCCTGCCATACATCTGCGCTGATCGCTCTTCAAAGCGTCGCTGCAGAAGCATATTTCGATAGATGTCGCCAATGTCCGCAACGCTCAGTCCGAGATCCGAATGAGTAAACCTGTCCCCTGGATAATTCCGAAAGGTCAGTTCAGTCTCAATGGTGTCATAAGAGGTTTCCGACTGGCCATTCTGCAGTACTGCGCTTTTTGTCTTTGTATTCAAAGCCATGGTATCAGGATAAGTCAGGTATCTGCTTGTGTTTTAACAAGTCCAACCCTTATGTACCCTTTTGGAGCATTTGGGATCCCTGCAGTATTCAGGTCTTATTGCTGAGGACGATGAACAGTACTCTCGTCATTATCCCAACCTATAACGAAGCGGAGAATATTGCTTCGGCGCTTGACCGTGTTATGGATCAATCCTCCGATCTGGATGCTCTGGTTGTCGATGATGGATCACCGGATGGTACTGCGGAAATTGTCCGCCATACGCAGTCAAGCTATCCGGGGCGGATTGACCTTCTGGAACGTTCCGGGAAGCTGGGACTGGGAACCGCCTACCTCGCCGGCTTTGCCCATGCGCTGAAGCAGGGGTATGAGGTTATTTGCGAGATGGATGCCGACCTTTCCCATAACCCTAGTGATCTGCCGACCCTGATTGGGGCGATCAAGACCGATCAATGCGATCTGGCCATCGGCTCCAGATACCTGAAAGGCGTACGAGTGGTGGATTGGCCGCTTGGTCGATTGCTACTCAGTTATGGAGCAAGTTGGTACACACGCATTGTCACGGGATTACCCGTCTATGATGTCACCGCAGGGTTTGTGGCCTACCACCGCCGTGTGCTTGAATCTGTAGACCTGCAAGCGGTCCGCAGTAACGGATATTCATTTCAGGTGGAGATGAAGTATCGTGCCTGGAAAAAGGGCTTTCGCATATCCGAAATCCCAATTGTGTTTACGGAGCGAACCGAGGGCCAGAGTAAAATGAGCTCGGCCATTGTTCGCGAAGCTGCTTTCAAGGTGTGGGAGCTGCGTATACGCTCCCTCTTGGGAAAACTCTAACTGACAAATCTTCCATAATCTTATATATATAATTGTTGATCATGTCCTATGTACACTTGGCTTCACCCAAATCGGGGGAGCCGATTCAATTCTCCGAAGGGAGTCTACAAGTTCCCAGTAATCCGATCATCCCCTTTATTGAGGGGGATGGGATTGGACCGGACATCTGGGCGGCGGCCCGCTTTGTACTTGACCGTGCAGTTTCCCATGCATATGGAAATGAACGGTCTATTCACTGGTTTGAGATCTATGCAGGAGACAAAGCGCAGCAGAGGTTCGGTGAATGGCTGCCGGAAGATACCCTGCAGGCAATCCGGGACTACCGTGTTGCGATTAAGGGGCCCTTAACGACACCGGTTGGCGGCGGAATTCGGAGCCTGAATGTTGCGCTGCGCCAAAAGTTGGATCTCTATGCATGCGTACGCCCCACACGATATTTTTCAGGAGTCCCGTCACCCGTCCGAAATCCAGAACTGGTTGACATGATTATTTTCCGCGAAAACGCCGAAGATATCTATGCCGGGATTGAATTTGAACACGGGACAGAGGCGAATCAGCGATTCCAGGATCTGTTTCGGGAAGCCTTTCCGGAGCGCTTTTCGAAGATCCGTTTTCCAGAGAGCAGTGGGATTGGGATCAAACCCGTCTCGGAAGAGGGGACAGAGCGGATTGTGCGGGCTGCGATTGAGTACGCGATTACCGAACGCAAACCCAGTGTCACGCTCGTCCACAAGGGCAATATCATGAAGTACACCGAGGGGGCATTTCGTGATTGGGGATACAAGGTCGCTGCGGATCAGTTTGGGGCAACGCCGCTGGATGGCGGCCCCTGGCATGTACTTCGCCGGGACGGGCACGAGGTGATCGTTAAAGATGTCATTGCGGATGCATTCCTGCAACAGATTCTGACCCGGCCCAGAGAGTACAGTGTCATTGCCACCATGAATCTGAACGGAGACTACATCTCGGACGCGCTTGCAGCACAAGTCGGAGGGATTGGGATTGCTCCTGGAGCCAATATCAACTACGATACCGGTTTAGCCCTGTTTGAGGCAACCCACGGGACCGCACCTAAATATGCAGGGCTGGACAAGGTGAATCCGAGCTCTGTACTGCTTTCCGGCGAAATGATGCTCCGACATCTGGGCTGGAAAGAGGCAGCGGATGCCATCATTGGTGCAGTTGAGAAGACGATTGGTCAGAAGCGTGTCACCTATGACTTCCACCGATTGATGGAGGGGGCGACCCTCCTCAGTTGTAGTCAGTTTGGGCAGGCACTGGTCGAAAATCTGAATGCCTGACACCAGAGGCTCTTGAAAGACTACCGATGGAGTTAAGCGGTCGGGGGTGGCATGATTAGAGGGGATTACCGGGGATCCACTGTGGATCTACTGTTTATAACCCGTCACCTTGGTTTTCATCATTCTTTCTGGGCCAAATCTATACGAAATGCAGACGGTCAATCGTTTTTTATTTCGTTTTTTTCTGGCACGGTAACCGCCAAGAGGCGTAAAACAAAGTTTAACTCAGAATTAGCTTATGATTGAGGTCCAAAATCTCAGTAAATCGTACGGCCCCGTTAAGGCTGTGCGCTCAATATCCTTTCAGGTAGATCAGGGAGAGGTCGTCGGCTTTCTGGGCCCAAACGGTGCGGGTAAGTCCACGACCATGAAGGTGATGACCGGCTACCTCCCGCCTAATGAAGGGACCGTTCTGGTGGATGGCATGGATATCCGGGAAGATATGCTCCCGGTACGACAGCGGATAGGTTATCTGCCTGAAAATACGCCGCTGTATGCGGACATGATCACCTATGACTATCTGGAGTTTGTCGCTGCAATGCGTGGCATCCCCGCAGAGGATCGCCCGGGGCGTATTCGGGCAATGACCAGCGCGTGTGGTCTCCATGATGTCCTCGCAAAGCGCGTCGATGCCCTATCCAAGGGGTATCGGCAGCGGGTTGGTCTGGCCCAGGCGATGATCCATGACCCTCCCATTTTGATTCTAGATGAGCCAACGAGTGGTCTGGATCCAAACCAGATCGTCGAAATCCGTGAACTCATCCGGGAGATTGGCAGAGAGCGGACGGTGGTGCTTTCCACACATATTCTCTCTGAAGTGCAGGCCTCCTGTGACCGGGTGATCATTATTGACAACGGAACCCTGGTGGCCGACGGGACCCCCGAAGAACTCCGCTCCGGCCTCTCGGGAGGTGAGCAGGTTTCCATCACCCTCCTGGATAACGAGGAAGAGGTGGCATCTGTTCTTGGTGCCTGGGATTCAGCCGAGGTTGTTGAGCACGGCACGGACGACAATGGAGAGGCACACTTTATGCTGAACTCTTCAGGCGATATCCGAGCGGATCTGTTTCGACTCGCGGTGAGCCATAAGTGGACACTCACGGGTCTGCACCGAAAGAGCAAGAACCTGGAAGATGTCTTCCGGCAATTGACCAGCGGTTAATACCGAACAGTTACCTCCAAGACGACGAATTGACTATGTATCAAACCTGGATTCTTACAAAGCGTGAGTTACGGGCCTATTTTGACGGGCCGGCAGCGTACGTGGTACTATGTGTATTCCTGGCCATCACTGGCTGGTTTTTCAGCAATGCACTGTTTTTGCAGAACGTGGCTTCCCTTCGTTCGGTGTTTTCGATTGCCCCCTTCATCTTTTTGTTCTTTATGCCGGCACTGACCATGGCATCCTTTGCTGAGGAGCGCCGCGCAGGGACCCTGGAATTACTCCTGACCCTTCCGGTACGTGACTGGCAGGTCATCCTTGGGAAGCTCTTGTCGGTTGCACTCCTGTTGCTGCTGGCCATCGCGCTCACGTTTGTATACGCGATCACGCTGGCTCTACTTGGAGACCTGGACTTGGGTGGTACGGTTGGAGGCTATCTGGGGCTGTTTTTGCTGGGGACCACCTACGGGGCGATTGGTATCTGGGCCAGCAGTTTGACCCGCAACCAGATTGTTGCATTCATTCTTGGCTTTGCCATCATCTTCCTGCTGTTTTTGCTTGACAAGATTACAGATTTTGTCCCCGGTCAGCTGGGAGTTATCATGCAATATTTGGGCGCAGATTACCATTTCCAGAACCTGATGCGCGGGGTAATTGATACCCGCGATATTCTTTACTACGTGTCATTGACGGGATTTGCTTTTCTGCTGACGACCTACACCTTGGCCAAGCGGCCGGAATAAACTGATTGTGACTGCCGAGCCATGAAACGAGATTTTTCTGCACAAACTACATTACTCCTCGCTGCTGCGATCCTGGTTGTGGTCAACCTGATCGGCCTGAATATCTTCGGGCGACTGGATCTGACGGATGATCGGGTGTACTCGCTCTCGCGTGCATCCAAGGATCTTGTCCAGACGCTGGAAGACCCGGTCAGCATCACGGCGTTCTTTACTGCCGATCTGCCAGCGCAATTTGCCTCGAACCGGAGGTTTTTGAGAGATAAACTTGATGACTACCGCGCGTATGGTGGACAGAACATTGAGTATCAGTTTATTGATCCAGGAGAGGATGAGGACCTGCGCGGCGAAGCCGGGCGGCTGGAGATCCCCCCGGTCCAGATCCAGGTGATTGAAAGTGACAACGTACAACTGAAGAATGCCTATATGGGCGTTGCGATTGAGTACGAGAATAACCGGGAAACCATTCCAGTGATTCAGGATCTGTCACGGCTTGAGTATGACCTGACGAGCGCAATCCGGCGATTGACGCGTGAAGAGAAGCCGGTTGCAGCATTCTGGACAGGTCACGGAGAGCCGGATCCCATGCAGGACATGCAAACCCTGCATCAAAGCCTCACGACCAATTATGAGGTTCAGATTGCGACGACAGCGGACTTGGAAGGACCAGACAGCCCGGAGGTGCTGCTGGTTATTGCACCAACCGACACCATCCCGGAAGCGGATCTCCAGGCACTGGATGCATACATCATGGACGGTGGGCGCGTCGGCTTTTTGCTCAACCGCATTGCCGCGAATTTGCAGGCGGGGCAGGCTGCCGAGTTGAATACCGGCATTGAGCCGCTGCTTGCGAACTATGGGATCATCCTTACCCCGAACCTGATCATGGATGAGCAGAGTTCTGTCGTTACCGTTCAGCGACGTCAGGGATTTTTCAACATCTCCCAGCAAATGCAGTATCCTCTCTTTCCAGTTGCTTCTCGATTCAATCCAGAGAACCCAATGGTGAATCGGTTGCAGGACCTTATGTTTTACTTCGTGAGTTCGGTGGATACAAGTGCTGCACTACCAAGCGGGGTGACACGTGAGCCCCTCATTTATTCGTCTCCGCAGAGTGGCCTGCAGCAGGGATTCTTTATGCTGTCGCCAACAGAGACCTCAGCAACGTTATCGGGAGGACCCTACCTGTTAGGTGCCGCCTTTATCGGACCGTTCCCAAGCGTCTATACACCCGGGAGGACCAGCCCACCAACTCGATTGGTGGTTGTGGGAGATGGGGACTTCCTGAACGAATCTATTGTCCCCCCAAATGGAGGCAGTACCCAGTTTGGGTTAAACCTGGTGGATTGGCTCGCGCAGGATGAGGCACTCCTGAGCATTCGCTCAAAATCAATCGAACCACGTACGCTTCGGGATACCTCGGAGGGCATGCGGCCCGTGATCAAGTATGCCAACATGCTAGGACCACTGTTGATAGTGGTCCTATTGGGACTTGTACGTTGGCGCAGACGGCGTGCAAGACAAATTTTAGTTTTGTAATTATCTGACTTATGCGACAAAAGCAACCACTTGTACTCGGCGGCACGCTGGCTCTACTGCTGGTTTTGGCCTGGTTTTCCGGTGTGTTTGACCGAAATCCGAGTAACATTCGTGTACCGGAGTTGAACCTTCCGATTGATGAAGTGATACAGATTTCCGTTGTGCTGCCGGATACGGAATTGAATCTGGAAAAACAAGGCATGCAATGGTTCATGCGTGCGCCTGTGGATATGCCTGCTGACTCAGTAACGGTCGCACGTCTTCTAACCGAACTGGGTGATCTCTCCCTGAATAACCGCGCAACCAGCAATACGGATCGCTATGAGCTTTATGGTATTGATTCGACCGCGACCACGGTCACGCTTACATGGCCCGATGGGTCGGAGGAGATTGTGATTTCGAGGCAGGGACGCGATTATATGTCGATTTATGTTCACATCGGAGATGATCCCAATGTCTACTCGACCAATGGTCGTGTCACCGTCAATCAGGATCCAGAAAGATGGCGGGACCGGAGGGTCGTCAACCTTGGCATGGGGACGGTCACCTCTGCCCGGGTGATGCGTCAGGGTGTGTCTTATGAGGTATCTCTGGACGGCGGTACATGGATGGTGGATGATCAGCCGGGGGATAGCTTACAGATCACGAACTGGCTCCGTCGATTTGCACCGCTGAATGCGGATGGGTTCTTTGATGACCTCCCCACTCAGATCCTGACCGATGCCAGCTACCGTGTTGACCTGTCAACCAGCGTGAATACCACCGTATCCATCCGGGCAATGCCTGCGGAATCCGCAGTCGCACTGGTTTCTGGTGGAGGCCAATTTACCTACAGAGTCTTCGAAAGCCGACTGGATCAACTTTTTCCAGAGCCGGAATCATTGTCCGCCCAGAGAGAGTAGCCTGAACCCATTTGGATGACTGAGAATACATCAACCCAGCAGTTTGAGTATAAAGCAGAGATGCAGCAGTTGCTGCACCTTATCGTCAATTCGCTCTATACCAACCGGGAGATATTCCTTCGGGAATTGATCTCAAATGCTTCAGATGCCCTGAATAAGGCTCGTTTTCGGCAGCTGACCGATCATTCGGAAGGGAATCATCAAGATCTCCAGATCGCGATTACCCTGGACAAAGAGGCCAATACCCTGTCCATAGAGGATACAGGGATTGGGATGACGCGCGAGGATCTCACTGAGCGGTTGGGGACTATCGCAAGCAGCGGTACACTAGCCTTTATTGAGGAGCAGAAAGCATCCGGTAAACCCGTAGATGCCGGTATGATTGGCCAGTTCGGTGTCGGCTTCTATTCTGCGTTCATGGTTGCAGATGAGATTGTACTTGAAACATTACATGCCGATGAGGGGGCCGAGCCGTTCATCTGGAAAAGTGACGGAACAGGAACGTATGCGATCAGCCCAGGCACGCGGAAAGAGCGAGGAACCAAGATCACACTGCACCTGAAGGAGGAGGCAAAAGAATTTGCGGAGGAAGCCCGCATCCGGTCCATTATCCGCAAGTATTCAAATTTCGTGGACTTCCCGATCCAGCTTGACTCTGATCAGGTCAATACGTTGGAGGCACTCTGGAAGAAGCGCAAGGAAGACATCACCGAGGACGAACGAAATGAGTTCTATAAATTCGTGACGGGTGATTTTGCAGAACCTTTCGGGCACCTACACCTGCAGATCGAAGGGCTCCTTTCTTTCGATGCCCTTCTGTTTATCCCTGCACAGGCTCCCACGTCATTTTTCCGAGAAGATCGCCGGAGTGACCTTCACCTCTATTGTTCGGGCGTCTTTGTACGGGACGATGCCGAAGAGTTGCTTCCCGATTATCTGCACTTTGTGCGGGGGGTCGTGGATACGGATGATCTTCCACTAAACGTGTCCAGGGAGGTAACGCAAAACAGTCCCGTTGCTCAGCGTATTCGATCTACGCTGACCGGCAAACTGCTCGGTCTCCTGAAGGAATGGGCTACTGAAGATGGTGAACGGTACGAGAAATTTTTTCTGAATTTTGGTCCAGTACTCAAGACGGGACTCTGGAGTGATCTGCCCCGGCGGGATGAACTCCTGGAGCTGATGCGTTACCCGTCAACAAACAGTGAAGATCTGACATCGCTCCATGACTACATTGAACGTATGGCCGCGGATCAGGAAACCATTTATTACCTGTTGGCAGATTCCCTTGAATCCGCCCGCAAGAGCCCGCACCTTGAGGTTTTTACTCGTAAAGGGATTGAGGTTTTGCTTCTGTCGGATCCGGTTGATGCACTCACTCTTCCAAACGTGCAGAAGTTTGAGGAGAAGAGCTTCACCAGCGTAACCGCCGCGGAACTTGATCTGGGAGAAGATGAGGAATCGGAGCCTCTGCCCGGGGATGACATGGATACATTGCTCTCGCTCTTCCGTATCCAGTTGGGAGACCGAATACAGGATGTGGCCGCTTCCAAGCGTCTGGTTGATTCTGCTGCCACATTGGTGGCCCCCAAGGATGGGCTGGATCCGCAGTTGGAGCGGATGATGAAATCCATGAATCCCGACTATGAGGGGATGAAGAAAGTACTGGAAATCAATGTGGAGCACCCACTCATGAAAAATATTCTGGCACTGAAATCCTCCACCGAAAATCAGGGTACTCTGGTTGAGGAAGCCATTGAGCAGATTTACGAAGGTGCTCTCCTGATGGATGGCAGTCTTACAGAGCCCTCTGCATTTATAGCACGTATGACTCGTATCCTAGTGGATGCGACCCATACTCCGTGAGTGACACCGTGAAAACTGGCTCCCTTCTTGGAGGTATTGAAGCAGGGGGAACGAAATTCGTCTGTGCAATTGGCCACCCGCCAAACGACGTCCATTCCGTAGAGCGATTTCCTACCACAACACCGGAAGAGACGATCGGTCGAGCAGTGGACTTCTTCCGTGCACAGCCTCGATTGCCGGATTCCATTGGCATTGCTACATTCGGCCCCGCTGATGTGCGACCAGATTCAGAGACCTATGGCTTCATTACCAGTACCCCAAAACCAGTCTGGTCGAATACCGACTTGGCTGGACGGATTGCACGAGAGTTGCAACGACCTGTTGCCTTTGATACGGACGTCAATGGTGCTGCCGTCGGCGAATACTTATGGGGAGCGGGGCAGGGGACTCAGAACCTTCTCTACCTTACGATTGGGACGGGATTTGGGGGTGGAGCCCTAGTGAATGGTCAGCCCGTTCATGGGCTCGTACATCCGGAGATGGGACATCTTTTTTTGCCACGTGCCGAGGGAGATGATTACGAGGGGAATTGTCCCTTTCATGGCGCCTGTCTGGAGGGGATGGTAGCCGGGCCCGCGATCCAGGCACACTGGGGGACTCCTGCGAAGACCCTTCCACCGGACCATGTTGCATGGTCGTTTGTGGCGCACTATCTCTCGTTTGCGGTAACCAATATGATCCTGATCCTCTCACCCGAACGGGTCATTATGGGCGGCGGAGTGATGCAGCAGGAGCATTTATTTCCTGCGATTCGTTCGCGTGTCCAGTCACACTTGAATGGATATGTCAGGGCGAAAGAACTGATTGATCAGATTGACCAGTATATCGTCCCACCTGGACTTGGAAGCAGGGCTGGCGTACTCGGAGCGATGGCCCTCACGCTGTAGTGTTCCTTATATCTGTGTTCTGGAGGGTGATGGGAAGAAGCTTGCACGATGACCAATTCACGTACTGGTCAATCGTTTTGTCACTCACACATAACTTCTAAAGAGGGTCTTGCACGAGGCCCCAATGATAGTGATTACGTATTTACTCTCCCATGGAAAGAAGGGTTGGAGCTGACCCGCGAGGTCCAGACCACTCAGGAATGCGATGATCATTGTACAAACGTGTCCTCTGCAGGTCCAAAGCGAAAAATACGTCATCAAGTGAAGGAGCGGATTCCTTCAATGCGGGCAACCGGGCCTTTGCCTCTAAAAGAAATCGTTCGCTTGTTGCCTCTTCCCTGCGGTAGGCATCGTCCCACCAGGTCATGATACGGTCCTGCGCTTCCCGGATGGTGATGTTGTCGGGCAAATGATTTTTCTTGCTGAGATTGGAGGCCTTGTTGGCGGGCATTAAATTCCAGAGATCGTCGCATGGCCATGCTGCCCAGGGGAGACAGTGGTCAATATGCATACTCTTTGCGTGCAGCTTCTTACCGGTCCATACGCAATAGATCGATTGCGTGCTCAGCAGCTTCAGAGCACGGTTGCGAACTTCTCCCTGATTGCGCTCGGGTTCATAGGGGCGCATCAGTTGCCTTAATCGCAGTTCGTCCACCGGTCTGTCCTGTCTATATGCATATCTGCGCATCAGCCGGATCCATTCCTCGACCAAGGCAGGCTCAACCCATACGCTATAACGTTGAAGTGCTTGCCAGAGATGGGCGGGAACAGTCATTTCTCCGAATTCCGAAAAATAGTCCTCGTTCAGTATGATGGAGCGACCGGCCTTGAATCGCCTCTTCGTTACCTTGAAAATTGGTTGCCCATCAGGATAGTAGAGGTATCGCACGGGCATTTCTTCGATGGTTGCGGCGGCATCTCGGAGTGAGTCTGTCAAATCTATCCCGCGGTCCGCGTACAATGATGCGCCCGGTCGGAGTTGGATAGTTTCCTGGGGGCTTGGGATGAGCTTACCAAGAGCACCCCTGGCAAATCCGATGTATTGACCGCCAGACTTATTTCTCGGATTCTGCGGCATGTCTTCCCTTAATAATGGGAGGTAAAGCTGGATCCAGGCAAGAGCCACAGCTCCCAGGGGAATCGTTACCTGATTGGGTCCGGATTCACGTGCCAAGCCGGGCGATATGCTGGCCACTCTGCACAGAGACCGCAATAGTGCGAGCTTGTAGGTTGAGGACTTGTTGTCAAGCAATACGATCCGCCGAATCAGGGGCAACGCGCCGGTACCGTCGTCAGGTAAACGGATGATAATCTGGTGCCATCTTACTCCAGGTCGGCCGAGGGAGTCGCTAACTTCTTCGGTTGATACTATGTAGGCTCCGTGTCCCTGAGCAAGTCCTTCGATTTCCGATACGGAAACAGGGTACATCCCTCGGTGCCTCTCGCACGGTGTGCGAAACGAGATTGCTATGACGCCCCGAGGTTTAAGGAGAGCGATCAGCTTCCGAAAGCTGCGTTTCCGTTCTGTCTCGGGAATGAACATCCAGACAGCGTTGAGAAGAATCAGGTCGAACGACATACCTGACCGGCTTGTCTTTTTGATGTCGGGCAGCCGGTCTGCAACTAATGTGAAAGGGGATCCGGAATGGAATCGCTCGGCCTCCTTGCGCATACCGCATGATGGTTCCACTGCAATCACTTGGTGCCCCTTTGACGCAAGCCAAGCAGCATCCCGACCGCTACCAGCACCGACATCCAGAATGCTGGCGGGCTCTTGCGGGATATAGGGTTCAAGCCAGGCATTGACTTGTCCAGGATCAATGGACTCATAACTGGCCACCTGCTGCGCGATGTCAGATTCCATGAATATTGAACCCTCGCTGCGGGGCATGTATCATCTCAGCCTTTATTGTCTGAACGAAGCTGGCGACAATACGTTCTTGGACTGGTGCTCTTGGAAACCGGGGCGGAGCGCGAAGACGGGCACTGGCAGGGAAATCAGGCTCTGTACGAGATGGCACCCAGTGGTAGCGTGCGGGAGGAAGGGCGGTGGTTGAGTTTCCAGGCCTGTATCTGGCGAGACGCGGATTTTCCCACGGCGGTGCAAGAGTGGACGGACGAGTGTGCGGAGGAGATCGAGGCAGACGTCAAGCGGTTCAGGGCGCAGCTGGGCGGCAAAGATCCAGGGACGCGAATACATGAGCAACAGAGCGGGAACGAGGGCGAAAAACGACACTGGGGCAGATCAAGGCGGGAGCGCCGACGCAGGCGCGGAGGAACTACTTGCAGGTGGACCAAGGCGAAATCTCACGAGGCAGACGGGGAAGAAGCCCTAGCCCCAGAGCATAGATTCCAGCCCCACGGATTTCGGAGGCGCAGCACCATGGGGCAGGGATCAAGACGGAGGCGCAGGCGTAGAGAGCAGGCACGGAGGAAACAACAAGCAACCGAGGCACCGAGCATGACCAAGGCAACCACACTGATCGCCGCAGCCCTTCTGATCGTAGCAGGGACGGCCAACGGGCAGAGCATTGAAGCGCAGCGGGCTAAAGCGGAGCAGGGAGACGCAGAAGCGCAGTACGAGCAGGGCCACGCCTACTACTTCGGATGGGAGGGGGTGGAGCAAGATCGCGCCCAGGGTGTCCAGTGGTGGAAGAAGGCGGCAGAGCAGGGACACGCAAAAGCACAGTACATGCTGGGATTGTCTTACGACTCGCACGGAGGCACGGGCGCAGGGAAAGACGACGGGCAGGCGGCCTACTGGTACAGGAAGGCGGCAGAGCAGGGACATGCAAAAGCACAGTACATGCTGGGATTGTCTTACGACTCGCACGGAGGCACGGGCGCAGGGAAAGACGACGGGCAGGCGGCCTACTGGTACAGGAAGGCGGCAGAGCAGGGACACGCAGACGCGCAGGCCAAGCTGGGCCTCGCCTACGCCTTTGGCGAGGGCGTGGAGCAGGACAGGGTTCGGGCCGTCTACTGGTGGAGGCAGGCAGCGGAGCAGGGAAACGAACACGCGCAGGCATTGCTGGGCAACGCCTACGCCAAGGGATTGGGCGTGGAGCAAGACGCCGAGCAGTCAGTCCACTGGTTCAGGCAGGCGGCGGAGCAGGGAGACGTCAGGGCGCAGAACCACATGGGCGCGGCCTACTACCAGGGCGATGGCGTGCTCCAAAATTACAGGACAGCTGCCGAGTGGTTCAGGCAGGCGGCGGAGCAGGGATACGCCAGGGCGCAGAAGAATCTGGGCATAGCCTACGCCTTGGGACGGGGCGTGGAGAAAGACCCCACGGAAGCCTACGCATGGTTCATTTTAGCCAAGGCAGGGGGCGAAGACGTCACCGAAATCCTCGAGAGGCTACGCGACCAAATGACACCCGGACAGATAGCGTCCGCCCAGGAACTGGCGCTGGAAATACAAGACCGGATCGAGGCCCGTAAGGGGCAGCAAGAATAGGGGCAGGCACCATGACCAAGACCATGACCAAGGCAACCACACTGATCGCCGCAGTCCTCCTGATCGTAGCAGGGGCGGCCAACGGGCAGGGCATTGAAGCGCAGCGGGCGAAGGCGGAGCAGGGAGAGGCGGAGGCACAGATCTGGCTGGGCCTCGCCTACAAAAACGGCAGGGGCGTGGGGCAGGACTACGAACAGGCCATCCAATGGTGGAGCAAGGCGGCAGAGCAGGGAGATGCGGAAGGACAGATCTGGCTGGGCCGTGCCTACTCCAACGGCTGGGGCGTAGAGCAGGACTACGAACAGGCCATCCAATGGTGGAGCAAGGCGGCAGAGCAGGGAGATGCGGAAGGACAGGTATTGATGGGATTGTCCTACGACCGCGGCTGGGGCGTGGAGCAAGACCGGGGGCAGGCTATCGACTGGTACCGGAAGGCGGCAGAGCAGGGACACGCCAGTGCGCAGTTCTCGCTGGGAAACGCCTACGATCAGGGAGATGGCGTGGCGCAAGACTACGAGCAGGCAGTCCACTGGTTTCGGAAGGCAGCAGAGCAGGGAGACGTAGAGGCGCAGATCATGC
This sequence comes from Rhodothermales bacterium, assembly GCA_965207565.1. Taxonomy (GTDB): domain Bacteria; phylum Bacteroidota; class Rhodothermia; order Rhodothermales; family Bin80; genus Bin80. The sequence continues at coordinate 33,028 of CBDBMQ010000008.1, read as the reverse complement.
TGGGGGCGGCCTACCTCAACGGCAAGGGCGTGGAGGAAGACCAGGAACAAGCCGCCTACTGGTTCGGGAGGAGGGCGGAGGAACAGGAAGAATAGGCCCAGACACCATGCACCATTCCAGCCCCGCGGATTTCGGAAGCCGAGGCGGGGGGCAAGGATCAAGACAGGGGCAGCGGAGTAGAGCGGAGGAATAAGCAACTGAGGAATCAAGCACCAAGACCATGACCAAAGCAACCACGCTAATCGCGATCGCCGCAGCTCTTCTGATCGCAGCAGGGACGGCCAACGGGCAGGGCGTTGAAGCGCAGCAGGCGAAGGCGGAGCAGGGAGACGCGGAGGCGCAGTACGAACTCGGCGCAGCCTACTACCACGGCGAAGGCGTGGAGCAAGACCGCGTCTTGGGCCTCCATTGGTGGAGGCAGGCGGCGGAGCAGGGACACGCGCGGGCGCAGTACGGACTGGGCGAAGCCTACGGCACCGGCAGGGGCGTGCTGTATAGCCAAGTGATCGCCTCCGAGTGGTTCAGGAAAGCAGCGGAGCAGGGACACGCAGAGGCACAGTACAGACTGAGCATGTTCTACGAAGACGGCCTCGGCGTGGAGCAAGACCAGGAGCAGGCGGTCCACTGGCTTCGCAAGGCAGCAGAGCAGGGACACGCAGAGGCACAGTACAGACTGGCCCGTGCGGAGCGAGACCGCGAGCAGTCCGTCCACTGGTACCGCAAGGCAGCAGAGCAGGGACACGCAGAAGCGCAGTACTGGCTGGGATACGCCTACGGCATCGGAAACGGAGTGGAGGAGAATGACACGCAGGCATACATCTGGTACAGCTTGTCCGGGGCGAACGGCGAGAATGTCGGCCGAATGCTACAATTCATGTCCGAGCGAATGACGCCCACCGAAGTAGCGAGGGCGCAACTCGCCCTGGGGCACGCCTATGCCGGAGGCAAGGCCGTGGAGGCAGACATGGCCCAGGCGGTCCACTGGTACCGGAAAGCAGCGGAGCAGGGAGACGCAGAGGCCCAATCCATGCTCGCCAAAGCCTATCTCTCCGGCGAGGGCGTGAAGCAGGATTTCACGCAGGCGTATATCTGGCTGAGCTTGTTGTCCAAGGCGGAAGGGCAGGTGACCGAAGAAACGCTAGAAAACCTGCGCCGGCGAATGACGCCCGCCGAAGTAGCGAGGGCGCAGGAGTTAGCTACCCAGCGCTTCGAAGAGATCGAGGCCCAGGCGGAGCAGAACCGAGCAGCGGCAGCTAAGGCGAAGGCGGAGCAGAACCAAGCAGCGGCAGCTAAGGCGAAGGCGGAGCAGGGAGACGCACGGGCGCAGTTCAGTCTGGGCGAGGCCTACCGCCACGGAGAGGGCGTGGAGGAAGACGATGAGCAGGCGGCCCACTGGTACCGGCAGGCAGCGGAGCAGGGACACGCAGAAGCGCAGTACATGCTGGGCCTCGCCTACCGCTTCGGCCAGGGCGTGGAGCAAGATCACGAACAGGCCGTGCACTGGTACCGGAAAGCAGCGGAGCAGGGAGACGCAGACGCGCAGTTTCGGATGGGAAGCGCCTACGGCCTTGGAGAGGGCGTGGAGCTAGATCTCACGGTATCCTACGCATGGTTCATTTTAGCCAAGGCAGGGGGCGCAGACGTCACAGGGCGCGCAGAATTCACCGAAACCCTCGGGAGACTACGCGAGTTTCTAACCCCCGCACAGGTGGAGGCCGCCCAGGAATTGGCGCTGGAAATACAAAACCGCATCGAGGCCCGGAAGGCGGAGCAGGAAGAATAGGGGCAAGCACCATGACCAAGACCAAGGCAACCACACTGATCGCGATCGCCGCAGCCCTTCTGATCACAGCAGGGGCGTGCACGCAGGACCCTGAGGCGCAGTACGAGCGGGGCCTCGCCTACTTCTCGGGCGAGGGCGTGGAGGAAGACTGGGAGCAGGCCTTCCACTGGTTTCGGAAAGCCGCAGAGCAAGGACACGCCGAGGCACAGTACCAGCTAGGCCTCGCCTACTACTACGGCAGAGGCGTGGAGCAAGACCATGATCAGGCCGCCCACTGGTACCAGCTGGCCATCCGCTCGTATCGCAAAGCAGCCGAGCAGGGACACGCAGAGGCCCAGTACACGCTGGCCCTGGTCTACTTTTACGGGGGCGAGGGCGTGAAGCAAGACTGGGAGCAGGCCATCCACTGGTACAGGAAGGCCGCAGAGCAGGGACACGCAGAGGCACAGTACGAGCTGGGACTCGCCTACGACATGGGCGAGGGCGTGGAGCAAGACGATGACCAAGCCGTCTACTGGTACCGGAAGGCCGCGGAGCAGGGAGAGGAAAAGGCGCAGATTCGGATGGCCGAGGACTACTTTTACGGCTGGGGCGTGGAGCAAGACTTCGAACAGGCCATCCACTGGTACCGGAAAGCCGCAGAGCAGGGAAACGCGGAGGCGCAGATTCGGATGGGCGCCGCCTATTACCACGGCGAGGGCGTGCTCCAAAATTACAGGATGGCTGCCGAGTGGAACAGGAAGGCGGCAGAGCAGGGAAACGCGGAGGCACAGATTCGGATGGGCGCCGCCTACGGCCTTGGCGAGGGAGTGGAGCAAGACTTGACGGAAGCCCACGCATGGTTCATTTTAGCCAAGGCAGGGGGCGAAGACGTCACCGAAGTCCTCGAGGGGCTACGCGAGGAAATGCCCCCCGCACAGATAGCGGCCGCCCAGGAACTGGCGCTGGAAATACAAGCCCGGATCGAGGCCCGGAAGGCAGCGCAGAACCCATAGAGGACTAGAGCACAGAGCATAGGGGCATAGACCATAGATTCCAGCCCCACGGATTTCAGAGGCACACACCATGACCAAGGCAACCACACTGATCGCCGCAGCCCTCCTGATCGCAGCAGGGACGGCCAACGGGCAGAGCATTGAAGCGCAGCGGGCGAAAGCGGAGCAGGGAGACGCAGAGGCGCAGTACTCGCTGGGCGATAGCTACCGACGGGGCAAGGGCGTGGAGGAAGACTGGACCCTCTCCGCCTACTGGTTCAGGAAGGCAGCCGAGCAGGGACACGCCGAGGCACAGTACTCGCTGGGCTTCGCCTACCTCCGTGGCTGGGGCGTGGAGCAAGACAGGGAGCGGGGCCTCCGATGGCTTCGGAAAGCCGCCGAGCAGGGACACGAAGTGGCGCAGACACTGCTGGGACTCGCCTACCTCCGTGGCTGGTGGGGCGTGGAGGAAGACCACGCCCAGTCCGTCCACTGGTACCGGAAGGCGGCAGAGCAGGGATACCCCCAGGCGCAGTACTGGCTGGGCATGGCCTACAGCAGCGGAGAGGGCGTGCCCCAAAATTACAGGATGGCCGCCGAGTGGTACAGGAAGGCGGCAGAGCAGGGACTCGCAAGGGCACAGACCAACCTGGGCGCAGCCTACACCCTTGGCCGGGGCGTGGAGGCAGACGCCACGGAAGCCTACGCATGGCTCATTTTAGCCAAGGCAGGGGGCGAAGACGTCACCGAATCCCTCGAGGGGCTAAGCAAGCACATGCCCCCCGGACAGATAGCGGCCGCCCAGGAATTGGCGCTGGAAATACAAGCCCGGATCGAGGCCCGGAAGGCGGAGCAAGAATAGTCCCCGCCCCATGGATTTCGGGATTCGGAAGCAGAGGGGCAATGGACACACGGGGAGCGGATCAAAACGGAGGCGCTGGAGTAGATTCGGGAAACCAGACCGACCGCAGACCCATGAACCGAGCAAGTACACTGGCAGCAGCAGCAATCCTGATCGTGGCAGGGGCGTGCACGCCCTCATCTAGGGGGCCGGAAGACGCCGAGGCGCAATCGATAGAAGAGCTGTCGGCAAAGGCGGAGCAGGGAGACGCGGAGGCGCAGTACCTGCTGGGCGAGGCCTACTACTTCGGCCAGGGCGTAGAGGAAGACCTCGAAGAGGGCGTCGACCGGTGGACGAAGGCCGTCGACCGGTGGACGAAGGCGGCGGAGCAGGGACACGCCGATGCGCAGTACAGGCTGGGCGAGGCCTACTACTTCGGCCAGGGAGTGGAGCAAGACCCCGAAGAGGCCGTCGACTGGTGGACGAAGGCGGCGGAGCAGGGACACGCAGAAGCGCAGTACGAACTGGGAGAGGCCTACCACTTCGGCGAGGGAGTGGAGCAAGACCACGCGGAGGCCGTCCGCTGGTGGACGAAAGCCGCAGACCAGGGACACGCCGACGCGGGGGAAATCCTCGCAGGCCTGGCAAAGCTATAGATTCCAGCCCCACGGGATTCGGGATTCGGAAGCAGAGGGGGCAAGGAGGCGTGGATCAAGGCAGGAGCGCCTGCGTAGGCACGGGAAACGAAGCACGAAGCACCGAGACCATGACCAAAGCAACCACGCTGATCGCCGCAGCCCTTCTGATCGCAGCAGGGACGGCCAACGGGCAGGGCGTTGAGGGATACCTGGCAGAGCTACTGGCAAAGGTGGGGCAGGGAGACGCAGAGGCACAGTACGAGCTGGGGAACGCCTACTTCTTCGGAGATGGAGTGGGGCAAGACCACAAGAAGGCTGTCCGCTGGTTCAGTAGGTCGGCAGGGCAGGGACACGCCGGGGCGCAGCACGCACTGGGCAGAAGCTACAGCTACGGCGAGGGCGTGCTCCAAAATTACAGGATCGCTGCCGAGTGGTACCGGAAAGCAGCCGACCAGGAAAACGCAGCCGCGCAGGCTAAGCTGGGCTTTGCCTACGCCACCGGCGAGGGCGTGGAGCGAGACTTCACGGAGGCCTACGCATGGCTCATCTTAGCCAAGGCAGCGGAGCAGGGAGACATCGCCGAAGCCCTCGCCGAAGCCCTCGGGAAACTACGCGAGCACATGACCTCCGCACAGGTGGAGGCCGCCCAGGAACGGGCGCTGGAAATACAAGGCCGGATCGAGGCCCGGAAGGCGGAGCAGGAAGAATAGGGCATAGGGGCCAAGCCCCCGCCACGGATTTCAGGCCTCAGGCCTCACGCCTCACTTCCGCCCGTAGCGGAGGCGAGCGACCGCCCCACGCCGCGCCATTTCCCCTTTGCAATAGCGTGCCGGCATTGAGGGATCGACCCAGCGACCGGCGGTCTGCAGATCAACGAGCGAGCCCCCGGCCCGGGCGAGGGACTGGGCGCTCCCGATCCGGAAGGCGTGGGAAGACCGGCGGCGCCCATCATCGGGCAGGAACGCTCCCATATGGCTCTTCAGGATTTCACGGAGGCGCCGGTGGGAGAGCGGATCGGCCGTCACGGTATCCCCTCGCCAGACCCGCGTGAAGACGTGCTGGGACGGAGGAAGCCCAAACAGCTCCTTGAGGGAGCGGGAACCCACGGCATTGCCCAGGGCCCAGAGCCATGATCGGAGCGCATCCGCAGTCTCACCTCCAAAGAACAACTCCGCGCCCCTGCCGGTCTGGTCGGTTTTGGATGATCGGACGGACAGGACGCCGCTCCCATCCTCATCGAACGAGAGATCGCCGACCTGGACGGCCAGGAGTTCCGACACGCGGAGCAGGCAATCGGAGGCCAGGCGCACAGCTGCGCCATCGCGCAGGGAGGCAGAGGGGGCGTGGGCATTGGGCTTCTCCTTGAGCTTCCGGGCGATCCGGTCGGATTCTTTCCAGGAGACACCGGCAGACTGGCCCCGGCCGCGGTCACGCCCAGCGCGGGAGACACCGGCCATGGCCCGCTGCGTGAGAGGGCCTGCCACGCCATCGCGTCCAGCGAGGCGGAGGATGAACTTCGGGCCAGCAACCAGGATGCGGATGGACGCGGGCGCCAGACCTTCGGAAAACAGAGCGGACACGTACTCGGCCAGGACGGCATCGGACAGATCATCGACAGAGAGGGACTGCAGGTTGAGCCAGGCCCCGAGCCGTTCCCACGCCTTCGAATAGGCTTCGAAGGTTGAGGGAGCGACCGACTGGCGCACGAGGGCTTTCAGGTCGTCCGTGAGATTGAGCGCGAGATCGAGAGGCACAGGCGCAGGCACAGGCGCGGGCGCCAGGGCATGGGCGGAGGCAGGGGCAGAAGTGGAGTTCATGGGAAACAGGCTTGAGGCTTGGAATAAGAGCAAAAACTCCTCAAAACCGATAAAGTTTCCAATAACGCATCTTATTGGCGAACATATACACCAAACGCCATCAAACACCCGATTCATAGTAGAAACGAAAACGATAGATCATTTACAGGCTATAAGAAGCCATTACCAACCCCGTCACCATTCCAACTCCCTCGGACTTCAAGTGCACCCGTGACCAACGAAACGCCCCCCGCCCCGATGACATTGCTCAATCATTTCCTTCGGATACGAACGTAGGTGCATCAGATTTATTCCCGCGCTTCTGCAATACTTGCACATAGAGTGCGGGCGCGTTCGGTAAGTATTGAAAGTTGACCACTTCGAATTGCCTCTGTATCAAACAGAGCACTACCCAAACCTACGGCCGCGGCACCTGCACGAATCCACTTTCCTGCATTTTCGGGAGTCACGCCTCCTGTTGGTGCCAACTTTAAATGTGGGAGTGGAGCTAAAAGTGCTCTTATATAGCTCAACCCCAGCTGTTCTGCAGGAAAGACTTTCACCATGTCCGCGCCGGACTCATGAGCAATCTGTACTTCGGTGGGGGTCAATGCACCTGGCAGAACCGGTAAACCGTGAGTGTGCCCGGCATGGATTACATCTTTCTTAGTGATCGGGCTCACGATAAAATTTGCTCCCGCTGAAGCAACCTCATGAGTCTGCTCTTTTGTGATCACCGATCCAGCCCCAACCAAGATCTCCGCTCCGTAGGATTTTCGCAGGGCTTCAATTGAGGATAGCGCATTCGGGGTTGTCAGGGTAACTTCAAGAACCGTGATCCCTCCGTGTATGAGCGCATCCACCGCTGGCTTGAGCGGTAATGCTTCTCGGAGACGCAAAACAGCTATCGCGCCCGATGCAAGCATTTTTTGAGTCAGTGCTTTTCGATTTTTCATCTTTTTACAAATTTATGAAGCATTTTGGGTTTATGTTCGTATTTATCCTGAGTGTAGCTGGTCGTACCTCCCATTTCGATATATGCGGCCAAGATTGATCTCCGTGAATGCTTTTCTGCTCACTCAATTCAGAGTGCACGGACTTTTTATCAACTCTCCAAAGATACCACTGCTATGGATCATTCAGTTCAGGTTCCCGCATCCAGTACCAACGGGCAACACGATAGTAGGAAAAATTCAGTGAATCAGAAATTTTTGACTGAACTTGAGCAGCAGGCCCGTGCGCTTGAACCTACTCAAGAGGAGTTGGGAGAGTTATTTACAAAAGTTGAAAGATACGCCCGTCAGCATATTTCAAACGTATGCGAGACTCCTGCCTTCGTCAAATCGAAGGAGCGGAGTGTGGGATTACTGTCCTCGCCCATCACTGAGACAGGGATCTCGCTGGATGATACATTACAACTCCTGTATGATTACGTGGATCATGAAGGGCTGAATTCTGGATCTCCCCGGTATCTCGGCTACATTCCATCCGGTGGCCTGGTGCATTCTGCATTTGGCGATTTTCTTGCAGCCGTCGGCGGGCGATATGCTGGTGTATTTCACTCGGCTCCCGGAGCCGTTCGTATGGAAAACATGCTTGTTCGCTGGATGGCAGAGGTTGTCGGCTATCCCAAAGGGGCCGGTGGATATCTAGCTTCCGGCGGAAGCATCGCCAATTTATCTGCGGTGATTACGGCGCGTGAAGCACATGGACTCCGCGGGGTTGATTATGATCGTGCGGTCGTATACATGACCGAGCACACACACCATTGTGTGGACAAGGCGCTCCGCATTGCGGGTATGGGAAGTTCGATACGACGCAGGGTTGCTGAGGATGATTACTGCCGGATGTCTGCCGAGGCACTTGAGAAAACGATTGCCGCCGACAGAGCATCCGGCCTGAACCCGTGGCTGATTGTCGCTTCCGCCGGCACGACCAATATGGGCACGGTAGACCCAATGGGAGATATCGCCTCCGTCGCTCGTTCAAACCATCTCTGGTTTCATGTTGACGGTGCATACGGCGCGTTCTTCGCACTCTGCCCAGAAGGTCAGGAGGTTCTCTCTGGCATGGATCAATCAAACTCCCTTGTACTGGACCCACATAAGACGCTTTTTCTGCCGTTTGGTACAGGAGCCCTCCTGGTACGTGACCAGGAATTCCTTGGACCAGCACATGGTGGTCGTGGTGAATACATGCTGGACATGGACTCGGATGCCCACGAACTTTCCCCGGCATATTTATCTCCCGAATTGTCCAAACATTTTCGGGGACTCCGTATGTGGCTGCCTCTCAAACTTCTGGGGGTTGCTCCGTTCCGTGCGGCCTTGTCGGAAAAGATTCATCTGGCTCGGTACGCGTATGAGCGTCTCCAAAGTTTCGAGGGATTTCAGGTTGGCCCGGCACCAGACTTATCGATTGTTACGTTCCGCTACGTTCCAGAAAAGGGAGATGCAAACGAATTTAATCTCGCCCTGATCAATAACCTGCATCGGGATGGTCGGGTATTCTTGACTTCCACGCGAATCAGGGGAACTGTAGTGCTACGTCTAGCGGTCGTCTCATTCCGAACGCACTTGGATGATATCAATGAATCACTTGAGGTTCTGAACGAGCATGTTAACGATCTGAAAGAGAGTTGACCATGCCAGGCTCTCCGACAAATTGTCGGAGTTTGACCAACAGGTACAATGGGTGCTCAGTTCGGGGCTGTCAGATGCTTCCATAGGCCAATGATGTGGCACGTCAACCCGAACTCACTGATGAATCATTTAAAGAGTGTCACAACTATTCAAAAGTGCTCCCTGCAAGTCTAAAATCAGGGAATCATGTTAAGCGGCAAATCTATGTAGCGGGTAGGGCTATTTTCTGGCAGATGCCAGATAGCTCCAGTGAAAAAAGATGGCATATCAGTTACTTCGCGGGTATCTTGTATCTGCTTCAAAACCTACCCCGCTTTTGCCCAATAACATCATGCAACGTCCACTAACTGTCACCTTCTCGGTAATCTCGTTCCTGATACTGAGCATACAACTGCCCGGTTACCAACCTGCAGATACCTCCAGTCAATCAAATGCTGTGATTCGTGCATCTCTTTCTGAACACATCTCCAAACAAACAGCACATGATCGGCCACCAAACTTTATCGTGATACTGGCAGACGATCTTGGTTACGGTGATTTGGGGGCTTATGGTCAAAAGAAAATTCATACGCCGAGACTTGACCAAATGGCTGCGGAGGGAATGAGATTCACGAGCTTTTATGCCGGACATACCGTCTGCGCACCATCTCGCGTCGCCCTCCTGACAGGTGTAGACATGGCACATTCACATACACGCTCCAATGCCGGTCCCGGTCTTCAAGAAACAGACTTAACCGTGGCTGAAGTACTCAAGGAAGCAGATTACTCCACGGGCATCTTTGGCAAATGGGGATTTGGAACACCGGAAAACGGTGCACCGGATCGGCAGGGATTTGATGAATTTCTGGGATACCTGGGGCATGTTCACGCGCACTCATACTATACAGATCACCTGTTCAGTATTCAGAACGGCAAAACAGAACAAGTACCTGTTGATACGACACAGTATACGCCGGATCTGTTTACGGAAGCGGGCCTGAACTTCATTACACGGCACAAGGATCATCCATTCCTATTATATCTCCCTTATCCGCTGGTGCATGCGGAACTTCTGGTGCCGTCAGAGTCCATGAGACCCTATCAGGATAGCACTGGACGAAGCCTTCTAATGCCAGAAAAACCATTTCCATGTTGCGGTGTCATTGGTACGTATCGCGGACAGAAGCAACCCCATGCAGCATTTGCAGGGATGGTTTCCAGACTTGATCGAGATGTTGGTCGGATACTGGATCATATCCGCGATCTTGAACTAGATGACAACACGATCGTGTTGTTCACCAGTGACAATGGTCCACATATTGAAGGTGGAGCTGATCCTGGTTTCTTTGAGAGCAACGGTCCCCTGCGTGGGCTGAAACGTGATCTATACGAGGGCGGTATCCGAGTACCTGCAATTGCCTGGGGCCCCGGAATCATCCCAGAAGGCATCGTGAGCGACCATCCCTGGGGGAGTTGGGATATCCCTGCTACCCTTGCAGATTTTGCAGATACACCTGCACCACCCACTAACGGGATTTCGATGCGAAATCTGCTGCGCGACGAGGGACCAGTAACCCAACACGAATATTTTTACTGGGAATTCAATAACGGTTGGGGTGGGCATTATGTACAGGCTATCCGCCAAGAAGATTGGAAACTACTACGTTTTGTTGAGTCCGAACGGACCTGGCTTGAGCTATACAACCTGCGTACAGATATTGGGGAATTCAATAACCTTGCTCCACACTATCCAGAGATGGTTATGAGATTGAGTAACCTGATAGACAAGGTTCGTGTGGATCCGTGACGCTGCAGTAGCTAATCATCAGAAAAGCTTGGCATCTTTGTGCAGGGAGGCATCCGATTTATTGACGGTATGCTTGTCGTAGGAGGCTTGCTCGCTTCCCTCTTGCGCCTTGATGTAGGTCTCGTCAACCCGAAAGTTGTACTTTGTCGCGATCACAATGATCGGATCAGGCGAGGCATCGAACGGACTCTAATCGCACTCGCCGGCGAGCAACTTTTCTAATCCTTTGATCAGTGTATCCTCAACCATTTGGTCCCGCTCCGCGACAAGCTTCACCAGTGATAGCATCCGATTCGCGAGTGCCTGGAATTGGGCGAGGTTGATCGCCATGGGATTCCAACCATACATCGCCGTTTTCAAGATGTTTACGGATCCAAGTAGAGCGTGTGTGAGGACCAGCATTTGCTCACGCTTTAGTTTTTTCGGGATTTTTGTCTTCCCAAGCTTAGGGTCGACCGCGCAGTCTCGAATGCTGTGGTACATGCACAGAATGGCCTCGGCGATTGCCGGCGAGATCTGTGCAGTCATGAAGTGGCGCATATCATAGCCATTGGCATACATGTATCGCACGACATCTCTGACCGATACCGGATCCCCTTCTTCTTTCAGGGAAACTCCAGAGTTCGCACTGACGAACTGGAATGGCGCCATGAAGGGTGGTGGCAAACCTTGCGCGGTGAAGATGTCCGAGAATCCGTGTACGACTACCTTGACGAGTGCCTCAAGGGGATCGCGAGTGCCCTTGTAGCGGGGATTGTCAATCACTTGCCAGGTGCCGGACTGATCAATGAAGGTGCATGTCCCAGAGATGATATCATTTACTCCGAAGATCAGGCCGAGTAGCGGACTGTGGCCGAGTGAGGCCAGGCGATGGGTTCCTGGGGGCAGCCCGATCTTTGGGCTGACGACGTCATAGGGCACCTTAGCCCACTTTTCCGCGGCGGTAGTCAGTTCGGCGATCCACTGTTGGAAGGCGTTGCGGTCGATGCCGTCATCGCCCTTCATCGGAGCAAGATTCTTCGACTGTTCCTTCATCCATGCCGTCAGCGGGCTACCGCGCTGAGGCTGCCCCTTGAATGTCCCCCCGGGTGTCGCGACGAGCAGGTAGTCTGTGAGAGCGCCGACGATCACCGCCAGCGCGACGATGCCGTAGTCCCAACGATCCCACGGTGCGGGGCAGAAGTCCGCGATGAACCGGTTTCGGATCTCGGCTGCGCGACCCCAAGGCAGAAGTTGCCCAAACGGATCTGGGGGCACCTCAATCCCGTGATTGGCGATGTATTGATCCACATCACGGATATATGCGTCCCAGTCCTCCCCCAGATTTGGCAGTGGAACAATGGCGGGCGGATCGGTTGAGTGCTTGTGGGCGGTTCGTGTCGCCCGAGGCGGAGGTCGGCGGTGCTCCGGTGTTTTGCCATTGGTCCGCTCCTGAGAGTCTAGACGCGACGGGTCGGCGCCGCGAAGCTGCGCTATCATCTCGGCTATATATGACAACTCGGCAGATTGGCGGTTGGATTCCGATTCCAGAGCGGTGACTTGGCTTTCCAACCCCTGGAGGGCGCGGTGCAGGGCGTCCAACTGAAGCCGCTGAGCGAGAGCTGCCCGCTCAGCCTGGTTCTGCATGGTCTTGTTCATCATTCGCTCTGACCGGAGGCTTCCTCCAAATCATGTTCATAGTTGTTCGCTTGCTTACCAAGTCTGGTCATGGCTTCGGCCGACCGGGATAGCAGGGTCACCTCGTGCAACAGTTTGTCGATGGCGTTGCGGTTTCTTTCCGTTTCCTGGAAAAGCTCTGCGATGCGCTTGCCAAAGTGCGACATATCCTCACCGAGGTTGATGATTGCTCGCTGATGGATGCGCAGGATTTCCTGTAGCATCAGTTCCCGGAGAGAGGCGCGGTCTCGCTCGGCCCCACCTAGAGCCCATTGCACGCCCTTGTATGCAACCACGCCGCCGATGATGGCTACGCCGATACCAGTGACCATTGCGGACAGGCCCAGCACGCCGCCCAGCCCAAGTGCCGCGAGCCCCGAAGCGATGCCCGCGGCGCTGAGTCCGGCCACGCTGCCGCTCAGGTAGACGGCGGCGATAGGAACACCGACGGCGAAGGCTTGTGCTGCCATTTCTTTAGCCGTGTTCGTGATCTGGGAGTCCGACAGCTCGCCCGATAGGATCTTTTCGTCCTGTAGGCAAGCGCTCTCGATGAATTGAACTTGCTCGTCGTTCAACTCAAGCATGTCGGCCAGCCGACGGATTTCGGGTTGCTCACAGGCGGGGCCTTCGGAGGTGGCGCGGCACACCCGAATGGCATCCTTCATGAGTGAGCATTTCAGGGCCAACGTCGTATCGTCATTTTCCGGGGCCCCGTATTTCAGGATACGATTGATCTGCGTTTGGGCGACCAGTCTGTGTGGGTTCTCGAGGTCCTCGCGAACGGCTTTGCGCACTGCGGCGCTGCATTGTAGCTGCGTCATCAGCAATTGGATTTCGCACAGCTCCCGTTCGTCAATCTGGCTATCGTCGACATGAACGAGCCACACAAGCACGCTCAAGTACCACTCCTTAATGTCGTCCGGCAGGTCTTCGATGACGACGTATTGCGGTGGCGTACCTGTTTCGGTCTCGTCCCTCTCCACAACCTTGCGAACCACGTCGGGGACTTTTTTGCCAACGCTAGTGACCGCGTCCACTCCGGCTTGTATCGTGCGCGCCCCTTGTTTCGCGATGTTGTCTGCTAAGTCCATGATTTCATTGATTGATGACACTAATGATCTACTCCTTCCAAAAGAAGTTGATCCAACAGTGCAGCCGGCCCTCAAGGGTTACCCTGTGAGACAGGAGGGATTGGATTGTGACGCGCTCCGGTCTGGTGCCGAGATCAGTCGCTCGTCGCCGGTCTCGAGATTCACGAATGGTAGGCTACCCTCAAGTACATCCAACACTGCTCAGTGTCCAAACGCAGGGCGCACTAGGTTTGCAGGGTCCTCAGTATCGTATCCTGCATGAAGATTGGGGATATTTATGGGAATGTAAAGTAACCCGGGTGTGAAATTATCCTGGGCTACTTGACGTGTGCCACGAAAATACATGGAGGTAAGGAACAGTGTGTCAGGCCAACCGGCAAAGCGTAGCGGGTGAAAGTCCTGCGATATGAAGAGACAATCTATCACATATCTCCGCGAGTTATGCATGTTAATCCGTGAAGACCAACATGAAGCGTTATTCGCACTCTATCCATAAGGCCGGTAGGTTCTCTTGGACACAGATCAATCATATTTCCCGGTTCATCCTTGTGGCTCGGTCGGCAATCCATGATTCCGTGTATCATCCGTGGGTGATGGATGAGTTTGGTACTGAGCAGCAGATCAGGCAGAGAGACAGCCCGGCTGCTCCGGTTACTTTCCATTTCGCAGTGCAGTGTGCACCGTGCGTGCGATTGCTGCTCCCAGGGCAGCGGATTCGGTATCTTCGTCCAATCCTTCAATCAGGATTACCAGAACATAGGGCGGGGAGTTCGGCGGGTAGATGATTGCCGCATCGTGATGAATTTGCGTGATTTGCCCCGTCTTGTGTGCAACCAGCACATCGGACGGGAGTCCATCGGGAATCATTTCATTGAATGCCTGGTCCAGCAATACTTTGACCATGCTGCTATCTGCTGCAGGGCTGACTGCCTTTCCCTGGCTGATGGCTTCCAAGAGGGTTGCCAAAGCGCGGGATGTCGTTGAGTTGCTGAGACCGAGTTCAAAGGCTTTGAGGTCTTCTACTCCCCGAAGCACCTGCATGCCGGGAGCTCCCAGAGAATCAACCGTTTCCTGAACAGACTCTGCTCCCAGAAAGTCAATCAGAAGATTCGTAGCAAGATTGGACGATACGGTAATCATCTGATAGATCAACTCCGAGATTGTCATGCGCTCTCCCAGTCGTTCATAGATCTCATCGTCCGAATCTTCCCCAATACTGTAGGGCATTCCATCTACAATTGAGCGGAAAGAATTTTTTACTTCGAGGGTTGAATCCAGGGAGAGGTCGGTGTCCCGAACTCTCCGCCATGCTTCAATCTGCACCGGCACCTTCATCGTGCTGGCGGCATGGAAAGAGCGGTCAGGAAGTATGTCCAGAGTGGTTTGGGTACTTGCATCCCGAACCGCCACGGCGACCGTAGCATTCGGGTACTCACTGATCACTGCCTCTATTTTATCCTGCAGCGTAGCGGACTCATTGCATGAGAGTGCAGTCCCGCCAATCAGGGTCAGCATCATCAGTCTGGCAAGGAAACGGTCCACGAGTTCAAATTCTACAGGTACGGATATCCGTAACCACAATCCCCGTTGCACCAAGTCGTTTAAGCTCATCCATGATCTGGTTGGCTTCCTCCCGTTTTGCCAGAGCTTTCACCGCAATCCAGTCCGGCTTACTCAAGGGAGCAATGGTCGGTGACTCGATGCCGGGGGTGATCTCACATACACGTTCAAGCGATGATCGTGGGCACCCATACTCGATCATCACATAAGTTCTGGCCAGAAGGATTCCTTGAATGCGTCGCACAAACAGGTCTGCAGCTGACTCGGCCTCAACCGTTCCAGGACGGCCAGTCAGTACAGCCTCGGTGCGTAGGATTGGTTCGCCAATGACAGAGAGTCCGGCGTCCTCCAGGGTACGTCCGGTCTGGACGAGGTCGGCGATAAGGTCCGCTACACCCAGTTGAATGGAGACTTCAACAGCCCCGTCAAGAGATACGATTTCGGCTTGGATTTTTCTTTGCGCCAAGTCAGCTGAAACCAAGTGGCTGAATGAGGTCGCAATGCGCAGTCCATCAAACTGATCCAGGGTAAGGTTACGATCACGCGGGCCTGCATAGCACAGTTGTGCCGCCCCGAAACCGAGAGAGAGGATTTCTTCCAGGTTGGCCTGTTGTTCAATCAGAAAATCCCGGCCGATAATACCTAAATCAAGAACCCCATTACTCACATAGGTCGCAATATCACGAGGACGTAGGAAATAAAAGAGGACTTGATTTTCCGTATCCAAAACACGCAACTCACGGCCTGAGCGCTGACATTTATAGCCGGATGCCCGAATCAGTTCTACAGCATCCGCGGCGAGTGCTCCCTTATTGGGTAGTGCAATCTGCAACATTTGGGAAAGCGGCTTAGAGGTGACGATAAATATCTTCCAAAGACAGGTCACAGGCGAGCATCATAACCTGAATGTGGTAGATCAGTTGAGAGATTTCTTCGGCGGTGCGTTCCCGGGTTTCGTAGTTGGCCGCCATCCAGACTTCGCCAGCCTCTTCTAGAATCTTTTTGCCAATCTCGTGAGAACCTGCATGTACCGCATGGACTGTGCCAGAGTCCGTATCCTGTCGATCTACTTTATCTTTCAACTCCTGAAAAAGATCTTCAAACCGCTTCATATTGAATACTGATTGGGGATCATCGTTGGAAAATTCGAGGCCTTGCCAAACGCTTATACGCGTCTGCTGAGGCTTTTGTATTGGCGCAATCTAACACAAAAGGCAATGCTATTTTCGGGAAAGATAAAAGAAAGGGCCAGATCACGAGATGCTGGCCCTGCAGGAATGAGGATTCCCTGAATTTATTTCAACTGTCAGCAGACGCTAAACTTTGACCGCTTCAGCAAGTAGGCGGTTGAGTTGTGGTGCAGTGCGACCACCGGTTCCTGCGAAGATATCGTCAAAGAACGCAATTAAGGCTGAACGCTCTGACGGGTTCGATTCAAACGATTCCAGTACGGACAGGAACCGCTTCCATACAGACTCTTCAATCTGGCCAGCCAAGTACCGTGCAAATAGTCTTCCAAGTGGATTTGTATTTTTCATTTTTTCGTTTCAGCGCGTCAGGAGCAACTAAAGTTTAGTGGTTCGCTCGATCACTCAATCACTACGGCAAAAATCGGACCAAAGTTACATTTTCGTACCGCAGACAACTCACTTACACGCAGAAACCCCCATATACGCAATCCAGACAAAGAAATTATATCCCGAAAGAGTGTCGCAGGCTTGTTTTTCCTCTCCGAATGTTAGGGCATAGTTTCAAAGTCTGTTATACAGAACAATGGTTGGAACTATATATTTAGTGGACGCTATTATTGTATAGCGTGCGGAAGTATTTTCGCCTTTTCATTCCCTTAAACCAGATTTTTATTTGTGCTTTGCAGTTGCTTTCTTAACTTATTACCGTTATGGCTGGATTTAATGTTCTCTTGATTCCCACCCCAGAGAGAATTCAAGTTCCAACTAATTTCTACGCATTCTCACCGCGCACATTCGTGATCATGTCAAAACAATCTCCCTTCGCAGCCGAGCGACCGGCAGCCCCAGTTGCATTCGGTACTTGGAGACCGTGCGTCGTGCAATACGGTATCCCTGCTCCTTCAAACTGGCCGTGATTTCCTGATCCGTTAATGGATTCGTCTTGTCCTCTTGCTCAATCATTGTGGCGATGATGGACTTGACTTCTTTGTTCGATACGCTGATGCCGGCGTCTGTCGCGACTCCCTCAGAGAAAAAATACTTGAGCTCATAGACACCAAAATCACATTGGACATACTTGCCACTCACCACGCGGCTGATCGTGGAAATGTCCATATTGATCCGTGTAGCGATATCCTTGAGGATCAGCGGGCGCAAGTGTCCTTCCCCGTAGGCGAAGAAGGCTTCCTGGAAGGAGACGATCTCACGCATGACCGACAGCATGGTTTTACGGCGCTGCTGTACCGCATCAATAAACCACTTTGCTGACTCAAGCTTGGATCGAAGAAATTGTCTGGTTTGGGTATCCGATGTCTTCGCGGAATCAGATTTCTTGTCTGCAAACATTTTTTCCATCATCTCCCGGTAAGGTTTGGAGACCGAGAGTGTCGGGAAATTGCCGGAATTGAGCTGAATCACAAACAATTGATCCGCTTTCCGAACCAGGAAATCAGGTATCACATAGTTTTCCTGAGGCGTGATTGCACCCTCACCGGGTTTCGGATTGCAGGACTGGATCAGGTCTATAGCAGATTTGAGTGTGACATCGTTAATATTCAGACGTTTCTTTGATCCGCCCATATTGTCTTCGGGAAAAAGCAGCAAACAGCTTGGTGATCACTTGAACAGCAACAGCATGTCCGGGAGTATTTTCCGGCATCAGTTCCAGTTGGATGAGCAGACATTCCTGCACGCTGCGCGCTGCAATGCCAGGCGGGTCAAGCCGCTGAATACGACGCAAGACACGCAGCACATCCTTTTCTGAGAGTTCCTCCCGGTAATTGAATGTAATATCATCGACGATCGAAGCGAGTTCTCGTCTCAGGTAACCGTCCTCATCGATGGATCCAATGATTTGTTCTGCAATCAATGTGTCCCGTCGGTCCAAGCTCAAAAATCCTTTCTGACTGCGCAGATAATCCGTCATGGATTCCGCGGATGTGATCGGTATCTCTCGGTCCTCCTGATGATCGTCTACGCGGGCTTTGTATCCATACAGGTCATCTACATCCGGGAGCAAGTCTTCCAGATCAAATTCTTCTTCATTACTGCTCTCCATAGACTCTTCCTCAGACCCCGATATGATTTCATCCGGCGTCTCCTCTTCCAGAAGAGGGTTCAATTCCAGCTCCTGCTGAATGCGCTGCTGCAAAGCAAGGGTTGGCAGTTGCAATAATTTGATGTACTGGATCTGCTGAGGGGACAGCTTCTGCTGCAGCCTTAGCTCCTGGCTCAGATTCAGCATATTTTGAGGATCTAGCTTATGTTTAGTCGCAACCGGTACTTGAAACGTAGCAGGTAGCTACGGGGTTTGCAACCTGCAGAGAATACTCTGGATAATTCATGCGATACACAATTCGTCTCCTATATACTTATGACTGATCGTTCAGGTACCGTTGCTCCCAAAATGCGCGATGAGGATTTTGAGAGACGGCTTCGGCCGCGAAGGCTGAAAGATTTCATTGGACAGGATAAAATCAAGAGCAATCTGAGCATATTTATGCAGGCTGCTCTAGAGCGCGGAGAAGCGCTGGACCATGTACTCCTGTCCGGTCCTCCAGGATTGGGGAAGTGTGTGACAGCAGATACGCAAATCCAAACTCCAGAAGGCGAGGTCCCGATGGGATGTCTGATTCCCAGTGACCTGAGACCAGGGGAATACAGGAAGCATACCGTGACCGTTATAGGAGCACGCGGAGCTGAGCGGACGTCACATGTATATGCGAGTGGGGGCGGGCCTACAATCCGCCTTAGTACGAACTGTGGTCAATCTATAGAAGGCACACCAAGACATCCACTATTGGCAGAAACACAAGGCTCTCTGACTTGGCGACCCCTCGCATCCATTGAGGAGGGGGATAATGTTTTGGTATGTCCAAAGAGTTTGTCCATGGAGGGGGGCCTTGGTCTGACGGCTAGAGATATCGCTGCTCTGGAAGATTCTCATGCAGAAAGACCAAAAACAACAGGTGCGTTTGAGTGGGCTACGGTCATGCGGATTGAGTCATCAGAGGCAGAAACCTTCGATTTTGTTGTTCCCGACTCACATTCATTTATCGGGAACGGTTTCTGTAACCACAATACAACGCTTGGCCATATTATCGCAGAGGAAATGGGGGCCGCAATCACGACTTCATCCGGCCCTGTCCTCGATAAGCCGGCAGACCTGGCAGGAATCCTTACGAAATTGAAAGAAGGTGATGTCCTGTTCATTGATGAAATGCATCGGCTGTCCCCGCTGGTCGAAGAATATCTCTATTCGGCCATGGAGGATTATTATATTGACATTGTCATTGACAGTGGTCCCAATGCCCGAAGTGTAAAGATTCCGCTACCCAGGTTCACGATGGTTGGAGCCACCACGCGAAAAGGATTACTGACCGCCCCCCTGCGCAGCCGGTTCGGGATAGATTTTCGATATGATTATTACAGTGCCGAATTGCTCCAGGCGATCTTAGTACGCTCCGCGAACATCCTGAACGTCTCAATCGAAAAGGAGGGGGCATGGGAAATCGCCCGTCGAAGCCGGGGGACCCCGCGCATTGCGAACCGCCTTTTGCGTCGTGCACGGGACTTTGCGCAAGTCGAAGGAGACGGTCGTATAAGCCTCAAAACAGCTGACCGGGCACTCACCGCACTGGATGTAGACACAGAAGGACTCGACGATATGGATACACGCATTCTTTTGAGTCTGATTGATAAATTTGGCGGGGGGCCCGCCGGACTCTCGACTCTGTCCGTATCGGTGGGTGAAGAATCAGGCACCATCGAAGAAGTCTATGAACCCTATCTGATCCAGGAAGGATACATGCAGCGCACCTCTCGGGGACGTATTGCTACGAAACGGGCCTATCAGCACTTTGACCGAAAAATTCCCGGCGAAATGCCGACGCTCTTTGGTGATCAAAATGTAGAACCCCCCAAATGAAATCATCTGCCATACTTCCCTTCCTGCTAATTGTGGCCTGTGCGGTGGAGCAATTCCAGGAACCCACCTGTTTGGAAAACAATGACGGATTAATCCTGCCGGCCGGGTTTTGCGCAGTTGTGGTGGCAGACTCACTAGGGTGGGCACGGCATCTGATGGTTCAAGGGAATGGTAATGTGTATGTAGCTGACTCCAAGCGAGGTCAAACCTGGAGAATCCTGTACACCAGTCATAGCGATTAATGCAAAACAAGGATTTGGCGTTGACAGATTTTTTGCGTGCACTCAAAAGGGAGAGCCAGGGAGAGGTTCGAACAGACGAGTATAGCCGCGTCCTCTACAGTACGGATGCCAGCATTTACAGTGTGATGCCGCACGGCGTCTTTTTTCCGGCTTCAAGGGATGATGTGCACGCGGCGGTTACGCTCGCCGCCAAATTTGGCATCCCGATTCTTCCTCGGACCGGGGGCAGTAGCCTCGCTGGACAGGCGGTTTCCGAAGCAGTGGTCATGGATTTCACACGTCACTTAAATCGAATCCTGGAAGTGAACGAGGCAGAAGGCTGGGTACGGGCTGAGCCGGGCCTTGTACTGGATCAACTCAACAACAATATCGCACCGACCGGATTGCAGTTTGGCCCGGATCCGGCCAGCAGTAATCGAGCTGCTTTGGGAGGGATTGTCAGCAATAACTCAACGGGAAGCCATTCAATCTGTTATGGCATGACGGCCGATCATGTCCTCAATATGAACGTCGTGCTGAGTGACGGTTCTCAGGCATATCTGGGGCCATTGGAGGCGGAAGGGCTCAAAAAGAAGGCGCAGCAAAGTGATGCTGAAGGAAGGCTCTATCGGGGGATAATAGAGCTGACCCAATCGCCAGAGCATTGCAAAACAATTATTGAAGGAACGCCCCGTCACTGGCGGCGGTGTGGAGGGTACAACCTGGATCGGTTTGTTGGAAAAGCCGCGTCCTTTAAGGTTCCCCAGGACGAGCGGTTTAATCTGGCAAAACTGGTATGCGGTGCGGAGGGGACCTTGGCCGTAATTCAAGATGTGACGCTCAACTTGGTTCCCATCCCGGAGGCTCGTGGCTTGGCAATTGTCCACTCCAGCTCCACCGTAGAAGCACTCCGGCAAATTCCAGCCATCCTGGAAGCCAATCCCAGCGCAATTGAGCTATTGGATAACCTGGGGTTGCGATTATGTAAGGATGTACCCAAATATGCACGACTCCTCCCGACATTCATTGAGGGAGATCCAGATTGTATTCTCATTACAGAGTTTTATGGGAGTGGCGAAGCAGAACTGCGCTCGAAAATTGAACGCCTTCGCACGGTTCTTGCCGGACAGGGTCATAAGGGCAGTGTGCTGCCGGTGCTGGATCCCAGCCGACAGAGGAATGTGTGGGCCGTTCGGAAAGCGGGCTTGGGGCTGCTGATGAGTATCAAGGGGGATCACAAGCCAATCCCATTTATCGAAGATGCAGCCGTTCCAACCGAGCACTTGGCAGAGTATGTGGAGAAAATTGGCCATTTCTGTGAGGAGAGGGATACCCGGGTCGCCTATTACGCGCATGCCAGTGCAGGCTGTGTCCATATTCGCCCCCTGATCAATACAAAAGAAGCATCGGAGATTGCCAAGATCCCGGAAATCCTTGATTTTGCCGTTGACTTACTGCAGGGATATGGGGGTGCACTCTCCAGTGAGCATGGAGACGGGCGGGTGCGAAGCTGGATAAATGAACGATTCTTTGGACCGGATTTGTATCAACTGTACCAGAAAGTGAAGCAAATCTGGGATCCCGATGGATTATTGAATCAGGGTGTGATCGTGGATGCACCTGCTGGAACAGAAAATTTACGTTTTGGTCCCGACTATGAAGTTATCCCTCTGGAGCTAAACCTTGATTTCAGTGCGGAGCATGGGTTTGATCGTGCAGTGGAGATGTGTAATGGAGCAGGGATCTGCCGCAAAGAAACGGGCGGAGTGATGTGTCCCAGTTTTATGGTGACCCATGAGGAAGAGCACACCACCCGGGGCCGTGCCAATGCCCTGCGAGCAGCAATTTCTGGTGTACTGCCCCACGAAGAGTTGACCAGTAAGCGTATGTATGAGGTGATGGATCTGTGTGTCGAATGTAAAGGATGCAAGTCCGAGTGCCCCTCATCGGTTGACATGGCGAAGATCAAGTTCGAATTTTTGGCACAGTATTACAAGAAACATGGCATCCCACTGCGCAGCCGCATGTTTGGGGATATCGCAAAAATCAGTCGCCTGGCCAGCGGCATACTCGCACCTGTATTTAACGCGGTCCTGGGGAGTTTTCCCGTACGTTTCATGCTGGATCGCGCACTGGGGATCTCCATGCAGCGCAAGATGCCAACATTTGCACGACGCCCCTTTACTGCCTGGTTCAGGAAGCGCTCACG
Organism: Rhodothermales bacterium; assembly: GCA_965207565.1. GTDB lineage: Bacteria > Bacteroidota > Rhodothermia > Rhodothermales > Bin80 > Bin80. The sequence continues at coordinate 10,713 of CBDBMQ010000008.1, read as the reverse complement.
AAATAGAGCGCAGAAGCAGCAGGTTGTGCTGTTTCATGACACCTTTAACACCTTTAACGACCCTCACGTATCGATTGCAGCCGTTGAAGTGTTGGAAGCAGCCGGCTTTGAGGTTATCCTGCCGGGGCATCGCTGCTGTGGACGGCCGTTGATTTCGAAGGGGATGGTAAGCAAGGCCCGTGCTGCAGCAAAGGATACCATTGAGCGGTTATTGCCATATGCAAAGCAGGGACTGCCCATCATTGGTTTGGAGCCGAGTTGTTTGCTATCCATGCGTGACGAATACCTGTACCTGTTGCCGGAGAGCGAAGACGCACGGCTGGTTGCCGGCCAGGCCGTATTATTTGACGAGTTTATCGCCCGCCTTGCAGAAGAGGGGCGATTGCCAATGACCTTCACAAGCACAGCAAAAGAGGTTTTGCTGCATGGACACTGCCACCAGCGCGCACTTGTAGGGACGGAGCCAACGCGAAAAATCCTGGCGTTACCTGAAAACTATCGCGTGCGCGAGGTGGACTCCAGTTGTTGTGGGATGGCGGGTGCCTTTGGCTATGAGAAAGAGCACTACGCGATCTCCCGAAAGATGGCAGAAAGGCGTCTGGTCCCCGAGATGCGCAGCGCCGACAGCGATGCATTGATTGTCGCCCCAGGTACCAGCTGCCGCCACCAGTTGCAGCACTACGATATTGAGCGCGTGCTGCATCCGGCGGAGGTGCTCCGAGATGCAATGACCTCGCCGACGGATTAAATCGCGTCGGGAATTCCTATTCTTCCTGACTGCCGAGCTTTTCTGCGCGGTAACCACCGGCCCGAAGATCCCGCACCAGTAGAAATCCAAATACCACGATCAGGATGAAGCCCAAGGGGGCTAAGGTACGGAAAGAGAGTCGGCCTCCCGCATTGTCTGCAGGGTTCAGTTCCGCCTGTGCTCGTTCCACGACCTCTAAATCGACACCGGATCCACTGATGGATCTAAGCGCTTGCATCGTACTTCCACGAGGTAAATCCCCATTACTTTCGCGCTGGGCCAGCACCTCTGCAACCGTCGTATTCACCGCCATAATATCACTGGCTTGTACTCCAGCGGTTTCGGCTTCGCCCGGGAATTGGAGATTCACATCTTCAAATATTTCGACAACCACTGCATTGTCCAACGTATCGTGTCCCCGATCATCGGCCACGCTCCCCAGCCAGGGCGTGACGAAGAAGGAAGCCAACATTCCGACGGCCCCCATCACACCGAGCCCCAGAGCTCCACTCTTGGGGTTTCGTTCAGACACATAACCCAACATGGTTGGCCAGAAATAGGCAATCCCGACAGCCCAGATTGCAGCCGTCAGAAAAGCCATCAGTGTTGATTCCGCCATACTGAACAGATAGAGTCCTAGTGTGGCAAGAACGGCGCCCCCAAACAGGATACCGGTCGGGGTAAGAGCTCGAACGACTGGGCCGGCGAGCAGGCGAAGTGTGCCCATGATGCCAAACACAAATCCAAACACGAGCAACCCATTGATCCCACCCGCCTGGAGTACAGGGGGAACCCAACTTGACGGAGGGAGCTCCATAGAGGCGGTAAGCAACATCATAGGTAACATGATGAGCATAATAGGGGCGAAGAGTGCCTTGAAAGATTCACCTACAGAGACACCAGCTTGGACTCCTTCCGTTTGTGGGAAGGGGGCGGTAAACATCATCAAGCCATATCCCAGCGCGGGGATCAAGATCAGTAAAGGTTGTGCACGCCAACCACTTCCAAGTTGTGCGAAGACCAGGGTCAGAAGGAGGGCGGCAATCAGATTTCCGTAGGGAAACCACATGTGAAAATGATTCAGCCTGGAAGTCTTGTTGTCCGGATAGAGTGCTGCAACAAGGGGGTTACATCCAGCTTCAACCAGGCCGGCGCCAAGTCCGGCACACAGTGAACCGGCAACGGCAGGCACATAGCCCTGGGCGGTCATGATCAGAATCGCCCCGGCTACATGCATCACGAATGCTCCCCGCACAATCCACCGCATTCCAATGATATCGCAGAGCGGAGAGAAAATGGCCTGACTGATGGTAAATCCAATGAAGAATACACCAGTGAAAACCCCCAGCTGTGCATTTGTGAGGACAAACTCTGATTTCACCGAGAAGGCAATACCGGAAATGACGGTGAAAGCAAATGCTGTCGTTAACAAGGCAAGGCAACTGCCATAAAAGAGACGATTACGATTAATCATGTGGATGAGTCAAACTAGAGTGAGATTTTTGGACAATGATCGAATTGTGAAGACCCGGTTAATATACATAAATTGCGACTACCTGTGAGCGATGCCGACAGGCTATTAGTAGAGGGTGGTGGCAATGCGTTATGGGGCAAGTCATCTTGATAGATTCTCTGCCCCAGTGATTCCTCATGTGCATATCCATACCGGGCAATAGCGAGGATGATGAAACATCAAAAAAGACTCAAGCCAATCACCGTTTGTAATTTCGGTTCTACCCCGAATGTTGTGGATAGAACCCTGCTGCTTTCATTACGAGATGAGCCATGACAGCAAAAACGCCCGACTATCAATAAAAACCCTACTATATCTTGGGAACTTCATACCTTTCTGGGAATAGCACCCCGTGCAATAACTCCGTGCAATAACTATAATCACTATCTAAAGAGATGCAGCCAGAAATCATTGCCGCAATCATTGCCGCAGCGAGCATTATTGTTACGTTTATCCTCTCAACTTGGCGGTGGAGTGTTTCACAAAATAAGCGTTTTGATCAAGTGATTCAGGAACTCCACAGCCAAAACAGTAAACTGGCGGGACGAATTCAGCCAACAAATCAGTGGACTGCACGATGGAAACAGTAAACTGCGGGACGAATTCAGCCAACAAATCAGTGGACTGCACGATGGAAACAGTAAACTGCGGGACGAATTCCGTGAGGATAACAGTAAACTGGCGGGACGAATTCAGGGACGAATTCAAGGAATTACGCAAGGCCATAAATCAACTTGACAGACGCCTAGCACACCAACAAGCCTTAACACAAGCCTTATGGTCTAGGACTTTCAAGGAGGATGCTACAACTTCGGTGCCCGTCTTGCCAGAGTAGATCTCATCGGGCCGTCCTCATCTTGGTGGAAAGCTATACAGTGCACCCGTGCCTTGGAGTACATAACCGCGTATTTCAGCACTCTTGAGCAGCATTTAGATACGATTATCGAATGCCGCGCAGATCGTGCAAATAGCCCCCTCCGTTACACTTCGGACACATGGGAAAGAGATGTGCCACGAACATCATCGTCCTGCGTTTCAGCAAGTTGTCTTACACGTCCTTCCAATATCTCCCACGAAGGTTTCTACCTCAAATGTTTGTGAATACGGGCAAACTCGCGGTAAAACCCAAACCAGTCCAAGTGACATCAGGTTCGCTCTCTCTGATGATTATATAGCACCGCCATCCCGCCTTCTCGGAATAAACCATCGTGTCCCCAGAATACAAAATGTAGGCATCAGCCCGCTGCTTCTACTCATTCACTAGCATCGTATTAACCTTCCAGCCGTGCTCTAATCCTAAGCTGCATCCATCACTGCAAAGGAATCTTTTTTTCATTAGCATGCTTCGTTGAACTCCAAATCAATCATCCCACACAAATAGGGATAGAAACCGTAATTTCTAATTCTCTGGTGCGTATCTTGGCACAGGGCTGTTCCGATGTGGTCCCAATCACAGTGCCGAGCGAGCACATTATTAATCTGAATGATTATGCTCCTGACTCTCGAACAAAATCCTTTAATCGTGCACATGAAACCCCGTTTTATTTTTGGTGGACTCTTCTCATTGATCTTCGGAATCACGTTTGCGGATTGCCAAAATACTGTCGAAACAGAGGGTCAAGACGAGTATCTCGATGAGATTACATCATTGGTGAAACGTTATGCGACGGGCGACGCCGTCTTGATTATGGGTACTGATGAGTCGGAATTGATAGAAGATGCCAGTGCCTCAGGACGAACTTCCAGAAACGTACCCTATTTTCAGTTCACGGACAACGATGCCTGGGCTTTGGTATTTGCACTGTCCTTCAGCGAAACGAATGGTTTTTTGGACGAATCCGAAATCTGTTTGCTTGAAGATGGAGCAGGGCGACCCGCGCAAACAAGATTTGGTAAATGTGTTCTTAAGTTATTTGAGAATGGTGTGTGTATTATTGCAGGACAAGGACAGGAGAACGGAGAGATAGATGTGCTGCCTTGGACATGCCCTGATCCTGAAGAATCCCTCAATAACGGCGTGAGTTGACAGAGTAGTCCTGGAACGCTTGGAAAAAGCGAATACTTCACACCTTAACCAGCCGGGGCAGTCCTGCTTTAAGATCTGAATACTGGATAGGCTAACGTAGCGCAGATTCCAGTTCCGTCGCTGCATCTGTCTGATCGTCTCGGTATTTCACGATTACCGGCACATACGTAGCAATCCCATGCTCATGGGCAAAGGAGCCCGATTTGGAGCGGCTCCCGGGGACGACAACCGCCCCGGCAGGTACCTCGCCCGGCTTGACGATCTGCTCATGGATTAGATCATAGAGCCGCGTAGCATTGGTCAGAATGACACCAGGGGCCAGTACAGCACCTTCGCGAATAATGCAGCCTTCATAGATACCGCAGCTTCCGCCAAGAAAGCAGTCATCCTCTATGATTACCGGTAGGGCCCCAGGAGGCTCCAATACGCCACCAATCTGTACAGCAGCAGACACATGCACCCGTTTTCCAACCTGTGCACAACTGCCCACGAGAGCATGCGAATCCACCATGGTTCCCTCATCAACATATGCGCCCGTATTAATGTACATCGGGGGCATGCAGATGACACTCGGGCTGACATAACAGCCAGTCCGAATAGAAGAGCCCCCGGGTACCAGTCGAACATGATCCTGGACGTTGAGGGGCTTGAGCGGGAACGTATGCTTATCAAAGAAAGGGGCCGGCTCTGCGGCGATCTTCTCCAGCCTCCCGGTTCGAAATCCATAAAGCAGGCCCTTCTTCACCCAGGCATGGGCCTGCCAGATTCCCTCTTCATTGCGGGAAGCTGCCCGTACCGATCCGCGATTGAGCGCATCAATCAGGTGATCAAAACCAGATCTTTGCAGATCGGGGTCATCAGATGAAAGCTGCTGTCGAATGATTGATGGTGAAAGGGGCATCAAACCGTTCGAGTATGGGCAGCACACGCAGCCCCGATAATGCCGGCTTCGTTCTGAAAATGTGCAGGTAGAAGTTCTGCTCTTGTTTTGAGCAGGTGAAAGTAGTGCTTTGTACGCTTCGGGCGACTGACCCCTCCACCGAGAACAATCATGTTCGGATCTAGCAGGAATTCGATGTACGTCAGGTATTTTTGAAGACGCTTCGCCCACTTTTTCCAAGACAGTTGATCTCGCTTACGTATACTGTTGGCCGCCAAAGCTTCTGCAATGGTACCACTCATGCGTAGATGGCCAAGCTCCAGATTGGGGACCAGGATAGGTCCCACGAACAAGCTGGAGCCAATGCCCGTGCCCAGGGTTAGTATGAGCGTCTTTCCAGACGCACCTTTGGCTGCACCATAATGGACTTCTGCGTAGCCAGCAGCATCTGCATCGTTGAGCACAGTTACTTCAGAGTCCAGTGTAGATGAAAACAGTGCTTCCACATCTGTGCCGATCCAGGACTGATCAATATTTGCGGCCGTGCAGGCGATGCCGTCGCGTATGCGTACAGGCATTGTGATTCCAATCTTTTTCCTCCACGAGAAATGTTTCGCGACCGCATGCACGACTTCTGCAACCTCCTCTGGATATGCTCCGATGGGCGTATCAAGACGGAAACGCTCCGAAGTCAGTTGCCCGGACTCAATATCAACCAGGGCTCCCTTAATCCCGGATCCCCCTATGTCTATTCCTAGAATTTCCAAGCCAAGACGTATCAACCCAAGCCCAAAGATAGTGTAAACCAAGTACCATAAGCAAGACTCATCAGTTCTCAATTCAGTTAGCTGAGGCTGGGTGGGGAAACTTTGTTGACGCTTCTGGCGGAGAGTCTATGTTAAGCAGGGTGTTATTGGCTGTTCTGGATAAGTGAACTAGGCTGGATGTGCGATTTTTAAACTAGATGAAGCCGGAAGAATACCAATTAATAACAATAACCAACAGAACCCAAACTACATTCGGAAAGAGCGTTCCATTATCCACTGGAGGAAAAAGATATAACCAATAATCAACAGAACCCAAAACAAAATTCCCACGACGAACCCCAACCATGTGGACTTAACCTGTTTTGCTTTCAGTGTCTCACTATAGGCTTGTTCAAAAAGATGTCGGTCATCTCCTTCCCAATTTATTGATAACCGGATTGGTGTTTTGGGTGAGCGCAGATATGCAATCAGCAGCCCGATGGTAGTAGCTAAAAATCCCAAGAAAAACCAGCCAGTCACAGACGCACGTTGTGCCGCCGATTCGGCTTCCGATAGGAGGGAGCGCTTGTCATTTACCATGAGAATAGTTGAATCGTTTGAATGTGATGAGACAGATATGTTGTAAGATGGAATACCCCCTTTGTTTCACAGTATGTGTAAGATAAGCTCAATCAGATTTTGTGTCTTTAGAACGTTTCCCCACTTCTTTTACTGCGACAGATTGATCGGTTTCTGTACTACAGGGATGAATATAATAAGCCCGGCTGGAAAACCTGCACTCTGTTGAGGTTCAGTGAACGAAAACAGCGAAGGGGCAAGGAGTACCGTATTCCATTAGGCCTCCATGCTATCAATTATCAGGGGCACCATGAGCTAGTAGCAATCAAGATAAGGACATCAATTCTTTGGCCAATTTTCTTTCCTCGCAGGAATTTGGTCGGTCAAGGAGTGACCACTGATGCTGGGGATAAAAACTGAGCGAAGATCACCATGGCGGGGTGCATGAACGGGTGCAAGGACATGGGCCGAGCATCGGCGCCTTGGGGCTCTATCGCCAAGTGACGTGGAGATATTTGCTGACGCTGAGACGACTCGTGCATGAGAACAAAGGTCTAATGAGTAGGTACAGAGAACACGGTAAAATAGGCGCCCATTTTTCGTTAAACCTCCAGTGATAACAGAAACTCATTTGTCATGGTCAGAATTATTTTTTCGATCCTTCTAGTAGGACTGCTTGCCCTGGGGGCATGTCAATGTTCCGATAAACCCGAGCAACCTCCGGTGGAAACAGCTCGCATGTAAAGCATATGCGGATCCCCGAGCATATTGTGGAGCAGGTGCGCGAAAGCTCAGATATCCTGGGTGTGGTTCAGGATTATGTGCGGATGAAAAAAGCGGGCACCAATTACGTGGGGTTGTGTCCGTTTCATGACGAAAAGACTGCATCCTTTAATGTGAACCCATCCAGGGGGATTTTTAAGTGTTTTGGATGCGGCAAAGGAGGCAATGTCTTGACATTCGTCATGGAGATTGAGCGGCTTGAGTTCGTAGACGCGGTGCGCTGGCTCGCTGATCGAGCCGGGATTAAAATCCCGGAGCAAAGAGTAGATCGGGAGGCATATGAAAAAACAGAGGTCGTCTATCATGCGCTTCGATTCGCGTCTGAGTACTTCACCCAAAAGCTTCAGGACTCCGCAGCCGGTGCGGAGGCACGTGCATACTTACAAGGGCGTGGATTGACAGAGAAAACCATTGAGCGATTTCAGTTGGGTTATGCACCTGATTCATGGGATGGCCTTCTCAAGGCGGCAGAACACGGACATATCAAACCGGAGGCCTTGGAAAGAGCCGGGCTGGTCATCAAGAATGATAAGGGGGGATATTATGATCGGTTCCGAAACCGGGTAATCTTTCCGATCTGGTCTCATATCGGGAAGATTGTGGGTTTTGGGGGCCGGGCGCTGGCAGAAGGTCCGAGAACGCCGAAGTACCTCAACTCGTCGGAAACCGAAGTGTACCATAAAAGCTTCGTACTCTATGGTCTCTATCAGACTAAACGGGAAGCACGTCAGCAGAGCAAGGTTCTATTGGTGGAAGGGTACACGGATGTTCTGGCTCTGGATCAGGCAGGCATTGGATCGGTGGCATGCTGCGGAACTGCGCTCACGCCGCAACAGGTAAAGTTGCTGGGACGCTTTGTAAAAGAGATTCAGTTGCTCTATGATGCAGATGTGGCGGGAGTTGCGGCGACCGAACGTGCCATTGACTGTGTCCTCCAAAATGGACTGGATGCAAGCGTTGTGTCGTTGCCGGAGGGGGAGGACCCGGATTCATTTGTCCGCCAACAGGGTACCGACAAATTCAAAGCCTACCTTCAGGATGAGGCCAAGGACTGGCTTAATTCTCTTTTCTGGTCTGCTAAGCAGAAGAATGCACTCAGCACGCCCCAGGGGATGCGGAAGGAAATTTCCAGAGTCGCAGAGCGGATTACCTGGTTGCAGGATCATCTTCTTCAAAAATTATATATCCAGAAGACGAGTCAATTATTTGGTGTTCTGGAGGGAGATGTAGCGCAAGAGGTCGCTGCACATTTCAGGAGGCGTCGAGTATCGCCGGAAACAGCTCCGGCACAATCTGAAAGTCCTGAGACCGTCGATATAATTCCCGAGCCGGAGAGAAAACTCTTGGAGTTAATGCTTGAGGAGGGGGCTCCAATGATTGAGTATATCTTGGGGAATATGAGCTTTGAGGAGTTTCAGGAAGGCCCTTCCCGGGAACTTGTGGAGGCACTGGTTGCTCTTTACCATGAGTACACTGGGGAGTCCGACAAACTGGCTTCGATTGACGTTGGGCAGCTTCATATCAGTGCACCCGGCCGGCAGTTGGCGGCTGGTCTTTTGATACGTCAGCATGAGGTTTCCAAGAAATGGGAAGAGAAAAAGATTGAGGTCCCCAAACTGAATCAAAATCCAAAGCGTATTGCGAAGGATTGTATGCGACGAATCAAGAGAAAGCTGGTCAAAGTAGAGATGAAAGAATTGACGTCCAGGATAACAAGTGCCGAAGAAGGTAGTGAGGCCCAACTCGAACTACAGGAGGAGTATCGAAAGAATAGCCAGTACCTGATCTCCCTGGAAAAGGGGGAAGTTTTTAAGGATTGAATGCAGGAGGCGGTCAAAACGAATACTCCAGCAAGTTCTGGATCAAGTAGGGCTACCGCCATGCAGCGCAGGTGCTTTTGGCATCATAGGCAGGCCTGGAAGTGGGATTTTTAACAGGATGGAAATTCCGGCGTGGTAGAATCAGTAGTAACGCTCAAGGCGCTCGGATGCCTCTGCATCATACTTTTTGGAGATCCAGTAAGTCTCCGCGTTGGGGTCAAGCTTACGCCGAAGCGGATCCTTTCCGAAGAGTCGCATCAGTAAGCCAATCGGGACGAATAGGAATACGAAGATTACAGTCAGTATAACCCGCGTCATGATGAAACCCAGAACCAGTGCCAGCGCCATCCATGGTTTGTAGAGCGGTCGTAATAATTTTGGGGCAACCAGCCCGGTAATCAGGAGCAGACCGCCAAGCCCTGCAACGACAACCATTCCCGAAATATCACGCCAGTAGAGTACACCGGCAACGATTAGGAATGCAATCCCAAGCGTGATTCCAAAGGAGCGCAGTTGGCGGGGTCCTGCATCAAGAGACTGTAATTCTTCACGCAGCATGTTCGTACTCCAGGGCTTGTCGTACAAGGTTATGGAATAGGGAATACGCCCCCATCCGTTCTGGATGAAACTGTACGCCAATATGGATACCGTCTGCGTTTTCAATGGCTTCAATGGTGCCATCCGAGCTGCGAGCACTCACAACATAGCTGGTTCCTGGATCGCATACGGCCTGAAAATGGCGGGAGTTCACAACATTGATTTCTGAATCCCAACTCTTCGCCAAGTGGCTATTCGGGAGAATTTCCATCGGATGGTCAGCGGCTCCTCGCTTTTCGCTGTGCACGGATGTCCCGGCAACCTGCCTTTCTACGTCTGCGTAGAGCGTCCCGCCGGCCCGGACGCAGAGCAGTTGCATTCCATAGCAAATGCCCAGGATGGGTAGATTCCGCTCAATTGCCACATCCAGAATCAGGTTGTCGGACTTCCAGCGCTTCGGGTTGACGGGGTCTAGTTGTGCAGGGAGATCTCCAATTATGTTGGCAGTGATGCCACCCCCGCCGGGGATGATCAGTCCCTGAATCTGATCACAAAGCCGTTTCGCTTCCGCTATAGAATCCACCAGTGGGAGAAGCATTGGCTGCCCTTGAGCAGCCCTGACCGCATTCACATAGGTATGATCCAGACGGTACTGTTCGTCTTCAAATGAGGTCGTTATGCCAATCAATGGTTTCATGGATGACTGATATTACGCAAGGTCATGCGCCCAGGGGCATGACGGCTTCCTCTTTTTCGTAAGGCAACAATCATATGACCCTCAGACTTGAGCGCGCTGCTCACATGCAGGGTAAGCTGCCCACTTTCAATCAACTCGGTGAGTGCAGATTTGATTGTGCGCTTGCCGGGAGCTGAAGTAGACATTCCATGAATCAATCGCACTGAGTCCCGGCCATGGCGTACAGATTCTATGATTAACTGGCGGGTAAAATGCAGCGCTTCGTTGACGGTACAGCCGTGTAAATCCAGTTCCGGGCGAATACCATCATCAATGAGGCGGGGTTTCATGATGGATGTGGTTGAAAATATTGATCAATCCAGAGGTGTATTTGCTGTCGCACAC
>CBDBMQ010000007.1:0-174447 GCA_965207565.1 Rhodothermales bacterium | reverse complement strand
ATTGTCGTGGGCATGATTGTAGGCCTCCGAATCAATGCTTTTGTTGCGCTGATTACCGCAGCGATTGTAATCAGCATTCTTTCTCCAGGGGAGTGGTCCATTAAGATTGCACGGGTAGCCACCTCTTTTGGTACGACTGCAGGTAGCATTGGAATTGTCATTGCCATGGCAGCTGTCATTGGTGTAACCATGATGAGTAGTGGTGCCGCTGACCGTGTCGTACAGGCGTTTATCCGCTTTCTGGGGCAGGAACGTGGGAGCCCTGCACTAGCAGCCAGCGGCTTTGTGCTGTCCATACCTGTATTTTTCGACACCGTCTTCTATCTGCTGATCCCCCTCGCCCGCTCAATGTTTTCACAGACCGGGCGAAACTACCTGAAATACGTGATTGCAATCGCCGCGGGTGCAGCAGCTACGCACGCCCTTGTCCCCCCTACACCAGGTCCACTGATTATCGCCGAAAACCTAAGCATCGACTTGGGGACGATGATCCTGGTTGGTGCATGCGTAGCTCTGCCGGCCACCATCCTGGGTGTATTCTATGCGGGTTGGCTCGATCGAAGAATGCCAGTTCCCATGCGTGATGTGCCAGGAGTCGAGATAACCACAACTCAGGTCAGCCAACTCCCGAGCCTAGGGGTTTCGGTATTACCGATCGCTCTTCCGATTCTCCTGATTGCCGGGAAGACGGTGTTCCTCCCTCTCTTGGGCAGTGATACGGTGCTCGCTCGATGGATTCTCGTACTTGGTGATGCAAACATGGCCCTGTTGTTAGCCGCCATTGCATCTACCGGTCTCTATATCCATATGCGTCGACCTTCGCGCAAAGACCTCAGCACGGTGATTGAACAATCCCTGATGAGTGGGGGCTTGATTATTCTCATTACCGCCGCAGGTGGAACGTTCGGTGCCATGCTCAAGGAAGCACAGATTGGCCCTGCGATCAGTGGGCTGTTTGCCGGAAGCTCTGGTACATCAGGAATTGGCATGCTACTCCTTGGTTTTGGGATTGCCAGCCTGCTGAAGTTTGCCCAGGGGTCATCAACAGTCGCGATGATCACGGCCTCTGCCATGCTGGCTGCCATCGTCACACCTGAAAGCTTGAATTTTAATGTCGTTTACTTGGGTACAGCGATTGGTGCCGGTTCTCTGGTTGGGGCCTGGATGAACGACAGCGGGTTCTGGATCTACTCCAAAATGAGCGGCCTCACCGAGGTTGAAACCCTCAAGTCCTGGTCCGTATTACTGATTATTCTTGGAGTCGCTGCAGGTATAACCTCCCTGATCTTGTCAATCTTTCTACCACTCGTATAAAATCAAAGCATATGAATCGTTTCAGTAAACAGGTCACCCAAAATCCCCTCCAGGGCGGCGCACGCGCCATGCTGCATGCGATTGGCCTGTCCGAGGAAGATCTGAATAAAGCACAAGTAGGAATTGTGAGCATGGGTTGGGAAGGAAACCCCTGTAACATGCACTTGAATGACCTGGCCAATCAAATCAAAACCAGTGTCCAAACACAGGATCTAATCGGCTTGATCTATCACACAATTGGAGTCAGTGATGGAATTTCTATGGGCTCTTCAGGGATGCGCTTTTCTCTTCCCTCCCGGGATATCATTGCTGAATCGATTGAGACCGTTGCGTCAGCCCAATGGTATGACGCGGTGATTGCGGTTGCAGGTTGCGATAAAAATATGCCTGGCTCCATCATGGCCTTGGCCAGACTGAATCGCCCCGGCCTGATGGTGTACGGTGGCACCATCAAACCCGGATGCTGGAAAGACAAACCAATTGATATCGTGTCTGCCTTTGAAGCAGCCGGTCAACGCGCTACCGGCACAATCAGTGACCAGGACTTTCGGGAAATTGCCCGTCACGCCTGCCCTGGAGCCGGGGCCTGTGGAGGAATGTACACAGCAAATACGATGGCATCCGCCATTGAAGCATTGGGGATGACACTTCCATTTGACTCCTCCTATCCCGCTGTCAGCCAGGAAAAGCAGAAAGAAACCACTCAGGTCGGCACCGCCATTTATCAACTTCTCGAAAAAGATCTCAAGCCCAGAGATATCCTGACCCGGGAAGCATTTGAAAATGCCCTGCGGATTGTGATTGTCCTAGGAGGATCTACCAATGCTGCATTACACCTGATTGCGATGGCCAAAGCGGCAGAAATCCCCCTGACACTGGATGACTTTCAGTCCATGAGTGATCGTACGCCACTGCTGGCGGATCTAAAGCCCAGCGGACGTTTTGTTATGGAAGACCTCTATAATGTAGGTGGTGTACCCGCCGTCATGAAAATGCTCCTTGAAAACGATCTTCTGCATGGCGACTGCATCACCGTTACAGGGCACACCATTGAAGAAAACCTGTCAGAGATCCCAGACCTGAAATCCGGACAGGAGGTGATCCATCCTCTGGATGCCCCCATTAAGAGCACTGGGCATCTACAAATTCTTTACGGTAACTTGGCCACCGGTGGTGCGGTCGCTAAAATTACCGGCAAGGAAGGGGAGCGCTTTGACGGAACAGCATGTGTCTTTGACAGCGAAGAAGAAGCGATGGATGCTATCCTTGGCGGCAAGATCACCGCCGGAACAGTCCTCGTCATACGCTACTGCGGCCCGAGAGGAGGCCCTGGAATGCCAGAAATGCTCCGCCCAACCGGTGCAATCATGGGAGCTGGTCTTGGGACGGATGTGGCACTGATTACCGATGGGCGCTTCTCTGGAGGCACACATGGGTTCGTCGTGGGGCACATTACCCCGGAGGCCCAGGTTGGTGGCGCAATCGCGCTTATCGAAGATGGAGACCCGATCACGATTGATACTGCCAATCATGCCCTAACACTGGGAGTCAGTGACGCCGAGCTCAACCAACGCCGTAGAAACTGGAGTGCGCCTCCCCTCAAAGCACAGGCAGGGATACTGTTAAGGTATGCACACACGGTTTCTTCCGCCAGCGATGGCTGTGTCACGGATGCTTTCCCCGCGACCTGACACATGAACCTTCCAGTCAATAGATCGTGATCCTGATCTAATGCACTTTCCTTCAAGCATTCCTTAACAGTAACTGGCCCAATTGGCGGCATACTCATGGTCTAGAGGCATCTGGAAATAGTCTCGGATCGATCGGATGATCGTTATCGGCCCAGGAGGCACCATCGGTTTTTCCGTCGTTAAATATCATGTGATCGTGAGATTTTCTGGTCCATACGGGGATGTGTGCATTGACATTGATTTGCCCACCCAAGGACAATTAATGTTAATCCACAGATACAGAGGGTTTGAGAATTTTAGAATTGCGATTCTTTTCTTCTGCAGAAATCTGGAGTTCTATCCACAGTATTCAGGGTAGAACTATTTTTTCGCGATCCCTAAACCTACTGACCCCCGCTGGACAAATGACTCTGGTCAGGGCCCGGCCACACTTCGGCAACGATCTTCGCCATCTGCAGGCTGCGCGATACTATGGTCTTTTCGGTCCACGGCTCGGCTGCATACCTCGTCACCAATTGATGGTTTAGTCGTAGGATACTATGTTCCTTAAGGGTTGCTTGCTTCTCTTTCCAGGGAGCGTTCGAGAGCACCGGATTCAGTCGGCTATTAACCAAAGTTAGATTTCCAATTGTGTGAACAAGCCGATTCCTTTCCTGGTACTCTTCATGCTCGTCGATCTCCCCTGGCAGAGGCCAGTGTCTTGCCCAGCTTTGCGGCAAGACATGTTCAATCGTAAGATTCTTGGGAACTTGTGTCTCTTCCATCATATACTCCCCCTTCCTCCTATGCCGCTCTTCAATTGCTTCAAGCACCAGTCTCAATCTGCCTCTGGTCAGCAATCGATAAAGCGGCAGCGTACGAAACGCATTTTCAAGGTCGGCATCCGTCGGCCAGCGCCTCGATTCCGACTTTTGGGCTGACAGAAAAGAAACTACAGCTTGGGCACCGCGCTCCGGGCCCCGACGATCAAACTCGCGTACGAGATCAAGTGCCATTCTGTTGTAATCCTTGGTTGTCCCCCGGCATACCATTCTTCGAACAAGAAAACTTTCCAATGCCTTCAGCGCATTAATACGTATTCCTTCCGGCCACGACAACAATGAGAGAAGTGCAGGCGTAAAGGCCGCCATTTGCATCACTCCTGCCCGATAGTGAAACACGTCTTCGGCTAATAAAGCGCGAGGACCTTCCTCATAACGGCGAAAATTGGACAGTTCGTCCTTCATCTCCGCCACAATGATGTCAATCTCGCAATCATCGGCCAGTTTCCTGAATGTGGAAAAAACCTTGCCCACGGACACGTCGTCCCGAGTGCGCATTTCCAGCCAATAATCCAAGAGGATGTCTATCCTTGGCCTCCAGAGGCGACCTTGCCTAACGTCCTTTCTCCACCAATTGTGATCCAAATCTCCCCAAATGACATCTCCATTGACTTCCGTTTGAGCCGCAACGTAGTTCTTGATCAGGTCAGACTCAAGGAGTGGTGTTCCGCGTGCGTTCAGTGTCTCAAAAATCACATGCGGGTCGTCTTGTGGCCCGAGATCAATCACCACCATATGCAGCATGCCCGTGACCGCGGTTTCAAGGGCTTCCATTCGCGCTTGCATTGAGTCAGGATCCGAGTCAATCCACTGGTTCGCCTGTAGCTGAAAATACTCGTGTGCCTGAACAATTAACGAATCCTCAAATCCGTCTATTGCTAATCCATTGTGCATGGCGTGAGTGAATGCAGATCTATCGTTGACTGTCGGCCACAACTTGAAAACTTCTTCGTCTTTGACCAAGATACTCTCGTCATTTTGCACTAGCCTCTTCAACCTCGTTTTGACGCCTTTGACATTTCGCTTTTCGCACACGTATTGAACCGCATCCAATAGGAGTTGAAGTGTTGTAAGTCGCTGTTGACCATCTATGACTTCACGCTTCTCAATATCCCTCGTGGCTGTGCTGACCTGCTGAACGACCACGGCCCCAAGAAAATGCCCCCTTGTATCGCGCTCCGCCTCGACGATTTCGCCAGCGTGTGATGCGAGCTTTTCCAAATAGTCCTCCGCCGTATTGCGGACATCTTCCCATAATGGCTCCCACTGATCTTCCAAGCTCCAGACGTATCGCCTTTGGAAGGCGGGAATCGTATAACGAATGTCCTTCTGGAACAGAGCCTTGGGTGTGAGGATATTGGTCTCCATGGTAAGTTGCTGTCAGATCTAGTGTATAAGTTGAATCGAAACAGGCGGCCATCCTGCTGAAATAGGGTTTTCGAAGACCTTGGTTTCAGCGAATAGGAGATGCGCCACCTATGAACGGGAAAATACGATTATTCCCTTTCCCAACCCAGCCTTCTGGGATGCCCCCAGTTGTTGAAGATCACATACAATCCTAAGACACTGTAAACTGTCTGGACATAAACAAACTACACGCTTTCAGGCAACAGAACAAGGAATTTTGGGACATTGAGTGTTTGAAGTTGGGTGAGATGCATGGGGGCAGGAAACCACCACAACTCATCTCCCCAAGTATTTACGTGCCTGCACAGAACGAACGAATCGGGGGACTTCTGAAGATTCGATTTTACCCCTTCGACTCCCACGGCGGATGTTCCGGGAGCCTTTCCCTTAACTCACCGATCAATCCCTGTTCGTAGGCACCTTGATACTCGCCGGCAAAAAACCGGTCAAGCGCTTCACTTTGAAGCCGCTCCCAGGAGGACTCTTCCTCGCCAGGCAGGACTGGATAAAAGCATGCTTCCACACTCTTCGCAGCACGATAATCACTGAATGCATCCCCAATCATAAGCATATGATCCGAAGCATACTGACTGTCTGCAATGGTAGATAGCTGATGGGATTTGGGGCCCATTTCCTGGCCTGCAATCACCTGTACATAATCCGACAGCCCATGCTCACCCCATTCCCGGTGCAGAGCATCTACCGGTGTACTGGAGGCAACCATCATATCCGCCTGATTCGCGGCTTTTGAAAGCACATCATGTACATACGGGAATGGTGGGACTCCATGCACCATCTCCGTCACTGCCTGATTGACTGCTTCACTCCACGCCAATGCATCCCCCAGTGCAGGGATACGCTCCGCAGCATTAGCAAGTGCGGGGTTTCCCAATTTTGGTTTTGTACGTATCCAGCCTCTGAGTTCTTCCAGAGCCGGAATGGTCACACCGCGGCGTAAAACTTCTGGACGCGTATGCAGCTGATCCATGACCCGCACCAGTGCAGGAAAGCGGTTCATGCCCCGGTCAACGGAATATAGATTTACAAACTCCCACGACTCCCTGACAAATTTACTGACTGCCTGTAAACCATAATGACGGATCGTAACCGGACAAAAGCACTCCTTATGTTTCACCTCCATTGTATCAAAGACACAACCGTCCGAGTCAATCGCAATCAAGAAATTCTTGCTTTTTTGTAATGACGTAAGCGGGGCTCTCATTTGGGTGGCACTTAAACAGGTGTGGATCCTATGACGATTCTTGAGCGGGGATGAATTGTCGCAAATAGCTCACACTTTGCCTCAAAGCAACTATCCGCGACTCCAGAGAGCCCTCATAAGCACGATCTTCAACCTCAACACAGACGGCTCCACTATATCCTACGTCTGTGAGAAAGGAGAAAAACTTTCCCCAGTCTACATCCCCCAACCCAGGCAATTTGGGGGTATGGAAAGAATTTGGCGTGGATAGGATGCCAACTTCATTGAGACGATCCCGGTCAAGCCGAACATCTTTGGCATGAACATGAAAGAGACGATCAGCAAAAGTGCGGATCGGCTCCAACGCATCCATCTGCTGCCAAATCATATGAGACGGATCGTAATTGAGCCCGATGGCACTGCTGTCCAGGTCATTAAAGAGTCGGCGCCAGATTGCAGGCGAGTGGGCAATATTTTTGCCCGAGGGCCATTCATCCAAAGTAAAATACATCGGACAGTTTTCGATCCCGATGCGAATCTGCCGATCTTCTGCATAGGTGACAAGTGGCTTCCATACTTCCATGACCTGGGGCCAGTTATCCTCAACAGAGCGATGCCAGTCGCGTCCAATGAATGTATTGACCGTATCCAGCTCAAGCAGTACCGCCGCATCTATCATCCGTTGGATCTGTGAGATCGAAACTTTTGCCTCCTCCGGATCTGGAGACAGTGGGTTTGGATAGTAGCCCAGTGCGCTGATTGCGACACCGGATTCAGAACTCAGGGTTTGAAGCGTTTGCGCTTTCTTTCGGTCCAGCGACTGGACATCCACATGCGTAACGCCTGCATAGCGCCGCGTCGCCTTCCCCTTTGGCCAACACATCAACTCAACGCAATCACAGGAAAGCTCTGAAGCAAGAGAAAAGACTTCTTCAACCGATAACTCCGGCACAATCGCACTGACAAATCCGAGATACATGGGCTATGTAGGTAAATGATTTTCGAAAGGTAAGGAAATATGGATGATCACCGAGTCTTGCATAGACACCCTTAGTCCCTCTTTGTAACCGCACAAAAATCTTTAAACCGATTCTGTGTGATGGGAATATCGAATACAAGCCCAATGACACTTGACCAGCCGTGTAGAAAATAATGCCAGCCATCTGCCACAATCAATGACCTTGCCCTGGACTGCTCCCAAGCTTGGTGAAGAAACGGACGCTCTCCTCGATAATTGAGCTCCCATACAACTCCACCGATGGGAAAGCGCACCGCGCCCGTGACGGGAGATCCCGGCAGATCTTTCCCCATTCCTGTTGCATTGATTATCATTGAGCCTGGCGGAAGCTTAGAGACAAGCTGATCGCAGACCTGTGGCTGGCTTGAATGAATAAATTCTACGGTGGTTTTCCCTGAATCAAGCTGCCCGGCAACCCGGGCACAGTGATCAAGATTATCTGCACGCTTTTCCACGATCTGAACAAAGGAGGGATAATTCACTGCCTGTTGCAATACATGTACAAGCAGAGCTATGCATGCCCCTCCACCCCCAAGTACTAAAATCCCCGCTTCTTCATTCCGACTCCACCAATTTGGGGGCAGGAAATCTGCCATGGCCAACCCACAATTTTCAGGATCCACCGCATCTCCCCATAACTCTCCTGCGCGCTTATACAATGCTGAAACCTCCCCGGTCAGCTTAGAGGCGGGCGTATACTGATCAATCAATTCACCCGCTGCACGTACGACGGACAGTTTGTGGGAAGTAACCAACGCGCCATAAACCTCAGGATCCCGCTTGAGGCGTTGAACCGATTGGCGATGGATTTCCAGCGTCTGGTCAATGGGTAAGTTTACACCACGCAGATCCGCCCCCTGGATCCCAAGTGCCTGTGCCCAGGCAGGAAATAGGCGCAGAGACATGGAGCCCTCCGTGCGGACACCAAAAAATTCCATGACCTTTCTATTTCCATTTTCCGTCATTTCAATATATTCATACCTCTCATCCTACTGAATTATGCAGTTCATACGCCTTTCCCCGATTCTGTTTCTTTTTCTCGCGTGTAATTCCCTTCAAAAGGAATCTCCAGACTACGATACCCTCCAATTGCCAAACCGGCCGAATATTCTATGGCTTGTAGCGGAAGACATGAGCCCTACGATCCCTGCGTATGGGGATTCAACCATTCAAACCCCTAATCTTGATCGACTTTTTAATGACGGGGTGCGGTATACGCGCATGTTTTCTGTATCGGGGGTCTGTGCTCCGAGCCGATTTTCGATTGCAACCGGCATTTACACGACACGCGGAGGAGCACAGCACATGCGTACCTCTTCCCGCCCGGAGTATATGGAACAGATTGGGGTCATCCCCTACGAGGCGACCCCCGATCCACCCGTACGCATGATGAGTGAGGTGATGCGTGAAAACGGCTACTATACAACGAACAACAGCAAGCAGGATTATCAATTCAAGGCACCCATAATGGCTTGGGACGAGAATAGTCGTCAGGCTCACTGGAAGAACCGCCCTGAAAATATGCCCTTCTTTTCGGTCGTCAACATTGGCGTGACCCATGAATCCCAGATCTGGGTACGGGCAAATGATTCTCTTCTGATTCCATCTGACTCAGACGTGCCCATTCCTCCGTATCTGCCAAAACACCGAGTTGGTTCGTGCAGATGTGCGACGAATGTACTCGAATATTCTGCTCCTGGACGCCCATGTCGGAGCGATTCTGGATGAACTGGAGGCCGACGGCTTGCTGGAAGAAACCATCGTCATGTTTTATTCTGATCATGGCGGACCTCTACCGCGGCAAAAACGTCAACTCTATGACTCAGGCCTGCATGTTCCCCTGGCGATCAGGTTTCCAGATCGGCAACTCGCTGGATTGACGGATGAGCAATTGATCAGCTTCGTTGATCTGGCACCCACCGTCTTTTCGCTGACTGGAGCCCCCATGCAGGACGATCTGGACGGAAAGGCATTCTTGGGCAATCAACGCGCGGAGATGCCCAGACAGTTTATCCATGCTGCCGCTGATCGGTTTGATGCCGAGTATGACACCAAACGGGCAGTCCGGGATCATCAATTCAAATACATCCGAAATCTACAACCTGATCGCGGTTATTACCTGCCGGTTACCTATCGGGAGCAGATGGCTACGATGCAAGAACTGCTCCGCTTGCGTGATGCTGGAGAACTTGATGAATTTCAGTCTCAATGGTTTCGGAGCTCCAAACCCGAGGAAGAGCTTTTTGATACCGAAACAGACCCGCACGAGTTCTTTAACCTTGCAGAAGACCCAGCCTATGCGGAGCAGTTGGTTAGAATGCGCACCGAATTGGACCATTGGATGAGCGACACTTCAGATCCTGGTGCAATGGACGAAATGGATTTTGTCGCTTCGTTGTGGCCTGGCCACATACAACCCCAAAGCTCCGCCGTGTCTATTGAACCGATCTCCGGTGGAACGAATATCACGCGCGCAACCGACGACTCGTTGCACTATATGATCGCCCTTGATGCAGATCGTACAGATTCTGTACAACTGCGTCTGACGACTACAACTGAAGGGGCGTCTATTGGCTATCAGATTCTTGGACCCGGCGCAACCACAGCAAATCGCTGGCTATTGTACACATCGCCCATCACGCTTCCTTCAAGCCACACCCTAAAGGCTCTCGCACATCGAATTGGATACGCACCCAGTGGTATCGTCACGGCAGGAAGTGATCTGAAATAGCCTACAGCGAGATCCAGAAAGATCTGTCCTGCCAGATCACGACGCTCCACACTCCAACGGGCATATGAATCCGATCTACAGCAGGATTGAGCAATCATCTGTACTCATCCCTCTACGCCTGGTTCGCTAGCATCTTCTGTACGCTGCAATCATACCCCATAAAACCCACTGGGATGTACCACGCCGACTGTAGCATTGATTTTGATCAATGCCAACAGCAATGGAGTCAGATTCTCCGAAACGGGAGCGGCCAGCCTGTTCTCGAAAGATGGTGCGTGAGGATCTGTCGAGAGCGCTCGGGGTACGTTATGGCGGCGATTGAGGCCAAAGAGGCCGAATGCAAGCTGAAGCGGGACTCCAGACTATATGTCCCCTTGTTGCGGAGAGCGATCGCGGACGTCTATCGGCGTTTCGTCAAGCCGGTCGAGGAGGAAGACGAAGGCAAAAAGGCAGTGGAATCCATCGTTGGGGAGTTTCTGCAGCGGGCGTCGGAGCCGTTAGCGCCCAGGCGCGAGGCTGAATCCCCTCCGCCCCCGCCGTGTGAGCAAAAAGATTCGCCCCCCTTGTTCGTCGCGCAGGTGGTGAAACCCATGAGCGAGGCGGAATACCATGCACGTCGACGGCGTGAGCAGGAAGAGGAGCTCCCGCTGGTCGTGACGGAACCGGTGATGTTGGATGAGGTCCCCCCTGAAGTGCCAGAACGTTGGTCGGTGCGAGTGCGGAGGCGGCAAGGACTTGACGAGTTTACAAGGATCCGGAAAATGTCGGATGAAGCCCTGCAGGAGGAAATCAGCAAATACCGGAACCGCGAACTGGATGCGAACGAACAAAAAACGCTGAACAGCATGCAGGCGGAACAAGAATACCGGCAGGTTGGGAGCGGATGCCGGATGGCATGAGGAGGGGGCGGTGATTCTGGAACTGTCGGCAGGGGGCAACGGGACAAGAACGCGCAGGATCGCGACCATATGATCCGGTACGGTCGTTCGACCGTGAAGCTGTTCAATCTGTTATCAACTGGCCATAACGTGATCGCGCGTGAGCTGCGCCTTTTCTGGCAAGTAATTCAGCATATTGGCCGAACCGTCTTCGAAGTTTAGAACGGGCCATAAGATGCGCGTACAGGATGAAATGATACTGCGGGTTTTCAAAAGCAAGCGATTGGAGGGCCGGAAAAATTCGGTATGGAATCAACGCCTATGCCTGGTATACCTGGCCATGAGGTCAACAACAAGTAGCAAGGAAATAACGGTGAGGGTATCTGATATGGCGCTTAGCCTGGATATGCCGGGGCGTACGGTTCGCGGTACGCTGGAACGCCTGGAAGCGATGGGCCTGATCGAGAAATGCGCGTATCAGTATGGCCCGTACAGGAGATACACACTCCACCTATAAACGCCCGGAGGGAGGGGCAAACCAATGAAGTACGAACTGTATGATCGAACCCAAAGGGAATCCATAGCAACCGCTGCCCCCAGCGCGCTGGGGAGCATAAAGTGGCACAACCGCAACTGATATGAACGATGATAATACCGAAGCCTATGAACTTCTGCGGAAGACCAGGCTAAAAGGTGATGAGACTTTCAAGTTATTCAACATAATTGGAGATATGGCGTGCGCCTTTCCACGGCGCACAGCGAACTCGTGCTAATGTAGCTTAACCAGCCGGAATAGTCCTGCTATGAAATCTCTGGTAGTTCGTAGTGCAGAATCATTGGCGCAGGTCGATGATAGATAGCATACAGGTCTAGCCCATCCGATGACACACTGATTGCCAATGCTCCATGGTCTATGTTTAGCACAGCTAAGGGAATACCTGACCACGAGAAAACAATCACAGTTTCGGATGGTGGACTTATCCAAGAACTATTCATTATATCCTCCATTGTCTGGCCTGAATACAGTGCGAAGATCAAATCATTGGTTACGGTGACATCGACATAACTCTTGATAGTTTCGTCATCTAGGGAGAGCCATGTATTATCACCTTCGTCATCACTATGCAACGTGTACACCGGTTCGTCAAACCCCGGACCACGAATAACGTGAAGAATTCCCTCAGTGTCATATATCTCAATCAAATCTGTATTCTGCGATACAACAGCAATTCGGCTTCCATTGGCATTTGTCTGTACTCTTGCCTCATAAGCATGCTGACGTACCGGAATCGGAACTTCAGATTCGCCCGGCGGATGTGCCCCGATAAATCGTCCAAATGAACCGTTAGGGCCGTATAAGGCCAACCTCCCGTCTTCATACATGCCCACAGAGGCTATACTATCGCCTCTGATCCAAGTAGGCCCCATCGGGGGGCCCGTGTTCTGAAGGCGAATACTGTGCCCTGTCAACGAGTCACCATCAAAGAAATGCATGGTTCTATCGGAGAACTCAAAAAGCCAGCCACTTTCACTTCCAGGCTTAAAATCCATTGCCCACAAGTAGTTGATCTCACGTGGTCCTTGCCCCCTTTCTCCAACTGACATTATAAACTCTCCTGTGTTGCGATTGAACACTAACAAGGGCTGAGTCGCCTTATTGTCTCCGACATAGATGCGGCGTTCGCTAGTCGCAATTAATAAGGGTGATCCAAGAGAATCAGAACTCGTGAACACCCTACCATTCAAAGTATAATTGAGCAGAGAGTCGGCACTGAAACGTATCACCTCAGAGCCATCGGGTTCGTAAACCAATTCTGAGTCAACGCCCCCCCTGCACCCTCCGAACATTATGAGAGCAACGAAGGCAAATCTCCAAGATTTCATTTACTGAAGCAGTCAGGGACAGGAAATGCACAAAAAACCCAAGCCCCCTAATCAGGACAGGAAGCACCGAGACATTCCCCTGAGTTTTTGCAGACTTAAGTAGAGGTCCACATGCTAGTGTAGTGTATCAGAGGATCTGACTCCATCCCGGTCTGCAAGGGCAGCAGATACATAACAACACCAAATCACGCACCAATTTCGCTTGCTGATGCACTTGTACCTTGAGCCCTTCCAAGGCTCCCTTCTCAATCGTATTAGCTCCTAAGTAACCACCAAGAAACCCTGCATAAGCGCATAGTGTCCCGGGTAGGTGCAGACGAAGCGATACGTCCCTGGCTCAGAAGGAACCGTGAAAGTGACACGAACGGTTTCTCCTGGCTGTGCCATTGGTGTAGCGGCAAGGATGGCATCATCTTCAGGAAGGTAGCCATTCGCCTCTCCAGCTGTAATTGCGGCCATGCCAACTCGATTCACATCCTCATCATTGTTGGTCGTGAGTATGACAACATTGTGAACCATCGTTGGAAGTGTCGCA
This sequence comes from Rhodothermales bacterium, assembly GCA_965207565.1. Taxonomy (GTDB): domain Bacteria; phylum Bacteroidota; class Rhodothermia; order Rhodothermales; family Bin80; genus Bin80. Next base: position 160,967 of record CBDBMQ010000007.1, on the reverse strand, counting down.
GTATTTTCCAAGATCAATGTGAGTTCGTTCCCTGCGGCAGCCGTGATCGTCTCAACTCCATATTTCATCTCGTCGCCAACCGGGCGGATCGTTACTTCGACGCTTGCAGATTCAGAAGATGTTTCCGTTGTTTCTTCTGTTTCTGAGTGTGTTGTTGTTTCGGAGTCTGAGCTGCTTCCACCGCATGCCACAAATGTTACTGCAAAGATTAAAACCAGAAATGAGTATAAAAGGGACTTCATAATACCATGTTAAGTGAATGTGAGAAGATGCGGCAAATGGTTGTGCACGCATCGCAACCGACAAATATACGACCTAGAGGCGAAGATCTGGCAACAGATGGAGACATTTTCTGCGAGTTCTCCAATTATTCAAAAATCCGCTCGTAATATCAACTCAACTATATAATTCCCGTAGGAATAATCAGCGGATTTCTGATTTGCCGTACTGCTAGGATCCTTGGCTACCCCCAGCAATTTTCACCGTTAAGGATAGAAAGCATTCAACGACAAAACTGCGTTCAACTTTCCCAGTCAATGACCAAATATGACCTACAAAACGATCCCACCATCGTTAGCTGGTTGGAGATAACAGAAACGATCCATTACTCGAAAGTCAATACGCTATAGATTCCATTTCGGCGTATCAATAGGTTAACTGTCCCATCGTAGACTACGATGAAATCCTCAAACAAAGCAATCCCGAATCCGATGGTTATTTCATGCGCAGAGGTGGTTAAATTGGACTTTCCTGGAAAAATCGAATCCATCTGATTATTCCTGTCAATCCAATTATTGGACGAGCAGGCAAATGCGATTGTGCTGAATCTGTTGCATGTGGGAAAGAAGTCGTTGAACGTGCCACGCATGCTGATGTGTAGAAACCGAAGCAGCGGAAAACCGTACAGTACCCCCTGTAGTGAAGTTTCGCCATGTGTATAATTACCCTACCGAGTACTTCTTCAGATAGAGATGCCAATGACGATGGATAGATCAAACGAACAGGCCCAGCAAAGGCACGACTACCGTGTGAGGGTGAAAAATTTTGGTCCGATCTCTGAAGGTAACATCAAGTTTCGGCCGCTGACGGTTTTTGTGGGTCCGAGTAATACCGGTAAGTCATACTTAGCTACGATGGTCTACGCGTTGCATCGTTATTTTGCGGAGAACTTAGGTGAATTCCCGTACGGGCGCCATCGGGGAATTGGCTTGCCAGGATTCGCAAGAGAAAACATATCTGATCCAGATATCAAGAAAGATCTTGATGCGTGGTTGACAAGTGCAGAAAAAAAAGGTGAGATACCCCCGCTGTCAGTGCGAGTTGAGGACGAGATTCGCTCTATAGTTGAAGGGGCTAAGGATATGGCGACACCTATAGAAAGAGAAATTGTTCGATGTTTCGGGATCGAAACTATTAGCGAACTGATCAGACGCCCCCGAGCACAAGCGGCCGAAGTTGTTGTGGATCTTCATCGACGAGATGAGCGATGCCATATGCAATATCATTTGGGAATCCGTCGTAACGGGTTCGAGGTAACCGGCAAAGTAATAGATTCCAAGACACCTTTTTCTGATTTAGTACGATCGCCGGAAGATAGGATGCTCCACAGACGAATACTGTCTAGTGCATCTATAGCCGACGGACGCGATGCATTCTATAGCCGACTTCTGGGGATGTTAGTTGGTGCGACGAGGAATGCTTTGAATAATCCGCTTAGGCGGCGCGTCTACTATCTGCCTGCAGACCGTACTGGTGTCATGCACAGCCATAAAGTTGTTGTTAGTGCATTGGTCCAGCATGCGGCCACAGCTGGGCTACGCCCTGCCGCCGATGTGCCCATTTTGTCGGGAATTCTGGCCGACTTCTTGGAGCAGCTCATCCAGATGGCAGGCAGTCACGGATCCAGGAGGGATAGTAAGGGTGAGGTGCTGGCATCACGGGTGGAGGAAACAGTTTTAAGAGGTGGAGTTCACATAGACGCTTCTGACACGAACTATCCGCATTTTGTTTACCGACCAAAAGATTGGAAGGCTGAACTGCCATTGATGCGATCGTCGTCTATGGTGTCAGATCTGGCGCCAATCGTCCTATATCTTAGGCACATCGTGAGACCGGGCGACATACTTATAATTGAAGAACCGGAGTCACATCTACATCCAGAGATGCAGGTTGAGGTTATTCGTTGCTTGGCAGAGGTAGTGCGTTCTGGCATTCAAGTGATTGTTACGACACACAGTGAGTGGGTGTTGGACGAACTGGCAAATATGGTACTAACCTCTCAAGTTGAAGAATCTGAGCGGGCAACCCTGGGCGAGACGACAGGTGGTCTCTATCCGCACGAGGTTGGCGCATGGTTGTTCGGGCGTCAGGGGACTTCTGAAGGAGTGTTTGTTGAAGAACTAAAGATGGATGGTTTGGGCCTGTATCCTTCTGGCTATGACCGTGTGGCCGTTGACCAGCACAACCGGTGGGCTAAGATAGCCAGTAAAATTGAGGTGATGGATGAATGCACTTAAGTGAGAGTATTCGGCGTCACTTTAGGGCGACATGTATTGTTGACAAAATGGAACGATCAGGGTGCATCTTATGCTTGCATGGTACCCCAAGACCGTGCTTGGTCATTGATCTTGATCGTTCTGGTTCACCGTTGAGCCAGAACGATATACGATGCGATTACCTAGCGTTTGTGGACAATGTTGGGGAGATGCCTTGCGTGGCACCAGTGGAGTTTAAATCCACTTGGCGAGGAAGAAAAATAGTTGAGCAACTTCAGGCCGGTGCAAATGAGGCAGACGGACGTGTTCCTACTCAGCTTGAATGTCGATTTCGGCCGATTAGCGTACTTAAGCGTTTTCCGAAGGGCCAAAGGAGAGGGTTTCGGCAACATGTGTCATTTCGGGACCAGTCTGAACGCATACGAATTATTGTTTGCGGCGATAAATTCATTGAGGCATTACAAGCGTGAGTCTACCAAAGAGGCGCGGACGCTTCCTTTCCAGAAGACGATTCTTCACTCTCAGAGCTGACTGTAGAAGTCAAAAATAATTGCCCGATTTAACCAATCTGAGTTTAGCAGTGCCCCAAAGCATCACTATGATCATCTCTGGTGGTGTTCTCCGAGATAGTTCAGATGCCAAGTCTCCAGGCCTTAGAATTCACCAAGAATATTCGCCTCCACATATCCACTATATCTTTTATGAGATATTAAACGGGACTGATAAAATTCCGTACTTCCAAAGTACTATAAAATGGCGAACCTGGGTCCCGGCGTTGCCCATCCGGCGGACCATGTCGTAGAGGAAACAGCTAGTGGCTGCGAACATGTTTATGGCGATGAATGCTTCCCGGATCACATAATATCATCTTCTATAGGTAGTTTTGCAAGAGCCCCATTATCTTGATGTTTATGCACAAGATGGACGCTTAAGAAAAGCTCTAGACTTTATGTACGTCTGGAACAGCAAAAAAGTCTTCTAACAACTAGACCGAGAACTAAACAATTACTGCTACAAAAAATCGTTGCATAAGACCCGCACACTTACAACCCTAACTGACGGCGACTAAAAATCTAAGTATCGTTGGACAAAAGTCCAAGAAAATTTGAGTGATATTGATGCCCTCTAATTCTACGGACAAACTTTATTCGCGGGAAAGGGACTTCAGCAAAAATTGGAGGGCCCGTGTTAATTTCCTTTCGTCAAGCGTAACTGTATCCGTCGCCAAATACGGCTGGTTTATAGTTTCGCCTTACAGCTCAATGTAGCCTGTACTGCTTTCGGTTATAGACTGTTGGCGCACGACACTCAAGGGCAACCGTTGTATCATGGTGCGACTCTGGAGTGAAGGTTGCGGTATAGGCTGTTGTTGGACTTCCCATTAGCAGGGCCACAATTCGAGAACCTGCTTAATATGCGTCAGGCTTGCTAAGGTGCTCGCTTGTACTTGGCGCTTGTTCTGCACTGCCGGCTTGGTGACCTCCTCTACGTACGAGTCCCAGTTGCATCCCTGATGGATCACACGTTTGCCAGTGCTCGTCCAGTAGGAATCACGAGGACCTCTTCTCTTGCCTTCAATTCGGAAAGAAGCCTGTCAAGATGCGGAGCGGAAAGAGGACCCCAGCCCTCTTCATCCAAACCGTGGGCGTTGAAGATCAGCCATCCGCCGGACGAGGCCAGAAAACGATTAATCTCCTCCGTAAGAAATGCATCAATATTCCCAGGACCGTGGCTGCTGCAGATCAGCTTCTTCTGCCCGGCGTGTGGCAGTGCATTAATCTGCGCATAACCCGTTCGAAAAGCCTTCACTTGATCGGCAAGCCATTCCTCTATGGCAGGACTTGAAGCGTTATAGGGAAAATTGAAAATAGCTTGCTTGGGTTCGAATCCATTCAGTTCTTCGCTGAAGTAATCCAAACAGCGCATGATCAAGTCCTTTGCGGCCTGCAGCGGCACCTCGGTCAGATTCTGGTGCTTATACCCATGAGGCATAACTTTATGGCCACGTGCAACCAATTCGTTCCACAGCCCAAAGTCACCCACTGGAAAACGGTGATAGTCGTCGGGCGAAACGAAGTCATCCCGGTGGGCTGTGGCAATAACGTTGATGCAGGCCGACAAACCGTGCTTCTCAAAGATCTTCGCCGTTTCTAAACTCGATTTACGGAATCCGTCATCAAAGCTAAGCGTGATTACATGTGTCTTCTGTCGCTTGGTCGTTGCAGCAAGCGCAGACAGTCCCACACTCTTCAAAAAGCTCCGGCGGGTGATGGAGTCCAAACGCATGGTTACTTTGCGGTTTGTTTTCGAGACTCCATCAATCGTTCCAGCCGAGCCAAAGTGTCTGCATAGATGGGATCGTCGACCAGATTGCTGATCTCCATCGGGTCCACTTCGTAATCGTAAAGTTCGGCACCTGCATTTCCACCATCCCATTCGGTGTACCGAAATCGTTCAGTGCGAATCGAATATCCCATCACATTTTGATCAATCATTTCAGAATGCATCCATGCAGCCCTGCTCCGGGCAACCGTAAAGGCAGTAGCTCTACCTGAGCGGGCCGTGTCCTCCAGAATGGGCCGCAGGCTTGGCCCCTTAAGGTGCTCCGGTGCCGGCAGGCCGGCTAAATCCACGAGTGTGGGATACAAATCCACCAACTCTACTAGTGCCTCTGTACCAGAACCTTTCTGCAGCCCCTCCGGCACAGCGACAATAAGTGGGACGCGAACGGATCCCTCAAACAAATCGCCCTTCTGCCAGAGTCCGTGATGGCCCAGATGATATCCATGATCGGAGACAAACACAACTATGGTATTGTCGTCCAGATCCAGTCGCTCCAGCGCATCCAGAAGGCGACCCACCTGCGCATCCATAAACGATACGGAAGCGTAGTAGGCCTGAATGATTTCGCGACGCTTTTTCATGGTCAGTTCGCGCTGCCTCGGCCGATCGGCCAGAGCCGCAATTGGGATATCAACTCGATCCTCTGGCTGCTCAAGAACGGGATCGATCCGATCCAGCGGGTACAATTCGAAGTAGGGAGCCGGAGCCACAAACGGCGTGTGTGGGCGATAGAATCCAACCGCAAGGAACATGGGCATGCCCGTCCGAGATGGGTGTTGCTCTTCCATAATCTGAATTGCTGCAGCCGCGCCTAACTCATCCGTATGGAATCCATCTTCCGGGTCCACGCTCAGCCAGCTTAGCGTTCCGCCATACTGGTTTGGAACGAGGGTATGTATGCGATCGTGAACCTCGCGATCGATTCCGCGCGGATTTACGGTCTCGGACCACGATGTGGGATCATCCATACCGTCCGAACCGATTTGACTTGGAACCCCATAGTGGAAGATCTTTCCTACGCGGGCTGTATGGTACCCGTGCTCCTTAAACCATTGGGGAAGTGTAGGAATATCCGGAATGTGTTGGCGGAAGCTGTCCCGATTGGCCAGTACGCCGGTTTGTTCTGGATAAAGTCCGGTCAGAAAGCTGGATCGACTAGGGTTGCAGACGGGATACTGACAGTATGCACGATCGAATCTCACGCCGCGAGCGGCTAAGCGGTCGATATGCGGGCTGCTTACCAGATCATGATCGTATGTACCGAGATCCGTGTTTAGATCGTCAACGGCAATGAAGAGAATATTTGGCGGACCCGATTCTTGTGTACACGACGCGGCAAACAGCCCGAAGACAAGCATGATCATCGGAAAAAACAAGCCGGACATACAGTAATAGCGATGTCGTGTCTTGCGTCTCATATCCGCAATTGGAATTTGGTTATGTTTGTGCGATTCGGTCGGCCGTTAGCGGACTGTGCGTAAAATATGCGGAGCATATCTCTAACCGGAATGAAGTAAAGATAGGTAAAGATAAAGCACTCCCATGACCAAGCTTATGTTTATTTGCGTTTACTGGTCAGTAGACTCCAACCCGCACCTGCAAATCAATCCCTTTGAACCGATTGGAATGCTATCTTTCGGTTAAATAACATCTGCTATGAAAAACTACTCCTGCCTGTTCTTGCTCCTTTTGGCTACCTGTACGTACGAGCCACCAACCCCACCCAATGTAATCATCATGTTCGTAGATGATCTGGGATATAGTGATATTGGTGTCTATGGTTCGCCCGGCTATACGACTCCAAATCTTGACCGCATGGCGGCAGAGGGAGTCCATTTTACAGATTTTTATGTGAGTCAGCCCGTCTGCTCCGCTTCCCGTGCCTCGCTTCTGACCGGTAGCTACGCAAATCGAATCGGGATCCATGGTGCACTGGGCCCGGGGAATTCACATGGGATTCATGAAGATGAAGTGACCCTGGGCGAACTCTTCCAAGCACAAGGCTATGCCACGGCAGCGTATGGGAAATGGCACCTTGGCCATCATCCACAATTTTTGCCAATGGAACATGGGTTTGATGACTATTACGGCATCCCCTACTCAAACGATATGTGGCCGTTTCATCCCGAGAGTCCAGATAACTGGGGGGATTTGCCAACTATTGAAGGAGATTCGATTGTGGGATTCAATACGGATCAATCCCGCTTCACGACAGACTTCACACTGCGCAGCACAGAATTTATTCGAACTCAGGCATCTGCCGAGCGCCCCTTCTTCCTCTACATCGCTCACCCAATGCCGCATGTCCCCCTCTTTGTTTCCGAAGAGCGTCTAGGTGCCAGCGGCGCAGGCCTCTATGGAGATGTCATCCATGAAATTGATTGGTCGATGGGACAGATCCTGCAAACCTTAAAGGAACTGGACATTGATGACCATACTCTGGTCCTATTTGCGAGTGACAACGGCCCATGGCTCAGCTATGGAAATCATGCCGGCAGTGCCAGCCCCCTGCGCGAGGGAAAAGGAACCGCATGGGAAGGCGGTGTAAGAGTACCCTTTATCGCCCGCTGGCCAGAGACCTTGCCAGAAGGATTATCTGTCACCACACCTGCTATGACCATTGATTTATTTCCGACCCTGGCACATCTCATTGATGCACCACTGCCTGAACACCCGATTGATGGACAAAATATCTGGCCACTCCTAAGCGGTGAAACTACCGAATCTCCTCAGGGAGCCTACTTCTTCTGGTACAGACAAAATGAGTTGCACGCCGTGCGTAGTGATCGCTGGAAGCTGTATTTTCCTCACCGATATCGAACGATGATCGGACAAGCACCCGGTGCAGATGGAATACCAGGTCGATATACACACCTGAATTCCGGACTGGAACTCTATGACCTTGTTACAGATGTACAAGAGATACAGGATGTATCTGAAGACTATCCAGAAGTGGTTGAGCAACTCAGTGCGTTGGCGGACAGCATGCGGAAGGTGCTGGGAGATCGACTGCACAATGTGGAGGGCGCTCAGATACGACAACCAGGACAAATTCAGTCACACTGAATCAATCACCACGATGATCACACCAGTGCTTCGTGCGTCCAATGCGTTTTATTGGGTCTCTATGATCTAGACACAGAATTCATCTTTCTCAAACAACCCAAAACAACATGACTCCAAAAACTCATGAAGCACGATACAGGGGGCTGATATTGGTGTAATTGGTCTGGCCGTCATGGGGCAGAACCTGGTCTTGAACATGCATGATCACGGATTTTCTGTGACGGTGTATAACCGTACGGTTTCGACAATGGAACATTTCATTGCCGGACCTGCCGCTGGCACTTCCATTCAAGGAGTCTATTCACTTCAAGAACTCGTTGCCACGCTCAAGCGGCCACGGCGTATTCTGCTTATGGTCAAGGCGGGGACCGTCGTTGATCAAACGATCGCCAGCCTGCTACCGCTCCTGGATGCTGGCGACATTCTGATTGACGGCGGAAATTCAAATTATCACGATACAATTCGACGCACAAATGAAGTCGAGGCACAGGGGATGTTATTCATTGGGACCGGAGTTTCCGGTGGGGAGGAAGGGGCCCGAACCGGACCGAGTATCATGCCTGGAGGCAGCACGGAAGCATGGCAGCATGTAAAGCCTATTTTTCAGCGCATTGCTGCCAAAGTGGATGGTTCTCCATGTTGTGAATGGATTGGCCCGGATGGAGCTGGACACTTTGTCAAGATGGTCCATAATGGGATTGAATATGGCGATATGCAAATTATTGCTGAATCCTATCATATCATGAAAGAACTCCTGGGATTCTCAAACCTGGAAATGCAGGATGTCTATGCAGAATGGAATACAGGTAAGCTGAATTCATATCTCATCCAGATTACCCGTGACATCCTTGGGCATCAGGACGAAGAAGGGAAATTTACACTGGACACCATCCTTGACTGCGCCGGACAAAAAGGCACGGGTAAATGGACGGTGGTAAGTGCTCTGGATCAGGGAACCCCGCTCACGTTGATCGGCGAAGCTGTCTTTTCCCGGTTCCTTTCTTCTTTGAATGCCGAGCGTACTCACGCGTCGGGAATCCTTCCTGGACCTTCATCCGCATATGACCAAGTGGACACAAGGGCGCTGGTAGGTGACCTGCACGATGCAGTCTATGCCGCAAAGATCATGTCCTACGCTCAAGGATATATGCTTCTTCGCTGCGCAGCTGAAACCTACAACTGGTCTCTGGACTATGGGAGCATTGCCCTGATGTGGCGGGGAGGCTGTATCATCCGTTCAGCATTCTTGGAGAAGATCAAGGAAGCGTTTGACAACCATTCAGATTTGCAAAACCTTTTGATGGCCCCCTACTTCACCGAGGCACTCTCGAAAGCGCAGGGAGCGTGGCGCCGGGTCGTTGCAACTGCAGCTTCCTGTGGCGTTCCTACCCCAGCGCTCAGTAGCGCACTAGCCTTTTACGATAGCTACCGACGTGCAAAAGGCCCCGCAAACCTGATTCAAGCTCAGAGAGATTACTTTGGTGCTCATACGTATGAGCGAGTTGATGAGGTACGCGGGAAGTTCTTCCATACAAACTGGACGGGGTCTGGGGGAGCCATAACTGCAGGAACTTATGATGCCTGACTCTTTGTCGAATCATATCATCGTAGATACCGATGCCGGCCCTGATGATCTTCTGGCACTAGGGTATTTGCTGGTTCAGCCAACCATCCAGGTGGAAGCGATTACGATCTCCTATGGCCTTGCTCATGCAGATCGGGGCGCAATCAATATTGCCCGTGTCGTTGCAGCATTTGCCACAGGACATATCCCGGTATACGTTGGTGATTCTGAACCGTCGTCGGGAGATGCTGCCTTTCCTCGACGCTGGCGCAAGCTTTCGGATGATCTTCCCGGCGTAAGCCTTCCGAAAGCATTTATTCCTCCCGAAGAAGAGCACGCCGTATCATTCCTGCATCGTAGACTTTCACGGGCATCCCGACCTGTCCGTGTGCTGGCTCTTGGTGCCCTTACAAACCTGGCTAATCTAACCCGAGCCTCTGCTCCGGCTATCCAGGAACTCGTGATCATGGGTGGGGCGTTGGCTGTACCGGGAAATGTGAATGACTCAGAAGAATTTATTTCACCTACTGCAACAGCGGAGTGGAATTTTTTTGCGGACCCACTGGCTGCATCAAAAGTTTTCTCCTCTGACCTTCCGATTACACTGATTCCCCTGGATGCTACCAATCAGGTGCCCGTTAAAATCCCTTTCATTGATCAGTTCGCAAAGATGGCCCGCTGCCCTGTAGGGCGTATGACCACAGAGGTACTGGAATCGGTTCGCCCTCATGCAGAACAGGGTGTCTTTTACGCTTGGGACCCATTGGCTGCCGTGTACCTCGCTCACCCCGATGTCGTCAAACTATCCCGCTTCCCCGTCACGGTAAAACCTTCCGGCCCTGACACAGGCACCTCTCGCAAATCTGACACCGGCAACCAGTTCTCCGTCGCAATGGCCGCATATGGGGAGTTATTTATGCGCTATTTCACCGAACCTTTTGAGGCTACTGCTCAAGCATACAGCTAAGAACCTGAATTGAGTACCTACAGCCCGCTGCTCCGCCTCGTTGTACACTCCTCTGTGAAAGTCCTGAGAGTCGTAGATAAAAAAATCATATACTTAACAACGCAAAATCTTTGGCGATTATATACCTAATCCCCATGATCACGCAAACGAAGCATCAAACCCTGCCCTTGACTCCTATCCGGGAATTTCGATATCCAAATGCCACCTGTCAGGCCAAAGCATTTCGTGCGCGGCCTAGCACTCTACCAAAACTATTTTGGTTATGGGGTATGGCAGCGATCCTGCTGACGGGCTGCAGTACCATCAAACAGTCATTGCAGAATCAGTCCTGTGTTCTAAGTACGTCACAGCCGTATGACACCGTTCATGTCAACCCTGCACTGCATAACATCACGCTGCATTGGAGAAATCCAGCATCCAATGAGCCCTTCGAAAATATACAGAACGTTGTGAACTGGCTTAAGCATGCAGGTCATTCGATCGTTACTGTTACCAATGCCGGCATTTTTGAACCGGGACTCGTACCTACTGGACTCTATGTGGAAAACGGCCGAGAACTGCGCCCCTTAAATCTTGAGGACGGATACGGGAATTTCTATCTCAAACCCAATGGAGTATTCTTTACCCACAATAATCAGTTCGGCATTCTCGAATCCGTACGCTTTGGCGTGGCAAAGCCTGAAGTAGATTATGCACTTCAATCAGGTCCTCTACTTCTGCAGGATAACAAAATCCATCCCGCCTTCACTTCAGGCTCTAAAAACTGCCGTCTACGGAGCGGGATCGGAATATCTGAGGACGGTCAGGCAATCATTGCCATCACAAACGGCGCAGTCAACTTCTTTGACTTTGCGACTTGGTTTCGAGATACTGCAGGAGCAACCGACGCACTGTACCTGGACGGAGCAATCAGCGTGCTTCATACAAGGGAGCGCCCAGGGGATTCATCGGAAGCTTATGCGGGATTTCTTGCAGTCACCAAAAAAGATCAGTAGTTGCCCCGCCAGGATTCGAACCTGGAACCTCCTGGTCCAGAGCCAGGCGCTCTGCCAATTGAGCTACAGGGCAATGGCGCTGTTTATTCTATATCACTCAAATTGGTTCCGTTTACTGTCCCTCCATGTAACCTGTAACTCGGATATATCTAGCGGTCCCTTATCTGCGCCAAAAGGTCGCAGCAAGAAAAGCAACAAGCGTCGTGTACAACGTACTTCCTACACACAATACCCATAAAAGATATCCCCAACCAGTCCCCCGCTGCATTACAACAAAGAGTGCGAGTAGGCTATTATGCACCAATGAAATGACTAAAGTTGTCTCAACCACTCGACGTACTGATCTGACAAAAACCTCGCTGTTAATCATACTCAGAAGACCAACCAGGAAGCCAATCACCGTCTTCACAAGCATATGAATTCCCCATAAACCATAGATTGCATCCAGTGCAAAGCCCACCAGAAAACCCGCTACAGTTCCCAGTGGTCTGACCATAACGCACGGCAACCCAAAGTACAAAAAGCAAGACCACATCTGGAGTAGCCCCCATAAATCCAACCTTCCAAAGAAAAGCCACTGAAGAGTGACAACGACGGTTCCAATAAAGAAGAGACGTAACAAGTCACCCATTAGGCCCTGAAACTTAAACGGTGGCTGCCGGTGCAATCAAACATGATCCACCTCTGTACATGCCTCGACCCAAAAAATCCGCCAAATCCCAGCCTAGAAGGCGCCGTGTAAAGAAACGCTCCATGATCCTGTCGACCCACAATTACGTGCTGGTCGCCGTCGGCGTGTTGGCAATTGTCCTTGGATATGCCATCATGCGCCTGGAGAATGAGGTGGACGGCGTTCTCTCGCTTTATATCGCTCCACTGCTGATCCTGGGCGGATATCTTGAGATAATTTATGCGATTCTTTGGCGAAACTCTACTCATACAAGTAATAGTGCTCGCTCCGCTGAATAAAATTGGTGAGATCATCTTGCCATGATGTTATAATCTCCTCCGGTGTCATGGACTTCAGCATGCCTGCAAGTTTCGTGGTCCCGGAGAGCTTGGCCAACCATTCGGGTCTGGTTAAGAACTCGTCTGAAGCTGGTGCCGCATGGTAGTATGCATGAAAGATATGTATGCCCACCTCAACCGGTTGATAAATCCTTCGGTCCGTGATTTTGATCCCTAAACCCTGAATGACCTGTCCATTCAACTTGGGCGCGGAGTCCATACTGGTTAGGGGTTCCGGCATGAATTCAATACCTTCGAAAAATACACCTGGTAGGGATTTACGGTTAAGAGCTGCAGCGATCTCACTCCCATTGACTCCGACCGCTCCCACCTGAAGGAAGGGGGTTTGAGTTCCTCTGCCTTCACTCCCGGAAGTGGCTTCGAAAAAGCATGTGCCGGGGTAGACCAAAGCCGTCTCAAACTGGGGAATATTCGGACTAGTGGGGACCCCAGGGCCGCCCCGTATCAGTCCATTGCATGCTCCGCGTCCAATTTTGCATCGGAATAATTTCCAGTCCGAGGGAATCCAAGCCGGGCAGTAAAGCCTCCCCCTTGACCATGGTGGCCAATTCACCCACGGTCAAACCATGAGCAATCGGGATTGAGAACTGACCTACAAATGATTGCACTTCCGGCTCCAGAACAAACCCTGATGCATAGGCACCAGAAAGAGGATTTGGCCGGTCCAGGATTACAAACGGGATCCCAGCCTCTGCTGCAGATTGCATTGCCAGCCCCATCGTAGAAATGAACGTATAGAATCGGGCTCCTACATCCTGAATGTCGAAAATCAGTACATCCAGATCGGATAACATTTCCGGCGTTGGCCTGCGGGTCTTCCCATAGAGGCTGTAAACCGGTGCACCGGTGATCTGGTCAACCCCGTCCTGTACCGCTTCCCCATCCTCGGCCGTGCCACGCAGTCCGTGCTCAGGCCCAAAGATGGCCCCTAGTGTGACCTTTGGTGAAGCATGCACCAAATTAATGAGGTGCTCGTCTCCAACCAATGCAGTATGGTTCACAATCAATCCAACGGTATGTCCGGCAATGCGGTCAAACCCGGATTCTACCAGAATGTCTGCTCCTGTACGCACAACAGTTTCCTGGGCAAACACAGCCCCCAGTACTAAGAAAAATGGTCAGAAATACGAAACACCTCATCCAGGATCAGCGGGAATGCCCGACTCTCCGAAAAAATATGCAATTTCTTTTTGTGCATTTTCCGGTGAATCCGAGCCATGGACGATATTCTCCGCCTTGCTGTCTGCAAAAAGCCTGCGGATGGTTCCCTTGTCTGCCTGCTCTGGATCGGTGGCTCCAATAAAAATCCGAAAGCGCTCTACGGCATCTTTTTTCTCCAGTACCATCGGAACACATGGCCCGCTGGTCATGAAGTCAATCAGATCGTTGAAAAACGGACGTTCCCGATGGACTTCATAAAATCCTTCCGCCCGATTACGTGTAAGTTGTTGCATCTGCAACGCACAGATCTTAAATCCTGCGATTTCGATCCGGCGCAGCACTTCTCCTGTCAGACACCTGCGAACGCAATCGGGCTTCAGGATCGCAAGTGTGCGGTTATTTGTCATTTGATGAAATGAGTTCAGTTAAACTGGCCAAAGGTAAGCATGATGGATATTTCCATCAAACTGATTGAATACTGCTGGAAAATGCTTAGGTTTGGGAAATATGGCTATAACCCATCAAATACATGAAACTTCTAAAACTTATCCCTCTCTTTCTTTTGGTGTTGGCAGGATGTGCGCAAGAGCAACAGCCGCCGCCCAACATTGTGTTCATTTTTACGGATGACCATACTGCACGGGCGCTGAGCGCTTACGGTTCCGTCGTAAATGAAACGCCAAACCTGGACCGGATTGCTGATGAAGGCATGCGCTTTACGCAGTGTCTGGTCACGAATTCGATTTGTGCGCCCAGCCGCGCAGTCATTCTGACGGGAAAACACAGCCATCTCAATGGACAGCTCACCAATGGGAACCGATTTGATGGTACGCAGCAAACGTTCCCTAAACTACTGCAGGCTGCGGGCTATCAAACCAGCATGATCGGGAAATGGCACCTGCAAAGTGCCCCAACCGGATTTGATCACTGGCAAGTCCTCATCGGCCAGGGGCCCTATTACAATCCACGCTTCCTCGTTCCTGGAGATACCATTCAGATTGAAGGCTACACGACAGATATTATCACAGACCTAGCCCTGGACTGGCTGGATACACAGCGGGATCCTGCAAAGCCCTTTATGCTTATGTACCAGCACAAGGCACCTCACCGGGAATGGCATCCGGGCCCGGACCACTTCGAGTTGTATGCAGACGAAGACATCCCAGAGCCTGCAAATCTGTTTGATGACTACTCGAATCGTGCATCTCCCGCAGCTGAACAAGGCATGACCATTGCGAGGCATATGAATGTGGAGGATCTCAAACTGACACCTCCCCGGAGTATGAATGCAGAACAGGCAGTCGGATGGGAAGAAGTCTACGGTCCTCGGAATGAAGAATTCCTAGAGGCAAATCTCGAAGGTGACGACCTGACCCGATGGAAGTATCAGCGCTATGCAAAAGAATATTTGCGTACAGTAGCCGGTGTGGATGACAATGTTGGACGCCTCCTGGATTATCTCGAAGAACAAAACCTCGAAGAGAATACGGTCGTAATCTATTCCTCGGACCAGGGATGGTACTTAGGCGAGCATGGATGGTACGACAAGCGCTGGATGTACGAAGAATCGCTGGTGGCTCCACTGCTTGTTCGCTGGCCGGGAAAAATCCAACCCGGCAGCGTGAATGATGCGATGGTGTCGAACCTGGACTTTGCAGCGACCTTCCTCGATTTGGCGGGCGTGAGCGTTCCCAGCGATATGCAGGGGGAAAGCCTTAAACCACTGTTCCTGGGTGAAACCCCGGAAAGCTGGCGTACCAGTCACTATTACCAGTACTACGAATATCCCGGCTACCACTGCGTGGAACGGCACTATGGGGTTCGAACTGACCGTCATAAACTCATTCATTTCTATAACCGTGATGAATGGGAGCTCTTTGATCTCGAGACCGATCCAATGGAAATGAATAGCGTGTATAATGATGCCGCGTATTCCGAAACCCAGGCGGAGCTGAAAGTGGAACTGAGTCGCTTACGCGAGCTCTATGCCGTCCCTGAAGATGAGCGCCCAACCGGTCCCTGCATCCCAAATGAGCGCGGTGCACCTATCCGACAATAACACATCTCATGAAGTTGTTACGGACACTCGCATTCCTGATCGTAGGACTTGCCCTGTCCCTGCACCAGTTCCCTGAGCCAAGTCCCACATCCACAGGATGTATTTGGCTTCATGCCTGGAGATGACTATAAACTTGCTCGATATGACCAGATGGTCTCCTACTACGGGGCACTGGCAGAAGCCAGTGATCGTGTGATCCTCCGTGAGATTGGCACATCCGTGCTTGGACGCCCCCTACTGCTTCTGATGATTTCGAGTGAGGAGAACCTGGCATCTCTGGATCAATGGCAACAGATCAGTGCATCGCTAGCTCGTGGAAGAGTTTCTGAGGCAGAGGCGGAAGCACTTTCGAAAGAAGGGCGGGCCGTCATCTGGATTGATGGAGGTCTACATGCAACTGAAGTCGCTGGTGCACAGATGGGCCCATTACTCGCGTGGCGGGTAGCGACAGAAGAATCTCACGAAATGCAGCACATTCGGGATAACGTTATTCTTCTACTGATGCCTGTCATGAATCCCGACGGGCTGGATATTGTCGCTTCCTGGTATGACCAAACGGTTGGGACCCCATTTGAGGCAACACGCCCACCCTGGCTCTATCACTATTATGTCGGGCATGATAATAACCGTGATTGGTTCATGAACAATATGCCTGAATCCAAAGCTGTCACGGAGGTGCTCTACAATCAATGGTACCCCCAAATCGTCTATAATCACCATCAAACCAGCCCAAGTTGGACCAGAATATTCCTTCCTCCCTTTTCAGATCCAGTGAATCCCCGGATCCACTCTGGGATTACGACGGCCGTAAACCTCGTTGGATCGGCAATGGCAAATCGGTTCGCGATGAAAGAGATGCCTGGCGTGATTTCGGGAGTCACCTTCAGTATGTGGTGGAACGGAGGGATGCGCACCGTACCCTACTTCCACAATATGGTGGGAATTCTGACGGAGGTTGGACATGCGACACCGAGCCCCCGGTTCTTTGACCCGGACTCAATCCCTGATTTTGTGAGCGGAGGGAATCCTACAACAGGAACGAACATCTTTTATCCGAACCCCTGGAAAGGGGGCTGGTCCCACTTTGCAGACCCCGTACGCTATATGATCACTGGTTCCATGGGGGTCCTGCGTCTGGCGGCAGATCGCCGTGAGAGTTGGCTCTACAATATCTGGAAAATGGGGCAGGACGCGATTGCAACCGCTGATTCCGTTGCCGCCTACGTGATTCCTAGCGATCAATGGAATGCCGGGGAAGAATTAAACCTAGTCAATTTATTACGCACCGGCGGTATTGAGATTGAACAGGCCACACAATCATTTACGGTCGGGGATACCACCTATGCAACCGGCTCCTTTATCATTCCCAAGGCACAGGCCTTCAGGCCTTACCTGGAAGATCTGTTGGAAACCCAGGATTATCCTGACCGCCGGTCGGAAACAGGCACCCCCATCGTCCCCTATGACCTGGCTGGATGGACCCTGCCACTTCAGATGGGACTTCGGGTGGATCGGCTCGCCACACTCCCCACTGTAGAAACCGTACCCGTTACGGAAGACCTGGCTCAGTCTCCTGGAATGATTGCCGGTGGGAGCCACAGAAAGTATATCATTGACCCAAGAACAAATCGTAGCCGGTATGCCATCAACAAAGCCGTTCGCCACGGTTTAACCGTGGAGGTTGTGACCGATTCGGTCGTGATTGGGGAAGATGCGTGGCCTGCCGGGGCCTTCCTGATTGAATCCGATCGTGCTCTTCAGGATATCGCTGAACGGACAGGGACAAGTTTTCATCCAGTCCCCGAAAACCTCCCTCCACTACATGAACTCAAAGCTCCACGCATTGGATTATACAAATCCTGGGTTGCCAACATGGATGAAGGTTGGACGCGGTGGATCCTGGAATCTTTCGCATTTGAAGTTGACACCCTGCATGACGCGGAGATCCGGTCCCTCCGATTTATCTGTCTATACCGCGATCCTGCTTCCCAGCCAAGGAACAGAGAGTCTTTTGCATGGGCATCGTGTGGGAATGATGCCGGAAGAATATACCGGGGGACTTGGACTTGAAGGAACGCTTGCATTGACGAAGTATGTGGCGGATGGCGGTACGCTCGTAGCATTGGATGCTGCAAGCGACTTTGTCATTAATCAATTTGGGCTTCCCGTAGAAAATGTCGTGAGTGGAACCCCCCGATCCAGATTTTTCATCCCGGGATCCCTCGTGCGCCTGAATGTAGACTCCTCGCATCCAATCGGGTATGGGATGCCCTCAGAAGTCGCAGCTTCATTCGTGCGCAGTCGTGCGTTCTCAGCAGTTCGCCGCTCAACCCTTCAGGAAGGGGGACGGATTGAATTGGCTCTGGGCCCTGATCCACCTGTTGAAGTGATTGCCCGATATGCTGAAGAAGATCTTCTGATGAGTGGTTGGGCCCTAGGGGAAGAGAGCACTATCGGTGGTGAAGCAGCGGCAATCAGGGTTGCTCATGGTGATGGACATGTGGTCCTTTTTGGCTTCCGACCACAATTCAGAGGACAAACCCGTGCAACCTACAAGCTGTTCTTCAATGCGCTGATGATTGGTCACCTGCAGGGTTCGGGAAATGAAGCCACAATGGACTGATCGCATCCTGCAGAGTGTCTATACGGTAGTACCAATAAATGGAAGTTCAAGGAACATAGGCCTTTGAGGTCTATGTTCCTCGCACAGTGTCAGTCTGACTATACGTGGCGCTCCGCGTGATAGGAACTCCGTACCAGTGGGCCGCTCTCAACATGTTCGATCCCTTTGGCCTCCCCGACTTTCTTGTACCACCTAAACTGATCCGGGTGAATAAATTCCTCCACCTCTAAGTGCATCCGTGTTGGCTGCAGGTACTGTCCGATGGTCATTACGTCCACTCCTACCCGTACAAAATCGTCCATCAGCTCCAACACCTCGTCTTCCGTTTCACCGAGCCCGACCATAATACCGCTCTTGGTGCGCAGCCCCTGCTCTTTCGAAATTCTGAGCACCTCCAGTGAGCGTTCATAGTCTGCCTGTGGACGAACTCGGCGATAGAGTCTCGGAACGCTCTCCACATTATGATTCAGGATATTTGGACGCTCATCCAAAACGACTTGCAACGCGGACCATATACCCCGAAAGTCTGGAATCAATACCTCCACCGTACAGCCTGGGATTTCTTCACGGATCCGACGAATGGTTTCCGCAAAAATAGGTGCTCCTCCATCTTCTCTCTCATCGCGATTGACGGAGGTCACGACCGCATGTTTGAGCCCCATAATCCGTGCAGCATCTGCCACGCGGCGCGGCTCATCGTAATCCAATCCAGGCTCTGGTCTTCCTGTCTGAACGGCGCAGAATCCACAGGAGCGTGTACATACATTTCCGAGAATCATAAATGTCGCTGTGCCTGCGGTCCAGCATTCTCCCATGTTCGGACAACGAGCACTTTGGCATACCGTATGCAGATCGTGGTCGTCTATCAGATCTACCAGTTTCCGATATACCGGACCATACGGCAGTTTCACACGCAGCCAATCGGGGCGCCGTGCCCGTGGCGCGGCTTCAATCACAGGTAGCCCAACAAAGCTGTCCACTCCGTCCCCTGTTGAACCAGAACGTTTTTTCAGAGTAATTTCTCCAGGAAGAGAGGGACGTTTTGTAACTTTGGAATTCAACGACCAAGAAGATTTATTTTACAGTGCGTGCGTACCTTCAAATGCATGCAATGATCCATCTACCTGACAAGAAATCATCTACAACCGATGCACATAAACCCTGAACAAGTACCGGATATCTTCGGCAAACACATGAATGCTACGGGAATGATGCCCCTTGTATTAGATATGCGGCAAAGCCAGGGAGTCAGACTCGTTGACGAGGTCACTGGAAAATCATATCTGGATTTTTTTGGCTTCTTTGCCAGCAGCATGTTGGGGATGAATCACCCGAAACTGGAGTCTGACAAAAAGGCGCTTGAGCGAATCAAGGATGCAGCGCTCAACAAGATTGCGAACTCGGATATCCAGACCACGCATATGGCCCGGTTCCTAAGCACTTTCGGGCGCATTGCACAGCCTGCATCTCTACCTTATACCTTTTTTATTTCCGGCGGGACACTTGCCGTCGAAAATGCGCTGAAAGCAGCATTTGACTGGAAGGTTCGAAAAAATCTTTCCAAGGGAATCTCATCCGAGCATGGTCAACAGGTGATGCATCTGCGTGAGGCGTTCCATGGCCGTAGTGGTTACACCTTGTCTCTAACCAATACCCCTGACCCCTGGAAAACCAGATACTTTCCAAAATTTGACTGGCCTCGTATTCTCAATCCAAAAATTACTTTTCCTCTATCTGACCACCTGGAACAGGTCGAGCGCCTTGAAACCCAGGCCTTGGAAGAAGCAAAAACCTACTTCCTTAAACGCAAAAATGAAATTGCCTGTGTCCTGCTAGAACCGATTCAAGGCGAGGGAGGTGACAATCACTTTCGTTCCGAATTTTTACAGAGTCTGCAAGAGTTGTGCCTGGAAAATAATGCCCTGCTTATTTTCGACGAGGTGCAATGCGGTGCAGGAATTACCGGCACATTCTGGGCATGGGAGCAATTGGGAGTAACACCGGATCTGGTTGCATTCGGAAAGAAGACGCAGGTATGCGGTGTGCTGGCAGGCCGCCGCCTTGATGAAGTTGACGATCACGTGTTTGTGAAACCTGGACGCATCAACTCTACCTGGGGTGGAAATCTCGTCGATATGGTACGAGTTGACCGTATCCTGGAAATCATGGAGGAAGACGCTCTCCTGGAAAATGCTACTACCATTGGCAACTATCTCTTGAGTCGACTGCAGGCATTAGTGGATCACACACAGTGTCTCACCAATGCACGTGGCCGTGGGCTAATGTGTGCGGTGGATGTTGCATCACGGCCGCTGCGTGATAAGATTCTCAAGCTTTGTTATCGAAACGGCTTGATCGTGATTGGATGCGGAAAATCATCCATTCGCTTTCGACCGGCACTGACCATCACGAAAGCAGAAATTGACGAGGGAATGGATCTACTTGAGCAGATGATCCCGGCCGAGGCAGTCACGGCTTAGTCCTTCGGTGTTTTTTTTTCGTAAGACGAACTGTCAGTCCTCGTTCGGTAAAGCATCCTGATCCGCTTCTTCGTCTTCTAAAATGACGCGTGTGACATCAGCGATTGCATCATCTTCTCGTAGTCGAATGAGTCGAACGCCTTGCGTAGTCCGTCCGATCACCGAGATTTTGCTTACAGCTTGCCGAATCAAATTCCCATTCTGGGTAATAATCATTATATCATCTGAATCTAGTACTCCGCGAATGGCTACCAGTGGACCAGTTTTCTCGTTGATTTTTTGTGCGATGACTCCCTTTCCAGGACCGATTATTTCCCGATAATCGCTGACCACTGAACGTTTGCCAAAGCCATTTGCACTGATGACTAGAAGTGTACGCTCCGTTTCTTCAGACATAACCACCATCCCGATAACCTGCTGATCTTCTGACATTCTGATTCCGATCACTCCCTGCGAGACTCGCCCAAGGGCCCGTATGCGTTTTTCAGAACGTCGAATGGCAAATCCTCCTGAAGAGGCCATAATAACATGAGCATTCCCGTCTGTCAAGCGGGCTTCCAGTACCGCATCCCCCTCCCGAATATTGATCGCTCTAAGTCCTCTTTTCCAAGGCCTGCGATACGCCCACAGCACCGTCTTTTTGAGAAGTCCTCTGCGCGTTGCAATCAGGATATAATGGGACTTCAGAAATTCTTCGTCGAGAAAGTCTTCCCGACTTACCGGCAACACGGCTCGAATACGATCATCCGATGAGATCGGGATCAGATTCCGAATACTTCGTCCACGCGCGGTACGGCCCCCGGCCGGAATATTATATACTCTCAGATAATAACATTGACCGTGATCCGTGAAAATTAATAGGTAATCAAGGTTATTCGCAACAAACAAATGCTCCAGATAATCCTCATCGCGGAGTGTACTGCCTCGTGCCCCCTTTCCCCCACGGCCTTGCGCCTGAAAATCGTTCAGGGGAGTTCTTTTCGTGATCCCCTGATGTGATATCGTCACAACTACTCTATGATTGTCAATCAGATCCTCAATAAGGATGTCGTCTCCAGCAAGAGGATCAATCTCTGTGCGGCGATCATCACCATATTTATCTGCAAGCTCCTGGAGTTCGTCCTTAATAATATTCATCCGCAACTCCTTACTATCCAGAATCTTGGTCAGGCGGGCGATTTCCTCTTTCTTGGACTCGAAGTCTTCTAGAATCTTATCCCGCTCCAATCCTGTCAGTCGGCTCAGCCGAAGTGCGAGGATGGCATTTGCCTGGGTTTCACTCAGCCAGGTCTCCCTGCCGTGATCTGCAGAACCCGGTGCGGTTTCCGAAAGACCCAGCCGCTCAAGTTGCGCTGGAGTTAGTTTGGACGGCCAGATCCCTTCAATCAGACAGGTCCGCGCCTCATCCACATCGGCAGACTCGCGAATCATCGTAATGACCGCATCAAGATGGTCCAGCGAGATTACAAGACCTTCCAAGATGTGTGCCTGCTTCTGAACTTCATCGAGTTGATACTGAGTACGCCGCGTCACGACCTCATGCCGATGGTCGACAAAGTGAACGACTGCGTCTTTCAGTGTCAATGTCTGTGGTCGTCCATGGACAAGAGCTACCAGGTTTGCCCCAAATGACTGCTGGCATCTGGAGTACTTGTAGAGCTTGTTTTCAACAACCTTGGTCTGGGCATCCTTCTTCAATTCAACGACGATCCGCATACCATCCCGATCACTCTCATCCCGTAGATCGCTGATATCCTGGATCCGCTTATCTCGCACCAGTTCAGCAATCTTTTCCACCAGGACGGCCTTATTGACCTGATATGGAATCTCTGTAATCACAAGGGCAACCCTTCCGCTACTTAGCTCCTCCTCATGCATGCGGGCCCGCATGAGAATCCGTCCCCGCCCGGTATGATAAGCGGAATGAATCCCACCCGTCCCACAGATAATCCCTCCCGTTGGAAAATCCGGGCCGGGAATATACTCTATAAGTCCCAGCGTGTCAATCTCTGGATTGTCGATGTATGCAATGATCGCCGAAGCAACCTCCCTGAGATTATGAGGGGGGATTTTGGTCGCCATCCCAACAGCAATCCCATCACCACCATTCACCAACAGGTTGGGGAGTGCAGCAGGCAAAACAACGGGCTCTTCCAGAGAACCGTCAAAATTTTCCTGATAACCCACCGTGTCCTGCCGGATGTCGCGAAGCAATTCAGACGCAAGACGCGTCAAGCGCGCTTCTGTATACCGCATTGCAGCGGCGGAATCACCGTCGACGGACCCAAAATTGCCCTGACCGTCTACGAGCGGATAGCGCAATGAAAAACCCTGTGCCATCCGCACCATGGTGTCATAGACGGATGAATCACCATGCGGATGGTATTTTCCCAACACCTCCCCAACAATACGTGCACTCTTTTTATAGGTGGAACCGGGCGTTAATCCCAGCTCATTCATACCGTACAAGACGCGCCGATGAGCGGGTTTCAATCCATCTCGAACATCAGGGAGGGCCCGCCCTACAATCACCGACATCGAATAATCGATGTAGGAAGATTCCATTTCCTCAGTGATACTCAGAGGAACTATCCGTTCCTCATCCTCTCCGATTCCAGAAATAATATCTGTCATTTACTTAGTAGACAACCTACTGATTGGTATTTATACACGATTCTGCTCCCGTCACGATTCGGCGTAACCAAGACAATTGCTCACCCATGATCTTTGAAAATTCCTTAAGAGTATCCCCTTTTGCTTTTTTACTCTCCATTTTTTACAGGCAGATTGTTTTAGAAGCCTTAAGGGTGGTTAACCGGAAGTAGGTTTAATGAAAAGATGGGGCGAATTTTGTATCGTCCGTTGTTCTCATTAGACTTTGGTTCACGTGTACAAATATTGACTCTTGCATTAATGAGATGAATTCAAGATCAGATCCAGAATCAAAGCTAAATGCCCCCCAAATGGGTCAGAGAATGTCATGTCTCTTGCCACACTACAAAAGATAAAGTTGGGGATAAAAATACTCTGTCTTGACTCTCTCAAACTGAACTCCCTCCTAAACAGAGTTCTTGTACTCTGACAATTAGATTCTGAGACTTTCTGTAGTAATCACAGACTTCACTATAGGTTATTTGAGACTCACGGCCATGTGCAATTTGGTGTCGGTTGCTGACGATAGTGCTAACTGCCGCCCCCTGATCTCCAGAAAGAAATTCCTCGATTTTATGTCGCCACTCCTTATTGAAGCTTCCCAAAAGATCTATGATTTTTTGAGGATTTGCACTTACAGTTCTGTTCGTTCTTGCTTCCACAAATTTCTGCAACGTAGAAGATCCATTTCGGCGGGCATGTTCTTGAACGATCTCCGCTATCGCCCTTTCAATGTAGCCCGAGACTAAAATACACAGATACTTGGCAAAATCCGATTTCAATCCAAGCGCACTAGAATCAATGGTTTCAATCCGCTCAAACGTGGCATCAAGACGTTGCTTCATACGTGAAACCTCGTGAAGACCACTCATTGAATATCGGCGAATGCCTCCAAAGCAAGTTTCTGCCTTGTCTTTACCTTACTCTCCTTAGAAGTGCCTGTATTCACTGCTTCAAGGTATGCGTTATTTTTGAACAAACCCAAAAGCTTGTTTTTTACCTCATCACGATTTTCGATTGGTCCGCGTTCAATTCGTTTTGCAACACCAGTCATCACGGAATCAAGTACAGCGGCATTCAACGATCCAAAAGGCTTAAATGCTTGATCTCCCACATAATTCTTGAGAAAGGAAGTTGTCTTGTAAAACACTCCTTTTAACTCATCTTTGTTCTGGCATCTGAGATTACGATTCTTACTCATGTATTTGTTCAGAAAATCCTTCATCGGTATGGAATACTCATCTCCAGAGTAGTAAAATGCAAAAAATCGAAGAATCATCTCCAAGTCTTTTAGCCTATTTGATTTTCCCCCATAAAGAAAGCGCCAGTTGGGGTCTTTGTTGAATTCCACGAGCACTTTAGCTAACTCTCCGTGATACAACGCGACTCTGATTTCTTGTGGGTTTAGATTTATACCTCCCGTGTTCAGGCGCTCAAAGATAACGTATATGCTGCTTTGGTCGTCCGTAGGGTCGAGTTGTTTTACTACCGTTGCATGAATGATGCTATCATTAAGCCTTCGGCGGTCTGCTGGATCCAACTCGCTATAGCTCTTACCCTCAAATCTGCCATGCACCTTGTAAAGTCGATTTCTTTGATTTGAGCCTGCTTCACTACAAAATTTCTCCAATGTCTTAAGCCGTTGCTGTCCATCCAAGACAAGCAGGCAACCACTGTTCTCGCGTACCAAAAAGATTCCCGGAACAGGCAATCCAAGAAGGAGCGACTCTATAAATCTGTCACCCTTCAATTTCGACCAAACGTAATTCCGCTGGAACCCTGTAATTTGGTCATCATCGCTGCCATAATCAGCGAAAGCAGGTACAACGATGTTGCCATCCCTAATACGTTTAACGAGAGAATCTACCGGATAGTCAGCTCCATATGATAAAATGTCATATTCATAAGGAATGGGGACATCTTCTTCTTCTGTGATATCCTCAATTTCGTTGACATCACTGACAGGGCCAATAGTAGACGCTGTATCCCCGTTGTCGTGCTCCAATTGATGTGTTGCTTCCATTAATTCATGGCCTAAGTTACGCTTAAAAGTTACTGCACCATGTCCCAATCTGCCAAGAGGCAAACTAATGAGATATTTGATCCAATCAATAGTGTTGCTACTTCAATTGAGCTTGGGAGTCAACTCATGCGGTACATATCGCACACCGCCAATGGCGTAAAAAACAATGCGAATATCCATGCATGGTAAGGTAAAAGAGATTTCTCCGCATCAACAGTAGCAAACTAGTACGAAGTACCCAAGTCTACGCTAATCAACTCAGATTGTTCGATCACGGCTGATGAAAATCCACAACGCAGACCATGTTCATCCTTGATGCTGGGACAGATTTTTCGAACTCAGGTCTAGATTGGGTTTTGGCCAAAAAATTGCTGCCTCTCATTAAAAGAACATCTTCTTTTACCGTCCTTCTGCGAGACATTTATATAACGGAGTTCTGAATAAATTACAGTTCTTCCTCCGCTTCCAGTGCAGTCAGAAATTCAGACATGATGAACTCTTCCTGCTCTGCCGACATTGCAACTAGAGGCAGGCGTAGTTTAGACTCTGTATATCCGAGCTTGGCCAGGACCGCCTTCACCGGTATCGGGTTGGTATCCAGAAAACAAGCGCGCATGGCCCTCAACAGGGTATAATGGACCTGTGACGCTTCCTTGAGTTCGCCCTTTAGTCCCAAGTGAACCAGTCGACTCATCAGATGCGGAAGAACATTGCTGACCACTGAGATCACCCCATCTGCGCCGAGAGCCAAAAAGAATAAGGTCCATTCATCGTCTCCAGAATAGACGGCAAACCCTTCCGGCCGTCCCTGAATAAGGTCTGCGACCTTCGCCAAATCACCCGATGCTTCCTTCACACCTACCACTGAGGGAATCTCGTGTGCCAGCTCAAGAATCGATTCGGTGCTTGCATCAAAACCTGTACGCCCTGGAACATTATAGAGAATGATCGGACACGACGTAGCGTCTGCAATCGCCGCTACATGTGCCTTAAACCCCCTTTGTGGTGGTTTATTGTAGTAGGGTCCCACAACAAGCAACCCATCTGCTCCCAAGTGAGCTGCTTCAACCGAGAATGCAATACTCTCATCGGTTGAGTTATTTCCCGTCCCGATAATCAGGGGAACCCGGCCAGCAACCTGATCCACTGCAATGGCCAAAAGCCTGCTTCGCTCCTTCGGAGTAACGGTTGCATTTTCTCCGGTCGTACCCAGTACGACCACTGCAGAAGAACCTGATTGGATTTGACGATCAATCAGAGTACAAAACGCAGCTTTGTCAATCAATCCGTCTCTGGCAAAAGGCGTGACCAGTGCCGTTGCTGAACCTGTAAAAATCATGGATTTGCGTCAATTATTGGCAACTATTTGTTTGCAGAACCTGCAAGCCAGTCGGCAAGCATATCTTCAAGTGTGAGTAATCCTGTTCGCCCCTGTATCCACTCTGCCGCCCGGACTGCCCCGAGAGCAAATCCTCCCCGGTTCTTGGCGGTATGCTCCAGTATGATATGATCCGCCGGACCATCAATCATGACCCGATGCTGCCCAAATACATGACCAAGCCGAGTGGATACAACCTCAAGTTGGGAAGGCTCATATGGCGTAGACGGAGTGCCCCACCTGTCCTTTCTCTGAAGAGTTTCAACCAACGGCACCGCCAAACTGATTGCGGTGCCACTTGGTGAATCCAGCTTTGCTGTGTGATGCAACTCATGTACAGCTACATCAAACTCGGGCAGCTTATCCAAAAGCGGCCCAAGAGCATGTAGCGCCCGAAGGAGGATCTGTATCCCCAGTGAATAATTGGAACTATAGAGCATAGTTGCCTCATGGGAACAGACAAGGTTCTGAACCTCTTCAATTTCGTTATCCCACCCTGTGGTCCCAATCACGGCAGCTGTGTTCGTCTTGCAGTACTTGGTAATGTGTGAGAGCACGATCTCGGGCTGTGTGAAGTCAATCACGACATCAGGATTGCATCCCAAAGCCGCCTCCGTTACAGGGTTTTTGCGGTTGAACCGCTCAATGATGATGTGTCCACGTGAGTGTGCACACGCTTCTATGGCTTCGCCCATGCGCCCCGTACCAGCCACAGCAATTCGTAAAGAAACAGACATTATACTCCTGACAAGTAGCAAAAAACGTACGACTAAGGCATCAACTCTGCCGAGTGGATGAGATCCATTAAGAGCCCTCCTGCAGTCACCCCAAGCCCTGCACCTGGACCTTGTACGACCAACGGCTCATTATTGTAACGATCCGTTGTGAATACAATAATATTCCCTCGCCCAGATGCCGTAGCAAACGGGGAGTCATCCGGTACCGCTTGGACACTTACATCCAATTGGCCCCCTTCAAGTCTGGCGATATAGCGTAACCGTTCGCCACGACTCTTCGCCTCGCCTACTCTTTCTTTCCACCCCTGGTCAACCACTGTGAGTTCTTTGAACAGTACTTGGGGACTTTCCGCCTTGAGTCCTGCCGGCAGCAAAGATTTGACCCGAATATCGTTTCGCTCGACTTCCAGGCCAATCTCCCGAGCCAGAATCAACAATTTCCGAGCAACATCTTCCCCACTCAAATCATCAGCCGGATCGGGCTCTGTCCACCCTTCCGCATGGGCACGCTCTACAATTGACGAGAACGACTCTCCAGCATCCAAGCTGTTGAATACATAGGCCAACGTACCGGAAAAGATCCCTTCAATCTTATGAACCCGATCCCCTGATCGTACCAAATCCTTGATCGTGGAAATCACCGGAATCGCGGCACCCACTGTCGTTTCGTATCGGAAAGCCACACCGCGTCGCTTGGCTGCCTTCTGAAGTCGCTGATAAAATGGCAAATCCAGTGTATTGGCCAGCTTATTTGCGGTAACGACCCCGAATCCGAGCTCAAGAAAATCGGGATAGTAAGCAGCAACCTCCTCACTCGCCGTTGCATCAACGACAATGATTCGTTCCAGCCGGCTGGCACCCAACTGTTCCAAAAGCCAATTCAAATTAGTTGGTGATCCATGGGCCAGATCTGAAACCGCTGTATCAAACGCAAGCCCATCCGGGTTCCAGAGCATTTTTCGAGAGTTGGCAATACCAACGAGCCGCACATTCAACTTAACCCGCTCCAGTAGATTCTCCTTCTGGTCCGCAAGAAGTTGCAATAAATGGGCTCCAACCCGCCCCGGTCCCAATAGACATATATGCGTGCGCAAGCGCCCCAAAGGAAATGCCTCATGGAGAGCTCGTACGGCGCGCCGCACTTCATCATCGCGGACCACCGCTGAAATATTTGTTTCCGCAGCTCCTTGTGCAATGGATAACACATTCACCCGACTACGCCCCAACGTGGCGAACATCCGCCCCGCCAGCCCCGGATGGTGTCGCATGCGATCACCTACCGCAGAAACAATCGCACATCTGGGGATCGCGTAAATACCACTGACATCTCGTTTTGCCAATTCTCCTGCAAAGACATTACGAAGCGTTTTTACGGCCGCGTCTGCGGCCGCTTCGCGCACAACCATACAGATACTGTGTTCGCTGGAAGCCTGCGCGATCATAAGCACGTTAATCTTTTGATCCGCCAGGGATACAAACGCGCGTGCAGCGATCCCTGGCACACCTAACATGCCGTTCCCCTCCAGCATGATCACTGCAACATCCCGAATCGTAGAGATCGCTTTTACTCTGAGCTCAACCGATTGAGACTCATTCGAAATCAGCGTGCCTGGTGCTTTAGGATTCAATGAGTTTTTGATGAGTAATGGGATTCCCAGCATTTGCACCGGTCGCATGGTCCTTGGATGCAGGACACGAGCACCGAAATAGGCCATTTCTGCCGCTTCTGTATAACTCAGGCGAGCCAATGGGAACGCCTCGGGGACATCCCGAGGATCCGCAGATAAGACTCCATCCACATCGGTCCAGATTACGACCCGCCGTGCACGTAATACAGAACCGAGAATCGTAGCTGTAAAATCACTCCCTGAGCGCCCAAGTGTCGTCGTAGACCCATCGGGCGCAGATGCGATATATCCTGTCACCACGGTAATCTGATTCGATGGAAAACCTTGAAAATGCGTTTGGATCGTGCGCGTAGACTCCTCAAAGTCCACGTATGCATCCCCATAGTTGTCGTCCGTTCGGATCAAACTCCGGGCATCGATCGCAATGGATTGTTCTCCCATAGAGCGAAACGCCGCAGAGAGCAGTGGAGCAAATGCCCGTTCACCAATACTTAAAATCGCGTCTCTGGTACGGGCGGAGCATTCTCCGATGAGAGCAATCCCCCGCAATAGCCTTTCCAGTTCCTCCCAGAGTGCATCCAACTGCTGTCTTACCTCCTGTTTTTCCTCCTCAATCACCAACTCGTTCAGGACTCGCTCATGTTGGTCACGTAACTCCTGAATGGAGTTCTGTGCAGGCTCCTCTTCTCCAGAAGAAACCTCTATAGATCCCAGTAACCGATCCGTGACTCCTGCCATCGCAGAAACCACGACAACACGCTGGATCCCCTCGGGAATATCCTGAACCAGGCGAATCGCCTGCTGGATAGCCTGCGTACTGCCTACCGAAGTTCCTCCAAACTTGACAACCTGTAATAGTTTATTTGGAGTCTGCTCCATGGCCCTGCGTGCGACCGGAGTTTTTTGTTCACCGTCCGGCATCAATCATTCTGTTGATCTTTGATGGTCTGATTTTTTGCATGAACGAGAGATCACTGGAACCACAAAAAGAAAACCTTGTGTAACTCCTGTCTTTCGGGGCCATAGCTCAGTTGGTAGAGCGCTTGAATGGCATTCAAGAGGTCAGGGGTTCGACTCCCCTTGGCTCCACTCCTTCCCCGGCATAGGATCATTGCAGTCGCAGAAATATTAGGCACGAGAGATCCCCCGACCCCAGTCAAACAGGCTTCCGCCAGAGAGTCTAACGGTGGCAGAGGCTGCCTCCTGAAAGAAATATGAATCAAACGCGTCCTTGTCATGCTTGAATCACTCAGTATTAGGGGCCAGCATGCCATTTTGCCTGCGATCACAATTTTTGCATCCATGATGATTTTGACCGATTTTCTCTGACTTCTACACATGGTTTCCTGTCTAAAGGCACACCAACAGACATAAACGATCAGGACGCAACTTAGTGTCACCAGATCATCTCTATAAGTACCTCACACGCACCATCTCATGTTGGCATAAAAAGAAAATAGATCCCTGCCTGATTAGCCAAAATTTTACCCATCCCGTTGGTGCACTACAATCCCAAAATGGAACAACCCGTGGTTTTTGACGGATTCAGTATCTTCAGGGAGATCTGTATCCCTTCGTCCTGCCAGAATGATTCTTGATTCCTTATGGTCAACCTTTGACTGGTGGTTCAGGTCAGGCCCGGAGGGGCAAAACAAACCCATCGTGTTTCTAATTTCCGGGCATAATCGTAGCACCCGATGACATCTTTCCCAAAGTACTGCCTCCTCACATTTACCCTTTCTTTCCTACTTGGCTGTGATAGCAGCCCCATGGATTCAGAAACGTCCAGAGAAGGGCTCTCGCATCTGATCACGAGTGAAAGCCTGATCCTCAATCCAACTGGCTATGTCCCCCTTTCGGCAGAGCTCAAGCTGCAAACCACGCAACCCGTCCAGGTAGAACTTGAAATCGTAAGCCGTAACGATGATGCAGAAAATCTCATCCACCGTTTTGAAGAAACCGGTACTTCGTTTACACTCCCGGTACTTGGTCTCTACGCATCGTACAGCAACACCTTGCTTATTCGATTTTACGACAGTCAGAATCAGTTACTGGGAGAGGAAACCCGCCCGATTGATACCCCACAACTCTTGCCGGAACTCCCAACCATTAATGTTCGCGTCAATACGGCGCGAAAAAAGCCGGGAATGAATCTGGTGAGTTACTTCGGACACACCAATCGTGAGTTGCCACAAATACCATTCATTTTTGATCAATATGGGCATATTCGATGGTATGCCAATATGGATACACATCCAGTGCTGGGAAATCTGTTTTATGACGTCGGCGTTGAGCGCCTCAAAAACGGTAATCTCTACTTCGGCGACGGTAGCAGCGGACGCCTGGTTGAGATGGACATGTTGGGCAGAGTCGTCAATGAGTGGCCTTTGCCGGGGTACTCCTTTCATCATAATGTTCTTGAACTCCCGAACGGAAATTTATTAGCGACGGTCAACAAACATGGACTCCCTACTATAGAGGACCATATCCTGGAAATTGACCGCAAAACCGGAGCCATTGTGCAGGAATGGGATCTCAGAGAATCGCTGGATTTACGACGGCGCATATGGAGTAGTAACCGCAGAGATTGGTTCCATGCAAATGGCTTGGCCTATGACGAAGAGAAGGATGCGATCATCGTGTCTGCACGTTTTCAGGGGGCCGTAAAGCTAACTCGTAACAATGAATTGATTTGGATCCTGGCACCGCATAGAGGCTGGAACCAATCCGGGAATGGGGTGGACTTAAACACAAAACTATTGCAACCCTTGGATGTAAATGGGATGCCCATCACAGATTCTCGGGTGCTTGAAGGGTTTCGTGACCATTCGGAATTCTCGTGGGCGTGGTATCCGCATGCACCTTTATTGACGCCACGGGGAACCCTGTTCTTATTTGACAATGGGGATAACCGACATTACCGAGGGCAGCCTGTGTTCAGCCGAGCAGCCGAATATCGAATTGATGAAGAGGCGATGACGATTCAGCAGGTTTGGGAATATGGCCGTGAACGCGGCCGTACAACCCATTCCAGTATCGTATCGGATGTTGATTATCATCAAGACGAGAATACCGTCGTCTTCATGCCCGGTGCCAATTTTGAAAATGGACCCAATGGAAAAACGATTGAAGTGGACTACGCCACAAAGGATGTGGTCTATGAGGCCGTCATACGTAATGACGGATCTGCGATGTACGGGATTATGTTTCACCGCATCGAACGCCTTCCCATTTATCCACATAATCAATAGAACATAGCTTAGGTGAGACATCCAATGAAACAAAATATGATTAATCACTTGCTGCCATCCTGTAAGACATGCCTTTTTGCCTCTGTTTTGCTGCTTGCATTTTCAGTACAGGCACAGGATCAAACCGTGGGACTTATGCGCAATGATCCAGGTGCATATGAAGGATACACCCTGATTACCCCGCTACTCAACCCCAGCGTCTACTTGATCAACATGGAAGGGCAAGTCGTGCATCAATGGGAGGTCAGTGCCATGTTTGGAAGCACCAACCGATTATTGCCTGATGGAGCTCTGTTCAGGGTTTCCGGTGCCCCCAATGCATGGATGGACGTTCAAGGTCGATCTGGACGAATTGAAATCATCGAATGGGATGGCACGGTACGATGGCAGTATGATTTCGTGACCGATACATACATGCTGCACCATGATGTGGTCCCCCTGCCGAACGGTAATCTCCTTGGAGCCGTCTGGGATCGGCGGGATATGGACGCAATCACCTCCGTAGGATATGACCCTGCCAATCTTGCTGAAGGTCTGGATGAGATATTCAGCGAGCGAGTTGTCGAATTCAAGCCGATATTGCCCGATACGATAGAAATTGTATGGCAGTGGGATTCCTGGGACCATCTTGTTCAAGATCATAATCCACTGTTATCAGATACCTATGCTGAGCGCATTTCGGACCACCCTGGGCGCATTGACGTCAATACCTCTGTCGGTGGTGACTGGCTCCACTTCAATGCATTGGATTACAATGAAGAATTGGATGTGATCGCAGTCAGTGCATCCTATGTGGATGAATTTTGGGTCATTGATCGTAGCCCCTCCACAGAAGAAGCACGTGGGGATACGGAAGGAAATTTCGGATTAGGTGGCCAGTTATTATACCGCTGGGGGAATCCCTGGATGTATAGTGCAGGAAG
Organism: Rhodothermales bacterium; assembly: GCA_965207565.1. Classification (GTDB taxonomy): domain Bacteria; phylum Bacteroidota; class Rhodothermia; order Rhodothermales; family Bin80; genus Bin80. Next base: position 127,593 of record CBDBMQ010000007.1, on the reverse strand, counting down.
CGAGGAAGATCAGACACTGCACTTCCTCCATTCCGTTCTCTGGATTCCTGACGGCTTGCCTGGAGCAGGGAATCTGCTCGTATTCGAGAATGGAGTCGGACAGCCGGAGGGAGACTACTCAACCGTCCATGAACTCGTACTCCCGTACATGGAGGATAGCTATGGAGATGCAATTTGGTATGCCCAGGATGTGGACGGATCTTTTAAGGATCCTGAAACTGCCTGGGCGTACTCAGCACCAGGCGAATTTTATAGCAACTTCGTCTCCGGTCAACAACGCCTTCCCAATGGAAATACCTTGATTGCAGAGGGGATGACGGGGCGTATTTTTGAACTTGCAGCAGGGTCGAATCAACTCGTCTGGGAGTATGTCAATCCCGTAGTACAAACCGGCCCTTTGTCGCAGGGGGATCCGATCCCTCCATTTGGCCCCCCCGGCTCGGTCCGCCTGCAGAATGCAGTCTTTCGTGCACTGCGCTATGGGGTTGACTTCGAGGGGTTTTCTGATAAAGACCTTTCTCCGATTGGGCCCATCGAACTCAACATCACTGCCGAAATCCCCAATAGACGATTCACGCTCTCCCCCGGCTATCCAAACCCATTTCGGGACCAGGTAACCCTGTCCATCCAGGTTGATGAACCGATGCACATTGAACTGGCCGTCTTTAACGTACTTGGTCAGAAAGTGACGGCGCTGACCAATGAGTTTCATACTGTGGGGACCCACAATTATGTCTTCAGTGCTGAATCGCTACCACCGGGGATTTATTTATGCAGAGTCGTCTCCGAATTTCATTCAAGTACAATCTCGTTGATTCATCACTAACCTACCCTGCATATTCCGACCAATGAGGCGAGGGTCCCAAAAATGCGCATCATCTATTCGACTCTTTTCTGAACGAATAAGTAATGTTTATTTGATCGCCATTCCCAGTAGCTTCTAGTGTTGCAGATAAAGATACTCCAGACCGATTAGGATTGCTGACTATCCCAAGTCCAACACTTCTAAAAAAGGTGTCCGCATCATGGTAGAGATGGACCTCTAATTCAGGTGGCCCATAATCTGTAAAGGAAAACCTTCCGCCGAGGGACACAAGGACCGAATCACCTCGTTCAGGATATTTCATGAACCCTGTTACTGATTGATCACGATGGAGGGTGAACTTGATTATGGGTGCCTGAATAGTCGAACTGGGCGGGTAGGTTTGAATATCTGTTAGATTGTAACTTCCAGTAATTTGCTCTCTCATTTTCTCAGGAGGCAATCCCCCATCAACGTACAGCCTATAGCCAGCGAATATACCGCGACCTCCATTAATATTTGACCTCACAGGGGCTGGTTCAACGATGGTTAAACTCTCGGCATTTTTCTGAACAATTTTAGAGAGAAAATAATCATAGTAAGCTTTACTAACGGCTCTAACATACGTAGTGGAATTCCTCTCCCAATCGTACGTTGAGAGAGATAGATTGAAGTGCTTTCCGTCAAATGGACGGTCATGAATCAGGGCAATCGGAACATCCGGTTGATCCGCGTATGGGGAAAACGGATCCTGAATTGCTAACCGTTTCATCTGATTATCCAGTTCCGGGTTGAGCACCGAGAACCGTTGCCAGTACATACTCTGAGACAAGATTGAGATTGCGTAATAGTTCTCCATCCCTGCTTCATCAAAAAGTGTGATCTCAGAGCGCCCCTCATTTTGCTGACGCTGTACGCTCGGTATCCTTGCTGGAGCAGGAATCTGATCAGTAGCTTCAACACTTCTGAATCCGTCGGCCTTTACCTTTAGCCTATAAACGACCCCCGATTGAGGCAAGGAAGTGTCTCCATAATATAACCCTCCACCCTTGTGAATCAATTCCAAAAATGATCCGTCACTGCCGTCAATCGTCACGATAGCATCGTCAATTATTGAAGAGTGAAGAGCGTTTTCTTGTATGCCAACCGTACGCTTGATCGCCACTTCCCATGGTCTGTTTTCGGTAAATACACTGGTAACGACAATCTCTGGATCGGGGCGTTCTAACTCGATCTCTAGGATGCTTTCACACCCCAGCAAAATTATTGGAAGAATTAAACTGAATTGTCGGTACATCAATTAGAAAAAGAAACGGTAGCTGACCGATGGAATGATTGGAAAAAGCGAAAACCTTTTTATTGTCTGCCTCTCATTGACGTACCCCCTGTATGGGTCTACTGACCGATTGTTATCCCTACTCACATAAAATGTATTGCGCCGATTGTATGCATTGTATAAGCTGAAAATTATTTCTGAACGTTTGCCCGAGCGGGGAGTCCGTAATGAAAGATCCAATCTATGGTAGGAAGGCGCTCTGTAACTGTTTCGCTCACCGTATACATCAATCAGCTCCCCATCCTGCCTATATCGTGAATGAGGAAGTGTCAGAGCAGGGCCTGAGCTATACACCCAAGTCAGAGAGAATTTCTTGAGCCCCCAATCACGAGCTACCGCAACAGATATGTCATGTCTGCGATCATATCGGTGAGGAAAATCTTCCCCTCCATTCAAATCAGAGAAACGACGTTTTGACCACGAGAGCGTGTAGCTGATCCACCCTGTTGTCTTGCCACGAGTCCTCCGTACATACACCTCGGCCCCATAAGCCCAGCCGCGACCAATGGTCACGGTTTCTTCCCAGTCCAGGTTGGAACCCACGAAGTTGCTGCCTTCTTTATAAGAAATAACTCGATTAATTTCTTTGTAATACGCTTCCATACTGATGTCCAAAGCTTGTGCATCCAGGGTACGTGCGATTCCAGCAGCAAACTGCCAAGCCTCCTGGGGAGGAATTCGAGAGGTGCTGGGAAGCCATAAATCAGTAGGAAGCGCATCGGTGCCACTGTTGGAGAGCAACTGAATGTACTGCTTCATTTGTACAAACGAAAGCTTAAGTGCCCATTCCCTGGGCAGCAACAATAACGTGGATATCCGAGGCTGAATCGATGAGTAGGTTTTCCCCTCTATGTGATAGCCAGAAAAATGCAAGCCAACATTGCTCTTGATTTGGCGACTGAATGTGATCTCATCTTCTACAAACGCAGACCACTCGGAGGATAAGACCTCAACAGGAATCGTGATCGTGGTATCGATTCGCAATTGGGTATCCAACTCTCGACGTCGCAGTATACTTGGTATGAATAGATGACGAGTCGCCATGGCGCCGAATTGAACGTGATGATTCCGATGAGGGAAGTATTCGAAATCCGTCTTCAAACTAAAATCAGTTAAGCCGTTTATGTAACGATCTCCCAATTCGTAAGTATTTCCATTTTCAATTCGACCAACGTCAAGGATGCTTGAACGAAAACGGCTGACCAGAACCATACTATTGGCAAACATTCGAGGATTAATCGCTCGATTCCATCGAAATGTTAACGTAGCATTACTCCAACCAATTGTAAACTTGGTTCTACTACTGCCCCCATACTCATCATTCCCGAAGTCATTCTCATACCCTTTATCCCTGCCTGCATAAAAACTCATATAGATCCGATCCCGCCTGGAAACATCCAGATTCCACTTCGCATTGACATCGTAGAAATGGTATCCCAATAAATAATCAGAACCTCTGATCTTCTGGAAACCCCAGTTAATTGCATCCAAATAAGTTCTACGTGCTGACACGATAAATGAACTTTTCCCCTTTTTAAGTGGACCTTCTACAGTGATGCGAGAGGCCAAAATCCCTACAGCCCCCCGCCCCTCAAATTTTTTCCTGTTCCCTTCTCGCATTGTAATATCCAACACCCCTGCCAGACGTCCTCCATAGCGTGCGGGAAACCCTCCTTTGACGAATTCTACACTATTGATTGCATCTGTATTGAAGGTCGACATAAAGCCAAATAGGTGCCCAACATTGTATACCGTGGAACCATCAAGCAATATCAAATTCTGCCCAGGGGTTCCACCTCGCACATACAATCCGGTAGAACCTTCCACCCCGGATTGAATCCCGGGCATCAACTGAAGCACTTTCAACAGATCTGTTTCTCCAAGTAAAGCTGGCAAGGATTCAACTTCCTCCATTGAAACCTTCACACTGCTCATTTGAACCTGTCGGTGAAGAACTTCATATTCGTTGGCCTCAACGACCAAAAGAGAGTCATACTCTACTACGGTAGGTTGCATTTCAATTCGTTGAAGTTCTTCCAATGGCGAGCGAAAAAACTCAGTCAACGTCTCATAACCTTGATAGCTAAAACGGACTAATGCGGAGTCACTGGGCACTGTAAGACTGAAAAAACCGTATTGGTTTGTCGTGGTGCCTTGACCAAGATTGACCTCGTAAATATTTGTCCCAACCAACGCTTCCCCGTTCGTTGCATCGGTGACATAGCCACTCACTACGGTCGACTGGGCGAAAGAACTATTGTCTAACAATAACAGGGTGAGTGGCAAATAGATAAAACTTAGGGCCACCAGTCTCTTCATGTGGTCAATGTCATTATCAGATGCCCGGTTCGATTCAGCGGAAGGGGGATGCGTCAAATTTAGTGGGGATTCAGGGGGTAACGATAATGGGTCTTCCCCAAATATAGTGGAAGACCTTCCTTATGAACGTTTGGGCTATTGCATCCGAAAAAGACGCAGTCAAACAACATTGCATGAAGCGAACGGCTCGTCGAATTATTCTTCCCCAAACTTGGGGATGTCCAGGATACGATACGTTCCAGAGTAGCCGGCAAAAATGCCACGCCCACCTTCAATATTGGTGTAAAGATTGGCTGGCTGCCCAAACCCATCAAAATCCCCCTGTTCTTCAATTGAGGCCTGATATTCGACAAATTCTGGACTCAATGCCAAAACCACAAGAAGCAGACCTTCTTGCAAAGATCCTGCGAATTCTTCGTCTAAATCAAACTTGATTTCGAAATCAAGTGTCGGTTCATCAACGGACCTGTCAGATAGAGCTCCGATCGCACAGCTTGCGCCGTCACCAACGGCAACTTCAATCGGGTTCAAGACATCCGTAAAATTACAATACCACTGCCGGCTGTCATAGTCCATATATACATAGTTAGACGAATACCTTGAGCTTGTAGGATCCACTTCAGGATATTCAAGAATTATGGAGAAACTGTAGTAATTCAATCCCGGGCGATTCGGTAGACGAAAGCTGACCTGATAATCTGTCTCCCCAAAAACATTGGGATTACCCAATCTCACAATCGCTACATCCGCAATATCCGGAGAAGAAGGAGCCATGGAAGTCGCGGAAACCGAACGAAACCCGGGAGCCTCCACAACCATACGGTATGGGATGTTCGCTTGAGGCTTCAGTCCCTGGGACGAGACATATTCGCCATTACCCTCTGGATCATAAATCAATCGGTCCATCAGCGATTCGCCCTGATAGACTCTAACCGTAGCATTTGGTACAAACGGATCTGGATTATCACGCAAGCTACCGATTGCAACCGTTCGGGTAATGATCGCTGACCAGATCGCATCCGGCGTGAAATTGCTGGCAATTGAAAGCTCAGGATCATACTCCGGCGGATCAATCTCTATCACGGTCTCACAAGCTGGCAACAAGATCAAAACGAGGAGACCGATGAATCGGGAAAAACCCATCCTGGGTCCAAAACACAAGGCGCTCCAGATTTGCCCGATGAATCGCGGGCGACACATCAGAAAAGAAATCTGCCCTCCACCATGCCCATCTGCATATCGGTTATACTCATTCCTTTGATTCAAGTATGTGGTGGGAAATACCATCAACTTTTCCTCGTCTCGCGTGGACATTAAAATGACAACTGATAGCTAAGGGAAGGAAGAATTGGGAGTATTGAAAACTTTTTGAAGATTAAATCCCCATACTCATCTCTTTCCGTAATGATACTTATGGCATTTCTGCGACTGTATGTATTATAGGTGCCTATGGATAGCGTGCGTTTTACCCGCTTCATCGTTCGATGCATGCGCAATCCAACATCCAACCGATGATATGCCGGCAAACGTGCGCCGTTGCGAGAACTCTGAACATTATACTCAGACAACCTAAACCCCACTGTATCAAGGGAGCGCCGCAAGTGTGACGTAGAAACCATATACCCAACCGGCAGTGTCACTGCTTGGCCTGTACCATAAACCCATGTTCCACTGATATCAAGCCGGGGATTTATTTTGTGGCTGATCACCAAAGAGGCATCGTGGCGGCGATCATATCGGTACGGGAACCAGCGGCCATTGTTGATTTTATCAAACTTCCGGCGACTCCACGAGAGGGTATAACCAACCCAGCCGGTTGTGCGCCCGGATTTCTTTTGAAAAAAGAACTCTCCGCCATAGGCAAGGCCAAGTCCAGCTTCAACACGGTCTTCCCATGTCCCGCCAAAAACCGTATCAAAATAATCGGCACCATCTTCATACTCAATTAGATTGTTCATCTTCTTGTAATATCCCTCAACCGATAGTTCGAACATTCCATCGGAAAGTGTACGAACTACTCCTCCTGCAACCTGCCATGATCTTTGAGGCTGAATTTTTGCTGTTGCAGGTACCCATAGATCTGTGGGTAGAGATAATCCACTGGTAGTTGCTAATAGATGGATATACTGCTGCATGTAAGCGAATGATGCTTTCACACTGGTTCGTGAATTCAAATTCCACAACGCAGAAATTCGCGGCTCAACCGAAACATAGGTCCTCCCCTCAATCAAAAAACTTGACGCATGTACACCGGTGTTCAACCGGATTTTCGAGCTAAGACGCCAGTCGTCTTCGACGTAAGCCTGAAACTCGTTCCCATCGGTGCGTCGATTCGGAGAAACTGTCGAGTCGCTGATGATCCCCCCAACCCGATAAATCTCTTCATAAGCGCCAGTCAAAAAGGAATGCTGCTGTGCTCCCACACCAAAACGGAGACTATGACTGGCACTCGGAATAAACTCCAGATCCACACGAGCATGCAGATCTTGGATCCCCGATTCATAGTGATCTTCCCATATATTGATGCCATTTTCTGAGTCATATCTATAGGGTCTTCCCCTTTTCAAGTGGGTTCGGAGTCAGAACTAAGATGAACCACGATGCGATTGAATAGATTCGGAATGGATTTCTTTATTTATTTTGGGTCTGTTTTTGGAGTTCAAATCAAATATTTCATTGACCATGAGTGTACGTATTCAAGATATCAATCGATTGTTAGGGATTCAGTCTCCGTGGGAGGTTTCGGAGATCAAGCAAGATGATGCAACGCAGCTGGCTGAGATCCATGTAATCTGTTCGGAGGGTTCGGTACTTCGATGTCCCGAGTGCACCAAAGTTTGTCCTGGCTACGACCATCGTCTTCGGAAATGGCGCCATACGGATATCTGTGAATATCAGACGACCGTGGTTGCGAAAGTTCCTCGGGTGGAATGTTCGGAGCATGGAATCAAGACGGTTTCAGTGCCCTGGGCGGATGAGCGCGTGCGTTTTACGACGGCATTTGAAGCGAAGGTCATTAACGGGTTGCTGGATGCCACCAATATTTCAACGGTGGCGACCAGGATGGGAGTCAGTTGGACGATGATTGCCAACATTATGGAGCGTGCGGTACTGCGAGGACGTGCCCGCAAAAAAGAGGAACTGATCGCGCATCTCTGTGTCGATGAGACCTCTTATAAGAAAGGTCACAATTACATCACTGTGGTGTCCAATCCAGACACGGCAACCGTGCTGTATGTCGGCGAGGGTCGGACAAAGGCGAGTTTGAAAGGGTATTATGATGGATGTTCTCCCGAGCAACTGGAGGCCATTGAGAGTGTGAGCATGGATATGTGGCCAGCGTATATCAGCATCACGAAAACGTGCGTCCCCAACGCAGAAAAAAAGATTGCATTTGATCACTTTCATGTGGCCAAATACATTAGCGATGCCGTGGATAAAGTCCGTCGGATAGAGAACCGAGAATTGCGGAAAGAAGACAACTACGATCTCACTGGAACCAAGTATGATTGGCTGACCAATCCGAAGAATATGTCTGCGCGGCAAAAGAAACGATTCAACCAGTTAAAGACCAGTTCGCTGAAAACAGCTCGTGCGTGGGCCATCAAGGAATTCTCCCAGAACTTATGGCATTATGTCCATCCCACATGGGCACTCAAAGGATGGAAACGATGGTTGTCCTGGGCCATGCGTTGCCGACTGGAACCGATGAAAGACGCCGCGGAAACTATCAAGAATCATTTGTGGGGCATTATCAATGCAGTGATCTTAAAGGTCAGCAATGGCCCCGCCGAAAGCATCAACAGCCGCATCAAAACCGTCAAAGTCCGTGCTCGTGGATTCCGAAACAAACAACGGTTTACCAATGCAATTTACTTCTATCTCGGTGGACTGGATCTGTACCCGGAAGGCTTCCAAAAACAAGCTACCCACTCATAAAAGCGAAGAGCCTATCTATATTTACCTTGCAGAAGCAACGCGTAATTCGTGTAGCCAACCAAGACATTTGAAAACAGCCGTGCTCCAAAGATATGGTTCCATCGAGCTGTAGCAGTCAGGTTACTCCAACTCAGCGATTCCTCGTCTTCGTCCCCAAGAGAATATGCGAACCGCGAATACAGGCGGTCAGCCCCCCAGTATCCGCTCAGATAGATTCGGTTTTGGGGATTGAGAACCACATTGGTCTTCACATTTAAATCAGAGAAGTAATATCCAAAATCCTCATCCTCTGGAAGAAAAGGACGAATGAGTAAATCAGCATATGATCGGCGGGCAGAAATCAGAAACGATGCACGATCACGCTTGATTGGACCCTCCAATGTCATGCGGGACGCAAGAAAGCCAATGGATCCCGTTCCTGCAAATCGTTTCATGTTTCCCTCCTTCATCGTCAAATCAATTACTGATGAAAGCCGCCCACCATAACGTGCAGGAAACCCTCCCTTTAGCACACGTACATCCTTAATGGCATCGGAATTGAAAGTACCCAAAAAACCAAATAAGTGACTCGGATTGTAGACTTGGGTGCCATCTAAGAGATAAAGATTCTGGTCCGGTCCACCTCCACGGACATAAAGCCCAGTAGATCCCTCAACGCCTGACTGAATTCCAGGCAAAAGCTGGATGATTCGTAATACATCGGTCTCTCCCAGAATGGATGGGAGGTTCTCAACGTCCTTGACCGGAATGGAAATCGCACTCATCTGCGTTGTCTGGAGTGAGGATTCAGAAGTTGCAGTCACTTCCAACTCTTCCAGAGCAAGCGTACTCGGTACTAATGAGATATCAAGTACAAGATCTTCCTGAGATGAATACGTGAGTACTTGGGGAGTGTATGCAACATGACTGACAACCATGCGCACGCTATCTCCAAGCAAGGTTAGGCTGTAATAACCGTACTGATTAGTGGTCCCCCCTATATCTTGAGCAGCTACATACAATGCAGCACCAACGACCAACTCTCCCGTTTCAGAATCTGTTACGGTTCCACTGACCGTGATGGATCCCTCCTGAGCTAATGCAACTGGTAGACATAGACCATAGCCTATGATTATCAGTACAATTGAAGCCTTATTCATGTTCAGTCATTTATAGGACTTAGCCATATTGTGATCAATCTCCCCTATCGCCTCCTTACCCACGATGCCATAAGTTCTCCCCTCCCCCGACGAACAGTCGTAATTCCAGAAATCACGGGTCAGAGTGTGCCTCGTCCCCATTCAAAACGAAAACAGTTCCAGGTAATTGTTACTACCCCTGAAAATCTTCACATAACGATGAATTTCAAAAATCAGACAGGCCTATGGGGGGCGTCTTCTGATACCTGAGGCGGCAAAAATCGATCCGTCGGACCAAAAAAATATTTGTCTGTCGACAAATAAAATCGAATCCAGGATCTGTCTATCCTCTACTGACCACTCGGTGAGATAATGAATTCGACTTCACTAACCTTACTTTCCCTGTATCCATATCGGATTGCTTTTGCGCGCAGCACTACATTCTTGTCCAACCGGAGAGGGGAAGAGAAGAGCAGCCAGTCTCCCTCATTGCCCGAATCGTCGAGAACGGTGTAGGTAATCGAAGCACCTTGCGTTCCGCTGTACATCGTCACGTCTACAGGACCCTCAAAGGTTCCACCACTTTGGGTGTGATCCGGTCCACCAGACTGGATTGCGGTACGCGCGGTTGCCTGGGGTAAGATGACCGGGGCACTCGTGACGGGTTGTTCTCCGCCGGGCCACATGGATTCAACCATGTCCAATTCAGACTCAAATCCCCGATCTCCAATCTCTGCAATCCAGTCATCCAAAGCAGTTTGCAGGCGGGACAACTCATCGCTGTATGCAGAATTGTAAGCAAGGTTGTTCATCTCATGTGGATCTATACTCGTATCGTAAAGCTCATGGACAGGACGACGCGGTTGCATCCATAATGCTTGTGCTGCCGTCAATTCGCCGTTTGCATGCAGTCTGAAAAGCTCCTGCATCGTGGGCATCACATTCGCATACGCCATCCATAAAGCATAGGGCTTCTCCGGCCGGTAATTCCGTATATACTTGTACCGGGTATCCCGGACCGCCCGGACCAGATCATACTGCTCATCAAAGCGATCCCTCGCAGCATAAACATATTCATGTGGGGGCTTATTGTCTGCGAATCTGCCATGAATCGCCCTTCCCTGCATATGGGCCGGGGGCTCAACCCCTGCCAGTGAAAGGACCGTGGGGGCAAGATCCAGAAAACTCACCAACTCCTCATTTACTCCGGGAAGCTGACCCGGAATATGAATAATGAGCGGAACATGCAGTCCGGAGTCGTACAGCCACCGCTTATGTCGTGGCAGTCCATCCCCATGATCACTCCAGAAAAACACGATCGTATTCTCCATCAACCCATCCTCTGCCAACTGATCCAGAATCATCCCCGCCTGTGCATCCATGGCTGTAATATTGTCGTACTGCTGTGCAATATCCCGTCGCACTACGGGCGTGTCCGGATAATAAGGGGGCACTGTAACCGTTGCAGGATCGGTCGATAAGGGAGGCGGAGGAGGACCTGCGGCAAAAGTCGGCAGTCCCATGGTCTCAAAGGCCGCTGCAGGATCCGGCCAAATCTGGCTCTCATGCGTCGTCGTGAAATTGAATACGGAAAAGAACGGTTGATCCGTGTCCCGGCGATTTCGCCAGTGTGCCTCAGAACTGGACTCGTCCCATGCCGTGACCGGAGTTTCGAACTGATAGTCCTCCTTTACATTGTTGGTCGTGTAGTAACCTGCTGCACGCAAGTACTCTGTGAAAGTCTTCACGTAATGGGGCGGAACTACGCTGTACGGCGCCGGCTCCGGTGCAAAAGGAGCCCCGGACAGCGTTCGCATATGATGGGCCCCGAAGCTGACCTGATGCATTCCGGTAATGATCGCAGCACGACTCGGAGAGCATACACCGGCCGTCGTGAATACACGCGTATAGCGCGTACCACGGCTGGCAAGCGAGTCCAAGCGGGGGGTCCTGGCAATCAGATCCCCATAGGACCCAAGGCGTGGCCCCATGTCCTCTGCAGAGATCCAGACGATGTTCGGGCGATCTAAGGGTTCTGCCGGGGTGATGGCAACCTCGGGCTCTGTGCATGCGCACAAAAACAGCAGGATCAAAAAGAGTCGAAGATTCATGAGTCGGTCGTATCAGGTTCAACGGGAATAAGGCTTAAGCCGGTATTAATATAGAGATCGGGTAGAGCCGATTGCAGCCGGGTGATCCCCGCGTCCGTGACCTCGGTCTGCCATAGATAGATTGAGTTGAGTGCAGGCAAATTTTCAAGATGTACCAGCCCGGAATCCGTGACTGCCGTGCCATAGAGATTCAGGTACTCCAGAAATTCCAGATTACCCAGGTGAGCCAAGCCGGCATCGGTCACAGACGTTTGCTGAAGGTGCAGACGGGTTAGATGTGGTAGATCTGCAATCATCTCCACCAAATCGTCTCCAACCAGAGAGCGTCCGAGATCAAGCCAAGTAATATTTGTGGATAATGGGCGCAGTGCCTCCTGTAGCCCACTCGCGTCCGTACAGGTCTGCGGATCCACACAACGCACCTGCAGATAGGGCTCATTCTCGGCCAAAGGGGTAACGGACACGCCCAAACTGGCAAGTTGGGCAACCTCCATGGAGTCCGGCGGGGTCGTATCCAAAGCAAAAATGCCCGTACGGATCTCATCCAGACCCATATGATCTACAATCGTTTGCGTCACTGGAGACCATTCCACATCCGGTAATAATTCCTCAAAGGAAGCCCCGGCATCAATCCACCACCGCAGCAGTTCGGCTTCTGCAATAGAGAGCTGCGGGCTTTCGGCAGGAGGCATCCGGTCATCCGAGTTTGCGGGTAACCAAATACGGTGGATCATTTCGCTCTCATGTGCACGACCTGCAACAATCGGAGAACCATTGTCTCCCCCCTCAGTGATATACTCGGGCTCATCCAGACGTAAACCACCCCGCTGTGCATCAGGGCCGTGGCAAGCAATGCATCTGGATTCCAGGATTGGAGCAATCAACCCTGCATAGGCCGTCGTCTCGGCAGGGTTCTCGAGTTGCAGGCGCCCGATATCGGCTTTTTTGGGCAACCCTGCCATCTGACGTACACCGTCAGGAAGATAACGGGATAAGTAATCCGGGCCGTGCGTCAGTACCCCTCCCAGATGCCCGGTCAAGGTAACGACCAGAAGCATGACCCCCATCGCGATCCCGTAAGCCCGGCGTTCCCAGTGCTTGAGCCAGCGCTCCGAAAGCCCAGGCCAGGCTTTGTACAGGTACGCCAGCGAAGCAAACAGCACAACCAGAACCCCCATGCGCTTATGCCAGGCCAACTGATCTGCAGCGTACCCACCCCCCTGAGCCAGATAGAGCCCTGCGGCCACTGCAAGGATGGAACTCCATACACCGATATACAGGAGAGCCAGAATTCCTGTGTCATAGCGCCCCCTCAGAGAAGGCCTGCGTGAAAACCCCTCAAGCAGGGCAGCCACCACCAGGATCCCAATCGGCAGATGGACAACCACAGGATGGAACCGCCCTAAAAACAGGCTAAAATCACTCGGCTGGCCGCTACCGGGAACCATTATCAGCATGAGCACCACAAAGGCAAGGCCCATGCATAACCAAATCAAAGATTGCTTCATAGGGTCAATAGAAATTAGGCCAGTACTTCATGCACTACATGGCCGTGCACATCGGTCAAGCGAAAGTCTCGACCCTGGAAAGGATAAGTCAACCGGAGATGGTCAAACCCGAGCAAATGCAAGATCGTCGCTTGAAGATCATGGACATGCACCCGGCCACTTACCGCGCTGTAGCCAATCTCGTCGGTCTCGCCGTGCGTCACACCGCCCTGAACACCACCACCGGCCATCCACATGGTATACACATCGCTATGATGGTCCCTCCCGACGAAAGGGTTATCCGAACCAGTACGGTTTTCCAGCATCGGAGTCCGCCCGAACTCCCCACCCCAGATAACCAGGGTTTCTTCGAGGAGTCCCCGCTGCTCCAAATCATTCAAGAGTGCCGCAACAGGGCGGTCTGTCTCCTGGCAGCGCTCCAGGAAACCCCCATTCAGGGACTCGCTCTCTCCTGCTCCGTGTGAGTCCCATCCCCAGTGAAATAATTGAACAAAGCGGACCCCACGCTCGACGAGTCTTCGTGCCAGAAGGCAGTTGTTACTGAACGCGGTCTCTCCAGGCTCTGTGCCGTACATCTCATGGATGTATGCGGGCTCACGACTGATATCCATCGCGTCCGGAACGGACGTTTGCATCCGGAACGCCATCTCGTATTGTGCAATCCGGGTGAGGATCTCCGGGTCCCCAACCTCCTCATGCTGCTGCCGATTGATCATATTGATGGCATCAATGGATTTGCGTCGCAAACTGCGCGGTACCCCGTCCGGGTCTCCAAGAAAAAGTACTGGATCGCCCTTGGTCCTGCACTGGACCCCTTGATAGACGGTAGGCAGAAACCCACTCCCGTAGACGCTGGCACCTGCATCCGGGGCTGCGCCACCCGAAAGCAGGACAACAAACGCAGGCAGGTTGTCATTTTCAGTCCCCAGCCCGTAGGTGACCCAGGATCCCATACTGGGACGGCCCAGCCGGGGACTCCCCGAGTGGACTAGTAGTTGTGCTGGAGCATGATTGAACTCGTCGGTATGCATGGCCTTCAAGAATGCGACCTTATCGGCAACCTGCCCCAGATATGGCATATGATTCGAGATCCATGCTCCCGATTCTCCATGCTGCTGAAACGTTGCCTGAGGCCCCAACATCTTTGGGATCCCCCGAATAAAGGCAAACCGTTTCCCCTCTAGAAGAGACTCTGGACAATCCTGACCGTGCAGGCGTGCCAGTTCGGGCTTGTAGTCAAATAACTCAAGCGGGGAAGGACCACCCGCCATATGCAGGAAGATCACCCGCTTGGCACGCGGTGTAAAATGCGGACCCCGGGAGGTCAGTGGGTCTTGGGGACTCACAGAGGTTGCTCCAAGCGATGCAAACGCGAGCGCCCCAAACCCCGCACCCGCCGACTTCAGGAAGTGGCGCCGTGTGACATGGCTCAAATAGGCATCACGAGCTTCTTTGGCAAATTTCATCTGTTTTCCATTCGCTGAGATAGGTGCTATTGTTCTTCAGAATAGAAGTTACTCTTTCATGAGAAACTGATCAAGGTTCAAGATCGCGTTGGCGACAATAGTGAATGCTGCCAACTCCGCAGATTCGTGATCCCCAATCAACCGGGCAGCATCCTCGGTGCCTTCTGTATAATGCGTGAACGCATCTGTGTACAAGGCAGTCAATACATCCAGGGCTTCGCGGTTTGGAGAAGTCCCCATCGCATAGGTATATCCTGCCGTGATGGGATCCTCGGCCTTTTGCATCCTCTCTGCCAACGCTTGTGCCGCTTCAATAAATACGGGATCATTCAGAGACACCAAAGCCTGCAGGGGCGTATTGGTTCGGATCCTCCGGGACACACAAAATTCGCGGCTGGGGCTGTCAAAGGTCGCCATGGATGGATATGGGACGGTACGTCTCCAGTAGGTGTATATCGCGCGTCGGTAGCGGTCATCCCCCTCACTGGTTTGCCACTGGCGGCTGTCATACGGGTTTTTCCAGAGTCCCTCCGGCTGGGGTGGCATCACGCTCGGCCCGTACATCCTCGAACTTAATAGACCACTCACCTGCAGTGCCTGGTCCCGGATCTGCTCCGCACTCAAGCGAAAACGAGGCCCGCGTGCCAGATACCGGTTACGGGGATCTCTCCGCAGTAACTCATCCGTTACATGCGATGACTGGCGGTAGGTTGCCGAAAGGACGATCATGCGCAGAAGAGATTTAACACTCCAGTCATGGTCCTCCACGAAGCTGATCGCTAAATAGTCCAGGAGTTCCGGGTGTGACCGCTCCAGCCCCTGGGTTCCAAAATCTTCCAACGACTCTACAAGACCAATGCCAAACAGCTGTTCCCAGAACCGGTTGACCATCACACGAGCCGTCATGGGATTTTCACCGCTAACCAGCCACTCTGCCATCCCCAGACGATTCCGGGGCGCATCCTCCGGCATGCCAGGCAATACATCCGGGGTATCCGGATGCACAACTTCTCCCTTTAAAAGAAAGCTGCCCCGCTCAAGTACATGCGTCCGGCGCTGGAACGGGAGCTCCTGCATGATCGGGGTATGGATAGGGTTTAATGCCCGTAGTGCACGCTCTTTTTCCGCCTTCTCTTCCCGTAAACGCACGATCACCGGATCATCACTCAGACCGGCATAGACATAATCAAGGGTCCATCGCTGCGCATCCCCTCGCTCCGTCTCCAGCGTTGCCACGACCCGTTTTACCTCGTTCTGCAGCATAAGCTGGACCTGTCCGATCACTTCAGGCTGGTCCAGAGTCGTTTCCCATATACGGCGCTGACGAGCCAGTGAATCCGAGCGAACCTGGGCAATCATCGCCTCTTCCAATCGGGCAATCTCATGGATTAGTGCCTCTCCCTCTGTAGCCAGCTCCTCTTCAAATGAGGGGAGGGTCGGAAATTCACTGTCCAGGTCACGATCCGCCGTGCTGTTGAAAAAGGCAAAAAATTCATAGTACTCCTCATGCACAAACGGATCATAAGGATGCCCATGACACTGAACACAGGCAAAAGAAGTCCCCTGCCATACTTCCCAGGTCGTATTCACGCGGTCAATGACCGCGGCGGTTCGGAACTCCTCGTCATCGGTCCCCCCTTCCGTGTTGGTCATTGTATTTCGATGAAACGCGGTCGCAATCAACTGACTCTCGGTCACCTCTGGCAGCAGATCTCCCGCCAACTGCTCAATCGTGAATTGATCAAACGGCATGTCTTCGTTGAATGCCCGAATAACCCAGTCCCGGTAACGCCAAATCGTTCGACCGACATCTTTTTCGTACCCCTTGGAGTCCGCATACCGCGCAAGATCCAACCACATCGCTGCCCAACGCTCACCATACGCGGGTGAAGCTAGAAGCGAGTCCACGTACGTCTCGTACAATGCTCCGTCCGTACAGATCTGTTTCACATCGTCGGGCTTTGGAGGCAGCCCCGTCAAATCCAGTGTAACTCTTCGAACAAGAACCGGACAATCTGCCTCGGGTTGCGGAGCTAGTCCCCTCTGATCCAATTGGGCAAGAACAAAATGGTCCATGGGCTCACGAACCCACTCCGGCTCCGATACATCCGGCAATGGAGGACGCTCTGGGGCGACGTACGCCCAGTGATCCTCCCAATGTGCGCCTTGCTCAATCCAGGTTTGCAGGGTTTGGATTTCCTCGGGCGTGAGCGGCAGGTCGTCCTTGGGCATTCGATGAGCTGGATCGGTGTGTCCGACGCGCCGCAAAAGCTCACTTGCTGCAGGCTCGAAGGGGACGATGGCACGCTCTCCAGACTCTGCCGTTGAGAGGGCTTCATGCCGAAAGAGTAAACTCAGATCTCCCTGCCGCCGAATTCCCCCATGACAATTCGCACACCGCTCATTCAGAATGGGGCGAATCTGTTCGTTAAAACTGATTTGCGGGGCACGCTGACAGCCACCAAGCAGAAATGCAGCCGAAAGCAACGCTGCACAGATGATCCAAAGGTTTTTCATGCAAGCAGCGGTGTCATCACGGTCCCATGAACATCTGTGAGGCGAAAACGACGCCCCTGATACTTAAATGTGAGACGCTCATGGTTAATCCCTAACAGGTGCATCAGGGTTGCCTGCAGATCATGTACATGCACCGGATCCCGAACAATATTATATCCAAGATCGTCTGTCTCACCATAACTCAATCCACTTTGAGTCCCGCCGCCTGCCATCCACAACGAGAAGCATCTCGGGTGATGATCCCGTCCATAATCTATATCTGTCAACCGTCCCTGACAGTAGTTCGTACGCCCAAATTCTCCTCCCCAGATGACCAGCGTATCATCCAGCATCCCTCGCTGCTTCAAGTCCTGCACCAGCGCAGCGGAGGACTGATCGGTTTCCTTTGCCTGGACCTGAATACCGACCGGCAGCCCCCCATGATGATCCCATCCCTGGTGAAAGAGCTGAATAAAGCGCACCCCACGTTCCGCCAAGCGCCTGGCCAACAGACAGTTGGCGGCAAACGTGCCGGGCTCCCGGGCATCCTCGCCATAAAGATCAAAGATATAGTCTGGCTCATCCGAGAGATCCATCACCTCAGGCACGGAGGTCTGCATCCGATAGGCCATTTCATACTGGGCGATCCGGGATTCAATACGCTCCCAGTCAGGGCTCCCTTCTTTAAGAGTATGCAACTGGCGCAGCCGGTCCAACTGCATTTTCCGCTGTGCCGACGACACACCATCAGGATTGCCCAGATATAGCACGGGATCCTGTCCACTTCGGAATTGCACGCCCTGATGCTGCGACGGCAGGAACCCATTTCCCCAAAGCCGTGCATACAATGGTTGACCTCCCTTGTCCTTGGTGATCAGCACGCAGAATGCCGGCAGGTTTTCGTTTTCTGTTCCGAGTCCATAGCTAAGCCATGACCCAAAGGACGGCCGACCGGCGATCTGCGAGCCCGTAAGGAAAAACGTGATGGCTGGATCATGGTTGATCGCTTCGGTATGCATGGACTTGACGAAGCATAGCTCATCCGCAACCTTTGCCGTATAAGGCATCAACTCACTGACCCATGCACCGCTTTCTCCGTGCTGAGCGAAGGCAAAATGGGAGCGGGCCAGCGGCAGCGTGTTCTGAAACCCCGTCATTCCGGTCAGCCGCTGCCCCTTTCGAACCGATTCCGGCAACTCCTGCCCGTGCATCGCATTGACCCTGGGCTTATAATCAAACAGTTCGAACTGCGATGGGCCACCACTCTGAAAGAGATAGATAATCCGCTTGGCACGCGGGATCACATCCGGATCAGCGGCCATCGCCGGATTGACCAGGGAAGAAAGTGCAAGCCCGCCCAGACCCATACCAAGCCGTTCCAGAAACTCCCTGCGTGTGCTGAGAGGATTATAATTGCAACATTCGTGCATCAATACTTCTCAATCGACTCATCAAAAGATAACAGTGTACTCGCAATCATGGTATGCGCGGCCCACTGTGCAAGATTCAATCCCTGTTCCAGGGGAGATTCTCCAGTCTCCAGTAATTGTCTTGCGGACTCTGGGTTCCGGGAAAAGATTTCGAACTGTTCCCGGTACAGCGCTTTGAGGGTTTCAGTTTCGGGGGGCATTGGACTTCGCCCCGTCAGCGCGCGGAATCCCAACTGAATCTGCTCTTCAAGCGTACCCTTTTTCAGCATACGGGCGGATAGATGGCGTGCAGCCTCCACATATTGAGGATCATTCAACAGAACCAGGGCCTGCATCGGAGTCGCAGTACGCTGGCGGCGCAGCACACACTGCGCCCGTGTCGGCATATCGAATGTAATCAGCGAAGGGGGCGGCGAGGTGCGCTTAAAGAACGTATACAGTGTGCGCCGATAGAGGTCGGTGCCTGAGTCCTGATCATACTGGATCCCGGATTTCTCCTCCCAGAGTCCCTCCGGCTGGTACGGCTTAACAGCAGGTCCCCCCAAGGTTCGGTCAAGTAACCCACTGACCGCAAGCGCCTGATCACGAATCATCTCGGCACTCAGGCGAAGCCGGGGTCCCCGGGCCAATTGCTCATTTTCTGGATCGAATGCCAAAAGTTCAGCCGTGGGCTCGGATTGCTGCCGATACGTGGCACTGGTTACAATCAATCGCTGCATGGCTTTGATATCCCATCCGGAATCTATGAAGGTTGCCGCCAGATGATCAAGAAGCTCCGGGAATGATGGCAGTGCTCCCTGTCGCCCAAAATCTTCGGGCGTTGGAACGATCCCTGTCCCGAAGTATTTTTGCCAGTACCGGTTCACCGCGACACGCGCGGTAAGAGGATGCTCAGGATTGAAAAGCCACTCTGCCAACCCGAGTCGATTTCGCGGCAGGTGGTCGGGCAGTGGCAGAATGGCTTCTGGCGTGTGCGCGTCAACTTGTGCTCCCCGGGCATCGTACTGACCACGTTCCAGGATGTATGCCGAACGCGGTGCATGCATCTCCTGCATAACCATGATTTCCGGGATGTCTTTCAGGAGTGCATCTTCCTCTTCACGCAGATCCTGAAGAATCGCATGTGAGCGTTGCCACGGGATCACCTCATGGGCAAGATACCATCGAAACAGGTCCTCTGAATCCAGCGGTGCATCCTGATTCCCGGCCAGCCGAGCAACCTCGAAACCATACAGCAGGCGATCATACAGCCGCAGCTCATCCACCGCTCCATCCCGCAATCCGCTGTCTCTGAATCGGTACCCAATCTGAAGCGGTACCTCCATCGTCTCATATGTGATATGACGTGTCAGGCCATCGCGAATGACCTCGGCCTCAGCAGGAAGACCATCTATGTAGAGACGTAGACCAGTCGCACGACTGGATCCGTCATACGTCATCGCGACATGGGTCCAATCTCCGAGCGGGACGGTAGCGGTTGTTTGAATGCGCGCGGAGTTTTCAGGCCACATATGGGCCAGTTGCGTAACTAGGTGACCACGATCCAGTGCCAGCTCCCAGCCCCGGCTGCCTGCATCAAGAGCGGCCTGGGTCCGATGGATGATCAGCCCCGTCTCTTCCCCGGGGTTGATCCAGATACTGACCGAAAACGGCGTGGTCCGCTCGAATTCACCCACATCCGTGAACAGGAAACCGCTCTCACCATCAAAAGCCATTGCATTGCCAGTATGGCCAGATACTACGGTCGGACTAAAGACAGCCTCCGCCCTCTTGTTTTCATCGCACTGGAGGGTCTCTTCACTTAAAGATTCAAATTCACACCGAAGGATGGGAGGGGATGGGGGGATGGGGGGCACGGATAGATTCAAAGATTCAAAGCGTGCTCTTGAGGCTTCCGTCAGATCCGAAACGGCGCGCTCCGCTGCCTTGATTTCACGAGCCAGACGATCCAACTCATCCTTCTGATCTGGATGTGGCAGATCCATTGCCGGAACCGGTACCGCGCGAGTAAAATGAGAGGTCTGTCCTGACTCGTCTACATTATTGAAAAAGGCAAAGAGCCCATAGTAATTGTCCTGTGTGATCGGATCATATTTGTGGTCATGGCACCGTGCGCACTCAAGCGTCAGTCCCATGAATGCAGTTCCAAGCGTATTGACACGGTCAGCCACGTACTCGGTCCGGAATTCTTCCTCTATACTGCCTCCCTCATTGGTCTGCCGATGATTCCGGTTAAAGGTCGTGGCAAGCCGTTGCTCCAGGGTCGCATCCGGCAACAGATCGCCTGCAAGCTGCCACGTTCCAAATTCATTAAATGGCAGATTCTGATTGTATGCACTTACTACCCAGTCACGCCATGGCCATACATAGCGATCCCGGTCATTCTGGTAGCCGTGCGTATCTGCATACCTGGCAATATCAAGCCACGCCGAAGCCATATGCTCTCCGTAGGCCGGTGAATCCAATAGCCGATCCACCACCTTTTCGTAGGCATTTGAAGAGGTGTCTGACAGAAAGGTATCCAACTCCTCCAGCGTCGGAGGAAGCCCCGTCAGATCAAGCGTAACCCGTCGAAGGATAGTACTTCGTTCTGCCTCCGGAGAAGGAGTGAATCCCTGTTGTTCGAGATTCGACAAAATGAAATAGTCAATCACATTGTTTGGCCAGTCCGATTGCTTGACAGAAGGCAGGTTGGAATGCATTGGCGCAAGAAAGCTCCAGTGGGGCTTCCATTCAGCCCCCTGATCAATCCAGCGGGCAATCAGTGCAATCTCGCGATCCGACAGAGACAGGTTTGACTCCGGTGGAGGCATCTGGAACTCCGCATCCTCGGAACGAACCCGCGAATACAGCCGACTTTTTCTGAGACTCCCCGGGACGATGGCAACCCCACCTGAGGTCAATCTTTTCTGTTTTGCCACGGACTCCTCATCCAGACGCAGATCGGCCTGCCGGGCATTCGCATCAGGTCCGTGACAGGCATAACAACGATCAGAGAGGATGGGGCGAATATGAAAATTGTAATCAACAACCTCTGGCAGCGCCGCATGATCGGAGTGGGATGCACGGCCGCATCCCATGCTCACAAGCAGTAGTATACAACCTGCAAGATGCAAGTTTTCAAGCCAGAAGATCCTTAACGACATGGCCATGTACATCTGTCAATCGATATCGGCGTCCCTGATGCCGGTGGGTGAGCCGTTCATGTTCAATCCCAAGGAGATGGAGAACGGTTGCCTGGAAGTCGTGCACATGAACCGGATTCTCCGTGATGTTGTATCCCAGTTCATCCGTAGCTCCGTACGTGAGTCCCGGCTTGACTCCCCCTCCCGCCATCCAGATCGTGAAACACCTTGGATGATGATCGCGGCCGTAGTTGGTTTCCGTGAGTGTGCCTTGCGAATAATTGGTACGACCGAACTCCCCACCCCAAATCACCAAGGTATCCTCCAGCAGCCCCCGCTGTTTCAGGTCTGTGACCAGTGCTGCAGATGGTTGGTCCGTATCCTTGCATTGCAGTGCAATATCTTTGGGCAGGTTTCCGTGCTGATCCCATCCCATGTGATAAAGCTGAATAAAGCGTACGTCACGCTCGGCCAGGCGCCGGGCTAGAAGACAATTGGCCGCGTACGTTCCCGGGGTACGCGCCGCTTCTCCGTAAAGCTCAAAGGTGGATTCAGGTTCATCCGACAGGTCCGTGACATCCGGCACCGACGTTTGCATCCGGTACGCCATTTCGTGCTGAGCAATCCGTGACTGAATTGCAGGATCTCCGCTCGTCTGATAATGCATTTCGTTCAGACGGGCCAAGTGCCGGAGCATACTGCGCCGGTCCCCGGCATCAAGGCCAGGTGGGTTATTGAGGTACAGAACCGGATCTGCACCCGAACGAAACTGGACACCTTGGTGCAGAGCCGCTAGAAACCCGTTCCCCCACAGACGGGAATAGATCGGCTGTGGGCGTTGGAGTCCACGAGACAGCAGGACACAAAAGGTCGGTAAATCTTCATTGGCGCTGCCTAGACCATAACTCAACCAGGCACCCATACTAGGGCGACCCGGTTGCTGCGAACCCGTCTGGAAAAATGTGATGGCCGGATCATGGTTGATCGCCTCTGTATACATCGACCGTACGATACAGAGTTCATCGGCAATCTCGGAGGTATACGGAAGTAGATCACTGATCCATGCACCGCTGTTTCCGTGCTGGGCAAATGGATAGATCGTAGGGGCCAGAGGAAGAGAGTTCTGATAGGCGGTCATGCCGGTCAGGCGCTGTCCCATTCGGATCGACTCTGGCAGGTCCTGCCCTCGTCGCAGGTGCAGGTCAGGCTTATAATCAAAGAGCTCCAGCTGCGAGGGGCCTCCACTTTGAAAAAGATAAATCACCCTGCGTGCTTTGGGAGCAAGATGCGGTGAATCCAAAACCCCCTGGAAGCCAGAACTTGCAGCCAACTGGTCAGAGGTGTGCCCGCATCCCATTAGAGATGCGAGAGCTGCGCCACCGATTCCAAGACTAAGTCTCGAAAAGAAATGGCGTCGGTTCATCTGACATCCGGCATCGTAGATCAGGTCATTCATCGGTATTGAGCTTCATCAAGATTCATGATTGTACTAGTTACAACGGTCATCGCCGCCAGTTGCACAACTCCTGTATTCTGCTGAAGTGGACTGATCCCAACGGAAACCAGATCCCGTGCACTGGAAGGGTCCTGTTCAAACTCAGCGAGCTGCTCCTGAAACAGGTCCAGCAAAGCGTCCAATTCTACTTCTTCCGGCATTCTGGATGTCAACCAGCGAAATGCCGTTGCGATCTGCTGCCGATCGTCCAATGATTCGCGGATACGAACACGAGAAGCCAATGCACGGGCTGCTTCCACGTACTGCGGGTCATTCAAGAGCACCAGAGATTGCAATGGAGTCGCGGTCGTCTGCCGCTCTACAGTGCAAATGGAGCGATCAGGAGCATCAAAGGTCAACATTGCCGGTGGTGGGATCGTGCGCTTCCAGTATGTATAGAGGCTGCGCCGGTGCATATCTGGGCCAGGTCGGTAACGATTTTCGCCGATCTGATTGGCAAGTGCCTTCCAAAGACCCGCTGGTTGATAGGGGCGTACAGGTTCGCCGCCCAATGCCGGGTTGAGCAAACCACTTGCCGACAGTGCATTATCCCGTATCATTTCAGCAGATAGCCGCTTCCGGGGAGCGCGGGCCAACAGAAGGTTGTCTGGATCCCGCTGCTGAAGAATCCGCGTAACCTTATTGCTTTGTCGGTACGTGGAGGACATGACGATCTCCTTGATGAGTGCCTTGATATCATATCCTGATTCGATAAATGTTACTGCCAGATAATCAAGCAATTCCGGATGAGAAGGCAGAGCGCCTTGATTCCCAAAGTCTTCCGGTGTATTCACTAGGCCTTCTCCAAAGAGGAGTTGCCAGAAGCGATTCGCCGCAACGCGTGCAGTCAGAGGATTCTCTTGATGGGTCAGCCATTGTGCCAACCCTAACCGATTACGTGGGAGGTCCTCAGGAAAAGGGAGGATCGCGGTCGGGGTTGCCGGACCGACCGAATCCAGTGGCGCATCATAGGCGCCACGATCCAGAACATACGTCGTGCGCGGAGTAGGCATCTCTTCCATGATCATCACGTTCGGGATCCGTCTGGTGCTGCGCCGCAGGCTGTCTAATTCCATGTTCGCTGCCTGAAACGCGTGATCATAATGTGTCCGATAGTGGTGGGCAATCTGGGGAAGGGAGGTCTGTCCTGCCAGATAGGCAACTTCAATGTCGGTGAGTGTCCGGGCATGTACATAGAGCTCATCTAAAGCCCCGCCAGTCATCCCCTCAATCTCATCAATCGTACGATTCCGGGGAGTCCAATGACCTGCCAGGAGTCCATTTCCATTCAAAATACTTTCGCGCCCAAGCGTGTCCGCAAGAACATGAACCCGGCTTCGTATGCCGTTCAGATATAAATGTACACCCTCTGCCCGCCCACTTCCGTCATACGTAGCGGAAACATGAACCCAGGTATTTGGCGCAAGTGTGCCGGTTGATTCAACAGAAATTTGATGCTCCCCGTCATGAATTAACCGGAAACCGGAGTCGGCTTTCTTTTGTCCGCACGAGATCATAGCCACTACGTTTTTGTTCACCATTTCGCTTGGAGAGCAGGGCGACATCTTTGGTTTGATCTTTCGCAAGCACCCATGTACTCAAAGAGAACCGGTTGAACCACTCAAAATCAGCCTCCAGTCCGAGGTTTAAAAAGTTTTGCCCATTAAATTCAAATGCCCCGCCTTGCTTTCCGCGGATAACCATTGGTGGGTCAAGTATTTTTTCGAGCCCCGTATTGACCATCGCATCAGAATGTGCAAGAGAGGCAAGGTTTTCCAGGGGCAAAAAAGTCAGGAGCACAGACTCTATCGTGGTAGCGGGATTCGGTACCCACTCAGACGGTGGGGAGAGTTGAGGCCAGGAGGCAATCACCTGTTCGAGTGAGTCAATGCCTGCCTCTGTTTGCAGGATGGAAGCTTCCAGATCTGGATCTTCGAGTCGTATGGAGGGCTTCGGTGAGAGATCGAAATAACTGATCTGCGCCTGCTCATCTACGCCGTTGAAGAATGCGAACATGCTGTAGTACTCTTCCTGCAGAATTGGGTCGTACTTGTGATCATGACACTTGGCACACTCCATGGTGAGCCCCAGAAACGCCGTCGCAGTGGTATTGGTGCGATCTGCAACATACTCAGTGAGATACTCCTCTGCGACGACACCTCCTTCCTGGGTGATCGCATGGTTACGATTAAACCCGGTCGCAAGTCGCTGATCAAATGTCGCATCCGGCAGCAGGTCACCAGCGATCTGCCATGTCACAAAATCATCATACGGAAGATTTTCGTTGAATGCACGCACCACCCAGTCGCGCCACGGCCACATGGTTCTTGGTCGATCATCCTGATATCCATGTGTATCCGCATAACGAGCGACATCCAGCCACATGGAGGTCATATGCTCTCCGTATGCAGGACGCGCCAGGAGCTGATCCACAACACGTTCATAGGCATCGGAATGGCGATCTTCCTGGAAAGCATCCAATTCAACCGGGGTTGGTGGCAGACCTGTTAAATCGAACGTTACACGACGAAGCAGCTTGGCACGACTTGCCTCGCTGGATGGAGACAGCCCCGCAGATTCAATCTTTTGCAGTATAAAGTAGTCAATCGGCCCACGAGCCCAATCATCATGATCCACTTCGGGGAGGGTTGACTCTGCAGGAGGAATGAAAGCCCAGTGCGGCTTCCAGGTGGCACCTTGATCAATCCATTGCTGAATGAGTGCAGTCTCCCGCTGGGAGAGGAATAAATTGCTCTCCGGCGGAGGCATGCGCCGTTTGGGATCCTCACTGGTGATATGCTTCATCAAGAGACTGGCAGCAGCATTGCCCGGAGCAATGATCCGAAGGGTAGAGTCCTCTCTACTGGTTCCGTAGGCCCCTCCACGGATGTCAAGCCGCAACTCTGCCTTCCGAGCCTGGTCATCTGGACCATGACACTTGTAGCAGCGATCCGACAGGATCGGTTTGATATGCCAGTTATAGTCTACGGTAGCCGGCAGATCAGATGGATCAGGCAATGACTGACTGCAAGCTGCCAAAAGAAGGAGGACCAAGGGCCAAGTGAACCGGAAATGAACACGGGTTG
The DNA here is from genome assembly GCA_965207565.1 of Rhodothermales bacterium. Taxonomy (GTDB): domain Bacteria; phylum Bacteroidota; class Rhodothermia; order Rhodothermales; family Bin80; genus Bin80. Next base: position 101,362 of record CBDBMQ010000007.1, on the reverse strand, counting down.
ATTTAGGTTTCATGGACACTACACCTATAAGTTACAACGCAAAGCTGAATGGTTGGGCTGCATCCACATACAACTTGTGCGGTCAGGGTCCTTACGGCATCACATCGGTAATCATTCTGTTTGGTACCGCACCTGAATCACAACTCATCAATAGAGATGCGATGTGACTCGCAAATACAGGGCCCATTCCGTTCGGATCAATTGGTGAGTTGCGGGGGGCAAGATTTCCCTGTCGGAGACTTTCCTGAATGTGTGCTTTGCGAACGACATCAAATACGTTATTGACTCCAAAGCTGATCGTCCAGGAATCATGGGGAGCATATCCGATCTCGGCATCGAGAATCCAGGAGCTCGGAAATTCCTCTAGAACCTCCATCCCGTCTGCGCGGCATGTAGAACTGCCGTAACGGCACTGCTGCCAACTGTCAAACCAGTTTACACGCAGCAGTCCAGACCATTGGTTCGCTACCTGTCGGTAGGTCGCCACAATGCGGTGTCTTGGATTCAGTCGCTCAAGCTCAATCCGCCGCTGTCGAGTGAGTAAGCCAAGTGTCAGGGGGGGCTCAAGGGTCTCGGCCAGAAAACTGGTGATCTGCCTTGGGGGTGTAAAATGAGTAAGTGTCGTAGCCGTCCAGTTCCATGCAATACTCCCAAAAGAAGCATGCGTACGACTCCACTCATGATCCCCTGCCAATAAAACATCCAACCCATTGGTGCTCGTACTGAAATCGTTCGAATAAAATCGGACTTCCCGGATGTTGGTAATCCCCCCTAACAGATTCTTCGAATCTATAATCTGCACGATCTCGTCCGTGATTGGAATATTGCCCGTAAGTGAAAGCCGATCCTCTAATTTGATATTGAAAAAGTCAGCAGTCAACGTGAGGCCTTTTCGGAGTTCGATAATCAATCCTGACGATATACTGCGTGCAAGCTCGGGCGTTAGGAGTTCACCTCCCAGCGCCTCCGCAATTGGATGCGTTGACGGTAAGAGGCCCACCTCAATGAGTCCTCTTTCTTTGGAAAATCCCGTCGTTCGGAAAACATTTAGATTCGCTTGTCCGGGGGTCGGTGCGCGGAACCCCGTACTTGCCGCCGCACGTAACGAAATCCGATCCGTTGCCCGATAAAGAACCGCTGCCTTCCCATTGAGCGTTCCTCCAAAATCAGTGGTATAATTTTCGTATCGCACCGCAACGTTGCCTAAGAGCTGCTGGGTAAAATCCGCCTCGGCATCAACATAAACGGCAAAGTTCGGACGTACCCATCGACCTGCAAAGACCGGGTTCAGGCCCTGATACCCGTTCGCTCCAACACTGAACCCTTGATCTGCATAGGGACCCACTTGCCAGGAAAATGGATCTCCAGCCCGGCTCTCAAAAATTTCCGTGCGCCAGGTTGCCCCCCAGGCCAGATTAATCGGAGAGGAAAGTTGCCGAATCGCCAAGGGAATTGAGAAAGCCGCAGACACCTCCGCTTCCTGCTGAAAATATGAACGGGGCTTAAATGAATTCGGCGTGTCCGGGCCAAAAGAAGCATTGATTGAATTATACAGGAAATAATTAATGAGACTCCGAGCACCGCTTACACTGACATCCCAATTCAGTCCGTCCTGTTGACCTCCACGTAAACCTGCCGTGAGACTAAGATCAAAAACGTCTCCCCCGAACCGGGGCGTGAATCCGCCCGGAAACATCTCGTTGAATAAATAACACTCACCCTGGAATTCTGCAATAAACGCCTGGACTTCCTGATTTGAAGCATTCAGCCCCGGTAATTTGCCATTATTTTTGCAGTCGGGGCCCTGATCCGGTTTCAGGTCGATAACCGCGCGTTCCTCACCAAAACGAAACACACTGCTGCGAGCGGTTTCCGTACCGGGTGCACGAAAAAAGAAGCCGTATTCCTCAGTTCTGCGTCCGCCGCCGCCAAAGGCATAGGCTCGAATTCTGGGGGTTAAATCCAGCCCCGAGTTAAAGAACCCGATAATACTATGGCTTACGTCAGGACTTCCCCAAATCTGGGCAGGGTTTTTTACGGGGTAACCTCGCTCGGTCAGTTTCCTTGCATCTTCGCGCTGGACACTCCGAACGGTCGACTGCACATCCCTGTACTCAACACTGAGATTCAGAAACCCGTTCCTAGGTAAAGAAAAACCCGCATTCGTTGCCAGATGGATATAGCGTCCGTCTCCTCTCGAATACTGCCCCGTCCGTAAAAGGGAGCGTACCCCCTGTTGGTCTTCTCGCAATTGCAGGTTGAACACACCAGCTACTGCATCCGCACCGTACTGGGCCGTCGCACCATCGCGAAGAATCTCCAATTGACGCAAGGCGATCGTCGGAATCATATTAAGATCCGGTCCCTGTGCCCCCTTATTCAACGAACTTCCAGAAAGTGCAATGGAGGCAGACCGATGACGTCGCTTGCCATTTACCAGTACAATTACATTATCGGTGGGGAGGCCACGCATCGTAGCTGGACGCACAATGGCAGCTTCATCACCCGTATAGCTCTGAAGATTATACGATGGGATCTGTGAGCGCAGGCTCTGATCTACATCCGTCGTAGCCAATGATTGCAGATCCGAAACTCCCAGCACATCAACCGGCACTGCGGAGTCTTTCAAGAGCCTGGGCTGGCGCCGCGAGCCCACAATGACAACTTCATCTAAACCAAAAATCGTCGGCATCAGGATGACATTGAACTCCTCTGTATCTGAAGACAGAACCAGTTCCTGTGTTTGATATCCGATAAACCGGAATACAAGCGTCGCATCGAAAATCGGGACTTGGAGCGTATAGCTTCCATCAAGGGCTGTCGTGGTTCCGAGTGTGGTCCCACGAACCGAAATGGTCACTCCAGGCAGAGGTGTAGCGGTTTCCCCATCGGTAACCGTACCTTGAACCGTTACCTGTGAACTTGCATCAGATGCCGTACAAAGAAATGCCAATAAGAAGAGCCCAAAATATCTAACCGCTGCTGCCATTTTCTAGTCAGAAATGAAGGATGAGTGGATAAGGGATACACCACCCTGCCCGGTGTGCTTTGTACCCTTTGGTTACAGTTTGTGATAGGAAAAACTTCCCCGGGAAGCCCCCATGATTTATTGTAGTCATGCCGTGACTTGGCCCTTGGACCACGAACTTCTTTGGGGTGTTCCTGTGTTTCATAAAGAACCTAGAACTTGACCCGTGAAGCACAGTGTTTTGTACCTCACGTGCCACCTTCTATGTCTGCGCAGCAACGCCATCCAGTTATGCCCCGGCTTTGCACACCCTCCGTCAGATTTGATCTATGCACTTTTTGCCTTTGAACTTGCTTGACTGCCAAGCTTGATGGCATAAGCCCGCCGATTCATTCATATCTTTCTGGAATCCGAACAACTCCGAAATATGGTGGTAAGGGATTCACAGGTTCCTAAGTATATGACCCGTGTTATTCCCTTGATCCTTGTCCTTGCAGTTTCTCACACAACTGCTACACATGCACAATTTCTGGGATGCCCCCTGATTGATCAGATTACTTTGGAGGACTGTCAAGTTCTGGAAAAACTCTTCTACGATACCGATGGGTTTAACTGGCGAAATGTGCGCGGATGGCTTCGAACTAATCATCCGTGTGACTGGTACGGGATCACTTGTCAATCTTCTGGCTGGCCCAGAGAGATCATACATATTGATCTGTCTGGAAACGACCTCATCGGTACACTTCCGGGAGACCTGGCTTTCCTTTCAGAATTGCGAACACTCCGCATTGATAATACCGGCCCAGGGATCCGCCAGAAAAAACTGATCAATCAGATCCCGGCTACGCTCGGAGATCTGGAACACCTGGAAGTTCTTATGCTCGGCAATAATGCCTTCACTGGTACGATCCCGCCGGAACTGGGAAACCTGACCAACCTTCGTGAACTGAGTCTGGGAGACAATAAATTGGAGGGACCCGTACCCGAAAGATTCGGACAACTCACCGAGCTGCAGCACCTTGATCTCAGTGGAAACAGCTTTGGCGGAGTGATCCCCGACTCCTTCCGCCACCTCATCAAACTTGAGCACCTGGATCTGAGTCAGAACCTCTTTAGCGGCTCTCTTCCAACCTGGCTGGGAGATCTGAGCGCATTCAAGTTTCTTGATGTCAGCAATAACATGTTTTCTGGAACCCTACCCGAAGCGTTGATTCAACTGGATCAACTCGTATGGCTCTCGCTCGCCGACAATAATCTGGAAGGGGCTCTTTCCCTCACAACAGCTACGTACGCCGCCAGAATCACCAATTGCCATCTGGAAGGAAATCGCATATGCATTCCGGATGCACCCCCCTATGCGAACCTTGATCAGGTTTGCTCACTCTCGCAGCAGAGTACATGCAAAGTATGTCAGGGCGTAGATTGCCAAAGCCTTGAGTCTGCTTACTTTGAGACCGATGGAGCATCCTGGATACAAAGTGAGGGGTGGCTTGCCAGATCAGATCCATGTGACTGGCACGGCATAAGCTGTCACAATGAAGAGATCACCAGCATCGTCCTGCCGGATAACCGTCTCACAGGAGATCTGCCCCAATCCTTGTCCTCTCTATCAAATCTCCAGGTACTTGACCTCTCAAAAAACAACCTGCAGGGAGATGTCCCTCAAGAATATGCCGGGCTGAGTCAACTCATGACTCTTGATCTCAGCAACAACGAGCTCACCGGAATATTACCCCTGCAAGTGGCAGCACTTGGTGCAACGTTGAATCAGTGTAACCTGTCAGAAAATGCCGGAATCTGCCTGCCTGATAATGCCACGTATGCAGCACTGAATGCAGACCCGATCTGTCAATTGCCACTGCGCAAAGATTGCCTGGGCTATGACTTTGTCGTATTCAATGGGCTGCGTGCGATCCCAGGGGAGCGGTCCATTCAACTTGCATGGTCCACAACCCAGTCATCGATTGGAATTACGTTTGTGATTGAACGCATTGAGCCACTTGTAATCCTTGCCGAAGTCCCCGGAAGTGCACAAGTGCCAGCCAGCTTTACCCATACCGTTGACAACCTGGATCCCGGCCAGTATTCATTTCAAATCCGGCAGATTACCGCGTCCGGTGCCTATAGAGTTTCCGAACCCGTCACTGTTGAACTCTACGCTGAAGATCTAGTGATCTCCACTCCTTATCCGAATCCCTTCTCTGCCGAGACCGCACTTGAGTTTACCTCTGGAGCACACGGATCGGTCGTAATTGCATTGTACGACCTTGTCGGGCGCCGAATCCAGACACTTTTCAGCGGGACACCTGTACTGCACCAGCCTACACGCATTGTACTTGACGCGAAAGGTCTGCCCAGCGGGACCTACTTCATTCACAGCTTCCTTGACGGTCGTCCGATCTCCTCGGAGCGAATCACACGCATCCGGTAACTACTTCCCGGACAGCATGGTGTGAATGACCTCCTCTACTTTATCTGGCTGTTCCTGATGGATGTAGGAGCCATAATCTAGGATCATATGCGTGCCCATGGGCATCTTCTCTACCCAGGAAGCATGAAACCTGCTCCATGCCCGGCGCCCTTCTGGAGACTCCCCAATCCAACTTGCGGGATCTGACACACGTCCGGCCGTCAAGATTACGGTGGGTACCGAAGGTGCAGACGAGAGCCCTGGATCGACCTCCTCATCAATCATTTCAGCATAAATCTTGAACTCCTGGCCTGTCCCTCCCGGCAACACAGACTGAAAGCGTTTGACACGGCTCCAGTATGACTGCCACGCCTCTGCATCCAGCCCTTTCCATATCTCGGCTTGCTTTTCGTGGTCAGGATCAATGAGGACCAGACCACGCACCCGCTCGGTATATAAATCCACAAACCGACGGGCAATAAATGCCCCCTCCGCATGCGCCACAAACAAATAGGGTGCAGGGGCATTGATGCTCTGGAGCAAATCTCTCAGCTCAGATGCCATCTGATCCAGAGTACGGGGCATGGGGGATGTCTTCGATAAACCCAGACCGGGCCGATCATACGCAATCGTACGGAAGTCTCGCGCCAGACTCTGCTGAAGCACCTCCCAGGTGGTGAGGTTATCCCCCAACCCTGCAATCAGCACCACTGCCATTGGACCCGTGCCTGCATCAATATAATTCACATCCAGGTCGTTCAGCACCACGGTACCCCCCTTTGGATAGGCTTCCCCCAACCGCCATTCTTCGGGCTCTGAGTCCGTATCCTCCAACCCGGAAATACGTCTGAACGTTATCTCATCCAAGGTTAACGCATCTCTGTCCGAGCCGGGAGGTGCCATAATCGCCCCTCCATAACCTCCCCACGGATCTGCGCATACACCGTGATATACCCCATCGGGAAGACGTACCAGTGTGCATGGCAACTCGAACGAGGGCTCCCACACAAAAAACAGACTGTCTGCGGTTACCCGTATATCTCTGAACTGAAAGGGACCATATTCCTCTACATCAAGCGTGACCTGTAAGCCATCTTCCCCGTTCTGAACCTTGTAGGTCACATCCATGACTTGACCATTCCGATGAATAATCCGCCCGACCCAATCCCCATCCTGAATGATCTGGGATTGTGCACCAAAACTTGAACTAACCGCTATCGCGGCAATCAGCAGTACTTGCTTCCACATACTCATTTTGATCCATTGTATCCAGCTGTTCCAAATAGCTTTGAGCAGCAGTGTTTTGTGGCTCTCTTTCCAGGAGTTCCCTCCATGTGGCACGCGCCTCGTCAAACCTGCCCCCTTGTGCATATACGATCCCTAAATTCAGTCTTGCTACACCTAAATCCGGGTCTGCCCGCAAGATTGCTTCAAACCTCCTGACTGCCTCGCTCAGATCCCCGCATTCCATGTAAAGCGTGGCGAGGTTTGTTTGCATATACAGTGCAAGCCCTGGAGGGACTTGAATCGTCAACCCATTCTTATACGCCTCAATCGCACGGCCGTATCTCTTGGACTCCCGAAGTCGATTCCCCAGTTCAATCCAGTTGGCCGGCGAGGTGGGATCATTATTGATCGCATTCTGGGCCTCATTGACACGCTGCTGAAGTTGCTGGGCTTCATCCGCCCTCGCAAAATAAATCTCTGCCTCCGCCTCTCGCCCAAGCCGCATGTAGACTTGTCCGAGATTGAATTGTGCACCGTGATGCCATGTCCATTCTCTCGCTACAGGCTCAAGATGGGGGAGAGCCGCTTCAGCGGAGTCGAGTCGGAAGTACTGCGTTCCCACGATATATTGATAATCCAAATCATCCGGGCGTAGTCCGAGACCATTCAAGGATATCTCCAGTGCGCCTTCCAAATCCCCGGTTTCTTCCAGCAGTTGCCCAAGCCACATATAGGTTGTCGTGTGCTCCGGGTCCAGCGACAGTGCCTGTTCATATGCAGCCTTCGCACTGTCCGGCACACCAATCTTCGCATAGGCCCGGCCCAATTCATGATAGAGAGCAGTGGTTGGGCCAACTTCACGTTCTTCTTCCAAATAAAAATTTATTGCATCACGGAGTTTCCCCCGCCGGAAGCTGTTCAGCCCCATATCGAACCGTGCCCCCGCATACTCCGGGTCAATTTCCAGGACGACCTGATAGGCGGCCTGTGCCACCTGCAATTGATTGAGTTGCGTGTAGATCTTGCCCCGTAAAAAGTGAAGATCCGCCAACTCCGGCATATAGGCCTCTGCACTATCCGTATAGGCCAGCGCCAGCTCATACACCCCCCGGTAAAATGCCCCTTCCGCCTCAACCATGTATCCGGCGACCCGCGGAGGGAGGCTGTTCCGCTGCCTCTGAGCAATCCCGGCCGGTTCACGACAACCGGATACCGCAATGAACAGGTAAAGCAGAAGGATGCCTGCCGCACCCCCATAGATCTGCCGGGCTCCGTGTGCAGGATCCCCTGGCTTCAGGGCTGCTCCAGTGGTTTCCTCTGCTGCTGAGTATACGCTCTTTTCTAGTTGCATTGATGGCTTGATAAAATGACCCTAACTATGATTCTTCCACCAGTGTAATCGTCCCGGCTGGTATGGCGGTGCGGTTCATAAAGCTGCCGTTTGGCCACTGCACCTCCAATGAATCCACGGATTCTGCCATGCCCAGACCAAACAGTGGCCACTGTTGGCTCTGAGAAAGATAACTTGTACCGGTCCGCACGTAGCGCTCCTGCCACTCCCCATTCACATGCACACGAACACGGCTTCCGACCGCATCCCGATTGCTCTCGGAGCCGATTAACTTTACGGTCAATGAATTCCCGTAGGACGTGTCATTACGCCAGAGATGTGCGGGTCCACCATTCTCCGTAATGAGTAGGTCCGGGTCCCCGTCTTGATCATAGTCTGCCCACGCCACCCCCCGGGCCACCATGAATTCTGAAAGAACACCGGTTGGCTCTGCCTCTGAAAACTGTCCATTTCCCTCATTGACATACAGCTGTGTCCGTTGCCGAAATGTAACTCCTTCCTCTACCTCTCCAATATCTTCGGTAATGTGGCCATTGGCAGTAACTAGATCCAGGTCTGTATCCAGATCAAAATCAGCCAACAAAAGTCCGAAGGTCAGTGTACGCAGGCTGGGCCGTCCGATCTGGGAAACCGCTGCCCGTTCGGTAAAGATTCCGTTGCCCATATGTCGATAGACACCCACCATTTCACCTGAGAAATGTCCTATGAATACCGTCTCTCCACCGGTATGGTCCACCACACCAACATCGATCCCCATTCCGGCGCGTGCACGCCCATTTTCATCGAACGCAATCCCACTGACCACGCCCTTCTCAATAAAAATTCCATCCCCTTGGTTTTCAAAAAGAAGGTCCCGCTGGGTATCATTCGCAACAATCAAATCCGGCCATCCATCCCGGTTGTAGTCCATACCCGCAGCCGCAAGCGTTTTGCCAGGCAAACCGGCAAAATCATCTGACCTCTCTTCAAATGTGCCGTCCCCCCGATTCCGGTAAAACCGTCCCGTAATTCCCTCATACTGCTCCGGGGTGCAATAGGATTTCTTATCCCCTACCCGTGTGCAGTAAATATCCTCTTCAGGAGTCCAGTGAACATAATTCCCGATGTATAAATCCAAAAACCCATCCCGATCCGCATCCAGAAACACACTGGCACTGCTCCACTCGCTATATCCCCCCAGTCCTGCTTCCTGACTGACTTCGCGAAAGACTCCTCCTTCATTACGAAGCAGAAGGTTTTCATACAACGCCGTCACAAACACATCGGGATCGCCGTCATTATCGTAATCTGCAACACTCACACCAAATGCATAGCTCTGAAGAGATTGTAGACCGGCCCCTTGGGTCACTTCTGCGAATTGCCCGTTCTCGCTACCGCGATACAGACGAATTGAGGGTTGTGCAATCGCTCCCTGCGATGGAAACACACTACCGGAGATCAGCAAAATATCCAGGATTCCATCTCCATCATAATCCAGAAATCCTCCTCCTGCCCCCATTGTCTCTGGAAACCATTTTTCTCCAAAGGCTCCGGTTTCGTGCAGGAAATCTCCCAGACCGGCAGACGCGGTCATGTCTGTAAATACGATCTGAGGGGCCTGCTGAATCTCTTCTGATACCTGCGGGTCAGGGGCGGATTGACTGCATGCTCCGAAAACGAAAAGCAAGATCATGCCCTCAATTCGGATAAGTCCCTTACAATTCATCTTCTAAAAGGTGTATCGTGGTATTGATCGGTAATTCATGAACCCAGGTTTCCAGTCCACTTGGCCAACGGACATAGAGACTGTCTGGCATCCCCTGAAGCCCAAAAAAGGCGGCTGACTCCGAATGGGACAAATAGCTGGAACCCGTACGAATACGCCGCACCTGCATGTGTCCACGACTCCACAGGTGGAGTTGTGCACCATACGCATTGCGATTGCTCCTGGTACCTGTGAGTTCAACCCGGAGCCAGGTCTCTCCCTCGGACTCATTCCGCCACACATGTGCGGGGCCATTGTTTTCGACCAGAAGAACATCCAGGTCACCATCACGATCATAGTCCCCCGTGGCCAGACCCCGACCGACAAAAGACGCTGCCAGTGGCCCGCTTGCCGACATCTCTGTAAACGTGCCTGCTCCAGTATTCAAAAATAATTGCGGACGCTGCCGAAAGGCGACTCCGTCCACAATCTGAGCAATGTGTGTCTGTACATGACCATTGGCAATCAATACGTCCAGATCTGTGTCCAGATCAACATCAAAGAGTACCAGACCAAAGGTGAGTGTCTTCAGGCTGGGCTGCCCCATCCTGGATGCAGCTGCACGGTCATTGAACATGCCATTGCCTCTATGCTGATAGACCCCTACCATCTCATCCGAAAAGTTTCCGACAAAGATAGATGGCTCCCCCGAGTCATCCACCACACCAATATCCACACCCATGCCGGCCCTCGGCTTCCCATGCTGATCATACGCGACCCCACTGCGTCTGCCCGTTTCCACGAACGTCCCGTCGCCTTGATTCATAAACAGCATGTCCCGCTCTGTATCATTTGCAACGAACACATCGGGCCACCCATCCTGATTTGCATCCAGTTCCGCAACCCCTAACGTTTTGTCCCGACCCGCATCGACTCCCGACAGGAATCCCACCTGCTCCGTAAGATCTGTAAAGGTGCCATCTCCATTATTCTGGTAGTACCGACTGGCAATCCCATCATACAACTCAGGCGTACAGTATACCTTACTGTCACCGAAACTGCAGTAAATATCATCTTCGGGCGTCCAGTGAACATACGTTCCAACATAGAGATCCAGGAATCCATCACGGTTTGCATCAAAGAACATTGCACTCGTACTCCACTCACTGACCAAGCCTACCTTCGCCGCCTGTCCAATTTCCTCAAAAACGCCATCCGTGTTACGCAGTAGCAGATCTTCTTCCAGTGTGGTCACATAAATATCCTGATCCCCGTCGTTGTCATAATCCCCGATGGTCATTCCCAGGCTGTAAGCGCGAAGCAAGGCTAGGCCGGCTGGTTGGGTCACCTCATCGAATTGTCCATTACCAAGATTGCGAAACAGTCGCAGAGCCGGATGTGCTCCAAGTGGAGGCTCTCCTTCAAATGCCCCCCCTGTCGCCACAATAATATCCTGCCAGCCATCCTGGTCGTAGTCAAAGAATGCCCCTCCTGCACCGACAATTTCCGGTGCCCAGGAATTCCCGAACCCGCCGTGATTATGCACAACCCCTCCGAATCCAATCTCCTCGGTCACATCCGCAAACAGCGTGTTCACTGCGTCTGGATCCTGGGGGGCGTCCCCGGCACATCCCGCAATCAGGGTGATCCCCACACATGCTATAATCACACTCCGCATCAATTAGTTGGCTTGCCAGGCATTGGGCGAGTGCTCCAGCCCTCCTGTCCCTGAGTAATATGGGCCTCAATATTCACGGGAAGATCATACAGGACCTGCGTCTGCCCATCAGGCCAACTGACCAGCATACTGTCTACAACTTCAATGTCCAGCATTCCAAATGCGGCAACGATTTCATTCTGAGACAGGTAACTGCCCCCTGATCGAATCCGGCGCTCTTGAACCTGATCGCCAGCATGTACCCGGATATGTGTCCCGAAGGCGTCACGGTTTCCATTGGTACCCGTGACACTCACCCGTAGCCAATTTCGACCCCTCACATCGCTGCGCCACAGATGTGCTGGACCATGGTTCTCCACAATGAGAAAATCCAAGTCCCCATCCCGGTCATAATCCCCATAGGCTGCGCCACGGGCAACCATCTCCAGTACAAGCGGGGGAGTCGTTGAAGCGGGAACTTCCTCAAACAAGCCCGCTCCATCATTCTCAAACAGCTGTGCTCGCTGCTCATAGGTGATTTTATCCTGTCCAATCAGCCGGTCGGGGTAAACGTGTCCATTGGCAACAAACAGATCCAAATCTGTATCCAGATCTACATCCACGAGCATGAGCCCGAAGGTGAGTGTGTTGAGGCTGGGTTGACCAATCTGGGATCTTGCAGCACGATCTGCAAATAGACCATTGCCCAGATACCGGTAGACACCAATCATTTCTGTGGAAAAGTTACCCACAAAAACCGAGGGGTGGCCAGTCTGATCCACCACACCAATATCAATGCCCATTCCGGCACGGGCTTCCCCATGCTCGCTGAATGCAATGCCACTCTGGACACCGCGCTCAGAAAACGTACCATCTCTATTATTTAGAAACAGCAGATCTCCCTCTCCATCATTCGCGACCACGAAATCCGGCCAGCCATCCTGATTAAAATCCCATTCTGCCATTCCAAGTGCTTTTCCAAGTGAATGATACACGTCGACTTCCTGGGTCCGGTCCACGAATGAGCCATCCCCCCGGGCTTCATAATAACGACTGGCCTGTCCCTCATAGTCCGCAGGAATACAATAGAGCTTCTCAACTCCTCCTTCTGGACAAAATTTATCGGTTTCCGGGGTCCAGTCCGCATAATTCCCCACATACACATCCAGCCATCCATCCCGATTCCCATCAATCCACAGGGCAGAACTGCTCCATTCGTCCTCTGAACTGAGTCCTACGTCGACTCCCCTGCGCTCAAATACTCCCCCTTTATTTTCCAGGAGCATATTTTCATTCAGATTGGTGATCAGAATATCCTGATCCCCATCATTGTCATAATCCGCTGTCGCCACTCCAAGGGTAAACGCATCAAGATCTTTCAATCCCACGTGGTCGGTCACCTCCATGAATGTGCCATCCCCCATATTACGGTACATCCATAGGGGCTTGTACCACGGATGTGGAGCCCGATCCCAGTAGCCACCCCCCGCAAGAAGTATATCCAGCCAACCATCTCCATCATAGTCAATAAAGCCTGCTCCCGAGCCCATCTGCTCCGCATAATACTTTTTGCCATCCTCCCCATTATCATGCCGAAACGTGCCGAGGCCCACCTCATCGGTCACCTCGGTGAATTGGATGAATCCCTGTTCGGGCACCGGATCCTCCGATATCTGGCAGCCAAATATCCCAAACGAGACTACAACGAGGACTCCTATCCTGCAAACCACAGCCAAATCAACCCAATACCTTAGGCTGATAAAGAGGCTCTTCACCTTTTTTATTGGAAAGGTCAATGCGACGAACTGTAAAGCCTCACTGAAGATGTAGGTTTCACAATTTGAATAATTGAGTGAAAGCCTGGGAGAAATGTAAACTCAGTATCCTCTCTTTCGCCGCTCCTCATATGGCACATACTGCCGCTCCTCTAGCGTACCTGCCAACGCTTGTGATGCAATTTCTTGTAACCTATCTCTGTTACCGACCTCCCGTTTTGCCATCTCCGCATCATCATTTACTAAGACGTTTGCCATTTGAAGCAGTGCTCTTTCCTGAAGAGACGCGGCTAGCGAGATAGCATCACTCATTGTGGAGAACTCAGAGTTCACGATATATTTTGCGGCAACCTGTTTCATACGTTGGTGCTCGGATGCACTGAACGTGTCCAAACCCCAGTAATCAACCATCATACGGAGAGTATAAAGGCGACCGGCGATTGCGTGTCGTGTAGTACCTGGCGGCGATTCTTCGATAAACCCCAAAACAGGTTCAAATGCCTGTCGTCCAAAATCAATCATTTCATCAGACCATCCGCGCCAAGGTAAAAGTGCCGGGATTGTAGTAGGATCTTGCAGTTCATACACCTCCCCTACCAGAAGCAATGCCCCTTCAGCAGATCCATGATCTTCGTATACAGGCATTGCATCTCCTCTTGTCAGTATAATTGATCGAATACGCTCGTTTTCATTTTTGAGTGCCTGCACAAGTGCAGCTTTCACGGCTGGAGTGCGCTGATTCTTCGGGAGACTCATGTAATCGGCCAGACCATCAAGCACCGTTCTGTAATCTGAGCTGGTGAGCTGCCGGATGACTCCGTCTGGCGTGGCGCCCATGGGCTTTTGTGCATGTACTGTGCATACTGAAAACAGGCTGAGAAAAAGTGGCAAGATGAATTTTGCAGACATAGCGTGTGTATAGGTCTATTACCTCTGGATATGTAGATGGCAATCTGGATAAGTCCCCCATTCGGTTGGGGAAAATCCCATACCGTCCGCATATCTTGCCAAGTCATCGTGATAAGCTTTATCGCATCCGGTATGAATATCAACTGCAGTCCCTCGCATATGCCGACTTTGTGGCACTCCACCCACAGCTTGATTCCCCTTTGGACATCGGTAGCCTGAAGTCAATGTGATTGGGCCCCCGTACAAAATGCGGATTTCCTGAACACGATTCATGACGCCCTGATCCATGATACCGTAGGGGCTATGTTTCCCGCCTTCATTACCATTACTCCAACCTCCCATAAATTCGTTCCATGAAAAATTTGCGGTTGATCCCCCGCCTCGGAAGTCAGAACAACTAGGTGTAAAGTTAACTCCCACGTCCTCGTATTCTGTGATAAGATCACAAACCTTCTGGCTGACGCAGTTGCATTTATCTTCCTCTTCATTATCTCCATTCTCCCCACCTCCACCCCTACCGGTAGGCGGGTCTCCTATACCTCTTCCTCCTGTACCTCCTCCGCCACCACCGCCATCTTGTTCTTCGCCGCAACCAGAAGTACAGATGCAGGTAATCTCTATTTCGCCAGGAGTATGCCCGCAACCGGATTCTCCCTGATACTCAAAACACACATCCCCCCCTCTCGTATAATCGCTTACGTAACACCAATACGTCTCATCTTCCGTCTTGCCCTGCCTAGTAATTTCTTTCAGGGATATATCAACCGGAAACAGCGCGCTGTCAGATGGCAAAAAGAATTGTGCCTTCTCAGACTCGAAACCAAGACTATATTCCGAGGTCATCATTGCAGTCGTATCATAATCGCCTACAAGCCATTGCTTCGTATAGTACTGAAATTGGGACTGATCAAGTGGATCAGAACTAATGAACTCCAGTAGTCGTGACGCGGTCGCCATGCCCTCTGAGTTAATGTCAACCATCAGCGTACGTACAACGGATATATCGTCGTGCGAAAAACTGATCGCAGGCTTGTCGGCACCAATCAGGGTTGATACATACATACCTCCCCGACCATCGGGCCATGCAACGACCTGTGCCCAATCGGCCGGGTATTGGCGGATCATTTCAGCCAACACAAATCAGCCAACACAAAGCCCCTGATACTGTCGCCAGGTGACTGGGTGTCCCGTTCATGAAAATTCTCGTAAAACCGCTGAGCAGCCTTAATTGCGCCGGAGTCTGAAATAGCAAGATCCTCCATGTCAACCCCGCTGTCGCAGCCTCCAAATACGACAGAAAACAAGGTGACAAACAAGATCCCCGTCCTCATGCTACTCAGCGTAGCATAAATTGAGTTTCGTTGATTGACGACCTTCCACTCAAAATACCCAAGATTGGTCACGCCGAAGCTCTATAGACCAATCTGAAGTCCAATCCGATTGACTGCACCAAACAGACCGAAGTCGGTGTAGGCATAATCCGCTCCAACGTTGAATCCTCCAAATGCATACCGAAGTCCTGCACCGGCGCTGAACCCTTGCTCTTCACTGACACCCAACTGCTCAAATCCTCCACGTAACGATACCATATCCATGAAGGTGTATTCTAGACCAAAGCGAACATGCTCCGCAAAGTCACGTGGACGCTGCGCATCCACATGCAGTTGAATGCTGTGCATATCCGGATCAATCGCAGTAAGATCCACCAGGTTCATGGACATTCCAATCTGGAAGGTTAAGGGTAACTCAAACCGTTCGCGTACATAGATCTGCTCTTGCCCGAAGTTGCGGGCACTCATGCCGATCACCAAGCTCTCAAACCCGGTTGCGTACACAATACCAAAGTCGTATGCGATCGTCCGGGTATTGTAATCTTCTGTCGTAGCAATGACTCCCGTATCAAAATCCTGTGAGGTTGAAAACCCGGAGCCAATATCCTGGAAGACAAGCTTGATATTCGCACCGGCCGAGAAGCGGTCACCGAAGGAGCGGGCATATCCGAGCCCGACTGCCATCGACGTCGGGCTGTACGTGCCGTTTTCGATAAATCCATCATCGTTGTTCGCACGAATCGTGTGATGGAAGGCACCGTAGTCAACGGACACGAGCGAGACGCCGACGACACCATAATTGCCAGCTGAACCTGGACGGAAAGCAACGCTGGCCTGCGTGTATCCAATATCTGCAATGAACGACATATTCGTCGCTGCTGCGGACATGCGTCCGGGCATAAAGCCCATACTCGCAGGATTATAGAACATGGACACCGAAGAACCGGACAGTTCCGCCGTCATGGCAGAACCAATCGCAGAAGCCCGCGCATCCACGGATGTGCTGAGAAACTTCATGCCAGCCTGGGCACGCTTATCTGTTTCCACCTCCGTATCCGGCGTTAGGCCTGCCTGGCCATAAGACATTGACACACCAGCGAACACAAGTGCCAAGATGGTCAATGTTGAAAGGAGAGTATATTTTTTCATTTCATTGTGTTTTCTTTGGGTGATGGGCTGCGCCGCGCTTTACCATCAAAGCGCGGCGCAAACCACATCTACCGGATTACCGTGAATTTCTGAATTGCCTCATCTCCCGTATCGTTGTCCGTAATGACCGCGATATAAATGCCACTGACCAGTAGCTGTCGAGACGTAGTCGTCAGGTTCCAAAGTTCATCACCACTTCCATCGTTGTGCTCAATCGTATGGACTAGTTCACCGATTTCGGTATAGACCTTGATCGTGCAATTCCCGGGAATGTTGAAGAACGCCACCCGATCTTCCTGATCAAACCGTATGGTCGGATCTGAACCAAGGTTCACCGGGTTCGGCACAATACGCGCATCTGCCACCGTCCCTGTTGCTCCGTAAGGAGGACGCTTGAGGTTCACTGGTAGGTACGTCTGTGTGAGATAGCGAGAACTGCGAAGCGGAGCGCCAGTCGGGGTTCCGTTAATTCCATCGGGGTCAACGGACTGCGGCTCACCAATCGCTTGCAGGTAGTAGTAATAATCTGTTCCCCGGTTCAGGTCGGTATCTTCGTACGACGTTGCCCCTGGACCAAGATCCGCAATAAGATCATAGTCGCAATGCGCCTGCTGTGTTGCAGAAGGATCTGCCGGATCTTTCGCATTTGAGCCATCGGTAAACTGCCTGGTATCAAGATTCATGCAGTTCTGGTAAATGTAATCCTC
Source organism: Rhodothermales bacterium (assembly GCA_965207565.1). GTDB lineage: Bacteria > Bacteroidota > Rhodothermia > Rhodothermales > Bin80 > Bin80. The sequence continues at coordinate 84,194 of CBDBMQ010000007.1, read as the reverse complement.
AAACCGAGAGGTTCGGTACAGTTTCCATGACGTACGGTTGGGACCACCGGCCGGGTTAGTCCAATCGATTTCAACCTTGTCTGGCCGACCTACGACCGTGAAGCTCGTAGGAGAATGAGGCGCCTCTGGAATCGGATAGGTTGTCATATTGTTACTGGCCGCATAGAGGTTGATCGCTCGCTGCTGAACAGTCAGTAATGAATCTCTCGCAGTCACAACCCATTGATTCTTGGTCATTTCCTCCAGACCATGACCAAACGTGTCAAACATGCCGTCACCATCCACATCCATTTGATTGATGCTAAAGTCGAAAGTGCCTGTTTGAATCATTCCATCCCCATTCGCATCGTATCGGATCAACTGTGTATTCCGATCCTGTCCGCCGAGTTTGAAGGCTCTCCCAATCCGCACCGCTGCATCAATGGACAACCCGCCAACCCCTTCGACCACAACAATCCTGACACTCTCTCCCGGCGCAAAATCATAGGGGCCGTAGGCCGTGGTGATTGCGTGTCCACCCTGTTTCCCGGTAGAGGAGTCATTCTCGGGCTCCCAGAAAATCCCGTCGGGCTCAATCCGATCCGCATAATGAGGAAACATATGGGCAGAGCCACCCTCAATCCGGTCGGGATTTTCCCGTGTCCGGATGCCCCACTCGTAATAATCTTCCTGCGGACTACCGTCCGCTGTCAGTGCCTCATCCTGGTCCATGAATCCCATGGTGGATGGCTGACAGGTATCAATCGTGGCGGTTGTACAGCGGATGTACGTGGGGTCCGTCGGAGAATTATCGGCATGGATCGTAGCACGACCTATATAGCTAGCTGCTGCCAAACGCCCGATCGTATCTCCCTGAGGCCAATCATTTCGTTGGTTGAACAGCGATCCACCAAAACGATCATAGTCCTGGGTTTCAGGGTCAATTCCAATCCAGAGATACTGGGATGTAAACGAGAGGGGATAATCTGCATGCCCGTCTCCTACAACATCAATCATGCTGAACTTCCCCCAGACCTGACCACCACTGACCGCCCAGGCTCCCTGCAAATTCCCTCTGAGCCGGTGGATGCGGAAGAAGTAGGTTTCACTCAGGCTCTGATCCGGCAACTCAATATCTTCATCTTCGTCGGTATTGCCAGTATTGGTGTAGGTGTACTCTATCACATTCGAATCATCGTGCACCTGATTCACGTAGGCGTACGCTTTTCGATCCACCGTAACACCGATATAGGTATTGTGGATGTTGTGAACCATCCGGTCAGCTGGAAGGGATGGGTTAATCTCGTCGACGATCGCCACGTTGTCAAAGGACAGTGCTCCATCGACTTCTATAACCGTGTCTTCCGTCCTGCTGGATCAAACGGTTCTGTACCTGGATACGTCACGTCCGCACCGGCAGTACGCGGGCCAATACGGGCCACGAAATACGGAAAGTTTTGCCCGTCTGCAGGCGGTCCAGTTCTTTGTGCCAAGCCCAAAGTGCTCTGGCACGATAGTGACTGCTGTTCCGCAGGATGGCAGGCCACTCCATGCCATCCGAAGCAGAGGAGTTGCCTTCGTGCTGCGCTCCCGACTCGGTGTACGTACTGTGAAATGTGCCAATGTCCAGCCACTGAGCGGTGAACTGCGACATGGCAACGGTTGGCGTAAGCATCAGCAAAAACGTGCCGATGGTTAACGCCTTGAAATGGTATCTGATTTTCATGAGGCTTGCTAAGTCTAGTTTTTGTGTCAGTCAGCAGGCTACCACCCCCAAAGAGGTGGTAGCCTTACTGCAAGCTATAAGGTTACGCGAATCCCCAACGTGATCCGCCGATTATTGAGAAACGTATTGAACCGGAGGTTCGGCATATCAATGTACGCTTTATCATCAAGCACCTGGTTGACCTCATTACTAGGTACTTCTTCAAAACTGGATCCATTCCAGCGGGAGTAGGTCCCTGTATCCGCTGCCCAATACCACGCGGTAGTATTCGGGTTGGAGACACCATCCAGCGATTTGGATGCTTCAATCGGCTGATACGCTACGTCTGGATGACGAAATACTCCAGGACGATCATCACCCGGGACCCAGATATACGGGAGTCCCTGTTTTTCTGCATACGGCAACGTCTCATCTACCGCATTCAACTGATCAAAGATATCTTCCGGCAGGTGCAGTGACCACATATACCGGTCAAAGTCCCGACCATCTGGATGGAAGCCGGTCGCACTATAGAGATGGCGACGATTGAACAAGTTCGAAACATCCAGGAAGACCTGTGCACCGCCGTAACGCGTATTGATGTGCTTCGTGAAACGAAGGTCAAAATTCAAGTAGCTGCGCCAGCGCACATTCTGCTGGAGTTCTGGCGGTGTTCCACCACCACCGGCCCAAGTCCACTGGCTGCCTGCACGCCACTCACCCAGAAGGCTGACCCTCCAATCCCCCAGCAACGCACCATTGAACACCGATGGGACGAGGCTGCTTGGCGTTAAGAAGAGTAGGTTTGCGCGGGCAAACGGCTCGGCAAGTGGTGCCGAAAGGCGATAATCGGTAGATGTCCTCAGATAGTTACGCTGCTGGAACGTGTTCTCGTTGAAAGCGGCTGTAGCCAAAATTACCACTCTTCGTCTGGAGGAAGGTGTAGTTCACGAACCCACGGATCCAGTCCCCACGCAGTTTAGTGAGCGTGACCTCCGCGCCGCGTACATCCTCGTAATTCCATGGCTGCTTGATCGTATAATTCACAACACCACCGAGACTATTGTAGCTGACATTCCGGGGCTGATTCCGGATGTCTCTGTAAAACCCACTAATCCGTAGCAGGTACTGGTCAAACAGGTTTTGGTCAAACCCCAACTCGTACGCCACGGTCTGAGGCCATTGGGTGATCCGGGTTCCCCAGAACATCAATCCCTCCGTTACGCGATTGCTGAACGCCAAATACATCAAACGGATTCAGCATCTGGCGGAAATGACCATAATTGAAGTAGAGCTTGCTTTCCGAGGTGATCGGGAAAGAAATCCCGAGCCGGGGGACTGATGAATATCTGGGCATCTGGATCCTCCTTCGGCAGAAGTTCGTCCAACTCTTCCGCCCGTTGCCGGAACGCCTGATCATAGGGGTTCTCTGCTACCCACCAAGCCGTATTCGCATCAAAGAAGTCAACGCGAACTCCAGATTGGCGATCATTCCCTGGAATTCAAGCTTACCCTGTGCATAGGCTGCACCCTGGATCGGTTGGCGTGAGAACGGATAATCCGCTTCAGGCTCCGGTCCGACCAAGGCCAGATTGACTCTTTTATAGTTCAGGGCATAGTCACTGATAATGAGTTCTGCACCTGTTTTAAGCTGAAGCACGCGTGTTACCTGACTGGTCAGATCAAACCGTCCCGTAAAAGACACTCACATCGGAGGTGTCCCGGGTTTTGACCCAGTGACCACCGGTGGTCTCCGCTCCACCCAAAAGGTTTCCGCCCTGACCCAAAAATCCAAACGGCTCATCCCCCACACAGTAGGGAACGACCTTCCCATCCCCACTAAGGTCGCTAGCCCCACCAAAGCAGGTGACTTGATCCCTGTTCTGTTCCCCTGCCGGAGTCAACCGGCCGAAGTTATTCGTATACGGAACTGGGAAAAACTCGCTATTCTCGATATACGAGCCGTCACGAAGATTCGGGAAATGACTACGATATTTTGAAGCAATATTCTGAAGATTCACTTCATAAAAGGTACTCGCGCTCAGGGTATGCGTGAAGGTTGCTCCGATCATCGTGTGGTCTACATTGGCGAGCGGGAACGCACCGTCAGACAGGATAACACGTCCTCGACGATTGATGCCATCCACGATATCTGCTCCTGCCCCCCACCATGGATACGCCGGCATTTGGCCACCATACATTCGGAGGTCTGCACTCCCCTGCGAGCGGTTTATCCCCCGCTCAATGCCTTTCATCCCCTGCAGACTCAACTTCATCCCAGGTCTAACATTCGAGATAATCTTACCTTGGAATGTCTGGTTTGTAAATGCATCCCGGGTCTGCGGGTAGATGTAGGCGGTCTGAGTTCCCCGATATGAGGCAGAGAAACGCAAATCACCCAGCCTACGACTAAGGCCTGGAACCAGTGGCCCCGCAACCGTCACATCCACCTCATAATCAGGCTTGGTGATCTCGTTATCTTTGCGGTGCGTGTGCTTGAAATAGTCCTGCATATCCTGGGCCGTGACATCAAATCCCTCACCAGTCACGAGCCGCTCAGCCAGTGCATTCCAGCCCTCAAAAGCATTGTACTGGTTCTGGGTATAAGAATCCCATGCACCGTTACCTGTCCCCTCCATGGCAACCGCTGGATCCAGGAACGGACGAATAAACCAACTGTCGCAATCCCCTGTTACCGAGCCGGAGTAGTTGCAGTTATCCAGTGAGACTCCTCCCAATCCCTCAAGCGCCTTGGCTTGAGCAGGTTGATAACGGTAAAGTGCATCAACGGTGTAGCGCGTCCGGGAAGGCTCTTTGGTTGTGACATTCACGATACCACTGCGAACATTCCCGTATTCCGCATTGAATCCACCGGTCTGCACCTGTACCTCCTCTAATGAAGTATAGCTGATGTTTGTAAATGGCTGATGGGCGCGCCCCGTCCGTAGATTCATTCCATCTAACCACAAAGGCAACTTCATTCAATCCTCCGCCCCGTACACGAAGGCCCGGCTCAATCCCTGCCTGCAAGTCAAGCACTTCACTAACGCCGGCAACGGGGAGATCTTCAAAAGCCTCCGAGTTGAGACTGGCCACATTCGCCGAGACATCCAACTGAACAATTGGGCGCTCACTCATGACCACGATTTCATCCAGACCAACGGCTTCCTCGCTCAGTTGAATATCTCTCGTCGAAGTCAACCCGGTCGAAACCCGGACTCCTTCAACCCGCTGGGTTACGAACCCAACAAAAGAAACTACCAGCGTGTAGGTCCCAGGCCGAACGTTGTTGATGAAGTAGTAACCGTCCACCTGTGTGGCTGCACCTTGAGCGGTGCCCTCAATGATAACGCTTGCCCCAGGAATCGTCTCCCCTGTCGCAACATCGGTAACTACCCCGTCAATCTTGCCCTGTTGAGCAAATGCCACGGGCACGGTGAGCAGTAAAAGCACTGTTAAGCCTAATAGCTGTTTAAATCTCATAGTAAATCCTCCATTTACTTGTTGTTACTTGTTTCTTAACTTAGCCCCTGTCCGCCTTCGTGAAGCAGATCAGAGACACATGTCGTCCGACCATCGCATAATGTAAGCGTTTCCAAGCTCTCACATGAAGCAACTTACAGAAACCTCCGACCGAACGAACCATGGATCGCCACTAATTTAATTAAAAATTCTCAAACTATCCATATAACCTTCACGATTCTGATTTTTTTTTCTGATCCCCATAAAAGTGACTGCACTCGTGCGGAGTACGCATCTGTAATATACCGCATATCATCGTGCTAAAGATCACCCCGTACTGAATACTTAGCGACCAGGTGATCCTGAGAGCTTATCCCATAACAAAGCATGCCTCCAAACTCCTGAAAATCATGGTCATGTGATGGTATCGCCCAAGTGCCATATAACTCAAACTTTCGCATGTCCCTACGGTGACAACCCGGATTACCAGAAAATCACATACAAAGCTGCCGTGATTGCCAGAATCGCAAAGGACAGGATGGCAAATACCGGATCCGTCTCAATGATATTGCGCCCCAAACGGATGGCTTTGCTGCTGTCCTTTCCCTTGCCCTCAATAAGAGAGACACCAACGATCAGTGCCACAGAAATCACAAACACCCATCCCATCCGGTCTATGAATGGCATGCCGGGCAGAAGCCATTTCACGAGGACGGACAAAGGAATGCTGAGCACAGCAGAGATCAGCGCCGCATTCGGAGTTGCTTTCTTCCAAAACAGCCCAAGAACAAAAATTGCCAAAACACCAGGGCTTACAAAGCCGGTATATTCCTGGATATACTGGAATACCTGATCCAGAGAGGCCAACTGTGGTGCCAGGACCGCGGCGATGGCCATGCTGACGAGTGCGACCACCCGCCCCGTACGAACTAGATCCTTTTGACTGGCATTGGGTCGAATGTAGTTGCGGTACAGATCCATCGTAAAGATGGTGCTCGTGCTGTTCATCATCGAAGCCAGAGAGGATACGATCGCTGCAATCAGTGCGGCAAACGTCAGTCCCTTCAGCCCCGGACCCACATATTCATTCAAGAGCCATGGATAGGCCTTATCTGCGGTTTCGATTGGGGCTGCAAGCGCGTACGCAATGATTCCGGGGATGACAACGATCAAGGGCAGAAGCAGCTTGAGAAACCCAGCAAATGCAACCCCCCGCTGCGCTTCCCGCAGCGTTGGCGCAGCCAGTGTACGCTGAATAATGTACTGGTTGCATCCCCAGTAGAACAGATTCGCCACCCACATCCCACCAACAAGAACCCCAATCCCAGGAAGCAATTCCCATGCATCCTGCCGGATCCCGTCGTCATCAATGTAAAGCAGTTCCCCCTGCTGAAGGACCATATTAAAGCGGTCCGGTACTTCGTCAAGCAGCTTTGCAAAGCCGGCGAAGATACCTTCCCCACCGCTGTAGGCATTCAGCGCAATGACCGTGGTCAAAAGCCCTCCACCAATCAGAAAACAGACCTGAACCACATCGGTCCACGCAACCGCTTTGAGTCCTCCGTAAACACTGTAAACCGTAGCAAAAACCGCAAGCGCAAGAACACCCTGCCACAGGGTAACGCCCATGATTCCTTCCAGGGCAAGGGCACCGAGGTACACGACCGAGGTCAGATTCACAAATACATACACCAAGAGCCAGAAAACAGCCAGAAGCGTCCGTACACGCGCATCGTAGCGCGATTCCAGAAATTGTGGCATCGTATAGATGCCCTTCTTCAGATAGATCGGGATAAACAGCCACGCAACCAGAAGCAGTGTGATCGCAGCCATCCACTCATAGGTGGCAATCGCCAACCCCAGCCGGAAGCCGGACCCTGACATTCCAATAAACTGCTCTGCAGAAATATTGGATGCGATGAGCGAAGCACCGATGGCCCACCACGGAAGAGACTTGCTCGCTAGAAAATAGTCTTCAGCATCCCGGACCTGCCCTTTCTTTCCCCGGGAAACCCAGAGCCCTAACGAAACGATAAGGAGGCAGTATGCTCCAAACACCACATAGTCAACCGGGGCAAACTGCATTCAATCGAGGATTGAGAGTAAATAGTCTGATCTACTGGACGCGACGCCAGACCTCATCATAACGGGTATCCCCCTGGCCGCCCTGATGATGCCAGAGAGAGTCTCCTTCCATCGTGCAGTCAAAGGAGAATGACTGGCCAACATTTTGAGGAATCGCGCTGTATTCTACGTATTCCGTATAGCCCAGAGAGTCCAACGTATAGCGGCCTCCCTGTGCGTGGACAAACGATTCGGCCGTCTGTCGGATAAACATCCAGTGCGTTTCGTTGAGTACCTTCAACGTGGGAGCCTGCCGATATTCGGGATCACTCTCAAACTCTCCGCTCAAAGCCGCTGAAGTCTCTCTAATCTCAACGAGTGCCCATGAGCCTGCAAGGCTCGGACATGAATCCCCTCCCACCTGCTGCACCTCTTCGGTCATGGAAGTTTCAGAAACACCTTCGGGATCGGTCTCTACACACCCGAAGAGAAAAAATGCTGCGATGATCAGATATCTTGTAGTCATGGCTATAAAATCGTTGGACTGTCTATTAATCTAACACCTGTAGCGTTATGTCGCAAATTATGTCCTAATCACCAGGAGTCCGAATGCGATCCACCAGCGTGCGGATTGATGCAGGTGGCGGTGGCGTGAACCTGGAAACGGTGATGGCCACCATGAAATTCAGTACCATACCTATGGTCCCGATTCCTTCGGGAGAAATGCCCAGCAGCCAATAGTCTGCGCTGTTGAGTTCTGGGCGCACAAACTTGAAGAAAACGATGTAGCATGCAGTAAATACGATCCCTGTGATCATCCCGCTCACCGCCCCATATTTATTCATCCACCGCGTAAATATTCCTAGGATAATTGCCGGAAAGAACGATGCAGCAGCCAGCCCAAATGCGAATGCAACCACCTGTGCGACAAAGCCCGGAGGATCAATACCGAAGTACCCTGCGATCAGGACAGCCACTCCTGCAGTGATCCGTGCCGTCAAAAGCTCCCGCTTCTCCGAAATTTCCGGCATGAACCCTTTTTTCAGGAGATCCCGGGCAACTGCCGTGGAGATGACCAGAAGGAGTCCGGCGGCAGTGGAGAGCGCCGCTGCAAGCCCGCCGGCGGCAACCAGTCCAATCACCCAACCGGGCAAGTTGGCAATCTCTGGATTCGCCAGCACCATGATATCCCGGTCAATCGTTAACTCATTCTCCTGTTCTGATGCCGGCCCAACGTACTGGATCCTGCCATCTCCATTCCTGTCCTCAAACTCAATCAGGCCGGTTCGCTCCCAGTTTTTGAACCACACTGGAGCTTCAGAGTACGGACGGTCCACGATCGTAGTCAATAGATTGGTCCGGGCAAACGCTGCAACCGCTGGCGCACTCGTGTACAAAAGTGCGATGAATACCAGCGCCCAGCCTGCGCTCGTACGAGCATCCCGCATTCGCGGCACCGTATAAAATCGAACAATCACATGCGGAAGCCCCGCGGTCCCAACCATTAGGGCGGCAGTGATGGCAAAGACATCCATCATGCTCTTCTGCCCGCTCGTGTAAGCAGCGAAACCAAGATCGGTACTCAGACCATCAAGCTTATCCAAGAGGTAGGTCCCCGAACCATCGACGAGCGTACTGCCAAAGCCCACTTGCGGAATCACATTCCCCGTCATCAGCAGCGAGATAAAGATCGCCGGAACCAGATACGCAAAAATCAGCACACAGTACTGGGCAACCTGGGTGTAGGTGATCCCGCGCATTCCCCCGAGAACCGCATAAAAAAACACGATCCCCATCCCAATCAACACGCCTGGAATAATATCAATCTCCAGGAAACGAGAGAATACGATCCCGACCCCCCGCATCTGCCCTGCTACATACGTAAAGGACACGAAAATGGCGCAGAGTACGGCCACGAAACGGGCGGTTTGAGAATAGTAACGATCGCCGACAAAGTCAGGGACGGTGAATTTGCCAAACTTGCGCAGGTACGGCGCCAGAAGGAGCGCCAGAAGTACGTAACCTCCCGTCCATCCAAGAAGATAAACGCTTCCATCCCGGCCCATAAAGGCAATCAGCCCCGCCATGGAAATAAACGAGGCAGCACTCATCCAGTCTGCCGCTGTGGCCATCCCGTTCAATACTGGATGAACCCGCCCACCGGCGACATAAAATTCTTTGGTGGAACCGGCGCGCGACCAGATTGCAACCCCAATGTAGAGTGCGAAGGAAAACCCGACCAGGGTGAAGGTCCATGCCTGTACGTTCATGAGGCCTCTGCAGGGGATTTCCGATCAAGCCGGTTCATGAGAACCACATAAACAAAAATGATCACCACAAATACATAGATTGCGCCCTGCTGTGCAAACCAGAACCCCAGCTTAAAACCGTAGATACGCACCGCATCCAGCGTGTCCACGAAAAGGACACTGGCTCCAAACGAAACTAGAAACCAGATCCCGAGAAGGATTCCCAGATAACGCAGGTTGATCTTCCAATACCGTTCAGGATTCATGTACCAGTGTGCTCATTGCCTAGACAATATAGTAACCCTGAGGCGTCTGCCTGCAATGGACGGTAAAAATTCAGGATGACTGGGGGTCTTTGACCTCACCAGAGAGACGAATCTCTTTCGCCGGCATGATGGGCAACGACTGCTCTTCGGCCAGTTTCCGCACACATAGCAGAATCTCTTCCTGCGTCACCATAAACGCTGCAAAGTCCGTGGAGACGGTGAAGGCCTGGACCAACACGCTGAGTCCACTAGTGTCCAGTTTTGTGAGTTGGACTAGGGTCCGATCGGGATGAAGGTCGGTTCGCTGTTCAAGTGAATGACGAATTGAAGCGAGAAAATTCTCCAACTGCGATGCGGTTGCCTCGTGGGAGAGGGTAACCTCAAAACGAACCCGGCGGGAACCCCGCCTTGAAAGGTTGCGGACTTCCGCAGTGGTGAAGATCTGGTTCGGGAGGATGGAGAGCGTATCATCAAACTGCCGGATCCGAGTGCTGCGAATCCCTACCTCCTCCACCGAACCTTCAAGCCCGTTGATCTCAACGACATCCCCAATCTGGAATGGCCGTTCACTGAAAATGACAACCGACCCGAATATATTCGCCAGCGTATCCTTTGCGGCAAAAGCGATCGCGAGCCCTCCAATACTGAGGCTTGCAATCAGACCGGTGGCCGAATAGCCGAACTGCCCCAGGATCGCCGCAACCATAATCAGTGCCACTAAAAGCTTCACGGTATTGGTCACCGGAACCACTAGTTGATCATCCAACTTTGTTTCTGTTTTTTCTGCCACCCGCGCTACAATCGCTGCAAACACATCCACCACATGAAAAGCGCAGTAGGCAATCACAACAATCAGGGCTACCATCGCTGCGGTGGTTGCCCATAGATGGATGTTCAGCGGCTGTTCTGGAAGGTTGAGAAGGCCAACGACCCCATTCCAGAGTGCCACATTGATCAGGAAGCTGAGCGGTTTGGTGAGAAGTCGATTGACATCATTGACGATATTCGCATCCCCCTTCTTGCTCGCACGACTCGTCACCCGGCGAAGCAATCGCCGCACCACACTTTGTGCCAGTAATCCCAACAGAGGAAGCACGGCGGCAACAATCAGTTGACCGATTGAAATTCCCCACAGTACCTGTTCCGATAAAAAAGAAAGATCCATTTTATTATTCCGTTTGATGGTTCACAGGCAGGATACGTGTCCCTGCGCGAAGCAAGCCCGCACTTTCGGGGCCATAATTAAATATCAGATCCAGCACGGTCATGCCGGAAACAAACCCGGCAAACGCCTGACGGTAATCCGGCGCCGAAAAAACCAACCGCCGGGCCGGGCAGGGTTCCGGGATCCCGGCAGGTGCCAGAAGCTCGGCCTCAGGCCAATAGGCCATGACGGCCTCCACCGTATCGGGATATCCGTCCAATTCGGTCGCAGCAAGCATGGTTCCAGCCCCATTCATCCATTGATAAACCAACCGGGTCGTTGCAACATTCAACCCTCCCAAATAGGTCCAATCCTGCAGATACAGGGATTTGATGGAAGCCTGATAATGATCAAAATAGGGAGCCTGACTGTAATTGAACCGGATTGCTTTCCAATGGCGCTTCCGCCATCCTGGGACCGGGCGGATACGGGTTAGGTGCTGCGACCGACCATGCTGTCCGCCCTTCAAGGGCACCGAAACCCATTGCCATCCATCCGGGTTGCGCACGCGCATGCGGTTCTGCAATGACTGTCGACTATACTGAAACGTGTCAGCCAGGATAATAATATCTGCCGCCTGCATCAAGGCCGCGGATGCCAGAGTTGGCCAATACTCTGGAGGACGTATACTTATGGTTTGCCGGTTTACCATCTCAGTTCAACCATCTATCCAATGGCTCGTTTACGATAGCGTTCTGTAGTCCGTTCACATAAATTATGGCCTATCCCCCATTATGGCACCCCAGCCAGGCACTGGGTATTGTCGCGCCCGCAAGCGCGCCCCGCACTCCTGAAAAGCTGGAGTGCGGATTGAATGCACTGGCCGAAGATGGCTATCTGGTGCACTGGGATCCGGGTCAACTTGCACAACGCGGATACCTGAGCGGCTCCGATGCTGAGCGTGCTGCACAATTTCACCGGACACTCACCCATACGAGACATTTGATTGCCGTTCGCGGGGGATATGGTTGCCTGCGAATCCTGGATCGGATTGATTACGCTGCCACGAAGCGAAGGCCAAGTGTACTGATTGGATACAGCGACATCACCGCCTTGCAACTCTCGCTCTTCACCTGTGCAGGATGGCGATCTATCTCAGGACCCGTGGTTGTCGAGTGGGATTCCATCTCTGCAACCATGAAAGAAGAGGTCCGGCGTCTGCTTGAAGGACAGCTGCCTTTGCCAATCGAAGGATTAACGACCGTACGCAAAGGTCAGTGCACCGGAACCCTACTGGGAGGGAACCTGTCCACGATTGCCAGAATGGTTGGCTCCAGATACCTGCCAGACCTGGAAGGAAAAATTCTGTTCATCGAAGATGTCAATGAAGCTCCCTACCGAATTGATGCACTCCTGACACAACTGAAAAATGCTGGAATCTTAGAGGGACTTGGTGGTTTAATGATCGGCAACTTTACAGGGGATCAACCTCAGATGGACCAGGAAGCCGGAAGCATCGTGATTCAAACCATTCTTGACTGTGTTGATGAATATTCCTGGCCGGTTGTATCCGGGCTGGAGTACGGGCATCTCCCCTCGCGCAGGATACTCCCTATCGGGGTATCTGCCAGACTGAGTGCAGATCCGAGTGGCGGGTGCCTTGAAATGTTGGACCCCATCGCTAAACCTTAACTTTTGCCCTATCCCTTGTATCCTTAAACGTTGTTGTGTATGGGTTTGCGTGTTGCCGTCTTTGCTTCCGGTGGTGGATCGAATTTTCAAGCACTGGTAGAGCATGCCCGTCAGTACCGTGTAGTCCTCCTGGTGTGTAATCGCCCCCAAGCCGGCGTATTAAGCCGGGCAAAAAAGCTGGACATACCTTCACATATCCTATCTCCTCGTATCTTTGGGGATGAGAAGTCGTATGCCGATGCCGTTCTTGATCTGTTGCACAAAGAAAACATTGATTTGATTGCCCTAGCCGGTTACCTGTCTAAAGTCCCCACCCGAATTATCGAGGTGTTCCGGGGGCGGATCCTGAATATCCATCCTTCTCTTCTGCCACGCTTCGGCGGCAAAGGCTTTTATGGAAGCCGCGTCCACAAAGCAGTCCTTGAAGCGAAAGAAACATTCAGCGGTGCAACCGTTCATTTTGTGGACGAAGAATATGATACGGGACCGATTCTGCTCCAGAAAAGGATCCCTGTACATGCTGATGATACATCGGACTCTCTAGCTGCACGCGTCTTGAGCGTGGAGCATCAGCTTTTTCCTGAAGCAATTCACCTGATTGCACAAGGACGTGTCCAAATTCAGGGCCGGCACGTTGCGATCATTCCCCACATTGATGACCATTAAACCTCTAAAGCTGCCCATACCTGATCAGGTGCGCCCCCGCCGTGCCCTGTTATCGGTGTTCGACAAAAAAGGACTCGTCCCGTTTGCCAAAGGGCTCCAGAATCATGGAATCCTACTCGTATCTTCTGGGGGCACTGCTACTCACCTGCGTAAAGCCGGTCTGGATGTTACGGACGTTGCAGACATTACAAAAGCTCCCTCGATGCTTGGGGGACGTGTAAAGACCCTCCACCCGGCAATCCACGGAGGAATCCTCGCCAGACAGAATGCAGAAACCGACATGGAGGATCTCGCGAAGCACGGGATTGAGCCCTTTGATCTTGTCGTTGTCAATCTGTACCCCTTCACGGAAGCCATCCAACGCCCCTATGTGGACGATGCCATTGCCGCAGAGAACATTGACATCGGAGGACCCGCTATGATCCGGGCCGCAGCAAAGAACTTTGTCCATGTTACGATCATCACATCTCCAGATGAGTACTCGACCATCTTAGACTCCCTGGATGACGCAGACGGGCATCTTCGTCTTTCACTCCGGCGCCAACTCGCACACTCCGCATTCGCCAAAACAGCAGCGTATGATCGTGCGATTGCCGCCTACTTTGAGGGGGCGCCTGATGAAACTCTGCCAAGTCAGCTGAACCTGCAGCTTTCCCGCACCAGTGTGCTTCGCTACGGGGAAAACCCCCACCAGGAAGCGGCCTTCTATGGCAATCCGGAAGAGTTCTTTACCAAGCTTCACGGAAAAAATCTCTCGTATAATAACCTGATTGATCTTGATGCTGCGCTAGCACTCATCCAGGAGTTTATGGATGAAGATCCAACGATCGCAATCCTCAAGCATACCAACCCCTGTGGCGTATCCAGTGCAGATACGCTCGTGCAGGCTTGGGATCGGGCCTTTGCAACGGACCGGCAATCTCCGTTTGGTGGCATTGTCGTTATGAATCAGGCCTGTACGATTGCGTTCGCGAAGGCCATTGATCCTATTTTCCTGGAATTAGTGATCGCTCCATCCTTTAATAAAGATGCTCTGGCATGGCTTCGGAAGAAAAAAAATCGTAGACTGATCCAGTTCAACCCCACATCCACCAGTACGTATCAGCTCCGCCGCGCACTGGGCGGCATCCTCTGCCAGACCACAGATCTATTAGCTGGAGATGACCCGCTGACAGCGGTTACGGATCGCGCACCGACCGAATCTGAACTTCGGGATCTGATCTTTGCCTGGCGCGTGGCCAAGCATGTAAAGAGTAACGCCATTGTGTATGCGAAAGAACGACAAACACTGGGGATTGGGGCCGGGCAGATGAGCCGGATTGATGCCTCCGAGATTGCCGTGTCCAAAGGAGCGAAGTCCAAGCTGAGCTTCAAAGGATGCGTGGTTGCTTCGGATGCATTCTTTCCCTTCCCGGATGGATTGCTTGCAGCAGCGGACAGCGGTGCAGTCGCAGCCGTGCAACCAGGTGGCTCCATACGGGATGACGAAGTGATCGCAGCCGCAAATGAACGCAAAATGGCAATGGTGTTTACCGGGAAAAGACACTTCAGACACTAACGACAATGAACGTATCTTTCGAGTACACAATTCAACCAGGAACGGCCGATGAGCTTCTATAATTTTAATACCGATGTGGCGGTCGACTTAGGCACAGCCAACACCCTGGTCTATGTGAAAGGACAGGGAATCGTCCTCAGTGAAGCCAGTATTGTTGCGTATGACCGTAGCACCGAGAAAGTGCTTGCCATTGGGAACGATGCATTAACCATGCATGAAAAAACGCACAAGAATATTGAAACCGTGCGTCCCCTGAAGGACGGGGTCATTGCAGATTTTGAGATGGCTGAACAACTGATCCGCGGCCTGACCCGAAAAGTGCAGACCGGATGGATCAAAACCATTCGCCAGATGGTGATCTGCATCCCCAGCGGGATTACAGAGGTCGAAAAACGTGCCGTCCGGGATAGTGCTCAGCATGTTGGTGCACGGAAAGTCCACCTGATCTCAGAACCAATGGCCGCCGCCATCGGCATTGGCCTGACAGTGCACGAACCGATCGGAAATATGATCGTGGATATCGGAGGAGGTACGACCGAAATTGCGGTGATCGCGCTCGGCGGGATCGTGGTTGATCAATCCGTGCGCGTGGGAGGCAATGCCATTGATGCGGCGATCCTGTCCCACTTCAAACACTATCATAACCTGATCATCGGACAACGGACTGCGGAGCGGATCAAGAAAGAGATCGGAAGCACCGTCGTGATGGAGCCGGAAATGGAATTGCATATCAAAGGACAGGATTCAAGCAGTGGCATGCCGAAAGTGCATTCCACGACCTCTCAAGAAGTACGCAACGCGATCTCACAAGTGATTGGCAATATCGTTTCGGCGGTGGTTCAGTGCCTGGAAAAAACACCCCCCGAACTGGGATCCGATATTCTTGAACGGGGAATTATGCTCACCGGAGGGGGAGCGCTCCTGCATGGAATGGACCAGTATATCCGCAACCGTGTAGATATTCCTGTCTATGTTGCAGAAGATCCTCTTACCGCTGTGGTGCGCGGAACCGGCAAAATTCTGGAAGATGTGCCCCCGTACGCCGATGTTCTGTTATAACCTTTACTCCACGGCTGACCAAGACTTCGCGTTGTAGCTTGACCACACTATATGACCTAACCATGCGTCGGGATGATTGACCTTCTGCTCCGCCTACGTACATTCATCCTTCTGTTCGTTCTGATTGCTATCTCCTCCTTTGTCATGGCAAACGCGAATCGCTCCCTCATGAGAGGCATTCGTGCACAGACCCTGAAAATTGTTGGAGCCGTTGAGTATCGGATCAGCTGGGCTGCAGAAATCCCACGCTCCCTGCGTGAAAATCAGCTGCTGCGGGATTCCAATCTACGTTTGACGTACGAACTCAATCGCTTACGGATTGCGGGGCGCGAGAATGAAGACCTGCGGGAGGCATTGGGATGGAAGCGCAGCAACGAATTCGAGACGGTTGCCGCTCGCATCATTGCACGTGAACCCTCTGGAGTCACCAATTTCTTTACCCTGGATGTGGGGCGTGCACAAGGAGTCGATATGGATATGGCCGTAATCAGCCACAAGGGAATACTGGGGCGGATTGTTCAGGTCAGCCAGAATTACAGTGAGGTCATGCCCTACCTGCATTCACAGTTTTATGTCCCTGTCATGATTGACACCCTCGGTGCCGTTGGCATCGTTTCGGGTCAGACCAGTACCCCGGACTCGTTGATCCTCAGTAATGTTGTGAAGACAGAGAATGTCCGGATCGGCCAGCGCGTAATCACGCATGACGCCAGTGAAGTCTTCCCACCAAATATCCCCGTCGGCACGGTCACCGCCTATCGGGCACAGCAGGGAAGTAATTTCTGGGAGATTCGCATTCAGCCTGCCGCTCCCCTGCACACCTCCCACTTTGCATTTGTTGTCCTTCGCCACTCCGGCCAACTGCAAACCGCAGACGCGGCCGAATAATCCATGAAGCGTATGCGCCCTTTGATCTATCTGATTGCGTTGCTGCTCCCCGGTAGTTTCTGCAAGGCACAAAGTGCACTGGATTCGGTTCTCGATACTCGCCCGCATGCATGGTGGGGAAGCATGGTGGTGGAAGTGGCTTCGGGAGACACTCTTTTCACTCGCAATGCAGCGCGCAGCTTTATGCCTGCTTCGGTTACCAAGCTGTTCACAACTGCAGCAGTACTGGATCAGCTGGGACCCGACTACCGCTATGTAACCAGGCTCTATGCAGAGGGGACGCAAACTGGAGATGTTCTGGAGGGAAATTTGCTCGTGCGGGGAGCAGGAGATCCCTCCACGGGGGCTGCTGGAGACGACTGGATGAATCTTTTTCATGCATTCGCCGACTCCCTGCTGGCTCTCGGGATCCAGGAAGTGCGTGGAGATCTCATCGGGGACGACAATGTGTTTGATGATGTGCCGCTGGGCGCAGACTGGAGTTGGGAGGACCTGGTTTATGGGTATGCTGCACAAATCAGTGGATTGACGTTTTACGACGCCATTGTGGATCTGCATGCCTATCCAACCAGACCAGGAATCAGAGGAGAGCTGTCCATTACCCCTGATTCGGGAAGCTTTCTGATGGTTGACAACCAGACACTTACCCTCCCGCAAGGACAAGAACTCGTCGAAGGGCATATCCGTATCCCCGAATCAAACCGGATTATTGTATCAAGCCAGGTGCCGGTTGGACGCTCAGACCCTGAGGCAATCACAGTCCATAATCCGACTCTTTATTTTTTGCATGGGCTCCGCACGGTCCTCACATCCCGAAATATTCATGTCCATGGACAACTCCTTGATGTGGATGATCTGCCCTTGGATCCCGACTATTCGGCGGCCCGCGTAATTGCGAGCCATACCTCGGCTCCGTTATCTGAGTTGGTGGCAACCGTGAATAAGGAGAGTCACAACCTGTATGCCGAGCACTTACTGAAAACACTGGGGCGCGAACGTCCGGAACCTGGCGATTTTGAACCAGGCTCGGCAGCGATGGGCATTGAAGCCAGTATGCGCACCTATGAAAATGCGCAGATCGAAACGGACCGGTTGCAGCTGGTGGACGGCTCCGGGCTCTCCCGTAAGAATCTGATCACTCCGGCAATGACCATCGCACTGCTTCGCTACATGGCCTTACACCCCAACCCTGAGGTTCGCGACGCTTTTCTGTCTTCCCTGGCCGTGGGTGGGCAGGACGGCACCCTCGAATACCGGTTTATCCGAAATTCCCCCGGCTATGGGCGCGTACGCGCGAAGACAGGAACGCTCGGCAATGTAAACTCCCTTGCAGGATATCTTATGCGGAACGATGGATCCCTGTTGGCATTTGTAATTTTTGCAAATCATTTTCAAGGACATCATGCGGCGATTCGCGAAATTCAGGAATCATTCATCAATGAATTGATTGATCTCCCCTTGGAAAGGAACAACTAAGCATGTTGCCCATACTACCCAGGCGCCGGGGACCTGATACTAAAATCTTTCTATTGAACCCCGACTATATTATTAAAATCATGAAAAGCCTGACGCATAGGATTTAGGTGTCGGTAGAGTTATGGCGTGCACTTGGCACGTCCCTCAGTTACATACTTATTTAGAATTCACGAATGCAGGAGCATCCATTGCACAGCACAACCGTGATCGGTGTTCGGCGCCATAAAAAAGTTGCGATCGGATCCGATGGGCAGGCAACCCTGGGGAGTACGGTGATGAAGCACAAGGCCCAGAAAGTTCGCCGACTCTTTGATGGGGAGGTTCTTGCCGGATTTGCTGGATCCACTGCCGACGCATTTACCTTGTTTGAACGCTTCGAGGATAAACTCAAGCAGTACGGGGGAAACCTTACGCGTGCTTCTGTAGAACTCGCCAAAGACTGGCGTACCGACCGATATCTACGCCGCCTGGAAGCCCTGCTGGTGGTTGGGACGATTGACCGACTGCTCCTGATCAGTGGCAGCGGAGATGTCATTGAGCCCGATGATGATATTGCGGCAATTGGTAGCGGAGGAGCCTTCGCACTTGCCGCCGCGCGTGCCATGATCCAGCATGCCCCACAGCTGACTGCAAGAGAGATTGTGACCGATTCCCTTCGCGTTGCCGCAGATATTTGCGTGTATACCAATCACTCTTTGACCGTACTTGAGATAGATGAAGATTCCGGCCATAAAATAAAATAAACATGACCATGCCAGATCGAATTTCGCCCGACACGGCCTCAACTCAACGCGCCCGCATGTTTGTGGATTACGATAATCTCTTCGATTACATTGATCGAAATGCAACCGAACGTACAAGGCCCAAGTATGTGATCAATGCGCTGTTGAATTCCGCCTTACACCATGTAAAGCAGGAACTGAAATTCAATTTAGATGCCCCGGTTGCCTATGCAGACTTCGCCTTGATCGGATCTGCAGATCCAGAGATTCAGCAAAGCCTCTATCTGGCCGGGTTGGAACCCAGATTTGTGCCTGCCTCTCTGCAATCCAATGCTTCTGAGATCCAGATCTGCGTTGACGTACTCGAAACGCTGCAAAACCAGGAAGATGTACGGGCCATCTTCCTGATTACTGGTAACCGCCTCTATCTTCCTCTACTCAAATTTTGCCAACGAAAAAATGTGCGCGGCTTTGCCATCACATTCCAGCCTCCTGGCATTAACTATTCAGGGGAGTATTCGGATCTCTTCATCCATGCCGACAAATTCCTGAAGGAAACCCTTCACGCATACCCGAATGAGGAAGAGAGTGTGGAGGCTTCAACTCCTGTCCGCCCATCCGGATTGACGACCGCCCCCGAAAAGGTTACCGAGATCACGGACGAAACGGCGCTCATTGCGCTGGAAATTATTGAACACTTCTTCGGACAATACGAGGAGATCTATCTCACGCCCCTATTGCGGAAACTCTCCGACATGTTTGGAGACCATGACGACCCGAAGGTGATTGTTGGCAAACTGAATGACGCGGGCGCGATCTGGCTGGAAAAGCGTAAGGGATTCCCCTTTAACTATACGGTGCTACTGATCAATTACCATCACCCCAACGTTATAGAGATTCATGAGGCGATGGTGCGTGAGGACGAGGAGGGCTATGAGCAAGTTGAAAATAATCCCAGTGACGCGTACAACGATTAAGCTGCAAACCGCAGCGAAGGCGTCCATGATCCAAGATTAATCTGATGGCAATGAATGAGCAGCTGACCCCACGTGCTATCGTGGCAGAGCTGGATAACTACATTATTGGACAGACCGAGGCTAAACGCACGGTCGCAATTGCACTGCGCAACCGCTGGCGCCGTCAACAGGTGCCCTGTGATCTACAGGATGAAATTTTACCCAGTAATATCATCCTGATGGGCCCCACCGGCGTGGGGAAGACGGAGATTGCCCGGAGACTGGCGAAGCTGGTCGAAGCCCCTTTCATCAAAGTTGAAGCCACAAAATTCACAGAGGTCGGATATGTGGGCCGCGATGTGGAGAGTATGATCCGTGACCTTACCGACCGTGCGATCCGCCTGGTACGACAGGAGCATGAAGTCCATGTTCAGGAACGTGCACGCGAGCTCGCACGCGAGCGTATCCTTGATGTGATCCTCCCTCCCCCACCCGTCGCCGGACTCGACCTGGAGAATGGCCAGTCAGAAAACGCCACACTGGAAGAGTCTCCAACACGGATGAAATTTCGGAAACGACTCAGAGATGGGCGCTTTGCAAGCCGTGAGATCGAGATTGAAGTCCAAAAGGAGCAGTCATCTTCGATGCTGCAGGTGTTCGGCCCAATGGGAATGGAAGAAATGGGCATGAACCTTCAGGATATGTTGGGAAATGTTGGAGGCAAACGACGAAAGAAACGCCGAGTCACAGTGTCGGAAGCCGAAGAGATCCTGTCCAAGGAAGAGGCATCGAAGCTCATTGATATGGATATCGTAACGCAGGAGGCACTCAAGCGCGTTGAAGATTCAGGTATTGTCTTCATTGATGAGATTGACAAGGTTGCCAGCCGGGCCAGTAAGGGCGGAGGAGGACCCGATGTATCCCGCGAGGGAGTGCAGCGGGATCTGCTGCCGCTGGTTGAAGGGGCAACGGTTACAACAAAGCATGGGATGGTCCGGACAGATCACATCCTGTTTATTGCCAGCGGGGCCTTTCACGTCGCCAAGCCCAGTGACCTCATCCCCGAAATGCAGGGACGCTTTCCCATCCGGGTGGAGATGCACCGGCTGAGTGAGGAAGATTTCTATCTGATTCTTACACAACCCCGCAATGCCCTGCTCAAACAGTATCGCGCACTTCTGGAAGCGGAAAAGGTTGTCCTTGACTTTACGGACGATGCAGTTCGGCTCATCGCCCGTACTGCCGCCAAGGTTAATGATGATGTGGAGAATATTGGTGCCCGAAGACTCCATACGATCATGACCACGCTGTTGGAAGACCTACTCTTTGAGTCTGACGGTAGCTCTGCACAGGAGATCTCCATGGATGCCGATCAGGTGGAGGAACGTCTTGGAGCTATCGTGAGGAACCGCGATCTCAGCCAGTACATCTTATAGCCGTACTTCGGTGGCCATCTCTATCTACAACCTGAATGACCCCGGTGCATGTGCACGCTATCAGGCACTATGGGAGCGTACACGCGGAGTCTTTGCATCCCTGCGCTATGTGGAAGCAGCCGGCAACGTGTTCGGGCTGAAGCCACAGATTTGTTTTCACGAAGAAGACGCGGCATTGCTGGTACATGTGAAAGGGGCCGGGGCTCTTCGCCGCATTGTCGTTGCTCCGTGTACACAATATTCTGCGCTGCTTTTGCCCATCCCGCCGCGTGCACACCTAGTTCACCGGCAGCAGAGCCCTCTGGATCAGCTTCTCAAATACGCCGAACAAACCAGTCGCAGAGTAGATCTGCTGGTTCCCCTGGCGGATCCCCGCACTGCGCAGTGGCGCGGCTGGCAGGTACGACCGCTCTTCACCTATCTCATCAACTTGCCTACAAGTGCAGAAAACTGGTCCAGCGGGGCACGTAGGACCTGGAGATCCAAAGTATCCGAGTACGACATTCAGGAAGACTCCTCTGGTGTACAGCAGGTGATTGATCTTTGTGCAAAAAGCTATAAGAGACATGGCCGATCCCTGCCTGCCCAACCGGCAGCACTGGGAGCCTTGACGAAAGCGATGGGAGAATGGGCGCGGGTCTTTGTGGCGCTACGGGGAAATACCCCCGAGGCCGGCCTCATCCTCCTGCATGATGGGCATACGGCACATTACTGGATCGCCGGGAGCATCCCCGGACCCGCAATGACGGTGTTGATTGGCGAAGTGCTTCCAATTCTATCTCAATCCGGGATCACGCAATTTGACTTTGTCGGAGCAAACACGCCCTCTATCGCCGAGTTCAAGCGCTCCTTCAATCCAGTACTGACACAATACTATCATCTGCGGCGACGGCCGCGGATTCATTTTGGACGTTGATCATGCAGCTTCGTACTGGCCGGTGGCCACGGCTGCTCACAGGGATGGGAATGCGCCCGCCCCTGTATCTGCCGCTGCTCACACTCACGATTTATTTCTTCTGGCGGGGCTATGACTATGCGATCAGTGACCAGGATGAAATTCTGCCCTACCTCATGCACCTGCTGGATGCCAGCCTGTACTCATCGGACTGGTTTGTGAATGTCCAGTTGGACACCTTCGGCCCCCGAACCCTCTTCGTCCTTATCACCTGGCTCCCCGCGAAGCTCTTTGGCCCGTACGCAACCATCCTGGGCATGTATGTGGCGAGCTGGTTCGGGATCAGCATGGCATTGTATACACTGGGTTTGCAATTGACTCGTGAGCGCTTGGCAGCAACGATCTGTGTCATCTTGGCCCTCTTGCTCACGCCCAAGTTTACACTGGGGGGAAACGACCTGGTAACATGGATTCTCACCCCAAGTATCCCGGCCTGGGCATTCAGCTTATGGGGTCTGGTGTTTTTCGTACGTGGGCGACTCGCCAAGGCAGCACTTCTGATGGGCCTTGGAGTCTGGATCCAGGCGCTGGTCGGTCTGCAGGTCGCCATGATCTGTGCTCTTCTGCTTCTTTGGAGACACGGATGGTCAGGGCGGCGGCCCTATCTGTTTACAGGTTATTTTACGCTGTCTGCGTTGCCGGCTTTGGGGCCACTGATCTGGTTCCAACTCACACGCCCGCACCCGGATGGACTCTGGTCCTACTTCTACATCCTGTTCGAATTCCGGGCCCCGCATCATTATATGCCACTTTCGTTTGCCCCTGAATTGGCCATACGGTTTGCAATCCTGCTCGGACTTGGGCTTGCTACATTCACTCTATTGCCTGGAACTCACCGTGTACTGGTTCGACGATCCCTGACCATCATTGCTGCACTTTGTACCGCCTCTTTCTTGTGTACGGAGGTTTTGCATATCGACATGGTCACCCGATTGCAACTCTTTAAGCTTACTGTACTAATCAAGGTATTCTGTGTGATTCTGATTTCCAACGCAGCGGCACAACTGATTCTCAAATTTTATCGACGTACCCTAACTGTTTTTTTCGATCATGGACATTATGCTCTTGGTGCAACAGTTCTCATCGCAGCCACACTCCTTATTATTTCCCCTGATGCGCTGGGCATTCGGCCGGCATCTGAGAAATCCCCTGCAGAGCAGGTTGCGGTATGGGCGCGTGACTCTACGGAGACCGACGCGATTTTTGCTGTCCCTCCCGGGTGGGACCACTTCAGATCCCAGGCACAACGTGCCATCGTTGTGAACTTCAAAGCGGTTCCTTTTCATCAGCCCTACATGACAGAGTGGTTCACCAGACTTCTGGATATTGCGCCCATCACCCCACCGCAACGCGGCGGAGCGCAGTTCATCACTGCGCTGGATAGTGCCTATATGTCTCTTCCGCGCCCACAAATCCAACAACTGGCAACCAAGTACGGGTTTGACTACATCGTGCGCCAGGAAGGGACGACCCCTGACGGGTTTGAGCTAGTTTATCAGGCGACCCCCTGGACCGTATGGCGGATCAAACCGGAGTCATGAAAACACTAAGCCGCTTGTTTTCGACGGAGGGGCTCAGCGGCCCCATACTGACACTACTCTCGGCTAGCGGCGTTGTGATGGTGATCGGATACCTCGCCCTCGGGGTCATCACACGTCTGTATCTGCCCTCAGAGCTCGGCATCGGCAAGTACTTTGTCACCGTCATGGCACTTGTCGGCGCGATTGCCTCGCTGCGCTATGAGGATGCGCTGATGCTCCCAAAAGAGGACCGGGACGCTGCAGTACTGATCTGGCTCTCTGGTGCGGTAATGCTTCTGAGTGTGGCCGTCCTGGCCGTTCTCTCTTTCTGGAGTACTGAAATTGCCGACCTCCTGGATTTTCCCGCAATCGCTCCCTATCTGCCCTTGGTCCCGCTTACACTAATCTGTATGCGCTTGGGGAAGATTGCAGAATTCTGGTTGGTTCGCAAACGGGCATTCCGGCACATTAGCGCGGGTCATGTGGGGCTGACTTTGGCGATGGTGACGGGACGGATTGGCGCAGGATCTCCGCCGATCCATGCCAATGAGGCAGGACACATCGGCGGTTTTATTTTCGGACACATTGTTTCCAGCACCTTCCTCATATGGATCGCCCTGCGTCGCAGCGCCGCTGCCATCGGTTCGGCATTGAGTTGGAAGCGCATGATTCAGGCTGCAGTCCGCTACCGGCGCTTCGCCCTGTTTTCAACCCCTTCGGCCATGATTGGAGCGCTCATGGGACACCTGACCGTGCTTGTGATCCCGTTCTTCTTCGATCTTGCGACCGCCGAAGATACACTTGGATTCTACGGGATTGCCTTTTCTGCGATTGCGATTCCAATTTCTTATGTAGGCCGATCCGTCGCACATCCCTTTTTTGTCAGTGCAGCGGAAGCACAATTATCTGGAACGCTGGCCGCCATCACCTCCCTGGTGCATCGCCGCCTGATCATGGTTGGGATCTTCCCAGTACTTGCTGTGATGCTTGCAGGACCGGATTTTTTTGAACTATGGCTTGGGGGCCCCCATCGGCAGACCGGAATCTATGCCACCTACATTGCGGCCTGGCTGGTTCTGGGTTCGATTGTATCTCCACTGACACGGGTTTATGATGTGACGGAAAGCCAGCGTCTGGATTTTCTGATGGCCCTGATTTTACTCGTGTGCCTGTCGTCAGCTTTGATCTTGGGAGGACTCTCGGGAAGTGTTGACACCATGCTGATTGCCGCTGGCGTAACCGGTGCGATTGTGCGCAGCATCCAGTTATTCGTGATTCTCCGACTAGCAGGCGTTTCATGGCGGGAATGCGTTGCACCTTACTGGGATTTCCTTCTCTTGTCCCTGCCGGGTCTGGCGCTGATCATCGCTGCCCTGCTGCTTGATAATAAATGGGGCACTACTGGAGCTCTTATCCTGGGCGCCGCCTGCTATTTTGGTCTCGCGATATGGAAGGAGCGGCTTTTCAGAAATTCGTGATACCCATCCGGCTCCTATTTGGATTCTCCAAACAGTCAATGCTCGCAGATATAGTTATGGCAATTCGATCAGCCGGAATTACGGTGATAATTTGCAAATTAGTACACCGTATCCGAAGTGTCACTGTCAGCTACAGTTTTCCCAATATCCATTCCGGGCAATTCAACCTGCTTTTCTTCCATGAATTCTCTTTCGCCACGAATTAGATTTGCTTGTCTCATGCGAATGAATTCTATGCGATCACCGGCACGTAATTTCTGAAGTGAATTTCCTGGGAAACCATGACTAGGTAGCACTTCCTTCAGATCGTCATCCTCCAAATTTTGGAGATGGTCGAATGCATTGCCATAAACCTCGTCATCAAGAAATATGCGGTTTGCTGGAATGCTGGAAAATTCTTCGGCTTTACTGGGTTCCTTCCACACGTATCCGATGGCATTTGCTCCCGATATGAATGGCAATTTATTTGGCCCTTCCTGGCGCTTTACCGAGCGAGGATTAAGTGACGATAGATACAACATGAAGGCACGCACTCGAGCACTTCTCCCATCAAAATAATCTGGAAATGGAAGAGCTTGTTCTTCAAGGTTTACGACATTGAATGAACGCCTCTCGTTACGAGCTAGTTCTCGAATTTCGTATAAAGCATGTCTAATTTTTGAAGGGTTCGCGGTGCCAAACCAGCCACTGAATGACGTAACCCAGAACCAGCGCTTCAATAGACTAACTACTTCGGGATCCGGGTCTAGACAGAGCCTGTAAAACTCACCGAGTAGTACTAATTGTAGTCCATAGGGTAATAATCGGTCTGACATAACACCTAAGTCCTTAAGAAAATCCAGTGCATAGATAATCCCCTCGGTGGCTGATGCAAAACCTTCTGGAAGTTTTGATCGAACATCATCCCTAACAACTAGATCAGCCCAATCACTCGCATAGATATCTCGATCTAGGGCTGCCAGCACTGCTCTGAGCAGAAAAACACGATTGAAATTGCCAAAACCTCTACTGCGAAGTCTTTCCTGGAGACGATCCATCGCTTCAGCAAGATGAAACTCGTCTTTGCGATAAGTCAACGCAGATACCATCTGGTCGGCAGATATCTTGCGTCCCGTACGGTTTAGCCGGGCAAAGACTGTCACTGCGCTATCAAGATCCGCCTCGCGGATACGAATAAGCGGAAGTTGATAATCCCGAAATGCGTTCGCAAGATGGTCTGCTGCATTCAACCAACGCTGACGCTGATTTTCGTCTTCAACATGCGAAATCTGGCTGGCTGCGGCAAGGAATCCAGATGTATCAAGTAGGCTCGCCAGAGGAAAATATTGTGCAGTGACTCCCCCTCTTGGAGCTTGCACAAATTCCAAATTCTCTAGATCAAAGTACACACGCCAATTAACTTGATTCTTAATTCCCTCCCTCTCATCCTGTAACTGCAAAGTGCCAACCAGTGTTGATACGCGTTGTTGCCCATCTAAGAGATAGCTGACAAGCCCGGATGGACGAGATCCTATTTCGATAGGTCCAACACATGAGGCGCTTTCAATATCTCTGTCAGTCTCCCACACAAGAATGGACCCTATAGGGAAACCTCTGAACACGCTGTCTAACAATGCGTGGACATCTTGGTTGCTTCCATACGAAGGGACGCTGGAATTTCGGAATACGGATCTTGCCTGCGACTATCCGTTCCACAAGCCTGCCTAGGAAGATAACTTCCGGTATAACTTCTGTGCGGATTTGATTATTGACTGAAATTGTCTATACCTCCTTACGAATCAAGCCAATGCCGTACTCCAAGTCGCCTTGTGAACGAGCACGCAGTTCACTCTCAATTTCTGCGTTAGCGTAGTTCCAACATTTGTGAATCTTCTTCCCGGCGGGGAATCCCTTCGTGAGGACAATATAATCAGCTTCAGGTACTCCTTCAAACAGGGGATACTGATCGTCGTCACGATCTTGGGGTAGCCCCTCCTTCATGTTGAAGAAATTTTTTTGATCGTCACTAAGCCTCTCCCACGCATCAACTGCACGAATATGCTCTTGGTCATTTGGCTTCATTTTCCTCAAGAGAATAGGTGGGAGATAGTTTTCTGCTTCCCGTTTAGCCAAGATCCAACATGGGATGTTATGATCATTGCATGCCTCGCGCAATTTCTGAGCCCCGTTACCTTCTTGGTCGGAAGGATGTTTCTTGTCGCTATCAGCAATGGCAAGCAACCGCGGTCTGACAGATCTTTGCTTTGATCTTTCTCTTATTGCCCTGGGCATTTGGGTAACGCCACCGACACTATCAATTTGAATCGGTTCTGTACTCTGATTCCAATGATTTGACAGAGATTCATCAAGTTCATCCACGATTTGCTTCAAAAATAAACCATCATTAAACTCGTTCTCTACCAAAATGCAGAGTGGTTGCTGGGCAAACCGAGCAGCATCTTCGGGATTCAGTTCATGCTCATTACTTGGTTCAGTGGTCACACGTATTCGCTTGCTATGCAGCCCAGAATCCCATGCTTCCCGCTCACTCGACTTTCTGAACAACTCAAGAATCTCGTCACCTTTAGCTCCTCGATCCTTAATCCATGTTTGTAGCCTCAAACTTTGAAGGGTCGGAATGAGTTGTATCCCAAAGATGCCAACCGTCTGAAATCTTGTGAAGAATACGATCTAGCCACTGGTGAGCATCAGACTCATCCGCCGCACATGTATCAATTTCTATGCGCATCTGCCTTACTCTTCCATCCCGCGTACGGCACGTCGAATGGCCAGCACTTCTTCATAGTCCTCAATGAATACGCCCTCTGGCCAACTACTCATTACACCTTTGTCATTGATGGTTATTTTTTGCAGAATAGATCCATGACCCGGCTTAGTATCAATCCAGTATACAAGTACATGGTCGGCCGGTAACCTTCCCTCTGCGATCCAGCGTCGTGTACGAAGCAGTATCATCTCAGAATGCGTCTCAATGATTACAGGCCTTTCAGGTCCCGGAAGATTGCTAAGCAAGAGTTCTGCAACACTCGCGTGAGCAGCCGGATGAAGTTCGGCTTCTGGGTGCTCAATAATGTCAACACCTGGCCCTTCCTGATTTACTGTGAAAGCGGTAACGGCTACCGGAAGGACTTGTGCTAATCCAGCACCAGATTGCTTAAGGAAGACTTTGGTACCGTAAGCCTGTGATCCTACAGTAAGATCAAAATAATTGCCGTAACTCGTGACGTTTAGGTTGACTCCGAAAACATCACGATACCATCTCCCAATAGAATCCTGTAGATCATCGTCTGCAGTCAATACCCACGGTGCTGCCCCACCCTTGGCGTAATCTTCGCTTGACGGGGATTTGTTCATTTCAAGACCTGACGACAGAAAACTGCGTGGACATTTCAAATAGCGGACTCCTGAGGCCCATTCCCTGATCGCGTCTACCTGTTCGTTGACCCAATCTGGAAACTGATCGGATCTCCCAGGGAGCAAACCACGCCAACTAACCCGCTCCTCATGTTGAGTTACCCCTGGAGCAGAAATCTTGTAAGGAGATTGTTCGTTGAGATTGTCATTTATTGCCTCAAATTGACCTTTTTCACCGTTAAGACTCCAGTACGAAATCTGCTGTTTAGACTCGGAAAGCTTAGATTTGCTGACTATATTCTGGACCTTAACCGATAATGAAGTTTCGTTGCTGCCATTTCCAGTACAACGGATAAGGACAATTCTCCATGTGCAGAACGTCTGGTGACTAAATCCTCAAATGTCCTTCCATGACAGACTCCACCGGAGTTCAGTATCAGTCGCTCACCACTGTCACCACCTGGAAGTGATAAATTGCTCGACAACAGATGGATCGCTTGGGCCAATGCTGTTTTTCCTGAATTATTTGCGCCCACCAAAATGGTTAAAGGAGCAATTTCAACGGTGGTCTCATGATCGAAACTTTTATATCGCTTAAGTCCCAGCCTTCGAAGTTCCATTCTTGAGCATGTTTAAGTGCCTGAAAAACGACATCACTCCAACATTGTTCGTATTCCAATCCCAATAAATTTTGGTGATAAAACCTTTTTCCAATAGAGCTTGAAGGAAACATCGTTGGTGAATGATCATGCGAAGATTCTTAATTGACCCGTAAGTGAAGCGATCTGTTGGCTTTTGCGACTAATCAATCTGGTGTTCATGTGTTTGCCCAAAATGACTTCAAGCGTTATCTGGGGGGATGCGTCTATGCTGAATGTGCATTCAACGACTGGAACCATAACAGGAAATCGTAGAGGAATTGAGGCTCAGATCAACTTGAATGAGAATGCCCTAACTGAGACCCAAACAATCTCTCCCAGCAGACAGTCACTATTTGATAAAGGTCATACGACCTGTGGCAATCCGAACCCCTGCCCCCATTCGGGCAGTAACTTGATAGACGTACATACCAGAGGGAAGACCTGCGACCTCCAGTGTGAACAGTCTCGAAGGACCGGCCTCCACAATCGCAAAATCTGCCTGGTGAACCCGCTGACCCAGCATATTGAAAAGATCAACAGATACAGCGGCCGGTTCGGGTAAATCCACCAAAATCCTGGTGGCCGGATTGAACGGATCCGGATAATTCCCGAGCAAGGCAAAATCCACCACCGGCGTATCTACTACGCTTGTGGACATGTCAACGCGCACTGTCACCCAGTCTGGAGCCGAATTTGCATGGCCCCAGAGTTCAGTGGGATTCCCCGCACCTGCCGGAATGCCCACTGCTTTGAAATGATACACTCCCGCAGTCATGGGAGCGGTAAAGCTGGGGGTATCCTCGCCCGTCAAACGTACGGCCTGCGAGGCCATCACAGGTGTATCGGAATTTGGACCGTCCACCTGCACCCATCTCCACCGGATGTAATCCCCCCACGGACCCGTCACATGCCCCCGTAAAGAAAACTGTAGCACCCGGCGTCACGGATTGATCCGCCCCCGCGTCAATCACCGGCTGGAAAGGTGCCCCCGGGTTGCCGCTCAAGAGCAGACCCGGGTAATCGTGGAAATCACCCTCCGAATCTAACGTACTCACCGGCAGCATCGTCATTTTCTCGAACATGCCATCCGGGAGCGTACCGAGCGAGTTATCTGCCAGACTCAACACATCCAGGCGGGTCAGCTCATCAAAAATCCCGGCCGGAAGCACCCGCAGGGAATTCTTCCACAAACCAAGCACCTCAAGCGAAGCCAGTTTATCGAACACCTCACTGGGCAGCGACCGGAGTGAGTTGTCTGACAGATAAAGCCTTTCCAGTGAGACTAGACCATCAAAAATTTCACCGGAAAGTGCATCTAACTCGTTCCCGCGCAAATCCAATGACTCCAGTGCACCCAACTGATCAAACAGGCCGTCTGAAAACGCACTCAGGGCATTTTCCCTCAAGTCAAGCCGCTCCAGCGAAATCAACTCATCAAAGATTCCATCAGGAAGCGTTCCAAGAAAGTTGTTTTCCAGACCTAGCACTTCCAAAGAGGTCAACCCGTCAAAAATCCCGCCGCCGAGCACATCCAACTCGTTCCGACTCAAATTAAGGGATTCCAGAGAGGTTAATCCATCAAATACCCCGCCGGGAAGTGTGCTGAGCTGATTCCCACTCAAATCAAGCACAGTGAGCGAGGTCAATCCACTGAAGATTCCATCCGGAAGAGTACGCAACTCATTCTGTTCCAAATAAAGCCATGTCAGCGAAGTCAGCCGACGAAAAATCCCATCTGGAAGGGCTCCCAGTGAATTTCCCCATAAATAAAGAACTTTCAGAGAGGCGAGATCGTCGAAAATTCCAGTGGGAATCGTGCTGAGCGAGTTGTCTCCTAGACTTAATGCCTCCAGCGCGTTGAGGCCCTCAAAATCCCCCGGCTTCAGACTCGAAATCCCTTGATAGCCCACATCTAAAATCCCGGTAATGTCTGCTAACTGAGCACCGGTCACCTGCCTGCAGTCATTCTCGTTGGGGATGAGTCGCAGGATCGCATCTCTCACCTTGTCCGTTCGATTACAGATGTTCATCACTGCATGAGCGGTGGCACCTGCTGCTGCAGGATTGGGCCGGGTGTGAGGTGGCGGCGCGCCGTGCCCTGCCCGGGGCTCCTTAATGGCTTTCAAAAAAGACGCTGCATCTCCTGTCATGGCCAATGGGACTGACAGGGCCAAGTCCTGGCTTTGAGAAAGCGACTGATCCACGATGCCCGGCGGCTCGAAATTGAACCAACTTGTAGAAGGCGCAGCTTCCGAGAGCTGCGGAAAAAACAGTCCGACCAATATCATCCATTGAAGCCCCGTAAACTGCCAGGAACCGGGATGCCAGTATGGACATACCGCACCCTGGGGCCCACTCAGACAACGAAGAACCAAAACATACATTGAACTGCAAACAAGAAAGGCTTTGCTGGTCCTGTATACGCATGAACAGGAAAATAAGCGATGATACGTCTGAAGCTCCCTGCATACACATGAGAGAAACGGATGAATGCCATCTCGCCGATCCCAATGACCAAACCGGGAACCCACCACCGCGCTCAACTCCAACCGGAACGAGGATCGCCGACTCCAGTAAAGCCCTGTTCTGTTACATCATCATGAATCCAGGGCGTATTTTTATTCGGTTGACCAGTCAGGTGTCCCATCCTATGCATCACCTACCTGCCCTGCTTCTTTGCCTTTTCGCCGCCGAAGCAGCCGCCCAGACCTACTCCATGTACGTCGCCAATGAATCTGACGATACCGTCATGCTCGTTGAGTTTGACGGCCATACGCTTGCCATCGCCGATACCATTGCGGTCGGCACCATCCATACTGAAATCGAAGGCCCTCATGGACTTGCCATTGACCCGGAAGGCCGCTTTTTGTTTGTCTCCATTGCACATGGTCAACCGAACGGCAGAGTGGTGCGCTATTCCACTGCCGACCATCGCCCCATGGGGGCCGCGACATTGGGGCTGTTTCCTGCATCCATGGCGATCTCTGTGCACACGGGCCTGTTGTACGTGGTGAATTTCAACCTGCATGGCGACCCCAAACCAAGCTCCATCTCTGTGGTTGACCCGGAGGTGATGCTGGAAGTCGGCCAGATTCCGACCGGCATTATGCCGCACGGCTCCGCCTTTGGAGCGGACGGTACCCGACACTACTCCGTTGCGATGATGGACCATACACTGGTTGAACTTGATGCCCTGAACCTGCGCGTTCTCCGCAAAATCCCGCTTGGCATGGGAACCAAACCAACATGGGTTGCCCTGCATCCCCATGAGTCCCGGGCATATATCGCAGCCAATGGCTCGGATCAGATCGTGATCGTGAACACGGAGGAAGGATCTGTCTCAAAGCGGATACCGGTTCCTGGAGCTCCATATAATCTGGCCGTCTCCCCGGATGGATCCACCCTTGCAGTCACCCTCAAAAGCGCCCAGGCGGTAAGTATCATTGATCTATCAACCGCAGCCGAGCGGGCCCGCATCCCAACCTCCAGTCCCATCCCTCATGGAGTCGTGATCACTCCAGATAATGACTATGCCTTTGTAACCTCGGAAGGAATCGGGGCGGCACCTGGCACTGTGGATGTGATTCGCCTGGCATCTGCCACGCGTGCAGCCTCTATCCAGGCAGGGCAGCAGACCGGAGGCATTGCCTTCTGGAAGATGGAGAATTAGCCAATGGCCCAGACAGCAACCCGCTTTATTCAACCCGATGTTCTGGCACGGATCTCGTCCATGGAGCTTCTGGCCCGCTCCGTTGTCGAGGGGTTTCTTGCAGGACTGCACCGCAGCCCTTTCAAGGGATTCAGTGTTGACTTTATGGAGTACCGTCCATACGTGTTCGGGGATGATGTGCGCCAGGTTGACTGGAAGGTGTTTGCGCGGACAGGCCGCTACTTCGTCCGGGAGTTCGAAGGGGAAACGAATACCCGCCTGCATCTGCTACTGGACATGAGTCGATCCATGGACTACAGCTCCGGAGGGCAGACAAAGCTAACCTACGGCCGGTTTCTGGCAGCAGCGATCGCATGGCTGGCCAACCGCCAACGGGACGCCTGTGGGCTGGCGCTGTTTGACACCGAGATCCGTAAACATTTACCTCCACGCGCTACTCGTGCACACCTGCATTTGCTCTTGAATACACTCGAAGAGGCGAACCCGGATGCCGCAACCAATCTGGAGCGTTCCCTGCAAGCCGTTGCTGAACGTCATCGCAAACGTGGACTCGTCGTGCTGATCAGTGATCTGTTTACCGATATCAACACGATTGAGCGTGCATTACAGCATTTTCGGTTTACGGGCCACAACGTTCTGGTATTCCAGGTCCTGGATCCGCAGGAGATTCAATTTGATTTTAAGGATGTTGTTGAGCTTTTGGATGTGGAATCAGATGCCAAAATGCTGATTGATGCCAAGGCGGCCCGAACGCAGTATCGAAAAAATTTCCAGGCACATCAGGATCAACTGCGCCGCATCTGTGGACTGTTGCAGATTGACTATGCCGTACTACGGACGGATGCTCCTCTGGATACTGCACTCTTTCACTACCTCTCTGCCCGCTCACGGCGCAGAGGCTAACCCGACGTCGCCGTGTCCTTCATCACTCCCCTTTTTCTGGCTGCAGGACTCACCGCACTGATCCCGGTACTGCTGCACCTGGTGAGAAGGCTCAAGGCCCGTGAAGTGCCGTTCAGTACGCACATGTTTCTGGAGGCAACCCCGATTCAGAGGGTTCGTCGGCGACAGCTGCAGGATATCCTTCTGATGCTGCTCCGGGCCGGAATACTGATGCTTCTGGCACTGCTCTTCGCACGTCCATTCATTCCACCCGAAGACTTACCCTTCCTCCCGGAAGCTGGGCAGGAGTCCGTGGTCATCCTTCTGGATGGATCCTACAGCATGCAATACAACATGCGGTTTGAAGAGGGCATCGAACAGGCCCGTATACACCTGGAAACAGGCAATGAGTGGGCCCTGGTTCGCTTCAGTGATGCTGCAGAGCAGCTGACCCCACTTAACAATGATCTCTCTGTGCACGAAGCCGCGCTTGCTGCACAATCCCCCGACTACCGGACCACCGACCTCTACCCTGCCATGCAACTCGGCGCAGAAATTCTTCAGGATGCTCGATTTGAACAGCGCCGGATCGTGCTCATCTCCGATTTTCAGCAGTCGGCTTTCCGCCCGATCCTGGAAAACCTGCAGTTGCCGGATGATATCACCGTCGAACCTGTCAAGGTGGGAGACGGCTCCTCGGAGAACCAGTTTTTCGAAGATGTTGAACTCACCCAGGAGCGCCGTGGAACCCTGGTTTCTGTGCAGTTTGATGCCCGGATCCCAACCGCCGCCGCCGTGACACTCCGTATGGATTCAGAAGAGGTGGATGAGGCTACAGGGCGCACCCTGGCCTTTCAGCAATTGATGGAGCGGCCTGGCCTCTATCAAGGCAATCTACAGGTCAATGATCCCGTCCCCGGTGCCGATGACCACTATTACTTCACCTATACGGTCCGGCCACGATCGGGAATCTTTGCCGTTGACGGCAGCCTGGGCATGCGCAATGCATTCTTTCTCGAAAGTGCCTTTGACCTGCAGGATGCAAGCAGGTACAGATTTGATGCGAGCCCCCGCCCCGTCCGATTGAATGCTGTGGACCTGTTGATCGTCACAACTGCCAACACGACCTCCGCCCCCGACTGGACCACCATAGAAAACTTTGCCCGTCGCGGGGGGACAGTCCTTCTGGCTTTTGAGGAAGGTGGACTTTCACAAACCTCTCTCCTGGGTGCAGGAGTGATTGCAACTACGGTACGTGCTCGTGACCATCAGGGCACCGATGCAATTATCGCGGAGATTGATGACCAACACCCCATCTTTGCACCTCTGACCCAGCACAGTGCAGGATCGGTCCTTCGCCCCCAATTCCGGCGCTATGTGCAGGTAATTCCAGACTCTTCTGCACATGTACTTGCAACCTTTGATACAGGAGACCCCCTCCTGATTGAACGCCCTTTGGGACGCGGACGTGTGCTCGTCTTTACTTCCAGCCTGGGGACCACCTGGAATGATCTCGCCCTGAGCGAAGTCTATCTACCACTTCTGTACGAGATTGCCCAGTACGCGGGCCCGGGGTCTGATACAGACCGGGCATTTCATGTGGGGGATGCCGTGGGGTTCCGAGGACTACCAACAGATGAGGTGACTATTGCAAATCCAAATGGAGATGTATTCAGTGTTATATTGGACTCTACTGGTGCGGGGATCTTTCAGAATACAGATCTCCCCGGCCATTATGACGCCCGATTTGGTGGGGATCAACAATCGTTCTCTGTAAATATCAGCTCCCTGGAAAGCAACCTTTCCGCCCGGGATGTTGAAGAAGTGTATGCAGCCCTTGCAGCCCGGTCCACACAGCCGGTGCTTGCGCCGCAGCCCCTGGAAGCGGCAGAGCAAGAACAAAAACTCTGGAAGATTGTGCTATTGATCATGATAGGAATATTTGCACTCGAAACCATACTCGCCTCGCGGCGATAACCGGATGTCCCAGGATAATCGTTCCGTTCGTACGCTGATCGCAGACGTACGCAGACAATTTATCCGGCGTACACGTCGGCAGCATCTCGCAGCCTGTGTTGCGACGGGTTGTCTGCTTCTTTTTGCCCTCTTATGGTTCAAGCCTTATCTCACAGCAGGCCTGCTTTGGGGGGCGCTGGCGCTGGCGGTCTGCATTCCGGCGGCACTTTTCTGGTTGCTTCAGCGGCGATCACAGCGCATCACCGATGGACAGATTGCTCTCTTCATCGAGGAGCATCACCCCGATCTCGAAGATCGCCTCAACAGTGCCATCCAGGCCCCGGGGACCGCAGATCAGAGTGTCATGACCGCCCTTCTGCAGGATGCTGCGCGTCAGGTGAGTGCTATGGTTCCCCGCTCAATGCTCGGAAAACTCCGAGCGCGTCTGTGGATTGCTTCCTCTTTGACGATTGCCTGCGCCTGTCTTGTAGGGGGACTCACACAGCTGAACCGACTGCAACTGGATACGCCCCCGGAACTGCGTCTGCGTACCCCTTATCTGGTCGTTTCTCCGGGGGACACAGAAGTTGATCAGGGAGATACCGTCCCTGTCGTTGCAACCCTTCGCTCAGAAGGGCGGGATGATGTGTTTCTTGTGCACCAGGACCACAGCGGTGAGTGGGTGCGTCAGCCGATGATCCCGGGAAAAGATCCCGGAGCACACCTCGCTGAACTTGCGGACATCCAGCAGGATCTACAGTACTATGTTGAATCCGGGCGCTATCGTACGGATCCGTTTACGATTTCGGTGTACCTCTTTCCAGAAGTTGCACAGATTGATGCCACGTACGAGGCACCCGATTATGCAAACCTCCCTGTACGCACACAGGAGGATGACGGGGATATTGAGGGTCTGAAGGGATCGCGTGTGACCGTCACCGTGTACACGAATCAGGTGACCGAGGAGGCGACACTGGCACTCGAAAACGGGATTGATATTCCCCTCTCCAAGGTAGAACCCGGCCAGTTCCGTGGAACGCTCGACCTATTGGAGGAAGACCGCTATACCGTGCAGCTTGAGGATAACCGGGCACGCGCGAACCGCTTCCCCAGGGCCTATTTGATCACACCGATTGAAGATGCCCGCCCACATATCACGCTCCAGGAGCCCGGACGAGACCTGCGTGCCAATGCGATCCAGGAAGTGCTGATTGCAGCCGATGCCAGTGATGACTACGGGATTCGCTCTTTTGACCTGAACTACTCGGTCAATGGGGAAGAAGAGATCCGTATCGACCTGCTTGAGAATGCAGGCGGGACCGAGGTGACCGGAGAACATCTCCTGTTTCTGGAAGACTACACGTTGGAACCCGGAGACGTGATCACCTACTACATTGAGGCCGCGGATGCACTTCATTCGGAGGCCTCCGACATGTACTTTATCGAGATCGTGCCGTTCGAGCAGCAGTTCACACAGTTGGCCAATGCTGGCGGAGGGCAGGCGGGAATGCAGGGACGTCAGGGAGGCCTCGTGGTCAGTCAACAGGATATCATTGCGGCAACTTGGCGGCTACTGCGAGAGCAGCCGTCAGACTTTGAGGAGGCTTTGGAAGCACTCATCCAGGCGCAGCGCAATCTCCAGGAAAATATTCAGGAACGCTTGCGTACGACGGCTTTTTCGCTTGAGCTGCGTGGCAGTCCCGAGCAGCAGAAAATCGCCGAGCATCTTCAGTCTGCCGTCAAGGAAATGGACGAGGCGATTGAGGAGCTGTCTGCTGAGCGCCTTCGTGAAGCTTTGACCCCGGAGCGCCGGGCACTGAATCAACTGCTCCGGGCCGATGCCCTGAATACCGAGCGGCAAGTGGCACGGCAGCAGCAAGGCAGGGGCGGAGGTGGTACCAGCGCAACTGAAGAACGCATGTCCGAATTGATGGACCTGGAGCTGGACATCACCAGAGACAAGTATGAATCCCCGCAATCGGCACCTGCCGCAGCAGCAAGTGCCGAGGAAAACGATGCCTTGCGACGTGTGCGGGATCTGGCCGAGCGGCAACAGGAGCTTGCGCAGCAGCGCCCCCCTGAAACCGAAGAGGATCGCCGCCGCTTTGTTGACCGCCTGCAACGCAGCCAGGAAGAGCTGCAGCAGTCACTGGAAAGCCTGCAACGACAGCAATCGGACGGGCGGACCCAGAATGATATGAACCAGGCCCTGCGCAACATGGAAGAAGCGCAACGTGCACTTCGAAGAGGAGATACCGAAGAAGCTGCGCGACGGCAACAGCAGGCAGCCAACTCACTGCAATCCCTGGAGGAATCCCTGCGCGTACAAACCCGTGGAACGGACCGGCGTGCGCTTGAGCAGTTGAGTGATGACCTGAGCACGTTCATTGAGAACGAGCAGGTATTGAGCGAAGATCTGGCTGAAGCAGGGGATCGCCCCAGCGGTGAAGATCTGGATCAGTTGGTGGATCGCCGCATGGAGGCCACAGAAAACCTGGAGGATATTCTGGAACAGGCAGAAATGCTCGAATCATCCAACTCTGAAGCGCAACTGGCTGCACGCAATCTGAGACAGGAATTTCATCGCAGTGCACTCCCGGAAGACATGCAAAATTCTGGGCAGGCACTGCGTAACGGCTGGATGTCAACTGCCCGACGCATCCAGGAGGAGATTGCAGAGGATCTAGAGGGCTTGAAAGCGATTCAGCGTGAGTTGCGCGAGTCTCTACCGGTCACCGAAGAAGAAACCCTCAGCCGTTCACTCGAGGACATTGAACAGCTTCGAAACGAACTGCAGGACCTTGAAGCGCAGGCAGAACGCATGCGTGAAGGCGGCGGATCCCCTGCCCAGATGGCACGACTGGAAAGCCAAATGAACCGGGCGAGAGAGGCAGCACGCACCCTGCAGGAAGGCGTGCGTGACGGCCAACGCGCAGCTACGGGAATCCAAAACTCACTCTCACGCGCAGATCATACCGGGGTGCTGCTGGATGAAGAATCTGCCGAAACATTCTTCGATCGCGATATTTATGCACCGCTTTCCCAACTCGAGACGCAACTGCTGGAAGCATTGGAAACCGTCAAACTGGAATCCAAGCTGTACGGCAGCCGCCGCGGAGAGGTCCCCGCCGAGTACGAGAGTTTGATCGAAAAGTACTATGAATCGCTCTCCAGACGGCCAAGTCAGTAGGGGGTATGTTCAAGTTTGATGCGGTCCAGTTTGCTGAAGGGACGGTAAGCCTACAAGTCAATGTGCTGGCAGTGGTGGTGCTGGTAGCGGTCCTGGTCGTTCTGGGACTCGCATTCCTGCGTAGTGAGGCGCCCCTGCATGTCCGGGGAACCAGTCTCGCACTGCGGTCTATCGCTGCGCTACTATTAATTTTTCCTCTCTTTGAGCCTCAGCTGATTGTGCCCGAGGTTGTCCCGGATGAAAATTTCGTTGCCGTCGTTGTGGACGCTTCCGACAGCATGCTGCTGCCGGATGGACCAGAAGGACAGACCCGGCTTGAGCAGGCCAGACAGCTTCTTGCCGACCCCCAGTCAGGAATCATTCCTGGTATAGAGGATCTCTTCAAGGTTCGGCTTTACACCTTTGCATCAACTGCCACAAGAGTGGACAGTATTCACCAAGCTGTTCCTGCTCACCAAACAGACCTTGCCGCGGTGCTGGATCGGGTACGCATTGATTTTCGGGGGCTCCCCTTGACCGGGGTCGTTATCCTGACAGATGGCAATACAACGAGCCGCCTGGACGCCTTGGAGCAGGCAAGCGCACTTCGCGATCAGGGTATTGGCGTCCATGTACTGGGTATGGGTAGTCCGGCATTTAACACCGAGCGGGAGTTGCTTGAGGTGATTGTGCACAAGGGATTGGGAGAGCAGGCCGGCGCAGAGCTTGAGGTGAAGATCCGCAGCGCTTCCCTGGAGCCTGATCCGGCAACCATCGTGGTCTACGATCAGGGTGTTGAGGTCTTTTCCGAGTCTGTTCGACTCAAGGGGGATGGTCTGGTGGACCAAATGAAGTTCTTTTTTGAGCCGCCGGGCAGTGGTGCCCGGGAATACCGGATTACACTCGAACCCGCGGCCAACGAACTCAATACCCTCAACAACTCGCTACCTCTTTTAGTTGATACCCGCACCGACACACTCCGCGTGTTGTATTTTGAGGGGCATTTACGCCAGGACTACAAGTTTATTAAACGCGCGCTGGAATCCGATCAGGTGATCAGCTTTGCGGCGATCACGCGTACGGGGACCGGCAAGTATTATCGTCAGGGCATTCGATCCCCCGATGAATTGGCTGGAGGATTCCCTACGGAAGCAGAGGCCCTCTACGACTTTGATGCCATTATTCTAGGGGATGTGGAAGCCTCTGTATTTTCTTTGAGCCAGCTGCAACTCATGGAGTCATTTGTTCGTGTGCGGGGCGGCGGATTCGTGATGCTGGGAGGACGCAACGCGTTTGCGGAGAGCGACTATGCCGGCACACCGGTTGCCGATATGCTGCCAGTACGACTTGACTTTACCCGTGCACAGATTCTCCCGATCCGGTTTGAGGGCGAAGCGGAGAACCGTGGCTATGTCTTTGCGCCGACCCCCGAAGGCATTGAGCATCCGTTTATGAAACTCTCACCGGATCCCTCTGTCAACCAGATGCTTTGGCGTGGGATGCCCCGACTTACCAGCATCAATTTATTGGGCGGAGCCAAGCCCGGTGCACAGGTTCTGGCGGTGAAGCCGGACGATCAGTACGGTCCGGAGGAACCGCTCCTGACGATTCAGCGATACGGCAAAGGTCGAACCGCTGCGCTTGCAACCAGCAGCACCTGGCGCTGGCAGATGTTGCTTGAGGCAGAGGACGAGCGTCATGAGCGGTTCTGGCAACAATTCGCACGCTGGCTGGCAGCGAGCGCCCCTGGGAGGGTTGACCTGGAGACCTCCACCACCCGGCTTCCACCAGGAGAAGTCCATCAACTGGGAGTGCGTGTCTATGATGAGGCATACCTCCCGCTGAGCGGTACAGAGGTGCGTGCGGCAATCCGTACCCCTGATGGAACCATCCAATCACTATCGGCCAGTGAAAAACTTTCTGACGAGGGACACTTCCAACTACGCTTTGTACCCGAAAGGGAGGGAGTCTACGAGGTCATGGTTGAGGCGATGCAGCAGAACGAATTGATTGGGCGTGATCAGCGGAGCTATCTGGTCCGTCATCAACCGATTGAGTATTATGATGCGACCATGAAGCAGGAGTTCCTGGAGCAGTTGGCAACCGTTTACTACGAGCCCGTAGAAGCTTCTGAGGTGCCAATGAATCTGCGATCCCGCCGAACCAGTACATCGGTGTATCAAGCGGCTTACTTGTGGGATATGCCGCTCCTTTTTCTTCTATCTGTACTTCTCTTATGCGGAGAATGGCTATATCGAAGGCGACAGGGTTTACGTTAGGAGTGATCCTTGCCTGTATTGTGAACGGTGCGAATGCGCAAGAGCGGCACGCATTGATTATTGGGGGGTTGGGGGGCGCTCCCGAACAAACCGGCCGGATTGCCTCCCACCTAGAGAATACATACAATGCCTTGATCGGTCCATTGGGGTTCGCAAGTGAACATGTGACAGTACTGGCGGAACGCGCCCTTGCCGGAAGCGAGTATGTTCACGGTGAATCAACCGCTGAGAATATCCGTGCACAGTTTGCCGAACTCAGCAAGGACCTGACCCCCGAAGATGAACTCTATATCCTGCTGTTCGGTCATGGAAGCTACGATGGAGAGCAGTCGGCGCTGAACATCCCTAGACGGGATCTGAACGGGAGTGACTATGCAGCGCTATTGAGCGAATTGCAAGTGGAGCGTAGCATTTGGATCTGTACCATGAGTGCCAGTGGCCCATTCATTCAAGCACTCAGCGCACCAGGAAGGGTTGTGATCACAGCTACCCGGACCGGGACGCAACGCAATCAGACGATCTTTCCAGAATACCTGGTTGAAGCCCTTGTTGAACCGGCTGCGGACCTTGACCGCGATGGGAATCTGTCCCTCAGGGAAGTTTTTCAGTATACTGCAGAACAAACGGCACGGCATTATGAACGTGAGGGGCATCTGGCCACCGAACACAGCCTGCTTGATGACAATGCAGATGGTGAAGGGACACGCGTGGAGATGCTTGATGAATCAACCGATGGATTTGCGGCAGGTGCAACCTGGCTCAAACGTGATCAAATGCTCGTGGGCGATCCTGCTTTAGCGAGCGAACGTACTGCTCTTGAAGGCCAAATTGCCTTACTCAAAGTACGTAAGAGAGAGTTGGAGGTGGACACTTATTATGCCGAGCTGGAAACCCTCTTGATCGCCTTGGCAAGACTCAATGAACGTATCGAAAAGGAGCTGTGAAGTTTAGCGGATGAAAAAAGGGTTCCACCCCGAAGAAAAACCATAACGATGTCCTCGTGTGTGACAAATTTGACAATTCCCACCCTAAGCTCCCTATCTCATGAAAGATCAGCCCCGAAACAGCTTTTCCACTACTCTCTTAGTTCTTTTCTGCGTTATCCTCTTGGCTGGGTGCGGGCGTGATACAGGCACAGAACAGGAAGAAGGCGAAGCCTCCATGGTTACGCTGCAAGAGGTCCTTCGGATCGGTGATGAGTCTGCCGGTGACACAATCCTATTTGGGCCGATTTCACAAATCGCGGTCAATAGGAATGGTACCCTACTTGTGTCGGAAGGGCTGCGGCCCC
Organism: Rhodothermales bacterium; assembly: GCA_965207565.1. Classification (GTDB taxonomy): domain Bacteria; phylum Bacteroidota; class Rhodothermia; order Rhodothermales; family Bin80; genus Bin80. Next base: position 41,677 of record CBDBMQ010000007.1, on the reverse strand, counting down.
AACTGGTTCATGCATTTGCGGCAGACGGCACCTACCTGAACCAGGTCGGAGGGCAGGGACAGGGACCAGGCGAGTATCAATATTATGTTGAAGGCCCATTCGTTGGAGCAACGGATTCTGTATACCTGTGGGACTCGTGGCTGAGCCAGATCCTTATTTATGATCCCGAAAATTTTTCCTATGTGCGCAACGTTCGTATAGAGGGAGAAGAACCGAAAATCATTGATCCCGTGATCAATGCGATTGAGAATGGGTGGTATATGGAGATGGGCCTGCCCATATTCCTGATGCCCGACGACGGTCCCATAACGATCAATAACGATCGTTACCGTGAGCTTATCAAGGTCAATCGAGACGGAAGCTACAGTACGGATCCACTTGGCATTGTACCGGATGGAGAAGTGATTCCTTACATTCTAGAAGGAGGAGAGCGCGTCGGCTTTGTTGGTGTCCCATTTGCCCGATCACCCGCTCTAGCAGTTGGGCACGATGATATGCTCTACTATGGCTGGAATGACATGATCGAAATAGCCATTGTATCTGCTGACGGATCAATGCGTGATACTATCCGCTATGAACATGAACCGGTGCCAATTACAGATACGGAAATGGCTGAAGCGATACCGGAGGATCCCTTCAACCGGGAATTATTGGGGTCGCGCGAGCCTCACGAGACGAAGCCGGCATTTCACACCTTTGTGGTGGACGAGATGAGCCGAGTGTGGATCAAGCTGAGCAGTCCCGAAGATGCGATTGAGGCGGAGTGGTTGATTCTGAACCGAGAATCTTACGCCGTCGGTCATACGACACTCCCAGTTGCCGTGGACCTTGAGGTGATTCGAGGCGGCTACGCCCACGGCGTACAGCAGGGGGACGGCATGGATCCAATGGTCGTAGTCTATGAAATCCAGGAGTGATCCAGAAATACCGCACTACGATTGTGGCGCGAACTTTTCAGGAATTGCATCTGCGTAAATTGTTCGGGCGAGGTTATCACTAAGCGGGGGGCGTTTCGGACATGTTCTTGTGCTCATCTGTACTCCTGAATGTGTCGGAGCAGCCAGAATATCTGAGCCAATAACCGGGAAGCCTCTCCATCAACGCCGAAGCGCCTTCAGCATACTTTCGGTCGATGTGAATTTCACCCGGGGACGCCCCAGTGCATCACCGGCAGACATTTCCAAGCGATCCAGCTCTACCCAATCATCCCACCGAAATACACTTCCACACCGATCCTCCAACAGACGATCAACGGATTCAGGATCTGTATGCCCGGGATTGAAACAACGACCAGTTTCCATATCTTCCAACATGCACCGAACGGTTTCCTGAGCATCCGGCTTGTTCGTACCGATCACTCCAGTGGGTCCGCGCTTGATCCATCCTCCTACGTATACCCCACAGGAAATCTCATCCCCAGTAACTCTACCTTGATTACTCGGGATCACTGCCCAATCATCCCTGAACGGAAGTCCTGGAAGCGGCACTCCCCGATATCCAACTGACCGGAATACAACCTCTGCAGGCAACTCCTCGGTAATATCTGTCGGTTGCGGACGCAGGCGGTCTCCATCGGTAACCAGTCTATTTTTGCGAAGTGTTACACCTCCTACTCCACCTGCCCCATCATCATGCAATACCTCAGGAGAGACCAAAAAGCGTAGAGCCAGGCGACGCGGTTTCTCTCCTCCTGTCTTTTTGGCAAACCCCTGGATGAGTTCGACTTTCTTGGCAGTCAGCCGATTGCCATGGGCGGACATCCATGCTTCGGATCCTGGATCCAGCTCCGCTTCTCTTTCCGGGACAAAGATATCCGCACCGGGCAACTCACCGAGCTCTTTGGCTTCAGGATGGGTAAATGCTGCCTGTGCAGGCCCTCGCCTTCCCAGCATGTAGACCTCACGCACCTGACTTTCAGCCAGTGCTTCCAGAGCATAATCTGCAATGTCTGTCTTTTTTAACTCGTCAACCGTGCGGCAAAGAATTCGACAAACATCCACTGCTACATTCCCGACCCCCACGACCGCTATGCAAGATCTGGACAGATCAAACTGCAGATCCGTGTAATCTGGATGACCATTATACCAGGCGACAAAATCAGTAGCCGAGTAGCTACGATGTAAATTCTCTCCCGGAATATTGAGTCTGCGGTCTACCTGTGCACCTGTGGAAAAGTACACTTGATGATAATGATTGCTCAAGTCCTCAAGATCAATATCCCTGCCATACTCAACATTGCCAAAAAACCGAAATCCTTCCTGTGCAGCAGTTTTTTCATACACGCGCGTCACATTCTTTATTTTCTGATGATCAGGGGCAACGCCGCTGCGAACAAGCCCGTAGGGGACGGGAAGCTTGTCAAATACATCTACCGTCACAACGTGAGTTTTTTGTTTCAGCAGGTGTCCTGCTGCATAGAACCCTGCCGGACCGGCTCCGATGATTGCAATCCTACAGGGATTCTCTGTGCTTCCAATAGTAGCCATGTTCTGTTGGTACATTTTAGCCAATCAACCCCAAAAGTATGCCTCTTCCATCAAAACTTGGTAATCATCTGCACAATCACTGTAATGACTGACAAGGATAGGCATTTTTGGGATTATTGGAGACCATATACGTTGTTCCTGGCGTCGGATGATTTTTGGAAAATTCCTGATTATGGATCGTTGCATCCGTGGCGGTCGGTTGCTTACTCCTACACTGAGGCGTAACCCTACCGAAGAATCTGGAAAGAGGGATGCACCCGCAAATCGTTACCTTGGAACCTCACGTCGCATACCCTTCTAACCAACCAACATATCTGCATCCCCTCATAAAACTATGTCCATTGAATGTTTGTATATTGCCTGTTCGTTTGTGCCTTGTTCCTATTCCTTTTCCAGAAACAGAGAGAAAGGATGAGACGTTCATCTAAAATTCGATCAACCAATGCAATGCATTAACTCTTCAATCTTTGAAAATTTTTCATTCCCCACCTCACGGACCACGGCCACTGCTTTCGTTCTGGGATTTCTTGTCCTTACAGTTGGATGTGATTCCACTGGTGTAATCACTGAGCCGACACCTCCACAATCTGAAGAAAACACAGCTTCACATGGAGTCATCCAACCATCAGTTATTGATAGCCGGATCGTCTTTGACGACACCGATGAATTTCGAGTTTTCATGGCATCTATTATCAACAGGGAAGGTCCTTATCTAGATTCTGTACAGACAGCGATTAACTTTGTGTCCCTGAGGTCCGACACTGATAGACTTGCAGAAGAACTGGGAAAAGATATTGGCGAGATAGAGGTCGTAGAGGATCCATTTTTCGCAACTGTATTAAACCCAGAAGGAGAATTCCAGGTTGGAGATATGGTCTATAAGATTACGCGAAACTACGTGTACCGGGTACCCGAAACCAACGCTGATTACCTAAGCTCTATTTCTCTGAGAAATCGTGATAAAGTCCCCTTCACTCAGAAGACAAACCACGATCCTAGTGTGGAAGTATTTGAAGTAGAGAGATCTGAAATAGAATTAGCAAACAAATCTTTATCATCCGGTAGAAGGAAAGGATGTGAATCATATTTTAATAACCGGAGGCGTGTTAAAGGACAGGCATGGATTAGCTACTGGCGTATATTTGCGTCGGCGACTACGGAAATTGAGAGTCAGAGAAAATCATGGTTTCGGTGGTGGCGTACGTCCATAAATTGGGTACGCTTAGAGGCGGATTATAGTTTGGAGCAGGTCACGACGGTTGAAGCAGCGTGGGGGACATTCACTTTTGTGGTAAACTCAACTGAAGGCAGTTATACTAAAACGAAATACTCTGCTTCAGAAATTAGAAAGAATTTCGACTGGAATGTAGGTATAAAGCAAAAAGCGAATAAGATAAGAGGTTGGATCTCTAGCACCTATACAGGAGACCGTACTGATGATGGGGTAACCAGAACCCGATCATGTTCAACCTATGCTTCTAGAAAATGAAATGAGACAAAGCAGTTGTTAGATAATAATCTAGGCGATTCCCTCATCATTGCACATTAGCTTGGGGTATGCATGATTGAATCATACCATACATTTTCCAAATTTCTTGGTAAAGGGGTATCTGTCAGCCTACTGTTTGTTGCTTTGTTGCCCATTGTCTGCTTCGTACAACCCTCGCACGCTCAGTCTGGTATTGGTGTGGGACTCGTGTTCTCAAAACCATATGCCGGGGGATTAAGTGTTCGCTATAAGACCATTCAGGTTATAGTTGATGCAAATATCAGCGGTGGTGTCGGTGCTGATGGTCGCAATCGCACTGATGTTAATGCCCGTCGTATAGCCGTTCGATACAACCATTCTGTTCGGGATTGGAAAAGAGTAAGACTCAAAGTCTTCGGACAAGTAGGCCGACATGAATTCCCTATGTCAGACCAAGAACCAGTTTTATCGACCCTGTATCAATTTACGGGAGGTGGTAGCGCGGAACTTCAAATCGGTAGAAAGCCCTCTTCTAAGGGGTTATTTCTAACCGTGGATGTCGGGTTATCTATAGATCATATGGGGCGTCTCGGTGCTATTCCTGCACGAGGGGTAGCACTGCACATCTTCTTTTGATTTCTTGTCTAAAAGAATACGAACGGGCAGGTTTGGGTGCTACCCTATATTTATTTCTACATTAAGTTGTTGGAGTTACAGTATGGTGACAGTTAGGTGGTTGAACCGAGGACTGCTGATGTTACTACTGTGGAGCACTCAATTCGACTTGATAGCCGCTCAACCTGCGACGATCAGCGGTTATTTGGAAGACATAGCGAGTCGAGAACGAATTCTTGGGGCGAGCGTGTATATTCCGGCACTCCAGATCGGTACTACAACAAATCAGTATGGATTCTATAGCCTGACCACTGATCCAGGATCTCTTTTGCTCTGGGTTTCACATGTCGGATATGAACCGGCTTGGCATCGTCTTGAGATCAATGGAGATACCACATTGACCATTACACTCGCATCTCGTGTCGTGAGAATGAAAGATATGGAGGTCATCGCCGAAAGGGAAAATGATCTAGATGATGTGCAGATGAGCCGCCACGAGATAACAATAGAAGAAATTGAAACACTACCGGTGATCCTCGGAGAAATTGACATTCAGAAAACGCTCCAACTATTGCCTAGTGTTCAGTCAGGCGTAGAAGGTAGCAGTGGACTGTATGTGCGAGGTGGTCGTGCGGATCAGAACCTTATTTTGCTGGACGGACTTCCGCTTTATAATCCCAATCATCTGTTTGGATTTTTCAGCGTGTTCAACTCGGCAGCGATGAAGCGTGTTGAGCTGATCAAGGGCGGTTTCCCAGCGCGATACGGTGGACGTCTTTCGTCGGTGGTCAGTTACACGATGAAAGAGGGAAACTTGAAACATTTCGCCGGGGAGGGGGCAATTGGGCTTGTTTCTTCACGCATTATGCTTGAAGGACCAATCGCGAGGGAGCACGCCTCTTTTTTGGTAGCTGGTCGGCGTACATACATAGACCAGCTATTGCGTCCCTTTCAGCGTAAACTTACCCGATATGGTGCGGCGTTTTACGATTTAAACTTTAAGACAAACTATATTTTATCGGAGCGAAATCGTATCTACCTGAGTGCCTATGCCGGTCAGGATAAATTCTCCTATGAAAAGCGGTCAGCACCCCCTGATCTGGGTTCGGATGACCAACTTAATTATGATTTGGGTTGGCGCAATCGTTTAGTATCTCTTCGTTGGAACCGGCTCATTAGGGACCGTTTATTCGCCAATGCTCTTATGGGCGTTATGCAATATCGTTTCTCTTCAAGTACGCACTCATTAGACGATAGTGACAACAATGTTATCACATACGAAGGGATGTGGCATTCTGAAATTATTGATTGGACTGCAAAGATTGATTTTGAGTATGTTCCGAATCCCCGGCATTATGTGCGTTTTGGAGCAGAGGGCATTTTGCATCGCTTCAGCCCGGGAACTACCCAAACGAGTCTGGAAGAGTCGGGGAGGCCGCCCGTCAGCCTACTGCAGACACCGTCGGGGGTAATTACCTCCCAGGAAATGGCACTCTACGCTGAAGATGTGATGCAACTGCATCATGCACTAAGAGTGACTACTGGACTCCGACTTTCGGGTTATACTGCCCCAGCACACACGTTTCCGTTCCATTGAGCCACGATTAGGTATCAATGTGCGAGTTTCGGAGACGAGTGCGATCAAGGGCTTCTTATGCACGGTCAAAGCAGTATATACATTTATTGACGGGTGGAGGCACCGCATTTCCTACGGATTTATGGATCCCGAGCATGGATCGCATTACCCCTCAAAGCGGATATCAGATAGCAGTAGGGTTTCTGAAAAGTTTCCAAGAGGGTCGCTATCAGTTTTCAGTTGAGAGCTATCTCAAGCATATGACGGGACATCTTGAATACACGACTGGAGCAGACAGATATCGGTCAGCATTCTTGGATTGGCCAGATCTTCTGGAGATTGGCACGGGTACCTCTCGTGGAGCGGAAATCTTTGTTCAAAAGAAAAGGGGATACCTGACAGGATGGGCAGGCTATACTTGGGCACGGACTACCAGACGATTTGAGTCTCTTAATGGGGGGCATCCCTTTCCTGATGGATATGATCGTCGTCATGATATTTCGGTGGTGATGCAGTATCAACTCTCAAATACGAGACAAATATCAGCTGTGTGGGTGTATGGCAGTGGTTACCCAGTCCTGGGTTCCTATAGGTCGCTATATAAGTGGTTTTCAAAATTTGTTAGACACTGGTCCAGTTAATTCAGCCCGGGCACCAGCTTATCACCGTCTTGACATCAGCGTGAACTTCAAGAAGCAAAGGTCCTGGGGAGAACGCACGATTAGTGTGGGTTTATACAATGCCTACAATCGAAAAAACCCCATGTTTGTCTATCCGAAAAAAAACCTGACTGGCGGATCTCTTATTTCCTACAGGCAGCTGAGCTTTTTGCAGTTAATCCCCGCTATTTCTTGGCAATGGAGGTTTTAAGTGATGCGCGAGTGGATTGGAATTCTTCTCCTCGCACTGTTGTGTGGATGCGAAACGATTGTTGACTTGGATATTCCTGGAGAGTTACCAATCCAGGCTTGTAGTAACATCGCATTTTTCTCCCGATAGCTTATGGAGGTTGCAAGTGGGCAAGAGTGTCCCTTTAAGAGACAATGCAAAGCCAAGTGAATTGATGCTATCGGATGCCAGCATTATCATCATCGGAGAAGATCATTTTCGTGATACGCTACAGCAGATTGATCATGGAATCTATCAGACGGTCCATAATCATCGCCCGATAAATGGTATGACCTACGAAGTACAAGTGAATGTAAACGGCTTCCCAATGGCGATGGCTTCCTCTCAGGCACCGTCCCTGGAGAGCAAGCTTCTGGAAATGGAACCCATATCAAGAGAAGATTCTGCTACCGAAAAGCGGTTACAGACTGCGCTTCAGATTAGCAGACCAGCCAGGTAAGAATTATTATCGCCTCAATCTTTACCAAGTGATGCCATTCTGCAAAGACGACGCCGGAGGCTTAAGAATCGAAGATGGCCCTGGATATTCATTGGACTATGATTGGCTCTTTTTTCATAGCAACTCACCCTCATTCCATGTCTACATAGAGGCGGTCGATGATCCGACCATCCCTGATTTAGAAAAGATTTTGGGCCTGCATTCTTTTCTGATCAACTCTTTGAGGCTACTACGAAAGAATTCGAAATCACATTTGAGCCGATGATCTTCCAATCAATCAGTCCTCATTTTATGCTTGTGCTCACGGCACTCAGTAATGAATCGTTTGCATACGAGCGATCACTTGAGTTGCATGACATATTCTTGCACACCCCAAACATTCTTCAAACCAGTAACCGTCTTGCTGTGTATACCAATGTACTGAACGGGCTTGGAATTTTTGCGGGTTATACAAGCGACGTATATCGGTTTGATACAGAGGGAAATGAATGGCAGGAAGATGTATTAGGCGTTGGTACGAACGAGTTACAACCCTGTCAATAGCGGTTGCATTTGCGGATAATTGAAAATCTTCCTTTTGGTTCTATCACGATTCGTGTGGAATACTTGATCTGGAATATCCTCTTCCGAAAGCCATGCCCGGTTCGTCATTGAACCGTTCAAGCTTATTACAGAACCTCCATCATGCCGTGCGAACTGCGCCCATTGTAGAACACATTTCAGAGAATTCTATAACCCGCTTCCTCTTTTGCTTAAATCCTCAAGATCAATATCCCTGCCGTACTCAACATTGCCAAAAAACCGAAATCCTTCCTGTGCGGCAGTTTTTTCATACACGCGCGTCACATTCTTTATTTTCTGATGATCAGGGGCAACGCCGCTGCGAACAAGCCCGTAGGGGACGGGAAGCTTGTCAAATACATCTACCGTCACAACGTGAGTTTTTTGTTTCAGCAGGTGTCCTGCTGCATAGAACCCTGCCGGACCGGCTCCGATGATTGCAATCCTACAGGGATTCTCTGTGCTTCCAATAGTAGCCATGTTCTGTTGGTACATTTTAGCCAATCAACCCCAAAAGTATGCCTCTTCCATCAAAACTTGGTAATCATCTGCACAATCACTGTAATGACTGACAAGGATAGGCATTTTTGGGATTATTGGAGACCATATACGTTGTTCCTGGCGTCGGATGATTTTGGGGAATTTACTGGCTATGAATCGTTGCAATAGGTTGCTTGCCCCTACACTGAAGCATAACACTACCGAAGAATACACCCGAAATGATTGCCAGGAACCTGGAATTTATTATACTTCAAATCCTATTCAGTCCCTGTTCCTGTGTTGATCGTGATGAAAATACCGCCGTACCCTGTCGTTGATCTATTTGCAGGGCCTGGAGGACTAGGAGAAGGGTTTGCTACCGCCACGGGTAGTAAACATCAAATTTCGCCCCCCCCCCCGATTTTTTATAGCTGCATCGATTGAAAAGGATGCTTGGGCGCATAAGACGCTGCGGCTGAGGCATTTTTTTCGCCATTTCCCACCTAGCGAAGCTCCTGAAGCTTATTATCGCTATCTGGATGGCACCATTGAGTCTGCAGAACTCTTTGCCTCTCATCCTACCGCCTCGCATCATGCCGAGGAGTCTGCCCTGCACCTTACACTCGGCCCGGAAAATCATGCTCAGGTTTGCGAGATAATCGCTAACCGCCTGTCGAATACTTCCCTGTGGGTGCTGGTTGGTGGGCCTCCCTGCCAAGCATACTCATTGGCGGGACGGTCACGTATGCAAGGCATGCCTGAATTTGAGCATGATGAGCGCCACTTCCTTTACAGAGAATACCTAAGAGTCATTGCCGAGCACGGACCACCCATCTTCGTAATGGAGAATGTAAAGGGATTGCTTTCCGCTAAGCACGATGGAGAGCCCATATTCCAGATGATCCAGAAAGATCTCAGAAACCCATGCCGTGCCCTTGGGACCTTGCAAAACAGTTCGTCTAGATATGAGCTCCACGGGCTTTACTGTCCAGAAGCTTTATTCGGTTCAGCTCAGCCAAGCGACTTTCTGGTAAAGTCTGAACAGCACGGCGTACCTCAAACCCGTCATCGGGTATTCATCGTGGGAATCCGCAGTGATCTCGGTATCGAGCCTCCACAGTTAACGCCTGAAAAGCCCCAACAGTGGAGCAAACGATCGGACAATTACCCAAAATTCGCAGTGGAATCACGGGGGAACCAGACACTCTTGAGGCGTGGACAAAAGCAATTGCTTCTCTGGATAAGGTGAATTTTGAAAACTACATTCACGCGGAAGGTATCTGTAATGAAGTGACTTCTCTCTTCAAGTCTGTACCGGATTCACTCCAAAGAAAGGACTGCTCCTACCCATCAAAATCAGCAGACATAGGCGGAGCAATAGCATTCATGCACGATCCACGCGTGCGTACACTGACAGGACACGAGTCGCGTGCACATATGCCCTCTGATCTCCAGCGCTATGCGTTCGCAGCGGCATTCGCTAAAGTCATGGGGAGAAGCCCAAGACTGCATGACTTTCCTTCCGCTTTACTTCCAGCTCATCGTGATGTCGTAAATGGAGAAGCAGGGAAAAATTTTGTGGACCGTTTCCGAGTGCAGTTACCAAACCGGTCTGCCTCCACGATCACGGCGCACATGGCGAAAGATGGACACTTCTATATCCATTATGACCTGGCACAGTGCAGGAGCCTAACTGTGCGTGAAGCGGCGCGGCTGCAAACATTCCCGGATAATTACAAATTCGAAGGCCCCCGAACTGAGCAGTATCGCCAGATCGGGAATGCCGTGCCACCATACCTCGCCCGACAGATTGGAGATGTCGTCGCTGATGCGCTGGATGCAGCTAGAGGGGAATCATGATGGCAGATCACCTCTCCAAAGAACAACGCAGTTGGAATATGTCTAGGATCAGAGGACGCGATACCATTCCCGAGCGAAAACTTCGCTCATGCCTTCATCAGTTGGGCTTTCGGTTTCGCGTTCATGAAACGAAATTGCCAGGCAAGCCTGATGTCGTACTACCAAAATACCGGACAGCCATCTTCGTACACGGCTGTTTCTGGCATCGTCACGATGGCTGTAAGCATGCGTCCACTCCAAAATCCAACGAATCCTTCTGGCTCGAAAAATTTCGCGAAACACTCGAGCGGGATGAACGGAATTTGAAAGCACTCAAAAAGCTGGGGCTGGCAGGTCCTCATCGCTTGGGAATGCGAAATTGACTCAGATACGGATCAGGTTGCGCAGCGAATAGCATACCACTTGGAGGAGGTTGAACATGCCGCGTGAAATCCGCCTCCCCCCAAGCGCAGCCTCCCTATCCGCTTCAATGCGCGATATCGGGTATTCACTGGAGACTGCAATCGCTGATTTGATTGATAACAGCATTTCGGCTGGTGCAGAGAAAGTGGATATTTACTGCGTCACGGATACTGAGGAACCCACCGTAGCCATCATTGATGATGGCCACGGAATGGGAATTGATGAGATCATCCATGCCATGAGGCACGGTGGCATCGATCGAAACCGGGAACGAGCTTCACATGATCTTGGAAAGTTCGGGCTGGGCCTGAAGACGGCTTCCTTCTCCCAGTGCAGGCGTCTTACTGTCGTGAGCCGAAAGGGAGAAGAACTTAACGCAGCGGAGTGGAACCTTGATGTGGTGGACGACCGGGATGACTGGATCATCTCTCTTCTGGATGAGGAAGAGATTAAGAATCTGCCTTGCTTTGAATTTCTGCCAGAGCGTGGAACACTGGTGCTATGGCGCAACCTGGACCGCCTTTTCGGGGACTCTGAAGGGCACGAGCGGCAGGAAGTTGTAACCAAAAAGCTGTCCGAGGTACGTCAGCATATTGCGTTGGTATTTCATCGGTTCATGGAGGGAGAAGTCCCATGGTCCTGTCAATTGCAAGTCTCTGTAAATGGTCATAAAATCGAGGCCTTTGATCCGTTTTGCCGAGATCATCCAGCTACACAACATCAACCAGTTGACCGGATTCGCATAGAGTCTCATGAGATTCAACTGCGGGGATACACACTGCCGCACCACAGCAAACTTTCTGTGCAGAGATTCAATCTCTACAAAGACCGTAGCAGTTTTTTTGAAAACCAAGGAGTCTATGTGTACCGAAATTACCGGCTGGTTGCATGGGGCGGATGGTTCCGTCTGATTGCCAAAAACAGATCTGCCCAACTGGCACGGGTTCAGATTGACTTCCCTAGTTCGCTTGACCACCGTTGGACGATTGATATCAAAAAATCACGCGTTCAGCCTCCCCGAGCAATCCGAAGTCGCTTACGGCAAATTCTGGACAAGATTGTTACCCCCAGTAAGAGAGTCTACAAGGAACGTGGGCAGCGGCTTCACTCAGATAATCCTTATCCATTATGGGATCGAATTGCAGATCACAAAGGCATCCGATATGCACTCAACAGCGATCACCCGCTGATAAAAAAGCTGACGCAAAAACTTGGTCAAGTTGGGCAATCGCAATTGAAACTACTCATCAGTGCAATAGGGGAAGACCTTCCAGTAGAGAGGATCTCGCTGGATTGGAATGACAACCCAAAGGAGCTACATGCTTCGGATCAGATGAGTGTAGCAGTCAGAGAGCGACTCGAACAACTCCATAACAGCCTCCCCGAAGACTTACAGTCCGACATTGAAGGATTTCGTGAATTCGTTGATGCGACACACCTCTTTGATCAGCACCGGAGTGCTGTTGACGATTACATAGAACAGCGGGAATCGTGATGGCACATCGGCTAGAAGTGGAAAACAAAATCGTGAGCCTTCTGATCTCCGTCATGGAGAAGCATCCATCAACCCCATCAACCAGCGACATCAGGGCTATAGGAGAGCAACTTGCCAAGACTTTTTGTTTTGACGGAAATCTGGACCCTTTAATTAGAAGGGCTGAAACAGCAATCACTACCACCATGGAAGCTGGAGTTTCCTTAACTCGACCAGATTCCCACCATGATACCGATTGGGTTCACAGACGTCAAGAAGATATTAAATGGACATATACAAATGGGTATTTCGAACACTTGGCTTCGTGCGAATGGTCCGACAGGATGTGCCAATCGCTTCGTGATGTAAGTGAAATAATACTTGGACTGTTGCGGGATCCAACTTCTGACGGCACCTGGGATAGACGCGGCCTAGTAATTGGTAGCGTACAATCTGGAAAAACAGCCAACTACCTTGCACTGATAGCACGAGCCGCAGACGCAGGATACAAGTTTATCATCGTGATCGCAGGAATCCAGAATGCGCTTCGAAGCCAAACACAGCAGCGCATTGACGAAGGATTTGTCGGTCGGCACTCTGAATCAAAAAAACCGATTGGTGTGGGGAAGGCCGTCTCTCAATTCCCTCATCCGGCGACCCTTACGACCGTCAGTGATGATTTCACCAAGCAAATAGCTAGGCAAAGCACGTATAAACTGACCGATTTTAGAAAGCCGATTATTCTAGTCATCAAGAAAAATGTGAATGTACTGAAGTTTCTCTACGGTTGGCTAAAGGACATGAACGCTCGGGGAGGAGATCAAATTGAAACGGCCCCGATGCTGTTAATTGACGACGAAGCCGACCATGCTTCAATTAATACAAACGACCCCAACCTTGATCCCACCAAGACCAATCAATTGATCCGAAAAATCCTGAGCCTTTTCGCAAAATCCAGCTTCGTAGGATACACCGCCACACCGTTTGCAAACATCTTCATCCCCGAAGATAAAGATGATTTATTCCCTCGCGATTTTATCCACTGCTTATACCCACCAACCAGTTACTTTGGACCCGAGAAAGTATTTCTTGAGGAGAATTCATCCTTTACGGTTCCAATCAAGGACTGTGAGGATGTACTTCCCCTCAGTCATAAGAAAAACCACGAAATCTATGAGCTACCTGCCAGTCTGTACAAAGCTATAAACGAATTTATAGTCGCAAGAGCCATTCGAAATCTGCGAGGGCATGAAGCACACCACTGCTCTATGATGATTAACGTGTCAAGATTTGTAAACGTTCAGAAAAACGTTCGCGACTTGGTCAGCATTTACCTGCGAAATCTGAAAGCTGCAGTCTCAGCGAATTACAAAATGCCTGATTTTGTTTCCTCTCGGGACACCTATATGAAGAATCTGAAAGAGGCATATGAGAAAGTTTACCCGAGTTGCGGAAGCTCGTGGGAGGAAGTGAAGGCTGTACTTCACGCCGCAGCCACCTGTGTTCGTTTGTTTTTGATCAACAGCAAATCTAGTGAAAAACTGGACTACAGAAAATATGAATCTAATGGCGCTGGCCTTACCGCCATCGCAATTGGAGGCCTGAGCCTTTCGCGTGGGCTAACTCTCGATGGATTGTGCGTGAGCTATATCTACCGAAGTACACGCATGTACGACACACTGATGCAAATGGGACGATGGTTTGGCTACCACATTGGGTACGAGGATCTTTGTAGAATTCATCTATCCAGAGATGCAATTTCGTGGTACTCATATATAGCCAACGCTGCATCAGAACTGGTTGAACAGGTTTGGGAGATGGCGCTACAGGATAAAACCCCCAGGGATTTTGGGCTGTATGTGAGGTCACATCCTGATCGGCTTCTAATCACCTCACCAAGGAAAATGCAACACGGCAAAAAAATTAGCCTGCGACATAATTACGGTGGACGACCCATAGAATTTGCAGTCCTACCCTTGGATCCTTCTAAGAATTCCAAAAATGAAAAGCTCATCACTGATACTTGGGGAAAAGAAAAACTTCAGCCTGCAAAGAGACCGGGGAAAGAAACCAGTAAGGGATGGATCGTGCGTCATGTACCTGTAGAACGGATTGAGAGATTTTTGGTGCAATTCATCACACATGAGACACTCGAATACAAGAAAGAGGGTGTAATTGAATATCTGAGGGCTAAATCCGATCTGTATCGAACATGTGATGTGGTTCTGGTTTCTGTTGGCGAAGAAGATAAGACCAAACCATTGCATCTAGGGGCGCAGGAAAGGGCATCCAAAGATGGAATCAAAGATGATCAATGGGTCATCCGAAAACATCGGGTTACAAGCCGGGGAGACGAAGGTCTTGGTTTGTCCGAGAAACAAGCGTTAGAGGCACAAGAACGTGCAAAACCAAGGCCGCCCAGTGATATACACTATCGAACAGTTCGGAAGCGCCCCCTCCTCATGATCCATGTCTTGACAGGAAAGACTGGTTCGATACTCGAAAATGAGCGAATCCCAACAATCGGTATGAGTTTCCCGCCGGACGACTATACCACTGAGGTTGAAGTCGTAGCAAATCCGGTTTATCTCCAACAAGAATTATTTGCTGTTCACGGCGAAAAAGAATCTGATTGGGAGGTAGGAGAAGATTGAACATCACCAATGAATCATGGAAACAAACTATTCTGAACCTGAACGACATTCCACTCCCTGGGACGATATTAAACAGCCGAATGCAGACTATAATGTCCGGCGAGTGAATCCTAATGCATTGATCCCTACCTATTGGGGTAAAGATGTGCACGGGAATTGCCTTCTCATTACGGAACTCGAAGGGGATCATCAAAAAGCTTTCTTCAACGCAAACCTGAACATTCGAGGTATTGATGTTGACCTTCGCCAGCATTCCAGCAAGCGGGAGCAGATTTTGGTACTCACACTTACCAGTCATGCCGATCTTGATCTGTTCCATGCACTCTGTAAAACGCTGACACGAAATCTCGGTAATGCTTCAAACCCAAGGACTGCCCTGACCATTGCACTGAACCAGTTGAAGCGCTGGCAACGATTTCTTGCAGGGAATAAACCGCGAATACTATCTCCCTGGGAAGTCCGAGGCCTTTTCGCAGAACTACACTTTCTTCAATCACTCTACACTCATCTCCTAAATCATAATGAGGCACTGGATGCTTGGATTGGGCCGAAGGGTGGAAATCAGGACTTCGTGTTCGGGAACACGGCCGTGGAAGTCAAAACCCTTTCGAACAAAGGGCCTAATCTTGTCAATATCGCCTCCGAAAACCAGTTAGAGAGCCCGGCTGAAAAGCTGTACTTAACGACGAGCCGCATCATTGAAAGTTCTGAGCTTTCCTCATCCATTTCTCTCAACGAGATGGTCCAAAGGATTGAAACTGATCTGATTGGGAGCTCGGCACTTGACGAGTATCAGACCAAACTTGCCGAAGTTGGCTACGCGGAACTCCATCATTATGACAATCCCTCAATGCAGGTCGCTGAAACACGTGCCTATCAAGTGATTGATGAGTTCCCCCGCATTGTTCGATCCGAAATACCCAATGGAATCCAGAACGTGAAATACCAACTACAGATTGATGCTGTAGAGCCTTTCATCTGCCCCTTCGAAACGATTTGGAGTATGAGCACATGCAAATAACACAGGAAGAGTATTTCGAAGAATTTCGCCGTGAGTTGCAGATTGATATAGAGACCCACGGGGAGTTTCAAAAAAACAGCTTTCTTGCTAAGATCTCAGAAGATCTAATTGAGACTGGCATTGTAAACGGATTCGAACACTGCAACTACCGTCGGAACCGAGGCAGGAACATTCATATCAAGGTGGACGGGTTCTATTTTAACGAAGAGGGAACTACCTTGGACTTGCATCTTGCAGATTTTGAGAATAGGGGAACACTTGAGCCCCTTAACAAGAGTGATTATAATCGCGAATTCAGACTGATTCGCCGCTTTTTCCTAACCGCAAAAAATGACAACCTGCACCAAGAGATTGATGAAACAACACCTGAATATCAATTAGCTCGTGGGATCCATGATAGGAGACACCAGATCCAGAGGGTGAACTTCTTCCTGTCCTCCGAGCGATGGCTTAAAACCCGCAGTAAGGAGATTGATACACAGGATTTGAGTGGAGTTAAAGCGGTTTATTCCATCTGGGATATTTCACGCTTGTATCGCCAATACTGCTCACGCGGAGGGCAAGAACCAGTAGATGTGAATTTCAAGACTATGTTCCAGCGGGGATTGCCCTGTCTCAGGGCACATGTGGGCAACAACACCTTTGAAGCCTACCTCGTAGTGATCTCTGGAGAAATTCTGGCTGGCTTGTATGAAGAATATGGGGCCCGTCTTTTAGAACAGAATGTGCGTTGCTTCCTGCAGGCACGCGGAAATGTCAACAAAGGTATCCGTGATACACTTCTAAATGAGCCTCAAAGATTTTTCGCCTACAACAATGGCATCACCGCCACAGCGCGGGACATCACACTCAATGAAGACCGAAGCCAGATAATTCAAATTCGCGATTTCCAGATTGTAAATGGAGGGCAGACAACCGCCTCGCTTTATCATGCCTCTCAAATTAAAAATCCACCCGACCTGTCGAAAGTTTTTGTTCAGATGAAGCTCTCCGAGATTAGCGATAACCTCGGCATGGAGGTAGTGCAGAACATAGCAAAGTATGCGAATACCCAGAACAAGGTGAACATACCGGATCTCCGATCAAATCACCCATTCCACGTTGCAATAGAGAAATTTTCTCGACGAATGTGGGTGCCTCCCAGGGAAGGTAGCTTAAATGAGACTAAATGGTTCTATGAACGCTCCCGTGGGCAGTATGCGGACGTACAATCCAGAATGACACAAGGGGAAAGGAAACGGTTCAGGGCTGAATACCCAAAAAAATTTATCAAGACTGATCTAGCCAAATTTGAGAATGTTTGGGATGAAGAACCGTTTTGGGTGAACCGGGGAGCGCAGAAGAATTTTATCCAGTATATGGACAGAATCGACGAAGCGTGGGAGAAATTTCAAGATCAATTTAATGAGGATTACTACCGGAGAATCATCGCCCGTGCTATCATATTCAAAGCAACTGAACTAATGGTTTCACGACAAGATTGGTATCGTAATCAGCCTGGATACAAGGCCAATATTGTTGCATATACACTCTCAGTAGCTAGTGCCATCAGCAAAAGCAGGGACAGGATGTTGGATTACCGAAGAATCTGGAAAGATCAAGGGATTGATGATTCCTTTC
Source organism: Rhodothermales bacterium (assembly GCA_965207565.1). GTDB lineage: Bacteria > Bacteroidota > Rhodothermia > Rhodothermales > Bin80 > Bin80. The sequence continues at coordinate 24,112 of CBDBMQ010000007.1, read as the reverse complement.
GAGACCAACTTGCCTGTATCGCAAAAATCGTTAGAGATGTATTATATCTTAATACCAGAGATATTCAGAATTGCTCGGAATGGGCAAAGAAGAAAGAATTCTGGGATTGTCTCGAACAAAATCTGTCCGCAATAAGCCGAAAGTTGACGGACGATTTCTGGTGTTATTTTATGCCAACCGAAGAAATGGATCCCTAGAAACCGCGGGGATGAGCGACCTTGGTATAGATCTTATGTGAATAGATTTTTCGGTGTCGTTAAGCTAATTTTGGCAGACATTTCTGGTATCACTGGCAATTCAATCTCGCGCCACTCCTTTGTGCGAATACTCGGATCTATTCCTCGCCCTGAAAAACCCTTAGTCCACGCCGGGAAGCCTTCTTGTACAGAGGCTCCAGTACGTCTGACAACGCTGCCTCGGCACGCCAAAAAGGAAACTTGCCCAGGCGCTTCGGTAGTGCAGCCGGTGCAGGTGGAGTGCGGACTACTCCATAGAAATCATTGGGTAACGGCCCCTCCTCCCAGAAATGACCATCCGGTGTAAGAGGGGAAGATGCCTGAACCGTTTTCTCTGCTTCACCTGCATCTTTCTCAGTCTCCGGCATGGCTCCCGTGATTTCAGCCAGGAGTTCTTCGCGAGTAATTCCACGTAATTCAAAGAGTAGAAACGGGTCGCGATCAAATTCCTCCGCCAGCAAATAAATGACCGCCGCAATATGCTTACATGGATTTGACCAATCTGGACAGGAACAGTCTGTCTTAAGATCGTTACTTCGTTGGGGAAAAAGTGACATGCCATGCTTTTCCATAATTGCCTCGAAATCCGCCGGGATCTCACCAGCCAGAAGTCGGGCAACATAGAACGGCTGCTCACGCAAAGATTCTGCCAATGTCTTCCAATCTGTAGGGCTGTAGGCCTTCATTTTAATGTCAAGACCATACGGCGATCCACGGGAGCCCTGAACAGCAGAATGCACTTCTCCCTCCTCAATATCAATGAACATCACCTGACCGCTGCGCGCATACGATTTCCCGCGCCCCAACCGGGCTCCGATAGAAAAACTCTCAAGCGTATCAATCCAGCGGCGCCCCCACCAAGTCTGTCCGAACCTGCCGCGTTTTGACTGCGCCTTGATTCCACCCTTTACCGCACGCGGCCGCGAAGGTGGGAAATAATAATGATCGTAGTAGCCAGGCATATTTCTAGATGCTAATTTAATTTCTGTCCATCAATTAAGACTGTACTGCTCCCTTTTGTAGTCGAAGTATTTTTTTGAGATCACGCGTGGATAGCTCGGTGATCCATTGTTCACCTGTACCGACTATACTGTCGGCAACTTCCTGTTTTTGCTCAATCATTTCGCTGATCTGTTCCTCAACGGTGCCCGTGCACACGAACTTATAGACCTGCACATGCTTCGTCTGTCCGATCCGGAAAGCACGGTCTGTCGCCTGGTTTTCAACAGCCGGATTCCACCATCGGTCATAATGAATTACATGATTGGCACGCGTAAGGTTAAGACCGGTACCCGCAGCTTTCAGGGATAATAGGAAGAAGATCGGGCCATCTTTTTCATGCTGAAAACGCTCAATCATACGGTCACGCTGCTTCTTGGGTACACCTCCATGTAGAAACAGAGCCTCGCACCCAAAGGTCTCCTGTAGGTGTTGTTGGAGAATCCTGCCCATTTCTGTGAACTGAGTAAAAATCAATGCCCGATCTCCAACCTCGTAGACTTCCTCAAGCATTTCTATGAGGCGGGTTAATTTGCCGGAGCGTCCAGGAATTGCAGAACCGTCATGCAGGAACTGCGCTGGATGGTTACAGATCTGTTTAAGCTTCATCAGCGTAGCTAAGACGAGCCCTTTGCGCTGAATATCTTCGGCACCTTTGAGAGATTCTGATATATCTTTCACAACGGCCCGATACAGAGAACCCTGCTCCTTCGTTAGATTGGTAAATACGTTCGTTTCCTGCTTTTCAGGCAGATCGTTAATTATCGTCTTATCTGTCTTGAGTCGGCGAAGGATGAATGGTCCTGTGATTTGTTTCAGGCGCTCAACTGCTTCTGTGTCGCGGTCAACCTGGATCGGAATAAAAAATCGGCGTTTGAACTTTGCCTGACTGTAAAGAAAACCTGGATTCAAGAATTCCATAATGGACCACAACTCACCGACATTATTTTCAACGGGCGTACCTGTGAGTGCGACACGAAAATCGCTCTTGAGCGACCGGGCAGCCTTGGCCTGCTTTGTCGTGGGGTTTTTGATATTCTGGGCTTCATCCAGAATCACCGCTGCCCACTCAACCTGACTCAATGCCTCAAAATCACGGTACATAAGCGGGAAGCCCGTAATAACAATTGCCTGTTTTAGAGCTTCTTCCTGGAACGGTTCAGGTTGTTTGATCCGCCGGGGACCATGATGCACCAAGACCGGTAAGTTTGGAGTAAAGTGGGCTGCTTCTTTTTGCCAATTGCCCATCACAGATGTTGGACATACTACAAGCACTGGACGCTTGTCGTTCGTTTCCCAGTTATACTGGATGAATGCCAAGGTTTGTGGGGTTTTCCCCAAACCCATATCATCAGCCAGACAAGCGCCAAATCCCCAACGTTGCAAAAAGGCCAGCCACACATAGCCGCGGGACTGGTAGGGGCGTAATGTTCCCACAAACTGATCAGGAACGGGGATCTCTTCCATTTCTGCACCGTGTTCTAGGGAGTGTAACAGATCCCCTACCCATCCCGTAGCCTTTACATCCTTTAAGGACAGTATCTCTGGAATTTCTGCCAAGCCAAGCGCCATGTGCACAACATCGCGGGCAGTAATCACTTGGCTACCGCCTTTCTTCTTCCAAAAGTCAATCGCTTCCTGAAGTTCTTTGGCATTAAATTGCACCCACTGCCCTCGAATTTTTACGAGAGGTATTTTCATTCTGACCAACGTTTCCATCTCTTCAAGTGAGAGTTTCTCGTCCCCCAAAGCAATCTGCCAGTCAAAATTGATTACATCATCAAGAGAAAAATTTCCCTTGCTAGTCATTGTGGGAGAGGTCACAGAAGCACGCACCGACAATCTGTTTCGGGGACCGGTGGACGACCACCATGCGGGAAGTTGTACTCTGTAGCCAGCCTGTTGCAATAGCCAGGCTGTTTCTGTCAGAAATGTGTAAGCGCCCTCGGGATCAAGAGTGGCACCTCCCGGGCGAGGCTGCTTTAAGCTTTCCTCAAGCAATAAATGCAGACTGGAGACATGTCCGAGTGACGTTAGGAGGTACTCCTGAATATTTGCCTGTCGCTTCGCGAAAATTGACTTCGTTTGCTTTCCCGGATTCCAGGCATCCGAAACTTCAACGAACAGACTTGGATCGTCCGCAGCATTCAATAGATAGCGTACATACCATTGCTCTGTGTCCTCATCACCCTCGGGTTCCTCAAGACGAAAACTGAGCCGAAATGGAGCGCTGGTTGAAACCGAGATTGAGCGTCGCCAAGCCTTGATCTGCTCAGCCAAATACTCCAGCGTTTCCGTATCACCCGACATGGCACCATCCCATGTACGCAAGGCATGAATCCACTGATCATGCACGCTCGCAAACGATTTTTTGCTGGATTTGCGCGCCCGGGAACCCACCGGCCGTTTATCAATCCAGGATAGACGCACCAAGTAGTCTACGAATGCTTCCGTAATCTTCGTGATGGCTGAGACCGCTGCTTTCGTAGGCACAGTCTCAGCCTCGTAGGTCAATGCTCTACTAGCTTGAGGCATCGCCTTGGCAAGCTGGGCAAGCCTGTCTGTGTCGTTCCCCAAAAAGACAGGCTCCCATACAGCCTGAAATTCCCCATCCCGTTCAAGGAGACCTGGTACAAACTGTTCTTGAGCTACAAGTGAACTGGTAAAACGTAATACCCTTGTGAAGAAACGTACATCCGACCCAAGGATTACTCCTGGGGCAAGCATTGCTTTACCATAACAGGCAGCCAAGAAATGGAATGCCTCCTCAACGGACAAAGCGATGGCACTGATGCGCCAAGAAGCCAGTGCAGGTTCAACATCATCAGCCGGTATATCCGCAATCAGCGGGCTTGAAGGCAAAGGGGTGCCATCCCGTGTAGGTAGCCATAAATGTAGAGAAACAGCACTTTTTTCTTTAAGGCGAAGACTGCCCTCAGCGGTAGCACTCACCAGCGCCTTTGCTGTCGTACCGTAGGGAAAATCTGGTGATGGATTTGCTTTAAATGTGCTTTGATGATCTCTAGAAGGTGCTTCGCCCCATACGAACAACTGCCCGTCACAGACACCAATATGAAGAAGAATCATTACGTTTTTGTCAGACCTAGTGATAAGGTTTACGCCGAAACGGTTAAAGTTACGCTATACTACTTTGCTGGTGGTAAGCCTCAGATCAGTTTAATAAGAATTGCTATCAGAAAATAAATCGCCACGTACTATCATGTTCAAAGCAACCGAACGAATAGTCTCACGGTAAAATTGGTGGCGGCACCGTCTGAATGTTATTTGAATTGGTAATCTGAATTTGTCCCCATCCCAAAGCACCTACAGTCAGACATTCCCAATCGAGAAACTCGATTGGCGCAAACAAGACATCCGAAACCTCCAGATCTGTTCCGTCAACCGAGTACTTGATCATGACAAGAGAGAAAACATTGGTGTCTGACTCATAAAACCGTGCCAACCGCTCAACAGACGTAAGGTTGGGCATATTGAAATGGGTACCCTCTCTGTGGGTCTTTACGTCTACTATAGAATAGATTCCCTCTATATCGGTATACGCCACACCTGCCATGGCACGACGAGAAAATTCGCTCGAATACTCGCTACACCAATCCCCAAGAAAAGTCTCAAATCTTTCGGCTACCAAGGACTCTAATGCATCTCCAACTGCTCTTGGACTACCGGCTGTTTGTGGAGAAAGAAAATTGTCCAAAGAATTGATGTATTTCCTTATTTCAGTTGCTACTTGCTCATAGTGCCCCTGATAATAGAAGCTTGACCTCATTTGAAAAGCTCTCCTTGGGAAGCGTCTCCTTGCCCCCTACAATAGGCACCTTTCGTTGCTGTGGGAAAGAATTTCTCTCCCAGAAGATACCATCGCTATAGCCTTGGATGCCGGGATCGTCTCGTGCACCATAAATACGTTTCCTCGCCCAGCAAAGATACTCGGAATTGATGTCAATACCACACCATTTCCTGCCCAGCTTTTCCGCAACCACCGCAGATGTACCACTCCCTAAAAATGGGTCAAAAACAAAATCATTCTCTTTCGAACTCGCAAGAATTAATTTTGCAAACAACTTTTCCGGCTTTTGAGTAGGGTGCGGAGTGTTTTCAGGCATTGACCAGAACGGCACTGTCAAATCCGTCCATATATTTGATGGATGCGTTAACCGGTAGGCGCCATCGTCCTCCTGTTGCCAATCTTTCGGTTTTCCATTCACACGATACGGAGCCAACACTCTACGCTTCAGCTTTACTGCATCCACATCGAAATAATAATCCTTGGATTTCGTGCAAAACCAGATGTCTTCTGTATTGTTCTTCCAATTTCGCCGTGCACCTCGTCCCTTTTCTCGCTCCCAAGTGATTCTGTTTTGTACGAAAAACCGCTCTTCCAAAACTGGCTGCACAAGCGTTGATGTCTTCCAGTCAGAGCACACATACACGGTGGCATTCGGTTTCATCATTGGAATAAGTAATTCTAAAGCTCTATGAAACCACGAAGTGTAACTATCTTTGTCACGTCTCCTAAAGTGATTCCCATTGTAATTTTTTGTCAAGTTGTACGGCGGATCGAGAATAAGTAAGTCAATGAATTGGTCAGGAAAGTAAGCAGCTACCTCGAAAAAATCTCCTCCGATTAGTTGGCACTCTATGTCTTGACGGTCAACCGCTTTCTCAACTCGCAAAATCGCATCCGAAAGTTCAAGGAGTTCTTCCGGAGTACATGTCAGGGTTCGATTTCTTGGGGCACGGTCGGACATGTTATTTCTTATAGGAGGCTCAAGCTTATCCCCAACAACTCACAGCTTAGACCTTGGTTCATGGGCTTGAACACCGTGGTAAATCCGCAAATCGTTACTATGGAAACTCACGTCGCGTCCTCTCCTTAATGACCATTTTTTCTGCATCCCCTATTCCTGCGTGAGGAGAGTAGTACTGCACATCTTTTTTGATTTCTTGTCTAAAAATGCGAATGGGCAGGTTTGGGGGTTACCCTATATTTGGGGCTTATATGCCTATCCCATGATGGATCCTTCGGTCCAGTCTTACTACCAATGGATCCATCATGCTGTGTGGGCTGTACCCATTGTAGAGCACGCTTCAGAGAACTCTACAACCCGCTTTCTCTTTTGCAGAAATCCAGATCAAATCTGGCCTCTTAGCTGTCGGGGGTTGTACTCTGAAGATCACGCGATCCATCAGGCTGAACAATGAATTCGAAGGTATAGTAGCGCGATGGTTTGTCTGGATCTGGCGGATTTGGATTTCCCAGATAATAGCTCAGAATGCGAAGAGATGCGTAGTTGCCCGTTGCGGTTTTCATCACGATTGTGCGTCCGGGAATAGGGCTGATGAGACCCGAATCTGCATCATAATTATACCACCCGTTGTCCGAGCCTGTACAAATAGCCAGCGTGCTGCCGGGCACAGGCCCCACCGGAGTTTGAACTTGCGGGCAATCAGTGTTTTCTCCATCCGTAACATACCCACCGGCTGGTGCTTCGACTACCTCATCAAACAGCTGGGAAAGGATTTGTGCACTTGCTTCGCCAAGGCCACTTTCACCTCCATTGAATATGATGGTAGTGCCTCTGAAACCTATATCCCAGACCGTCCCTGTGGAATCTGTCTGGCGTTGATTGGCATCCGTTACCGATGAGGAAAGGACGATCTGATTTGCATCCAGATCGTAAAGCGTAAAGAAATTGTTTGAGATTGTCTGTCCAGTTGTCAAATCCCTGCCTGATATCAGGTCAGCCGGTATATCCTCCGCCAACTGCGTCTCAAGCGGAATGGGTTCTGGTTCGGTGCTCGCACTGTCGCATGCACCGATGAATACTGTTATTGCTACTGCAACTAACCAGGCATCTCGAAAAATGACTCGAGTCTTTCTGGCAAGTAATGTTTGGTTCATTGTTAGAAATTAAATCCGAGTGATACATAGCCCCTACGTCCCGGAAGTGAGGGGACTAATGTGGGATATGTGTGATTAAAAGCATTATCCAGACCTACCTGCACAACTGCTTCAACTGCTTGGACGACTGTAAACGATTTGGTGACTGTTGCACCAAGTACAGCATAATCGGGGACAAATTCGTCCGACCGATTGGCTAGATTGTTTCCATCAAGATCCCGGTATCCATAGCGACTACGCCAGCGCCCTTGGATACTGATGGTCAAATCAAGATCCGTGTTCATGTAGGCAGCACGGATTGAGGCTGAATGGGGCGAGCGTCCGAACATACCTGTGTAATCCCCAAGACTAAGCCGATAATCCCGCCCATTTGGAAGACGCCCAAACACGGTGCCTTCTTTAAGCGCCGTAACCACCTCACGATCCCTGGCCTGTAGAAATTGATATCCCAAAGTGATATCAAACGAACTCTGCCTTGTCCGTTGTGATTTCATCCTTGCTTCAAGTTCTATCCCCCGTGTATAGATCCGGGCTAGATTGAAATAACCGTACACGAAGGATCCATTTGTTTTCTGGGCCACCGGCTGCGTCTCAATAAGATCTCGAACACTATTGTGAAATACGTTCGCCTGAACAGCGAGCCATGCAAATGGCTCTACAGATCCGCCCAGATTAAATGCAATAGAGCTTTCCGCTGATAGGGGATCCAACTGAGATATATCGAACAATTTTTGCTCAATTTGTCCCTCTGCCTCCAGTCGCCCGATCCCTTCGTTCATTGGCAATGAACCAAATACAGAGTACCCTCCGGCTGGGTTGGTAAAGGACAGGTGTAGTTGACGGAAGGCAGGTGCCTTAAAGCCACTACCGACACTTGCACGCAAACGTATTTTGCTTGACGGACGAACCAGTACGGCAAATTTTGGCGTAATCCTGGCGGCGTAATCGGAATGATTATCAAAACGCAGACTCGTATTGAAATGGAGCAGATCCGAAGCTAACCATTCATGTTGTGTAAAAAAGTACGCCTGTGTCGATTCTGGATTTGGGTCACTTCCCGTTCCTCCATATCTACTTCCTCCAATTTGCTCGCCAATCACTCCACCGCCGAGATTCGTCAAATGCTTTGCACCCCAAAGCATATCTACCTGCATCTCCGCCTTCATAAGCGTCTGATCGAATTCATCTTCGTAGTTGACAAACCCATCATTTTGACGCCGATGATGGGTCTCTGTCTGATAGCTGGTCCCATAGAGCGTCGTATTCAGTCGAATTTTGTCGCTAAGCTGAACTTCGATTTCTGGATGAATACTCCACTCCATACGCCGCCCTTCGTCGTTGTAGAGATCTTCAAGAAGTTCATCCGTCCCGGAGGCAAATACGCTCTCCTGATTCTCAACTGTTCCCCGAGCACCCAACCTGACCTGGACACGATCCGAGAAGACCATGCGACTCCGAAAATCCCCGGTCCAATCGGCAAAGGAGGGAGTCGTCGGACCATAGATTGTCGGCGTTAAATCGTAACCATCTGAGGCATACCGATTGACCACAAGCCGTGCACCCAGTCGCTCACGGCCCCCTTCCATTTGAAGCGTCATATCTGAAGTGGCGTGAGAGCCGATATGGAAACTCGCTGACCCGTGCATGCCTTCAGCCGGCGGAGCCGTAATCAGATTGACGACCCCCGCAAGTGCCTCGCTTCCATACAGGGATGAGGACGGCCCACGCACGATTTCCAAACGGCTTAGACCTTTCACTGTAATTCGGTCCACATCAAGTGTGCCAGCAGTACGACCGATCACCGGCTCACCGTCCAGTAATATGAGTGTGTAGTCCGACGCAAACCCCTGCACCTGCAGCCCCGTACCGTGATCATCAAACAAAAAAGCCATCCCCATCTCATTGGCCAATACATCACCAAGGCGTAATGCACCTTCACGCTGCATGACCTCTGACGTAATCACACTTATGGGTACGGCTACATCTTCAAGAATTTTCTCGGATCGTGTAGCTGTGACAACCATGGGGGGCATCTGTACGGTATGCATTGAGTCCACACGGCTGGAATCGGACGGTACCTGTTGTGCAGTCACCGCCCCTGTACAAAAGAACAGGACTGTGTAGACCCCCCAAATCAATCTCAACCAAGAGTGATTATGGTCTTGAATTGCCATTCTTATTTAGATTCAGTCTAAATATACGAAAATCTATCACACAAGATCCTATTTCCTGTCCTGCATGAGTGTGGATTTTTTTGTGAACACCATAAATTCGAACTCAAGGTGTACTTTGATGCAGAATCTCATCTGAACACATTTTTGTACATTCTCGGCGGGCCGACGGGAATACAATGAGATTGGTCCAGCGATAACTCAGTTGGTACCACCGTGTCCTTCCTGAGCCAATCTCCCCAACTATCAACTTGAAGCAGCGTCCCCCAATAACGATTTCCTCTACCCATAAGAACCACATTGTATTGGTAATCCTCCTTCAGCCATATTTACGCCGAACCCGCCCAATGAGTGCCATACCCGGTGGGCTAATAGATAGATCAGGCGTAAGAAAAGTCGTGGAAATCAGCGTACATTTCGGCGGCACAGTTCAATGTCTGTACGATCATTTGCGTTTCCCCTGTAAAACTTTTGAGTGCTGTTCAATAACTGTAATTTTAATGTCGCAATCTCCTAAGAAGCGGGGATCCTATGTCTGCCTACCTTAACGATGAGTATGACAAAACCATAAGGTAAATATACTTCAAAGCCTATTGAACCCAAGAGTAAGAACAAAAACCAAAATCAATCAACGAACCGGAAACTTCATGATCGTTGGAAACTAAGAAGACGCTGAATTGCGTCGCTATATGGATTTTTCTACATAATTTCCATATTTTTCAATCCGTGATGGGTAGGAGTTCAAAAACGTCAATTCAATTCCTCAGGCAGGGAACGGAAATGTTTTTATTCAGCAAAGGGGAATCTCCTTGTAGAAAATTATCCCACTGACTACCAAATCATGACATATGAAAGCAAATTAGACCTAAAATGAAATCTGTAATTGGTGAAAACCAAAGAGGATACATCGGATGGCAAGGTTATGTATTCCGTCCTCGTATCGCATCCGAGATTTGGATCGCATGAGTTACGTGGACCATCCAAAAGCGCTGTGGAGGCAGAAGCCGATCAATTGGCTGCACAATGGAATGCTCAATACCTTCAGATGCCTGAGAACCGATCTTTAGGGAGCCAATTCCCGCCTATGGATAGAGGTGGAGAATTTGAGCGCTAGTGACCCACTGCAATTGGCAGATTCCTCCATAGTTGGTTACGCTGTGATTGATTTTCCGTAACGCTAAATCATGATTAAAAATTGTTCCCCAATTCTCTGCTACTTCTACGAGAACGTTTAAGATAACGTCGAAGCCACTCCCCTGCCCAAGGATTCCTCACTGCCTTGCTTGTCGTTTTTGATTGTCTCAACTGGCATTTCATGAATACATGGACTAAAGGAACAAGCTCACCTTGGTCAGCAGCCTCAAGTGCTTCAATGTAGTTGGTTCTTTCATCCTTAGCAATAACGAACGGGAAGAGTCAATCTTTCAAAAGAATCAGCGAAGCCAGCACTCGCGCTACGCGCCCATTGCCATCTTGGAACGGGTGAATTTGCGCGAATCCGTGGTACAGCCAAGCGGCCAGAACCTCACTCGAAACACCATTACGAACATGGCAAGAATATAGATCAATCAGGCGGTCCATCTCAGATGCCACATGCTCAGGCGGACCATATGTATACTTCGCTCCGCCTCAAACAGGATAGTTTTCCTGTGTCTTCCGAGCACCTTTGGTGAGAGATACATCCATATTACGGCCTAACGCATCCTGCCCTTCGATAGTCCTCCCTGAAGCTCTTTGATGTGGGATACTGATGACCCTCGTTTATTCTTCACGAAATCATGCAAACCGTCAAACCTATCCTTCTGGCCTCGCAGTAACTGTAACACAAATGCGGGATGTTTATTCATTGAACCCTGGTAAAAGAATTTTCTCCAAAACCCTTGTTCAATCAGTGTCTGCGTCACTTCACGACCAATGTCATAGAGATTCTTACTCGCCCCGGTTTCAATCGCGCATTCCCTGCCAAACCGCTCAATGAAATCCAATCGCTACAAAGCACCTTTGTGTTGCTACTCTTTCTGTCTCTCCCGAATATCAGAAATTTCCGATGCTCCAAAATCACCTGGATTGACCTCAAAACTTTTGCTCCCAATGTCTTTATCCCAGATGGGATGGGTCCTGCCGCTTGCCAGCTTCATCGGGTATCGTCTACTCCGATGGTCGACGAAACTGCTCCCGCTTCCAGGTGAAATGCGCCGAAACTCTATGCGAATACCCCAAGTCACTCACCAGCCCTCCAAAATCCCCAAACCCATAATCAACCGACAGCGGACCCAGACGTATCCCTGCACCGACAGAGGGGACAATATCTAGTCCGTAACTATCCGTCTGCGCAATACGGTTTATTCCTGCCCGGAGTGCAACAAGATTTCTGAATGAGAACTCCCCTCCCAACCTCGGATGAAAGGATAGATCCCCCAGATTGAACGCGTTCGCCTGCTGTCCATCAAAGGCAACATCCATGTCCAGACCAAATGTCAGGGTACTCTGGGAACTGATCGGCACGACCAAGCCCGAACCCAGCCGAACAACTGGTAACACTAGGAATGTGTCCCCGGTCGGCAGCTCCTGATCAAAGACTTCCGTAAACGTGTAAGGCGCTCCAGTATCCGGGTTCGTTTCCTCAATCGAAAATGCCGATGTATTCACACTCCAGCTCTGGAGCATCGTTGATAGGTCCTGCAACTGTACACCGATCATAAATCGGTCTCCATGCCACTGAGCACCTGCATCAAAACTATATCCCCATGCGTCTGCAAAATCGCCGATGGTGCGTCGGATAATTTTGCCCGATGCGCCAACCGTGAATTGCTGGTTGAGCCGTCGCGCATAACTGATCAGAAATGCCATATCCGCTGCAGAGAAGCTGGTGATGTACGACTCAGGGTTCGCCTTAGGCTGGTTACGCTCGGCATCCCAGGCATTCAACGTATTCTTGATGTCGTTCACGCCACTTCGAAAAAAACTCAGACCCACGGTGGAATTATGACTGACCGGATAGGCAATCGCTGCAAAATCAAACGATACAATGCCGGCGAAGCGCTCTGCATGCATGTAGGCGATTTCAGGATATTGCGTATGTGCCAACCCTGACGGATTCCAATAAACGCTATTCACATTCCGCGTCTGCGCAACATTTGCACCGCCCATCGCCAATGCCCGGGCATCTACTCCCCCTGCCAGAAAGTCGGCTCCATACTTGGCAATCCTTTGCGCCGATGCAGGAATGCACCAGATCAGCGTAGCCAGCAGAAAAAGAATAAGGTGGCGCAAGATCATTCAGCTCTGTATACTGAACTTATACACGAAAATCCCTTGTACTGACATCCCGACACTTGGACTACAGGCATACGTCACCTGTCGTATGCGGTTCAGGAGTGAGTAGCAACGTACACGCAAAATTTCACCGGGATTTACGCAGACGAGCTGCAAATGCCCCATCCGTGTTGTGATGATGCGGTAAGGTAGCCATATACCCAGTTGGGTTTACGACTGCAGAAGGAAGAAAATCCCCCGCATGCTCCAAAGTGAAATTTGGATGGCGTTTCAAAAAAGAATCTATCTGAAGTTCATTTTCCTCCGGCTCAATGGAGCATGTGCTGTATACGAGAAGTCCACCAGATCGGACACACGATACGGCTGCGTCCAAGAGGCATTGTTGTAATTTGACGAGTTCCATCAGATCTGTTTCACTTCGCCGCCAACGCAAGTCAGCCCGCTTATTCATGACCCCGGTTCCCGTGCACGGCACATCCAAGAGTACACGATCTGCTTGCATCTCTGAAGGATCCAGAAGATCTGCGACCCGTGTGTGAATATTTTCCAGACTCTGAACCTGTGCCAGTTCATCTACCATTTGAAGTCGGTTTGGATGAATATCCCAGGCATGCAGCTGCCCACTCCCCTGCATCCGACAAGCGGCAGCCAATGCCTTGCCCCCCGGTGCCGCACATGTATCCAGAATAATCTCGCCGGGTTTCGGATCAAGCAGCGCCACCACAAGCCCTGCACTCTCATCGTGTACAGAACATGCTCCACGACTCATGTAACCTTTTCGGATCAGGGAACCCACAGAATTTATGCAGAGATAATCCCCTAGGAAAGTTGACGGACTGACCTGGATCCCTTGAGCGTTGAGTTCATCCAGAAGCTGTGCTGTACTCATCTGCATCCGGTTCACACGAACACTGTAGGCCGGGGCTTCATTATTTCGCCGTAATAGGCGAGTCGCCTCATCTATGCCATAACGCTCTACATATCTGCGAGTGAGCCATGTAGGATGGGACCAGCGAATGGCTAAATCACGAACCGGATTCCCGGTACTGGGTTCAGGCAGTGTTGTACGTGCCCGCACTACAGACCGGAGTACCCCATTGGTTAGCCCTGTAGACAAATGCATGGATCGCGCCAGATTCACGGTCTCATTCACCACTGCATGGGGTGGCTCATCCAAAAGAATAACCTCCGCAATCCCCAATAAGAGAAGCTGCTCCAGAGGTTGTGGGAGTGGTTGGGATTTATTCTTGAGGAAGCAGTGGAGAAGAAATGATAAATACCGTCTCCAGCGCGTGACCGTAGACACGAATGCAACCACCCTTGGCCTTGCACTGCGATCAATCAGGCTGCGATAAGCCCCATCCTGCGTAATGCGCAGGAGTTGCTGCACCGCATCTCTACGATCATTCGACGATCTGGTAGCCGATTGGGTTGCTGCGTTCATATATGCGTATACGCAGCATATCCTGTTCTGACGCGCACACTGGACACTTTGTCGTTTAACTTGTATAAATTCATACCCTTATCCCGCTCTTTCATGCTACCCATTGATCACATTGGAGTCGCCGTTCATGATGGCAGGGTTATGGAGGACCTACTTAAAAAGCTTACCAATTCAACATCTTCTCCGCCTGAAGATCTTGATTCGCAGGGCGTTCGGGTTCGATTCTATGGTAGGGGTACAAAACTGGAAACCCTCCAACCTCTAAGCGCCGACTCCACCGTGGCCCGCTACCTCTCAAAACGCGGTGAGGGGATGCACCATATCGCTTTCAGGGTCGCCAATGCGCAAGCGCAGCTTGAGCGCATGCGTGCAGCGGGATTTCAACCGCTGACCGAAAAACCCATCCCCGGAGCGGATGGAAAGCATATCTTCTTTTTGCATCCGCAGGATACCTGCGGGATCCTTGTGGAATTCTGCCAGCCCGACAAACAGTATGCCGTTCGATTCGAGTTGTGCAAGGAACTAGAACAGCGCCTACTACCAACCGGTCATTGCATCCCCTGCGATGAGACTCCCGGACACATTGTGAGCGGTGGCCCTCTGCCTGAAAGATGTCGGAGCCTGGTACTTCACAACGCTTCCTCCAAACTGTCCCAGCAAAAGCCCGATGCCCCGCGCGTACCGGTTCTCATCAGTGAAGTCAGTTCAGCATCCGCCCATGCCCAGACACTTCAAGCAAAGTGGCCTAAGGCAGAGTTGGTCATTCTTCCAGAGAATTCACAGTATAGACACCTCCCAGCAGTCCTGCTAGACTTCTGGTCGTCATTGGAGAATGAGTGAACCAGTAGTAAATAAGGATGACCTCCAGACGAAAGTGTCTGAGCTGCCAACCAGGTGTGGCGTGTACCAATTTTTGGATGAGAACCATAATCCGCTCTACATCGGTAAGGCGATCAACCTGCGCAGCCGCGTCCAATCCTACTTCCGCAAGGATGCACATGTGCAGGGACGTATAAAGCTTCTGGTTGCAAAGGCGGTGGATGTCCAAGTGATTGTGACCGATAATGAAGCAGAAGCCCTTATCCTTGAAAACAACCTGATCAAGGAACGGAAACCACGCTATAACATCAACCTGAGGGACGACAAGACTTATCCCTATATCTGTATCAAGAACGAGCCCTTCCCCCGCATTTTTATCACCCGGCGTATCATCAAGGATGGGTCCAAATATTTTGGCCCCTATACCGACGTGGGAAGTATGAAGCGTGCCTTGGGAGTCATACGGTCCATCTTCAAGCTCCGTACATGCTCTCTGGACCTGTCCCCCGAACCCATTCAGCGTGGCAAGTACCAGACCTGCCTGGAATTTCATATCAAGAAATGCGCGGCCCCCTGTGTGGGATATCAATCTGCCGAATCCTATGACGCAACCGTTGCTCAGGTCGAAATGCTCCTAAAAGGCCATACGAGCGCACTGAAGCACACACTTCAAGCAGCGATGCAAGTCGCCAGTGAGCAGCAACAGTATGAAGAGGCTGCTCGCTTACGGAATCAGATTGATGCCATAGAAACGTATGCGCAGCGGCAGAAAGTAGTGACTGCGATACCCGTGGATCGGGATTTATTTGCCCTGGCGACTGCGCGTGATGAGAATGCCGCCGTGGGCATCTGTTTTAAGGTTCGGGAGGGAAAAATTATTGGACGCGAACACAAAATCATGCGCCAGATTGAGGGGCATGAGGATGCTGTTCTGATGCAGCGCTACCTCGAAAACTATTACACACAAACGGCTTTCTTCCCTGAAGAGGTGTTTCTGAATACACCGATTTCCGAACCGGAAGTTCTCACGGAATTCCTGACTGCCCAGCGTGGCAAAAAAGTTCTCCTGTTTACTCCTCAGCGTGGACAGAAGGCAGAACTGATGCGTATGGTACAGGCCAATGCGGATCTTTTGCTTGGGGAATTCAAACTGGAATTACTCAAGCGCGGGGAAGACCGTATCCCCTTTGCAATCAAAGCCCTGCAGTCTGATCTGAGACTACGCAAGCTACCCAGAAGAATTGAGTGCTTTGATATATCCCATCTCGGTGGGACCGGTACGGTTGCGTCCTGCATTGTATTTCATAATGGACGCCCCCGCAAGAGTGACTACCGGAGCTACAAAATCCGCAATGTCCCGGATGGAAAACCGGATGATTTTCTATCTATGGAAGAAGTCATCCACCGCCGATTCCAGCGTATTCAAAACGAAGATGGTCCCTGGCCTGATCTGGTCGTCGTTGACGGGGGAAAGGGACAACTCTCCAGTGCAATCAAAGCCCTGAAACAAACAGATACGTATGGAAAATTTCCTGTCATAGGACTATCCAAGCGTCTGGAAGAAGTATATTTCCCGGAAGACAAAGAGCCGTATCACATTGCAAAACAAAGTGCCTCCCTGCAACTGATTCAGCGTGTTCGGGATGAGGCGCACCGGTTTGCAGTCAAAATCCAGCGAAAACAACGAAAGAGTCGACTATTACATTCGGAGTTATTAAATATCCCTGGAGTCGGTCCCAAGACCGTACAGAAACTGATTCGAGCGTTCGGGTCCGTCCGAAAAATCAAACATGCCGATCAAAAAGCACTCAAGAATATTGTTGGTCCGTCTCTGGCAAAGCAAATTGAAGCGTATTTTTCAGAACAGGTGAATGTCCAGTAACCGCCGAAATTTCCTCAAAACAGTGGGATCTATCAGCCTCATTGGAGGCTGTACCAATGTAGAAGATGCGCCTGAGGCCTTCTTCAAGGATCCGAAACCGTTTGTGCAGCATGGCACGGCCAATCTGGAATCCAAACTGGAGAATCAGGAAAGCTTTCTGACCCCGGTAGATGAGTTTTTTGTTCGTAATAACGATGTGAGCCTTGATATCCCCGTGGATGATTATCGCCTCACTGTGGAAGGGACCGCGATTGAAACCCCTCTCAGCTTATCCTATGAGGATCTCCGATCCATGCCGAGCCGAACCGTCTTTTCCTATCTGGAGTGCGGAGGGAACCAGCGTGCTTTCTTTGGCGCATTACTTGGCCAGGTCGCAACCGGAACCCAATGGAAGCGTGGTGCGGTTGGGATGGCCGAGTGGACCGGCATTCCACTCATTGAGGTGCTCCAGGCAGCAGGGATCCGGGAATCTGCGGAGGCTGTTCAGTTGATCGGGATGGATCAAGGTGCTCCAGAGGGAGGGTTCAGGCGGCCGTTGCCCCTGAGCAAAGCGATGGATCCAGACACGCTCCTGGTACTGCGCATGAACGGAGCCCCACTTCCAAAAGATCATGGTGCACCCGTACGCGCATTAGCGCCCGGATGGGTCGGCAGTAGCAGCGTCAAATGGCTCGGCCGAATTGAAGTATCGGACACGCAGATATGGAGCCGGAATAATACTACCTCCTACGTACTGATTGGGGAAGATTACCCTCCCGAAGGACAGGCCCGCGGGCAGGTCGCCAATAAGCAATCGCTCAAGAGCACTTTAGCCCTGCCATGGCCAGCCGTGCTAAGAAACGGGGTTCACCGCATCTATGGGTACGCCTATGGCCCGGATGGCCCAATCACTCAGGTCCGCTGGAGCGAGGATGGCGGTAGTACCTGGAAGGATGCAAAGCTGTTGGGGCCTCGCATGCGCTACGGTTGGACCCGATTTGAGATTGACTGGAACGCAACACTTGGTCGGCACACCATCATCACCTCTGCTGTGGATTCGTTGGAAACCGAGCAGCCTGACACGATCCCCCACAATGAGAAGGGCTACTTGTTCAACATGCGGCTACCCCACCCCATTCAGGTGGTAAATTGATGCGAACCATGTTTGGACTGGCATCCATCTTGCTCGCCGCTTCCGCCTGTTCAAGCCCGGACCCCGAGTTGCAGCAAAGACTTAGCAGTGCAGTCTACTCCACCTATTGCCAAAATTGTCATGAAACTCCCGGAACCGGCCCCCGACTGACCCCCGCAGTTCTTGCTTCCCGACTCAATGCAGCCAGACTCTATACCTACAATCAACAACAGATGCCCTATAATGCAGCAGAAACGCTCTCGGATGAGGACTATCTGAATGTGACTGCGTGGCTTCTTGTACGCGCAAACCTGCTCGCACCAAGTACAACACTTAATATGCGCAGTATGGAAACTGTTTTACTCACCCCTCCAACCGAGGGAATATCCCCTTCCACGCCCAAACCCTGAGCCTATGTTGAATTATATCTGGGGTGGTCTGATTGTCCTGAGTCTGGTATTCGCTCTGACGAGCGATCTCACAGATTTTGTGCATGACACCTACCGTAACGGCACCCCTCTGCCCGTCACTGTCATGTTTGAGGATGGGTACAATGCCGATGCCCGTCGACAATACGTAGACGTACAGCTCCTGGGGAGTGATCTTGCAACCCACTACGGAGACAGCTCCATCACTGGTAATACCTGGCCTGGCGTACTTCTGCAAACGTCTGCGGGACGCGAACTCCGGTTTGCAGCAGAAGCCTCCCTCGCGGAGCCCCTGCAGACAATCTGCCAAGAGACAGGCCAGGATGATTGTCGTGGCGCTTTGCAAGGCACCCCCACCAGCGCCGAATGGCAGACGACTATCGCTTTTGGTCCCGTACGCTGGGTCAAGGTGAATGCCATTGCCGCTGCCGCACTGGATTTTGCAAGAACAGCGGTCACCCTGGCCCTTGGACTGATTGGAGGCCTGGGGCTGTGGATGGGACTCCTCAAGATCGCAGAAGCATCCGGCATGCTCCAGGCATTGGTTCGCTTCACGCAGCCGCTCATCCGACCACTCTTCCCGAAGGTCCCCAAGGATCACCCCGCTCTGGGGATGATCGTCCTCAACCTTTCTGCGAATATGCTGGGATTGGGCAATGCAGCTACGCCCCTTGGCATCAAAGCTATGCAAGAGCTTCAGACGCTCAACGAAACCGAAGACACCGCAACAGATCCGATGGTCATGCTGCTTACCATGAACACCGCCAGTGTGCAGATCCTTCCCCCGGTCACGCTGGTTGCCATCATGGGGCTGCAAATCAACCAGCTGTTTTTCTCCATCCTGATTACGACCGGACTTTCTCTGATCGTAGGCATTACTGCTGTTAAGCTCTTAGGACGGCTCAAACGCTACCGTGAGGTAACCTCATGAATATAGTACAGGTATTTCTGGACTACGCATCTGCACTGGTCCTACCGACAATCCTGGTCGGCTTCCCACTCTACGGAATGATCCGCAAGGTTCGTGTCTACGAAGTCTTTGTGGACGGTGCCAAAGAGGGATTCCATGTCGCTGTAATGATCATCCCCTATCTGATCGCAATCCTGTTTGCGATCGGGATGTTTCGCGCCAGCGGCGCAATGGACTTCCTGACAGACCTCCTTCAACCTGTCGTCGGATTGATCGGTATCCCCGCTGAGGTGATCCCCATGGGTATCGTCCGTCCGCTGACCGGATCTGGATCTGCCGGGATTGTCCTGGACATGATCAACCAGTTTGGCGAAGATTCCATCCTCGTCAAAATGGCCGCCACCATGTTCGGCTCCACCGAAACCACGTTTTATGTGATTGCGGTCTACTTTGGTGCCGTGAATATCCGAAAAACGCGTCACGCCGTTCCAGCGGGGCTCATTGCAGATGTATTCGCAATGATTGCCGCGGTCTACGTCGTCCTATTCCTGTTTGGCTAAAGCGTTATGACGCTGTTATCGGAATAGTGCGGATTCGGTTCATACGCATCGGCCTGCTCCTCGTTATGCCATTTATGTCCGTCAATGAAGTACCGGAATTCAATCTTGGAGCCCGGCTTGAACGATAATGATTTCGTCCAGACACCTTTACGGTCATTGCGGCTCATTGGATGCTCCGTTGCATCCCAGTCATTGAAACTTCCAACAATGCTGGCACTGTGCTGAGCTTGCTCCAGAGGAAGTTCGAACGTAACACGTACTGAGCGTCCCTTAGGGCTGATTTTTTTTGATAATCATGAGAATACAAAAATTAGTGATGCCCATGTTTACGTTCTTTTTGAACTTGGTTTCACTGTAAGCGCTTACATGCTTGAAAAAAAATTAATTGGCTTGATTTGCGCTCGAAAATGGGGAATTTGGAACTGAAATGGCCTCCACGGAGGCATGATTACGTTAATGGTAAGCGGGGGTCGCTCCAATCTCTCCTCCAAACATCGCATAGAGAGCACCTCATTGACGCGCCATAATTATAATGCTATTAAGTCTTGTGCCTGCGCCCCCTGAAATACTCAAATCGGGGGATGCGTATTCCGATCCAAGTGGGCCACCATCATCGGAATATGCAGGGGGAAATTCAGATATGCTTCGCTGCTGTGGCTAGAACCGCAAGGAGTTGAGAGGACGAGACATGAAAACTGTATCGGCCGGAAGCTCTGGCAATGCGGTAGAGCCAAAGAAAATCCAGAAACACTGCGTCTATCAGCCAGCCTTCAATCTGTGAAAAGCATCATTGAGGGATACGTGCACCAGCCAGTTGATCAGTGCACCAGCCAGTTGATCAGTGCACCAGCCAGTTGATCAGTGCACCAGCCAGTTGATCAGTCCACAATGTCCAGTTGAGCAAGGACGTCAATCCAATAGTTCAGCGAAAATCCTGTCCAAGATGACTATTTGAATAGGGGTACGAGATCGTGTGTTGATGTTTTTGGATGCACCACCGCCCACGACACAGCAGAGATACTTCGGATTTATCTATAGCACCAGAGATCAATTTAGAATTTTTACACAACAATTACGTAGACAACAATATTGTTGTGTATATTGTATGGAACGAACAAATTTCTAATACTACATGAAATCATCTACTGGTCGCTGGGTAATCGGCGAAAATTTCTTTGATCGAGAAACCGACTTGAACATCCTGAAAAATCTTATTCAGGATCGCAATCATGTATTGCTGACGGGACAAAGACGCATGGGCAAAACCAGTATCATGCAGGAACTTGGCCGACAGCTTCAGGATGACGGTTGAACTTTTTTGTTCTGTGATGTAGAGGGGGCAAAATGCCCCGAAGATGTGATTGCAGAGATGGCATACTCGGCGCACACAGTCCAGTCACTCATCAGACGCTTCATTGGCGGGATGGACCGACGGATAAGAAGGAGGATTGAAGAGTTTGGTGTGGGCACTTTTCGCATCAAAATTCGTGCGGAGATTGACGCTGGCAACTGGAAACGTCATGGCAAAAACCTACTTCAGGCTTGCGCAAGGAATAGGAAACCGGTACTCTTAGTCATTGACGAGTTGCCAATCTTCCTGAAACGAATGCTGGACCATGATCAAGACCCCAGAAGAGTAGATGAGTTCTTAAGTTGGTTGCGAGGAGCATTCCAGCGACTTAGCCAAGACGGACCGGTCCTAATTGTGTCTGGTAGTATTGGCCTGGAACCATTTGTGCGTAGATTAAAAATTCCTGATCGAATAAATTACCTCTACTCTTATCGTCTCAAACCCTGGAATCGGAGCACCTGCATCAGGTGTTTTGAGCGCCTTGCTTATTCCTCTGGGGTATCCATTGAAAATGGTGTGGCGGAAGCTGTCTACGAAGCGTTGGGTATCGGGATTCCTCACCACATCCAATCTTTTTTTCGCCGCCTAAACGATTTTGCCATAAGGCACCAACTGGATCAGGTAACGGTGGAACATGTCAATCTTGTGTATCGCACTGAACTTCTTGGTCCTGCAGGGCGGATTGACCTCGGCCACTACAGGTCACGGCTCAAAGATGCATTGACTGAAGAAAGCTATGCTATTGCCGAGACAATTCTTGCGGAAACTGCGATCCAAGGCGTGTTCACATCAGAAGCCCGAACGATCCTTGAAGTGGAATATGGACGAATTGTAAAGAATGCACAGGAGCATATTGCTGAGGTGCTTGATGTACTCATACATGACGGATATCTCGTCCTTAAAGATGATGAGTATCGTTTCTCTTTTCGGTTGCTAAAGGACTGGTGGGCGGCAAGTTTCAAGGAAAACTATATCCCCCTCAGCAAGCGACAAAATTGGGACAAATTCGGGGAACCTGAATAATGAGTCGAATCACAAACCATCAAATACGGAAATTCAATCCTGGAACCTTTCAATCTGATGAAGAAGTGATTGAGCAGTTCGTGGTTCGCAACCACGAACTACAAACCGTACTTAACATTCTGCATGACAATATTGAGGCTCCATCGTGTCAGCACACCTTGATCCTAGGCCCGCGTGGCCAGGGGAAGACCATGCTCTTGGCACGCATCGCCGCAGAATTACGGTCTAACGAACAATTCTCTGAGAACCTCTTGCCAGTTCGGTTCATGGAAGAAAGCCAGGAGATCTTCAATATGACTGACTTCTGGCTAGAAACCCTGTTCCACCTCGCCAGAGAATGCCATCAATTCGATCCGCAATTGGGACAAGAACTAAACATTAGGCATTCTGCCTTGAGTAAGAAATGGGGGAGCGATTCGCTGGAAGATCTTGCGCGAAACGCTGTATTGGATGTTGCAGATCAACTTGGTCGAAAGCTAGTCCTGATGATCGAAAACCTTCAAGCATTATTTGAGGATGTAGATGAAGATTTTGGATGGAAATTTAGAAAGGTTTTGCAGACAGAACCTCAGGTCATACTCGTAGGCTCCGCTACCAGTCATTTCAAAGGGCTTGATGACGCAAAACTGCCATTTTTTGAATTTTTCTGGATTATCCATTTGAAGCCGCTGAACACCATTGAGTGTGAAGATCTCTGGACTTCCATTAGTGGAGACAACATAATCGGACGCGAAATACGTCCACTGGAAATCCTAACAGGAGGAAGCCCAAGGCTCTTGGTGATCGTTGCGAGTTTTTCCCGACACAAGTCTATGCACCAGCTGATGGAAGAGTTGGTCCTCTTGATAGATGAGCATACCGATTATTTTCGCGGGAACCTGGAAGTCTTGGCTAAGACAGAGCGAAGGGTTTTCTTAGCGGTCATCGACCTCTGGCAACCATCAACTCCCAGCGAAATCAGTATTCGAGCACGTATGGACATACGAAAAGTATCTACCATGCTCGGACGGCTTGTCAACCGCGGAGCAGTTATTGCTGAGGGCAGTGGCAGGAAACGGAAGTATGTTGCGGCCGAGCGGCTCTATAGTATTTATTACAAGCTACGACGCAACCGTGACGAAGCCGCCGTTGTGGAAAGTCTGATTCGTTTTATGATCGTTTTCTATACTGAAGTAGAGCAAGCAGAGGTATTCTCAACTCTGATCAAAGAGGTGGATGGTTCCACAGCCATCCGGGAAGGGCTTGGCCGGGTTATGACTTCGGATCCAGAAATTGGCAAGAGGCTCGTCATAATCGTCGCTATCAATCACCTGCATAATATTACATCTAGGGAGAACCGGCGACTCAAAGAGATGATCATTGCACCATTTGACCAGGGAGATTTCGCTAAGGTGGTCCAGGTCGCAGATCAAACACTGTCTTCTCAATACTCTGATGCCCCTCAATTGCCAAAAACGACCATAGCTTGGGTAATGCTTATGAAAGCAACGGCCTATCAGAAACAGGGTAACCTAAAGCCGGCCCTTTTAACCGTCTCGGAAATCATTAACCGCTGGGGCTCTGCAAAAAACCCTGAACTGCAGTATTTGGTCGCTGGCGCACTCATTGCTAGATGCGAAATATTGCACACTCAGGGCAAAGTAGAACTTGCTCTGTTAACTGTCGAAGAAATCGTCAAGCATTTCGGGGCTAAAGAATCACATCCTTTGCAAGGATGTGTCGCCTGTGCGCTAGTCATTAAGGGCGAAATACTGCAAAATCAGCACAACCTAAACCCCGCCTTAGAAGCTTATGAAGAAGCCGTGAGGCGTTTGGACGCCGTTGAAAACCAGGAATTTCAATGGTGTATTGCTAAAGCACTTACAAATAAAGGGAAGCTTTTAAGGGTTCAAGATCAACCGGGATCTACTCTGTCAACATTCGAAGAAGTTGTTGAACGCTTCGGTACTTCGAAAGACACAGAACTCCGATATTGGGTC
>CBDBMQ010000006.1:0-125667 GCA_965207565.1 Rhodothermales bacterium | reverse complement strand
ATCCACCAAGCACGGAGATTGTCTTTTCCCATTCGGGAAGTACTGCATCCGGTTTTAGGCTGCGCTGGGCAAATACAGTTCTAGACATCTTCTGCTTAACTGTTTCCCATGCAATGTCTAATTCGGCTTCAGTATCTCCAAAGTCCAGAGACAGCTGAAGGTTTGGGCTACTGTGTAACAGAGCAGATCTCATCATGGCATCCAATAGCTTGTCATTTTCTACTGGTAACGGGACATGAACTCCAAGCTCTTTTCTGATTTGATCTGCTTTCCGAATAATCACGCGAAGAATCGCGCCGTCAATTGGATTGTTTTCCCCATAGAGCATGAGGGTTCGAACGATCTTGGATTTTTGTCCAAAGCGATCTGCGCGGCCTTCACGCTGCTCGTGGCGAGTTGGATTCCAGGCAAGGTCATAATGAATGACGGCATTGAAGCAGTTCTGAAGGTTGATCCCTTCAGACAAACAGTCGGTCGCTACAAGAACAGGAAGAATATCATTAGATGGATCCTCAAGTTGTTCAATTTTCTCTTCACGTTGCCTGGAATCTAGTTCTCCAGTCACTGCAAGGACTTTGGTGGTTCTCGAAGGAAGAGCAACTTCCAAGTACTCCGCGACATAATGTGCGGTAGCAATATAGCGACAGAAAATAACAGGCTTGTAGCCATCCCGCACGAGAGCCCTTACTTCTTTGATGAGGGTTCCAAGCTTAGGATCCATTTTGGGTCCGCGCAGCTGTTTAGCCCGTTCGATGAGTTGATTTAGAATTCTGGAATCCTCTTCCCCTTCAACAGTGCCTGCAGGAGTGCTTTCCGTAGACATTAGAGAATCCTCAACTTCGTCCATGACCGTATCGCGGGCGCTCCGGTCAAGGTTCTGGATTTGCGCCTGCTCTGTGTCCCCCTCGGCCGCCTGAAGTCGGGTCCGCAATGCCATATACGCAGCAGCCGGACTGGAAGAAATACAACGCAAGAGTGCAAGCGCAGCCCACCAGGACATACGCTGTTGGAGGTCGGTTCCCCCTCTGCACGCTGAATCATGGTCCTTGCATATACAAGCACTTCACTGAATAATACGCCCCAGTCACCTGTCAGCTTATAGGTTTTCTCCCGGCTTTCTCGGGCCGGGAATTGGGTTTTCCCTTCCCATTTCTTAATATCCCCTCGGCGACGTTGCACAAAATGTAGAGCGAGTTCGTCGCGAAGGGATTGACGTTGCGCCCCCGCAGGCAAATCTGCCAACTCCACAAATTGTGGTTTCAGCAAAGCGAGGAGGTTGTGAAAAGCAATATCGTTACCCGAATGCGGCGTTGCAGTAAGGAGCAGCATGCTTCGCAGAGGTTTGCTTTGGGCAAGCCCTTTCAGGAGTTGATGGCGCTGGTGACGCGTATTGGGGTTCCCATGCACGCAGGTGTGAGCTTCATCAACGATAATGAAATCAGGGCAGCTACGCAGGAAGTCATCCCTTCTCCGATTCGACTTGATATAATCAAGTGAAACCACTGTGAAGGGATATGCCTCAAACACAGACTCATCTGGAAGTAAGCCCCGTTCCAAGCGGGCGGCCGTGCCGGTGCGGACCACCTCAACATCGAAGTTAAATTTCTCGCCGAGTTCCCGTTGCCACTGTTCGCATAAATGTGGTGGACAAATGACAGTAAACCGTTCAATTTCACCGCGATCAAAACATTCGCGTGCTATCAATCCTGCCTCAATGGTTTTTCCGATTCCAACATCATCTGCAATGAGAAGTCGGATAGGGGACAGTTTGAGGGCCATAAGCAAGGGCACGAGTTGGTAGGTGCGCGGCTCAAAATTGAGATTGCCAAAGCTTCTGAAAGGTCCTGCACCAGCACGCAGTTTTAGACGAAGCGCATCACGTAACAGCAAAGCTGCCTCTCGGGAACCCGATCGTTCGGGGTTGGGAGGATCGAAAGTGGCGGGAACGGGTTTTTGGGGCTCAAGTGGGAGATAGACCAAGGTTGAATCGTGTTCCGATCCACCGAGAGGCCTGAGTTTGAGCAGATCATCTCGAAGCTCTGGCAGGACAACCCATTCACGCTCGCGCAGTCTCACCAAGTCTCCTGGCTTAAAGTTGACTACCTCCATGTCAGGTCGAGGATGGCTTTGATCCAAACACCCAAGCGTATTGATCTATAATGCTCGGCCATTTCTTCCGATCGGGGGTAAAGCGGATCACTATGTAGCCGCTATTCGAAAGGCGCTGATCAATCTTCTTATCGGCATGCTTACGAGTCGCTTTCTGGTGATGCGGTCCATCAATATAGATCAAGGTTTGATTCTTGGTATAAGCGAAGTCGGGACGAGTCTCGTGAGCATCAAGATACGGCTGAGCTTTGTCAGGCAGATGGTAGCCATTTGAGTTGATGAAATCCAGCCACTCCTTTTCTAACGAGGAGGATGAAGCATTGAGCAATTCCCGAAAGCTGTCGCCAGGATCCGTTTTATCCTTCAGGATCTTTGAAGAACTGACACTTAGTCTGCAGAGTAGGCGAAGCAGGTCTTGATTTTGGCGATCAATCAGTGAGTGATCCATTTGATTGTAGTAGCTCAGCAGGCATCTGTAGCAACCTGCTTCGCACTCTTTTTCTTGATTTTCAAGATCATCAAGTCCAGACCATGTTCCCGATTTAGATTCATAATGGCAGATTTCAAGTGCCTTTTTCGAAATTCGTACAAATGCATCAGGGTCACTTGTTAAACGCGTGAGTACCCCCGCACCTCCCTCGGCGGATTCGTAAAACAGGATCGAGGCACGGTTATAACGATCAGGCAGGGGTTCGGCAGCCAGTTCAGACTCTTCAAGCTGGAATTCTTGTTCAATTCCCCGCTTGATGGCGTATTGTAGGGACACCAAAACTACTTCATCTAGGTCAATCTGGGGTCGGAGTACCAGCACATTACGAGTATCCTTCACGAACGGTGTAATGCGTTGAATAGCTTTTCCCTCCTGAATAAAGTCATCTTCTGCTTCAGTTGAAGCCTGGGGGTCCCCGGCCCATTCGCCAGTATTTGCATCAATACTGAAACCGTAAATTGACTTTTCTTTGCGCCGATGCCATCCGAGATTAATGCGCCATAGTGTTGTAGAGGGGGCATAGCGAAGTTCAAATAAGGGATCACCATTTTCCTCAATAATTACAGTGTCATTTCGTGCGCGACTATCCTCCTGGCTGAAGCGAAGGGTTGTGACCATTTCGTAACCCTGACGCCGGCGTTCCTCTTCATCCGAGGTGATTCGGGTTACTCTCTGAGTTGATACTTGCTCAATATGGTAGAGATTGTGAATTCTACGGCTTCCCTCAAGCAATTCGTTGCAGTTGAAACAACGCTCAGACTCACTCTGATCTCCAAAATGGCCATAACCACATGTGAGGCAGATCTGAGTAGATTGTATTGGAAGTTTAGCAGATATAGTGACCTCGGACTCATCATGGGGGGACAAAATGGCACGCTGTACACGATATGTACTTCCCTCGTGATAGATGATAGAACGAGGGCCGAATTCAGAAAGTCCCAGAAATCGGGGTCTACTTAAAAATGAATCTCGACCAATTTTCTTGCGACGGCCTGGAATGAAAGCCATCAGCGGCAGGCGTGGGAAATTATAGCCCGGTAGAAAACCTTCTCCTGCTAGATAACGATAGGTATAAAAGTCAGAGTTGAATTTTGCTCTCCCTTTTCCGAGAAGAAGATTTTGCTGAGTATAGGCTTCATCGTATCGTTTTTTTGCTTCCCGGCGATCTTGTTCGGTTGCAGCAGCATTTTTCAAAATGCCATCCGCGGAACTCATTTGCTTAACCGTTGCACGATAGAGCGAACGCCATCGATCAAAAGCTTCGTCAAATCGCTTCTCGGCAGCCCTCATAGCGCTTTCCAGCCAAGTATCTGTGTACCAAGGGGCGTCTTGGGGAGAGAGGTCAAGCTCGAGTGTCTGGAGTATACGATGTGCACGAGTTTTTGCCTTTAACACAATCTTGGGTGAATGGATTTGGCTTGCAATCTCTTCATGAAGGGGATAATGGTGACTATCCGTTCGATCAAGAATCTCGGATACTGAACTGCTAAGCCTCATGCCTGTCTCAGTGAGCCAGACTGCTTGTAAGTGACTTCGAATCAGATCTTCGTTTGCCAAATCTATACTTGGGGGGCTAACGGTACCACTCACCATGCGGGTTGGATGGGAGAAGAAATATTGATCATGGGGAGACTGTGCGGCACAATAGGTAATTACCAATGCGGGCTGGCCGCTACGCCCGGCTCGTCCACTGCGCTGTGCGTAGTTTGCTGGGGTTGGAGGAACGTTTCGCATATAGACTGCATTCAGCGAAGCAATGTCTACTCCCAACTCCATAGTTGGAGAACAGAAAAGAACAGGGAGTCCTGCCGCTTCAGATTTCCGATCAATGATTCGCTCGCCTGAAAGACCCTTTCGAAAACGGATTTCACGTTCCTTACGTGTCTCGGAATCTACTTGGGCAGTATGTTCGCGTGCTTCAAGTTGATGAAGTAGGCGGTCATGGTTTCTAAAAGAATCGGCTATATTTTTGTACAGATGATAGAAGAATTCATTGGATGGGGCCTTACGAGGTTCTTTGACAAAGTGCCACTCAAGAATTGAACTGTTGATGGTGTATCCAGTGATATTCCCGATTATATCTACGGGATCTACGTAACCATAAATTGATAATACAGACAAAATATCATCTATGATGCGATTGTAGAGATTTTCATCAAATTTGGCTGGGTAGTGGGGGTTTTCTGTTCCCCAGAGGTTCCTGGACTTAATCTTTTTTCCAAAGGCTGATCGATGAGAGAGATACAGATTCCTATCCTTGTGATTTCGGCGTCTTCTCGGTCTTGGGACCATATACGTAGAGGGGTAAAGCTTCTCATCTTCTGACAGTCCCCACGGCTCTTTGAGTAGATTGTGGCTGTCGTTGCGAATTTTTCCTTGACGCTCTGAGTTTAAATAAATCGTTGTGATGCAGAGGGATTTTCGCATGCGATCAAGAATCTCCTGAGCGATTTGCAAACGTTGTTCCGGTTTAATGAAACCAAGCATTGGGTGGCATGCTTGCCATTCCTCTTCATCTTTGCAACAATCCACGAGGTCTCGATATCTGATTTCCAGTAAACCCAGTTGTTCAAGATTCGGGTTGGTGATGCGCCAGCCACGTTGGAGATCAAAGTAAAGACGATACCCCAATACATCACGAAGTGTCTCGAGTGTCGTCTCTGCTCTGTATCCTTTTGCCAAGGGATTCGTAGCGTAGTCGAATACATCTAGGTGTAGGTACTCAAGAACTCTTTGTGTTAGAATGTTGTTTTTTAGGAGTCCATCGGGTTCATTTTGAATTGCGGCAAGTAGTGCCCCACGAAGCATTAGGATCTGTATGAAGTCATTGAAATGTCCTGCTTGAAGGCTGGCATCCTGACGGTTGTCTGTAAAGGCGAGGATTTTCTTGGTTTCGTCATCTAGGTCCGTCCCAATCAGATGTTTCAGTGAGGAAAGTGTTAGAATAGTAGTTGCGGAACTCCTACCTTCGCTTGAGAGCCCGGAGAGTTTGGTAAGTTCGCGGATATTCCCTTCATAATATGCGTCACATTCTGGATTAAGACAGAATCGAAATGGTCCAGAGATAAACCATCCAGAGACACCCTCATGGACTACTTCACCTTCAGTGCTCACCTGAACACTGACGGGTGCAGAACGTCGGTAATAGGGTTTGAGTCGAGTTGATCCTCCCCGAACTTCCAGCCAATTCTCAGGATACTGGCTTTCGATATCACCGGAATCAAAAGTCCCCGAATCGTCTGGCATGAAATAGCCGTGTTGGAGATCGGCATCCTCATCATCATTTGAGCGATCATTTAGGTCCCGAGGGGTAAACGACACTGGAACATTATTGGTAAAATTGGTCCATACGGGAATGTATTCCTGCCCGCATTGCCTGCAGAAACAAACCACGTAGAGTGGGCGGTCGCGATCTCCTGGCTTAAACTGCTGTCCTTCAAGCGTGATATATCTCTCACCAGGGGATTCAAGCGTGGTGTAGACACTCCATGCTCGACTAATGAACTGATGTAGCCGAAACGCAAAAAAGCTAAGCCCTTTTTCATTCTGGCATTGGTGAGCCATGAGTAGGAAATCCGTAAGATATTTCTCGCAGTCACTGGCATCAAGCTTAGTATCATTTTGAAGGCGTTCTGAAGCTTCGTGAATACTCAATGGGCGAGAGATCCGGACGAATTTATTATCCAATTTTTCCAAACCCATATTATGTTCCACCCAGGCAGCCACAGGATGTTTAGACAATTCCTCGTAGGTGGGATTGTCGGGGATACCTTGTTCAATTGAAGTCCGTAGATCAGCACTGCTTTGGGTTGCTTTGGAGGAGGTGACGAGTCTGAGTGTTTCGGATATGACGTTCTCCCCGGCTTTACGGAAACCCCGAATATGCGGCTTGCAATTCGTGCAACGGTTTCATGACGTTCAGTGCGCGATCCTTCTGAGATCATAGTGGCAGAAGTGCCGATGCACATAAGTTTTTCGTTGAACCGCTCACGAACACGGCGAACCAACATTGCAACATCTGCTCCCTGTCTGCCTCGATAGGTGTGCAATTCATCAAGCACCAAAAACCGGAGCCCCATGGCATGCCTACGGACGGCCTTGTCAGTTTCCACAAATCGCGTCATGATCAGTTCTAACATAACATAATTTGTGAGGAGAATATCAGGAGGATTTTTAGTGATTTTGTCTCGCTCTTCTGGCGACTCCTGTCCAGTATAGCGGGCGAAAGTTACAGGGCCAAGTTCTTCGCCGTAACCAAGCCCCAGATATTTCTCAAGTTCTTCAAATTGACTATTACACAGTGCATTCATCGGGTAGACGACAATTGCTGTAATCCCCTTACACATATCACCTGCTCGTTTTCGTTGCAAAACATCGTTAACGATGGGGATAAAGTAGGCAAGTGATTTACCGGACCCCGTTCCGGTTGTCAGCACATAGCTTTCTTGTTTTACTGCAATCTTGATTGCTTCCGTCTGGTGTCGGTACAAGCGAAGAGGCTGGTTCGACAGATTGTTGTCACCCTTAATTCGGAAAATATTATCACACTCTAGATGAAGAATACCAGCACTAATCAGTTCCTTGATGTATCCACCTGATTCAAAATTGGGGTTCAATTGGACAAGGGGAGCGGGCCAGAAATGCTCCTTACCATAAATATCGTTGACCTTGTCTAAAATGTCTTTTGCCCGAATCTTGGTGAAACTTCGGGAGAATCGCGCGTACTCGGCAATGAGTTCCTCTCGAAAAGCGAACACGTCCATAGTTGATTTGGTATGTGAAAATTCTATTGACCCGAATCCGTCCAGTCAAAGATAGAATAAATTATCTCTTTACTCATAACCTACACGTTTGCCGTACACTCGGGTCTTGACGGCTCCAGAACACAATTTGCAGACGGAGATATACTCGTTTGATGAAGTCAGAGAATTTCTACATACAGTTTGGACTAATGTCACGATGCATTCGCTTGTGCAGGATTTGTTACTCACACGGTTGCCTATGTCACTGGTCCGGTATAAATTACATACTCTGCCCAACCTAAATCAGTATGCACTTGGATAAGATGTCATGGGGTACTCATCATTGTTCACTTAGAGAACTCCGTTGGATTGTGCGGCTTCAACGGGGGGCGGATAGATCCGCTGCGGAACTACCCTTTCGCCAACCCGTTGAGCAAGAGCATTTTGCTTGCATTGGTTGCGAGCGATCGGCGCTACGAGCCAATCGAGAACCTGAATTCGTCTCGTTAAGTCGAAGAACCTGTACGCACCTTAGTGGCTGTCAAGATGGGGAATCGTATCGCCCGCTCTTTTGTTGCATAGCTGTGTAGCATCTTCATACCCGGAGCGGTGAATAGCCGCTCTCGAGGCGGTCAATACTTAGTGAATCTCCTGTTGTCTGGTAACAAAAGGGAGTCTGGAGGTCGCCGCCAGCGATTTATGATACGTTTTCCTTTGGCACTTGGCGAGCCTGTTTGTCCTATCGAAGATTTCACTATACACTGGATCACCTGGAGCAGGTTACTGTGGAGTGGTGGGCCACAGTCTGGTCTGAGATCGGAATAACCATCGTGAAGGATGGTAATCATCCATGTAGCGTAAAAATCGCTATGTTGCATTGAGGCAGCTCTGGACCAGTCCCAGGTCGCCAACTCCTCGCTGAAAAATTCCGCTATATCCCCGACCAATGCCGGGAAGAATAGTACTCCCGTGAACCTAATGTCAACCGAAGGATCGCCTGCCGACTCTCGGTAAGCTTAACCCCTTCCGGCAGGATCACCCCAAGAACCCCGTATTGCCAGATGCTTCAAGCTGAACACTCTACGCTCCTTCATCTGCGCTAGGCCTGCTTTCTCGTAAAGGCACTGGCTCGCGCATACTAACACAGCAGTTCCGGCGGTAGCGCCGCTCTCCTAATACCGAAGCTGCAGACCGTGTTGGTCATCTATGTCCCTCTCCCCGCTTGTGTTCGGCTATTATGACATCGAGTCTCCGAAGGACTTCTGGCAATGGCATCCCTGTTTGGAGTATAGCTTCGTAGTTCTTGTCTACGTCATAGAAATAGAAGCTTGATTCAAACCCGCCTCTCTTCAGGATCCACTGATAAAGTTCGCGTAACCTACTCTTAATCTTGGCTTCCAGAGTCAAAGGCTGGGCATCTCTTTCGTCCGTCTGATCGCGCCGCTCTTCTCTTGCTTGTGCCAACTCCTCCTCTTCCGCCTCCAGCCTCTCCGCCGCCTCTAACACCTCCTTATAGAGGGCTTCTTCCTGAACTAATAGCTCCGTTGTAATCGGATCCCGCCTGTCGTCTTCTGCGATCCTCTTCCTGACGTCAGGAAGTGCCACATGGATAAGAGAACGGATATTGTCTGTAGATGCAAACTGGCCCATATCTTAACGCCTTTGGTACTGTTCAGTTAGTATGATTCAATAATTGGACGCAGCGGCAAATGCACTAATGCACACGATGTTTCCCAACACATTCGTGCGGCACCCAGTTTTTTGGAGAATACACTTTTCACTGTTGCGAGAGGCTTGTGATGTCCATAACGTGTCGGAACCCAGCTCTGGCCTGTAGCACCAGTAGGCTGTACCATTCCTCTCCCCATGCCGCGAGTGAAATGCCTTGCCTTGCCTCTAATCCATTCCATACTGTTGAAGTCTAGCCTCGCCCCGCAGTCAGGCGCTCCACAAGTGGTCACCAGTTTCGACCTCCATATACAGTGCTGTGTCACTTGTACAAGGCCAATATATGCCGTCCGCACCGGCAGTTAAGTGCGGTCCACGGGCCCTCATATCTCCCCACTACCTTAGCCCCTCGGGGTAGCTAGGCTGACGAACAAGTCTCGAAGTTACGGATTGGCATGTTGCTGGCCTTCACGGCCACCGAAGCCTCGATCACATGTGCATCCATCACGGCAGCGTCTGGACCGATAGCGCCCGTGATAAACTCCCACCATCCGCACACTGAGGCTCTGCATGCCAGAAGTTCCCGAGGGCAAAGAGGACCAAGAGGACCAGTCCTACAGCAAATAAAAGTCCTCCAGATCCGTTGAACCACGGAATCGTCTTGCTCCAGCTGTTTCGAGCATCCTTTAATTCAGCACCGGCACACATCTTTTTGATCCCCACCCTCGCTGCTTCCTTCGATGCAAAGAAACCAAAGCCCATACACAGAATCGTTAACGTCAGCGCTATCGATGCCGCAACGAACATCCATTTCCACACTACCGTCCCCTCAATAAAACTCGGTACCACACCTAAAGAGGTTACAAGGGCCCCGGCCGACAATGTCACCAGAACCTTGTCATAGCTATGCGTGCTCTGTATGCGCATCTCCTCAAGGCGCCGAAAGTCATCTTGGCGACGCAGATCATCCTCTTCGGGGCTGTGCACCTCTTGCATTTAGTCTTTCCGAGGCTTCGGACTAGGCTGTGGCGGAGGGACCTGCGAAGTGGGCTTAGGTTGCTCCGCAGGTCCAGACTGTGGGAAGTCCAGGCTTTTCTGGTGTCTTATGGGATCCGGGTTGCTGTGCGGTCCCTCATGACTGGGCGGGAGGCGGTCAGGTTTGGATCTCTTGTCCATTGCGGTATTTTCTTATAGAATTTAGTTAACTACGGCTTGGTACCGTATATGTGTAATTTATGTTCCCAGGATGCAGGATAAAGGGTTTATCCCTGCGGCTTTGTGCAAGGACAAGAGAGATCCGGGGCCCAGACGGCCGACCGGCTCTTCGCTAGGAACTCCGGGCACCATAACATCCAGACCAGATTGAATACCTAGTCCTGTTGCTTTGATAACTCCCTTGTCTCTCGCATATGATAGCATTTGGACTCGACTCTTCCCCATACGTCTTTCCTTTCCTGTGTTTTCTTCTGTAGTGCCAAGAGTTCCTTATCTGTATTCAGGTTGCCTCGTCTAAAGGAGTTTTATCATCGAACCCGCATCTCCAGTAGGCTCTGTGAATTGCGTAATCTCATCGCCGTCGCATACCTGATCATTCGCAGTGCACAGATGCGGCGAGAGAGTCGAGGGTTGCACTATACATTGGACTACCCGGAGCAGGTTACTGCGGAGCGGCGGACCAGTCTGGTCTGATCGGAACAATCATCGTCAAGGACGGTAAGCATCCATGTAGCGGTAGTGTGCGCACTGGGATCTGTGATCTGGTTGCGGGCAGTAGCCGCTCGACGGCAGAGAGGAGCTCGGTTGCGGGCCCCTTTTTGTTTGATATAGACGTTGAATTGCGCCCGTCACGCACGTCGAGACTGGGCGTTTTTAACATACAATAACCATGGATACGGTTGGACTTGAAGAGCGTGTACGAACCCTTGTGGAAGGGGTGCTGGACGGGGGACCGATCTTTTTGGTCGAGTTTTCTGTACGTGGGAGTAAAGGATCCCATGCGGTGAATGTCTTCGTTGAAAGTGATGAAGACCTTGGGGTGGACCAACTCGTTGAGTTAAGCCGGGAAATTGGATTCATCCTAGATGTGGAAGACATCATGCCTGGCCGCTATACATTGAATGTGTCTACGCCAGATGCCACCCGACCCCTACGCCTACTCCGGCAGTATCGCAAACATATCGGTCGCAACCTGAGAGTTCACTACCGGAAGCAGGAAGATGCATTCACAGAGATTTGTGGAGAACTTTTGTCTGTACAGAAGTCATCCATTCAGGTTCAAAATGGGACGGGACCGGTAAAGATTTTGCACGAGGATATCCAATGGGCTAAAGTGCAATTACCTTGGTAAGAACAGAAATTAATTGAGATGCACAGCAGAGATCTTGTTTCGTCATTCGCCGAGATTGCCCGGGAAAAAGATATCGACCGGGATACACTCCAGTTAATTGTGGAGGATGTCATACGGGCGATGATCCGGACGCGGTTCGGTTCGGATGAGGCATTTGAAATTATCCTGAACCCGGATCACGGAGACATACAGGTTCTACATATTCGGGAAGTGGTTGAAGACTATGATCTGTCCGACCCGGTGACCCAAATTGAACTCAGAGATGCCATCAAGATCGAAGATGATTTTGAGGTGGAAGATGAGGTTGCCGAAGAAATATCCATTGCTGAATTTGGTCGGCGTGCCGTACAGACGGCCCGCTATACATTCCGCAACCGTATCCGGGACATTGAGAAGGAGAATGTCTATGCGGAGTACTCAGACCTCATCGGGGAATTGGTTGTCGGTGAGATCTATCAGATACGGCGGTGGGAAATTCTGGTCCTGCATAACAGGGTTGAATTGGTAATGCCCCGGGAAGAGCAGATCCCGCGTGATCGCTACCGGAAAGGGGATATGCTGCGTGCAGTGGTGAAGGAAGTGCGTAGAGATGCAGGAAGTAACCCGAAAGTGATCATTAGCCGGACCGCGCCGCAACTGATGGAGCGCCTTTTCGAGCTGGAGGTGCCGGAGATTGATGAAGGGATTGTTGAGATAAAGTCCATTCAGCGCGAGCCAGGGGATCGGGCAAAAGTAGCGGTCATCAGCCACGATGATCGAATTGATCCTGTCGGGGCCTGTGTAGGACTCAAAGGCAACCGCATTCATGCAGTGGTACGGGAGCTCAGCAATGAAAACATTGATGTCATGGAGTGGACCGATGACTTGTATCTGCTAATCAAACGAGCACTTTCACCATCCAATCCGGTGTCCGTCATCATCAATGATACGTTGGTCCCACCCAAAGCCAAAGTGGTTGTTAAGGCGGATGAGGTGAGTCAGGCCATCGGCAAAGGCGGGATCAATATCCGTCTTGCATCGCGGATGACCGGGATTGAGTTGGATATTTTCCGGGAGATCCCGGCGGATGAAGAAGATGTCGAGATTGGCGAATTTGCAGATGAATTCAGCAAGGAAATCATTGATAAGCTTCGCGAGATTGGGTGCGATTCCGCGAAAGCAGTCCTGCAGCTCTCTGTGGATGAACTCGTTCGCAGAAGTCATCTTGACCTTGAGGCGGCAACGCGCATTATGGAGTCAATGAAGGCCGAATTCGATGATGAAGAAGGGCAGGAGCTAGAGGAAGAATACGAGTTATAGCAACACGGTACCCGTACATAAACGACCGAGATAGCGCAGATGGCAATGACTGCCACAGGAAAAAAATTCAAAAAAGTTCGGCTGCATAAAGCAGCCAAAGAACTGAACCTGACGGTTGATACCATTGTCAGTCATCTGAGCGAACGGGGACATGCAGATGCGCTGAAAGGCAACGGAATCAACGCAGCCATCGCCGATGAAGAGGCCTACCTTGATCTATTGGAGCATTTTTCGGAAGACCGTGAGATACGCGCACGTGTGCAGGAGCTCCGTACCATCCGGGAGTCAGAGTTGTCGGATAGGGAGCCGGAACCGGATGTGGTTGAAGAAGAGGATGAGCCGCCTTCAGATATAGACACGGATGCTGCCCCGGATCAGGAAGTAGTTGCAGAAGCGGCGGATGAACCAGCTTCCCTCCCCGAAGAGGAGGTAGTTTCAGAGCCGGATGTAGAGGTCGCTTCGCCGGTGGACATAAGCTCCGTCGATGAAGAAGAGATCGTATCAGAGCAGGAAATAAGTGAGGATGCGGCAGTCGAATTATCTGCTGAACCTGTTGATGAGGATGAATCGGTCGCAGAACCTGTGACTGCAGATGCAGAAGAGATTGCACCCGTAGACACCGAAGAGGAGGTTCCAGAAGAAGCTGAACCTGTTTTGAGTCAGGAGGAGGAAAGCCCTGAACAGGGCGAGCCTGAGTCTGCAGATGAGGAAGCAGATATCAGCCCGGTTGGATCAGAGGAACTGGCGAAAGAGGCAGAACCCGTCGAAGAGGCGAGTGAAGAGGATGTGATCTCGGCAGATAGATACAAGCTTCAGGGCACAAAAGTGCTGGGTAGGATTGACCTGAAGACGGTCGAAGGGGGAGCCGAGCCGGGCCAGAAGCGCCGAGGCAAGCGCA
Source organism: Rhodothermales bacterium (assembly GCA_965207565.1). Classification (GTDB taxonomy): domain Bacteria; phylum Bacteroidota; class Rhodothermia; order Rhodothermales; family Bin80; genus Bin80. The sequence goes on along the minus strand of CBDBMQ010000006.1, from coordinate 112,114 downwards.
AACGCAAAAAAGTTGCGACATCAGCTAAGTCTACACAGGAAACTGCAGGGAAGCCAGCAGCAACGGCCACACCTACCAAGCGCAAGCGCAAACGTAAGCCCAAGGTAGACTCCGAAGAGGTCGGACAGTCCGTTCAGGAGACGCTCCGCTCCATGGATCAAGGCAATGTGCGGGTTCGCCAGCGTCGGCGAAGAGCGCGTCGTCAGCAGCGTGCAGAAGAGCGTTTGAATATCCAGATTGAGCAGGAAGAAAAGGATCGCGAAATCCGTGTCACCGAATTCGTCTCTACGGGCGAACTCGCCGACTTGATGGGAGTCCAGGTGACGGAAATCATCAGCATGCTGCTCAGTTCCGGGATGATGGTCTCAATCAACCAGAGGCTGGATGCGGATACCATTGCTTATGTGGCGGATGAGTTTGGATGCACGGTTGAGTTTATTACCGAGTTTGGAGCAGATGATATTGAAGTGATCGAGGATGACCCGGAAGATTTGAAATCAAGAGCACCGGTGGTTACGGTGATGGGGCATGTGGATCACGGAAAAACGTCACTCCTTGATTATGTTCGTAATGCGAGTGTTGCTGCCGGGGAATCTGGAGGTATCACACAGCATATCGGAGCTTATAAGGTGATACTTGACGGGGACCGGGTAGTTACGTTTCTGGATACACCAGGCCACGAAGCATTTACCGCCATGCGGGCTCGCGGTGCAAAAGTGACCGATGTTGTGATCCTTGTCGTTGCAGCCAATGATTCGGTAATGCCGCAAACGATTGAAGCAATCAATCATGCAAAAGCAGCTGGAGTTGCATTGATTATTGCAATCAACAAGATTGACCTGGAGCAGGCGGATGAGCAGCGGGTCATGAAAGAACTCTCCGATTACAATGTTCTGGTTGAGCAGTATGGTGGAAAAGTTCAGTGTGCATCTGTATCAGCGAAGACGGGTGAGGGCATTGATGACCTTTTAGAAAAAGTACTTCTTGAAGCAGACCTTCTGGAGTTGAAGGGGAACCCCAAGCGGCATGCCCAGGGAATTGTGATTGAAAGCCGATTAGATCGTGGGCGGGGTAATATTGCGACGGTTCTTGTTCAAAACGGGACACTCAAAGTTGGAGATCCGTTCGTGGCTGGTGTCTATGGTGGACGGGTTCGTGCAATGTTTGATGAGTGGGATAATCGAATCAAATCTGTGGGCCCAAGCGAGCCTGCATTGGTGTTGGGGCTTCCAGGCCAGCCCACAGTGGGGGATCAGTTAGCCGGCGTAGAAAATGAATCAGAAGCACGCGAGATTGCCCAAAGGCGTCAACAGATCTGGCGTGAGCAGAAGATGCGTCAGTATAAGCATGTGCGATTGGAAGACATTGGACGCCGAATGGCATTGGGAGACTTCAGTGAGTTGAATCTGATCATCAAGGCGGATGTAGGTGGATCGGTAGAAGCAATCAGCGATTCGTTGCATAAAATTTCAACGGATGAGGTAGCGGTGAGCATTATTCATGCGGGGGTAGGTGCGATTACTGAAAGTGATGTCATGTTGGCTTCGGCATCAGATGCCGTCATCATTGGGTTCCAGGTTCGTCCCACTGCGGGTGCACGAGCGGCGGCGGAGCGTGAAGAGATTGATATTCGCACGTATTCGATCATCTATGATGCAATTGAGGATGTCCGGGATGCACTTGAGGGACTGCTGACCCCGGAAGAAACGGAAAAGATTACTGGTGTTGCAGAAGTGCGAGAAGTGTTCAAAGTCCCCAAAATTGGATCCGTTGCAGGTTGCTATATATCCGAGGGCCGTATTCGCCGGAGCGATACGGTTCATGTGTTGCGGGAGAGCATTGTCATCTATAAGGGGCGGCTTGCGTCCCTGCGCCGATTCAAGGAGGATGTACGAGAGGTGGTTTCCGGTTATGAATGTGGGATTGGCGTTGAGAATTACAATGACATTAAAGTTGGCGACCAGATTGAGGCTTTTGAGATGGTCCAAACCAAGCGTACGCTTGACGTTTCCTAGAATCCATGAGTGTGCGAACGCAACGCGTTGCGAAGTTGATGCACCGCGAGATTTCGGATATCCTCGCGCGCGAGTTTCCTGACCAATCCATGGTGACCGTGACAGGAGTTCGCGTCACGCGCGACCTATCGATTGTGTATGTTGATTTAAGCATCATGTTTGACTCTGCAGAAGAGCGTCAAACTGCCTTCGACGCTTTGGTGAGCCAGGCTGCAGCAGTGAGAAAATTCCTGGCTCAGAGAGTTCGTCATCAGGTTCGGGCGGTTCCGAGTATCAGGTTTTTTCTTGACAATTCCCAAGATCAGGTTCGTAAGCTGGATACACTGTTTGCGCAGATCAAGGATCAGGATGGTCGTGCATGAGCGTTTTTCCGGGTTCAAAGATCAACACATCTGGGGTGCCGGCAATTGGCGATGCAGTCATTCGAGTACATAACCTTGCGGATGGGAGTGATTCCCGCTGTAAATTCATGAAGTCGGATCCTTGCGTATCATGATGACTGAGACGATAGAGCAGACTCATCAATTTGTGCCGGTATGGGATGTATCTGTTTGCGCCCGTGCAAGGTCTGCGGAAGATTTTCTCGGCGCTGCATTCCTGATCGATAAACCTGGTGGCTGGACCTCGTATGATGTTATCAGGAGGCTGAAGCGGTACTTTCCAAGAGCGACCAAAATTGGACACACGGGTACGCTCGATCCGCTGGCAACGGGGTTGTTGATCCTGCTGTTTGGTAAGGCTACGAAGTCTCAGGGGGAATTTTTGCGTCTCCCCAAGGTCTATGACGGCACAATGCGTCTCGGCGAAGTTACCCCATCCATGGATTCAGCTACTGAGGTGACGCTGCGCAAACCGATTGATTCGCTTAGTTCCGCACAAATTGAATCTGCCTGTTCTGCCTATACGGGGATCATTCAACAGATTCCGCCGATGTATTCCGCTGTCAAGGTGGGCGGAGAACGGCTGTATAAGAAGGCAAGACGGGGGGAATCGGTCGAACGCAGCCCCAATACGGTAACCATCCATAGTTTTGAGGTGCTCCGTGTAGAGGGGGCAGAGGTTCATTTTCGAGTGCGATGCAGTAAGGGCACCTACATCAGGGTATTAGTACATGATGTCGGCCAGCATTTATGCGTGGGGGCCCACTTAACACAATTACGCCGCACGGCAGTTGGAAGTTATCAGGTTGAACGGGCATGCACCATAGAGCAGTTGATCACAGTCCTTGAGAACACATGATCTTTGAAAGGGGGTTGGACGGCTTAACTTGTCGGCCAGACAGCATATTGACGGTAGGGATCTTTGATGGCGTGCATTTGGGGCACAGGATGATCATTGCAGATCTTGTGCAGCGCGCCAGGGATACGGGGGGACTCAGCACATTGATCACATTTGATCCCCATCCACGCGAGGTATTATCGCAGCAGTCTCTGCCCAAACTGACCACCATAGAGGAACGTGCCGCAATTTTGTCTTCTCTTGGATTAGCCCGGATGGTGGTGCTGCCGTTTACGGAAAAGTTCTCCAAGTTGAGCGCGGAGGACTTTGTCCTGGAACTGCTTGTGAAGCGCACAGGACTTCAAACGATTATTGTGGGGCATGACCACCGGTTTGGGAAGGGGAGAAAGGGTGATGTTGATTTACTTGCTTCCCTGGGCCGGCAACACAATTTTGATGTCGGAGTGATCAGACCATATAGGGTTAATGATCTGGTGGTCTCTTCCCGGAAGGTACGCTCTATTTTACAGGAAGATGGGGATGTATCCCTTGCGGCAAAGCTCATGGCGCGTCCGCATTCTTTGACAGGCAGAGTAGTTCGCGGAGATGGCCGTGGCCGGGAGCTGGGTTATCCTACCGCAAACCTGATTTTACAGGAGCCGAAGAAGGTTATTCCCTCACATGGGATTTATGTTGTAAGTGTAGAGATTTCAGGAGTCTGCCTGGGGGGAATGATGAGCATCGGAATGCGCCCGGCAATCAAGGACAGTAAAGGGGTGCATCTGGAGGTGCACCTGCTTGATTTTGATCGACTCATCTATGGGAAAGAGCTCACCGTGCATTTTATTGAGCGAATTCGTGAGGAACGCAATTTTGCTTGGATGGAAGGATTACAGGCAGCCATGCAACAGGACGAAGTGGTTTCCAGGAAGGTTTTGGAACAGTCTGATTGGCATGGGGTAACACCGGGTTGATTCATTCTGGTCAGCCGATTTATTTTAACCGTGACCAGCCTTACACGCGGGCATTTGGCGAGGATGTGATCCAATAAAGGCTAATTGACTACACAAAATGATAACGAAGGAACAGACACAGCATTTTGCAGAGAAATATGGCAGTGGCCCCATGGATACGGGCAGAGCAGAGGTGCAGATCGCAATTTTTTCTGAACGGATACGCCATCTGACACAACATTTGAGGAATAATAGAAAAGATCATGCAACAAGGCGCGGACTATTGAAACTGGTGGGAAAGCGTCGCAGGATGCTCAATTACTTGATCGACAAGGATATTGAGCGCTATCGGAATATCACCAAAGCGTTGGGCTTACGCAAGTAGGTCAGTATAATCTCCGAACGAAATCAGATGTTCGGAACGCTTTATTATTAATTATTGAGGTTAAATGACCCCTAAAGCAGTAACGGCGCAGGTAGAGTATGCGCCAGGAAAAGTAATATCAATGGAAACCGGCCGACTTGCCAAACAGGCAGGCGGTGCGGTCGTCATACGCACAGGAGATACGATGGTGATGGCGACAGCTGTCGCCTCAACAAATGTCCGACCTGGACAGAGCTTCTTTCCACTTACCGTGGATTATCGCGAAAAATTTTCTTCTGGAGGAAAAATTCCAGGCGGATTTATTAAGCGCGAGGGACGGCTGAATGACAAGGAAATCCTCACCTCCCGTCTGGTGGATCGGGCAGTTCGCCCACTTTTCCCAGACGGCTATCGAAATGAGGTCCAGTTGATTGGATCGGTCATCTCGGCAGACGGCGAGAATGATGGAGATATGCTTTTCGGAATCGGAGCCTCGGCTGCACTTTTGTTGTCGGGAGCTCCTTTTGATGGCCCCATCACAGAGGTTCGCGTTGGTCGTGTTGACGGCGACTTTGTCGTGAATCCCACGAAGGACGAATTGCAATCAAGTAATTTAAATCTTGTCGTGGCAGGCAAACTGGACGCGATTATGATGGTTGAGGGTGAGATGGAGGAGTGTTCGGAAGAAGATGTGGTAGAGGCGCTCGCAATCGCACATGAGGTAATCAAGAAGCTCTGTCAGGCACAACTGGACCTGCGCGCTGAATTCGAAGCCATGCACGCTCCGATTGAACCGATGGAGTACGAAGTGGATTTGCCAGGCCCTGAGATGGTCAGCCGTGTGCGCGAATTAATTCAGGGCAAATTAGAAGCACATATACGGGCTCCTTACGATAAGAAAGGATTTTACGGAGGCCTCTCCGATTTAACAGATGAAGCGGTTGAAACGATCTCGGCGAAGTTCCCCGAGGAAGAAGCCAGCGAGATCGCCGCACAGATCCGTTCCGCCGCAGGAATTGTTTCTCGTGATGTGATGCGGGAAATGGTGATGGCTGATCGGAGACGAATTGATGGGCGCGATCCTGAAACGGTGCGTCCGATCTGGAGTGAAGTGGGCTATCTGCCCCGAGTACATGGGTCGTCCATCTTCACAAGAGGCGAAACCCAGGTGATGGCATCGGTCACTCTTGGAACTACCCGTGATCAACAGGCGGTTGATCAAGTCTTCGACCAGGAAGACAAGCATTTCTTCCTTCACTACGAATTCCCTCCATTTTCGACGGGAGAGGCCAAGTTTCTACGTGGTGCAAGTAGGCGGGAAATCGGACATGGTTACCTTGCTGAGCGTGCCTTGCAAGGTATGATTCTGGATCAGGACGAGTTTCCATATACCATTCGGGTCAATGCAGATGTACTCGAGTCCAATGGATCCTCTTCCATGGCCAGTGTATGTTCAGGAAGCCTTGCGCTCATGGATGCGGGGGTCCCTGTCCGCAAAGCCGTTGCAGGAGTTGCAATGGGCATGATCGCGGATGAAACCCGCCATGTGGTTCTCACCGACATTCTCGGCACCGAAGATCACCTGGGAGATATGGATTTTAAGGTCACGGGTACACGTGATGGAATCACGGCATGTCAGATGGACATTAAGATCAGTGGTCTTTCAAGAGATCTTATGTTGCAGGCATTGCTCCAGGCTCGTGAGGCTAGACTGCACATCCTTGAGATCATGGATGAAACGCTTGCCGAGTCACGCGAAAATATGTCTCCATATGCTCCCAGGCTGACACAGATTACGATTGACAGTGAATTGATCGGTGCTGTGATTGGCCCAGGTGGAAAAATTGTGCGAGGAATCCAGGCCGATACCGGAGTGGTGATTGAAGTTGAAGAGAAAGACAATCTAGGCTATGTGACAATTGCAGGCTCGGATGAAAACTCGGTCAACGAGGCGATTGAAATCATCCAGTCCCTAGTCGTTGCCCCGGAAGTGGGCGAGGAATACGAAGGCACCGTTCGCAGTATTCTTGATGTGGGTGCGATTGTAGAGATACTCCCTGGAAAAGAAGGGCTGGTGCATAAGAGTGAATTGTCTTGGGATTGGATTGACCACCCACGGGATGCAGTTCAGGTTGGCGACAAGCTCAAGGTGAGACTCATGGAGGTTCGTGACCGGGGGCGCCTTCGCCTGAGCCATAAGGTAACGCTTCCACGACCTGCCCACATTAAGCGAGCGGATCGTCCGCCTCGTGGAGGCAAACCTGACCGACGCGGTGGTGGGAATCGTGGCGGAGGAAATCGGCACCGGGGACCACGGAGATCTTAAGTGGAGGGAAAAAGTCGTGATCACCAAGACGACGCTTCCCAGTGGTATCCGTATCCTCAGCGAATCTGTTTCTTCAGTCAGATCTATCGCGGTAGGGGTATGGGTTGACTCTGGAAGTCGGAATGACCCAGAGTTTAAGGAAGGCATCAGCCACTTTGTTGAACACGCGGTCTTCAAAGGCACGACCAAGCGCAGGATGCATCAGATCGCCAGCCGAATGGAGTCGGTTGGAGGATATCTGAATGCATTCACGTCGAAAGAGCATACGTGCTATTTTGCACGTGCTCTGGATTCCTATCTCGCTCGTGGGGTAGACTCTGTATGTGATCTGGTTGCTTCACCGGTATTCCCGGAACGGGAGATTGAGAAGGAGAAGTCTGTGGTACTTGAGGAAATAAAAATGTATGATGATGCTCCAGAAGAATATATCACGGATCGTTTTGAATCTGTTATTTACCCATCGCAGGCGATCGGTCGCCCAATTATTGGTTATCCCGAAACGGTCTCGGGTCTGAAGCGCGAGGATCTTTTCGATTACGTCACCAGGCAATATATTCCTGATCAAATTGTCATCGCTGCCTCCGGAAACCTCCGTCACGGAACTCTGGTCAAGAGTGTTGAGAAAGCATTCAAGGACCTCCGATCTGCCGGATCCAAATCCAAAAAGGAATCCGCTCCTTCTCCGTATCAGGCAAGAGAACTATCCTTAACACGGCCAATTCAGCAGGGGCATCTGATCTTGGGGAGGTCCGGGATCTCTGTGCATTCCAAACACAGAGCGGTATTAGAGTTGCTCAACATTATCTTGGGAGGGGGGAGCTCCAGTCGACTGAACCAGAGAATCAGGGAGCGTTACGGGTTCTGTTACAATATTTATTCATTTCTGAATGCATATTCCGATTGTGGTGACTTCGGTGTTTATCTGGGATTGGATCCGTCGAAAATCAATCATGCGCTCCGTTTGATCTTCAGAGAATTTGACCGTTTGGCTCAAAAGCCAGTCAGTAACCAGATCCTGACACGGGCAAAAGGGCAGGCCCGTGGGGGGATTGCACTTGGGCTGGAGAGCATGTCCAATCGGATGACACGTCTTGGAAAGCAGGAGTTATATTTTGGGAGGGTCATTTCGATTGATGAAACGATTGAAGAACTGGAGGCTGTAACCGCTGAGGAAATCCAAACGTTTGCGGGGGACTTTTTATCTCCCGATGCCTTTTCCCGGGTGTTACTGATGCCCTCGGATCAGTGAATCATGTGTGCATCTGGAGTGTGCCATCCTATAGAAATGCATGGCAACTGCCGGGTTTTGCAAGACATTCACACTTCGACTAATGAGAAGCAGAACCTGCTGGATGCGTCTATGAAAATGCCGTACCATCAGGTCATATAGTGGTGTTATTCGGATTGTCACGTTTTTGTAAGTAAGGCTTTGAATTCTCCTGGAGTTATCACCATCACGCGGGGAAAATCGATATCGTGTCCGCATACGCGTATGGGTCATTCGATGAAAATTCTCATCAGTCCATCCTTTTTCCTTCGCGACCTTGTTGGCCATATCGGTTGCTCGCTCAGCAAAAAAAACCGCTATCATGCGACATATTTCGGCCCACATTTCCTCGGGGGCTTCCAAGTCTTGAAGCGTAGCGAGAAGTTCCACCTTGCTTTTACTCACTTTTCGGATTCTTGGACTGCCATGGCTTTATTCCCTCGTATAGCGTTAACTGCATTGAATTTTAGTGATGAATGCTTTGACGTTCAGTATCGGTTATAAGGTTCATCAATTTAGATACACTGAGCCACACATTTGTACCGCATCCGATTCACAATTAGCCTGTCGGATGTGGGAGGACAGAGGGCATGTTTGATTTAGAGTGCTTGAGAAGTCCATAACGGACTAAGAGATTGTGTAGTTGGCGGTCGACAGAAAATAAAAAATGGTTCTACCGTGGATAGAGGTTTAAGTCGCTGCACAAAAAGAATAGCTACTCTGAAGTTTTCAAATTTTGGAACATTCTACCGAGAACGTTGTCCAATGAGTTGGGTGTTGCCCTATCCGCATGAACGGGTCGGCGTTATCGACCGATCCAATATTATATCGACGGAGGGGTTAGTTGGAAAGAACCCGATAGGTCCCGTAGTCAATCAGTGGCTATGGGGCTTGTTGGTTTATGCCTTTTCCCTACACGGATGGTCTCATATGAGACCATTGGGCCTGGAGATCTGGTTACAAGTCAATCCATGGTAGTACGAGGCACCATTCCATTATCGCGTGTTTAGCCGCAAAATCGTGGAACGCTCTACAGTAGCCCCTGAGGTATCATCGGTGACTTTGACTGTGATGGCAACTGGGTGAGGCTCTTGCCAAGCGGAGAGATCCAGCACGATGTGTTCCTTTACCGTAGTAGACTCTGAGTTATATACGGTTGAGGTAGAGATTTTTGGCTCTCTGGTGCCATCTACATTCTGGATTTCGTAGGCAACTCTATAGCTGGTTTGTTCCTGGTCATTGAAGCGCAGGAAGTAGATCTCAAAGTAGATCCCGAGCGGATTTCCTGAGTCCCAGTGTGGTGCCGTGACTGGCGCACTCCTATCGGGCAGACCGTCCTCGTCAAGCTCTGTCAAGAGGATGTCGCTCATTTCGAGGGACTGACCTCCAGCGTTCAGCGCATGAATGGAATCAAGTGTCTGCACGCTGAAACCAAGCTTTGCAGAGGGCAAAAGATTGTTCAAACTGTCGAGATGAGTCCAGGCATACTCCCATTGCAGCGCAACGTTGATGCTTCCACTCAGTCCTCTGGTGACCCATGTACGTGGAGCGAAGGATGAGTTTACTCCCTCTTTCAAATGATACTGTCGAAGTCTCAGATTAGAGGGGGCAAAGAGTTCATCTCGCGTGATGAGATATGCAGTCAACAGAAAATCTTCTGTTGACTGGGCGCCACTTCTGCGAAAGTTTCGTATGACTCTGCGACTTGGCTGCAGTGATTGCGGATCGACTGCCCATGAAATATGCAGACGTGTGGTTCCTTCCGGCTCCATAAAGCGAGCCCACCGTACTTCGGGACGCAGGGAAACAGGCGATCGGGCGACCTCTGTATCTGATATCGGGACATGCTCATTTCGGGATTTCTGATGAAAGTTGTCCAGGATTCGTGCGTCCCGTAGTAGCTGCTTAGTAAAATAGAAAGGGCGGGTCTCATCAGAGGATGCAATCGAAATATAATTGCTGACCATGTCAAACAGAGGGCCGTAATGCTCATGTTCGACGGAAAGCTGCTGATAGATTTCGTCAAGCCACCTGAGGAGGATCGGGGCATCTTCCTGCCGGGTACGAAATTTATTTGGGATCAGGTTCTCGACGGTCCCTGTTTTATATCCATGACGCTTGGATTGATAAATGAAAAAGTAGTGCGCATCTTGATGGATTCGCCGATAGACCCAAAATTCGTTCCGAGGCAGCGTGTATTCAATCGGGCGCAGGTAAAGGCCTGTATTTTTGAGCTTGACCTCGGTTTGCGTATCCGGCCATCCCAATCGTATCAGGATCTCACCACGGTCGTCTACTCCGAATTCACTGCGAGTATGGCTGTAGTGATGGAGTGCATAATAGATGCGAGATAGGTGTTCAACGATACGCTCATTCACAAAGGTGGCTGGAATGGGGTCTTGCTGGTTCCACCAATGTACGAGGGTAGTAACATCAGCAGGCCCTCCAGTCTCTTCCTGAAGCACATCCAGGGATGAACGTACGGGATCGGTCGAGGGAGTAATCAGTTTCAGCAATTGCAAATGCTGTTGCAGCTCCTCCGACAGTGGTGGCGTTGAAGCCTGCTGAAGCAGATCAAGGTACATGGAAGCTGCTTCTTCATAGCGTAAAATATTCTGGCCATCAAAAATTTGACGAAGCTCCGATGGTGTCTGTGCTTTCGCAGTTACGTAGAAGATCGTGCATAGAGCTATACAGATCCCGAAAGAAATACTACATCTCACTTGGAGAATGCAATTCCAGTTTTCAAAATGACGATGCTCGTAGTGAGTGAGTAGCATATTCGTCCCGAGCCATAGTTGGTATCCGATTCCAACGCGTAACTTGCACATGTAGAGGTCAACGCAAATCGTTGACAAATCGCTAACTTTGGAGATAGGATAACTATAAAAATCTGTCAACTTAAACAGCAAGGCAGCGCAAGTCGGTTCCAACCGTCCCTCATATGAAAGTTCTTGTCACAGGTGGTGCAGGATTTATTGGCTCACATGTTGCCGATCTGCTGATTGACCAAGGGTATACTGTCGAAGTGTTGGATGATCTGTCTAGTGGTTTTCGGGAGAATGTGCCACCTTCCGCAAAGCTCCATGTAATGGATATCCGGTCAACCGATGCATCCACACTGGTACAGGAAAATCAATATACTGCTCTGGTTCACCATGCTGCACAGATGGATGTGCGTCGCAGCGTTTCGGACCCGGCTTTTGATGTCCAGATCAATATTCTTGGACTGATCAATCTCATGGAGGCGGGAAAAAAAAGTGGTCTGCGCAAAGTGGTGTTCGCGTCAACTGGAGGCGCAATTTATGGTGAACCGGAAGCAGGGCCACAGAGCGAGACACATCAACAGCAACCACTTTCCCCCTATGGGATCAGTAAATTGACTTGCGAGAAGTTGCTGCATTTCTATTATCATGAATATGGAATCCCGTACGTTGCATTAAGATATGGGAACGTGTACGGCCCGCGCCAGAATTCACATGGAGAGGCAGGAGTCATTGCAATTTTTGCAGAGAGACTGCTGGCACATCAGCCGACCATCATTCATGGGGATGGACTTCAGACACGGGATTACGTCTACGTTGATGACGTAGCTCGTGCAAACCTTGCAGCACTTAATTTTAGGGAGTCCCCAACTTCATTCAATATTGGTACCGGCATTGAAACAGACGTGGTCATGCTTCACCATAAGCTTCAGGAAGCTCTTGGTATCAAACAGGATCCGATACATGGTCCAGAGAAGCCAGGGGAGCAGCGACGTAGTGTGCTTGACTGTACAAAGGCCGGCGATAAGCTTTCCTGGAAGCCGGGAGTCAGCCTTAATAAGGGGCTTCAGCAGACGGCAGACTGGTTTGCTTCCCGCAAGACTACTGGTTAATGTATAGAGTTGAGCTTGAGGATTTTGAAGGTCCCCTTGATCTTCTTCTACTTCTAATCAATCGGCGGGAGGTTGATATTTTTGATATACCGATTGCGCAGATCACGAATGAGTACTTGACCTACGTCCAATTGATGGAGTCCGTCAATCTGGACGGTGTCGCGGATTACATCTACTTCGCGGCATTACTGATCAGTATTAAGGCCAGGATGCTGCTTCCACAACCAGAAATTGATACGGAGGAGGAGCTTGATCCACGCCAGCAACTCGTAGATCGGCTTCTTGAGTACATCCGGTATAAGGATGCAGCAGAAATACTGAATCAACAGTTAGAGGAGCGTTCCAGGCTTTTTACCCGGGGGAAAGCATCTACGCCGACTGAAGTAGCAGCACCCGAGAAAGAGGTTCTGGTGAAGACAACGATATTTGAGTTAATAAATGCTCTTCGTCTAGTGCTAGAAGAGGCGCCAGAGGAAGAAGCGATTACGATTAAACCACAACAGTATTCAGTTGAAGATCAATCTGAGCATATACGTAGAATTTTGTTTACGGAAAGACAGGTGAGCTTCCGGGATCTGGTAAGAGGGCAGACGCGAAGTTTCATTGTGGCCACATTTTTGGCAATATTGGAGATGGCCTACGGACACGAGATTTGTATTTTGAACGCTTACGATGGGAGTGCCTTCATAATTGAGAAAGGAGAGCTTGGGAATGTGTGATAACAAACAGGAAGCTTCCAACGCGGAAGTAACCTTGGGTATGGTTCTGGAAGCCCTGACATTTGCTGCCGAAACCCCGGTGAGCGTGGAGCAGATTTGTAGTGTTTATGCTGAGGTGACTGCAAGCGATGTTCTTCCAAGCGAGGAAGCGGTTGAGGAAGCGGTAGAGAATCTTAATGCCTCCTTTGAACAAGAAGGGCGTGCCCTGCGGATTCAATACTGGGCCGGTGGACTACGCATGGCGACCACGGCAACCGTTGCCCCATTTTTGGAGACTTTTTTCCAGCGCGAGCACGCACGTCAGTTAACGAGGCCGTTGATGGAGACATTGGCCATTATTGCCTATAAGCAGCCATCAACAAAAGTAGAGGTGGACGCGGTTCGCGGAGTGGATTCAGGGTATGCAATCCGAAAATTACTGTCACTGAATCTACTGTCCATCATCGGGCGAGCAGAGGTTCCCGGGCGACCCATACTATATGCGACTACGGATCGGTTCTTGGAAGAGTTTGGATTAAATGATTTGGATGGACTGCCGAACTTACGCCAAGCGGAAGAGTTGCTTGGAGATGCGAATTTTGATCAGGAGCGTTTACGCTTGCTGATGCCAAACGGCTTGGATGTTAACGGTCAGAGCCGTGACAATGGCTCATCCGATGATCCGGCAACAACCTGAGTACAGCAGATTTCTGCATTTTATCAAGTGATCAATGGCACAAACGAAGGCGGTTAAGGCACAAGATCGAGTATTGGAAGCCGGGCGGTTGAATCGTTACATCGCACGTGCTGGGATCTGTTCGCGACGAAGTGCAGACGGGCTCATCGAAAGGGGACAGGTCCAGGTGAATGAGCAGGTTGTCCGTGAGTACTGGTATCAGGTCAAGAAAGGGGACAAGGTCAGTGTCAACGGGAAAGTGATCTCGCCACGACAGTTTGTATATATCCTGCTGAACAAACCCAAGGACACAATCACTACCGTCAAAGATCAAAAAGCGCGAAAAACAGTTCTAGACTTGATTAATCTGGATGGAGGGACCAGTGGATTGTTTCCGGTGGGGCGACTTGACCGCAATACAACGGGGGCGCTACTGTTGACCTCAGATGGAGATTTAGGACATCGGCTAATGCATCCAAGTTTTCAAATCCCGAAACAGTACTTGATACGTACGACAGAGCCGGTTCGACCAGAACAGCTGGATCAACTTCACCATGGTGTTGAGTTGGAGGATGGCTTGGCTACCTGTGACCGGGCCGTTTATATCCAGTCAAGAAACCCCTTCGAAATAGGTATTGAGTTGCATGAAGGGAAAAATCGTCAAATCCGGCGAATGTTTGCCGTGCTTGGCCATAAAATTGTGGCTTTGGAACGAGTATCCTACGCCGGATTAACCACACGTCATTTACGACGTGGAACATGGCGTGAACTTAGGGAAAACGAGATACGTAAATTATACCGTATGGTAGGTCAGCATAATCGGTCATGAAACAATCTAAAACAAAAGATTCTTCTGGAGCAGAGCAGATTCTTGCGGATAAAGTGACACGTGAAGGGTTGACGTATGATGATGTGCTACTGGTTCCCGGGAGGTCAAGCGTGATGCCCAGGGATGTCAAGATTAATACCTGGGTCACCCGCAAAATCAAACTCAATATTCCATTGCTCTCGGCGGCAATGGATACCGTCACGGAAGCAGGGCTGGCAATCGCCATGGCACGAGAGGGGGGGATTGGAGTGCTGCACAAGAATATGTCGGTAGAAGATCAAGCTACACAGGTACGCCGAGTCAAGCGTTCTGAAAGCGGGATGATTCAGGATCCGATCACGCTGGTGGTGGAGAGTACAGTGGGAGATGCCCGCGCGCTCATGGCACGTTACTCGATTGGAGGGATTCCTGTTGTGGATCAAGCAAAACACTTGGTTGGGATTATTACGAACCGGGACCTGAGGTTTCAGGAGGATAACCGGAGGCCGGTTCGAGATGTAATGACCTCGACGCCGCTATATACGACACCTGTGGGAACAACGCTTGAGCAAGCCGAGGAGATTCTTCAGAGGCATAAGATCGAAAAACTGCCCGTTGTGGACAACCAAGGGCATCTGAAAGGACTGATCACGTTTAAGGATATCGAAAAGAAGCGGCGCCATCCCTTTGCATGCAAAGATTCTCTCGGCCGCCTACGTGTTGGAGCTGCAGTCGGGGTGTTTGGGGATATGTTGGAGCGTGTAGACGCGCTTGTTGAGGCAGAGGTTGACTTTGTTGTGGTCGACACTGCTCATGGACATTCCGAAGGAGTTCTTCAGGCAGTAGAAGACTTGAAAGCGAGGTATAGTACTCTTGAAATTCTTGCCGGGAATGTAGCGACCGCGAAAGGAACGGAGGACTTGATTGCAGCAGGTGCAGACGGGATCAAGGTGGGAATTGGCCCCGGATCAATCTGTACGACAAGAGTCGTTGCCGGGGTAGGTGTCCCTCAGTTTACCGCAGTGCTTGAATGCGCGGCTGCTGCGAAACCGCATGGGGTTCCAGTTGTGGCGGATGGGGGGATTAAACAGACGGGAGATATTCCTAAAGCTTTGGCGGCTGGTGCCTCCTGTATCATGGTTGGGAGCCTGTTTGCGGCGGTGGAGGAGAGCCCAGGAGAGACCGTAATCTTTGAGGGGCGGAAGTTTAAATCCTATCGGGGGATGGGCTCTTTGGGAGCAATGAAGGAAGGAAGTAAGGATCGGTATTTTCAGGATGCAGAAGACGATATCCAGAAGCTGGTTCCTGAAGGTATTGAAGGCAGAGTCCCCTACAGCGGCTATCTGCACGAGGTGGTCTATCAGATGGTCGGTGGGCTGAGAGCTGCAATGGGATACTGTGGAGGTGAGAACTTGGAAGCGTTCCGTACCAAGGCCGAATTTGTAAGAATTACCGACAGCGGGCTTCGTGAAAGCCATCCGCATAGCGTACATATCACGAAGGAGGCCCCGAACTATAGCTATCGCAGGTAAGCAAGTTGTTTTTTGCGCTCGGCGATGGGTATAACCGGCAAAAACGCGGGCCTTAGAATGTGACCGTGCGCCGCTCGCGTGCAGCCTGGTCAGCTGCAAGCACAATCTTTAGGCTGCTGACAGCATCTTGCATATGGTTTGTCAGGTCAAGATCCTCTTGAATTGCACGGAGCAGGAATTCCTGCTCCAGAGCGCATAATTCATCGTGTGAGGGTTCATCCGACGTGTCAACCAATTCGTCAGGCCGGTCGAAGTGTCCGTCTTTGCCTCGGCTGCTACGATGAACTTTGAGCCCGCCTGTTTGTGTGTGTCCTTCGATATCATCGGTTTGTTCTTTTACTTCATCGATAATACTCACAGAGCCGAGAGGACCAACCACATCCTTCACAAACGAAGCGGTTTCACTCATCATGGGTCCCCAGCCAGCTTCATACCAACCAACAGATCCGTCATCAAAGAATACCTGGAGTTGCCCATAGTTGTACATGTCTGGCGCGATTTCATCTGATAGTCGCGCCCCGATTGCGTTGACGGCCACTGGGCGGGCACGGGTCATCTGGCACATTACGTCTACGTAGTGAACTCCACAGTCTACGATCGGCGACATAGAATCCATTAATTTCCGATGCGTATCCCACTGAGCGGCACTACTTTGCTGATTTAAGTTCATACGCATGACCAGGGGCTTCCCCAGTTGCTGCGCCAGAGAAATAAATTTCTTCCAGGCCGGGTGTACACGCAGGATATATCCAATCACAACCTTCCGGTCTGTTTTTTTTGCCAAGTCGATGAGCGACTGGGCTTCTTCTGCAGTTTCGGCAAGAGGCTTCTCCACAAATACATGGCAATTCGCCTTAAGGCTCATTTGCACGTATTTGGCGTGGGTATCGGGATACGTATTGATGGAGACAACATCAGGAGCGGTCGTGGCTAATGCATGTTCAAATGAAGCATACGTAGGCAGCCCGCCTAATTCTTCACTAAGTTGATTGCGAGATGCGGATGTACGACTCACAAGTCCAACAATTCCGAAGGCATCCATGGAGTGGTAAGCACGCGCATGGGAGGTCCCCATGTGACCACAGCCAGCCACAAGTACTTTAAGTTTTTTCACTTTGATCATTCAGTCAGTTCGGGCTTTGTTACTGATGGGTTTAAGCAGGGTTCGATGAAGACCTCTGGAGTATTGATTTTTCCGTTTGAGCGTGCATGGATGCATCACAAGATCAGGGGTTCCTGAAGAAGCTTTTTGTCTGCAGTTCGCAGGAAAGCGTACAAGGCAACACCTCGTTTAATACTTCCTGAACTGGAAATTTTCGGTGGTTGGCGGCGAAAACCTGTCAATCCGATTACGTGCAGAATCCGGGACAGAACCCGCCATGTCCAGTAGGGCAAGCAATTCCAAATTCGACGAGTCATTTTTGCGGGAGACTTCAGTGTGGATCTGAGTTTCATAGATCAAGCCCGATCCATTTTTTATTTTTGTGCGATCATATCAATATAATTGGGCACCTTTTTGGGTAGGTTAGCGTTCCACGAGGCTGTGAAATAGACATTAGCACTTTTTTGTGGTGCATTTTAATTTAGTCAAAGGCATACATGCAAGGTAACGGATTCAAGGTAGGCGCAGTTGTTTTCTTTCTGGCACTTTCCGCCTGGTACTTATTCCCATCATTTCAGGGACTTTCCCTGAACAATCGATTGGAGGGGATGGATCAGGAAGAGAGAGTTGATTATGAGCGCGAAAATTATTCCAGGATTGAGTCAATCAAGGAAAAATCCCTCAATCTTGGGTTGGATCTCCAAGGAGGGATGCATACCACCATGGAGGTTGGACTTAGGGAATTGCTCGTTCAGTTGGCGGGAGAGCGCAGGGATGATACATTTGATCAAGTTCTCGCGGCGGCAGATACACGCACCGAAACAGAAGGCATATCGTTGATTGATGCATTTGTGGAGGAGTTTGAAAGTCGTGACCCCGATGCTAGCCTATCACGCTACTTTCGTAGTGAAGAGATTACCCGCCGTTCCAGTAACGCAGAGGTAACCGATTATTTACGTACACAAGGTACGGATGCGATTGAGCGTGCTATGCAGGTTATTCGTAATCGTGTAGACCGGTTTGGAGTTACGGAACCCTCTATTCAGACGCAGGGCAGTCGAAGGATTGTGGTTGAGCTCCCCGGCATTGATGATCCTGAGCGTGTGCGCCGTCTACTCAAGGGGACGGCAAGGCTGGAATTTCGGCTTATGGCGGATCCAGGCGAATTGAATTCGTCGTTGCAGCGGGTCATCAATCATTATGAGATAGATGTGGCAGCTGAGGTGGATTCGGTAGAAACTCCTGCAGAGGAGGATACCTCCGAGGAAGCAGATACATCCTTTGATGTCAGTCAGTTGCTCGCGGAAACAGAAAGTTTGGAAGAGATAGGGAATCCCCTTTTGGATGTTCTGATTCCAGCCGGTCAAGGCTCTGTGGTCTTCGGGGAAGTATCTGTGCAGGATACCGCCGCATTTAACTCGTTGATGGCAGATCCAGAAGTACAGGCGATGCTTCCGCGTGATATCGAGTTGCTCTATGATGCGAATCCCAGTGGTACAGGAGGGGCAGAATATTATCCGGTATTGGCAGTCAACATGAACGCCGAATTGACGGGAGATGTAATTACAGATGCCAGGGCTGACTTTGACCAGACCACGAACCAACCGCTCGTTGATATGGAGATGAACTCCGAAGGAGCCCGGGTATGGTCTCGTCTTACCGGTGCCAATGTGGGCAAGAATGTGGCTATCGTTCTTGACCGGGTCGTGTACTCGTACCCAACGGTCATTGGTCAGATCAGCGGTGGGCGATCCCAGATCACAGGATTGGCTTCACAGGAGGAATCCGATGATATTGTAACGGTACTCAAGAGTGGTGCCCTTCCCGCGCCTGTGGAGATTGTTGAAGAGCGGACGGTCGGCCCAAGCCTAGGCGTTGTTGCTCGAAAATCTGGTTTTACGTCGCTTCTGGTTGGTCTCTCTATCGTGGCTCTGTTTATGATTATCTATTATCGGGGAGGGGGGATGGTTGCTGATCTTGCGTTGATTATCAACATCATCTTTATTCTGGGCATTTTAGCGGGATTCAATGCGACATTAACTTTGCCTGGTATCGCAGGGATTGTTCTTACGATCGGTATGGCAGTTGATGCGAATGTGTTGATCTTCGAGCGTATCCGTGAAGAGCAAGCCACCGGGAAAACGCTGAAAGCCTCCATTGACGGTGGTTATGGTAAAGCACTCAGCGCGATTGTGGATGCCAATATTACGACCTTTTTTGTAGGCATCATTCTCTATTCATTCGGGGTTGGTCCAATTCAGGGTTTTGCTGTGACCTTGATGGCAGGCATTTTGGCATCGCTTTTCAGTGCGATTGTGTTTACCCGCATCATCTTTGATTACGTAGTGATTGGCCGCCGCGGAGTTGTCAGCTTCGGCTGATCGGCGCAGTACAATCAAACCAGGATATCCGTTATGCGCATTTTTGAGAATACGAATTATAATTTAGTTGGAAGCAGGAAAAAAGGCTATATACTCAGTGGCATTCTTATCTTTCTCAGCATTGGAGCAATCCTTACTCGTGGATTGGAGGTTGGGATAGATTTCAGAGGAGGGATGGAGTTTGTTGTTGAGAGCGACGAGGTACTGGAAGTAACCGAAGTACGTACTGCCTTAACATCGGTGCTCGAAACTTCGCCTGAGGTCAAAACCTACAGTGATGTGGGAGCAGGTGGACAGGATGCACTTCTGATTCGAACCGCATCTGAAGGAGAGACGACTGAAGTCCAGTTACTGATTATCCAAGGCATTTCAGATGCATTCCCAGATAGCAACCCGAGAGTCATCAAGACAGACATTGTGGGTCCCCGGTTTGCTGAAGATTTGAAGCGAGGCTCATTTTATGCAGTGTTGGGATCGCTTCTGGTTATTTTCCTCTATGTGATGCTTCGCTTTGAGTGGAGATTCGGACTCGGAGCCGTTGCAGCTCTCTTCCATGATGTTTTGATTACACTGGGGGTATTCTCGCTACTTCAGGGAATTATGCCTTTCTCTATGCAGATTGATCAGGCAATCATAGCAGCTTTTCTCACGATTGTGGGCTATTCTTTAAATGACACAGTGGTTATCTTTGATCGTATTCGTGAGTATACAAACCTGTTTAAGACAGAGCCATACAAAACTGTTGTCAACCGATCGGTGAATACGACATTGAGTCGTACCTTTGTTACTTCGGGGACGACCTTGCTGGTTGTTGCAACATTGTTTATGTTTGGGGGAGAGGTTTTGCGTGGGTTTTCATTTGCACTTATTATAGGTATTATTATCGGGACATATTCGTCCGTCTTCGTGGCCACTCCTGTAGTGGTTGAATTGTATCATCGGTCGTCTGGCTCAGCCAAGAAAGTCGGCCGCCGTTAATCTTTTGCAAACATGAGTTTTTCAGTCGATGAAGTATACAACGCAGTAGTCATAACTCTCAAAGGGAATGTTATGGGAGGCCCAATGGGAGCAAAGCTCCAGGACACGCTCGGCGGCCTGAAAGAACAGGGCAAATTAAATGTGGTTGTAGATTTGGCCAAGGTCAAGTTCATGAATTCGAGTGGTCTTGGGATGTTGATCAGTGCCATGACCACGATGCGAAATGCTGGTGGTGACGTACGTCTCGCGAATCCGGCCGCAAAAATCAGATCTCTGCTTGTGGTAACGAAGTTGGTTACGGTGTTCGAGCACTTTGACTCGGTTCAGGAAGCAGCGGAAAGCTTCAAGACTTCCTGAATCACAACCTTTCCTACATATCTCCATAGCAGTTCTTATATCCGAGGACCGCTTTATGTGGCGACGTGCCTTGTAATGATTCCCTGATGGCAGTAACCGTTGTGGTAGGTAGTCAATGGGGTGACGAGGGAAAGGGGAAAGTTGTAGACCTGCTCGCATCTCAGTTCGATATTGTTGCACGCTATCAGGGCGGTGCCAATGCCGGACATACGATAAAATGGGGCGACAAGACGCATGTACTCCATCTATTGCCGAGTGGTGTATTTGCATCCGGCGTACATTGCCTTATCGGTAATGGTGTGGTCATTGATCCGAAGGCATTGGTTTCTGAGATTCAGAATGTTCAGGAGTTAGGATATGATTTAAAGGGGCGGTTGTGGATTTCCGGGAATGCACACTGCATTTTGCCGTATCATCAGGCGCTGGAGAACGTTCGGTCTGCAGACCGAATTGGAACAACGAAACGAGGGATTGGGCCAGCGTATATGGATAAAGTCGCGCGGACAGGGATTCGGATGGCGGAGCTGGTTGATGCAGACGTGTTTTCGAAGCGCGTGCGGGCCGAAGTGGAGCGAAAGAATTTAATACTTTGTGGCAGCTACGGTGAACAAGGCCTGGACGCGGAAGAGATTATTGCAGAGTACATAGATTGCGCACATACCCTCGCGGAGTATGTTACAGATACGGCTCATTTTCTGCACGAAGCGCTTGAGCATGGGAAGCAGATCCTTGCTGAAGGGGCACAGGGATGCCTTTTGGATATCGATTTTGGCACCTACCCTTATGTAACCTCTAGCTCGCCAACTGCCGGTGGTGTCTGTACCGGCCTCGGAGTACCCCCTACTGCAATCACGCGGACTATCGGAATTAGCAAGGCATATTGTACACGAGTGGGCCATGGTCCATTCCCAACAGAACTAACAGATGCCACCGGGGCGCATCTTCAGAAGATCGGCGGTGAATTCGGTGCGACAACGGGCAGACCACGCAGATGCGGATGGTTGGATTTGGTTGCACTTCGCTATAGTTGTCGGCTTAATGGATTTGCAGAATTGGCCCTCACAAAATTGGATGTTTTGTCTGGTCTGGAAACTGTAAAGGTGTGTGTTGAATACGAGCAGGGGGGTGTGACAGATTCTCGCTTTATCAACGATGCACAGGTTCTATCCACGGTTACCCCCCGGTACGAAGTGATGCAGGGTTGGGCGGAGGATATATGTGGGTGCCGTGATTTTGATGAATTGCCGGGTGCAGCAAAGGACTTAATTCATCGGATACAATCCTTTACGGGTATACCTGTTACGATGATTTCGACGGGCCCAAAGCGTTCTCAGACGATCCAGCGGGGCTGTTGACGAGCCCTTTTCACTTGCAGATCACTTAGTCCATGTTTGCCTTTATCACGAAGCGTAAGCTCAAGCTTTTGCTCAGCGTGTTTGCAATGAGCATTGCACTGGCATCACTCTTGTATACCAGTAATCTCGTTCGACATTTACAGGAGCGCGAGCGTACGAGCGTTACAATATGGGCTGCTGCAATCGAACAGGTTGCACTTGCGGCGGCACAAAATCCTTATGAAGCTGATTTTCGGGTTATTGCCGACAAGTTGGATCCAGATGATCCAATGACTCAGCGACACCGGGCGGCGTTAGCATGGGGAAGCAGGTTACCTCTTGGAGATCACATTGATTTCATTTTTGATGTCATTTCCAAGTATTCCCCCGATGTGCCTGCAGCGATTGTTGATGAAGCGGGGAATCCAATTCGGTGGCAGCATCTTGGTGTCCCGGAGGATGGTGAGTTAACGTCGGAGGATTCACTTAAGATCATGCGGCGCATCGCCCGAATGGGTCGAAATTTTGACCCGATTACGATTGAGGTTCAACAGGATTCACTTACACCAGCATTAATTCAGCGAGTGCACTATGGGGAAAGTTCTGTCATCCGGGATTTGCGAATTTTCCCCTACTTGCAGCTTACATTCGTGGCATTATTCATAGCATTTGGCTATCTCGGCTTTTCGTATGCACGCAGGAGCGAACAAAGTAACCTATGGGTTGGGATGGCTCGTGAAGCTGCCCATCAGTTGGGAACGCCAATCTCAAGCCTGATGGGCTGGATTGAAGTAATGCGTACGAATCCCAAAGCAGATCACGATACCCTGAAAGAAATGGATACAGATGTTCAACGTCTTGGCCTGGTTGCAAACCGGTTCAATGATATTGGCTCGGTGCCGAAGCTTGAAGTTCAGCCACTGGCGCCAGTTATAGATGCAACGTCGAACTATATTCGCAGGCGATTCCCTCGTCGTGGCATGGCACTCACCGTTGATGTTCCTACAGAATTACAAGCTCCGATCAATGCGGAATTATTTGCATGGGTGGTTGAAAACTTACTCAAGAATGCCATGGATGCCATCGAAAATGAGCAGGGACGAATTCAGATCAATTCGGGAACGGAGAAAGGCCGCGTCTATATTGATGTGAGTGATAATGGCAAGGGAATTGATCGTAGCGACTGGTCAAGTATCTTCAAGCCGGGGTACAGCACAAAGATACGGGGGTGGGGCTTGGGACTTAGCCTAGCCAAACGTATCGTGGTAGATTACCACGGTGGTATGTTAACACTGACGCATTCGGTTGTTGGCCAAGGCTCAACGTTTCGGATCCTGCTTCCGCAGCCGCAGTCGTAACACGAGTGACCCCACGACTCCCGTCACTGTGGGGCAAGTACGAAGATCTTTCGGGACCTGTTGATTTGACCGATTATTGGGTCTTGTCCATGAACTAAATGGGACGGTCTGATGGAGAACGACTCTTTTCGGATCAGAAGGGCTAACAAGGGGGCTGTGATGTCCAGCGACAGGCTGTGACCACATGGATGAACGGGTGGATGGCAGGCACTCATCGTGCACAGGTAACAATTGGGGGTTATCCAAGTATTCAGGAACAACGATCAAGAGAGGGGAAGCATACAGATCTGGTGAGGCAAGTCATGGTCAGACGAAGCGGTGCACAGCCCCTTAGCCAGGAAATAATCTCAACGCAGCGAAAAGGATTCTCATACCACTGAAAAATATCACAAGTATCCACTGCACAAGCCGAGTTTCGAGAGCACTTATTTTGGCATTCATTTCGCTGCGCACAGTGCTTATTTCGCCATGCAAATTACTTTCCATGGCATTCATTTCGCCACGCAATTCACTTATTTCCGCACGCACAGTCTGGATTTGGCTGGTCACAAAATCCTTGGTTGCGAGATCCTGATATTGTTTTCGGCGACATCCGCAACTACATAAGCAATGCCCTCAGCCTGCTCTTCGTTAAACCCTGAATCGGAGAGCTTGTGAGCAATTGCAAGAGTGTTTATCATGATTTTATAAAAGGGGAAGCCCCAAAATTTTGAACTTGTATTAAAGGGCAGAGCCTCCAAACACAATGTTGATGGGAGTTCCTCTTTGAATATGAAGGAGGGTTGCCGCGTTGCCTTGATTTACGGCAACTTCAAGTAGATTGCTGCTCCCAAATAACATCAGGGTCTCGCCCACAGGCACATCGCTATAGGTGTGATGAATGTTGCGAATGATCCCACTTCCGACATAGCCCGTTACATCTCTGCCTACGGAACGTCTCGAGAAAAGGGTACGGGAAATATTCGTGATACAGTTGCCAAAGTGGTCAACATACACGACCCAGCCTCGAATGCCTTCATCATCATCAATCGGCAACGCCCAGTGAAGCGGCTCCAAGTGCGAAGCAGGGGAGCCCAGATCTTCAAGTGGAACCCCACTTGCCAATCTTGCAGCTGCAGGCGCAAAGAGATCTCTACCGTGAAAGGTAGAAGAGAGCGGCTGGTCCTTATCCACCTTCAGTTCGACCATTTGATCTGGTGTCTCCGTTTCCAGAAGAAGTGCAAACAATCCGTTGTCCGGGCCAACAAAATAGTGGTCATTATGCCTCAGCGCGACGGCACGACGTTCGGATCCAACGCCGGGGTCCACGACAACCAGATGGACGGTTCCCGGATGAAAGTATTGCAGGGACTGCTGCATCACAAATGCCGCTGCCATGACATCAAAGACTTGAACTTCGTGGGTAATATCAACCAGCGTCAAATTCGGGTTGATGCCGAGCATCATACCCTTCATGGCACCGACATAACCTTCGCGGGTGCCAAAATCTGTCGTCAGAGTTACAATAGGAGTATGGCGATCCATAAGTCAGAGACTGATTCCGATACCTCCTTGAATGGAGCGGCCCTCGGCCGGCTCAAAGTAGCGCCCCCCAAAGGCATTCACAACCAGTGAACGTACATATTGGCTATCCAGAATGTTTTGAATTCGAACAAAAGGGTGCAGTGTAATTCGTCCCATGTCCCAGTCCGAGTGGGCAAGGTACACATCTAGGACTGTAAAACCATCAGATTTGGTGGTGTTTGCATTGTTCCCCCACATCTCTGATGCAGATTCAAGAACGACCTGTGCGTTCCATCCCTTGGAAGTCGAACCGTGTAGCGATAGATAGAATTGATGGGCAGGCACTCCTGGAATTTCAAGGCCGTTCCCAGGATCGTTGAGGAAGATGAAAGATCCGTAACTGTAGGTTATTCGGGCATGAAGGGGAGAGTCTACAGGCCATTCGAGTGCAAGTTCAGCACCATTGTGGCGATTTTTTCCGCCGTTACTGTACCAAGTGCGCCTATCTTCTCCTTGCTGAGGCAGAAGTCGGTCATTTATGCGTAAAGAGAAAAGTGCAAAGTCCAGCTTTAATTTTAATTCATCAAGTTGGCCACGCACTCCAGCTTCCACTCCCCTGGTTTGTTGTGGATCAAGATCCGAATTGAATCCACCCATACCAGAAGGGCTATTGATGAGTTCTGTAGTCGTCGGGGTTTCGAAAGCAGTGCTCCAGTTGGCATACCACGTCAGGGGAGTGGTACGGTAAGATAGTCCCAGTGATGGGCTCAGTGCAGTGAAGTCTCGGCTACCGCTTTGATCTCCATTCGTATGCAGATGATCCGTCATCTCAAATTGCAGTCGATCAAGTCGTACTCCGGCAGATACTCCAATCTGAGATGAGAGTCGTGTGCTCAAGCCCGCAAACACGGCAAGGCTGCCAACATTCTCCTGTTGGTCAAGGAGAGTACGATCTCCCTGACGGCCTGCATCGTTGTTGAATCGTAGGCGATCATCCCGTAATTGTCGTAAATCAATGCCAGTAGTGAATCCGATTGTACCTCCGATATCCATCTGGAACTGGGCATAAAGGCCACCTGCGGTGCGCTCCAATTCACTCCACGCAAAGGTAAGCGGGTTTTCAAGAGATCTTCGTACTCCGTAAACGGTCGCAGACAAATTCCCCAGGCCCATTTGTGTATGCAGTGTCACACCACCCTGTAAATGGGTACTGGTTTTGCCTGCCGCTGTAGTCACATATCTGGGATCTGCTTGCTTTGGATCGAAAGACAATTGCTCAAGCGTAAGGGAGCCAGGAGACAGAACATCCTGGATGGCGGCATTGAGTGTCACCATGAGGATCGTTTTGGGACTGGGGGTTGTTCGGGTGCTGAGGCCTGCGCGAAAAAAATCTCCCTTACTGTGTGCTCGATATCCGTCTTTTTCCATCAATGAAGCATACGCCTGTATCTGATGAAGACCAAGTTTCAGGCCTGTACTGGCCAGTAGATGGTTGAGGCCATAACTCCCTCTCATGTATCGGAGTCGTAGCGGGGAAGAGCTCTGAGCACTGGTAAGGTGCAGAACTCCTCCACTGGCATTTCCCCAAAAAAGGGAACTGGGGCCTCTAAGCAGTTCGGAAGATCCAATAAATACCGGATCAACTACATCCAGCATACTTTGACCGTCTGGCATAGTGAGGGGAATCCCGTTCAGAAATGCCTGCAGTCCACGAACTCCAAATGCGGCACGATATCCCATTCCCCGAATGAGGATGCGCTCACCAAGAGCAAAATGACCACGTTCGCTAATTTGTATTCCAGGGATCCCTCTCAGTGCGCGCTGCAGTGATAAACCGGGTTCAGAGACAACCATGTCATGTTGCTGAATATAAATGCTGCGAGTGGCCGTAGCATATGTTTCCAGTTGCCGTGTTGCCTGGACCGTTATTGTGGGTAAATACACCGTAGAATCCTGTGCCGGGCTCAAATGGACAAGGAATGCAAAGCCGCATACAAGGAAGGTAGAACGGATATTCATGGTTTGGAGAAGTTGCTAGGCAGTAGTGCTAAGAGGTTGCCACTGAGAATCTGGGGCATATTGAAGAAATTAAACGAGGCTTTACCGATGGTCAATGTTAATTCTGTAAATTAGGGCATGGAGAATCCGTAAGATCCTTTCCATCTTGTCATGTATGGTGTTTTTCTCTGCAACTCAATCTCAATGGTTCGGTGCCTGCCTAATTATACATAGTCACAAAAGATGCTGATTGCGATTGAGGGAATTGATGGTTCAGGAAAAGGGACGCAGGCCACCCAACTTCTAGAGCGTACCCGAAATTTAGGGTATACTTCCAAACTCATCTCCTTTCCACGCTACAAAGATACTCACTGTTCAAAGATGGTTGCGGCGTACTTGAATGGGGAGTTTGGTACGCTTGAGAAAGTTCCTCCTGTATTTGCAGCAACACTCTTTGCCTTGGATCGTCTGGAGAGCCGTGCTCATATTGAGCGGGCATGTGAGGAATATGAATCTGGTGATCGTGGATCGTTATGTGGCGTCAAATTTGGCTTATCAAAGTGCCAGAATCACAAACCCGGAACGCGTAGGATTCACGGAGTGGCTCTTTAACCTGGAATATGAGATCTATGATCTGCCGAAGCCTGATTTGACACTCTTCTTAGAGGTGGCGGCTCATACCTCTAGGGAGTTGGTAGCTCGGAAGGAGACTCGTACATACACAGAAAAGGTCTATGACTTACACGAGCGTGACTCAATCTATCTCTCCAATGTAAGGGAGGTATATCATGTGTTGATCACTTCACAGGTTATAGATCCCTGTCTCATCATAGACTGTCAAGATCGTCATGGCACATTGCGCGCCATGGACGACATAGGACAAGAGATCTGCAATGCAGTGGTTCAGTACAAAAATTCTGACGCTGGAGCGGTTTAACGGGCTGGCCAGACATTGAGGATGCACATCCACCGGCATCTGTTCCCATGAGGTTGAATTTAGCAATAGTGAATCCTGGCAGGAAATGCAACGTAAAGGCAGTGTAAAGAAGCTTTGCTATAGCGTGACCATATGAGATATTATTCCGTTCAGGCCATGTGGGTTCGAGTTTTTTCTGCAAACCTTTTCATGTTATTTCTCCTGGGGTGTCAAACGACTCCTGAGGAGGAAATAGATGCCTCTGAAGCGATGTCGAATTCAGAAGGTATGGAAGGTGTTTTTTCTGAGAAAGTATACGATACAGAGAATACTGAGTCCATCACAACCGTATTAGGAGAAATTCTTGAAGAGACATTGGGAGAGACTCCTCGCACACCTGCAATCAGTTATCAGGAGTTACAAAAGCTTCTGCCAGCAAGAGTGAATGGAGTTCGACCGACGATTACTGAAGGGCAGACGCTTGCAATTGGAAGCGGTTTTTCGAAGATAAGCGGCGAATATAAAGATGGAGAACAAGTTGTCATGGTCACGATTATTGATTTAGCAGCATTCGGCAAGCTCGCCGCGGAATCGTTATCAGACTGGGTTGGTGAGAATATTGATCGTGAGAGTGATCGGGGTTTTGAGCGCACACACATATTCCAGAACCGATCAAAAGAATATCCGATCTACGAAAAATATCACAATGAACATGGCCACGAGGCCTGTGAGTTACATTCATGGGTGGAGGATCGGTTTCTAATCGCAATTTCAGGGGATGCAGTTCCCATGTCCATCTGTAAGTCTGCGCGAGACAAGATTTCATTCAGGCGGTTAGAGAAGTTGGCAGAATCAACTGCCGATTAGTCAGGAGATGTGAATCATAAGGGTAGATCGTCGTAACTTTGGCATCTGCACTTATTTGATTCTTCTGATGCGACGTGGTCTATTTGCATATTTTTTCCTTCTTTTTGGGGTTCATCTCTCCATAGCACAGGTGCCGGAAATGCTGTCATCTGTGGCATCAACTCCTGCTGCTGAACGGTTGAGTAGCTTTGAACAACGTCTTCAGGATGCACAGTCTTCGCCTTTATCCAATGTGAAGCTGCAGGGCATCGGGCCGACCGTGATGAGCGGGCGGATTGTGGACATTGACGCCAACCCCTTGAACCCCACAGAGATGTACGTTGCGTACGCATCTGGTGGATTATGGCGCAGCAGAACCAATGGATTCTCTTTTGAGTCCTTGTTTGACGAGGAGGCTTCTATGGTGATGGGAGACATTGCGGTTGACTGGACTCGAGATGAGGTAATCTGGGTCGGGACGGGAGAGAATAATTCGAGTCGCTCTTCCTATGCAGGTACCGGGATATATCGGTCCCTCGATCATGGTGAGTCCTGGGAGCATATGGGACTTAGTGACACGCACAGGATTGGCCGGATTCTCATTCATCCCGCAGATTCTCAAACCGTTTGGGTTGCTGCATTGGGGGCACTTTATTCTTCCAGCCCTCACCGCGGGGTTTATAAGACGAGTGATGGTGGACAAACCTGGACTCAGACGCTGTTTATTTCGGAAACGGCTGGCGTGGTTGACCTTGTAATCGATCCTTTGAACCCGGATATCTTGTATGCCGCAGGTTGGGATCGCGAGCGCCGGGCATGGAATTTTGTCGAGGGAGGAACTGGATCGGGGATATGGAAGTCGACGGATGGGGGGACTTCCTGGGAGCGGCTTGCAGCGGAGGGATTGCCCAGCGGTAATACGGTTGGACGCATTGGGCTGGCCATTTTTCCTGGTGACTCCCAGATTTTGTATGCCTTCGTTGACAATCAGTCCCGCAGGCCAACAGAAGACGAGGGTGAAGTTCCTGCCTTGACACGGGAGGCGCTCCGCTCAATGACTACTGCGGAGTTTCTGGAATTGGATGAAGGGGCGATTGCAGAATACCTGGAGGAGAACAATTTCGAATTCAGTGCTGAGGAGATTCGAACGATGGTGGAGGAGGGATCGCTTGAACCGGTACATCTGGTATGGTACGTTGAAGATGCAAACAGGGAGTTGTTTGATACTCCTGTGATCGGTGCGGAGGTTTATCGCTCAGATGATGGCGGACAGTCATGGTCACGGACCCATGAACATTATCTCGACCGGGTATACAATTCCTATGGCTATTATTTCGGTGAGATCCGCGTTGATCCGAATGATGTTGAGCGAATCTACATTCTAGGTGTTCCATTTTTGACTTCAGATGATAGTGGTATATCCTGGAGGTCCATCGGTGGCCCAAGCGTACATGCGGATCATCAGGCTCTCTGGATCAACCCTTCCAGGCCAGGTCATTTGATTAACGGGAACGACGGAGGCTTGAATATCACCTATGACAATGGGGAATCCTGGTTCAAGGGAAATACACCGTCGGTGGGACAGTTCTATGCGATTGGCGTGGATGATCAAACCCCTTACCATGTTTATGGCGGATTGCAGGATAATGGAGTTTGGGGTGGTCCTCATACCTACACAGAGTCAACCGGTTGGCATGCTAGTGGAAGTTATCCGTATACGGGGTATTTGGGTGGTGACGGCATGCAAGTTGAGGTGGATACCCGTACAAACGACATCATATACACCGGCTCACAGTTTGGTGCATACCGGCGCATAGAGACAAGTACAGGAGCACGTGTATCAATTCGACCACGTCACCAGCTCGGAGAGCGCCCTCTTCGATATAATTGGCAGACCCCCATTCATTTGTCCCGTCACAATCAGGATGTCCTCTATTATGGTTCCAATAAACTTCATCGTTCATTTAACCGTGGAGATGATTGGGAAACGCTTTCTGATGATCTGACCCGTGGAGGGCGCCGCGGAGATGTACCTTATGGTACACTAACCACTATTGATGAGTCGCCGCTCAGATTTGGGCTACTCTATGTTGGCTCAGATGATGGATTGGTACATGTATCACAGGATGGAGGATATACATGGGAAGATATCACAGCAGAAGACTGGGGGGAGCTATGGGTGAGCCGCGTCGAAGCATCGAATCATGAACTTGGCCGGGTCTATGTGACGCTCAATGGATATAGGTGGGATCATTTTACTCCGTATGTATACAGATCTGATGATTTTGGAAAGACCTGGGAGGCTCTGGATGCCAGCTTACCGATGGAGCCAGTTAATGTTATACTTGAAGATCCGGTCAATCCCTCCCTGCTATACGTAGGTACAGACCATGGTTTATATGTATCCATAGATGGAGGAGACTCCTTCACGGCAATGCAGAACGGGCTTCCGCACGCACCTGTTCATGATCTGAAGCTGCAAGCCCGCCGAAGCCATCTACTCGTGGGGACACATGGCCGCTCCATTTATCGTGCAGATATTGCGCCACTCCAGGCTCTGACCCCTGAGGTTATCACGAGCCCATTGAAAGTGTTCAGCTTGGAAGAACAGAGATATAGTCCAAACTGGGGGAATCGTTTTGTCTGGTGGGGAGATTATTCTGAGCCAGAACTCGAGATTGCGTACTGGTCTGGATTGATGGGGCAGGTGACGGTAGAGGTAACAGATGGAGAGGGAGCGGTGCTTCGCACCCTGACAGATGAGGCGGAGCAGGGTTTGAATTTCCTTGTGTATGACCTATCTGTAGATCAGGCAATGGTACCAGCGGGGCAAGATGAAGAAAGTCTGGAGGCAGCAGAGAATGGCATGGTACTACTTGCTTCCTGGAGAATATCAGGTTCATTGTCGCCTCGGAGATGCGGAGGATACCGTCATACTCCAAGTTAGCGAACGGCGGCGCTAGCTGTGGTGCTCAGGGGCTTTAGTTGTGGACTCAACTCACTGATGATCTGAGTAAACTGCGGCAGCAGTGCTTCGGACAGCGGTTCGGAGGGAGGCATTTCTATCTTCATTGCATCCACCTGTCGACCATTCTCCCAGAAACCGGTAACAGACATGGGGGCCTGTCGCTATGCCTGTACTGCCGACATAGCCAATCAGCTGGCCTTGTTCTACTCGGAGTCCCGGACGAATTCCTTTTGCAATTCTGGACATATGCAGGTAGCCCGTGGTGTAAACATCGTTATGACGGATTTTTACATAGTTCCCATTCCCGCGCGTGTAGGATGCATGGGTTACGGAACCGCTTGCAGTTGCAACGATCGGGGTTCCCGTAGGAGCGGCAAAATCAGTGCCCAGATGTGGTTTATAGCGCTTTTGAACAGGGTGAAAACGGCTCAGACTGTACCGGGAGGATATGCGTTTGTATTCCAGGGGAGCTCGCAGGAATGGCCGTTTTAATGCATGACCGGTCTCATCATAGAAACCGCTGATACTGTCGGAGGGAAAATAAAAGGCAAAGAATTCTTTGCCTTCATGATTCATGCGGGCTCCCTTGATTTCGGTTTCAATGGATTGTCCGTTCACGACGTGATCTTCAAACACAATCGAAAAGTCATCTCCAGGTTGCAGATGAAAAAAAGCTGATTTGCCAAGCGAAGATTTCACTTAGTTCTATGGCGAGTTCTGCAGGGAGTTCTGCATCCGTCACTGCTTGGTAAAGCGAAGACTCAATGGCACCCGATGCAGTACGTGAAACCTTAGACACTGGGAAAGCCCCTTCATGAACCAGTACAGAGTCTCGTAAATCAAACACCAGGAAGCGATCAACACTGGGTTGGTAGACAATAAACGAAGTGGTCCCCCTGATGGAATCGGTATAGGCATATAAGGGATTGCCTCTCCGAATTTTTTTGAAGGTCAATGAACGACGCGGCCTTTTCGGAAGCGAGGTGGATTTTTTCTTGAGATATGCCCCATTTGGACATAATAGATCCCAGAGATTCCCCTCGCTTGACTTTGGAGGTGTGCTCAACGAGCCCGGCCTCAGCTAGATCAAACTGATTCCGTTTCACTTCGGCGGATGCAGATGATCCCGTCTCAGTTTCCGGGCTAATCGGTAGTTGGACTACAGCCAGCAGGCCAAGGCATATATAGAAGCGCTTTATGTTTTCCCACATCCTATGCTGAGGTTAAGTCCGCTTTCTTGCTATGTGCCGATTGCGATTACTCATTGAATCCATCTTATATCAGGAGTACCTGAATCATGGTTCGCCCGCCGGGCGAGCACAAAAAGTAGATCAGATAATCGATTAAGATACTGAAGAACGTACGGATTTGGTGAGATAGTATCCAAATGTTCTGAAAGGGAACGCTCTGCACGCCGACATATCGCACGCGCCAGGTGCAACATGGAAGCCGCTTGGGTACCACCTGGCAGAATAAAGAACTGGAGACGTTCTAGTTTGGCTTCCCAGTCGTCAATTGCTTTTTCAAGGGCTTGGACATGTTCCTGCTCAATGCGCGGAACCGTCGCCCGTGAGTCGGCAGGTGTTGCGAGATCTGCACCAAGGGTAAACAATTCATGCTGAAGATGCACGATGAATGATCGCATGGATTCCGCTTGAGCGGGCAATGCTGTACAGACAATCCCCAGAGCAGCATTGATTTCATCCACTGCACCCATGGCCTGAACGCGTGGATGATATTTCGGCACACGACCTCCACCAAAAAGCCCGGTGGTGCCGTCGTCTCCAGTACGTGTATATATTTTCATGAGTGAGTATTAACAATGACCCGGAGCCCATCTAGGCAGGATTCACATAAAACAGTCACCATTTTGGCCCCAATCACCGCGTATGCAGGGGTTGTAATGCCTTGATCAAAGCAGACATCGCAGTAATCATGTGTGGCCCTGTGTGCTTTGCAGTCTTCCAGAGATTTGACTGTCCAGTACTCGCCAGTACCGATGTCAATGGTTCTTCCCATCAAACTTACAGTTATCCCCATGTGCGTATGCTCCACGGAGACGGATACCTACTGATGTAGTCAAATTTTGGCGCGCTCC
Source organism: Rhodothermales bacterium (assembly GCA_965207565.1). Lineage (GTDB taxonomy): Bacteria > Bacteroidota > Rhodothermia > Rhodothermales > Bin80 > Bin80. The sequence goes on along the minus strand of CBDBMQ010000006.1, from coordinate 78,541 downwards.
GAGACATTTGATGGTCACATGTTCTATGCTCTAGGGTATCTCACTCTTCAAGATAGTGCAGTGCGTCTTTCAACAGATTCCCCCCATTTTTGAATTGACCTAATCCGGTATTACAACTGTCACAGATAAAGTCTCGGATATTGCCGGTATAGTGATCATGGTCGGCTACAATTCTTGCAGTTACGCCTACAATTGATCGCTTCTGGCATATGGGACATTGAAATGGAGCCCCTTTCTTCGGTCGTTCTTTCTCTTTCTGTTTAGCTTGACTACTCTTGGGTGCACGTTTGTCTATGTCCGTTCGACATCTGTTGCAACTAGGGCGCCGTATGATTCCATGTTTATTGCGTTGGTTTTGTGCAAAATGCTCTATCGGCAACAAACGGTGGCAAATGTTGCAAATCTTCCGATCAAATTTATCACCTGTTTCGAAAACATTTATTTGTTCTATTTCTTCAACAGGAATGTCCCATTCTTGATTGATGCCAATGAGCCAAACTCTGGCTATGCCTTGACTTGTCCACGTTACAATCCCAACTGAATTTTTTGAAAAAGATCGTGTTCTCTCTTCCCTAACCCCTTCCCCATATGGAAAAATGCCCCAGTTAGGTAATGACATTGGTGTGTTGCCTTATACGTTCCTTAGCAATTTTTATGTACTCCTCAGAAATGTCAACACCGATGTATTGCCGCTTTTTGAGTAAAGCCATTTTACAAGTTGTCCCTGATCCACACATTGGGTCAAAAACCAAATCTCCCTCATTTGACCATGATTCGATATGATCAGATGCAAGTGCTTCGGGAATACAGCAGGATGTTTAAATGCAATCCTATCCGAGGTTGTACCATGCAACCCAACAGCGTATGACCAAATATTTGTTTGTGTTTTTTCTTTTTTGAGTTCTTTGAGCACTTTGTTGTTCACCGCATCGGCCCCCTTGTTGGTAACCAACATCTCCATGCCACTGCGGATAGTGGGCTCTCTTATAGGGTTGAATGTTTTGGGACTGCCCTTACTCAGCACAAACATGAATTCATAGCAATTTGTGTATGCATTTTTCCGCATAAATGGCGTATTCTTCTTTCGGTAAATCATTACATCATGAACGTAGAACCCTATTTCCTGGAAATAAATTGCTTGCCTGAAACTAGACAGTGTACGTCCTTTTTTGATTCGATCTCCCACCACCCAAACAACAACCCCGCCCTTTTTCGTCACGCGAAAGAGTCCTTCCGCAACAGCTTCAAAATCAAATGAATAGCCGTCGTAGTTTCGCAAGTCATCATAGGGCGGAGAGGTAATGGTTAAGTCGACACTATTTGCCTCCATCCTCTGCATAAACTCCACGCAGTCAGAGACATATAGCTTGTTAACTGCAAAGGATGTTGAATTTCCAGCTTGCCGAACGGCTTCCCTCAGTAGAAGGTTTTGATGGTTGTATTGTCGGTTGCATCGTTACTGCATCAAGGTTGCGTAGGAAGGTCGTCCATTTTTACTGGGTTTGATACATCCACAACTACATATACCACTGTCAGATGACACATCGCGCGTAGGTAAATACATTTGCCTACATGGTGGGGTAGGTGGTTAAAGCTCCGCGGTTCTCAAGATACGTCATTTTCGCGATTCCAAGAAGTTAGGATTTCAGGGAAGATATATAGGTGATTTTGTGTTCTCCGTTCTGGTTTGTCCCGACACTGGCGCACATTTTGAATACGTTGGCGAGCAATTTATCATTCAAAATATTTGCGGGCTACCGTGACCAACTTGGTGCCCTTCGTGTAATACTAGTAGGCGGTCAGAAAATTTTGCTGCAAGTTCAAGGTCATGGAAGACAGCAAGAATGGTTTTTCCTTTATTGGCCAAGTCTTTCAATAATTCAAGGAACTGGTACTGATGGCTTATATCCAGGTGAGCAGTGGGCTCGTCAAGCAGGAGCAGTGCAGAATCCTGTAGGATCGCTTGTGCCAAATACGCGCGCTGGCGTTCCCCGCCGCTAAGTGATTGGACAGATCGTTTCGAAAAACTCGAGAGTCCGATCTGTTCAAGCACTCCGTTCAGGGACTCCTGATCTTGACGAGAGGCTCCTTCCAAGAGCGTTTTGTGCGGTAATAATCCTAGTAGGACGAGTTCTTCCACCGTAAAATCAAAAGAAAGCGTAGGGGCTTGTCGGACAAAGGATACTTTACGTGCCAGTTCCCGCCTAGACCATTTGCTAACTTCTTTTTCCTCAAGCAGGATTGATCCCGAGTACGGTAAATAGCCACAGATTGTACGAAGTAGTGTTGTCTTTCCGCAGCCATTTGGTCCAACGAGCCCAGTAATCGTTCCTGGATACAGATTAAATTGAAGAGAATGAACAATCGGGGTCCCCAGAAGCTGAATACTCAAATCACTAACGGTCAGCAATGGGACCGCTGGAGGGCTAGGAACATTGTTGTTTGTTTGCGTAACCGTCACGGATCGGGATGAGGTTGATGATGACTTTTCGGATTGTACTGGCGTTAACGATGATATGGGGACTCGGTGCCTGTGATGCCGGGGAGGATCAGGATACATTTGAGAACGAAGCATTTTCAGATCCGGTGGGATTTACACAGACAGGTGAAAATGGGGCCATCCAATCCAAAGATGATGATGACTGGCGGATCTCTCCGGTTTATAGTGGGCGTATCGTTATAGATCCGGCTTTTCCCAATCCGGTTCCACCAGGGGGATTTGTTGCAATTCCAGTCCGCATTCGGTTATCCAATTCCGTTCAGGGAGGCCTAGAAGTCACCAGTTATGATAGTAATGGAATCCCACGCAGATTAGACAGTATCCCGAATGCCAGTGAAACCGGGGCCTATGTTTTTCGATTTATGCCGAGTGTATTGGGCCTCAAAGGGCTGGTCAGGGTATTTATTGTAGATACCCGGGGTAGGCTGGTATCGTATGGAGATGTACACATAAATGGGTAATGACCGGTGATGAAGCGACGGAGCATTCTTTCGGGATTGATCTGCATGGTCGTAGTTTGTACTGTTGAAGCGCAGTCAGCAGATCCGCTGAGATTTATACGCTGGACAGCTGGAGATATAGCTGCGGTTCCACAGGCGACGCTAACACTGCGGTCGGGACTGACACTCGGAGTTGCTGCGGGTGGTATTTTGGCGGTGTCACATTTTGATCGCACGCTTTCGAGCGAGGCGGAAAAGTTTGCTAATTCGACGGCACCGCGCGTGCGCAGGGTATTGCACGAAGTAGGCAATGCCAATATTATCCGTCCTATGGCAGCGATCCTATTTATAGGATCCTTGACCAGTAGCGATATCTATTTCCAGGATGCTGCGTTCACCTCTCTGGAGTCAATCGTTCTGGCAAACCTGTTAACAAATGCCCTTAAACTTGTGGTTGGACGTGCCAGACCACATGCTGATTTGGGCCCCAATTCGCTTAAGCCCTTCGGTGGAGATCGTTCCTTTCCATCTGGGCATGCTACAACCGTTTTTGCTTTTACGACCCCATGGGTTTTATACTATCCTGGTATTGCATCAGGAGTCCTCTTTGCTTTGGGGGTAGGGACTGCAGCGGTGAGGATGGCGGATGAGTATCATTGGTTCAGCGATGTAGTGGGAGGGGCACTGATTGGATTTGGGACGGGGTATCTGCTCTCACGAAGGCATCAGCGCTTGACGGGCGGACCACAATTGGGATTGAATGCAAACAGGATCTCCCTTACTTGGACGATTTAGCTGCGCGTACGAGACGATCCATCAACGCATGTCCAAGCCCGGAATCGGGGACCTTCTGGCAGTAAATCATAATGATCCCTGAGCGGTCACAGTCCCTGAAAAACTCAAAAAGGCAATGACCGTACTCTTCCATATGATTGGGGATCAGGCATTTCTTGAATTGCATATCTGAAGGCGGTGACTCAAGGCCAATGTATCCTGTGTGATTGCCGGGATTTATCTCCCTAGGATGAGTTACAATTTGAATTTTTGCAGCAGGTGTATAGTGGTGGTAGTGCATACCTGGACTGCGAAATATTTTGGGGGTATCGGTTGAAAATTCTGGAATGACAGTACGTAGTGTTTCCACACTGATTGCGCCTGGTCGCAGGAGCATGGGGAGGGTTCCAGTGCAGTCAACAACGGTTGATTCAAGGCCTACGGTTGCCGGCGGGCCACACAGGATACAGTGGACACGGTGATTCAGGTCTTCTGCAGCAGATTGCCATGTCGTGGCACTGGGGCGGCCACTGATGTTTGCAGAAGGTGCAGCAACCGGAATGCGGGCAGATTCTAAAAATTCTCTGGCTATTGGCAAAGCAGGCATTCGGATTGCAACAGTATCCAAGCCACCGGAAACAATCTTGGGAAGGGAGGAATGTCGGGGAAGAATGAGAGTCAAGGCTCCAGGAAAAAATGCTTCCATCAGTTTTTCTGCGAGTGATGTTACCTCAGATACAACGCGCGGAATATCTGCAAGCGATCCTATATGAACAATAAGCGGGTTGGACGCAGGACGTCTTTTTGCCTGATAGATCTGTGCAACCGCGTCTTGATCAAGGGCATTGGCCCCAAGCCCATACACCGTTTCAGTTGGGAAAACAACCAGTTTGCCATCACGTACATGGGCCGCAGCTTTAGTTGGATCCTCAGTAAAATGTGTATTCATAGTCTTTAGCGGTATCCAACTGAAACCAGAATCCTTCGTAATGGGTTTACGCGCTCTGCCGGTCAGGTAGCTCAGGTGGTAGAGCAACGGACTGAAAATCCGTGTGTCGGGGGTTCAAATCCCTCCCTGACCACTGCAAAACAATTACGGGTTAATAGTTGTTCAAGTAACTTGAATCTCGTAGTTTTACTTTTGCTGGTCCGGTAGTTCAGTTTGGTTAGAATGCTGGCCTGTCACGCCAGAGGTCGCGGGTTCGAGTCCCGTCCGGACCGCATGGAGGGACATCTCACCGTAGAGATGTCCCTTTTTTATTCCCCTCTTTTTCCCCAACGTGCTGCCTCCGCTCGGAATTCCTGTAATTCTTTATGCAGCCGATCCACTTTTTCTTCCAGGTCTTCGGAATTGTCAGCGACTAGTGTGTCTACGAACACGGCGTTTGCAATTGACAGACCAAAAATGCCACAGATGAGCACAGCGAAGGCAACGTAGATTCGAAGCCCAAGGATATAGCCGTCAGACACCCCTCGTTCTGCAAGGATCTCAGGGATTTCGTACCAGCCCTCCACGGTAAAAATTTTGATCATTGAATACATGGAGTAAAAGGGGTTGCCGAAGAATTCTCTTGCTTCGGGAATTTCTCCAAACAACAGGGTAGCAGCCATGGAAAGGATCAGATTCAGGAAGACCAGCATCAACAGGATTCCTACCGATGCCTTCAGTGCCCGAATGACTCCCCGCAAAATCTTATCTCCATCAGGGACAAGGCGGAGCGGTCGGATAAGGCGTAGGATCCGTGCGAGCCTCAAAATGGTAATGATCCCCAGGTCTTCGGCCCCTACGGGAAATAAAAGGCTGAAAGCAGCAGGGGTGCTCAAGATCACAATGACAAAGTCAAAGGTGTTCCATGGATCTGCAGCATACTGCCTAAAAGACCCCCAATAGCGAACTTTAATGATAATTTCTGCAAGGAAGTAGAGAAGAAATCCAAAATCAATCCATTGGATCACATGTCCCACTCGTGCATGCACCCCTGGGAATGCATCCAGGAAAAGAGCAAGCCCGTTGATGCAAATGATGGTCAGCACAAGCGGCTCACGAACAATAAGCGGCAAGGCGTTTCGTTGATTCATGAATGCGTCAAAAGGTTGGGCGGGTAAAATATTCACGCAGGATGAAAATCAACGGGAAATTCCAAAATTCAAGGCTGCCATGATGTGATCATCAATTGAATCGGGTTTATCAGGGCCGTGAACTCACGAACAGATGTTCAGCCTACTGAGCCCCTGACGTATCGGCACGCCAAGGGCTCAGCAAGCATCATTTCCAAGTGCCAAGATAGCGAATGGGCATGGATTCGCCTATTTCTTGTGGTATGATTTTAGCGAAGAGTCAGACTCAGATCAAGGCGTACAGATCTTGGAGCCATAGGATTTGCGGGCACAAATTCGTAGTGATTATCAAGTACGTTATCAAACAGAAGGCGTACAGTGACTGGAGGAAAATGGAGGCGAATTTGGGTATCGGCCAGGAAGATGGGATCCAGCTCACGGACTCCACTCTCCATCGTTGCGTCAGCGACCAACTGGACACCGCTATATCGTGCACCAACCTGGAATGCGAGAAATCTCCACTGCACATCTGTAAATGCTTTGATTTGATGACGGGGGACCAGACGTGCTTCCCCCGTGCCCTCGGAGTGGGTGTTGGTCCATAGAGCGTTGCTGTTGATTTTCAGTTGTGAGTTGATCCTATGCTCATGTTTGAGCGATACTTCCAGGCCTCTATTGGTCACCTCAAGTATATTCACGGGGGACCAGAAATATTCGCCCTCTACCGGTTGCCAGACGACCTGATCCGTCATATGAGATGAGAAGGCCGTAAGCTCCGCCTGCACAATTGGCGAGGTCCAAATCATTCCAACGTCAAAAGACCAGCCTTTCTCGGGGCGGAGATCGGGGTTTCCTCCCGGCTGATAGAATCGGTCATTGAAGGTGGGCATCCGAAAGGCCCGCCCCGCAGAACCCTTCAGGTTCAGTGTGGAGGCGGAATTAAGTGCGATATTGACTCCGAGCCTTGGGGTAAACACCCAAATCGCTTGATCTTTCTGATAGTTGTCCAGCCGTACGGAAGGATACACTTTGACAGCGTTCCATGTATGTGCTCCACTCATGTATGCGGCAAGTCTGTACTCACGTAGATCATCTTCCAGGTTGGGATGACGAACATTTGCGTACCCTGCCGCGAATCCGGTGATTAGGTCCAGGTTAGGGATACTGGTCAACCTTAGGGAGAAGTCGGAGCCGGTATCCAGGTAACGCCCCGTATCATCAATTTGCCAGAGCGGATTGACGTATTGGAGTTTCGCGTTTTCGAGCTGGGTTTTGACTTGTAGAGATCCCCAATGCCAGTCATGGGTTGCATCTGCCCAAACCCGCATACTCTCATCCCATTGCCTGGCGCTATCGGGGGTAGTGGAATTGATGGTCGGAATCCCTCGTTCTGCATCACTGTACAGACCGCTGAATCGAACCTGGCTGGAAGAGTTTTTCCATGCCAGTGAACCGAGAATGGATTGCCGATTTTGATCGGCTCCTTCGCGGGAGACAAAACGTTCCGGGGTTATTCCCTGATTCAAATACTGAAAATTCCCGGTGGATTGATAGAGATCTACTGAGAGCATTCCCGAGACGGATTTCCGAGCTCCTGCAGCATAGATTGAAGCATCCCGATGTCCCCATGAGCCTGTGCCTGCGCGGAACATGAGCGTCGGGAGCGATGAGGCAGTTTGGAGATTAATGACTCCACCAACGGCATTGGAACCATAGAGTGGGCTACTAGCGCCCGATATCACCTCAATGGAATTGATCAGTACAAGTGGAAGCAGTGACAGATCCAATTGTCCTGCGGTAGGATTTACAATAGGGTTACCGTCAAGGAGCACTAGAACCTGCGAGGCGGTGCTGCCTCGCTGGGATAGTGAAGACAGGACACCTCCATAGCTGCGAACATACAAGGTGGTACGTGATCCCAGGAGATTTGCCACCGTAGGCGCTGCGGACTCCTCAAGCATACGTCGATCCAGAATTTGTGTCCGGACGGGTGCATCCATGATGTTTATGGGTATGCGAGCAGCGGTTACCGTGAGTTGAGGGAGTGTAATCGTAGAATCTGTTACTTGGGCGCTGGCTGCGGCAAATGGCAGGGTGGCTACGAGGATGAAAAGTGCAAAGTGTTTTGTCATGACCGAATCTGTTAGTTTATGAGATCCGGGGGACTCCACCAGCACCAATAGCCGAAGGCGAAACCACAAGACCTCTATTCCCGGAGGTTGTTAGTAATGCCCCTTGGCAGGTCTACTGACTCGCCGTACAGCGCAGGTCGCGCTCTGAAGAGAGACAAGCGGGGCCTTCCCATCCAAAACGGACAGTGACCACACAAGTCTGTGGAGTTCTCTCGCAGGATCTTAGGATCCCAATACGGCCTACAGTTGCGGGTACAGTCCCGGAATCTTCTCAGAAGAAAATGAACCGGGTTCCCTTTTCACTGGACTATGATGTCCAGACCTGAGGCAGCCCAAATATACGGCACTAGAGGTAACAGAACAAACACGGCGCCTGTGTTCGTTGATTTGCGAAGAATGTTAGCGCCACCTTGCTTGATCGGCAGAAAATCTTCCATTTTGCAGGCAAAATCCTTTAGAGGGTACCTTTCCGGACTGTTCAACAGGGTTGAGAGATTTTTCTGATGCTCCACGAATGTATCTCTGAAAATTACAGGAATTACTTTCGGTGGATTGTGAGTTTAGGGGCTATCTCTTCATGGGAGGATGCTCTTACAAATGACATCATGAATTGAATTCAAGGGAGCTAAATCCCCAGTTCATCTTTCACCAGGCGTGTACCTTCAACTAGGGCATGTAATTTCTTGCGTGCTGCCCAGCGTGCGATTTCACTGAATCCGCAATCAGGGGCAAGGACTAGTTGATCAGCAGGTACATATTGTAATACCTGCCGGATACGGTCGGCAACAATTTCACGCGTCTCAATGAAGTAATTTTTAACATCAATCACTCCAGCGGCAACGGTCCGTCCGGTGGCAGCAATTTCACCGGCCAATTCCAGTTCAGTCATTTCCCGATTCGCAAATTCCAGATGTATTTCCCCGACTTGGATGTCGAGGATGCGCGGGAAGAGGGGAGCATATGTCCGATGTGCGACCGGTCGGCCTATATAGTTGCCAAAGCATAAGTGAAGTCCGATCTCTGCGTCTACGCCCTCAACGCATTGATTAAAGAGTTCAACATATTCACTAGGTGAGTCCTTATGAACGGAAACGGAGGGCTCGTCCAGTTGAATAAAAGTCGCACCGGCTTCAACCACAGCCTTCAGTTCGGCATTGATGATCTCGGAAAAACGGGCGGACACCGCCATGCGGTCGGCATAGACCCCCCCGGTCTGGATTCGTCCCGCGAGTGTGTAGGGACCAGGGCAGGTGACCTTAAGGGGCCGGTCGGTGCGAGTGCTTGAATAAAGAAATTCATCAATCAGCCCAAGTCCATTGGGCGCTGAGAATGGTTCTAGGACTTCATAACGCTCACGCTGATCGTGTCCTCCTGGTCCTAGTTTCCGAAGCGGCTTGAGAGCCCGTAATCCATCCAGTCGTCCATAAAAGTCGGCAGTAAAGAAGCCGAACCGGCGCATTTCTCCATCACTCACGATATCAATACCTGCTTCTTCCTGATCACGAAGCGCCATGTCCACTGCATCATCAAGTGTCTCCTGAACATCCAATGGACCATATTCGCCGCGTTCCATCGCTTCAATTGAGCTAATGAGCCAGGAGGGGATGGCATAGCTACCGATTACACTAGTCTTCAGCATCATGTAAGGATTTATTAGACGAAGCAAAGGTAAGAGAATTTTCGCGAACTCTCAAAAGATGATGGTGGTTCAGGCCGATTTTGGAGGAGTCTAAAATGTTACTTGGGAATTGTATTGTGGCAGAATGTGAAAAATTTATGCACAATATGCACGGTTTAGAATGTACACGGCCATGATTGTTAAAGATTACTTATATTTAGACTCCTAAGGGCTGTGCAAGTCGGGATCAGCGACTGGCTTGGGTTGCAGCCGGAATATCTACAACTAACTAGATCACGAAATCACATGTACAAAAACACTTTACTATTTCTTTCTCTTTTACTTTTTTGCGCAGCTCCTGCAGTAGCTCAAAAAGTCGATTTTGAATGGCAGCCCAGTCAGTCAGAGGGATTTGCCGGCACGATATTGGGGAACGCCTACAACGCGCCTGCTTACATACCCGGGATCCATTCTGGTGCTAGAAGTATTGCTGGTCCAGTAGATTTGGATGGTGATGGGAAAATGGAGGTTGTTCTTAGTGATTATTCAGGAGGGGGGCGTATACATGTGCTTGAAAGTGTTGGTGCAGATACTTGGGAGTTGATTTATTCTTCCCCGCCACTAGAGCCTACCTCAGGAACTTCGAATAATGCTAGAGGAGTCGGAGCAGGAGACCTGGACGGGGATGGTATGGGCGAGGTCTATCTTTTTGTAGGGCATGGGATTGCTGATGATAGTGCCGTTAAGCTACTTATTCCTGGCCCACGACTTGCTGCCATGGAAGCTACGGGTGATAATCAATTTGATGCATTACCCAATGTCTGGGATTTTGGTGGGGCGGAGCATATCCCTGATCGATTCCGAACTGAGCAGATGACCATTGCTGATGTAGACGGGGATGGTGCTGAGGAACTTCTTTTTGGAAATAACGGAGCCGCGAATGCATTTGACAGTTGGTATGCCGTCTCAGCCACTGGTCTGGGTACACCGTTCGGAACATGGACACAGGAAGCGAGGTGGACATCCAGGGCAGATAGCGTAGATGATGTTAACCGTGGTGGAGGAAGTGCCTACGGAATTGTTGCAGCAGACCTTGATGGAGACGGAACGCATGAGATAAACTTGTCAAGCTGGAACAATTTGAATTTTACGAACATAGACGTAACAGGGCCGGACACGTATGTAGACCCATCTGGTGACAAAGCCTTTGTACGTGCGGCATCAGGAGATCACGTTTCTTTCTTTGGGTGCACGGTTGTTGATATAGACATGAATGGTGATGACGAGGTGTTCTGTCCAGTGCTTCAGACTGGTGCTCTTGCACTGGTTAATTATGAGGACGGGGAAAATCCATTGGAAATTTCCGGAGACAATGTGATTAATCCAGTTGTCGAGGGTGTATCAACCTTGGGAATTACTTCCGGTGACATTGATATGGATGGGATCCCAGAATTAATTGGGACAGGCCCGCTGTACACAGCCTCGCAACATGAAGCTGGTAATCCACCAAGATGGGTGAGAATTGTGAATTTCGATGGCGAGGGAGATGTAGAAGACCCAGCCAATTATTCGGTGCGGGAGGTTGATTTCCCCACGCCTGAGATGTTGATGTTTGATACGGTGAACCGTGACAGCGCAGGAGTCATGACGACCTACATGGCTAATCCTGGTGGTGGAGACGGTTCATTTGCAGGGAAATTTGCATACTTAGGTGATGTAGATGGAGATGGGCAGAATGAGGTTGCAATGAGTTTTCAAGGTGTTCCAGATAGCGTCTATGTGATCAACGAGGTATTCAATCCAGCTGACTCCACCTACACCAGAACAGTCGTGGAGGCCAAGGCTAACCCACATCGGGCGTTCATGCGTGTTCTTTCAAGTGATGGACTCACTACCAGCATTTCAAATGACAGGGTGATTATTCCCACTGATTTTGTGCTGAATGCGAATTATCCCAATCCGTTCAATCCGTCCACGACATTTTCATTTACGCTCCCACTGGATAAGCGTATCAGTGTCAGAATTTATGATATGACGGGACGCTTGGTTCGAACCCTGATCAATGACGAGCACTATGCTCAGGGTACGCACTCAGTCGATTGGAATGGGCTGGGGGATAGTGGGCTGGCAGTCGCAAGTGGCCAGTATATCTACACCTTGGAGTGGGGCCAGTTTAGGCATGCAAGACGTATGGTTCTTGTAAAGTAGTATGACCTCTGACCAGACGGAAGGGATGACTAGGTCCCTTCCATCTGGTCAGTTCAAGGGCTGGGTTGGTTATGGGATCGTTCGTGTTGTGAATCTCTGATAATACATGAGCAAACTTTGGGGTCTCGTATTCCTGATCTGTCTTTGGTATATGCCTGCGTTGGGGCAGGGGAAAGTTGCCGGGCACATAGAGGATGCAGGTACCGGAGAGGAGCTCATCGGGGTTGCGATTCTTATTGAGGGTACTGGGCGTGGTACCACCACAGATGTGGAAGGGAATTATGTATTACTTAACCTGCGTCCCGGATCCTATACGCTCGTATATTCTTACATCGGCTACCAAAGCCAGCGCGTCACAGATATCCAGATCGCCAGCGGCCGAACTACCCGGATTGATGTCAAACTCAATCAAGCAGTCATTGAAGGGGAGGAATTAATCGTTCAGGCGGAGCGTCCCTTGGTTCAAAAGGACTTAACAGCTTCCCAAAAAACGGTGATTGCCGAAGAGATTGAAGCGCTTCCCGTGGAGAGTCTCTTTGGAGTCCTCGCCACAACTGCGGGCGTAACCACCGGAGCAAGCGGAGAACTGCATGTACGCGGGGGACGCAGTAATGAGATTTCCTATTTGGTAGATGGGCTTGCCGTTAGCAATCCATTCAATACGAACGGAATCAATACACGTGTGGCGATTGATGCCATAGAAGAATTGACGGTGATCTCTGGAGCCTTCAACGCCGAATATGGGAAGGCAATGTCTGCAGTTGTCAACTTGGTGACCAAAGAGGGCGGAGAGGAATATGAGGGATCCGTTACTGCTTACGGAGGAGACTATTTGACGCGAAATGACGACCTATTTCTTTTGCCTAAAGGAATAAATCTCAATACCACGACCATAGAAGGGTCCCTGAGTGGCCCTGTTCCTGTGGGTCCCCGATTGCGATTCCTGGTTTCAGGGAGGTACGATAATAGCGACGGTCATCTGTACGGAATACGGCAGCATTTGCCGAGTGATTCAGCGAATTTCAATGGCACCCCATGGTACTATGAAATCCATGGGAACCCCTGGTGGGATTACGCAGACAGTACAATCACCCTGCCTGATGGGAGCGTCGTTGGAGGGCGAGGGCTTGCACTTCCCGATGAGCGTGTAGCCATGAATCCGAGTGAGCGGTTCAATGTACTCTCAAAATTGACGGCCCGGCCAACGAACAATACACAGTTAGAGTATTCCTATCTGATTGATAATAGCAAGGCGAAAGGGTTCAGTTTTGGGTACAGGTATAATCCCGATGGGGTGGCCAGTAATCAGCGTCGGAATCATAACCACAGTTTGCATTTTACGCATACTCTGAACACCCGAGCATTCTACACCGTCAAGCTCTCCTGGGCCAAGGCTTCGTATGAGTACTTTCTCTATGAAGACCCATTTGATCCGCGTTATGTCAAGGATATTGGAGGGATTGGTGGGGGCAATGTCACAGGCTTTCCGGGAAACAACTATCTCTTTGGTGGGAACCAAAAATCCCATGTCTACGAGGATTCTCAGTCTCTTCGCGGTAAGGTAGATGCTACGCGCCAGTTCGGGATCACGCACGAAGTGAAAATGGGAGTCGAGGTTCAGCAGCATAGCCTGAGCCGTCAGAATTTTGTTGTGCTCTACGATGGCAATCAGTATTTGGAGCCCACGGTTGAGCCGGTAGATAACCCTTCCCATGACCGTTATGATGACCAGAAAGTCCTCGAATTGAGCGCGTACGCTCAGGACAAGCTAGAATTCGATAACTTCATCATTAATGCAGGGTTGCGATTTGAGCGCTTTGATCCGAACGGTACCTATATCCCAGACCTGTTTAATCCCCAGGGAGAATTGGGCCAGGCATCAACCAAAAATTTACTGCTTCCACGCCTTGGAGTCTCGTTCCCGATCACCGAACGCGGGATCATTCATTTTTCCTACGGACATTTTGCGCAAATGCCTTCCTTGCGCAATCTGTATGTAAATCCAGAGTTTGAATTTCCCAAGGGGAGTGCGCCAACATTCGGAAATACAAACCTGCGCCCCGAACGAACCGTGCAATATGAGTTTGGCGTGCAGCAGCAGATTGGCGAGTTATTGGCAATTCATTTGACGGGGTATTTCAAAAACATACGAGACTACATGGCGCTGCAGCTGGTGCGCCATTCTACGATTGCCGGGGAAGATCTTTACAATATTTACCTGAACAAGGCATACGCGAATGTGACAGGGCTTACCGTTTCCTTGACCAAGCGCCGGGCGCGTGACGGGTTTTTGTCTGCCACACTGGATTACACGTTCCAGATTGCAGAAGGAAGTGATGATGATGCGAATAGATTTTTCTTTAATCGGTTATCTGGCCGGGAGAATGAGTTGGAGGTGGTTCCACTGACTTTTGATCAACGCCATGTGATCTCTTCCACTGTGACTTTGTCGCGTTCCAGAAGACTGGGACTCTCGTTCAATGGTCAGTTCGCTACAGGCTATCCATATTCACCATTCATTCTGGATCAGAATATAGACCTGCCCACGCGCAGTGGACGCAAGCCGGCGAAATTGGATATAGATGTACACCTGTACAAGGAGTTTAACGTGATCAATGTACCGATTCGTGCCTTTGTAAAGGTCTTCAATCTGTTGGATCGCTTGAACGAAAACTTTGTCTTTAACGATACGGGGCGTGCAACCTACTCACTGTCAGCACAGCGGAACCTTCATGCCACATGGGAACGGAATTATCATCTTCCGGGTGTTCATACCCTCGAAGAATATGATACACGGCCGCATTGGTACTCTTCTCCACGTCAGGTACGAGCCGGTCTAACGGTTTCCTTCTAATGAATCTTAGATTCGGGATTTCTTTGGTTCTGGGCCTATTTCTAGTCGCTAGTCAGGTTCATGCTCAACAAAACCAAACAGAGCGCTTGCGAGGCTGGGATCAGCATGAAGTCAATGCATGGCTCACCAACCTGGGTAAGATCCCCTTTCGAAAAGGAGCCAATCAGGATTGTGAAGAAGGGCTTACCAACCGCCGGGATGCCATCTTGAATGGCAACCGGATCACCACGCAGATCTTCAACTTTGGGTCAATCTCTGCTCCCGGCAATACAATCACAGATATTGTATGGAATGGTCTCGGCTATGGCTATGAGTTCGGGCCTTTGGTTGCAGCGGAAATCGTTGACACGTATCGGGAAGACGGGCGTGCCCGGGGATCCTCAGAGCGTTCCCTTGCAAGATGACAACGGCAGGCCAGTTCTGGATGAGAACGGGAATCAGGTATATGTGATGCGGATTGTTTCGGATGGCCTGGTTTCCAATGGCGGGGAAATCTCACCGGATGGTTCTACGTATTGGGGTTGGCAACCTATATCATGTGCAGAGCCCGTCGGGAGCTTCGCAGGACTACAGGTCGTGAACCCCCAATCCATCAAGATTCCGACGAACGATGACTCGGATAGCGATCTGGATGGGAAGCCGGATTCGTGGCCGGATGACTGGTATAATGAATCTTTAGAACAGTACCTGTGGCCCGGTGCACTCCGACAGGGTGCATCCAATGCGGATAAGGAGACCCTCTATTTTATGAATGACTATAACAATAGCGAGTTCAGCTATTGGCCCTTTCCCAGTGACAGTACAAAGAGAGGCTTGGGGTTGGAAGTGGAAGTTCGGTTGTACCAGTGGGCAAACCCTTTGGCAGAAGATGTGATCTTTTTGATCTACAAGATCACGAATAAAAGCGAGAAGGACCTTGATAAAGTGATCTTTGGAATGTGGGGGGACCCGCATGTGGGAGGCCCAAATGACTGGCCGGATGACTGGGCGTTCTATGACGAAAGCCTCAATATGGTTTTTGCATGGGACGATGATGGTCGCAGTGATATTGCGGGGCGTGTACCGGGGTATTTCGGATATAAATTCCTGGAAAGTCCAGGAGTTGATGATGATGGCATTGACAATGACGATGACGGGCTTGTTGATGAATCATGGACGGACGGGATTGATAATGATGGAGATTGGAATCCCGACCTTGATGATGTTGGTGTAGATGGCATTCCAGGTACCGGCGATGAGGGAGAGGGCGACGGGGTGCCGACTGCAGGAGATCAGTTTGATATTACGAAGCCTGGAGAGCCGAATTTTGAATTCACGGATATTGATGAAAGTGATCAGTTCGGACTCACCTCTTTTGCGTCCCCACCGTTTGCAGGAATCGAGTCAGCAATGATGAGCGTGTATGGGGATTTGTTCAGCCTGGACGATTTGATGTTGTGCCAACCACGCCGGGAGATTATGTATTTCTCTATGGATCGGGATCTTTTGGGCTTCGGGCCGGAGCGACCAAACGATTTTCAATCGCGCTGATTGTTGGCCAAAATCGGCAAGACTTACGGCTCAATGCAAATATAGCCCAACAGATCTACGATGTGGGTTATGTCTTTGCGAAACCGCCACAGAAACCGACGCTCCGGGCAGTGCCGGGGGATAAGAAGGTTACACTGTATTGGGACGATATGGCTGAGGGATCCGTAGATCCGCTCACACGAGAGAGTGACTTTGAAGGTTATGTGGTCTATCGCTCAACCGATCATGAGTTCTCCGATCAGCAGACCATTACGGACATCAATGGAAGTAATTTTCTTTTCACGCCGCTCAAGACGGCACTCGGAGTGGATGCTCGGTTTGATTTGGACAATGGCTTGAATGGCCCCAGTCCGATTCCATTCCCTGGACGAGGTGTAAGCTATGACTTGGGTGATGATACGGGACTCTTCCATACGTTTGCTGATTCCAATAATGTCGTTAACGGACAGACGTACTATTATTCGGTCGCGGCTTATGATCGCGGGTTCGCAGGTGCAGCCGGGGATGCGTTCACGAATGGAATTCCACCAAGTGAGACCAGCAAAACCATCACGTACGATCCAACGACGGATCAATATATTTTTGATGTAAATACGACTTCGGTGATACCAGGGCCCAGAGTAGCTGGCTATGTTTCTGCGTCTGCACTGGATCCGTCCGGATTAACCCATAGCAGTGGACATGCAACCGGTACAATCGTCATCAATGTAGTTGACGAACTGGCAGTCAGGGATAATCAGGCCTATCGTATTGAGTTTGATGAAACCGATGCGGGGATCGCGTATTCGGTCATCAACGAGGGGCCGGTCACGGCAATCATTCGGGCAGCACCTGGGAAAAGTCAAAGCACGTTATATCAGAATATTGTCGAGAGTTCTGTAGAGCTTCGAACCGAAGATGGCCGACTTTTGGTATGGGATACCGATTACAGCGTGAATGGTCGCTCAGGGACCATCAATATAAATCCGAGCGCAGGGATTCGTGCCGGGGAAGAGTTGATGGTATCTTTTCAATACGCACCTATTTTTGAAAGCAGGCATCTGCAGAGCGAGGAAGCCAACATTGTATTTGAGGGACTTCACATTTTTGTACAGGAAGATCCCATGGAATTTGATGTAGAGGCTTCTGGATGGGTCGGTAACAGCACAGACATTCCCTTCCGGTTCCAGCAGGCAAGCACTGGTCCTGGACGTAGGATTCAACCCTTCGACTATGAAGTCAGGTTTGCAGACTCTCCCATCGGGACTGGTTTCAATAACAATATCCCGATTCCATTCGAGGTTGTCAATGTAACCCGAGCCAATCTTCCAATCCAGGTATTCGTTCCAGATGTCAATCGGAATGGGGTATGGGACGTAAATGAACGAATTGTATTTCTGGAACAACTAGAGGGGGTACTGACGGCTACTTGGGAGGTCCGTATGGATGATATTGGTACAACCCCGCAGGATGGGGACGTACTTTTTGTTGCCACACGAAAGCCATTTGCGGAAGGAGATCAGTATACGTTCCGCACCGTTGCAGCGGGAACAGACGAAACCCTGGCTGCTCAGGAATTGCAGGATATTTATGTGGTTCCGAATCCATATGTTGCCACTTCGGCCTTTGAGCCTCGCAATCCGATTGCGCGTACCGAACGGGGTGAGCGAAGGTTGTATTTTGCGAATGTGCCCAAACAGTGTACCATCCGCATCTATACCTTGGCAGGGGAGTTGGTGGAGACACTCTACCATGACACGACATTAGATAATGGGAAAGTGTTTTGGGATATGCGAACCAAGGACAATATGAATCTGGCGTATGGTCTCTATATCTTCCATGTAGATAGTCCAGTCGGATCCTATATCGGGAAATTCGCCGTAATCAAGTAAATCTCCCATGACAAAGTCCATCTGTGTGCTTGTTGTGCTTCTGGGGATGTCCGCCAAGGGTTTGCTCATGGCGCAGGATGACCCTGCTTCACTTGAAGAAGGAACCATTACCCGTGTTGGAACCACTGCCGCCCAATTCTTGAAATTAGGTGCAGGGGCCCGCGCGATCTCTCTCGGTGGTGCCTATGTGGCGGAAGCGAGTGATATGAGTGCCGTGTATTGGAACCCCGCGGGATTTGCGCGGCTTGCAGGCAGCCACCTGCAACTGAGTAATACCCGGTATTTGGCAGATATTAACTACAACTTTGTCGCGTTTGGTACGACAGTGGAGCCGGTTGGATCTATAGGGCTCTCACTGCTGATGGTGGATAGCGGAGACATGCCCGTTCGTACAGAGATGGAGCCCGAGGGGACGGGAGAACAGTTTAATGCCCTCAGTTTTGCACTTCAGCTCACCTATGCACGGAATCTAAGCGATCAATTTTCGATCGGTGGGAGCTTGAAGTTTGTTCAGGAACGCATCTGGCACAGCAAAGCCTCCTCTATCGCCTTTGATGTAGGGACATTATTTACCACACCATTTGAAAGCCTCCGTCTTGGGGCCAGTATGTCTAACCTAGGTCCCAAAATGCGTATGGATGGGCGGGATATACTTTTCAGCGAAGATCCGAGTCCAAATACGATAGGAACCGCTGAAATCGTCAATGCGCAGTACCGCATGGATGGATTCTCCATGCCTTTAATCTTTCGAGTGGGCTTAGCCTGGGATGCGATGGATACCGGAACCCATCGTATACTCATCACGACCGATGCGGCGCATCCCAACGATAATGCAGAGTATGTGAATGCGGGTGCAGAGTATAGCTTTCGGGACCTTATTGCATTCAGGGCTGGGTACCGAAACCTGTTTGAGCCCGATACCGAACAGGGACTGACTGCAGGCGGAAGCCTCATGATTCGTATCAATAGGGATCTGGCAACAAGGTTTGATTATGCGTATGCTGACTTCGGACGCCTGACACAAACCCATTGGTTCACCTTCAATCTTTCCTTTTAGGGTTAATGCGGTCATGGTCTCTCTGCCTTCTTTTACTGCTTTCTTTTACAACAACAGTCCAGGCACAGCTTCTGCATGATATTATTCATGCAGAAATTGAACTTCAACCATCCGAGACTACGTTTGCAGGCAAGACCTCCACAGTGAGTGTTGCCAGCAAAGATCTCACCACTGAGTTTACCGGAATTGCCCTGCAGGGGTTCACGGCCAGTGATTCTCTATCTGGTTATATCCGATTTCTTGAACAGGAGATCTGGGGAGAATGGCAGGCGCTCTACATTGTCCGCAGCGCCACCGATAATGCGTTTCTTGCAGCATACCGGAGCGATCGCGTTCTTGAGGCATCCAGATTCGAACTTCGTTTCGAAGTGGATTCATCTCATGAGTTGCACATATTGAGTGCAGGCACATTTGATCAGCGCCTGGATGATGAGGGTGGGGTTGATCAATCATCCCACAAGATTGAGGAGAGCGATGATTTTTTGATTCGAGCGCCTCATATTCGTCGACGCACGGAATGGAGAGCACAGCCATTCCGAGGCACTCCGATACCCCTGAACCGCCCAAGTTATGATTATATGACCTTGCATCATACGGCAGGGTTTGCAGCGACGACACTTGCAGAGGGATTGGAGCAGGTTCGTCGGATTCAGGATTTTCACCAGAATGGTCGTGGATGGAGCGATATTGGATACCAGTTCCTCATGGATCAGGAGGGGCGCCTGTATCAGGGACGCCCATTTTTGAATGAATCAGACCCTTTTGATCAGGGACCACGTTTGGCTCACGGTGCACATGCGGGAGGGGCAAATACAGGGAATATTGGGATTTCCTTAATGGGATGTTATCATCCTCCAGAAGGTGCAGGGTGTCGTGATGAAATGACACCTTCGGCTATTGATTCATTAGTGGCCACCTTTGGCTTTATGTCTGAGCGTTATGATGTGTCTCCGGATAATATGCGGGGGCATCGTGATTTTGGAAGTACCGCATGCCCGGGGGATAATAATTATCAGATGCTTTCAGACTTTATGCTGAAAGTAGAAGATCTGCTTTTGAGAGGCAATAATCTATTGGGAGGGGGAACCATCATTGCTCGACTAAATCAATCGGGTATTGTAGGGCTCAAGTGGGAATTTACCGCAGATTACGGTATTGATGAATTCGTAATACAGCGGCGTGAAAAAGATGAAAGTGTCATAGAGATCACCAGAGGTGAAGGTGCTGTTGACGGAAGCACGATTGATCTTCCTAGTGTGGGGCAATATATTTACGAACTCGTAGCTCTAAGCGAGAGTGGCCAGCAGCAGAGGCTCGCAATTGATGAAATTTCTGTAGGGTCCGAGGTCGAAAATGTTTTGGCACAATCCTTTCCGAACCCAACGTCCGATAAAACTACGATCAGATACTTTCTCGAAGGAGAATCAGGTGTCGTTTCTGTGGAGGTCTTTGACCTTACTGGTCGAGTAGTGATGACCGGAGAAAATCAGCACAGGGACTCTGGGCAGTGGTATGTCACAACCTTGGATGCATCCACCTTGCCGGGTGGGGTCTATCTTTACAGAATCCTGGTTGACGGATTTGCTTCTACGGTCTTCAAGGCGACGAAGCCGTTGATTGTCCTTCGGTAGTTCCGTAGACTCTACGGACCCGTGCACGGTAGTCATCAAAGCATTCATCAAATCTGGCCGCAGATGCCTCACTGCCGATATGGTAACTGCTCGTTAATACAATCGGTGGCATGCCACGGTCGGTGAGCTTCTGAGCAACTAGACATTTTAGGCTGTTGACCAGAAGTGCTACTCCGACGGTAGACCCTGGACCGATGGGGTCAGGGTGTCCATCTACACGAACCATTGCATCACCTGCAGGCACGCAGTTATCAAGGATAACATCAGCCAGATCCGTGAGCCGCTTCCCACTACTGTGCCGGGTACCGGAAGCATTACAATGCGCTTTGGAGACGACCGCAATGAGCGGCAGGTTTCTGGCTTTGCCTTCCAATGCCACCTCAACGACAACTTCATTGACGCCACTATTGGAAAACACTATAAAGCTGTCTGGAGGTTCAAGGATAAAGTTGCGAAGGATCGTTTTTCCCAGACCCTCAACACGTTCAAGAAAAATAGCTTGGCGCTGGCCATTTGCCCCCACGACTTGATTATGATAGGTGAGAGACAGCTCTACAATCGGATGAAACCCTGGAAAACTACCATAGCGGGGAAACACTTCTTCAACCCCCATACGAGAATGGCCGGACCCAAAGAGATGCACCAGACCACCTTCCGCAATGCTTTGTGTGCAGATATCCGCCGCTTTTTCCAAGGCATCCATTTGACTGGTACAGATTCGTTCCAGCACATGGCTGGCCTTGTTCAGATAGGCTTGGGCAGGATTCATTCAAATTGTATTTTGAGGGGATTATCGCGGATACTTGCCATCTCTTGACGTACCTCGTATGATGTAGGTTTTTTCTTGTTTCCCTTCGCGACATCCTATGACCTACGCAACTGCTAACGAAATGTCAAGTATCCGCGATAATCCCTCCCCTTAATTTGTAATTGGGACCTGCGTTTTCGCTAGTTTGGATCACGATTAGTAAGTAAATCGAGACATTAAACCAACGGAGATCAAAAAGAGAATGAAGGATTCGAGATTGGCACCGGGACGTTGCGACCATGGGGGACTGTCGCTTATGGCTGTGTTCAAGATGTTTCTGGACGATAACGCGATGACGGAACGCTTTTGGTTACAATTGGCTACAAGCTCCTTCTTGATTCGGATGCAGGAGTAATTCGAGGAGTTACATGACCGCCCCATCTCATTCGAAACAGACCCAAACAGCACCCCGGGGGTTCTGGCCCATCCTGCGGAAACTGGGTCCAGGGCTCATCATTTCCGGGTCCATTGTGGGCTCTGGAGAACTCATTGCCACGACGACCCTTGGCGCCGAGGTGGGCTTCGTTGTCCTCTGGCTGATCATCCTGAGTTGCGGTATTAAGGTGGTGGTCCAGGAGGAGCTGGGGCGATACGTAGTGTCCTCTGGAGAGACCGCCTTGCAGGGGCTGAACCGAGTCCCTGGACCCCGGTGGCGGGTTTCGTGGGTCGTCTGGTGCTGGTGGATCATGACCATAGGAGTCATTATCCAGGGAAGCGGCATCGTCGGGGGCGTCGGTCAGACTTTCCATCTATTCCTGCCTCAGGTCAGCGGGACCGTCTGGGCTATGGTCGCTGCAGTCTCGGTGATGGCATTTCTGTTCCGGGGGCATTACGGGAGGGTGGAAAAGATCTGTGTGGGGATGGTGGTCAGTTTCACTTTCGTGACCATCGCCTGTGCCGTCCTGCTGGGGTGGACTCCCTTTGCCCCCACTGCGGAAGACTTCCTCTCCGGTCTTCGCCTGAATCTTCCGGAAAGGGGGATTGCGGTGGCCTTCGCCGCCTTGGGGCTTACCGGAGTGGGGGCGGCGGAGTTGATCATGTATCCCTATTGGTGCCTGGAGAAGGGGTATGCGCGCTTCGTGGGCCCTCGGGAAGAGGGTGCCGCTTGGGAAGGACGGGCGCGAGGTTGGATCCGGGTCATGCAGGCGGATGTGCTCGTGGCCATGGTGCTCTACACCACGGCAACGGTGGCCTTCTACATTCTGGGTGCGGCGGTTCTTGGCGGAATGGGGACAGTTCCCGCCGGCTATGAAATGGTTTCCACCCTGTCGAATATGTACACCTCCACCTTGGGACCGTGGGCCTTCTATCTCTTTCTGATGGGTGCTTTTTTTGTGCTCTACTCAACTCTTTTCGCCAACGTCGCCAGCAGCTCCCGAGTCATCACGGACTTCTTCCATTTGGTGGGAGTGGCCCGGATCGACAGTAAGAGGCAACTCCTTTTTTGGAGGCGGGTAGTGATCGTGGGGGTCCCAACACTTTATGTCGCGCTCTACGGATGGATCGCGCAGCCGGTCGTCATGGTCATCATCGGCGGCATCTTCCAAGCTTGCATGCTCCCTATCATTGGGTTCTCGGCCATCTACCTCCGCTACCGTCACACCGACCGGTCGATCCGGCCGAGTCTCATCATCGACATGCTACTTTGGGCTTGCTCGACCATCATGCTGATCTTTGCCGTCTACTATGTGGCCAAGAGGCTCGGGTTCGGCGCCTAAGAACGGGGGGCCCGTCTAAAAAGGGGCAGTCTATTTTTCTGGGAGGCGAGGAACAGGTCAGACCACAGCGGTGTGGGAGCGTCTTCTGGATTCCCGCCATTTGACGCCGTTTTCTCGTTATTTCGGTATGGCAGATCGTATAATACCCCTATTATATCTACTATAAGATCTATTTTAAGGATACTTGGGACATCTCAATAGTTCTTAAGAGGAACTAAACATTGTGAGCCACGAAGAGCCAAAAGTCTCTATATATCAATCACCTCAAAGTTAGGCTAATTGTGAATGCATATCGATATTGCGAATACTCCCTACAGTTATGATAATGCAAGACAGAGTGATTTCGAAGTTCTTGCCGGCCGGGTACAAGCCATGCGGAAGAATGGGAGTCTCTCTTCCGAAGTTCTCTATCGGATCCGCAAGCATTTTCGCATCAAAACTATCTACCACTCCAACGCCATTGAGGGGAATAAGCTTGATGTTGGTGAGACCCGGGCCGTGGTAGAGGCTGGTCTTACCATCACTGGCGTCCCACTCAAAGATCAGGCAGAAGCTCGAAATCTATCCCATGCTTTGGATTTTTTCGAAAAAATTGCCAAAAGTAGTGAAGAACCGATCACGGCAACTACAATCCGGCAAATCCATGCATTTGTACTGGAGGGTCTTTCTGATCAAGCGGGTACCTATCGATCAGTTCCAGTAGAGATTAGCGGTTCAGGCTACAAACCATGTGGTCCAGAATCCGTGCCGGCAGAAATGGAGAGTTTTAGTTCCTGGCTAGTCACTGTCAGCACACCAGACAAGCAGGAGCTTGCAAGCGTGTCGGGTTTACTCGCGGCTGCGGTTGCTCATACATGGTTTGTTTCGATCCATCCCTTTATTGACGGTAATGGCCGTGTGGCACGACTCTTACTGAACCTGTTGCTTATGCGTTATGGTTTTCCAATCGCCATCATATCCAAGGAAGATCGTATCCGGTATTACGACACGCTTGAGGAGTTTCAGGGATCTGACTTAACCCCTTTCGTAGTACTTGTCGCTGAATGCATTGGAGAGAGCCTTGAGGAGTATGAGGCTGCTGCGAGGGAACAAGAAGAACACATGGAATGGGCCAGAAGCCTTGGAGAGAAGTTTTCCCAATCCGAACGGTTAAAAGCGGAGAACGAGTACGAGGTCTGGAAAAATGCAATGGAATTATTGAAGAGCCATCTTCGCCAAACAGCCAATGATTTAGATGAAGTAGCATACGGGGCCAGTATACGTCTTAAGGAATTTGGGAATCTTGAGTTCGAGAAGTATTCCGCGTTACGTATTAACGAGTCTGCCAAACGTACTTGGTTTCTGAGAATTGACTTTCTGAAAGGTGATGTTACGGCCAAATATCTTTTTTTCTTCGGAAGCGCAAGGAGGCAAATGCGAGAGCGATGCTCGGTAACACTCCACCTCGCACGGGAAGAACCGATGAATTCATATCACTACGAACCGATAGAATATATAGAGGATAGGTATATACCGAACATAGTAGAGGTTGGCTATGAAATCAAGAAGGAGCGCTTTGCCATCCGGCCGCGGAATGGGCGTCCACGAATGAGTAGCGTCGAAGACTTTGGGAAGCGATTCTTGGAGAGTGTGATCATAGGCTTAACGAAAACCTGATCGAAAATGTCACAAAAACATAATGTAACGATGCTTGGAACTGGCCTGATAGGGCTGTTCTATACAATGACACTTCATGGGCAGCGGGGGCGTGACCGCGTCAATTGCGTGTATTCACGGGATGCGGATCGTGCTCAGAAATTTGCCAAAAAATGGGGGATTGGTCATGCTGTAACAGATATGGCCGAAGCGATTCGTCATCCATCCAGTGATGTTGTCGTTATTGGTTTGCCGAATCACTTGCATGAAGAGGCAATCCGGCTCTGTGCGGAAGCAAATAAAGCAGTACTCTGTACAAAACCATTGGCACGTACTGCTGCAGAAGCAAAACGCATCCTGGATATCGTTGAGTCGAGTGGAATCTTTGCGGGATACCTGGAAGATCTTGTCTATACACCGAAAACACTCAAAGCACTGGAATCTGTCCGTAGCGGTGCCCTGGGGGAAATACTTTGGACACGCTCACGGGAAACTCACAGTGGTCCGCATAGCAGCTGGTTCTGGGATGTAGAGCAAGCCGGTGGTGGAGCGATTGTTGATTTAGGCTGTCACTGCATCGAAATTATTCGCAGCTTTATTGGAAAAGATATTCGCCCTGTGGAGGTGAGTTGCTGGGCCGATACACTCGTCCATCCCATCAAGGCGGAAGATAACGGTATTGCTCTGATTCGCTTTGAGAATGGTGCGATAGGGCAGTTTGAAGTCAGTTGGTCGTTTAGAGGGGGGATGGATTTACGAGACGAGGTCGCAGGTACGGAAGGGACGATCTGGTTGAATCACTTTCTGAGGACTGGCTTTGAAATGTTCTCTAGCGGGGCCGGTGGCTATGTTGCAGAAAAAGCAGAGCAGGAATCAGGGTGGTTATTTCCGGTGGGGGACGAAGTGCATGAACTAGGCTATACAGACATGTTCACAGACATGTTTGATGCCATGGACGGGGGGCGTGAGCCCAGAGAGACATTTTATGACGGGTATGTCGTTAATGCAGTCATTGATGCATGCTACCGTTCTGCGGGATCTAAAAAATGGGAACCTGTTGAATTGGACGACTGGCGTGGGCGCACGAATGTTGAACGTATTCACGGATTAAAAGAAACGGTAGATGGATTGGAACTGGTCAAGCGGGAACGATTACCGGATGGCAAGGTGAAGCTTATTCTGAAAAACCCGGATTCCGGGGAAGTGACGCAGCGATTCGTTGATGAAAATGATTGAACCGCTGCAGAAAGATGAGGCGCTCCTGGCCGATATTCGTGACAGTATCGTACCATCGGGGCAGTGGCGCATATGGTGGCTTGGCCAGAGCGGGTTTTTGATCAAATGGGAAGATCGGTACTGTCTATTGGATCCATATCTGTCAGATTCCCTGACCACGAAATATGCCAATACAGATAAGCCGCATATCCGCATGACCGAGCGTGTCCTAGCCCCTGATCGTCTTGATTTTGTACATGTAGTCACGTCCAGCCATAACCATACAGATCATTTGGATGGCGAAACACTCAGGCCGCTGGTTCGGGTGAACCCGAATTTGGCCATGATTATTCCAGAGGCAAACCGCTCATTCGTTGCGAAGCGGCTACAGTGTGATCCCGTCTGGCCAATGGGGATGACGGATGGCTCCCAATGCGAAGTAATGGAATTCAAGTTTTTCGGAATTCCTGCGGCTCACGAAGATTTGGAAACCGATGAGTTTGGGCAACATCGGTTTATGGGGTACATCATTTCTTTTGGAGATTGGAGTGTATATCATAGTGGAGATACACTACTCTACGAAGGGATGGTTGAGCGCCTGAAGCTATGGAATGTAGATGTTGCACTCTTGCCCATTAACGGACGCGATCCTTCCCGCCGGGTTGCAGGCAACTTGGACGGGGCGCAAGCAGCACAATTGGCAAAAGATATTGGGGCCCAGCTTGTGATTCCATGTCACTATGACATGTTTACATTCAATACGGCTTCGCCTGACGGGTTCATTGCCGCATGTAGTGAATTAAACCAACGCTACTGTGTGATGCAAAATGGGGAAGGCTTGGATAGCAAGTCGCTCCAGGCTTCAACGTAACTCTCCGTGTTCAATGACAACAAGACCGACGCTCAGGGGCAATAAAAAAAGCACTCAGGTATGTAGGAGTACTTTAATCCATTCTGGTTCTGCCTGTTGATGTAATCGGGCAAAGGCTTCGGGGCCCTCTTCAAGCGGCAGGGTTGCATTTATAAGCGGGGATGGATCCAGCTTTTTCTGGGACACAAGGTCAATGATTTCGTCGTACTCTCCCGCATTCGCATACGTCCCGGTCAAAATCAGCTCCTTCGCAACAACGCGTTGAACATCAACTGGAGGGTGTTGGGCGGTATTTCCAACAATTACAATGCGCCCACCCGCTTTCGTGTGGTGGATGGCTTTAGCAACAGTTGATGCCGCACCTACCGCTTCAAAGGTGATATCTGCCTCTATGGCTCCGGCATGCTCTTCAGGATCGAACACCTGGTCAGCACCAAGTTGGAATGCCATGGTTTTTCGATACTTATGGGGCTCTATGACAATAATTTCTTTCGGCTTCTGTAATCGTACAGAGAGTAGGATACTCAGACCGATCATCCCCGCACCAATGATCAAGACTTGGGCATTCTGGGCATTGCCACCTCTGCGGGTAGCGTGCAGTCCAACCGAAAGCGGCTCGAAAAGGGCCGCAGTGCTCAGTGGTAATCCCTTTGGGATTCGCCTGAGTACATGAGCGGGCACACAGACAAAATCTGCCATTGCGCCATCACGCCGAAAACGAGGAGTGCTCACCCCAAATACGGTTCGTTCAGAACAGCGGTTTACCCGGCCGGAAGCACATTCGGGGCATGCATTGCATCCAATCGTAGAGTCAAAGCAAACTTCCTCGCCCGCATCAAATCCATTTGAAGATTTTGCGATTCGGCCAGATGCCTCATGCCCCATAATGAGTGGAGGAAGACGACGACCAGTTGTGCCAGTATATCCGTGTACATCGGATCCACAAATACCGACCGAGTCTATTTGTACAAGCACCTCGCGGGGAAGCGGCTCAGGCTCAGGTACTTGTTGTACGCCAATCTGAAACGCCCCTGTATAAACAAGTGCACGCATGGACTAGGAATCGAGTCAGCGGGGCAGTAATCACAAGTGGCGTGCACGGGCAACTTGGCGTGCCTTGCCAAGTCCCTCGATACCGAGCTCGACAACATCCCCCGGTTTCAGGTATCTCTGCGGGTTCAGTCCCAAGCCAACGCCTGCGGGTGTACCCGTGGAAATCACGTCACCCGGTAAAAGCGTCATGAAGTGACTCGTATAACTTATGACTTCCCATACATCAAAAACAAAATCGGAAGTTGTGCTGTTCTGTAGCATCGTCCCATTGACTGACAACCATAGTTTGAGGTTATTGGGATCGGGGATCTCATCCGGGGTTGCAAGGAATGGCCCTAGTGGTGCAAACGTATCGAAACTTTTTCCCTTAACCCATTGACCACCACGCTCCAACTGGCTCTCACGCTCACTGTAGTCGTTATGCAGCACATAGCCTGCAACGTAATCTGGAGCCTGCTCAACCGTAATGTAACTGGCACGTTTCCCAATGACTACAGCTAGTTCAACCTCCCAATCGGTCTTGCCGCCAGGGATGATCAGGTCATCATAAGGGCCGCAGATGGCGGAGCTGGCCTTAAAAAACAGGACAGGCTCCGGAGGGGGATCCATGCCACTTTCCTTGGCATGTAGCGCATAATTCAGCCCCACACAAACGATCTTCGAGGGGCGAGCAATGGGTGACCCCATCCGTGAGTCAGGATCCAGCTCCTGATGTGATGTGTTTTCGTCAAACCATGCCTGTAGCCTAGCCAGCCCTCCTTGTTCGAAGAAATATTCGTCGTAGTCGTCTACCACCGGGGTAGTGTCAATGAGCCGACCGTCATCTAGGAGCAGTCCGGGTTTTTCCTGGCCATCGGGGCCAATACGAATGAGTTTCACTGTATCGTAAGGTTAAGGTTGTAATGTGAAGGCACCGCCATCCATGGGAAGTGAAGCGCCAGTCAGAAATGCACTTTCATCAGAGGCAAGATAACAGATCAGTACAGCAACTTCCTCAGGTGTGGCCATGCGCCCCAAGGGTTGGGCCTTGGACAGTTGACTGAACATATCCTGCTTTGTATCAGGGTAGTATTTTTCGAGGTATGCATCTACGAACGGGGTATGTACGCGTGCAGGTGCAACGCTATTGCAGCGTATACCGTCCTTTAAACTGTCTACTGCTATGCTGCGAGTCATAGCGGCGACGGCTCCCTTACTTACAGAGTATGCAAACCGGTCAGGAATCCCGACAGTAGCCACAATTGAGGAGAGGTTGATAATGCTTCCGCCACCCGATTTTTTCATGTGGGGCAAAGCCGCACGCGTACAGTAGTATATGCTCTTAACGTTAATCGTATACATGCGGTCCATATCCTCTTCCGTTGTTGCATCAAGTTTGCCGATGTGGCCTGCTCCGGCATTGTTTACGAGGATGTCCAGCTGCCCCTGATCATGTGCAATTTTGTCTATGGTGCTCGTCACAGCACTTGCGTCCGTAACATCGCAGCAGAGTGCTTTACAGTGTGTACCGATTTCGTGTGCAACTCTAAGTGCGTTTGGCATATCAATATCAAGCAGGTACACCATTGCGCCTTGCTGTGCGAACGCGCGACAGGTAGCCTCCCCAATTCCCTTGGCACCACCGGTCACAATAGCTATTTTGGATTTTAGGCTGAACATGATTCAATTGGCGACTGGCAAAGGCAGAGAATTCTCCATCAAATGGAAGAAGTTAACAGGACCATCTGATTTTTTATGACACCCACGTTACTTTTCAGGAAGATATTCTTCTGGCAATGGGAAACGGGAGGTTTCCGGGTTGCCAAAAAATGGTCACAATCCACCAGCGGCCTTCCATTTGCAGTAACTGAATACTGTTGATTCCCCGTGCAAACGGAGGTTTATCCATAGATCGGTAGGATTCATACGTACTGAAGCGGTGCACCATGTTGCCGAATTGCTCCGACGTATGACTCACTTCGACTTCAAAGAAGGGGTTCTCTTCAAGATAGACCCCCACCTCTTCCTTGTACTCTTCAGGTGTCCAGGTGCGATACGAATCTTCTCCCGGCTTCGTTGGATCCGATTGCAATCAATCGGGCTT
Organism: Rhodothermales bacterium; assembly: GCA_965207565.1. Classification (GTDB taxonomy): domain Bacteria; phylum Bacteroidota; class Rhodothermia; order Rhodothermales; family Bin80; genus Bin80. The sequence continues at coordinate 48,485 of CBDBMQ010000006.1, read as the reverse complement.
CAGGGATAAACAGAGTGTCCCACCGCTCCCAATTCGGTGTTTGCCCGCCAGGAGTAGAGATCACCTCATATAGAGCTTGTACGATCGCATCAGGACTCTCAACATATTGAAGGTCCTGTGCTGATGCGGAAGAGGCATAGAACAGGATTACAAGAAGGATTCGATGCATGGTCTTAGAATTAAGGATCCGTTCTTAGAAGATGTGCGATTTCTTCGAGGTTTCCATCATTTGGGGCGGGCTCAATGCCAATTACAGCGCATAGCAGTTCGTAGACATGGATGAGTGAGAAGCCGTCAACGCTCAGGTTCTGCTTAAACTGTGGCCCATATGCAATGAAGGCTGCATGCATGGACGGTAGGGCCGGATCATAGCCATGAGTGCCACCGGAATAATAGTCCGGGTTATGTTCAAAAAGTTGCTTGCTTGACATCTGCCATCCTTCATCCGCAACCCCGATCAGGTCTGGAATGCGTTCATTACCGCTATAATGCCACTCTGCAGGCACATCGTCGCGTGTAAACCATCTCACATGAGACATTTGCTTCAGCGCATTCAGTAGAGTGTCCAGCTGCGTTGAATCTTTCAGGTTAAAAAAGCCTAACGCATCCAGCCCGCCGATTCTATATACATCACCGAGCCTGATATAGTCGTCGACCATTTCGACTCGCTCACTCGAGGTTTCGGCCATCCCGTGATCTCCCAGCACAACGATATTAATGTCTTCATAAAGGCCTGCACCCCGAAGACGTGCAAGCAGGTTTCCAATTTGCTGATCAACCTCTTTGAGAGCTTCGCGAGTTTCATTGGACTTGGGACCAAACCGATGCCCCTGTGTATCAACCGAGCTGAAATAGGTTGTAATCAGGGCAGGGCGGGGCGTACGCGTTACAGCCGCCATGACCGAGTCTATTCGCACATCATGGGGAAGATCATGATCGTACTCCATCCAGTAAGTTGGTTGGATTCCTTGGATCGAATCGGCATCAGAACCTACCCAGAAATAGGTCGCACTCGTGTGGCCGTGTTTCTGAACGGTTACCCAGAGAGGCTCGCCACCCCACCAGTCTGATTTTGTGATCGCGTCTCGATCACTGATCCGAAAAGACCCCAGTCCAGGGTCATACATTGAATTGTTGATAATGCCGTGATTTGCAGGGTACAATCCTGTAATGATGCTGTAATGGTTGGGGAAGGTTTTCGATGGGAAAACCGGCTCTAAATATTCTGCATGAACCCCTTTACTAGCCAGTTCATGTAGATGAGGAGTATCCTCAGGTGTGATATAATCTGCCCGAAGCCCATCAATGGAGATCAAGATCACGCTGCTCGGCTCCTCATCAGTACCGCGCTTCGGAGGATCTGGATGATTCGCGCCAGAAATAACAAAGAGGGCAATCAACCAGAATGGATTTCGAAGTGTCATGAACGATCAGCGAAGATGTAATAACAGAGGAGTCCTAAAAAAGGAGCACACACAATAAAGAAAATCCAAATGAGCTTTTCGGTAATGTTGCGGGAACTGCCGGCAACTTCAACAATGGCGATCACATCCAGGATGAGTACGATTAAACCACAACAGGAAAGGCTCTGCCATGAATCCGCCATGTTGAGGAGTTCGGGCTCGCATCCTGCAATGAAGATTGCGCAGAGGACCAATAAGTAGCCAGGAATTACTCGGTAAGTCATGTCTATAAGATAAAGGTTGTTCACAATTCTCTACGCATAAATTTAGTCCGTGATGCACGAAATGCCCGTTAATTCGTTTTATTTGAGCAACTGTTGATTCGTATAGTATAGAATGCGCATTGGCTCCATTGAACTTGGGAAGCGGCCGCTCCTGTTAGCCCCCATGGAGGATGTTTCCGATCCTCCGTTCCGAGCACTGTGTAAGCGCTATGGTGCAGATGTTGTCTACACGGAGTTTATCTCATCAGGTGGATTAGTTCACGAGGCGGAAGATTCTCTGATGAAGCTGGATATTCGCGACAACGAGCGTCCGGTAGGCATTCAGATCTTCGGTGGTGACATTGATCAGGTCAAATCAGCCACGGATATTGTAGATCGGGTTTCAACCAGACATTATTGACATCAATTTTGGTTGCCCGGTACGTAAAGTGGTGTGTAAGGAGGCAGGTGCTGGTATCCTGCGTAACCTGCCAAAGATGAAAAAAATTACGCGTACCGTTGTCGAGGCCACGGATCGGCCGGTTACTGTAAAAACCCGCCTTGGCTGGGATGACGGCAGTATAGATATCGTCAACGTAGCCCGCATGCTGGAAGAGTGTGGGATTCAGGCACTTGCGGTGCATGCAAGGACGAGAAAACAAATGTACAGCGGAGAAGCACGCTGGCAGTATCTACAGCAGATTCGCGAAGAGGGGCTTCAACGAATCCCACTCATTGGGAATGGGGATGCCCTAAAGCCGGAATCCGTCCTGCAAATGTTCGAAGAAACAGGTGTGGATGCCGTCATGATCGGACGCGGCGCGATTTGGGAACCCCTGGATTTTTAAGCGTGCGAAGGCATTTATCGAAGAAGGAATTAACCTTCCGCCTCCGTCTTGGACCGAACGTATCAGTGTGGTTGCAGAACACCTTACGCTGAAGTGTGACTGGCTTGGAGAGCGCAGAGGTGTCAGGGAACTGCGCCGCATGTACGGAGGCTACTTCAAAGGGTTCAGGAATGCAAGTAAGCTTCGAATGCGCCTGATGAAAGCAGAGACCATGGAGGAAGTGCTTTCCGTCCTTGACGGCACTCAGGAAGTGGAGCCGGAGGTCATCCAACTGAACCCACTAAGCAGTCTGGCGACGTTTTATAATCCAGACCACAAGGTAGTCCAAGGCAATCACCGAACCCAGTACCACCGCCAAAAGCGGCAATGCAAGCCATTGATCAAAAATCACCAGTCCACCGATCGCCCCAAGTGCACCCCCAAGGTACTTGATATAGATTAGCTGATCATTCGAAGTACGCTTAATCAGGTTCTCAAACCGACGCTCATCGTATTCACGCAGGTTTTTTGAGACCATTTCATAAATATCAAGCGTGCCGACAAAGGAGATAATCGCTTTCGTCAGCCACAGCTCAATGTCGTCTGCACGTTCGGCAACCTTTCCTGGCAGCGTTTGAAAGGTCGCTGCAAATTCATCCACAATCAGATCCACGGTTTCGGGTAACTCATCAATCGCTTCCTGAATCTGTCGTTGGAGACCTTCACGGTTGAGCATTTGGTAGACCTTGACTGCCATCCCGGTAAACCCTTTCTTGGCGGCCGAGTCAATCATTTCCATGACGACCGAGGTGATCTTTTCTTTGAGTTTGGGGCTTTCGAGCTTTTCTGTGAGAAACCGGCTGGCCAAGATTTTGATTTCCCGTTGAAATTTTTCATCTGAGAGCAGTCCCTCTGCCACCTGCAGGGCCATCTCCCTGTACTTGGGAACCACCCCGCTGAGATGGATTCGTTCCAGGATGACTTCCTCGCTGATCAGGTCTTTGCTGATGGCAAGGGCAATCAGATCTGCCATCCGATCCCGGGATGCCGGAATAATTCCCTGCCCCAACAGGGGACGACGCTTCCGCGGATGAAACAGCATGGTAATGGCCAACCAGTTTGTAAAGAATCCAATCAGTCCGGCGGCTGAAACCGTCACCATTAACCCTTCCAACTCGAGGATGCGGCTAAATGATGGGAGTCCCAGCCCGGAATAATGACCAAGGATCAAGGTTTGCTCACTCTGAAAGAGGATATAGATGCCGTTGTGATCCAGTAAGAGGCCGAGCCCGGTAAAGTCCCAAATGAATGAGAGGACAAACAGAACCGCTAGTACCCATGGGATCAAGCGAATCAAGTATAATCCGAATCCGCGCTTAGAAGTCCTGTTTCTACGTGATTGCGGCGCTGTTTTTGATGTGTCGCTGCCAGGCCAATGGCGCCCAATGTAATCACTGATGACCTCCTTCAGATTCGTTCCAGGTACATGACCAGGTGCTGCCATGGCTCGGATTATATAGGGGCCGCAAGTCCCAATCGATCTGCATGTTTACGCATGCCGGCGATCACATTGGAAATGTGCTGGGACAGTTCAATACCCAGTTCTTCGGCACCCTGCTGAATATCTGCCCGGTTGACCGCCGCCGCAAACGCCTTATCCTTTAATTTTTTGCGGACGCTTTTCGGAGCCATCCCCTCAAGACGTGTAGGTCGAACATAGGCAACTGCTGTAATGAAGCCAGCCAGTTCATCCACGGCGAAAAGGGTTTTTGCCAGAAGGGTCGTTCGTGGAGTCCCGGTATAGGGGGCATGGCCAAGGATCGCTTCAATGATGGATTCAGGGTATCTTTTTTCCCGCAATAGCGTCGTACCTACGTAAGGATGTTCCTCGGGCGTCGGGTGGCGTTCATAATCCATATCGTGCAGTAGACCGGTAATCCGCCAAAGTGTGACATCCTCATCAAAGAGCTCTGCATAAGCTTCCATCGCAGCCTCAACTGCATACGCATGTCTTCGAAGGCTGTCAGAGGACGTCCATTCATGAAAAAGCTCAAGAGATTCGTCGTAGGTGGGCATGGGATTAAAAGAAATCAATCAGTCTCAAGTGTTTGAGGTATTGATGGGGATCCTCTTCAAAATTTTCCAGGATCCGTCTCAAGGCCGCTGAGGCTCCCTGTAGTTCAAGGTACAGAGAGTCATCCGTTGCGAGTTTCCCTAGTGTACCCTGACCCTGATTGATGGAAGAGATCAGGATATTGAGTTCATTGGTTGTGGTTTCCAGGATATCCAGGTTGCCCGACAGCTGTTCAATCACATCATTGAGTTTTGCCGCAGTAGTTCCAAGAGAATCCTCCGTAAATGACTCTGCCGTGTTCACTAGGTCTTCAATCCCCTGGAGGACCGCCTGCAGGCTTCCCTGCTCTGCCAGAAGGACGGAGTGGAAGGCATCCGCCGAATTCCGAATGGAGGTCAGGGTCTGTTGCATATGACCTTCCGGGCCGGCCAACAGTTCGGTCGCTGCGTTAATTGCCAGGCTAGAGCCCGCCAGCACTGTATCAACACGGTTCAGGACCGAGGGAGTGCGGCTGGCGAGGTCCGCCAGGATATCTGAGTGGGCAGAGGAGGGGATCAGTGAACCGGGTTCATATGCGGGGGCATCCGGGGGGCCAAGCGACAGGTTTAGCTGCACGCTGCTCACAAACCCGAATCCACCGGTAGACGCAGTGGTTCCCTCCGTCAAGATCACATCATCTCGCACAGAAAATGAGATGTCTGCTCCCGCGAGGGTAAGTTGCACTTCCGTAACTGAGCCGACTCCTACGCCATTGACGGCAACGATATTTCCAGGGACCAACCCGCTTGAGTTCATGAGTTCCGTATGATAGATCGAATCGTGTCCAAAGATTGGCAGATCTCTAAAGAACCGTATTCCCACATAGAATATGATCCCGGCAAGGACGACAGTCAGCCCTATTTTTAATTCATTGGGTAGCTTCACTTGATTATTGCTTGTTAGATGAATGGCGAGGTCAAATTACATACTCATTCGCCTTCACGAATGAACGAAGCGTTACGTCGGAGCTCTCTCGCAGCTGGTCGATCGTCCCATTCCAATGCATACGTGTATCATGGATGAAAGCTACACGGTCGGCGATTTGCAGCACCGAATGCATATCATGGGTAACCACGATACTGGTGATTTCGAGATGATCGGCAAGCCCTTTGATCAGTTCGTTGATTGTATTGGAGGTTTCTGGATCCAGCCCACTGGTTGGTTCATCGTAAATAATATATCTGGGGCGTAGCGCGATTGCGCGTGCAAGCGCGATCCGTTTTCGCATTCCACCAGACAACTCATCCGTCTTTTTTGAGCCAATATTCGAGAGTTGTACCAGATCAAGACACTTCTGTACCTCACGACGGACATCCTTGTCTGTTTTCGAGGTAAAGGTTCTAAGTGGGAAGGCCACGTTCTCAAATGCATCCAACGAGTCAAAAAGTGCTCCGCCTTGGAAAAGAACTCCGAATTCTCTCCGAACTTTACGGAGTTTTTGGTAACTAATTTTTGCAATATCAACCTGATCAATCAGAACTCTCCCATGGTCGGGGCGCAATAGTCCAATCAGGTGTTTCATGAGAACACTCTTTCCTGAGCCGCTTTGACCGATGATCGCCTGCGTACGGCCTTCTGGAATATCCAGGGAGACATCATGAAGTACCGTACGACCGGAAAAAGATTTATAGATGTTCTGTACCTGGATCATGCACTCGAAAGGGGCTAGTCGTACTGGTCAGCTTACAGAAGAAGGATGGCAAGAACGAGATCTGCAACCAAGATAAGGACACAACTCATCACGGCAGCGCGTGTGGTACTGCGGCCAACTCCGTCCGCCCCGCCTTTGGTGTAGTATCCAATGTAGCAGGATACGGCTGTAATCAGAAATCCAAAAACAAATGCTTTAATCAGCCCAAAATAGGGGCCGAAAAAATTCCAGTGCTCACGAGCTCCCTGAACAAATTCTCCCGTAGACACGACTCCTGTCAATTCTGCAGCCGCAATTCCCCCGAAGACACCAACCAGACAGGCTGCAATGTATAAAACGGGAACCATGACGATCCCAGCCAGAACACGTGGAACGATAAGGTATCCAACGGAATTAAGGCCCATAGCTTCCAAGGCATCAATCTGTTCCGTCACCCGCATGGTTCCTAGCTCTGCTGCAATACGTGCACCAACGCGCCCGGAAAGAATAAATCCTGTGACGACTGCTCCGAGTTCCATCGTGAGCGATGGAACCACCACCGCACCGATAATCTTGGGTGGTATGAGGGGAGAAATCAGTTGATAAGCTGTTTGAACCGTTGTAACTGCCCCAGAAAATGCCGCTGCCAATGCAACAATTGGAATCGAATCAATTCCAATCCGGATCAACTGAATTTGAAAATTCTGCCAATAGGTCCCCATTTCACGCAATGACAAGAAGGCCGATGACATGAGCATCGTAAAGCGACCGATATCAAAGAGTGGCTGGGTAATCCTCAGAACAATAGGTGACATCATAATGGCAGAAAGCTGCGGGGTTAATCAATTTTTGCGATGGTTGTTTCTAGCTCACGCTCCGATAGCTATATTTCAGACAAATTAATCTGAAGAATGGCAAAGCCAAAAACAAGATATTGCTGCCAGGAGTGCGGGTACTCGTCCCCAAATGGCTGGGTAAATGCCCTGGATGCAATTTCTGGGATACCATGGTGGAAGAGAAGGGAACCGATCGTCGTCATATAGCGACCCGAGCAGTGATCCCACAGCCCATTGATGAGGTAGAGATTGGGGAGATGCCCCGAATCGTCACGGGCTCACAGGAGTTGGATCGCCTCATGGGAGGAGGCATTATGCGAGGATCTATCGCACTGGTAGCAGGTGACCCAGGGATCGGTAAGTCTACACTTATGACAGAGTTGGGCCGTTATCTGGATCCCCTCACCGTCCTTTATGTATCCGGTGAAGAATCTGCCAGACAAGTGAAGCTTCGTGCTCAGCGCCTGGATGCTGCGACGCAGAATGTACTTCTGTTGGCCGAAACAAATACAGAAGCAATCCTGGGAGCGATTGAAGATTCGGTGCCGGATGTGATCGTCATTGATTCAATTCAGACATTGTATGATCCAGATGTCTCCAGTGCCCCAGGCAGCGTTACCCAGATTCGTGAGAGCGCAGCGGCATTAATGCAACTCACCAAGAAAATGAATGCGGCGACCTTCCTAGTGGGACATGTTACCCGGTCAGGATCAATTGCAGGCCCGCGTGTACTGGAACATCTGGTGGACACGGTGCTCTATTTTGAGGGGGACCAAAACCACGGATACCGCATCCTTCGCGCCGTAAAAAACCGATTCGGGTCCACCAATGAAATCGGGGTTTTCGAAATGACGGGTGCTGGGCTCAAGGAAGTATTAAATCCCAGTGAGCTCTTTTTGTCAGAACGCCAAAGCGGCGCCACCGGGTCTTGTGTCATCTGTGCGATGGAAGGAACCCGACCCTTATTAATGGAAGTGCAGGCGTTGGTGTCTCCAACGTCTTATGGCACTCCGCAGCGCACATCAACCGGCTTTGATCCAAAACGACTCCAGTTATTGTTAGCTGTTCTGGAAAAGCGCGAAGGACTGGTATTGAGTGGCCAGGATGTGTTTCTGAATGTTGCTGGTGGAATGCGTGCAGAAGAGCCGGCGGCAGATTTGGGGGTTGCCGTTGCAATCGCTTCATCTCTCCATGATATTTCTGCAGACCAGTGTGGCGTTCTGATGGGAGAGGTTGGGTTGGGGGGAGAGGTAAGAGGAATCAGTCGATTGGAAATCCGTCTCAGAGAATGTGCGAAACTTGGATTTGAGACGGCAGTAGTGCCATCGCGGAGCCTCCAGGAATTTTCTCCACCAAATAATATCCGCGCTATAGGCGTGGAGAGCGTCAGTGAGGTACTTGAACTGCTCTGACCTGATCGTAGGCAATAACTCAAAATCCATGTGCGTTAATAGGGGGAGAGTGACTTCAGCGATATGTACAAATCCCGGCCTGACGATGAATTGCTGGCAGCCTACATAGAGCGAGGAGACCAACTCGCTTTCCAGCAGCTTGTCAACCGCCACAAGGATCGTGTCTATGGCTTTATTCTTGGCATGGTCCATGATGCTGAACTAGCCAATGATCTTTTTCAGGACACGTTTCTAAAGGTCGTTGATGTGATGCATCGACGTCGCGGGAGTTACACCCCACAAGGTCGATTTCTGGGTTGGATATTGATGATTGCACGGAACGTTGTGTACGACTATAAGCGAAGTCGGAATAAATGGAAGGATATCGCAAGTGACGATGAAAACTACTGGGATTGTCTCCCGGATGATGCCAAGGCACCAGACGAAGAATTGTATCTCAAAGAGAGGAGTCAGTGGCTGGATACCTGCATCGAATCCCTCCCTCCCTCGCAACGGGAGGTTGTGTTATTGCGTCAGGATGCAGGATTAACATTCCGGGAAATCGCTGAGATCACAGATGTATCAATCAACACAGCACTGGGGCGTATGAGATACGCTCTTATTAACCTGCGGGCAATGATTGAGCGACAATCGCGACGTTATGCCCCCAAGACGGATCAGCTAGAGAACGGGCAGTTACCTGCCAAAGCATATGTCTAAAAAAAGAACGACAGATATTGATCAAAGGAGTTTTCTTATCAAACATCTTTATGGTGAAGATGTCAATACAGAGAAGTTGCAAGGGCTTCTTAAAGACCCTGAGAATCGGGCGGAATATGAGGAATTCAAGCGTGTAAAAGCACAGCTGGAGAATCCCGCGCTGCGAAGGCGTGTGACTGCGCCGGAAGATGTAGTGGATCGAGTATTTGCGTCAGCTGTCCGGCCGGGACCTCGTCGTCGCTTTGGGAGCGGGGCTATTCGGCGACCAAAACGACTAGTTTTAGTTGGCGGCGCATTTGCCGCTGCCGCCTGTGTGCTATTTTTGTTGTTCCTTTCCGGTCCGCAAAACGAAATCCCCGAGGTGGTGCCACCTTCTGCTTCAGAAGAACTGCAGTGGGACGATACGCAGGACCGCATTGAGATGCAACAGGCACTCAGTGTTGTGCGTCAGCGAACCAGTCCCGATTTGTGGGATGAGTCCGCAGTCATGAAATTGGACTCACTTCAGTTAGACACAAGTCCATCTGGTGTTGGAACCGCTGGTACCACACCTCAATAACCATCAAAATCCAATGAAACCAATCGTACCTACTCGTTATCTGATACTCTTATTGATTGCATTCTTTGCGGGGAATGCTCAATCGCAGTCCATCCGTGTTGAACGTGTGGAAGGGGAGCTAAGAGTGAATGGGGAACCCATAGATGTTGACGCTTTACCGGAGGAACTGGACCTAGGGGAGGTAGAATTCAGTTTGCAGTCAAGCGGTCCCTTTCCAATGTGGGTTGAAATCAACGGAACCCGCTTTGAAATCTGGCAGGATCGTGTTACGAAAGCGGATAAAAGTGGGCCAGTGGGCTTCAAGTTGTACATCGGGCCGGATGGCACCTATACAACGATAGAATCTGGAGCGCCGGATGTACATGGTCTTGCAGAGATGATGTTCCGACAGCTTGCGGGGATGGTTTCATCTGCCCCTGCAATGGAGCTCAATCCTCGCCAAACTATAGAATTTACTGGAGTTGTATCAAAGTCGCAAGATGAAATTGTTGCACAATCAGCAAAATCACAGGAGATGGCTTCTAGTGTGCAGGATGCAACGAGAATGCTTGAACTCTCAAATTATTTGGCAAATGTTCAGAATACAAGCGGTGAGCTATTTGAATTACTGCGGCATGAGTGGCGGGAAGAAGCCGAAGTTGCAGAGATGGCTGGACGGATTCGAGCTCTTAACAACAATGCGGAACGTGATGAAGCGATTGAGCAACTAAGAGCAAAGCTAGAAGAAATATTTCTCATGAAGCAGGAAAACCGGCGCATGGAGATACAACATCTGGAAACAGAACTTGAAAGGATGGAAAGGCGGTTAAAGGAAAGATCTCGGGCTATGGATCGTCTAATAGATGCTCGCTTGGATGAACTGCTGGGAACAAGGCAGTAAATGCAGTGCATCTAAGCGAAGTAATCCGTCACTACCATACATACAAACGAATTTTAGTCATGAAACAGTTTTTTGCATTGGGCGCCATTTTTTTGATGTCATTTTTGATGATAGCCCAAAATGCCGAGGCACAGCGGGATTCCCTTCGCGTAGAGAAGGAGGTAATCATTAGTGCAGATGGCGATACGATGTTTGTCACGCATGAAGGTCCAAGGCCCAGCTGGAGACGTGTGATTATTAGTGCAGATGGCGATACAAGGATTGTTACGAGGGGATTTCGGGAGCACATGGACATAACATCCCCAAGGCACATAGAGGAGGATGTAATCATTAGCGCAGATGGTGACACGATAGCTGTTACCAAGAGATCTCCGAGACGCAATTGGAGAGGAGGTCGTGAGCGGGAAGTCCATATAGAGCGGGAGATTATTAGTGCAGACGGTGACACAATAACTGTCACGCATGAAGGACCAAGGCGCAGTTGGAGAGGAGATCGTGAGCAGGAAGTCCATATGGAGATCATTAGTGCAGACGGTGACACAATACTTGTCATGCATGAAGGTCCAAGGCGCAGTTGGAGAGGAGATCGTGAGGGGGAAGTCTACATAGGGCAGGGGATTATCGTTAACTCCGATGGAGATACGACGGTGGTAAGTGCTGTGACGGGAGGAGATCACAGAATAAGAATGCGTCGAGCCCATGCCGGACACCAGATGCGTCATCGACTTCACCATAGATCTGGGTCCCGAGAACGAATGAGAGGACGTGATGTGCACGAGGAACATGGAGATTCAAGAGAACTGCGAGAGATGGAAGTAGAAGCGCGGCGATTAGCGCAGCAGTTACGTCAGGCGGATGAGGAAACCTATAGCGAAAAAGAGGAGATGCTCCGAGCGCAACTGGAGAAAATATTTGACCATAAACAGGCCATGAAGATGAAGGAACTTGACCAGAAACGCAGTGATATAGAAGAGCAGAGTAAGATCATGGAAGAGCGTCAAAGCAATCGGGAAGTGATTATTAAAGATCGCATCAACCAGCTTCTCGGCCGCGGATCATCGTATCGCTGGTAATTCGTCTGCATCGGGATTTGCATAGATCATACCCTTGCGGAGTCGATGATTCCGGAAGGGAGGTGATCGGATCTCTGTAATCAAGCCTTCAGAAGCAGAACTGCAGATGGAATCGGATTGAATGCCCTGCATCGGGGCATTCTGCATTCGTTTGCATGCCAGAAAAGGAGCTTATGCGGCAGTGATCTGCCTGAACTGTTCTAACTATTCATGCAGGTCAAAGAAATTTCCGTTACTCGGAGAAATTTTCTTACTTTGTGGCAACAATTGTGCTGTCAGTTGCATGTAAGATGCTCCACGGTATACAATCACGGGATGTGCAGACATTCATTCTCAAATTATAGTGTGGCAAAGAGATGGATTCTGATTTATCCACGGATATGAAAGGTCGAAAGCGATCATTGACATGAATTCGATAGACATACTTAAGCAAGCGATTCGAACAGTTCCAGATTTTCCAAAGCGCGGAATTGATTTCAAGGATATCACCCCCGTCTTATCCAAGATGTCCCTCCTGAAGTTGGCGGTCGAGGAACTAGTTCTCCCATTCAAGGGGGAAAATATTACAAAGGTAGTCGGAGTAGAATCTCGAGGATTCGTCATGGCCCCTATGATTGCACTTGAGCTGGGAGCTGGTTTTATCCCTGTTCGGAAGGAAGGAAAGTTGCCTCGCCAGACCTACAGTGTCTCCTATGACCTCGAATATGGTTCAGACACGTTGGAGATGCATCGAGATTCGATACGACCAAGTGACCGGGTACTCATCCACGATGATGTACTTGCGACTGGTGGTACAGCAGCCGCTGTGGAGGATCTGGTAGATCGAAGTGCAGGGGAAATCATAGGCCTTTCATTCTTGGTAGAAATAATAGAACTGGAGGGTAGAACAAAGCTGAGGTACAAAGAGAAAGTGCGTTCCGTGATCCGGATGTAGGATGTCGGTTTTCCTGATGACGTATCTGAAGCCCGAGTCAAAGGCGAAGGAATGGGCCTCGGTTATCGGGCCCGATTGATCCGGGTGCAAGTGGAATGGTAATTGCTTTTCGATGCCGTGCATACTCATGGCATATCGAGTATGGTCTTATCTGCAAGTACTTCAGAGGTAGAGACAGGAAGAAATAAGACCAAAGCTGAAACCTGCCAACCATTATTCAAAATTGGGCCATCCTGCCGTGAAGTGCGTTACAAGTGGCTAATGCAACAGTGAACAGAGATTATGAATCTTGGACTTGAAGGAAAGGCAGCCTTTATAGCTGGTGCCAGTAGCGGGTTGGGACTCGCTACCGCGATTGCACTGGCGCGTGAGGGTTGTGATATAACCATATGCTCTCGCGATGAGGATCGAATCAACAGCGCGGCAGCGTTAATCCTGAAAAATGACTGGGCTGACACCGAGAAAATTTTCCCAACAGTGTGTGATGTGACGCAAGAATCACAGGTACGTCTTGCGATCCATAAATCCGTGCAAAAATTTGGTCGCCTGCATATTCTATTCACAAATGCTGGCGGGCCAAAAACGGGATTGATTGATGATTTCAGTGGGGAGGACTGGAAGGAAGGCATTGAGTTGAATTTATTGAGTACCATCAATTTGTGTCGTCATGCACTTCCGCATCTACGTAGAGCGGCACATGAGCACCAGCATGCTCGAATTCTGATGCTCACCTCAATCGCTGCGAAGCAGCCGATTGGTTCTCTTTATCTGTCCAATACATCCAGGGCTGGTGTGCAAGGCTTTGCCAAAACGTTATCCGAGGAAGTTGGGAAAGAAGGGATTACAGTTAATACGCTTCTGCCGGGTTTCACCAGGACCGAGCGCCTGCAACATTTGGTAGACTTCCTGATGGATCAGGAAGGGAAGACAAAGGAGGAGGTGGAAGAGGGATGGGCCATGCAAGCTTCTCTAAAACGCCTAGGAGAGCCTTCGGAATTTGCGGCTGCAGCCACATTTTTAGCCAGCAAACAGGCTGGCTTTATCACGGGCGTAGCACTGCCCATTGATGGTGGATACTCCAAGCACGTACTGTAAGATGAAGCCCAGAGTACTCGTTGCCATGAGCGGGGGAGTTGATTCTTCGGTTGCTGCAGTGCTTCTTCATAAGCAAGGGTACGAGGTGATCGGGCTCACCATGAAAACATGGGATTACAGTGGAAGTGCTTCCCGGCGCAGTGATAAAGAAGTTGGATGCTGTACGCTAGAGTCCATGAACGATGCGAGGCAGATTGCCTTGACCCATGGATTTACACATTTTATTGTTGATATCCGGAAGGAGTTCGGGGATTGGGTCATTGAGCGGTTTACGGAAGAATACTTGGCAGGGCGGACGCCAAACCCGTGTGTTCTTTGCAATACGCATATTAAGTGGGATGCGCTATTGCGGCGGGCAGATGACTTGGAGTGCCCGCAAATCGCGACCGGTCATTATGCCCGGGTCCGCGAAGAGGAAGGGCGGTTTATATTGTCCTGCGGGTTGGATAAGAAAAAAGATCAGAGTTATGCACTCTGGGGGCTCCCACAAGAACAACTGGCCCGTACCATCTTTCCCCTTGGTCACTATGAAAAACCGAAGATTCGAGAGCTTGCCGCTGAATTCGGACTGACGGGGGTGGCTAATAAACCAGACTCCTATGAAATTTGCTTCATTCCAGATAATGATTACAGGCGATTTTTACGTGATCGTGTGCCTGAGCTGAATCAGCGGGTAAGTAACGGGCCAATCGTTCTTTCGGATGGTACAGAAGTTGGGCGTCACGAGGGATACCCATTCTATACCATTGGACAGCGGCATGGATTACATCTTGCACTTGGTTATCCAGCCTATGTCTCTGCAATTGATCCAGAAACCAATACAATTACAGTAGGCCCGCGGGAAGAATTATTCAAACAGACGTTGATTGCAGATAAGACTAACTTTGTAAAGTATCCGTCAATCTTAAAAGAGCAACCTGCTATGGCCAAGATTCGCTATAATGATCCCGGAGCCCCTTGTCTGGTACAGCAGGCATCGGCTAATGAGCTTCAGGTGTCGTTTATGGAGTCACGGGCGGCAATTACTCCAGGTCAGTCCGTCGTCGTGTATGAAGGAGAGGATCTATTGGCTGGTGGCTGGATCCAGCGTGTTTTTGAGGGAGCGGACAAGATAGCGGCATCCCAAAACTGAGACGAATGCGACTGATCGTACTCATTCTTTTGACAACGCTGGCGGCATCCTGCCAGACGAGTCATGTATCCGATACCAACACAGAAACGATTGATCCAGAGGAAAAAGTCATGAGTAATGAAATTCAAGGGACCGGGGAGATTGTATGGAATAATTTTGAGGGTGGATTTTTTGGTATTATAGATCAAGGAGGTACGCGATATTATCCCCTTAATCCACTTGATGAAGAACTACAGGTAGATGGTACAGCCGTAAGGTTTGTACTTAGCCTCAAGCCTGGTGTAATGACAACCGTGATGTGGGGAATGCCGGTGTCTGTGATCAGTATTGAGAAAATAGATCGTTGAGACAGGCTCGGGCTAAGAGGGCATTAGGCTCTGCTCACTTGAAATGGAATACGCAGTGCCGGGAGGGGCACATATTTCGCAGCGCTTGGATCTTGGGGGCGTATTCCAATGAATAGATGAATTGCATTCTCCGGCTTCCATATCCGCTTTGGGAGGCAACCGTCGTATCACAGCGTCACCTCGGTGCCGATCTTCATCTCACGAGCTCGCTTTTCCAAAAAGCTGGCTACCACGAGATCCTGGATCGCATTGCCCACAGACTTGAAAAAAGTGATTTCAGAATCACTGGTGCGACCTTGGAGATGGCCGATCAGAATCTCTCCCAATTCCCCATGAATATCTGACGCATCAAAATGTCCATGTTGAATCGGTACGATAAGATCGCCCGCCTCTCTGAGACATGCCTCACGTTGATCTACAATCATCTTTGCTTGTGCCACTACATCAGCAGGAATCTCTGTCATATCAGGTCGATAGGATCCAATTCCGTTAATATGTGTTCCCGGTGAAAGATGTTGAGATGAAAAGACAGGTGTCATGGATGTCGTAGCAGTACAGACAACATCTGCTTTGGCAAGCTCTCCCGGCTCCTTCGCTCTGGTGGTAGTGATGCCATGGCGGCGTTCTATTTTTTCTATGAACCTCTCTGTGTTTTGGGGAGAGCGGCCAAAGACAATAATTTTTTTGATCGGACGCACCGTACAGATCGCGTCCACTTGGGTATATGCCTGAACTCCAGTACCAAAGATTGCCAAAACGGATGATGCTGGGCGTGCGAGGACTTCTGTAGCCAATCCCGCGCCTGCACCTGTTCGAAGAGATGTGATAAATTCACCATCCATGAGGGCAAGGGGGGTGCCGGTTTGTGCATCGCTAAGGGTAACAATGGCATGAATAAAGGGGAGTCCGCGCTCAGGATTTGCTGGATTTACGTTCACCATCTTCAGGCCGACCTGCAAATGATCTGCGGAGTAGGCCGGCATAAACAGTGCACGCTCCCCATGCTCCCCGAGTGGCATGTTCATACGTATGGGTACATTTGCACGTCCAGATGAGAGTGCCTCAAAGCCTTCGCGCATTAGGTCAATTGCTTCCCGCATAGATATTGCGGAAGCAATCTCTTTTCGTGAGAGTATTCGAAGTGTTGGCATGATGAATTTATCGGAGAAGAAATCCGTCTTGAAAGGGATCCTGAGGATCTAGAATAAATGTGTGTTGTCCCGTAATAAATGCGTGCCCTTCAATTTCGGGGATGATGGCTTTGTGTGGACCAAATGGAAGCTCTTCCGCGATCATTCCCGTAAAGGAGCTTCCGATGATACTTTCAATGCTGATCCGCTCATCAAGTGCAAGCTCTCCTCGTGCGTGCAGCAGTGCGAGTCGGCCGCTTACCCCCGTTCCCGTGGGGCTCCGGTCTACCTCGCCGTCCGCAAAAACGCAGACATGGCGGCTGTGCGCATTCGGTGATTTTGCAGCACCGACGAAGACAGTTCCATACAAGAAACCCAGATCTGGTTCGTAGGGATGGGCAATGGGCAGGTCGGCGATGATGGCCTGCTTAACCATCTTCCCCACATGAATCAGGTCGCTATAGTGCTCGGGGCTTGTTTCCAAGCCAACCTCCTCAGCCTCTACATACGCATAGTATGCACCGCCAAAGCCGATATCGTACCGGATTCGCCCTATATCCGGCAGATCAATGAATTGGTCCATGACATGTGCGTAGGAAGGGACATTTCTGAAGCGGACGGATTGCACACGCCCCGCGTCAATGCGTGCCCATGCAGTGACTAATCCCGCCGGGGTATCAATCAATACTTGTGGTTCAGGCTCTGATTTTGGGAGCATTCCTGTTTCGAGGACCACCTTTGTTACGGCAATAATCCCATGGCCGCACATCGTACTATATCCTTCGTTGTGCAGGAAAAGCACCCCAAAATCGGCATTCTCATGAACCGGCTCCGTGATCAGGCATCCGTACATATCTGCGTGCCCTCGGGGCTCCCACATCAGGGCAGTCCGCAGTGCATCGTGATGCGTCTGCAGTTCGTTCCGGCGTGCCAATAGCGTATCACCTGCAGGTTGAGGATAGCCTGCCAAGATTACGCGTAATGGTTCTCCTTCTGTATGTGCGTCAATGCATCTGATGGTGAGTCCATTGGGATGCCAATTATCAACTGCATCAATAGGAAGCATCATGGAATCCTCTCAATCTACGAGTTCTCCTTATCTAACAGAAATCTTTTCCAACCGGTTCATCGGCTGCATCTTTTGAGAAGCAGGGGAATCACAAAGTAGGAAGATATCTCATCCATTATAAGCAAAGATCATGATTGTGTACCGTTGCATTGAAGCAGATCATCTATGAGTGATTGCATGGCTCAGCTTCTATTTCTATGCCGTTACAAGTGCGGAGAAATCATTTGATTTTATTTCCCTACGGACGGGTTTGCTCTTATCCTTATGTGCATACGGAACATGGTTCCGTAGAGGATCTTGACGATCTTTCCATCGAATTCCTGCGACAACAGGGAAGCAGGCCGAGAGGGTAAATGCGGTATTCTCATGGACAAAATACTCAACACACAGTCACTTGTGAGGGTTGCCGTCCATCACGGACTGCCCAGTTGCCGCGATGCCGATGCGTTCCAGATGCTCTACTTGGATGCAAGCCCATAGGGGCTTACCGAATCTGGATGATGCGACCGGTTCTTGAGAGCATTCCAGATGCCGTCTCTACATTGACGCGGTAGATATACATGATCAGTGGTTTATTGCAGTGTGCGCCCTGCAAAATTTCACACGTTTTGTAGCATGGGAGAGGTGTGTGTGAAACTTTCTTTTTCAAACGAATTGTCGCTGGACACCGGGGCTCGTTTGGTGCAGATCCAGGGGCAGGGAACGATCCCAGCCCGCATCCATCTGCTGCGTCGGGGACGTATAGACGACACGGCCAAGTAGGTCGAAAACCTCGGCGTACACCTGTTCCGGTAGGTTAAAGACAATTCTCGTTGCCGTGCGGAATGGATTGGGGTAGTTGCTCTGCACGGACAGGTCCTCGGGTAACTCCGTATTCCTGACCCTGCTCACAACCTTATCATTGTCCGTCACGGTGATCTGCAATACTGCAATTACATTGGTGGACTCCTGCCCTGTGATCGTAGCCGGAGGAGTCTGGGGGAGGGTATGGAAGAGACGCTCACCCTGCACAAGTTAGGCGTGGGAAAAGAACTGCGACAAAGCCTACGCACGACCAATATGATGGAAAACATCAATGGCACGATCAAGGAGCGATTAACGCGAATCCGGCGGTGGGCGAACTCGGATCAATATCATCGCTGGGTTGCGATACTTAGATCCATGGATGACATTTAAAAATAAAGAGTTTCAACTCAAAATGAAACAATGCCTTTTTGGAGGGCTTTTATACCGTTGTTCAGGTTGATTGCAGTATCTCACTGGTGTGTTTCTTGCGAGCCACTTAATACCGAAGCGATCCCCGCACATGCACACCGAGGTCTCCCGGCGCGGTTGTGCGTCCGTGTGCCAGACCAAAGACCGAGAACGCCAACCATTCCGATGGATGGAGCTCTCCACCCAACCGATACATCACTCCCTGATGCAACTGAGTCACCCCCATGACGGACCGAGCAGTGCCATCTTTCCACGGAACGCCGTATCCCAACTCCAACTCGGTCCGCTGCGTGTCTGCCCCGAGCGGCACCGCATCCAGGATCGTCTGCTGACCGTACATCGACATCCCTTGGCCCCGTCCCCACGATGGACGCACACGCATCATCAACCCCTCTGATCGATTACCCACCTGCATGGATCCCGAGATCCCCCACTCGGTGAACCCGTCCGCCGTGTGCATCACCAACCCCTGTGTCCGCAGATCCGCCTGCAGGCGCCACGCCGGATAGGCAACCCGGATCCCCCCGCCAAACTCCAACCCCACCCCGGTCTCCGCACTCCCACCATCGCTCCGCACATTTGCCTCCACAAATGGACGAAGCCCATCGCTGATCTTTACATTCGCCTCCACACCTGCCCGGACCCGGTACACCTCTGCCGTCACCTCATGATCCTTTATCTCTGCATCCGTCACCAGGACATCTCCATGGTAGTTCAGTCCGATCGTGCCACTTGACACTAACCTCCCCCGAACCCCCATCGCTCCAAACCTGGACACCAGATCCCCTTTCAATTCCAGCACCTCCGCCTGTCCACGACCCGCGCCTGCGCTCAGCCATACATCCCAGCCAGCCCGCGCGTACGACACATACGGATAGACGCCCGTCAACCCTGCGGTGATCTCTCCCGACTGCTGCACCACCTCAAACGATCCCTCTCCCTGACTGTGGGCCAGAAGTAGTCCTGCCAGCCAACCTCCCCGCCAGCGGTAGTCCGCCCCCAGCATCCCCGTGGTTACTTCGCCACGGAGTGTCAACGCATCGTCATCCCGTCCATTGAACTGACGGAATGCTCCTCGCCCCCAGACGCTGAACGACCCACTGTACGAAGTCGCAGACATGCGGCAACCCGCCAAAAGTTCGCCCAGGGATGGATCCCATGAGGAGGCCGAGTACCAGAGCCGGGCCATCTCTGCGCGGTTTGCCGCACCACACGCTGCACCATCCGCCCCGGATCGGAACCGCTCCCCCAATGCCTCCACCACCTGCACCGACGACGTCCGTACAAACCGCGCCGCATACGCCTCCAGTACCTCTTCACTCACCGTGGTGGACTCCTGGATCGTTGCCACCCCCACCGCCTTCGCAATCTCTGCATGCTTCGACGACTCCAGATGCACCGTGAACGTCTCCTCGCGCCAATCCAGCCCGTCCTTCAAGAGCGGTACCGCAATCAGCGCTTCCACCGTTCCCGGGGCCAGCGTGACCACCCCCGAGGAGGCTTCATAGTCTTCGCCTGCCTTGGCGGTCCCATCGCGGGTCCGGTATGCTGCCGAGATCATCTGATGCTGCGGATGCGACAGCAGGACCCGGAACCGGACCATGCCCTCTTCTTCCAGCACCAGCGCATCCTCCACCCGAAGGATCGCACTCGCACCATCATCATCCAGGATCGTACCTGTCCCCGTCTCACGTGCAATGATGGCATTGCGAGGCTTTGACAGGGTCACCATAAACGTCTCATTCTCTTCCGGGAGTTCATCATCGATCACCTCAATCTCAATCACGCCCCGGGTTGCACCCGGATCAAAGATCACAATCCCCCGCGAAGTCACATAGTCCAGGCCCGCCTCTGCCGTGCCGGCCGTGCTTGTATACTGCACAGTCACCACCTGATCCACGGGACGACTGAGTTCGATGGGCAGTTGGATCGCCTCTGCATGTTCCAATGCCTGTTCATCGTAGAGGGTGATCGTAAGCGGCCCCGGCCGCTCATCATTGTCCATGATCGTCACCGTGATGTCTGCGGTCACCCCGTCATAGCTCCCGCCCGATGCTGTAACCTTTAAGCCTACCGTTTCGTCTGCATAATCCTCGTCGTCCTCCGCTGCCGTTAAGGTCACGGCCTTGGATGTGTTCCAGTCTGCAGACGTAAACGTGAGCGAGGGTTGGTTCAATGTCAGATCTGTTCCCGCGTGTCCGGTGAAGGTCAGCGTCACGGGGCCCGGTGGCGATGCGGATAGACGAACCATCAGCGGGCGAGTCCCTCCTTCTTCCATCTGCACTGCTTCCGGGGCCACGAGCCCCGCCGCATCGTTGTCCGTGATCGTCACCATGACATCGGTCGTCACCCCGGCGTAGCCGCCTCCAGATGCTGTGAGTGTCAATGTTTCTGTATCGTCCACAAAATCATCATCCTCTGCCGCCGTTAAGGTCACCGTCTTGGGAGTGTCCCAATCCGAGGCCGTAAACATGAGAAAGGGGTTGTCCAATGCCAGATCGGTCCCTGCATGCCCGCCGAAGGTCACTGTCACCGGACCCGATGGCATCTGTGCAAGCGCAATCGCCAACGGCCTCTGGCTTCCTTCCGCCATGGTCACCGATGCCGAGGCTGCGAGCCCCGGTGCATCGTTGTCCGTGATGGTCACCAATACCGTTTTGGAGATCCCGGTGTAGCCGCCCCCACTTGCTGTCAAGGTGACCTCCACCCGATCATTTACCACATCCGCGTCGTCCGCGGCGCGCAAGCTCACCTGCTGCGTCTCATTCCAGTTTTCTGGAGTAAAGATTCGAGTGATCGGGTTCACGGTCAAGTCCGTCCCCGAAGGCCAGGTCATCATGACCACAACGTTGCCCAATGGCTTCGAGGTCAGTGCAATTGGAAACGTTTCGTCCTGTTCCTCTACTACCGTAACCGAATGAGGAACGTTCATCCCTGCCTCATCATCGTCGGTGATCGTTATATCCATCTGTCGCGAATCCCCGCGACTAGTCTGGATGGCAGGACACCGAGTGCCACCGTAAAGGTCTCATCTGTCTCTGCAACATCATCCTGAAGCGTAGAGATTCGGTAGGTCCCGTTCGTCTTTCCAGCTTCAATCTCTACCTGAACAGGAATGGGTGCCTGATAATCCTGGGCATTCGCGGTGCCATCCGTCAGTGTCAATGGAATCACTACATCGGTGTCCATCGCCTCGGACAACGTTGCCGTCACCGTGACACCATTCCCCTCATCCACGGGATTGGGAGATGCCGACAGAACTACCGTCACCTCTGTCGGCGACGTAACGTCCCGGATCGTCACGGACTGGGAAGACTCTCTGCCCGCCACCAGAAACTCCGAGGGTAGATTCCCCCCCAATGCGACGATAAAGGTCTCATTCTCCATGTCTGCATCCGGGAATGTCTGGATCTGCCCCGATCCCTGCGTCTCACCACGAAGAATCGTTACCTCCCGAAGTGGACTGTAATCGCCAGGCTCTGCAGTGCTGGGGGGATACGCCAATGGAACCACCACATTAGTTTCCAGCCTGCCCGTCAGCCTTGCTGTGATCGTCACCGGATTGCCTTCGTCCACTGGATTCGGAGATGCGGACAGCGTCACTTCCACCGGGGGCGGCGGGTCATTGTCTGCAATCGTAATCTCCACCGAGGAAGGGCTGCCAAGCACGACCCCCGAAGGCAAGTCATCAGTGATGGCGACCGTAAAACGCTCCGCTCCCTCGGAAATATCATCATCTCGGATGGCAATCGTCCCCGACCCGGTCCGGGATCCCCCGGCGATCGTAATGCGTGGAAGAGGGCCATAATCACCCGGCTCCGTCGGCGGTTCGCCCGGAGTATCCCTCAAGTTAATCGTCACCGCATCCGGCAATGCCTCTGACAACGTTGCCCAGACAGTAACTGAATTACCCTCCTCTACCGGGTTCGGAGATGCCGATAAGCGTACGTGCACCGGAGTAGCCGGGGCAGTATCGTCATCCACAATCGTCATGTGAATCGTTGCTCCCACACCGTCGTAGCCGCCGCCCTTTGCCGTCAGCGTTAAGATTTCCGTATCGTTCACAAAATCATCATCCTCTGCCGCCGTCAGCGTTACCGCCTGTGTCACATTCCAGTCCGTGGGGGTAAACGTCAGGGCATTACCGGACAAGGCCGTGCCCGACCAACTCACATCCGAGTCCCCGTCATCGCTGAAGGTGACCGTCACATCTTCTTTCGGCCGCGCCGCCAACTTCACATCTACGGTCGTGGTACTCCCTTCGGTCACCGTCGCCGCGTTTGGCACCGTAATCCCAGCCCCATCCACATCGTTGTCTTCAATCGTCACCTCAATATTTGCCGTTTCCCCGCTGTAGCCGCCGCCCTTCGCCGTTAGCGTCAACGTCTCCGTATCGTCCACAAAATCGTCATTATCCTCCGCGGCCGTCAGCGTTATCGTCTGCGCCACATTCCAGTTCTCGGTAGTAAAGGTCAAGGCATCACTGGACAAGGTCATGCCCGACCAACTTAGATCCGAATCCCCGTCATCGCCGAAGGTGACCGCCACATCTCCCTTCGGCGCTGCCGCCAACGTCACATCCACGGTCGTGATGCTCCCTTCGGTCACCGTCGCCGCGTTTGGCACCGTAATCCCAGCCCCATCCACATCGTTGTCCTTAATCGTCACCTCAATATTTGCCGTCTCCCCGCTGTAGCCGCCGCCCTTCGCCGTTAGCGTTAAGATCTCCGTATCGTTCACAAAATCGTCATCATCCTCCTGCGCCATCAGCGTCACCGTTTGCGCCACATTCCAGTTCGTGGCAGTAAAGGTCAAGTCATCCCCGGTCAAGGCCGTGCCCAACCAACTCACATCCGAGTCCCCGTCATCGCTGAAGGTGACCGTCACATCCCCTTTCGGCGCCGCCGCCAAGTTCACATCCACGATCGTGGTACTCCCTTCTGTCACCGTCGCCGTACCGGACACCGTAATCCCAGCCCCATCCACATCGTTGTCCTTAATCGTCACCTCAATATTTGCCGTTTCCCCGTTGTAGCCTCCGCTCTTCGATGCTGTCAGTGTCAGCGTCACAGTATCGTCCGCAAAATCGTCATCATCCTCCGCCGCCGTCAGCGTCACCGTCTGTGCCGTGCTCCAGAGACTTGACCCGCTCGGATTAAACGTCAGAGTCGTCTCGTCCAGCGTCAGGTCCGTCCCTGAATGGCCCGTGGTCGCCACCGTGACCGTCGCCGAGGGCTGCGCAGCCAACTTCACCATGTAGCTCTCGCTTCCCCCCTCGGCCACCGTCACAGGCACTGGATCCACCACTAGCGCCGCCGAGTCATCGTCAAGGATATCCACCGTGACGGTTTTTGTATCTGTGGAAGCCCCCGATGCCGTGAGCGTGAGTATCTCTTGATCATCCACAAAATCCCCATCGTGTTTTGCCCCAATCGTCACCGTTTGTGCTTGGTCCCAGTCTGAAGGGCTGAAGGTTAACTTCCGTGGGGCGGATGCTGTGGTATCCAAATCTGTACCCGCATACCCAGTAATCTCCACCACTGCATCAATGGAAGGCTGCTTATCAAGCATGACCGTGAAGGCCGCTGAATCCTCTTCGTCAACAATCACCGATGCCGGAGTGATCACAAGATGGGGGAAATCGTCGTCAATAATGGTCACATTGATTGTTTCCGTATCTGTGGAGCCTCCTGTTGCTGTGAGTGTAAGTGTCTCTGAGTCATCATCTTCATCCCCATCGTGTTTTGCCCCAATCGTCACCGTTTGTGCTTGATCCCAGTCTGAAGGGCTGAAGGTTAGCTTCCGTGGGGTGGATGCCGTAGTATCCAAATCTGCACCCGTATACCCAGTAATATCCACCTCTACATTGCTGGAAGGCCGTCCCTCAGGCCGGACCCAGAAGGTCACTGTTCCCCCTTCATCAATGGTCACTGATGTCGAGGAGACCACAAGAGCGGGTTCGTCGTCGTCAATGGTCGTCACATCAACACTGCCCCGCTCACGATCAAAGCCTCCCCCGCTTGCTGTCATCCACAATGTTTCGGTATCGTTCTCAAAATCATTATCCTGTCCCGCTGTTAGCATCACTGTTTGCTCCTGATCCCAATTTGAGGTGGTGAATGTTAGGCGGGTTTTGTTCGCCGTCAAATCTCCTGTACGGGCGGGAATCGTAACCGTGACATCATTGGGTCCCAAATCTCCCCAGAGGAGCCTCCGAGAGCTTAACCGTGAATGCTCGACTTTCCCCCTCGGGAATCTGTAAACTTGACGGGGCCACGATCAGTCCCGGGTCATCATCGTCCTCAATCCTCGCATGAAATCTACGTTGCACGTCTATAAATTTATTTCCTGGGGGGACCGGTGACCTTCAAAATGAACGTAAATTGATCATCCACATCATCTGAATCTTGCCCTGCTGTATATGTTATTAATTGGGGCTCCGAACAAAATCTTAGTGCAGAAAGGCAAAGACTCCAAGTCTCTTTGTTGTAGGTATATTGCTCAGGATTCGCTGTTAAGTCCGTGTTTTCATGGCCCGAGTGGGTAAGTATCGGATCAGTTTTAGGGCGAAACCCATATAGACGTATGCGATACTCTAAATCGCCTCCCTCTGGAACTAAGATCTCCCATGGGGATTGATCTGAAATTGTCACATCCACTGTATACTGCAAGCCAGTATAACCTCCTCCTGAGGCGGTGAATGTCAGCGTTAGGTGATCATCCACATTATCATCATCCAGCTTTGAAGTGAACCTCACTTCTTGGTTGTTCTGCCAGGCATCTGCATCTATCGGGAACGTCAGTGTTGTTTGGTTCAGGATTAGATCTGTATTCTCATGCCCGGTAATCGTGAAGATCACATTATCTGAAGGTGGTGCTAATGCCCGTAGAAGAGGAATTGTTCGCCCTCCGGAACCCCCTTCGTTAGTGCGCCAAGGCGCAAGTTCCAAGGGCCGATCGTCGTCCAAAATCGTTATATGTATATCTTCATTTCTTGGATTTGTGATAGAATTTCCCGAATACGTGAGCATTAATTTCACGTTTTCATCCGTATCATCGGTATCCTGTTTCACTTTTACAGTAACCGTTCGCCTCACATCCCAGTTCGTATCATCAAACGTCAGTTGCGTTGGGCTCACCTCCAGGTCCGTGTTTGCATGACCCGTAATCGTGACCGTCACAGTACCTGAAGGCTGAGAATCAAGGTCAACTTCGAATGGTTTCGAGTTTCCTTCCAAAATCGTCAAAGGCTGCTGGGCATCCCTGAGTGCCTGTTGTAAAGCTCTCAATCTGTCCACCACCAATCCACCTGCATTTATAGACGGCTCTGATTTACCAGTCCTTGAATCCCAGAGAGGAACAAGTGGAAGAGGAGGGATCGCATGGGGGAAGAATGCTCTTCCGGGCAGTTCTCCTCCGCTCATGCCAGTAGCTTCAAAGGGAGGGTTTGCTTCGCTCTGTTCATCCAATAACACAAGGTCATAGCCTTCCCGCTCACTTTTTTCAAAATCCTGTAAGATCGAATTGAATAATGCCTCCTGAGGGGCTACGCCGGTATGGATTTGGATTTTCGGCGTTTGTGCCTGTCCGAGGGTAGCAGCAGAAAAAAACAGCACTACAAGACCAATGAGGATCAGCGCATGTCTGGCGCAGACCATAAGACCGCCACCCTCATCACAGAAAAACTGTACTACTATCCGTGCCATTTTGGGGGTCAAAAAGTGTACAGAGCACCCAAGCGTGAAGATATGTAATTTTTAGCTCTATCGCAATTTGGGGTTCGCGAAAAGCAACTTGCTCTTTGAATATTGCTGGTTCGAGCCACAGCATTCGGGATAGAACCTTTTTTTCGAACAGATACGGATAAAGCATCTGTTTAACAAAGCCTTCTTCGGTTTTTCCCTTGACCACGACACTCACACGAATCATGGTCGCCCCCCGAGAACATTCATCTCCCAAAGTTCACCAAGGGAGTACGCATTCAACCATTCTCCCAGGGATTCACTGTCATGCTTCTCGAATACCGACTCCCCCAATCCGTTACGAACGTCGCTCACCGATAGGGCAGTTGAATCTCTACGTTCGACGGTGACGATATCTTCAGGCTCAAACTCATTGAGAAAGGATACGGACTGCGTTGTCAGAATAAGCTGGGTGCGACTTGAGGCGCTGCGCACCAATCCAGCCAGTATAGTCAAGGCGCTTGGGTGCAGTCCTAATTCTGGTTCATCGATCAGAATTGTGGAAGGCAAATCTGGTTGCAGTAGAAGCGTTGCTAAACTGATGAACCGTAGCATTCCGTCAGAAAGCTGGTGTGGCCCGAATCGGTAATCAGAGCCGTGTTCCTGCCATTCAAGGCGGATCTTGTCTGGATTGAGTGGGCTAGGGCGCAATGCAAAATCTTTAAATCTCGGAAAAATTCGGCGCACTGCACCTTGAATCAACTCATAGTTCGGGGAATGTCTCTTTTGCAGCACGTAGAGAAAAGCCGCCAAATTACCAGCATCAGGCTCCAGTCGATCATTTTCATGGAGATCACCTGTCTGCTTAATACGAGCCGTCGAACTAGTATCATGGAAGTGATATACTTTCCAAGAGCGGAATGCGGGCGTAACATAGTTAACCACGCTGTACCTCGCTGTTTTATGCTTTTCAGGGGCAAGAGCCTCCTTATGCCCGCTTCCTAGTCTTTCTCGGTGGGGTTCTTTTAATGTGCTTTTGATGGAGCATAAAATTTCTCTTCCAAACACCAGCTTGTCATCTTCAGTTGGTGTAAGTTGGATCTCATAGCCGTTACGGTCAAAGTATAATCCTGCAATGATGTTGTTGGTCACTTTCGTTCCGTAGTGCAGCATCGCATTTGCACCACCGGAGCGGCCAACGAAAAGCTGAAGATGCCCTTCAATCAACTCATTCAGCATTCGGAAGAAGCCGATGAAATTGCTCTTTCCTGCTCCATTAGGTCCGATCAATACGTTGATAGACCCCAATCTAAGATCAAGCTCTTTGATGGACTTAAAGCCCTTGAGCTTTATGTGAGTGAGTTTTGACATGTACTGTCGCACCCTTCTAATGAAGAGAGGTTTTCGCGCGCATGAGACTCCAGCACTTGCACATTCTTCATTATGGCCCAGGAAAAATTAGGTATGACCCAACCATTCGCGATGTGCATGCGGACTCCTAAAAAGGTCCAATTTAAAATAAGGGCCCTGGAAATGTAACCAGTCCAACTTCTGTTCAACTCCTTGCAAGATATACGATGGGGTAGTGTGGGGCACATGTGCAAGCTTGAAGAGAGTTCGAATACTGGGAAGCTGCTGACCGCTTTGGTGGCGAAGCTAAAGGCTTAGGTGAAATATCTGCCCTACAGACACAATGTTCACATGCCAGAAAGCTTTTGGGCAGAGTTCAGATAGGGCTCAAAGAAGTAACGCCCCAATATTAGCCTTAACGGCATCATTGGGGGCATTTTCGTGAGAGCCAACGGCCGGACTTGAACCGGCGACCTGCTCATTACGAGTGAGCTGCTCTACCACTGAGCTACGTTGGCACAGGGCGGGTTTCACGCACAGTAAGGGCACTGGTTTCAGACTGTTGAGTGAGACAATAAATCAAACGGTCAAACTCTCCCGTTTTGCTCAGGAATCTTCTTTTTTTGTCATGTACCGGAAGACCAAGGCGGTAATTCGATGATGACCCATCGCAATATCCAGATTGGTTGCTCAAGACCATTCGCAGGTTCTTCTGCTCCTTCTGAGCATCTATGGCACTGTTGCCGGACATATGTGTCGAAGCCGGTGGTATCCTGACCATGTAAGCCGTAACGGGCAATCATTCCCTGCAGCATTAGTTATCTGCCATGTCCGCAAAGTACCGTTTGTTCTGGAGAATCTATCTGTGAGGCGAATCCCTCATAATGTATGAGTGGTTGACCACTGAGATACTTCGCCAAAACATGGGCATGCCGACTCGAAGCGCTGTAAAGCCTTTAACGGAATCCGCGGATAATGTTATATCTTTGAGCAATTCTCCGGCTCCAGTTTATTTACTACATGCATTCGACACGCGAATCTGATTTTGAGGAACTGCTCAAAATTGTTCGTACGGTATGTGATCTTCAAGCTGCTGCGTCACTGCTGGAATGGGATCAAGAGACCTACATGCCGACAGGGGCAACAAAGGCGCGATCCCAGCAGGTTGCAACGCTCTACTCAACATCACATGAGATATTTGTCCGGGATCGGACAGGCGAGTTGCTTGAGCGTTTGAATGGGGTAGAGGAGGATCCTATGGGGTTTCAGGCAAGTCTTGTGCGTGTCACTGAGCGCGATTTTTCCCGTGCCTGCAAATTATCCCCTGATCTAGTGGGTGAAATTGCCCAGGTTACATCGAAAGCCAAAGCCTCATGGGCGCAGGCGTTCAGTGAAAATGACTTTGGCAAGTTTGCGGATGACCTGGAAAGAGTTATTGGACTCTGCATTCAGAAGGCCGAGGCAATTGGCTACTCGGATCACCCTTATGACGCACTTTTAGATGAATATGAACCTGATGCTACTTCAGCCCAGATAAAATATGTTTTCGAGGATTTACGTACGAAGCTGGTCCCGATCGTACAGGCAATTTCAGAAGCTCCACAGCCCGACGATAAATTCCTTCACTTTTCCTATGATGCGGATATCCAGTGGGACTTTGGGATGGAAATTCTTCGGGATATCGGGTTTGATTTTCAGCGGGGGCGCCAAGATACATCCGTGCACCCATTCAGCACCTCATTCTCTATCAATGATGTACGCTTAACGACACGTATCCACGAACGTAACCTGATATCGGGTCTTTTCAGCTCTTTACACGAAGCGGGGCATGGCATGTATGAACAAGGCATTGATCCAGAGCTTGAAGGTACGTTTCTCGCTCAGGGGACATCACTTGGAATCCATGAATCGCAATCCCGGCTTTGGGAAAATCAGGTCGGCAGAAGCGAAGCGTTTTGGACCTGTTATTATCGTGATTTACAGCAGCGTTTCAAAAGGCAGTTAGGGGACATCTCGGGGGGAGAATTCTATCAGGCGATTAACCGAGTCAGCCCCTCTCCGATCCGTGTAGAAGCAGATGAGGTAACCTATAATTTGCACATTATGCTTCGATTTGAACTTGAAATGATGCTCCTGGAGGAAAACGTATCCGTACAGGAACTGCCTGGGCTCTGGTTTGATCGAATGGAGGGATACCTGGGGATCCAACCAGAAAGTGATACAGAGGGGGTGCTTCAGGACATACACTGGGCATTGGGAGCAATCGGGTATTTCCCCACGTATGCGTTGGGGAATCTAATGTCTGCTCAAATATTTACACAGGCCAGGTCGATATTGAAAGACCTTGATGATCAGATTGCGCGAGGGGAGTTTGGTCCTCTTCGTGAATGGTTACAAACGAATGTGTATCATTGGGGGCGCAAGTTGTCCGCGACTGAGATTATCGAATGGCTTACAAACGGGACTATCAGTGCAGATTCCTGGCTTAAGTACATACGTCAAAAGTATAGTGCTATTTACGGGAATCTGCCTTAGGTTATATTTATCACCAACTTAAACTCTATCACATGGCATCCGACACAGTCAGCACACACACCTACTCCCCCGAATTTACTATCGAGTATTATGCAGACAGTGCGCATCTTCGCCAGCGGGACAAAGATGCAATTGAAACACGGATTCATAAGTTGGCGCGTGGTCACCGTGATATTGCCGGTGTTTCCGTCGCCATCGAGTGTGTCAGTGGAGCCAATAAGCATGCAGAATATAAGGCTCGCGTAGTGGTGTACTGTAAGCCGGCAAATATTGTGGCATCCCGGACACAGGATTCCGTTCGCTCGGCAGTGAGTGAGGCTCTTGAGGCGATTGAACGCCAGATCCGCGAACAACGCGAGCGCATGCGTGATCGTCATCGGGCAGCCCGTGCAATCTAGGATACGACCTTCATCT
The DNA here is from genome assembly GCA_965207565.1 of Rhodothermales bacterium. Taxonomy (GTDB): domain Bacteria; phylum Bacteroidota; class Rhodothermia; order Rhodothermales; family Bin80; genus Bin80. The sequence goes on along the minus strand of CBDBMQ010000006.1, from coordinate 17,887 downwards.
CTGGCCACGGCCTTGTATCGTAAAACGGTCATTCTCCACCAAGTGCCCCCACTTCATTGATGGAAGAGATAAAACCAAAACAGATGAACGGCTTGCCGTCAGGCTGGTCTCCTGCATCCTGGCGAAAAAAGAATGCCATTCAGCAGGTTGTCTATGCGGATGAGGAGCACCTCACAGGCGTTCTCAATCAGTTAAAACAACAGCCTGCTCTGGTTACTTCCTGGGAGATTGAAGCCTTGCGCAACCGACTTGCAGAGGCCGCTGCCGGGCGTAGGTTCCTTCTTCAGGGCGGAGATTGTGCAGAGCGATTTGAGGATTGTAGAGTGGAATTGATCAAGAATCGCCTCAAGATTCTGCTTCAGATGAGTGTGATCCTGATCTATGGCTTGCAGATGCCGGTACTCCGTATCGGGCGCTTTGCCGGCCAGTACGCGAAGCCCCGGAGTGATTCACATGAAACCCGTGATGGAGTCTCGCTCCCTTCGTATCGGGGAGATAACATTAATGCACCTGCATTTACCACGGAAGCGCGAATGCCGGACCCCCAGCGCCTCATGCAGGCATATTACCACTCTGCAGTTCAACTCAACCTTGTACGTGCATTGGCAGACGCGGGGTTTGCGGATCTTCATAATGCAAAAAACTGGAACCTGAGCTTCGCTCAAGAAGAGCCTTATATCCAGAGTTATCAGACCATTATCAGTAAAATTCGCAGAGCATTGAATTTTGCCAAAACGGTGTCCGACCATCCAATTAGCGGATTGGGGCGTGTTACCTTCTATACGAGCCATGAGGCGCTCCATCTTCCGTATGAGGAGGCGCTCACGAGGGAGGTTGCGCATGCCAATGGAGTCTACAACTTATCAACACATCTACCCTGGATTGGGAAACGGACGCTCTTTGAGGATAGTGCGCATGTAGAGTATATGCGAGGGATACGCAACCCGGTTGGGATTAAGGTCAGCCATGAGATGGTCCCCAGTGACCTGATTCCCCTGGTGCGGTTCTTGAATCCTACAAATGCCCCCGGCCGACTGACCATAATTACGCGCATGGGAGCTGCGAAAGTCGGGGATGCCTTGCCACGTTTGATTGAGGCTGTCCAGCGTGCGGGGTTGAATGTATTATGGTGCTGTGATCCAATGCATGGAAATACAGAAACAGCAACCAATGGAATAAAGACGCGAAAGTTTGAGAATATCTTGGCTGAATTGGAAGCAGTGATTGACATGCATGCTCGCATGAAAACCATTTTAGGAGGTGTTCATTTTGAACTGACCGGAGAAGATGTTACAGAATGTGTCGGGGGAGCAAGCGGTGTAGAGGAAGAAGACCTAAATCAGCGTTATCATTCGACGGTAGATCCCCGATTGAATGTGAGTCAATCATTGGAGATGGCCCTGCGGATCGCGGAGAAGTATCAAAACATGGAGAGTGCCTAAGACCTTGAAAGTGTGGACCATAGAGTAATTGCCAGAATCGGCTTCTTTATGCTCCTGTCAGGAATAATCTGTTCCTTTGCCCGATGAACTTGATCAAGTATTTGGATGCAGTATGATTTGATTGCGATGGGGCGCTCATCCATTGATCTGTATTCGAAAGATATTGGGGCGCCATTCTCGCAGATATCCAGCTTCGCAGCCTATGTTGGAGGCTCGCCAACAAACATTTCTGTAGGCACATGTCGACTCGGCTTGAACGTCGCACTGCTCACCGCAGTCGGCGAAGATCCAGTTGGGGACTTTATACTGGACTTCCTGAAAGACGAGGGAGTGGAAACTAAATACATTCCCCGGAAACCTAACCGCCGTACGAGTGCGGTCATCTTAGGGATTGAACCACCGGATCGTTTTCCACTGGTCTATTACAGGGACAACTGTGCAGATAATGCGCTCAGCATTGATGATGTCCAGGCGATTCCGATCACACAGACACGTGTCTTTGAGTTTGCAGGCACGAACCTTGCCCAAGAATCCAGTCGAAGCGCAACCTTGTATGCTGCGGAGCGGGCCAATGAATCTGGTGTATCCGTTATTCTTGATCTTGATTTTCGTCCAGATCAATGGCACGATGCCCGGGCCTTTGGTGTTTCAATTCGAACGGCTATGCGCAATGTAGAGATCGTAATTGGTACCCAGGATGAGATCAACGCGGCGGTGCTAGAAAATCCTGACCAAGTTCAACTTACCGACCAACAGATATCGGATGCCCGTGTGGAGGGGAATGTGGATCGTGCGATTTCCATACTGTTAGCCCTCGGCCCCCGACTTGTGATCGAAAAATGCGGGGCGGAAGGTGCCCGGATTCATGAGCGGGGAGTGGCACCGGTTGAAGTGCCGGGCTTCCCCGTCGAAGTGCAGAATATTCTTGGGGCTGGCGATGCGTTTGCGGCAGGGTTTATCTATGGACTGGTCAAGGATTGGCCCTGCGTTCGTGCCGTTCGTCTTGCCAATGCCTGCGGTGCAATGGTTGTGACCAGACATGGATGTGCCAACTTTATGCCTACGCTTGGAGAGGTTAGGGCAATGACCGCTCCATATGGGGGCTTGTAACCCGAAGTCCAGAAAATATCTGGCTGATTATGTGGGGAGGGGCGCGACTGTGCCAGTGCCACTCGGTAGTGGTTTCCGTTTGAAAAGTGACAACATGGCAACGGAAGCCAGAGGCGACAGCAGTGTAGATGCCAGAAGCCCTGCCGTGACCGTGACTGCCAGACCAATCCAGAAATCATCATTATTTGGAAAAACCAGAAGGGGTAACATTGCAGCGCCACTGGTCAGGGTCGTTGTCCACATCGGACGCAACCGTTCACGAACCGCTAAGCGGGCCAGAATGGAAGACTTCCCATAGGGGCGGGCTAGTTGTAATTGCCGAAAGCGATCCGTCAAAAGAATACTGTCGTTCACGGCAATCCCGATCAGGAGTACACTTCCAATGAAGGCACCCTCCACGAAGCTGGCCTTAGCAATCATGAAGCCGAGACAGACCCCCACCGCAGCCAACGGAACGCTCAGCATGACGACCAGAGGCAGACGCCAGGACTCAAACACGGATGCAGTGACCAGGAACACAAGTAAGATGGTTGCTGCAAATACCCAACCGAAAGCACGCTTGGTCTCTTCGGTGAAAAAGTAGTCATACCCACTCTCAATTCGATATCCGGGCGGAATGGGAAACGTAGCCAGTGCATTCTCGATAAACCTCCGCCTCATGTCGAACGGACCACGAAAATCCACGCTGATCCGCCGTACATACTGTTGATCTTCCCGTTCGATTTCCGCCGCCATCTCAACGATTTTGTAATCAGCTACTCCTGCAAGTCTGAGAAGGGAGCTATCGCTGACCACCAAGGGGCGTTGCGTAATGCGGTCAACGTCAAGATTCGCGGCATCATTGATAATCAGGCGAATGGGGACCCGTGAATCTCCTGCTATATCGGCTCGCCAGCGTGGATGTGTCGTTTCGAAGTAAGGCCGCATGCGATGATTAATCCAGTAGGCATCCGCCCCCGTCCTTGCAGTCGCATCTGCAGTCCATTCAAATTGAAGTACTTGGCGGGCCTGGCTCCGGATCCATGAACGCCCCATCGCATTCAGGTCAACCCCTTGAACCCGGCGACTCTTACGTTTGACAAAGTCTCCAAATTGATGAACGAGCAAATCCAGATCTTCATAATTGGGGCCATATAGGCGTACGCTTGCTCCACTGATTCCTCCACCTCCTCCACTGTAATATCCTGTATCGGGAATAATTTCCCCCACGGATACGGACATGCCTCCGAGTAAAATGGCGCGTCCAACCAATTTTCGCTGGAGAATGTAGGGACCAGGGGTCGTTAAGGAGCCTTTTTCGAATTCTATATTCAAGTAGGCATAGTCTTCACTGATCCTTACATCGGTTCGATAGACACTCTCTTCCGCTAAGGCCATCTGTTCAAAGTTCGCAATGATAGAGTCACTTCGCTCAATGGTATTTCCCTTGGGAAAGCTTAGTCTCACGTAGATGCTTGTGCGTTCAGGATAACTCCAGGGTTTATAGAAGGACACTGTTCGAAAGAAAGGCCGCAGGACTCCGCCCGTCAGTGGGTCAATGTACTGTCTGCCAGTTTGGACGATGGGAGCCCCCAACGAAGCATTATAGATATTGGCAAAACGCTCCTTGACCTCGCTTGACCATCCTAATCGAGGCTCGTTAAATTGCATGGGGAGCTTCCATATTGGAACCCCAAGCAGTAAAATCAAGGCAACCAGCGTACTCTTGGGGAAGCGTGCAACCAGACGGTAGGGCATGGCAACAGCTCGCCTGAGCCACTTCCATTCTGGTTTTTCAACTTTTGGTGGTAGGAAACGCACCACTACCGGCACAAAAGCGACCGCACTGATTAACGAGATCAGAAGTGTAATGCTCACCAGAACCCCAAAAGGCAAAAACAAATCACGCAAATCTCCGCTCAAATAAACCAGCGGAAGCATGACCGCCATGGTACTCAATGTGCCGCCCAGAAGTGGTAGCCAGACCGCTTTCAAGGCTGCTTGTGTGCGTGCGACATGCAACTCCAGTCCTCGCATTCCGCGTGCAAGGAGTTTTTGCTGTTGTAAAAGGAGCTGTTCAACGACGACGACACTGTTGTCAATGAGGAGGCCAAACACCAGCACCAGTCCCGCGAGTGTAATGATGTTCAGAGATAGATCAAAGAACCTGAATAATGCGAGGGAAGGTGCAAGGGCTACGGCAACGCTGAATAGCACAATGACCGTTGCACGCACGCTTTTGAGCATGAAGAGTAGCACGAGGGTCACCAGGATGAGTCCGATTCCGCCACGTAAGGTCAAGTCATCCAGCAATTCCCGGACATCTTCGGTGCGATCCAAGACTACTAGCAGTCTCCCTCCTTCCGGCAGAGATTCTCGTATATCCTCAATTCGATCATAGACCGTCTCTGCAACATCGACAATATGAGACCCGCGAGTACGCTCCAGATCCAATGCCACTGCATTGAGTCCGTCAATGCGCCGAATACTGAGGCGGGGCGCGGGGCCCAGTTTCAGGCTGGCAACCTGATCAAGACGGACAGGGAGCTCCCCGGACCCGCTTTGACTGACGATGATGGAAGACAGGCGATTCAGGTCAAGCTCCGGTCGATTCATCATCAGATGCCCTCTGCCCTGAGCATCCATTCGACCAAACACATGATCTTGCAATGACGAGCCCACCTGTTGCATCACATCGCCATATTCAATCCCATAGGCATCAAGCCGGTCCGGTTCCAATGAAATCAAAAGCTCACGTTCACTACCACCGGTAACCTCAACCAAATCAATGCCAGGCAAACTCTCGAATTTGGGTTTCAGGAGTTCATCGGCCGTTTTTCTGAGTTCATCCGGACTATAGGGGCCGATCAGCCGTAAGGTCATAAATCCCTGAACATCACGAAATGCTTCTGGAATTTCCTTGGTCAGACGGGGAGAAACGTTTTCGGGCAGACGATCTCTGAGTAGGGTCAGGTTTTCTCCAATCTGCGTACTGAAGGTGCCTAGGTCAACATCTTCATCCACCTGAATTTGTATGTGGGAACGACCTTCGGATGAGATACTGTTGATTTCAGCGATCCCGGGGACTGTTTGGATCTCGCGCTCAATGGGTGCAGTGACATATCTCTCCACTTGCCTTGGTGAGGCCCCCGGCCAAATCGCTGAAATGCTCACACGGGGCAGTTCCGTATTGGGAGAGTATTCAATTGGAATATCCAGAGCAGCCCAGATCCCGGCGAGGACGATGGCAGTACACCAGGAAATCACAGCGATGGGTCGTTTGAGAAGACCTGCCGTACTCTTACTGAGCATGAGGGATCAAATGGAGTAGTCCAGTAGGCTGAACCAACTGTACTAAAGATAGTAGAGTTCCTAGGTGGTTAGAAACACAGATTAAATTATTCGTTTTACTCAATTCCTAGAATCTCTGGCACGTTTATTTTCCCGAGACACCTTGCTCGACCAGGAATCATTATTAGCATATGGCGGATAGATCTCGTTCACCACGCAGGATTAAGCCATGGCATATTTTCGGCCTGATCTTGGCATTGGCGACAACCGGCCTGATTTTGTATGGAATATGGCCTGCTGTCGTTGGCGAGGGAGTAGATGGCGATCGGGAGCTGACCGAGGAGCCAGAACCTGCGCGTGCCCCCGTTGAAATCCTGGTATTGGAACGGGGAGAATTTCCTCTCCGCGCAGAAGCGACCGGGCACTTGGCACCATGGCGTGAATCTAAAATCAGTGCAGAGGTCAGTGGGTTAATTCTTGATCGGCCGGTAGAAGAAGGGCAGCGTATACAGGCTGGCCAGGTTTTAATGCGTCTCGATAATCGTGAAACGAAAATTCGTCTAGCCGCAGCCGAAGCAACTCTTCTGAAGGCACGCGCAGACTATGCAGTCCAAATTAGCAATGCCGGGGAGGTGGAAGCGGCGGATACGACAAAGCTTGCAGAGGCTAGAATCCGGTTGAAAACCGCAGAGGAGGCGTTTGCAGCAGGGTCAATCACACAGACGGAGCTTGATAATGTTCGTCGCCATTTCGAAGCGATGGATGTGTTGGCCGGGAATCAACGTGAAGCTGTAACGGCCGTGTATACCAATTTGACACAACAGGAACAAGAGGTGGAGCAGGCACGCCTGCAATTGGAGCGTACCCAGGTCATTGCCCCCTTTAATGGCCGGGTTGCAGATCTTCAAGTGGAGGAGGGACAGCATGTCGGAGCGGGCGTCCATCTTCTCACACTGCTTCAAGATGACCGGATGAAAGTATCTGTTGATGTTCTTGAGGGGGATCTGGTGCATGTTATTCCTGGGGTTACCGCGAATGTGGTTGTGCCAAGCTACAGCGATGAAGTATTCCAGGGTTATGTGCATGCAGTGAATCCTTCCGTGGATCCCAAGACCGGTTCCGGACGCATTACCGTAGCGCTTCGAAATCCAGATGGTCGACTCGTTTCTGGCCTATATGCGGATGTAGCTCTGGAAACGAATCGTTTACAGGATCGGATGGTTGCTCCATCTGAAGCAGTCATTGTTCGGCAAGGCCGGGAAGTTGTTTTTCTGGTCAAAGGAGGACGGTCGTACTGGATGTACGTGATCGTAGGAGAGCGTTCCGGTAATTTCACGGAAATTATCGGCGGAGATTCCCCCAGTATCGTGGAGCCGGGAGACTCCCTGGTCGTCCAGGGAAACTATGCATTGGCACATGATGTCCCCGTGGAAATTACCAGAGTGGTGGAGCTAGGGCTTCGCTAAAGCTTTGCCTCACTGGTCTATTTTTGATCAGGTATGAAAACCTTCATTGCTTCCTGCCTGAATCGTCCCGTTGCCGTTACGGCATTCTATGCCCTCCTGCTGGTATTGGCAGTCGTTGCTTATGTGCGATTACCTGTGGCATTACTCCCGGACCTGCGCTATCCCGGGCTGGTAGTATGGACCAGCTATCCTGATGTACCACCAGACAGGGTCGAACGAGCGGTCACCGAACGAATCGAACAAGCAGTTGCTGGGACGGCAGGCCTTACACGAGTAACGTCACGCACCTTGCTCGGGGGGAGTCTTGTGCATATGCAGTTTGGGTGGAATTCAAACCTGGATTTGGCGTTATTGGATGTACGGGAGAACCTGGATCGGCTGGGGGACATGTTTCCAAGAGAGGCATCAAGGCCCGCAGTCCTTCATCTTGATCCAGGGGATCGTCCAATTATGGTGATCGCACTCCGTAACAGAGCAGAGCAGCAAGGCAATGACCGCCCAGAGGACCTGGTTGAACTCAAGCGTGTTGGCCGGGATCTGATTGCACGCCGATTAGAGCAGCTCAGCGACGTCGCACGCGTTCAGGTAACAGGAGGGTTTGAGCGTCGGATTGAGGTTGAGATTGATCCGGATCAGATGATCGCGTATGGGATCAGCCTCAGCCAGATCGCAAGTGAGCTTGAAGGATCAAACGTGGCGCTGCAGGGGGGTGTCATTCGGCGTGGACCGTTCCGTTATCCGGTGGAGATCAGCGGAGAGTTCAAAGACACGGAGGATATCGCTCAGACGGTCATTTCCACGCGGAACAACACACCAATACGACTTCGGGACGTTGCTCAAGTGCGGGATGGGGTTGCGGAGCGGCGTGGGCTGGTTCGACTTGATGGTGCAGAAACACTGCTGCTGCTTGTTGAGCGGAAAGCAAATGCAAATATCGTTCGGGCAGTGGAAGAAATCCGTACGGTTCTGGCTGCATTGGAAGAAGAATATGAGCAGATTTCTCTGGAGGTCGTGGTTGATGAGAGTGAGTTTATTCAGGCAGCTATCGGAGGGGTGACGCAGGCCGTACTCTTGGGCGGGCTACTGGCCATCCTCGTTTTGTTTGCGTTCCTGAAGCGGCTGCGGGCTCTTTTAGCTGCTGCGGTGGCAGTCCCGCTCTCTATGGCGGTGACACTGGTTTTTTTTGAGCCGCTGGAGGTTACCTTCAATTTGATTTCGCTCAGTGGCCTGGCATTAGGCGCAGGGATGCTCGTTGATAATGCCATTGTTGTCATTGAAAATATTGCCCGATTACGTGAGCAGGGGCAGTCGCCACTGCAGGCCGCACGTAATGGTGCTTCAGAGGTGGCAGGTGCGATTACCGCAAGTACACTAACTACGATTGCGGTTTTCTTGCCGATCACACTGGTGGAAGGTCTGGCGGGTAGGCTCTTCAGAGACCAATCTCTGGCCGTTGTCTGTTCACTTTTGGCTTCGTTACTCGTGGCGTTAACCGTGGTCCCGCTCATCGTGTCCCGTGAACGGCAGACCACTAATCAGCCCGTCCACAAGCCTGATGCTGGATCAAGGATGTTGCCTCGGTATGAGCAGGCTCTTTCCTGGAGTCTGGATCATCGCTGGACCGTCATGATGTTCTGTGTTTTTTTACTCATGGGTGCTGGTTTATTGATCTCAAACCTGCCTCGCGAAGTGATTCCCGAGACGGAACAGGGGCGTGTAGATGTGCGGATTACGTTGCCGACCGATGCAGATTTAACCATGATAACCTCGCGGGCCTCAGAGATTGAATCGCAGGCCAAAGCTAGGGGCTGGGCAGATCGAGTGCTTGCAGATTTGGGGGAGCGGGATCAGGCGCGCTTGGACTTGGATCCGCGCCCCCCCTACGAGGGTGACATTACTCTGTTATTGCCGCCAGGGCAAAACGCGGATGAAGTGCTATTGGCCATACAATCACTGGATTTACCGGATGATGTCTCAATCAAGGCGCAGCGTGTGGAAACACAATTAGAGCAGCTATTGGCCGTCAGTGATGCGGACCTGCTGATTGATCTGGTGAGCGAAGATCGCCGCGATGCAGAACAGGTTGTGGGGCGTGTCCAGCAGTTATTGGAGGCACGCCCGGAATTGGTGAATGTACGACGTACGGATGCCGCTTCCGTGCCAACCTACCAGTTAACCTTCAATCGAGACATGATGAACCGTTATGGTGTCCATGCCAGAACATTGACCTCATATCTTGAGGCAGGTGCTCGGGGAAGTGAAGCTACGACCCTTAAAACCGTGAATGAGGAGGTCCCGATCGTATTACGCTCACGTCATATTGATTCCATTGAACGGCTGTTATCTGAACAGATTCCTGCACGTGATGGCTTGATGCCCATCGGGACCTTTGTTACAGCAGAGTCAATCCCATTGCCTGCCGCTCTCGTACGGGTGGAACAGTCTTCCGTGGTACGGCTCACTGCCGACATTGGACAGGGATATGATCTGGGGCGGGCAATGCGTGCAGTCACCGATGTGACAAGCAGGACATTGCCGATTACGGTACGCAGTCGAGTAGGCGGCTCTGTTGAGGTATTCCAGCAAAGCCTGTTTGGTGTAGCCCTGAGCCTGGCACTGAGCTTATTGCTCGTGTATCTGATTCTTGCGGCACAGTTCGAAAACCTAGTTCAGCCGCTTATCATCCTGATCTCTGTACCTCTTGCGGCAGCGGGAGTTGCCTTTGTGCTTGGACTCACGGGGCAATCAATCAACCTGATGAGTCTCATGGGGACCGTGGTACTTGTTGGGATTGTGGTGAATGATGCAATTATCAAGACAGATTTCATCAATCAGCGGCGTGCCGCGGGCAGTCCGATCCGTGAGGCTATCATGGCTGCTGGGCATGATCGTGTGCGGCCGATTCTCATGACGACCATCACAACGGTTCTGGGATTGTTGCCCTTGGCGATGGGGTTTGGTCAGGGGGCAGAGCTGCGTGCACCACTGGCCATTGCGATCATCGGTGGGCTAACCAGTGCATCCGTGCTGACTCTCTTTGTCGTTCCGGTGCTTTACAGCATTTTCGCTCGCATGAAGTAGCCATGTACTTGTACTCTTCCGGCTTTTGTCTCTTCCACTTATTCATGACCTTTGCGGATTTGTGAGCTGAATAGTTGTCCAAGATCAAGTGGAGTTCCAAGTCTTTGAGCACAGTCCGTTCAGCTATGCTGAGGGAATTTCAGCACTCTTGGTGATATACCACTTGTAGGTCTCACCGATCACCTCTCACGAGGTATCCTCCAATACCACGAGGAGATTGTCGTACCTTGGCACTTATAGTCGTACTTCATTGTTCCTGCACATCTTGCCTGAACGACAAGCTGAATCCAAAATATACCATCCTACACGAATGGGGCAGACCAAATAATCAACGCATCATTCAAACACTACAGAGTCATGAATATTAGATCGGGCAAATTAGTCAGTAACTGCATTGCAGTGCCTTCTCAAGATTTCGGGTAGTTCGCCTGGGAGCGCGAGATATATCGCAAGACCAATATCCAAATCTCCCATGCGCATTAACGGCTTCAACCCACTCTTGAAGGAATTTATGCTTGGTGCGCGTCAGTTCAGTTTCTTCTCCTTTTGTTTCGAGAATCAACATAGTGCCAGACTTGAGGTCGAATAATAAAATCAGGGCGGTACTTTCGAATTGAACGCCTCGGTGAGTATATAAGATTTCAAAACCAAGGTGGTCATTTTTGACCCATGCGATCACTTCAGGACTAGCGTCCAGTATACTGGAATCCGAGGCTTCCCATGTACTATCACAGACACAATAATTTATGTGGCTCCGTTTTGTGAGTTCGCACGGCTTGCAGGTATTACCATGTACTCATATCACCAGTTGAACGAATAGGTTGATCTTGATCTAACACTAGATCCAGCTTTTTGGCATTCTGAAAATGAACCGCATCCAAAATATGCTGGACCACCTGGGCCATGCTAAGTATGATAATGATTTTACGGTCATCGTCACTCAGAGGGCCCAGAGAATGTGGAATGATGCGAATTCTATCCGATTGATCAATAAATTTTTCGGCCAAATGTACCAACTGAGCTAACAGGGCAACTTTACCTGCTCTCCAACTCGGCTGAATCTGATCATAAACATCTCTTGCTGCTTCAAAAATGATTCGCTGCATGCGCGTCCCACTTTCTAAACGCTTTAAGCCAATCGACTTGATCTTGGTTATATCGGGTTTGCCTTCCACAATGGGAGCCAGCTCGGCTGTTTTTGTAATCTTTGTGACATCCAAGTTGAGTGGGCCCAGTTTTTCCCAATTTACGGACAGGTTCTGGGCGGAGTGTATGCTCCACCCGAATCACATTTGGCCACGATATCTCAAACACCTCTCTGTCTGGAACTGGTTCTATGGCGATCTTGGGTTTAGGGGGAGGAGGCGGATTGTCATGCCCACCCTCATGAGGCAGAAACGTAAACGGGACACCGAAAATATTCACATATTCTGGTTCAAAAAGGCCAGTATCTGGATTCACATCGTAAGTAGTACGACGTAGTCCACGCCCGACAACCTGCTCACAAAGGAGTTGACTAGAGAATGCTCTCAGTCCCATAATATGAGTAACAGTCTTCGCATCCCATCCTTCGGATAACATTCCAACGGAGATCACGTTTTGGATCAGCTCACCAGGTTTACCGGCCTGTCCTACAGTATCTACTTGTTGCCGCAGAAACTCTGCCTTTTGCTTGCTTGTACGGGCCTGCTGTCGGATTGATCTCACCCGGAGAAAAATCCAAATCAGTGATTGGCTCTTCTGAGCTCTCGGCTTTGTTGAGTGCTCTTGAATCAATGTGGAGAATACGTTCAGAATCACATAATTCTTCAATTCGCACCTTCTTACGATCAAACGCATATTTAATACGCGCTGCCGTTTCTGTGCGATTGGCTACGGTAATCATCACCGGCCGAGTACTATCTTCCGATAGTGCTTTCCAATTCTCGGCAGTTTTTCGCCAATCAAGGCCAAGCAAATAATAGCCGTTCGTTACCAAGTCAGGTAATGGTTCCTCAGGTTTAGCCCGCGGCCTATTTAAGTCGGCCTGAACATCTGGATCGTTATAGATATGATACAAGCGTGACTTGTACGTTTTGGCGTCTGGCAAAGCATCATCATGAATAACAACACGGGGAGTCTTCACGAGTCCAGACTCAATTGCATCGTTAAGTCCGAAGTCACTTATAATCCAGTCAAAAAGCGCATCATCTCGGTTTCGATTACCTGACGGCGCAAAAGGTGTTGCCGAAAAATCATAGCACTTGAGTATGCCACATGCCCTGTGGATTCGGTCCAATCCTCCAACCCATTTCGTGGCTTCTTCTACAACGTTTTTGTCAACCCCTCTCACCTTTGATCTAGGTCCAGGGGAAATACGCCATGCATGGTGTGCTTCATCGTTGATGACCAATAAATTTCGAACTGTCGCCATATCTTCAAGAACTTCCCGAACATAAGCCTTATCACTCTGCACTCCGCGTTTATCAACTCCGCGTTTTTTTGCAAGCTGTTCCTCCGTTTCCCAATTCAGAGCATGCCAATTTCGAACTACGATACGCCCTTGGCGCAGTTTTTCAAGTAAGGATGAGGGTACTACACGAAAGATTTCGTAGTAATTTCCCGCATTCGTTGGTTTCAGAACTACTAACCGGTTCTTAACCGTTAATCCTGGAGCTACAACCAATATATTTTTGGAGAACCGTACATCCTGCTTATACGTGACCTTGTTGAGGATATGCCATGCGATTATCATGGCCATCACCACGGTCTTTCCCGAACCTGTTGCCATTTTCGCGCACAACCGATTAAACATTCCACCATCGGAAGGAACATCCAGACCAACCTTTTCGCTTGAAGGCGCTTCCGTGAGCCAGATTAATGTTTCGGCGGCTTCCAATTGGCAAAAGAAAAACCTCCTTCTCGCAAATTCCTCTGGATCATTCCAATAATTCAGCAATCTCCTCGTAATTCCTGTGACTCCTGGGTATCCCGCAGTACGCCATGCCTTGACACGAGACCGGATTTGGTTAACCAAAGGTATCTCTTTAAACACGCCAGGATCATCAAAAGCCTTTGAATCGCCTGATGCCACCACATATCCGGCAGATCGACGTCCATCAACCAAATCGAATAATCGCTTCTGCCTGTCATAATGCCAGTGCTTCATTGGCTCTTGGTAAGGCGAGTTTATAATCAGTTGATTAATGGTGGCGCTCGGCATTATTCTGTCCAAGTAACTCGATCACTCCAGGATTAGAAATTATTAGGCGGATGTTACCTGTGGGTTCAAGGTGCTCATATCCGCATCCCGAATATCCTTGTAGATGTGGGTTGCGCATGCACAATTTTGACGGAATTTGGAGCTTGTCCTTGAAGGTTTTTTCATCACTCCAATTCCACAATTTTTAAACTCTCAATGCCACGATCATCAATAATCTTGACGGCAGCACGACGATGTTGGCCAGACTTAAATGCCAATGACTGTGTACCGACATAAGCTTTTATGAGATTTTTATCAACTTCAGCCTTGAGATTACGCTCTATCCGCTCCAAGTCTTCCGCGCCCTTATTTGTAAGAAAGAATACCTGTCTGGGAAACAGGCTGCGGCCATCGTAATCGGTGTCCAGCATCCACATTGCAATCTTATCCGAATTGCCAGACTCAATGTCCCCCGTCTCCATGTTGAAATAATCAAATCCATGAATGGAAACGCAATACTCTTTTTCTGCTGCATTACTGCTGGAGCAGCACTCGACTGTCACATCCGGCTGACCAATCAACCAAAAACTCTCGTTACTCGCACGTTTCTTTTTCAGGTCATCAGTCAATAGATCAACATTCATCTGCGCTTTGAGTAGAGTCACGCCAGGCCAGTTCGTCTCATCAATGTCTTTAGACGCTTCGGGATCGAATTGAAAGGCCGCAAAAACTATTATGGTGGGTTTCGGAACAAGTTTTTGCGCCTCCTCAATTGCACTCGCGACTTGACGCTGCTCCAATGGAGTATGATCCGGCCCAAATGAAACGGCCACACGATCTGGCGTAGCCGTAGAAACTCCACTTTCTTTATTGCCGGGTCGCGTTTCGCCCTCGGCGTGTAAAAAGCGCATCGTCGGTAAGGGCTCCAGTCTCACGAAGGAAATACGCTGACCTGCCTTACCTCGTACGCCGGTTTTGAGTAATTCATCCCGCCAATCATTTTGGCGGATTGTTTCTCCGGTACGGGCTAATGAAAAATCGGGGGGGGGGCGGGCGGGCTTTGTTCTGGAATCTCACTCAGAGGTTTGACCGTTGGCGCAGGAACGGCTTCAACTGTGAACGGACCAGCAACTCGCATCTTACTGCGGTCACGGAGCGGCTGATCATGTAAAACTGTCTGATTGGGCTGCTCGTCGTAACCCAAAATTGATGGTGAGACGGTCTCAACACTGCGATAGCAAAATCCAGCTCCAACCCCTTCATTTGTGTGTGCCAATTTATAATAGTCGTAAATAGCGGTAAGCAACCGCTGTCTGGCAACGGCGATAGCCACTCGTGAGGTATCGCAGGTAATCCATCTCCTGCCCCACTGTTCAGCAACATAGGCGGTCGTTCCACTGCCACAGGTGGGATCAAGTACTAAATCTCCAGGATCACTGGTCATTAGGATACAGCGCTGGATCGGTTTAATTGCAGTCTGAACTACATAACGCTTTCCTCGTGCAGACATTTGGTCCGCCCAGACATTGTTGATCCGCCTTCCAGGCACTTCCTCTTCGTAACGTTTCCAACTCAGCGAAGCTTTGCTTTTCACAGCATCAAGGCGCCCTAGCTCTCCAAGCCTATCCATCCCTTCTTTGGAAATTGACCACTGTCTCCCCGACGGGCATGGGAATACGCGTCCATTCCACTCATATGGCTCGGATCTACCCGTCGTTGAAGATCCCTGTGAATCAAAGCTCCGCCGCTGATATATTCGTGCCCCCTTGGGCAAATATTGGTTTGGATCAAAACGCTCTTGGTTAGTTAGTTTCCGACACGTTCCATCTGGAAGTTCAACCATTACGTATGAACTGAAAAATTCAATGACATCCCTTCGATCTAGTGACTCATACAATTGCCTGTGCTTTACCTTTTTCGCATCTCTCGCATACCAGAGAAGGTAATCTGCAATCTGTGGTAAAGTTTTTGCCGAACTTCCGCTCGTAGTCACGTATGTGATCGTGGCGATCCGGTTTTCAGCTCCGAATATCTCGTCCATGACCATTCCCACACGGTGAATATTTTCATCACCAATCTGCACAAAGCAGCTTCCGCTTTCGTGCAATAGATCGCGTGCTAACAGCAGCCGGTCACGAAGATACGCAAGGTATGAATGAATCCCAAGTTCCCATGTGTCACGAAATGCACGAATCTGTTCAGGTTCGGTCGTTAGATTTCTATCCTGGTCTCCACCGGTAGGGCTGTGCTGGCTAACAAAGGGCTGAAAATTGGAACTATATCTAACGCCATATGGCGGATCAATGTAGATGGTTTGTACTTTCCCGCCAAGCCCCTCCTTCTCCAATAAGCTGTTCATTACTAACAAACTATCACCTGCAATTAGCCTGTTAGTCCAATTCTGGCGATGTTTATAAAATTCAATCGCCTGGCGAATTGGTGGATTCTCTTCAGGTGCAGAAAATAAAGATAACTGCCCGTCGGGATCAGGTCGTTTTCGTACAGCCTCTATGACCGTGCGGGGATCAATCCGTTCATGGACATGAAGAGAAACCGTAGGAATTTCGAATGAAGTACGTTCTTGCTTGCCAGCCCACTGCAGTTGTGGGTCCAAATGCGGGTCGTGTTCGTAGACTTTCTTTTCTTCCGCTCCATCAGTTTCTGGGGTAACCAGACCAACCGGTGGGTTATTCATCCGCTCTTTTCCTTGGTGCGTATAATGCTCAACTTGCCGCTGTTTCTTTTTCGATCGTCCCATCCTGGCACTATAAGTTGAATCTGGTTATTCGATCTGTCATGTACCATATAATAGCTGAAAATGAGATTCTTTCAGGCTATATGCTCTCATTTCTGCATGCTTGGGTCTATTGCCTAAAATCAGTTACAACCCGGCAGGAGTAACCGATTGGAGGCGAATTCTAACGACTGTTATTGTACATGTTCCAAAAAGGTGATCCAGCGTATGGAGTTCGTCAATGTGTGAATGGGTTTTTGGGCGTGGCTCGACCACTAAAAGATAAGGGGCAGCAGAGACCCGAAAAAACACTTGGGTTTGGTACGTGCAATTTTTTGCTATTTTTGCAAAGTGAAACAGAAGAAATGGAGGGGGAGTTGAGTATACTCAGAGCAAAGGGACTGTTTTATTGACTATGAGGAACACAGGGAAATCAACGATTGAAGATTTTGTTGTCATTGCATACCTGCTCAAGAAGGCAGAGAAAGAAGGAAGAGGATTGACACCACTACAAGTCAACAAGTTGGTTTATATCTGCCATGGGTGGGCATTGGGAAAGTTGAACCGACCACTGATTGATAATCGCTCGGGCCAAATAGAGGCATGGAAATATGGTCCAGTGGTCCGGGGGGTGTACGACCGCCTGAAAGACTGGCAGGCAAAGGAGATTACTTATGATTCTTTCTGTGAAAAATTTGGCTCATACGGACTTGGCAAGGAACAGGCAAAGGAGTTTCTTTCTGGGGAGATAGCTGATCTTAAGGAGAAAGATCCTCAAATATGCAGATTATTGGATGTGGTTTGGTACGTGTACAAAGATCTGACCGGGGGGCAGTTAATCACCATAACGCACAAGGAAGAAACTCCATGGCAAAAGCATGTGAAGTATGGGATGTTTCGCCGAGTAGTCCATGGAGTACATATTCCTGATTCAACGATAGCTGAGCATTATCAGATTAAGTTGGTAAACACGCCGTCGCTATCTGATGTCTGAAATAAAGCCATCGACGCCAGAGGGATTTGAGAGGTTTCGTGCAGCCCTATCTGATTCTCCCCCTAAGGAAGCCAAAGCAGACACGTTGACTCCACCCCAACACTGGACTACTCAAATCTATGAAGATGAGTACAAACCTTTACCCCGGTGGATCAAGTCTGCCATCAGATACGGGATCCTTCTTCTGGCATTCTTTATTGCCGTGAATCATGGCTCCAGACACGTACGAAGTTCATTGTGTCAGTGGGGATGGCAAAATTTCTGTGAGATGGAGCAAGTACGTTCAGAATAATCTCGTTTTCCGATATCGGGATTTTTTAATAGAATACGGTTATAGTATACGATGAAACAAGCTGGAGGCCTTGAGTCAAGAACTGGTGAACAGGTTCCCCTGAAGTCATCAACCTGTCGGGCGCCTGATTCAGACCAATTTTGCGGTTATGGGATGTTAGATAATCCGGTCGCAAATCCTCGTTATGGAAGGATTTTACATTGCGGGAGGTGGTTCTGTTGATGAGGAAACCAAGTAAATCCAAACCCCCAGCCCGCTACCCCGAGAATAGGCTACAGCTTGACATATAACTCCCAATTTTATATCCTGGCAGACAG
>CBDBMQ010000005.1:0-52811 GCA_965207565.1 Rhodothermales bacterium | reverse complement strand
ATGAACCGAGATCCCGGTAGACGAACCGTATCCGGGCGTTATAGAATGACACCGAAGCGGACAGGAAGCTGCATTTCAACCGCTGACTCAACTACAATCAAAGAAGGAATCAATTCGATATACAGGGATGTAGCCTGGAGCGAGAATGTCCATCCCATACCGGCATTGATCGAAGGACCGGACTCCGCTGAGTTGGCATTGCCGCCCAGTACTAGATTTGCGCCAAGCCCAAAAATCAGGTAGGGTGAGCGTATATCCGTCGCATCCAACGTAACAATGGCCGTAACCGTCGGATGAAAAAAATACGCTGCGTCATCCCGTCCTTTCAGAATATAATTGATGAAGTTGGCACTAGTACCAATCGAAAGGTCCGCGTTCACTACCCAGGCGAGACGTGCGTCTATTCCGATACCGACTGTTTCGTCACCTGTCCCCACCACCATGCTCATTCCGACTCCCAATCTGGGGCGCAGGAAGCTTTGGGCGTGCAGATCAGGCACCGTAGCAAAGAAGACGATCAAAAAGAATGAAATTCCACTAAAACCCAAGCGCATTGCGGCAGTGCATGTTAAGGACGGCATCTCCAACCATAAGATAACTGATATGTTGCGGATGAACCGTATTATGGCTATAGATGTACGAACGATTCTCACAGATCCATCCGTCGGGAGAGAGAAGCAACCCTCAGACATCTTGATAATTGCATATTCCGTTCAAGGTGAAACAAGCCCGGGGCAGTTGAAAATATTGCAAAAGATCGGGAGACGATGATGAGTGAGACCCATCTAACCCAAATATATTCGGAACCAGAAATATGTCACTGAAGATTGATGATGTACTCTATCTGGAGGGCACGTTGAGTGAAGAGGAAGACTTGATCCGGAAATCTGCCAGAAGATATGCACAGGACAAGCTTGAACCCCGTGCACTGGAGGGCAATCAAAAGGAGATTTTCCATACGGAAATCGCAAAAGAAATGGGGGAGATTGGGCTCCTAGGGGCGTTCATTCCTGAAAAATATGGCGGTGCTGAAGTCAGTTATACGGCCTACGGACTGGTGGCGCGTGAACTGGAGCGTATAGACTCGGGATACCGTTCATTTATGTCGGTACAATCCTCCCTGGTGATGCTCCCCATATGGAAGTTTGGCACAGAGGAGCAGCGGACGACCTTTCTTCCCCGCTTGGCTACAGGAGAGATCATTGGGTGTTTCGGATTGACCGAACCGAATCATGGATCTGATCCTGGCTCCATGGAAACGACGGCAGTTCGTGTCCCTGGTGGTTGGAGATTGAACGGAGCGAAAATGTGGATCACCAACTCCCCGATCGCGGATATCGCGGTCGTGTGGGCGAAGGCGAAAGAGTCCAGAGAGGATCCCGGTGTCATTCGAGGATTTCTCGTTGAGCGGGATAGCAAAGGCCTTACAACTCCAAAGACCGGCAATAAGATGAGCCTTCGGGCTTCCATCACAGGGGAAATTGTACTCCGTGATGTATTCGTTCCAGATGCAAGAGTATTCCCGGAGGTTCGGGGGCTTCGGGGGCCATTCACTTGTCTCAACAGTGCCCGCTACGGCATCGTTTGGGGAGCCTGCGGGGCGGCAGAAAATTGCTTTGAACGAGCACGTCGGTATGTGATGGAGCGAAGCCAGTTTGGACATTCGCTTGGAGCGATGCAGCTCATACAGACGAAGCTAGCCAATATGCTTACGAGCATCACGCAAATGCAGTTGTTGGCGTGGAGGATTGGCGAGCTCATGGACACAGATCAAGCCATCCCCGAAATGGTTTCCATGGCGAAGCGCAATAATTGCAATACTGCTTTAGAGATTGCAAGAACTGCACGCGATATGTTGGGCGGCAACGGAATCAGTGGCGAATTTCGAGTGATTCACCATATGGTCAACTTGGAGAGCGTGAATACTTATGAGGGCACCTACGATATTCACGGTCTTATACTTGGGCGTGCGATCACAGGAATTCAGGCCTTCGTTCCGAGTGGAAATCCACCAGAGTAGACCTGCATCTTCTGGAGAACGTCAGCTTCCCGAATCAGATGCGGGGGCTTGTGAATGTTGCAGAATCAGCCTTTCAGACACCGACGTGACCGAAAGGCCGATCCCTCAGCCCATGTGTCGGCTTACTCCTCTGCTAAATGCGCCTGCGCCGCAGACAGCCGCGCAATTGGAACTCTGAACGGGGAACAAGACACGTAATCCAGCCCCAGGCGATAACAGAATGCAACGGACTGCGGTTCTCCGCCATGCTCTCCACAAATGCCAACCTTTAAGCTGGCATTTGAATTTTTGCCGTCCTCTGTAGCGACTTGAACAAGCTGGCCAACCCCCTCCTGATCAAGAACCTGGAATGGATCATCCGGCAGAATTTTCTGCTCCACATAGCCGGGTAGGAATTTTCCGGCATCGTCCCGACTGTACCCGAAGCACATCTGTGTCAGATCATTCGTGCCAAAGGAGAAGAAATCTGCTTCCTTTGCGATCGCCTTTGCAGTCAATGCTGCTCGCGGGACCTCAATCATGGTTCCAATCAGATATTCTATACGAGTCCCCGTTTCTTTGAATACCGTCTCTGCCGTTTCCTGAATCAAGGCTTTCTGGTTCCGGAATTCTTCTACCGTTCCAATCAAAGGCACCATGATTTCTGGGTGAGGATCAACCCCCGAGTTTTTGGCCTCCACGGCTGCCTCAATGATTGCCCGTGTCTGCATGGTCGTGATTTCGGGGAAAGTGATCCCGAGGCGGCAGCCGCGATGCCCAAGCATCGGGTTGAATTCGTGGAGTTCCTCAATTTTCGCTTCCACTTCGCTGACAGGAACGCCCATTAGTTCGGCCATTTCCGATTTGCCGGCTTGATCATGCGGGAGAAATTCATGGAGTGGTGGGTCTAGTAAGCGAATCGTGACCGGCATACCGGACATCGCCCGGAAGATTCCCAAGAAGTCTTCTTTTTGGAAGGGTAGTAATTTATTGAGTGCAGCCTCACGTGCGTCTTCGGACTCGGCCAGGATCATCTCTCGGACATTCTGGATACGCTGTCCTTCGAAGAACATATGTTCTGTGCGGCAGAGGCCAATCCCTTCAGCTCCGAAGGAGATGGCCTTTTCTGCATCTTCCGGGGTATCGGCATTGGTCCGGACTCCCATTGGGCGAACCTCATCCGTCCATTTCATAAATGTTGCAAAATCCTCACTCATTTGGGCACTAACGAGTTCCTGTGCTCCATGAATGACTTCGCCGGATGAACCGTTAATACTGATCCAGTCCCCTTCAGAGATAGTTCTGTCTCCAACTTTGAGGGATTTAGTCGCATAACTGATCACGACATCTCCGCAGCCTGCGACACACGGTTTCCCCCAACCACGCGCCACGACGGCCGCATGGCTGGTCATCCCGCCCCTTGAAGTTAAAATTCCCTGGGCTGCATCCATCCCGCCCACATCTTCCGGGCTTGTTTCGATGCGGACCAGAATCACTTTTTTACCATCCTTCGCCCAGGCTTCAGCTTCGTCCGCGGTAAAGACAACTCGTCCAACCGCAGCTCCAGGTGAAGCGGGCAACCCAGTGGCCAGGACGTCGTCCTGATAGGCAAGCTCATCCTTGAATCCTGGATGAAGCAGTTGATCAAGATGTCCAGGCTCAACGAGATCCCGGACGGCAGTGACTTTGTCGGTGATCCCTTCGCTCACCAGATCGACAGCAGTGCGAAGTGCAGCACGCCCGGTCCGCTTTCCGTTACGGGTTTGTAGGATATAGAGCGATCCATCCTGGATCGTAAACTCTATATCCTGCATGTTCTGGTAATGTTTTTCGAGTGCGGTCGTCATTTCCAGCAACTCTTTATAGGGTCGAGGGAATTCTTTGGTCATTTCCGAGATAGGTTTCGGAGTACGAATGCCGGCAACGACATCCTCTCCCTGAGCATTGACCAGATACTCACCATAAAGCTCGGATTCTCCGTTTGAGGGGTTTCGGGTGAAGCAGACCCCGGTTCCGCTGCTCTCTCCCATGTTCCCGTAGACCATTGCCTGCACATTGACCGCTGTACCTAATAAGCCGGTAATCTTGTTAATACGACGGTACTTGATTGCGCGCATGCTGTCCCATGAGTTGAAGACTGCATTAATTGAGTGCTCAAGTTGTACTTGTGGATCTGTGGGGAAGCGATGCCCCGTATATTTTTCGTAGATCGCCTTGAATTCCTGTACCAGAAGCTTCAGGTCCTCTGCATCCAGATCCAGATCATCGGTGACTTTTTTGGCTTTTTTCATCGAAGCAATTGCTTCTTCAAAGTAGTGATGGTGGACTCCCATCACGACATCTCCAAACATATCAATAAAACGGCGGTACGCATCGTAGGCGAAGCGCTCATTCCCGCTTTCCCTGGCAAGTCCCTTTACGACTTCGTCGTTCAGGCCCAGGTTGAGCACGGTATCCATCATGCCGGGCATGGACTGTGCGGCACCGCTTCTGACAGAGACAAGAAGTGGGCGGTCGGGGTCTCCGAGCGTACGCCCAAGAGCTTTCTCAATGTGGTGTACTCCGTCTTGAATCTGCTCCTGAAGTCCTTCAGGCCAGGCATGCTCGTTGCTGCTGTAGTAGTGGCAGGTTTCCGTCGTTACAGTGAAGCCAGGGGGCACGGGCAGGCCGATGGAACTCATCTCTGCCAGGTTGGCCCCCTTGCCACCAAGCAAGGATTTCATTTCTTTTGAACCTTCAGTTGCTCCGTTGCCGAAGCGATATACATATTGGGTGGACATGATCGATTTTTAAAATGGTAGTCAGTCTGGTGAAGGCGATTCTCATCACGCAAAACGACAAATTTACTGCAAAATTCGTTATTGACACCAACGACACAGTTTATATTTTGGAACGTTGTACTTCGCTGTGCGTGTGAACCGCGCCAGAATTCATTTGTCCCATGTCAAGTTTGGTAATTGTTGAATCTCCTACGAAGGCCAAGACGATTAGTCGGTTTCTGCCTTCATCAAAATATCGAATCATGGCCAGTTGGGGGCACATTCGTGATCTACCCCGAAATGCAAAGGAGATTCCGGCCAAGTATAAAAAGGAGCCCTGGGCTACGCTTGCCGTGCAAATTGAGAACGGTGAGTTCAAGCCCCTCTATATCATTCCCCCGGACAAGCGGAAGGTGGTCAAAGAACTCAAAGATGCTCTCGCTAAGTCTGATGAGTTGTTGATTGCAACGGACGAAGACCGTGAAGGCGAAGCCATTGGTTGGCATCTGATCGAGGTGCTCAAACCAAAAGTGCCTGTGCGTCGAATGGTGTTTCATGAAATCACAAAAAGAGCCATTGACAAGGCGCTCGACAACACTCGCGAGGTAAATCAGAATCTGGTTGAAGCCCAGGAATCCCGGAGAGTTCTGGATCGCCTGGTGGGGTACAAGATCTCGCCGGTACTATGGAGAAAGATTGGCAAGGGCACCAGCGCGGGACGGGTCCAGAGTGTTGCGGTACGGCTTTTGGTTGAACGCGAAAAAAAGCGCATGGAATTTGTGCCTGCCCAGTACTGGGACCTGGAAGCAACATTACAGGCCAATGCCGACCAATTCAAGGCAACGATGACGCATCTTGGCGAGCGGCGGCTGGCGACAGGGCGTGATTTTGATGATAATACCGGTGAGCTTAAAAAGTCTCTGGCAGATTCGGGGATTCTTCTCTTAGGAAAACAGGAAGCCGATCAATTGGCGGCCCGACTTCCCTCGGCAGATTGGCGTGTTGCAAGCGTGACCTACAAAGAGAGGAAACGAACACCGGCTGCCCCCTTTATCACCTCTTCGTTGCAGCAGGAAGGTAGTCGAAAGTTCGGATGGGGGGCTCGCAAAACGATGATGGTTGCTCAGAAGCTCTACGAGCGTGGATTCATCACGTATATGCGTACGGATTCAATTACCCTTTCCCAGGAAGCCCTCACGGCGGCACGTGAAGCGATTCTACGCACGTATGGGGAAAAGTACTTGAGCAAGCATGTTCGTCGGTACAAGAGTAAAGTAGCGAATGCTCAGGAAGCTCATGAAGCAATCCGCCCTGCTGGTCGGGAAATGAAAACCGCCAGCCAACTGGGATTGCGCGACGATGAAAGGAAGTTATATGATCTGATCTGGAAACGTACGGTTGCAAGTCAAATGACAGATGCCAGGGTGCGGGATGTCCGGGTGATTTCTACGGCGACCCTTCAAGGCAGTCCGCCGGTACATTTTCGATCAACCGGACGGCAGGTGTTATTTCCCGGGTTTTTGCTGGTGTATGTTGAGGGTAGTGATAACCCTGAAAAAGTAAAGGAGAGTACAGAGAAGTACCTGCCAGCGCTTGAAGCTGAGCAGCCATTACAGTGTTTGGGTCTTGAATCAAAAGGTCACGAGACAAAATCTCCTGCCCGCTATACGGAAGCATCGTTGATCAGGAAATTAGAGGAGGAGGGGATTGGTCGCCCCAGCACCTACGCCACCATTGTCAGCACAATCCAGGACCGGGGCAGTGCAATCAAGTCTGGTTCAGCACTCGCTCCAACACTCCGTGCATTTGCCACGAATGCGTTCATGGAGGAGCGCTTTGAATCCCTGGTGGATACCGGCTTCACCGCACAGATGGAGAAGCGTTTGGATGAAATCGCACAAGGCAAAGCGAAGGGGCAGGAGTTTCTTTACGCGATTGATCAAGGAGAGGAGGGGATTCAGAACCGAGTTGAAAAGGCCATTGATCAAGTGGATTCCCGGGCAATCTCCACGATCCATTCTCCTAAATTGAAGCAATGTACCGTTCGAATAGGGCGCTATGGACCGTATGTGCAGGCGACCATTGACGGAAAGGAATTGCGCGGTACCGTGCCGGATGACTTTTTGCCTGCTGATGTTGATGATGCGAGATTACTTGCTCTTCTCAAAGCAGCAAAGGCCCCTGCCCAACAATTAGGTGTTCATCCTGAAAGTGGTCGACCGATCTTGCTCAAGAGTGGCACCTATGGTCATTATATTGAACTTGTGGAACCGGAAGGATCAAAAGATAAACCCCGACGAAAATCAATCCCCAAAGGGGTTCAACCGGAGGATGTGGATCTGGAACTTGCCCTGGAACTACTCAGATTTCCGGTTGAGTTAGGGGTGGATGCGAAGATGGGTGAACGAGTATTCTTTGATAAGGGCCCGTATGGACCATTTGTAAAGCGAGGAAAACTAAATGCATCGGTTGGAAAAAATCGAGGTTTAGGAGAGATCACATTGGACGAGGCGATTGAGTTACTGAACAAGAAGGCCGCAAGCCCCCGCAAGAAGGGCCGAAGGCGGCCAAAGAAAAAATAGCGCAGCACCTTTGAGTCCTGTTAGTTGACTTTTGGGGGATAGTTCGCTATCCTCAGCTTAGCAATGCCGCACATTCTGCCCGATCCGATGAAGAATCACGCAGTGAACACGCCCTCCGCCAACGCAAGGATTGTACTGTACGGAGCCAT
The DNA here is from genome assembly GCA_965207565.1 of Rhodothermales bacterium. Taxonomy (GTDB): domain Bacteria; phylum Bacteroidota; class Rhodothermia; order Rhodothermales; family Bin80; genus Bin80. The sequence continues at coordinate 45,322 of CBDBMQ010000005.1, read as the reverse complement.
GATCCGAGTGGTCATCTATGGGTTGTTGATGCCCGCCACCACGCTCGCCGCTCAGACGATAGTCGAGAGTGAAGACCCAGATGGCCCTGACCTGACCCTATCGGACGAGCCGTTGGTGCGTATCGGTGTCCTTGAAGGTCCGATAGAATACATGTTCGGGAAGGTAACCGGCGCGATTCGGCTCGAAGACGGGAATGTAGTTGTGGCGGACGAGCAGAGCTACGAGGTTCGGATGTTCGATGCCGATGGTCGGCACATGTGGACGAGCGGACGGCAAGGTGAGGGACCGGGAGAGTACGGGGGACTCCGGTTGCTGAGAGACTGCCCGGGAGTCGCGATTACGGTTTTCGACTGGCATCTGGACCGAATTACTGAACTCGATGCGGAGGGCAACGTGACCGACACGCGGAGGCTCAGCGAGGTCGGAGTGAATTCGTACAGCGAGCCCATGTGCGCGCCCGACGCCAGCTTAGTCTTCACGCCTTGGCCGGAAGAAACGGACTACGCATCCTTGAAGATGGGCGAGATATACCGCTGGAGCATGTCGCTCAGCCGGACACAGGGTGACAATGTGATGGTCCTGCGTTCTGGAATATCTGGTACGGAGCGTTTCTTTTATGGCGGGGGCGACGGGCCGAGGGAGTGGGGAAAGGTCATGGTCTTCGCGGCGACTGGCACCGGTGTGTGGTACGGGTCGGGCGATGACTACGAACTCGAACACGTCGACTGGAGTGGTCGTGTCACGCGCATCGCGCGGTGGGCCGGGCCGGGCCGGGAGGTGACAACCGAGCATCTCGACCGTTACCTGCGTGCCTACTTGGCCCGGTACGACACACCTGCGGAGCGCCAGCGCTTCGAGAGGGAGCGCTGGCAGGATATTCGGAATGACCTACCAGAGCGGTTCCCTGCCTTCGAAACGGACGGGCTTATGGCGCTGCCGGACGGCAGTCTGTGGGTCACCACCTTCGGCTGGCGGTCGCCGGACCAGGAACTCCATCTGCTGCACCCAAACGGTGCGTGGGTGGCTCGCCTCGTCGTCCCCGCGCGCTCGACGCTGCTGGACGCTGGGTCGGACTGGGTGCTCCTACTGGAGCGCGGCGAATTTGGTGAGCATAGCGTGGCCGTGTACGAGTTGGTGAAGGCGGGCGATGCCGGTTAGCGTGGATGGTCGGATCGGGCCCGTCATCAATCGGAAAACCGAATGGGATCTCTCTCCCCTCCACCGTGCGGGATCTTCCGATGGTCGGCGTCTGGCGGAGATAGCAGATCGGCGAGCTTGCCAACCGTCCAACTCACTCCCTTTGGTCAATTACTGCAACCGCCCGCAAAACGTGGTGCCGCAACTCGCGGATTCCCGGCGGCAGCCTCTTCACCTCAATGACCGGGACATCAAACTCCCTGCATCATCACCGGACTACCGTTGTATCTTTAGATAGCATAGGAATTGGGGGTTCGGTTAAATGCCAGTAGGATAATGCCCGGCGATGGAATCTTTAATGCTATGATATCTATTTAATCTATTTCAGGTAACCGAATCTTTGACATGTACAAAGCGCGCATCACAGTTACGCTTCGCCCGGCCATATTGGATCCACAGGGGAAAGCCACGCATCATGCATTGCAGAATCTGGGCTTTGACCAGATAAGCTCTGTTCGAATTGGAAAGTACATGGAGCTTCAGGTCTCTGCAGATACGGAAGAGGATGCAGAGTCTGCGGCATGTGCCGCTTGCGAAAAGCTTCTTGCCAATCCGATTATGGAAGATTACGAGGTTCGGGTTGAGCCAGTAGAGTAGGAGAGTTATGTAGTTTCTGACCATGCCCTGCATAAGGTGGCAGGATCTATGATCTAGCCTGAATTCCCAAACCGGAGTAGATCGTGACACTGCGAGTCCCCGAAGTGATCATATTCGGGGGTTTTTTCCACTATTTCTTGACTTATCGTCATTTATTATGTGATTGTAATTTATATAATCACTTTTCCTCTACGTACTTCCCTCTGGCCCCTCTCTTCCTCTAAACAGTGATTTGTCTGGGAATTCCGGCCATCTACCCTGTTCTAACCCCCATTCTGTCCCGTATTTCCGTTCCATTTGCATTTGATGAAAAATGTTTGTAGTTTAGTGATCATAATCATCATTAGAATATTACAATATGACTGACCTCGCCAACCACTTCCTCAAACCCAAAAACAAAACACACAAACGCTACGAAGTCCTGCGCGCCGCCTTCGTTGAACGACTGCCCCTGAGAACCATCGCCGAACGCTTCGGATATTCCTACGGGACAGTCCGTAATCTCTGCTCCGAGTTCCAGAAACAGCCCGATCTGGACTTCTTTCTGCCTCACCTACGCCGGGTAGCGCCACCTCGTACCGAGACGCCGCCTTCCCAGGATATACGCCTTCAGCGCAACCAACGTATCCGAGAACTACGCAAAGAGAGGAACCTCTCGGACCGGGAGATCTGTGCGATTCTCCACCGGGAAGGCCTGGGGGCCAGTATGTCCACCGTTGGGCGCGTCTTGCGCGAGGCGGGCTTTACAAAACTGCGTCGGCGTACCGCGATTGCGCAATTGGATTCGGTGAACATCCACCGTGCGGCCACGGCGGATGTTCGGAATCTGGACCTGAAGCCTCATCGCTTTCGGACGGACTTCGGAGGACTCTTTCTCTTTATGCACGATCTGGCCCGCATGGATCTGGACGGGTTACTCCAGAGTTGTGCCATGCCCGGCAGTATCATGATTCCCGCTGGCTGTGCGGTACGGGCGCTGTTGGCCCTCAAGCTCTGGGGAGTGCGGCGGACCTCGCGAGGGATGGTGGATATTCTGGATCCAGGACTCGCCCTGTTTGCCGGTCTGAATGCCATGCCCAAGCGCAGTACGCTCACCGAGTACTCCTGTCGAGTCCATCCCGCGCAGATCCGCCGTCTCATCAACGCCTGGCACCCGGCCGTGCGGGCACTCGACGAGTCGTTGGGGGGCAATGGGACCTCCTTTGACTTGGACTTCCATACCATCCCCTACCATGGAGAGGATGCCCTGATTGAAAAACATTTCGTCTCCAAGCGCAGTCGCAGCCAGAAAGGGATCCTCTCGCTTGTGGTCCGCGATGCCGATGCACGGTGCTTCGTCTATGCCGATGCACAGATTCGCAAAACAAATCGGCACGATTCGCTCCCGCAGTTTCTCCAATTCTGGCGCGAACAGACCGGTGCCTATCCCCGGGAAGTGGTCTTTGACAGTACCTTTACCACCTACGCGCACTTGCAAAAGCTGACCGACCTCGGGATTGACTTCCTGACTCTCAGAAGACGGTCCCGCAACATGGTTAAGGCTCTGAATGAGGTGCCGTCAGACCAGTGGCAGCGCATCCGGCTCACCAATGTCGGACGTACGTTCCGTACCCCCCGCATCTTGGAAAAAAAAGTCCGCGTCCGAGGCTACAAATCTGAATTACGACAGATCGCCATCCTGGACCTCGGACATGACAAGCCAACGCTGCTGATCACCAATCAGATGGACGAACATGCCGGCCAATTGATTGACCGATACGCACGGCGCATGATCATCGAAAACACCCTGGCCGATGCCATTGACTTCTTCCACATGGATGCGCTCAGCTCTGCAGTCCCCCTCAAAATTGAAATGGATCTCCAGCTCACACTCATGGCCAGTACACTCTACCGAGTCCTGGCCCAACGGGTCGGGCGGGGAATGGAAACCGCCAAACCCCGCACACTCTTCGAAAAACTCGTGCGAAATCAAGCCACCATCCAGATCCGATCCAAGGACATCCAGGTCTCCCTCTCCCGACGCGCCAACAACCCCTACCTCCTGGCTGCAGGGTACGGAAATGCAGAAGTCCAGATCCCTTGGCTGGACAATCGGAAACTGCGCATCATCATCCCCTGAAATATCCCCCCATTGTCATATCTTAATTCCTCCATATGCCGGTTGGGAATTCAGGCTAGGGCACACTAGGTCAAGGTCGTGTGCAAAGGAATCGTTCAACAATGATGAGTTCGAGGGGAAAAAGCAGTGGATCGGCTAGTTCAGAAACTTGTAGCTGAACTTGAGCAGCAGCACATTCACAGGCGGGATATTAAACGTGTCGGCTAACTGATTTGGAGTGGATTGATCAAAAGGAGAAATACCGCCCACATCAAACAGATCTGCGTCATCACTCGTTGAGCGGGATTGCGACCATACCAAAAACAACGCAGATCCTGGACGATATTCCCAGCGAATTACGGTGTTGGTCTGGAATCTGCCGAAGGCAAAATCATACTGCTTGGGCCACGCAGTAACCGGAACGAATGTGTCCCGGTCTTGCAGTACTTCAAAATCGGTGTATTGCCCGCGGGCTGCAAAAAGTTGTCCGTAGAATTGGATCGCCAAGTTGGGAGACAGGGTGATGGCAGTGCGCAAGGTAATATCAGCGGACCGCGTATTGCGGTGGCCGAATATGGGCACGTAATGATTGCCCTTGTCATCCCAGGGCTCACGTGCAGAGAGCGCATTGCTCAGTGCCGCATTGGTGGGGACCGGGCGCCAGTCCTCTGTTTCGGATGGATCATCGTTACTCTCTTCCCCGATCAGTAAAGTATTCCCATTGAAGGAGAAAGCCTCATTAGCCGCCCATTCAATGGTGTTGACTTCACGACCCAGCGCACCCTCCAAGGACAGGTTGAGCTTGGGAGTAACGGTCCATTCAAGTTCCAGACTAGGTTCTATGACTCGTCCGCCATTCGCATAAATGACTCCCCCAATAGCAGGCTCGAGAGTCCATTTACGACGGGTATCGGTTGAGTATCCAATCTCGAATTCGGCTTCCCGTGGACGGGCCCGTGCGTCCAATCCCCGGGTTTCGTATTCGTCGTACCCCCCAAGGAGATAGTCCGTCTGGAAATTCACTTCCAGCTCACTGTAGCTGTTCAGGGTCCAGTCAGAACGGAAAAATGTGCCAACACCGTCGTGCAAGCGCTTGTCGTAGGAGAAGCCGCCTCCACCGAAGAGAAAAGCAGATGCGCGGCGAAAAGGTCCAAATGGCCTCCCTCCATTGACTTGATGAATGATGCCACCCGAGAGGTTTACGTAGTTGTTCCGGAACAGTCGGCCGACGTCGTTGGGATTATATCCATCGCTGATGACAACCAGGTCGGCGGCAAAATTCCATATGCTGCGTTGACGATCCGCACTGAGCGTCAATGCATATCCCTGTTCGGATTCGTCATCCTCGGTATGGTAGGTTCCGCTTAACTGTCCCGATAGACTGTACCGATTATCCAGAATGCGAATATCCCAGTCGGTTCCACCTGTATAACTTCGCCCGCCATGGATATTATCGTAAAAGGTTGCAATGCCACCCACACCGGAGAGATTACCAATGCGCTGTCGTACACGTCCGACACCATAGTGATTCTCAGGGTTATAGTCATCTCCAGTAGATGCGCCAAAGAATCCAAAGTCCAGCCCGTTCTCCGTTCGTCCAGAGAGCTTGGCTGCACCTAATACAGCGGCCTGTGAGCCGATTCGTCGCGTATATACGAGAGCCCCTCTTCGTTCGACTTGGAAATTAAAAATAGACACACCCTCCGTAAAGAAAGGTCTCTTTTCGGGAAAAAAGGTCTCAAAAGCTGTCAAGTTCAGTTCAGCGGGATCCGCTTCAACTTGCCCGAAGTCCGGATTAATGGTTGCGTCAAGTGTGATATTGGAGGAGAGTCCAATTTTCAAATCAGCTCCGACATCTCCGGTAAGGGATGAAGTGGAAGCTTCGGAGTCGCGGGTGGCATTCCCGACCGTATAGGGAGTGACCTGAATATTTCGTCGGGGGCGAATTTCGATAATGCCTTCCAGGGTGCCGTACTGAGCGACTGTCCCACTCCTGCGTTCAGCCCTTGGGATCAAGACCCAGTCACTCACCTCTCCCAGCCTCGGGATCACACGTCGAAAGTTGATTCCCCAGCGCTGGTTCGGTGTATCCGAAAAGCGAAGCATCGTGAAGGGAATTCGCATTTCTACGACCCATCCCTCAGAGGTGCTGCGCACAGCGCTCCGCCAAACCGCATTCCAGGAAGTTTCAAAGTCAAAGCCCCCACCTCCACCAAACCGTTCACCGGTGTAAACTCCATCTGCCTGTACTCCCGCCGCATTGACTGCAAAATTGTATGCTGTCTTGCGATCCAGATAGGAATCAATGGATGCAATGAACCAGTCCGCCTGGTTGAATTCATCCCGGCGACCCAGTGTACGTCGAATTTGTTCAGGTTCCGTATCCTGGAGAACGGCACTGATAAAAATCTCACTCTTTCCATAGAGAACCCGAACCTCGGTTTGCTGGGTGGCGGGATCTCCTTCATTGGGGGAGTACTGGGTGAAGCCCGTAGCGATGGCCGCATTAAGCCATGCCTCCTCATTAAGCGTGCCATCTATCTGGATATCCTGCGAGACATAGGACGCGGAGAGCCTGCAGTCTTCAGGGCAGTTGGGAGAGAGGACTGCGGAAGGCAGAGTACCCATCAACAAAGTCGATACCACGAGGAGCATTGAAAAAAGAGAATCAGATTAAAACCCTGTCATGTCTGCTCTACGTACGTGAAACGTACTTCCCCGCGTTTACGGCCAATTGATCGACCCGGTTATTAAGCTTATTGTTCGCGTGGGCTTTAACTTTGATCCATTGGACGCGATGTTTCTGGGTTTCATTCCATAGGGCCTCCCAGAGATCTTGATTTTTGACTGGTTGACGATTTGCAGTCATCCAACCGTTTGAATGCCATTTTTGGATCCAGCCATCCGTAAATGCACGTTTGAGATACTGACTATCTGTATGAAGTTTTACGTCGCAACGCTCTTTCAAGGCCTTCAAGGCCTGCAAAGCTGCATTCAGTTCCATGCGATTATTCGTCGTATCCGGTGAACTTCCTGAAAGAACACGTTCCCTCTTTTCGTACCGAAGGATGGCGGCCCAGCCGCCTGGCCCGGGATTACCCTGACAACTCCCATCCGTATAGATCGTTACCTTCTTCATCTCCTGCGTCTCAATGCGATTTATAGATCAAGTTACTGTTTATGTACGAAGCGGTCATGGAGGTGCTGGAAGCGTAGCATTCCGGCGTGAAAAATATGTCCCAAAGGGCGGTCCGGCAGGAGGAAATGGCGGGCAAGGCGGTTCTGTAATTCTTCAAGCAGATAAACACCTGTATACGCTTCTGGATTTGCGATACAATCCGCACCAGCGTGCGCCCCAGGGCGAAGGGGGGCAGGGGAACAACCGTGCAGGTAAAGACGGCCGGGACTTGGTTTTGCGCGTTCCCTGTGGCACGATTGCCCGGGTATTGGACAGCGGAGATCTCCTCGGTGAAGTGGTACAGCATGGCGATCAGTTTATACTCGCGAAAGGCGGGCGGGGTGGCAAGGGGAATACGTTCTTTAAATCTGCTACGCGACAGGTTCCTCGTTATGCTCAGCCTGGAGAGTCGGGTGAGGAAAAAACGATCCTGCTGGAGTTAAAAATGCTGGCAGATGTCGGCTTGGTCGGATTTCCGAATGCGGGCAAAAGCACGCTGGTTGCCTCCGTTTCTGCTGCACGCCCCAAAATTGCTGATTACCCGTTTACCACACTTACTCCAAGCCCTGGTGTCGTCCGCGTAGATGAATATGAGTCATTTGTTATTGCCGATATTCCCGGCATTATTGAGGGGGCAAGTAAGGGGAAAGGATTGGGGCTGCGTTTTCTCAGGCACATTGAGCGCAATGCAGTACTGCTGTTTTTAATCCCGGTGACCTCTGACGATATCGTTTCTGAATTTGAGAGTCTCATGCAGGAATTACACAACTATGATCCAAAACTCTCTCAGAAGCGCCGATTTATTGCGCTGTCGAAAGCAGATTTGCTTCCCAAAGAAGAGCGTGCACATTATCTTGATCAGGCTCGCCGCCGGTTTGGTTCACAAGAGAATGTATTTCTGATCAGTGCAGTAGCCGACTTTGGATTGGACACATTAAAACGGGAGTTGTGGGAATGTATTCAAGAGGAGCAACTCCAGGGTGAATCATGAAGAAACAAAATGTCATGGTTGCAGAAACGGAGCAGCGTCTGGATGTGGCCCTAGCATGCATGCCCGATATTGGGTCCCGGAATCAGGCACAGAAAGTCATTCGTGCCGGCCATGTGACGGTGGATGAAAAGGTTGTACTGCGCCCATCTCATTCTGTAACCCCGGGCCGCACCATTCGATGGACCTCGCCCACCGTGGAGCCACTGAATCTCCTTCCCCAGGCATTGCCGATAGATATCGTTTACGAGGATGAGAGCTTACTGGTGATCAATAAACCTGCGCGGATGCCGGTTCATCCTGGGGCAGGAAGACCAACAGGAACCCTGGTGAATGCATTATTACATCATGTGAGCGGGGATTTACCACATGCGCCGGATGAGCCCTTCCGCCCAGGGATTGTGCATCGGCTAGATATGGATACGACAGGGCTTTTGGTCGTTGCCAAAAACGATGCGGCGCACCGTGCGTTACAGTCCCAATTCGAAGCCCGGTCTGTTGATAGACAGTATGTTGGAATCGTTTGGGGGGTACCGGATCCCCGATCCGGCACCATAGCTGCTCCAATTGGCAGATCTGCACGTAACCGGACTTTAATGGCAGTACGTCCTGATGGTCGTCATGCAACCACATACTATGAAACGCATGAAATTCTGGGTCCAGCCGCTCTGGTACGGTTCAAGCTCGAGACGGGCCGAACCCATCAAATCAGGGTGCATTTGAATCATATAGGACATCCACTTATCGGAGATGCAGCGTATGGAGGAACAACCATCAAGTATGGCCCCGTTACGAGAAATCGCCGGGCGTTTTATGCGAATATTTTCGATGTACTGGATCGGCAGGCGTTGCACGCCCGGTCGCTGGGGTTTTGTCACCCCGATTCCGGGGCCAGGGTGGAATTTATGGCAGATATTCCAGAGGATATGATCTGGACCACAGAGCAGTTGTGCAAAGATGTCGCCTACTTCCGCGGTTGATAAACCAATAATTCGGTGAGAAATACTTTTCAGACCATAGAGGGAACGAACGACCTGTTGCCTGGTGCTCAGAGGGCGCTGGTGCGCACGGAGGCATGGCATCATGTAGAACGTGTGATTCATGAGGTCATGCACCGGTATGGATTTTCGGAGATCCGAACTCCTGTTCTGGAGCATACTGGACTCGTCGCACGGGGCATTGGGCAACTCACCGATATTGTCTCCAAGGAGATGTTTACGTTTGAGCGTGGGGATACCAGTTACGTGCTGCGACCAGAGCTGACCGCTCCCATCATGCGATCCTATTTACAGCATCATTTGGAACAGCAGTCGGGGGTGCAGCGATTGTATTATCTTGGTGCCTGCTTTCGGGCCGAGCGCCCACAGAAGGGACGCTACAGACAGTTTCACCAATTTGGAGCAGAAATCATTGGGACCGAAGATCCAAGGGCAGATGCAGACGTCATTGCAGTGATGATGGAGGTTTATCAGGCACTGGGACTTTCAGAGACCAGGCTTCGCATCAATACACTTGGAAATGCGGAGACCCGACCAAAATATCGCGAGGCATTAATCAATTATCTTGAACCACACCGGGAGAATCTGACCGGCGTCAGTCAGGAACGTCTCTCTCGTAATCCACTTCGAATCCTGGACACAAAAGTCGAGGCAGAACGCAAGATTCTTGAACAGGCCCCCTGTTTACATGATTATCTTGATGAAGAGAGCCGGGTGTGCTATGAAGCCCTGAAGCGACTTCTTGAGTTGGTGGCGATTACGTACGTAGAGGATCCCATGCTCGTTCGTGGGCTGGATTACTATACCCGGACGGCCTTTGAGCTTGAGCATGACGGCATCGGAGCACAGAGTGCACTGGCTGGTGGGGGACGTTATGACCTCCTGGCCCCTGCAATCGGGGCGAAGAAGCCTATCCCTGCAGTTGGTTTTGCGGCGGGCGTAGAGCGCCTCATTCTTGCCATGGAAGGATCGGGATTGCCGCTGCCGGAGGCGGATCCGTTTGATGTCTGGATGATCGCACTGGGGGATGCAGCGGGTGAAAAAGCATTTACATTTGTACAATCCCTCCGGAGGGCAGGACTTCGGGTAGGCTTGGAGTTGACAAGCCGCTCGATGAAGGCACAAATGCGTCTCGCAAATCGCGCGAACGCAAATTGGGTTGTTATTCTGGCCGAGAAGGAGATGGAAACCGAAAAAGCAACGGTCAAGAACATGGTCACCGGTGAACAAACTGCCGTCGACTTTGCCAGATTAACACAAAATCTGACCAGAAAACTCAAATAATTATGTATCCACGTCTCCTCGAGATTCCGATCCCTATTGAATTTTTGGGCATGGATTCGATTACCATCTATTCATTTGGTGCAATGATGGCCATCGGGTTCCTGGTGGCTGCCTGGCTTATGCGACATGAGCTTGAACGGTTGTACCAAAAGGGAAAGCTTCAAGCTGTACAGATCCCTGCAAAGAAAGGGCGTAGACAAAAACAAAATGTCAGTACAAGTCCGGCATCGCTGGTGGGCTCGATCACTGTGATTGCGGTTATTGGAGGCATTATCGGGGCCAAGATTTTTCACATCCTGGAAAACTGGGGAGATTTTATGGTCGATCCCGGTGGAATGATTTTTTCGCAAGGCGGGCTCACCTTTTATGGGGGATTGATTGTTGCCGCAATCGGGATTATTTGGTATGTTCGCAAGCACGGCGTTCACTTGCCTCTTTTTATTGATGCCACACTGCCAACAGTCATGTTGGCGTATGGGATTGGGCGGGTTGGATGCCATCTCGCGGGGGATGGGGATTGGGGGATTGCTTCAAATCCAGACCTCCAACCGAGCTTTATACCGGATTGGCTTTGGGGAGAGACTTATCCGAATAATATTCTTGGCCGTACACTGCCCGAATCTGGTGTTTATCCAACATCCATCTACGAATTTTTGATGGCGGCAGTATTGTTTGCGGTGCTGTGGAGTTTACGGAATCATCCATTCCGGGCAGGTTGGCTGGCATCGTTGACCATGCTGTTTTTTGGGATCGAGCGTCTTTTGATTGAGCAGATCCGGGTCAACAATGTGTTTGAATTTATCGGTCTGGAGGTCACACAGGCGGAAGTAATCTCGGTGGTCATGATTCTTGCAGGGATCGCAGGGTTAGCATTTACAACCCGGAAAAAATAGCATGACCGAAACCATTGCAGCGCAGTCGCTCGGAGGCTGGCTCAAAGAAGCAGATCGCTGCGTGAGCACATGGGAAGCACGTTGGGGCCCCTATGAGTCGCATCCATCTCTGCGTGTTGATCATGAGGCCCTGAGTGCCTCGTATGAAGCTTACATGAATCGGCTCACGGGGAATTATCCCTTCTTTCATCCCCGTTATGCGGGGCAGATGCTGAAGCCGCCGCATCCAGTTGCGATTCTGGGGTATCTGACAGCAATGCGCATCAATCCGAACAACCATGCGCTGGATGGAGGGCCGCCAACGGCGGCAATGGAAAAAGAGGTTGTAATTGAACTGGCTAGGATGTTTGATTTCCCGGAAAATGCGTTGGGACATCTGACCAGTAGTGGAACGATTGCCAACCTGGAGGCACTCTTTGTGAGCCGGGAGCAGCACCCAGACAAAATAATTGCGGTCAGTCAGGAAGGTCATTACACGCATGTCCGCATGGGACATGTGCTGGGGGTATCGGTAGAGAATATTGCTGCCGATACAAATGGTCGAATGGATTTGGAGGCACTTGAAGACGCTCTCCGGTCTCAGAAGGTCGGGACGGTTGTTCTGACTGCCGGCACGACCGGCCTGGGAGTGGTGGATCCGATTGCGGAAGCGATTCCTCTGTGCCGACAATATGGCGTGCGAGTGCATGTAGATGCAGCATATGGAGGGTTCTTCAGACTGTTGAGCAGGAGCGAGATATTGGATCCCGTGGTTGCCAGAAATCTTGATGCAATCAAAGACGCGGATTCAGTTGTTTTGGATCCCCACAAGCACGGACTTCAGCCGTATGGCTGTGGTTGTATTCTCTATCGTGACCCAGGGATGGCAAAGCACTATCTGCATGATTCTCCCTACACGTATTTTACAAGTGAGGATTTGCATCTGGGTGAAATCAGCTTGGAGTGCTCACGTGCCGGTGCGGCAGCGGGAGCATTGTGGCTGACCTTGCAGTTGTTGCCATTGTCTGCGGATGAGGGGCTGGGTCCTGTGCTCTCTGCCTGCTTGGAGGCAGCACAGCACTGGCATGTCGCACTGGAGGATACTCCGCTTAGAAGCTGGGGAAAGTCGGATTTGGATATCGCGTGTTATTACCCCGAGGCAAAACCAAATTCTGTCAGTGGTATTGACCGGGCTTCTCAGGTGCTTTTTGAAAATTCGATGGCGTCCACGACGAATCCGGTGTTTCTGAGCGTCCTTCGTGTACGGTCGGCAGATTTACGTACCCGCATGCCTGATGTGGAGATGGACCAGGAGAGCGTTCGAATTCTGAGAAGTGTTCTGATGCGTCCTGAGCAGGTGAATTTTGCAGAGTCGCTGGTGGATTGCCTGGTGGGTTTTGTACAGTCCCATGTCCACTGATCCTCCACTCCTTATTGCCGGACGCAATGCGGTTCGGGAGGCATTGGAGCGCAGCCCCGAATTACTGGAGAAGGTATGTCTTCAACGGGATGCTCGTGGTTTGAATCAAATTCGAAGCCTTGCATCCAGAGCAGGGATTCCGGTTCAAATGTTACCCAAGGACGGGCTACGCCGTTTGGCGGATGGAATGACGCATCAGGGAGCGGTAGCGTTGCAGGCCGCGTTTGCCTATGCGGATTATTCGGTCATGTTAAAAGAGATTGCGGCGGACCTTGATACAGTACAGACGCAGCGCCCGCGGTTATTGCTATTGGATGGGATTCAGGATCCCCGGAATTTTGGTGCCATCGTCCGTTCAGCTGCGGCATTTGGTGTTCAGGGACTCATTGTATGCGCTCATCACATGGCCCCGATCAATGCGGCGATGGTCAAGGCTAGCAGCGGCACTGCGGTGCGGATGCCGATTGCCCGCGTTGGTCGACTCGCAGATGTAATTCCCGAGCTAAAAGAGCGGGGTTACCTTGTGTATGGTACAGCGGCGCACGGAGCGCATTCGATCTGGGAAATGAACTGGAACTGTCCTGTCGCACTGGTGATCGGTAGTGAGGGGCGAGGATTATTCCCGGATACGGAACGTATCTGTGACTGTCTGGTCTCGATTCCAATGAGTGAAGGTGTCGAATCACTGAATGCGTCCGTCGCCACCGGCGTCCTTTTAGCGTTGGCTTTTCAGTCAGGCCATAGGAGTTGAACGAAAAATTGAATTTTGCCGCGTCGAAGCAGAATCGCGATCTCTCAGTTCAAACGCTCCCTGATTGGTATTCAACGAAAAACGAGATTGGCGCTTGGCGGCAACACTGTACCTACGTTTGTTTGAGTTAATTCGTACGAACGTAATTCTAATGCGGCAGGGAAGGTTGGGATGACTGAGTGCGTATTTCGACAAATTTCCCCGCTCAACATGAGCCCTCCCATCTTTATCAGAGTTCGGGTTACAGTTGACTGCTTAGCAGCTTCGGCAATCTAGTTTTCCATTCACTCATTAGAACAAGTTCGCAGTGGACTGTTGTGCCACTGTCCGAAATAAGCTCAAGTTCGCCAGCGGGCATGCTGTTTTCCCATGCGTAATTGCTAGACAGAAAGCGTAGCAGTTCCCGTTTGTATTCCGTATCAAGATTGTCGAGATGATCTCCCTTGGTTTCGATGGCAGCGATGCGTTGGCCGTGCCTTTCCGTTCGAACTGCGAAAATAAAATCAGGATAAACCTTGCCTTTCTTCCAGCCCTGAATGCCGTATTGCGTGCGAGCCACGTTGCGATGCCACCATGTCAGTGCTGTTTCTCCATCAAGATATACTGCCACATCGCGTTCATCCTGATTGAATTCTGATTCGTACTGCGGTATGAACAAACTCCTCTCCAGTGGCCCGCTATGTTTGTTCATTAACTGTCGATTGCCGGTAGACAGACTTGAGTCAATATATCGTGGCATCGACCAGTTGAAGCCGTCAAGGCGTAATCGAAATTGAATATGGCCGGCAGCTACGAACATCTTAAAAATTTCTTCGGCTCTTAAATCCCGCTCTTTTTCCAGTTCCTGATACAGTTTTTCAACAATGAGTCCGGTAATCTTGCCCATCATGTTGTCATCAAAACCATGGCTATACAGCTGGTTAATCAACCGACCCACAATCTCACGCCCTATGAAGGGATTAGAAACGATATCCGAGATTCTTTGAACTGCATAAACGGGGTCAAACATGAGATACTCGGAATTCGATGCTACGCCTTCGGTGCGGATCAACTCTTCGCCATCCGTTAAGGTGATCCGTTGTAATTGTGAGTCGGCAGGTCGAGCGTTCTTTGGAATATCGTTTGCAATGTGGCTGGGATTGTATTCTTGCCAGTTAATGTGTGCCTGCACATCCGTTTCGTAATCAAGTTCACGCGCTTTATTTCCGTCCACCACCATGACTTTTGGTAAGTAGATTTCTGTGGAATTGAACGCGGGTCGACGATGAATCTTTTGGGGCCCAGTCACGGACTTGTCAAGATTCTCTTTTTGGTTCAACTCAACTATCAGGTCACCAAGGCCGACTTTCTCTAACCCGTCTTTAATTTTCTTAATCACTACTGCAGTCGCCGCGTGGTGTGTAAAGACATAGCATTCGTCCAATGCTTCGTTGCCCGTCTTCATTGCACCTGGCTGGCGGAGAATGCGACCGACAAGTTGTGTCAATGCATTCAGGTTCGAGCTTGAAACCAAGGTGCACAGCACATAGGCAAACGGGCAGTCCCAGCCTTCTTGGAGCGCCTGTTTCGTGATAATAACCCGAATTCGGTTCGTTGAGGAGAGCAGATCCTGATTCTCCGGTTTACTCAGGTCATTCTGCTCGGATGTCTTGATTGCGATCTCGGACTCATCCAAGCCCGCTGTAAGCAGCCATTCTTTCACATCATCGCTATGCACAAGGTCGCTTCCTCGCTGATCCTTTCCGGTGCGCTCTACCTGGACTAGTAATATCGGGCGGATATAGCGGTTGGTTTCTGCCTGCAGGTTCTCAGCATGGTGATGAAGCTCGTTTAGTTTGGTTAATGCCATACTCAATGTGGCGTGCCAATCAATACTTTGGTAAGGATTGAGAGTGAGAGGCATCTTAATCATATCCTCGCGATCCAAATCACGCCCCGTGACCTCAACTAATAGATTGGCGAATCGTCCGGGTCTTGGATTCCGCCCACCGCGCGGCTTTACATCTTTGGGTGTTGCCGTAAGCTCCAGCACAAAACTCGGATTGAGCCCGTAAAGCGTTCTGAAAGCGAGATCGGAGATTGCCTTATGTCCTTCGTCCAGAACCACCAAAGGACGAATAATCCGCAGTGCATTCCCGAGAGAATCCTTCACTCGCAGAAAAATATCCCCTCCATAGGTTTCAAGGTTCGGTATCAACTCCTTTGCCTTTCTATGTGCCTGTTCTTCTCCTTCCGGCGGAGAGAATCCATGTACATCCCCTCTGTCCTGGAAAATCTTCAGCGATTCCTGAGTCTCCCGATTTGCCGACTGCAGCATCAGGAGCATAACACAGAGACTGTTTTCTATGTCTCGGGCATTCAGGCGAGTCATCTTCTCCATGATTTTGACGCGCCCGGCAGCGGAACGGTCCAGCGTTTGTCGGTATGGATGCTGGCGATTTTTAAAATGCTTCAGAGTCTGTCGGTAGATTGCCTCATTGGGCACAATCCAAAGTACAAACCCTGTGTTGGCGGAGAGATACTGCCCCATGATTTGTGATACGCTGGACACGGCAAGAAACGTCTTGCCGCCTCCAGTAGGCACTTTCAACACCACGTTAGGTACCGGCCGTCCACATCCGTCTTTGCGCTCTGAGTAGGGCACACACTTACGAGATTCTGGCAGCTTACCCGCCGCTTTCAGCTTCTTCCAGGCTTCGCTGGTAAAATCCGGTATCAGAATGTTCCTACCTGGATGGTTGGCAGCGAATTCCGAAGTCTCGTCGGATCCCTGCTTTTCTTTCTTCAAGTAATGCAGATACATACCAAGTGCGGTAAGCACCCGATCCTGATACTCCAACTGACGAAATTCCATGCGTCAATTCTGTGCGATTCGGTACAGTGAAAGGGGCAGCGGAACGAACTCAACCGAAACTTTTTGTTTTGCGAGTGTTTTTTGGCTCACATATCGGGCTGGAGAAAAGACCAAGTGATGTTTATCCTGATCATATGACGCGAATTCCTTGGCTCGGGTCAGCGTGAGTGCAGCTTCAGGAGATTTCAGCCAGTTCAGATCGGGTTTGTATATCAACCAGACATGGCAGTCGCCGGTCGTTCCCAGATAGAAATCTTCCTCCCGAACTCTCTCCATCTCTAACACCTGGTTTGTGGCCATATGGAAGAGCGTGGCACCAATTCCCTCGTAGGGTGGCAGGTTGTCCCCTGTCAACATCTTATCAATGTTTATTGGTTCGCCGAGCGTGCAATAGGTGAAGGATCCGCCAAATCCTTCGGTCCGCTTCAGGACATCTGTTTCCCCTGTAACTATGAGGACCCCGCGATCAATCTTCTTGCTGATTCGATCATACTCGGTGCGGTTCATGTTCTCAATCGCTGTGACTCGGTCCAATACCTTGTTCGCATTCTTCAGCTTTGTCCAGGTAATCTTCTCCCGCAGCAATTCCGTCTTCTGCACACCCTCGAAATCATACCCGCGAATTACTCTTCGAACCCGCTCGGCTGTGGTTTTGTTGGCGTAATCTTCGCATTCCACGAGGATAAATCTACGATTCCCTCCATCCTGCTTATTCAAAGCCAGTACAGCATGTGCGGTAGTCCCAGAGCCTGCGAAGGAATCAAGAATCAGCGCGTTCTTGTCGCCCCCAATCTTAAGTATTCGTTCCAAGAGCCCCAATGCTTTGGGATTGTCGAATGGGTCTTCCTGATCATGGAAAATTTCCTTGAGGAGCTTACGTGCACCGTCGGTGTGGCCAACTTCTGTGTAGGGCCAGACGGTACGGGGAACCATGCCTTGCTGAACTTCACGGAGGTACCGCTTCAAGGCAGGGATGCTCCTACCGCCTGGAGGGAAATAGATGCGATTGTCGTCAATCAACGCTTGGATTCTTTCCTTGCTCGTTACCCAACATCTACCAGCTGGCGGGCAGTGCCTTTTCTCGGTTTCTGGGTTCTCTATTTCATAGTCATATGCTGCAGAATAGGTCTTAACGCTTAAATTGTCAACCCTCCATGGACCACGTCCATCATGATCGTCGTACTTGTAGTACTTGTTCTGCTTTTCCCCCCGTGGCAACAGGCGACGTGACCATCCGGGCCGGGCGTAGCAGATGACGAAATCGTGATCATCGGAAAAGCCCTTTGCATCATTGGAAGGTGAATATTTCTTTTTCCAAACAATATTGGTAACGAACTGATCAACCCCGAAGATCTCATCCATCATCGCCCTTAGCCGATGCTGCTCATTGTCATCAATGGAGACAAAGATCACGCCGGTTTCCGAAAGCAATTCATTTAGCAGCCTGAGACGTGGCCACATCACGCAACACCACTTCTCGTGCCGCAAACCATCTTCAACCCCAACGGGGTTGCCGTCTAGCCATTCACGGACCATAGGAGCGTTCACATTATCGTTATAACACCAATTTTCCCTCCCAGTATTATAAGGCGGATCAATGTAGATGCAGTCCACCTTTCCGGCGTAGTAAGGTAGGAGCGCTTTCAATGCGTGCAGGTTGTCTCCATGGATAATGAGGTTTTCATTCAGACTGGGCTCACCAATTCCTTTGTCTGGATGAATTTCAAGTGGTCTGAAGGGCACGGCTAAGTGATGGTTATAGACAAATTCCTTACCCTTGAAGACAATCTCACTCATGAACTGCTGATTTTTGGTTCTACCGTAATTGGTGTAGAATGATGGAATTTATTGTTGGACTTACTATCCACTATCCACTATGCGATCAATGTTGTCCTGTTGGCAGCGTAGTTCCCGACGGATTTTCACACATTTTTCAATAGAATGGTTTTCTTCCAGCTTTTGTCTGGTATTGTGAGCGTAAATGTTTCTCAGTTTGAGTAGGGAGCCTTCTTCTTGCGACCCAAACCCTTTCAATATCTCCCTACTGCCCGAATCATAGCTCAAGTAATCTAACATCCTCCTCACAACTCGCCATCGTGTATAAGTATCGTACGATTTTGATAAAAACTTCTCATCCATGTGACGAGAAAATTCTTCAGGATCAGCAGGGAATTTTTCTAATTTCTTCTCGGCGTCCTTCACCCGATCCACAATGATCTTCTCTTTTAGATGCTCAATCAACTTCTGTCTATCATCTTCAGTGAGCTTCTTCCAGGCTTGCTTATAAACGTCTTCGAATTTGGCATCAATTTCGCTCACTCCCTCCATTAGCAAGCCGCGTGTACGTTTTGTAGTATGTTCCTTATTTAGCAAGCTTCGAGCTACATCTTTGAACTTCTGGATTAGTTGGTCTCGCGCTGCAATATATATACCATCAAGTTGCGCAACTCGTGCTGCATCCAACATATCGTCAACACCCCTTGAAGAGT
This sequence comes from Rhodothermales bacterium, assembly GCA_965207565.1. Taxonomy (GTDB): domain Bacteria; phylum Bacteroidota; class Rhodothermia; order Rhodothermales; family Bin80; genus Bin80. The sequence continues at coordinate 26,595 of CBDBMQ010000005.1, read as the reverse complement.
AGAATACGACTGGCAAGTAGACATGATCTGTTTCACGAATTCGTTTTATCAACTCGTCTCCTTTCATGTCGTCCATATGGTAATCAACCAACAGAATATCAAGTTCTGTGTCCTTAATGGGGGCCTTAACAAGATCATGGATCAATTGGTCATTTGAAGCTGGCATAACCAAAGCTAGATTCTTAATACGATCAAGGGTCGATTGGTCACTTGAAGCCGTTATAACCGAGATGTCAGCGTGAATTCCAAATTCTTCGAGAAAATCTATTATGTCCTGTAGGTCAACCTCAATGGAGCTGAGTTCATCGTCAATCCAAAGAATTTTGTAGGAAATTTTCATGTCTACTCAAACTCAATTGTGATTTTCGCCCCACGCTTTTCAGCATTAGCAATGTGTATGGTTCCTTCAAGATCTTCCACAATTTTCCGTGAGTGACTCAATCCAATACCCGATCCTGATGTCGTTGTTATACCCTTTTCGAAAAGGTCTTCTGCCTCAAAGCGGTCCGTTAAACCTTTTCCATCATCAACAAACTCAATGATAGTTTTCCTCCCCCGCTTCAAAATATTTACTTGAATTCTTTTTGCATCAGCTTTGCCAGCATTCACTAGCAAATTGTCAATCAGAAGCGTAATTTCGATTGGTCGGAATGACTTGAACAACTTGACAGAGTCTTGATTATTGATTTTCACTTGCAGGTTCCATGCGTAAAGAATATCCTTGAAATTTTCGAGATATTCTTCAATAAATTGTATAAGGTCTTCTTTAACCCTGTTAGTCATAAGGTCAAAATCGGCCTTTGAAGCAAGCTTCGCAACATTTCGTATGCGATCTATTTCGAAAATGCCTGCCTCTATGATTTCAAATAGATCTTCTTTTGAATATAGAGATGGATCTTTACGTAGTTGGCGTGCAGTGCGATCAAAGCGTTTCCACAACGAACCAGTAATTAAGCTTATCTGGTGGCAGAGTTGCAGCATCCGCTCTTGATCAACAGTGTTTTCAAATTCCGCGAACAAACGACGTTTCCGTTCAGTAGCAAGTTTCTTTTTAGTAGCAGTCGCTCTTGCTTCCAATTCTACGTTGGTTTGGTCCTTTGCAGCCAATTCTTTCGCCTGACGACTGATGAATTTCGAGAGATTACGTTTTTCAGATGGTTTTATCTTGCCAAGGGATGTTCCCTCGAATTTTTCTTCTAATGTCCTGACAAGTTTTTTATACTGCTCTGTTTCCTGATGTGCAAGCTTGCTAAGGTATGGAAGGTTGATATCTACATCTTTAATGTGTGCCGAAGGCGAACGCAATCGAACAATGGAATCGATAGTTTCGAACACAGGTCTCTTGGTCTCGCGATACTCAAACTTCCCCGCAAGCAACTCTTCGTCGCTGATCTTACTTCTGTTGATCCGGTCCCAGTCAAGTCCGGTAACCACAAATTTCTCGAGTTTGCGGATAAGTTTATGAATAAAGCCATATAGCTTTGCATCATCAAATGCTGATGGGATTTCTGATGATGAGGTAAGCTCCTGATAAGCCCTATTCTCAACCACTCCTTCTCTACTTGACACTGGTATAAATTGATTCTCATGGTCAACAACTTTTATGAGACCAACTAGATCACGAGTACCAAAAAAGCGTTTCTGACCTTGCTGCCGACGACGGTCAAGGCCTAGCCAGTCATCACCTTCCGACCCATAAGGAAATATTCTGAAATCGTTCAAGAAAAAGAAAATTGATCCATATTGGACAGAGTGGTACCCGGTTTGACGTTTAAAGAAGGCCTTGGCAGGTTGATTTAGGAAGTAGATGTTAGCCAGAACATTCTTGAGTTTAGAATATGGATTTTTCTCAACAGACTTAAAAATAAAATCTCCATCATGTCTGAGTGAGATGTGAATTTCTTTGCCTTCACTGTCTATCTTAGCCCTTATTGATGATGTTCGAAAATCCAAATCATCAAAAATCTTGTTCTTGATGAGAGTATTGCCCTTGTCGTTATCTTTAAATTTCCAATGAGAAAGCCTTACTTCAAAGCGTTTTTCTGGGTCTATCACAAAACGCTCTAGTTCCTTCCTCAACAATCTGAGTCTTCCTGGATCCCAATTAATCCTGAGATCGCTTATGGCAAGGACAGTGCCGTGATCAAAGCGTTTTAATGCCGTTTCTTTTTCAAACTGCGAGGGAGTAATGTAGGAAGCTTCAGTCATGATATGGCCTATTTCCATATCACGGTCATCTACCTCAAAATCTGACCAATTGATTTCTAAGGTGATGTATTGATCGTTTTTAGCGCGGGTGTATATCTTGAGCCGTTTCCCGAGCCGGTCACACGAGAATCGCCCAACACCTTTGTTGCCCGCGTAGGCTCCACCATCACTAGGAAGAGTGTTCCTTCTCTCTGAGTATGCAATATTAAGCCACTTATATTTGATGTCATCCATGGACATCCCTTCGCCGAAGTCCGATATATACAAAATGCCCGATTCATGGAAATTTATGGACACCGATTCGGAACCCGCATCTTTCGAATTCTTGATAAGCTCGATGATTGCGATGTTGACATTATTTATTAGCCCGCGTCCAACGATATCCTTTAGTCGTACATTGGCAATAAATTTGAGCTTTTCAGACCCTGTCATTTGGCAAACAAATGTAGTAGAACTTCGCCTATAGCTTCTGCCATCAGAGGTGGAACGGCATTTCCTACCTGAGTATAGCGTGGACACTCGTGCCTCCGGCGTTGCCCCCCCGTTGTGTATTTCCCTTGAAAATTAAACCAGTCAGGAAAAGACTGGAGTCGAGCATTTTCGCGCACTGTAAGGATTCTCGGTTCTTTGTAGTGGATCATATCATCAGGAAGCGTTGTAACTGTCCTTGCTAATTTTGAAGGGTGCAATGGAGTAAAGAACTGTTTCTTCATTCCAAATTTCTCCCGATCTTCCTTTGACAAACGTACACCTTTAGGACATTCTTCCAAAATCTTCTGAAAGCGGGTGCGGGTTTCTTCCTTATGATTTGCAAGACGTAGGCTGTTTGGCTCAAAATTTCGTTTGACATTTCGGCGCATCAGCTTTTGATAATCGGTAAGACGACGTCTTCCATTATAACTGATCTGTCTGAAGCCAGGGTTATCAACGCTTGGCTTAAGTTTTTGAGCACGAATTTCTAGGTCACTGATAGCTTCGCTGACTCCTATTTCATGCTCATTCAGGCCCCTGATTTCCCGAAAGTGGGGCAGGGTATCTTTTAAAGCAGCAAATGGGTTTCCTTCTAATTTGGGCTGGTCACATCTGATGGCAATCATTATAAAGCGGGAGCGTGGCTGTGGTATTCCAAAATCAGAAGCGTTCAGCATTGATGAGTAAACCCGGTAACCAGAGTCCGAACAAGATTCCAGTGTTTTCTTGACAATTTCCGAGTAGGGAACCTCCTTGTCAGGGAATTTCAGTTGAAACCCCCTCACGTTTTCCAATAGCAAATACTTTGGCTGAACGAGTTTAACTATATTGATATACTCTTGTGTGAGTTGATTTCTAGGATCGTTAGGGTTCCGGAGGCCAGCGGACGAAAAACCCTGACACGGGGGCCCCCCTGCTATCAGGTCAATTCTCCCCTTGAGTTTCCTTAGTTGGTCGGCATAACTTGCCAGCAAATCTTCGGTAGTCATTGCTTCGCAAGGCAGCCATGAAGGCCATGCGAACTTCAACTTGGACTGTTTTTGACAAAAATTATGACAAAACGTTTCGAATGCGTCTACTGACTTCTCAATAGCAAAAATGCCATTCCAACCAGCCTGCATAAGTCCAAGCGAAAGACCACCACACCCAGCGAACAAATCGATAAAGTTTTTTTTATCCATAGCCGTTGTGGTTTCTTTGTATCTCGATAGTCACACTAGAATGTTTTTAGCCCAAAAAGCCTCAAGGAAAGAAAAATTCTTATTTTTCTGGGAATTATACGGGAAAGTTGATAGCCTTTCATCTTGCCCTTTGAGAAATATAACCTAATGCCCCCTATCCGACTTAACAAGCATTTGCGTAGCAATGAAGCAAAGCATTTTCACTCCTCAACTGTAAGTCACTTCTAGAGATGGGAATACTAGCATTAAATATTTTAGAATTACCATTTCTGAAACGTTATACGTACAGAGCGGAAAAGAATGCAGATTAATTTGTGTAGATGCCGAAGCCGTGACCAAATCTAAGAATTGCAATGGTAACTTGCGTTCGATAAAATGGATTCCTCTTAGTCCTTGGGTACTGGGACTATTTGTAGAATCCGTGAAGAAAATCTTAAGATCCATCCCCATGTGGAGGGCCGACATTACCACGATCCAGAGGTTGTTCTCTGGAGAAGTCTGATCCAATGATCGCTTTCGTTTGATCCAGTACCTCAACAAAGGGATCGATCAGGTTCGTTGCAGAGAGGTGAAACAGTATGAGGAACTTAAACACAGTGCTATGCGCTCTTGAAAAACGAATGGAATCGAACGCAAAAATAAGACGAAACCTCCAAAGTCATCTAGGATGCGTATTCCGAACGATCTGGGACAGTGGTTCCGATTGATCTGGGACACCATTCCGAACGATCTGGGACAGTGGTTCCGACTGATCTGGGACACCATTGCGAGCGATCTGGGACACCATTCCGATTGATCTGGGACACCATTCCGAGCGATCTGGGACACCTTAGCAACCGGTATTGGGGAGAGCAGGTGTGTATTCATCCGTTCTGGAATTGGTTTGATTTTCATCGGATCTGGGCATGGTTTGTCATAGTTTTTGGTTTCACTAAAAGCCATGAACTATGCCTACAAAACGAATCTCAATGAAAATGATCAAGCGCATTCTGGAACTACGATTTGGGTTCAAGCTGTCCATTCGCGCGATTGCCCGCCATGTGGGGGTTGGCCGCAGTTCGGTTTCCCGGATTGTTGAGCGTGCGAGGGTGGCGAATTTGACCTGGCCGTTACCCGCGGGAATGACGGATGCGGAGCTGGAGGCGATTTTTTATCCCAGTTCGGCCCAAAGTGCTTCGGCTCAGCGGTCAGTGCCGAACTGGGCTGAGGTTGAGCAGGAACTGACCAAACACAGGGTGCTGACTCTGGCGCAGCTTTGGAGGGAGTATATTGAGGCGAACCCGAACGGGTATCAGTACAGTCGCTATTGCGATCTCTATCGCCGTTGGCGCGCAAAGAATATGGACCCGGTGATGCGTCATACCCATAAGGCAGGCGACCGCTTGTTCGTGGATTATTCGGGAAAGAAGCCGTGTGTGGTGGATCCGGATACCGGTGAGGAGCGGACCGTGGAGTTGTTTGTTGCCGTACTGGGAGCGTCCAACTATCTGTATGCGGATGCCACCGAGACCCAAAAGGCAAAGGATTTCTGCGAGTCGGTTCGTCGGGCATTGGAGTTTTTTGGAGGTGTGCCGCGTGCGATTGTACCGGACAATCTGAAGTCCGCAGTGATTCGATTCCAGAAGGATGATGTTCCCGTTCTGAATGAATCGTTCCGCGACTTGACGGAGCATTACCGAGTGACCGTGCTTCCCGCTCGCCCGAGAAAGCCGAGAGATAAAAGCGCAGTGGAGGCGGGAGTATTATTTACCCAGCGTCAGATTCTGGCCCCCTTACGCAACGTGAGTTTCTTCAGTCTTCTGGAGCTCAATGCAGCCATTTTAGAAGGGGTAAAGGCGTTCAATCGGACTCCCTTCCAGAAGATGTCTGGCACCCGACAAAGCAGGTTTGAAGACGTGGATCAACCCGCCCTGCGCCCATTGCCGACTAACCCGTACGAGTATGGGGTGTGGACCAGCATGCGGAAAGTTGCCCCGGATTACCATGTTCAGATTGAAAAACACTGCTACAGTGTGCCGTATTCCTATCTTGGGAGGTCGGTGCGCGGATTGATTCGTCAATCGACCGTAGAGATTTACGATGGAGACAATCGAATTGCATCTCATGTGCGTAGTCAATCCGATGGTCGATACACGACCGATCCGCTCCATATGCCGGATCATCACCGAGAGTATGCGAGGTGGTCTCCGCAGCGATTCATCGACTGGGCGCAAACCATTGGTCCACAGACGACTGCATTGATTCAAGCGAATTTTGCATGGGCTCGGATTCCCGAACAGGTCTATCGGCGCTGCATGGCGATTCTGCGGCAGGAGAATGAGTTTGGCCGTGACGTGTTGGAGAAGGCCTGTGGGATTGCGTTAGAGCGACAAACCCTGAGCTCGCCAGCCGTGAAACAGATCCTGAAACGGATCGCAACCCAACGGAGCCAGACGCCCCCCATTGACCACGAAAACATTCGTGGAGCCCACTACTATTCATCCAACGGAACTGATTAATGCTCATCCATCCAACCGTCTCAAAACTGGAACAGATGCGACTTGGCGGCATGGCTACCGCACTGCGCAATCAATTGGAGATGCCCGACATCGAGGCAATGTCGTTCATGGATCGTCTTGGCCTCATGGTGGACCATGAGGAAGCCGTACGTGAAGATCGGCGACTGGACCGGCGATTGAAGACGGCCAAGCTACGCCTGCAGGCCTGTATGGCCGATCTGGACTACCGTCCGTCTCGCGGACTGGACCGGCGCCTGATGCTTCACCTGGCCAGTTGCCAATGGATCCGACGACGACAGAATGTCCTGATTACCGGACCCACCGGAGTCGGCAAGAGTTACGTGGCCTGTGCGCTGGCCCACAAAGCCTGTCTGGAAAACTTCCAAGTGCGCTACTACCGCCTGCATCGCCTGTTGGAAACCATCCAGCTTGCGCGTGATGACCGTACCTATCTCCGCGTGTTGAAACCGTTGATCCGCGCCGACGTACTCATCCTGGATGATTGGGGACTACATGGCATGAACCGTGCACAACAGCGGGATCTGATGGAACTCGTGGACGACCGATATACTCTGCGATCCACCATTATCACCAGTCAGTACCCCATTGACAAATGGCATCAGACCATGGATGATCCTACATTAGCCGACGCAATTCTAGATCGACTAGTCAACAATGCACACAAAATTCAGCTGACCGGTGACTCCATGCGCAAGGTAAAGGCAGAACAAGAATTGATCATCGAATCCACAGAATCATGAACGGAAGTCTGACAACATATAACTGTCCCAGATCGTTCGGAATGGTGTCCCAGATCGCTCGGAATGAGTGTCCCACATGGTCGGAATATGCACTAGGAGTCAACTTGCAGGTCAGTGTTGCTCGATAGTCGCGAGAGGAATTCAACGCGATCTTCGAATGCAAATCAGTGTCCGATACAAAGCAGTACCTTCACCTCTGGTTTGAACGTGTAAAAGAAGCGGGCATGAAAGTGGTGGAGATGTTTGAACGCCATTTCACAGGAGTGCGTAATGCACTTTTCCATGGACAATTCAATGCCAGAGCAGAGCGAATCAATAAGAAGATCCAGGAAGTCAAACCTATCGGTAGAGGGAATAGAAAATTTGGAAACTTCAGATTTTAATTGTTCATCTACGGAGATCTGGGCATCGCCCCACAGCTTTCAGTTTTTATCCATCCTAAGGGCCATCTTTTTCATTTCGATCGGAGCATTGATCATTATCTGCCTAGTTCAGCCATCACTTGCTGGACCTGGTCCCCGAATGTGCGCGCTTTTTCAATGACCTCTCTTTCATCCACGGTGAGAATTTTACGGTCTTGCACCACAATCCGGCCGTTCACGATTACAGTACTGACATCGCTTCCACTTACCGCGTATACCAAGTGGGAATAGACACGGTAATGCGGTGTCAGTCCTGCACGATCCATGTTAACAAGTACGACGTCAGCGCGCTTCCCCGGTTCTAACGAGCCGATCTCTTCATGCAGATTCAATGCTGTTGCACCGCCCATGGTCGCCATTCGGAAGACGGTTTCCGCCGGTAGGGCAGCGGGGTCGCCGAGCTTCAATTTCTGTGCCTTTGCAGCGGTATCCATTTCATCAAACAGATCAAGGTCGTTATTGGAGGCAGGGCCGTCCGTTCCGAGTCCCACTGGAATTCCTGCAGCGAGTGCCTTAGTGACCGGGGCGACCCTCGCGATCCCAAGCTTCATATTGCTCTGAGGATTATGCGCAATTCCGGCGCCACTTGCGGCAACCTGTGAGATGTCTTCATCAGACAAGAAGACCGAATGAGCGAGCACAGTCCCGGGGCGGAGTGCATCGATAGAGCTGAGCGCTTCAATGACTCCCATGCCGGTTAACTCACGGGAGGTCGTATTTTCGGAGGAATCTTCAAGGGCATGGATTTGGAACGGAGCATTGTAGCGCTCTGCAATCTGGAAAGCAGTTTCGATATCTGAAAGAGATGTGGTATAGAGCGCATGGGCAGAGATAGACGGGATGATCGTGGGATGGCCTTGATACTGCTCCATGTATGCTGAAGCCTCAGCCAGGGATTCTTCCGGGGAAGCATAGTCCGGTGCGGGGAAGCCAATGATGCCCGGACCGGTTACAGCGCGAATCCCGGCCGTAGTTGTAGCCTGCACAACATCGTCGCGAAAGAAGTACATGTCCGCAAAGGTGGTGGTGCCGCTTTTGAGCATCTCAATGGATGAGAGCAAGGTGCCCCAGTAGACGAAATCCGGTTCCACAAGTGCGGCCTCTGCTGGAAAGATATAGTCGTTGAGCCAAGTGAGCAGGGGGAGGTCGTCGGCTAGTCCACGCAGAAGAGACATCGCCGCATGTCCGTGGGTATTGATCAGGCCGGGAATCACAAGATGCCCGGTTGCATCAATCCGCATGACTCCTTCCGGCCGGGGTACATCAGACTCAAGTAACGCAGCAATACGATCATCCTTGATCAGTACGGCACCGCCTTCCAGGATCGTTCCAGCACTGTCCATCACCACGACCGTACCACCGTCAATCAGAATGGGGCGGGTATCTTGAGAGATGCCGTCACCCTCCCCAGGTTCACGGTCACCAGTACATCCCATACTCAGGGCCAGTAGCAATGCGATCAGCCATTTTGTATGAATGTTGATACTTTGGTACACAGAATCAACCTCAGCAGCATGGGTTTTCATGCTGACGATGCGTTTTGGTGAGAAGGAAACTACCCTTCTTCTACACTGCGCTGGGGGATAGGTTTTTCTGGATTCCCTGAGATTTTTGGGACAGGCTCCGTCATCGCCAGCGGGGGCATATACAAACCGCACCCATCTGATGAGAACCACGGTTCGTTCTTCTTCAAATCTTTGCGCGTGAGGTAACTGCGGACGTCAACAGAATCACGCCTCCAATCGCAAGGTAAAGAATCAGTTGTGCGCCGTGAACGAAGATGGCATAGGCCGCCGCATCCGACTGCATGGTTCCATATACGGATGTCAGTGTCAGGATAGTAATGAAATGGAAGGAGCCTGCGCCACCCGGTGTGGGAACTAGGATGCCCAGGACCCCAATGAACATAATTGCCAGACCATCCCAGTAGGACAAAGTTGCTGTGGTATGTAGATCAAACATTAGCAGTGGGATGTAGGCCATAAAGCCGTACATCAGCCACATGATCACCGTTGTCCAGATCAGTTGCCAACGTTTGGGCGTACGATACACCGTTTTGATCCCACTAGCAAATTGGGTGATCAGTGCTAAAAGTCGGCTACGCAAGGGTGCAGTGATCTTCAAGCGGAGCCCGATACAGATCGTGATCGCAATCATCAGGCAACAGATTACAATCCATACCCATGGTAGTTGTGGCACTGACAGTTGCTCAAACAGGGACTGCAATCGCTCACGAACGAATATCAGAGTGATGAGCAGGCCAAAACCCAGCACAAGGAGATCAGCGATACGCTCAACAGCAACCGTCCCCAATAGAGCAGAGAATGAGAGTTTCTTCCTGGTTGATAAATATGTACATCTGGCAATTTCCCCGGCACGAGGTACCGCATAATTGACCATGTATCCGACCATGACGGATGCGAACAGGTTCAGTACGGAAACCCGAGATTTGGAGTCTTCCGGGAGTGCGATGATCAATGCCTGCCATCTGTATGCCCGAATCCAATGACTCAGCAAGGTGACTCCAATCACTGGCAGAATCCACCCATAATGCGCGGAGCGTAATGAGTCGATGAATGCTGCAAAGTCAACGCCGCGCAGGGACAGCCAGATTAAAAGCGCCGCCAGGAGGAAGGACAGCAGCAGAGTATGCAGGCGAATTGGACGGGTCACAATCGCAGGTCAATGACTTCAGCCCCCTCAGGTGCTTTGAATTCGAAGGTCTCAGGGGGAATGGGGATACCAACACGAACATTCTCCAGTTCAATCTCCGTACGAACGGAGCTTTGATCCAGAGCAACCATCTGTTTGATCATACGATCACGTTCACGGATCCAGAGAGTTAGCGAAGAAATTGCAAAGTCCTCTTCCAGGGGGTAAAGCTCAAGGCGAAAATAAGAGACCCCGTCAAGGATCTCACGCGAAGATGCATGAGGATGGTAGAGCTCAGCATAGGAGCGAAACAGTGCACCAGGAGAATAGGCTAGGCCATCCCCATCAATCGTAGTAATGAGGACCTGATTATCGGCTGCGCGATAAATCCATACTTCTTCACCTCGTCCAATGATGACTTCGTGAAATGTTTCAATACGATACCGATCTCCCCAAAGCTGCAGTGTCCCCGTCAGGGTTTGTGATCCATCCCAGGCTTCAGATGTCAGGTGATACGCAAATGTCGCTTCCATGGTATTCTGATAGCGGGCGACCACTTCCTCCAATAGTGCCATTGGGGATGGCACCTGTGCCAGAACGCCGGCAGACACTGGAATTGTGTACCCAAAAAGAATAAGGGCCATCCTCAGCCCTGAGACAGAACGAATCATACGGATCGTACTATAATTCAGCACAGGGTGTTCGCATAGTTTCAGGCTCATCTTAACCATAAAAAGTGTCAGGTTCCAAGTTCACGATAATCAGTGGTGGCCAGACGGGGGTTGACCGCGCAGCCCTTGATGTTGCCATCAAATGGGGACTTCCTTATAGAGGTTGGTGTCCTGCCGGGCGCTGGGCGGAAGATGGGAAAATTTCGGAACGATACTTGCTTCGTGTGACCCCGGAATCAAATCCAGCACAGCGCACGGTCTGGAATGTACAGGAGAGCGATGGCGTACTCATTTTGGGTGGAGTAGAGGACTCAGAAGGAACCCGGCTTGCCCGAAAAACAGCAGAAGGACTGAAGCGGCCTGTTTATCATGCAGCATTGAGAACCCCCATCGAATTGGTTATTCAATGGATGCAGGCTTTGGAATCTGGTATCGTAAATGTAGCGGGACCACGCGAGAGTGAACAGCCAGGGATCTATGCAGGGGCGTTCGAATTTCTGGAGAGGGTCGTTCGAGGTTACTTGGCTGCAGACAGAAATACATCCTGAAGCACGTCAATATCTGTGCTGCTGTTATACACGTTTGGAGAGATACGTATTCCATTGCCGCGCACAGAGACAGAAATTTGTCGTTGTGTCAGTTCATTACTCAGGTAGATTTGGTCCACATGTTCTGGTAAGGTAATTCCAAACAGATGTGAAAAGCAGGAGTCATGAATCGTATACCCGCTGTTGCGAACGGCGGGTAGAAAATCCTTTACCAGTTCAGAACAGTACGCCTGGATTTGTTGAGGTTGCCAATCGAGTATCTGTTTCAGGGCTTTCGTCATCATTGCGGTCTGCGCGAAGCTGTTCGTTTGCCCCCGATCAAACCGGGCTGCCCCGGGGCGATACTGATCCGTATAGTTTGTCAGGTTCCCAAAATTTTCACTACCGTCCCTTGCGAGCCAGCCCTCTTCGAGGGGGATCCCGTCAATAAACGAGTCCCCCATGTATAAGAATGCAGTTCCGTAGGGGCCCAAGAGCCATTTGTATCCGGCGCACACTAAAGCGTCCGGCTTGATTGCCTGGAAGTCAAAGGGCAGTGCTCCAATGGATTGTGTCCCATCAAGAATAAGATATGCCCCGACATCGTGCGCACGTTGGCTGATTTCAACTAGATCAAAAGTAGACCCATTCACCCAATGGAGGGTCCCGATCGCAACGACGGCGGTCCGGTAGTTAATGGCCTCAAGTATTTTTTGCGTCCATCCTCCATGATGATCAGTCACGGTTCGAATCGTTGCGCCAGTCTTGTTTGACAATCTTCGCCATGTATACACGTTGCTTGGAAACTGTTCATGTGCGAGGATAATGTTATCGCCGGAGCCGACGAACAGGTTGTGTGCAACTGTTGCGATCCCATAGGAAGTTGCTGGAATCAAAGCAACATTCTCTGCTTTCCCATTGATAAGCTGTGCGAATAGGGTTCGGGCTTGATTCACTTCCTCAAAAAACATTGAGGGGGTGATCTGAGATGGATCTCTCTCCAATTGAAGTGATTCCATACCCGCAAGTTCTACACTGCGCATGAGAGGGGACATGAAAGCACAGTTGAGATAATGCTGATCAGCAGAGAGAAAGAATTTTCCGTGTTGGCACGTCAACATTCGATTGAGATATGCGAAGACCGATAGGGTTCGTACCTTCTTGTGAAATAAAGCTTCTTGTCAAACGATGAACTTAAGAATTTTGACTCTTTTAAGTATAGTATCCTTCATCGCATTTGGGATTTTGGGTTGTAACCGAACAGGTGGAAGCGCAGATGATGTGCCCCCAGAGTTGGTTTTACCGGATGGGTTTCATTCAGAAGTCCTGTATAACCCAATGCAGACGGACTCCAGTTCCTGGGTTTCTTTGGCAGTAGACGGAGAAGATGGCCTCTTTGCCTCGGATCAATATGGAACACTGTACCACATAAAGCCGGCTTCTATTGGAGGGAATCTCGAGGATACGGAGGTTATTACATTGGATCTGGAATTGGGGCATGCGCAGGGGTTGCTCTGGGCGTTCAACAGCCTTTACGTCGTCGTCAATAGTGAGGAGGGGATTGCTGAGCACAGTAGCGGGCTATATCGGGTTACTGACTCAGATGGTGATGCTGTGTTGGATAGCGTACATACATTGGTGCAATTTGAAGGATGGGGAGAGCATGGACCTCATGGAATTGTTCTCGGGCCCGACAGTAGCTCACTGTATCTGGTCGCAGGGAATCACACGGAACTGCCGGATGCCTACACCCCGATTGTCCCTCCAGTATGGCAAACGGATCAATTGCTTCCGACACTGCGTGACCCGCGAGGTCATGCGGCTGATCGGCAGCCACCTGGTGGGTGGATCATTCGAACGGACTCACTGGCATCCGAACTGGAACTCCTCAGTGTTGGTTATCGCAATGCGTACGACCTTGCCTTCAACAGGGAAGGGGAGCTCTTCACATTCGACTCAGATATGGAGTGGGATCTGGGTATGCCGTGGTATCGGCCGATTCGTGTCGTGCATGTAACTAGAGGAAGCGAATTTGGGTGGCGCACAGGATCCGGTAAATGGGCCGACTATTATCCAGACAACCTTCCGGCTGTAGTGGAGATCGGCCAGGGAAGTCCTACGGGAATTGTATCCGGTAAAAATGCAACATTTCCACACAAATATCGCCGGGGACTCTTTGTCTTTGACTGGAGTTTCGGGACCATCTATCATGTAGCATTGAAGGCGCGTGGAAGCACATACACTGGAGTGGTGGAAGAATTTCTGAGTGGTGTACCGCTACCGGTCACCGATGGAGTGATCGGGCATGATGGGGCGCTTTATTTTGCAACGGGAGGGCGTCGGCTCAACTCTTTTCTTTTCCGGGTTTATTACGAGGGTGTGACAGAACTGGAACCCGAGGCTGCCGCTGAGCGCTCGCCGCAACAACTGCTTCGACATTCCCTGGAAGCCCTGCATCGCGGGTCGGCAAATCAAGAGGCACTGGATACGGCTTGGCCTAGTTTGAATCATAGTGATCGATTTGTTCGCTACGCAGCGAGAATTGCCATTGAGCATCAGCCGGTTAGTCGATGGCAGTCAAGGGCGTTGAGTGAGCCGGACCCAATTCGTAGAATTCATGCCATCATCGCCTTGGCACGTCATGCGGATCAGAGTTCAGGGCCGCAGGCCCTGCGAACTCTACTGAACATCAATCCATCTGAGATCTCGCGTGCCCAGGAGTTGGATTTGGTTCGAGCCATTGGACTCGTATGTATTCGATTGGGATTTCCTGAGGATCCACTTCGCAGTGAGGTCATTGATCGGTTACAAAGGTACTATCCATCGTCAGACGAGGTATTAAATCGGGAGTATGGACGTCTGTTGGCTGCTTTACAGGCACCGGGGTTGGTAGATCAGATGATGGCTCGTTTACTGGAGTTGAGTGGAGCAGGACCTGAACAAGCCTTTTTGATTTCAGGCGAGGTAGCCGGGCGGAGTGAACAGTATGGCGAAGCAATCACAGAGATGAAAGCCAATCCTCCCAGCCCAGAAGAGATCGAACTGGCCATGAATCTGCGGGGACAGAAATCAGGATGGACGATGGAGTTACGGGAAGGTTATTTCATGTGGTTCCATGAAGCAATGCGGCGCAGTGGGGGAGAAAGCTATGTCGGGTTTCTTGAGGATATTCGTGCTGATGCGGTGGAGCAATTGACGGAGGACGAGAAGGAGGCATTGGCCGGACTCGTAGATTCTTCACCGGGGCAATCCCTGGCGGATTTACCAGTGCCGGAAGGACCGGGCAAAGCATGGAACCGGCAGGAACTGAATCAAATGCTTGATGATGCACTTGGTGAGCCGCGGGATTTTGTACAGGGAGAGACCATGTATGCTGCTGCATTATGTGGCATTTGTCACCGTATGGGGACGGCAGGCGGGGCGATCGGGCCGGACTTGACCGGGATTGGGTCAAGGTTTTCGCGGCATGAGATTCTTGCCGCAATTGATTCCCCCAGCGACGAAATCAGTGATCAATATGAAGCTTCTGTGCTGACCTTAAGTAACGGTGCCACGGTTGTGGGGAGAGTCCTGCGGGAAGAGGATGGACAAGTATTTGTCAATCAAAATCCCTACGATCCGTCCCAGGAGATCAGTGTAGAGGCTTCAGAGATCCTTTCCCGTGAAGCGTCACCGGTCTCAACGATGCCGTCTAGGTTGTTAGACCGACTCAATGAGGACGAGGTCGCGGATTTGATCGCCTATCTTTTGAGCGGCGCGGATGCAGAGCATAAGTGCTTTACAGGAGAAGATGGTTGTCAGACCGAAGAGGATGAATAAGGGAAGTGGATTCTTGAGGTGATCTCCAGTTCGACGGACGAATCGTTTGTAGGCTCCTCACTATACTTGACGCGGAGCCTAAAATTTGACGCGAGACACAGATGATTGGGAGTAGACATATTACCACAGCCTTGGCTTTCGGCAGCTTGCTATATTTTGGCAGGGTGTGATAGCTCGTTTGCTCCAGATGTGGATTTGTCTTTATTACCGGAAGCGGCTGCCGAGCGTGTGCGCGCAGTTCGTGAATTTTACCAGACTGCTTTGGAGAAGGAACAGAATACTCCTTTGAAGTTGCGTGCGGGAACCTTCAAGGTCATGGATGACAGCAGCAATGCATCGGAGGTGTTGAACGACAGCACGATTGTGGCTACTTTGGCCGAGATGGCTCGACAGTATCCACCGGACTGGGAAAATGCGGAGACGTGGGATATCGGAGACGGGGGCTATTTTTTGGCCACGCTACTAGCCTCCAGACACGGTGAGCAAGGTGATTACGGTTGAAAGGACGACCGTAGCCGCCGCCATCACCCAAATCAGGACGTTGTACTTCGCGTTCAGCATCTCCTTTTGAGCTTCCAGGGTTTTATTGAGCGCGTCGAGTTTGTGGTCAAAACTTGTGGTAGGCATATCTTTCTGGAGTTCTACAAGTTCGTGAATTTCCTCCGCGGACAACTTCCCCTCTTTGCTTAGCCGTCGAAGCAGAACGAACGCCCTGGTGGTCAGGTTTTCGATCGGGGATGACTTGTCCTCCTCTCTCATAATCAGTTGGACGCCCCTGGGGGCCCATGGTTCTCCGGGCTGTCATTTTGTCTAATTATCAATGTATAATAGATTCCCGGATTGGACGGAAGGGGGCGCGTCAAGTTTAGTGGGGTTTCGGGAGTTCAACCCTAAGATTACTCCTATCCCTACTTGATGAATTCAGAATCTTCTTTTCCTTCTTCTGCACCAATTCAAGCACATTCTTCGGATCTGCAAGACGAAATGGTTCGTCATTATGTCGATGTACTTCGCATGCTGACCGAATTTCCTCTGTTCCGGTATCTTCGTAGCCGGTTTCTTCCCCTGGTGTAGTATAGCAGGAAAATTTCTGGTCGGGAAGCCAGGAGGACCTGAAAAGGAGGAGTGGGAAGCACTCTGTAAATGGGATGAAATCACAGCGCACTGAGCAGACCACATTTTAGCCCTAATTATTGGCTCTTCACTATCCTTGGCGAAGAGTCAGATTAATTTGAAGCCGGATCTTTTTCAGCCGCATAAACCGTGCTCTGGACGGCTCCCTCAAAAGCAATCCCATTGGAGTCAATAAGGTCGTAGGTAATTTCAAGAATCCAGGTTGGTTCCAGGCCGGGAAGACTCAAAGTGACTGTGGAATCTCGAAGAGATGCACCGGCAATTCGGAGTCTCCGAATGTTGTGGCGCTCAGATCCATAGCGGCGTGAGCGCTCAAGATCCCAGGTATGTACCTGGTAATTACTTGCCTGGGTTGCAGAAGCATCTTCAAGCGGAGAGGTAAAAGAGAGTTCGACCGCTCCCTCAAGCACACGCATGGACGCTGGCATGCGTACCGTCTCACCAGTGTATCGAATGCGATAAAGGCCGCCGGTTTGTATCATCTGACTGGTTGCCCACGCAGACATTCCAACGACATAAAGTTGCCCGTCCGCAGGATTCATGCGCCCTCGCATAAGCCCAGTCGGGAAATCCGGCAAAGGGAGTTGCACGATTCCGGCTTGTTGTACCCCTCCCGCCGATTGAGGCATCACAAGGAATACACGACCGTACCCATAAGAGAAACTGAGAAGTTTATTGGAAAGTGGTCCCCCAGCGATCACTCGTTGCCCAGAGTAGCTCAGCGGGTGAGCGGTCATACTTCATGTCGATCCATACCAGGGGAGACTTCATCGCTTCATCCGAGGAGTCTGCGGGCGCTCCGTATCCGTACATATTCCCGTAAAAGCCTCCAGGTTCAACGACATTAATTCGATTCATTGGATTCCAGTGCCCCTCCTGATCGGTGACTATAAACGTACCATCTGGATTGATCGTAACTCCGTTCGCTGCCCGGAAGCCTGTGGCGAGTATGGCACTTTCTTGACCGTCCGCACGCACGCGGATTAGCGTGCCATGTTGGGGGATCAGTGCAGGGCGGGCGTGTCGGGCACTTTTCGCATAGTAAAAATTTCCTTCCTCGTCGGTCTGCAACCCCATTGCAAATTCATGAAAATGTTCGGTGACCTGATGGTCATTATTAAAACTCTCGTAGTAATCTGTTTGTCCATCTCCATTAAGATCATGCAGGCGAGCAATCTGATTTCGGCTGCCCACATAGATATCTTCGCCAACCACACGGATCCCAAGTGGCTGGAAGAGGCCGGACGCAATGCGGCGCCATTCAACGGATCCAGATTGCCGGGTAATCCCTGAGAGGTGCCACACCTCGCCGTCAATCGTCGTAATAACGGCTTCATTCCCGTCGGCCATAAAATCAATCGCGGTTGGACGTATCCGGCTTTTCCAGGGGTTATCCAAAGGAAGTGTAAGAACGTCAGCAGTGTAGCCCTCCCCGATTCCAGGGAGAATTGGCGATTCAAGTACTGGAGCGTCGACAGGTGGGCCGCCTTGGGTATACTGTGCAAGATCATCGGGCGGGGCAGAGGTTGCATCACTGGCCCCATAGATCAACTTGAGATTCAAATCACGGGGGATGGTCACCAGGTGCACTCCATTTTCCTGCCTGAGCAACTCACCAGACATCCCACCAGGGGAAGCAATGACTGTCAATGCTATACTGTCAGGGGCCGCGTGGAGAACCAGAGGATGCGCTACCCCCGTAATATTCAGCGTTCGGCTTAACAGGGTATCTGCTTCCAGGGCAAATGATTCGAGAACCTGGGCCGTTCCAACCGTGTAGTGGAGAATGATCTGATCACCATGTACATACAGGCCTTTATAGTGGGTCCAGTTTTGGGGCAGAGGGCCAAATTGACGGCCGTCTACGGCGCGAAAGCGTGGGTCCTCTGTGGAGCCCGTAGTCGGGTTGACCCAGCCTGGAGCCATCGCGGTTTCAACATGTAAATCTCCTACAATCCGGGGAAAGACGTTGTGCTGGTCATCCAGTAGAATATCCTCCCAGTCAATGAAGCCTTCACCACTCCAGTAAGCGGCCATGCGCATGAGGTCATGGTCAAACACTACAAATGCATTCCCTGCTGCAACTCCGCCATTTCCCGGATCAAGTCTGATTGCGATACCCTTGTAAGCAAAATTTCGGGAACGAAAATCTTCATTTGGAATGGGCCCGCCTTGACGGTTGATTCCTTTTGGTCCATCAGATGCATGTGCAATCTCATAAGTCCGCATCAAAAATGTCCCGTAATCCATTTCCTTCCAGGGGGTATTTTGTGCAGGTTTAGGGCCGAATGACGTTCCTTGGGGAAGCTCGTTCAGGTAGGCGGGGGTAATCTCAAAGAAAGCATCTGGATTTTGGTCGCGCAGAAATTCTTCCCGGATATACAGGATTACAGCGTACTTTTCCTGTGGAGTAAGTTGCGACTGAGGTGGCATAAGCTCACGTCCCAGCGTGAGTGTATTGTACAAGGAGAGTGGGTCGCTACCATACTTGAAGGGATCTTCCCAGAATTGACGTGAATTGGGGAGTGTACCTTGGATGCTGGGGGTTCCATGGCAGGCAAAACAATTGGTTCGATAGATTTGCAGCCCGCGATGATAGAATTCCTCAGTCCAGTTGTTAATGATTCCGGCATGATCCAGCGCATGCTCGTATTCTGGAAGATCAGAGGGACTCAGGATGGTGGGGTCTGTGGACTCAGGAGTCTGACATGACACCAGGATAAGTAAGGCAAGAAGAAGTGAGTAGCGCTGAAGCATGGCGAATAGGATAAGATATTTCCACTTTGTTCGCAAATCTCGATCCGGGCAGATACGGATATAGGCTAAACACGTTGTTCCCTGCCTAAACGTCCATGGAGATTAATGTAAGCAGTTCGGGGATAAAGTCTGGAATCCATGGATTCTAGAATTGATGGGGTGTATTGTGGTCACGGATCTATGTTTATCTCAACAGTACTCTTTCATGGGTTTTTGGAGGCGGACAGATTGTGCAGAGTTCCTGTTTGAGATAACCCTGTGACTTTGAAGCGAATGGTCTTGCAAGGAGAGGCATCTACTTGTAGTCCGAACGTACTGTTGTGTGAGTAAGCCAAGAGTCCTTCGAGGGAATTGATCTGTCCAATTGGCATTGTCGAAGGGCTTAGACCCCCTTGGTTAGCCTTTTTTGGCAAATATGGCTGATATCGCGTACTTTGGCAGTTTAGCGGCATCTGGACCGCTCCTGGTCATACCTTGGCCCTCAAATTGATGAAAGGAGATCCTACGCTGGCATGAATAATATTGGAGACACGATTCCGAAACGAGTACTCTATCCCCGGGCTGCTAAACGGATCAAGAGCGTAAGAGGCAATTCGATTTCGGTGGGAGAAACGCCGTTTCGTGTCCCCAGCAACTGGGAATGGACTTGGCTATGCGAACGTCATGGCTCCAAGAGGGGCGGGGCATGACTCGCGTACCAGTACCGCCGGAGATGCTTCGTTGGGCCTGCATGCGTGCTGGCTACGACGTTGACAATTTTGGGTCGGACTTCCCGAAGCATCTCAAGGAGATGGTCCCGATTTGGATCCGACGCGAGAGGCAGCCTACGTTCAAGCAGCTGGAGAAGCTGGCCAAGGCCACGCACACGCCGCTCGGTTATCTGTTTCTTCCTGAGCCCCCTGACGAGCGCCTTTCGATTCCCGACTATCGCAGAGTCACTAGTGCCGACCGAGGGAGACCAAGCCCCAACTTGCTTGACACCCTCCACACGATGCGACGCCGCCAGGATTGGTTACGGGAGTCCCTTGCCGAGAATGACGCGGAACCCTTGTCATTCGTGGGGAGCGCCCGGTTAGCCGACGAGCCGGATACCGTTGGCCAGGAGATGCGGCGAATGCTGGGTCTTGATGGTGGTTGGGCTGCGGGAGTCCACACTTGGAAGGCTGCCGTGAGCGAGTTGCGCCGAATGATCGAGCACTTGGGCGTGGTGGCGGTGATCAACGGCGTAGTGGGAAACAACACACGCCAAAAACTGAGCGTGAAGGAGTTTCGTGGCTTTGCGTTCACCGATCCCTATGCCCCGCTTATTTTCGTAAACGGTGCGGACGTCAAGTCGGCGCAGATGTTCACGCTCGCTCACGAGTTGGCGCACATCTGGCTCGGTAAGGAGGGGCTGTCTGGTTTCGAGGCCCTGTCTCCCGGTGGTTCGGACGTAGAGGAATGGTGTAACAAGGCGGCGGCCGAGTTGCTCGTGCCAGCGGGAGAGCTTAGAGAGCAGTGGGGGAAAGTCGAACGGAAGGCGGATCGCTTCAAGGAGCTTGCCCGAATGTTCAAAGTCAGTCCAATCGTCGCTTCCCGTCGAGCCCTCGACTTGAATCTCGTGGACCGGGATACCTTCTTCGAGTTTTACGACCGCTACACTCGTAGAGAGGGTGAGAGCGGCAAAAAAACTACCGGTGGTGACTTTTACAACAACCAGAACACGCGTGTCGGCAAACTCTTTACGACCCGGGTATTGCGCGCCGCGTTGGAGGGGCGCATCGGGTTCAAGGAAGCCTATGATCTCACCGGGTTGCATGGAGGGACCTTCCAACGATACGCCAAGCGGCTAGGTGTGGATCTTCCATGATGGTTAATCCGATCTACCTTCTAGATTCGGACGTGTTCATCACGGCGAAGAACCGGTACTGTTCGTTTAAGATCTGTCCTGGATTCTGGAAAGTCCTCCTTCACCACCACTGAGCAGGCCGGGTCTATAGCATTGACCAAGTGCGCAGTGAACTCCTTTTGGGTCACAAGACAGAGGATCTCGTGAAGTGGGTAAAAAACAAAGCCCCAGGTAGTTTCTTTCTTCCCGTGGACACCATCGCCGTGATAGATGCCTATTCAGATATCATGATGTGGGCTGAACGCCATACGAGGTATTCCGATCACGCGAAGGAAAGATTCGCGATGGGTGCGGCTGGCTGGTGGCTTACACACGGGTTCACGGTGCAACCGTGGTGACCAACGAACAGAGTGCGCCGGAATCCAGGAAGGACATCAAGTTGCCTGATGTGTGTGCTCGATTTGAAGCCCAGTACGGCAACACGTTCGCCATGCTGCACGCGTTGAATGCCCAGTTCAATTGGACAGACGAGCGGGCATAGAGAGGCTTTGTACTGGATGCAAAGCAGTAATACAAGGTGCAGGGTGTTCTGAGCATTTTGCGTAATGCTCCCACGGATGCCTTGGAGGTCCAATCAAAACGGCCTTCAGGGGCAGTCAAGTCTAATGACTTAGATAAGCCTGACGGTAATCCCCGCATCATGCAGGAATTGTTTTGCCTGCATGATCGTAACCTGTTTAAAGTGGAACATGGACGCAGCAAGAACCGCGTGAGCACGCCCGATGAGCAGAGCGTCCCGTAAATGCTCAAGCGTACCGGCACCGCCCGAGGCGATAACAGGAAGCTGTACAAGTTCATCCAGGCGTTGCAATAGCTTCAGATCATATCCAATCTGAGTACCATCCCGATCCATGGATGTGACCAATAACTCACCGGCTCCTCGCGTCTCTGCTTCCTTGGCCCACTCAAGTCCATCAATCCCTGTGGCTCGCCGTCCTCCGTGTGTATAGACTTCCCAGCCTCCCTCGGGGCGTCGTTTCATGTCAATCGCCACAACCACGCATTGGGCACCGAATGCCTCAGCACACTCTGTTATGAGATCGGGGGTTCGAATTGCAGCGGAGTTGATGGCGACTTTATCCGCACCAGCGTGAAGCATTTTCCGCATATCTTCCAAGGTTCGGATACCTCCACCAACGGTTAGAGGGATAAAAATCTGTTCGGCCGTTTGGCGAACGACATCATGCATGATGTCGCGCCCTTCGTAGGTTGCCGTAATGTCCAGAAATACAAGTTCATCGGCTCCCTCCTTGTTGTACACATGCGCCTGCTCGAGGGGATCTCCGGCATCAACCAGGTCTACAAACTGGATTCCTTTTACGACACGCCCCTGATCTACATCCAGACAGGGGATAATCCGCTTGGTTAGGGGCATCTATCCAATCCTTCTGGCCAAAGAGTATAGTCTGAAAATTTTCCCTCATAGAGTGCCCGACCAATGATGACCGAATCTACACCGACAGACTCCAGTGCGTTCAATGCCGCCAAATCCTCTGGACCAGATACACCGCCGCTTGCCATCAACTGCGCAGATTCAAGCTGCATTCCTAAAGTGCGGTAGGCACTCAGATTGGGGCCAGTCATCGTACCGTCTCGGCTGATGTCGGTATAGATAATACGGCGAATTCCGCACCGTTCCATTTCCTTGGCAAACTCAAAAGCAGGCATCCCAGTCCCTTCAAGCCACCCGCTCACACGGACCTCTCCTTCTTTGGCATCGATGCCGACCGCAATACGTTCCGGTCCATATTTTGCAACCATTGCACGAACGAGTGAGGGATCCTGAACGGCAGCAGTACCAATGATCACCCGGTGGATTCCATGCTCAAGGACACGGGTGACATCTGCGCTGGACCGAATTCCTCCGCCAGTCTGGACCGGAATGGATACTTGTTTTGCGATCGAAGCAATTGTTTCTGTATTGTGTGTCTGCCCTCCGGATCGTGCAGCATCAAGGTCGACAACATGCAGCAGCGTTGCTCCCTGAGATTCCCATTGTTGGGCAACCGCTGACGGGTCACGATGATAGTTGGTGACCTGATCGTATGCCCCCTGCATCAATCGCACGCAGCATCCATCCAGGAGGTCAATTGCCGGTACCGGGATAATCATACAAGTTGGGCAAAATTTGATAAAATTTGAAGGCCTACCTTGTGACTCTTTTCCGGGTGAAATTGTACCCCGTAGACATTATCTCGTCCCACGACAACCGGAAGGGTTACTCCGTACTCTGTAGAGGCAATCACCTCATGCGGGTCGGTCCTATTTGCGTAGAAGGAGTGTGCAAAGTAGCAGCACGCATCATCGGGTAGATCATGCAGAAGTGGGCTGGGCTGGACCGGCGAAACAATATTCCATCCCATGTGGGGGATTTTCAGAGTAGGGTCTTGCGGGTCCAACGCTTCCACATGCCCGGTCAGTAGCCCCAGGCCCACATGTCGACCTTTTTCCAAACTGGATTCAAAGAGCATCTGCATCCCTACACAAACCCCCAGAAATGGCACCTTGCGGGCAATTGCATTCAGAATGGGTTGTTCCAGCCCTCGCTTTCTTACTTCCTGGATACAGGCACCAAAAGCGCCAACGCCGGAAGTACGAGTCGGTCTGACTGATCAATGGCTTCGGGGGCATCCGTCCGGACAACCCCTGAAGCAACATGCTGGAATGCTCTCTCAATGGAATGCAGATTCCCGATACCGTAATCGATAATCGTAATCATGGCGGTCAACCATCAATTTCCACTGAGTTCCTTGGAACGTTCCGTCGCAGTCGCAACAGCGTGGATGAACATGGTGCGCAAGCCATGCTGCTCCAATTCTGCAATCGCGGCTATAGAAGTTCCACCTGGCGTGGTAACTTCATCACGCAGGATCGCAGGATGCTTATCAGTTTGATCTGCAAGTTGCGCTGCTCCAAGTACAGTTTGCTTGGTCAATCTGAATGCTGTTGAGCGGGGGAGTCCCTGTTTTACGCCGGCATCGGTCAGGGCTTCGATTAGCATGTAGACGTATGCCGGGCCACTGCCGCTGAGTCCAGTGACAGCGTCCATAAGATACTCCGGGACCCGCTCCACCCTGCCTACGGCTTCAAACATTTCTCGAACCAATCCAACGTGTTCGGCAGACGCGGAGGTTCCTGCGCAGATGGCAGTGGCTCCCTGGAACACCGTCATTGGCGTGTTTGGCATCGTACGGACAACCGGCTGATGGTCCGGGAATTCCTGTGCGATTCGGTCGGTAGTGAGCCCGGCGAGTACAGAAACAATCAGGGTTCCCGGGTTTACGAAGTCACGAATTTCTTCCGCGACGTTCAGCCAATTTGTGGGTTTAACAGACAGTACAACGATGGAGGCATCTTTGACAGCTGCCTTGTTATCCACGCCTGCAGACACGCCAGGAAGTTTTTCACGCAAAATCTCTAGGGCATTTGAATTTCGCCGGGTTACACGAATCTTTGATGGATCCAGATGCCCACCTGAGATCAACCCTCCAACGAGGGCACGGCCAATATTGCCTGCACCAATGACAGCTAAGGTTTGATGGGAGAGTGACATGGACTATAGGATCCCTTTAGTTGATGGCATTTTTGAATTATCTTCGCTTTGTTGTACGGCGATTCTTAGTGCACGCCCAACAGATTTGAAGATCGCTTCAATCTTGTGATGCGTGTTGATTCCGTAGAGGACACTGATATGCAGTGTACAATGTGCATGCTCTGCAAAGCTGTACCAGAAATGCTGAACAAGTTCGGTTGGGAGGTCACCCACCGTTGGACGATCAAATTCCCCTTCAAAATAGAGCATGAATCGGCCGGAGAGATCAATCACTGCGCGGGCCAGTGCTTCGTCCATCGGCACGTATGCATGGCCATAGCGCGTGATATGGGATTTATCACCCAGCGCTTGGCGTAGCGCCTGACCGAGACAAATCCCAACATCTTCAACAGTATGGTGTTCGTCAACATCAAGATCTCCGCTGCACTTGGTTTTTAGATCGAACTGACCATGTTTTGCAAAGAGATCCAACATATGATCCAGAAACCCAACCCCCGTCTGGTTTTTATAATCACCAGTTCCATCAAGGTTGAACTGGACTGAGACATCGGTCTCCCCGGTTGTTCGGGTGATCGAACTTTGCCGATCAGAAGTAACAGGTTTCATCACTGGCAGATATGATTGAATTCAGCTTGTACGCATAAGTACACGGTTTGGCACGTAGGCACTCATTCCTGTGGTCAGGATCCGCAGCGGTAAGCTTTTGTTCAACCGCAGATCAATCCTTTCACATCAATGCCGGACAAATCTTTTCAGCGCACATTGGTGACTTCTGCGTTGCCGTACGCAAATGGTCCGGTACATATCGGGCATCTAGCAGGTGCATATCTACCAGCGGACATTTATGTTCGCTATCTGAGGTTACAGGGGCGCGATGTGGTATACGGTTTGCGGGTCGGATGAATATGGTGTAGCGATCGTGATGCAGGCAATGCAGGAGAAGATCACCCCTCAGGAAGTCGTTGATCGCTACCATCCCATGATCCGGGACAGTTTTAAGGGTTCGGAATCAGTTTGATAACTATAGCCGCACCACACGTGAGGTTCACACAGATACCAGTCAGGATTTTTTTCGGAGATTATCCGGGAAGAATGAATTTGTGCTGAAGAGGGAGGAACACCTGTATGATCCAGAGGCAAAGGTTTTTCTTGCAGATCGTTTTGTACATGGCACCTGCCCCATTTGTGGCTACGAGGATGCATATGGAGATCAATGTGAAAAGTGCGGCACATCACTCAGTCCCACAGAGATCAAAAATCCGCGGAGCACATTGACCGATGCAGTCCCGGAGTTGCGCCCGACAACGCACTGGTATTTGCCCTTGGGACAGTGGCAGAGCCGATTGGAAGCCTACATTTCCAGCCATTCCGATTGGAAACCGAACGTTCTTGGCAGATTGGGGCCTGGTTTACGGATGGGTTGCGTGACCGGGCCATTACCCGTGATGTCCCTTGGGGGGTTCCCGTACCCCCGGAAGCTGCGGATGCGGCTGGGGTGCAATCAGAGGGAAAAGTGATTTATGTATGGTTTGATGCACCAATTGGATACATTTCATCAACGCGGGAATGGGCACAACGCAAAGGTGACCCAGAGCGATGGAAGCTGTATTGGCAGGATGAGGAGTCCAGACTGATTCACTTTATCGGTAAGGACAATATTGTATTCCATACGCTGATGTTTCCCGCGATGCTGATGGCCTACGGGGAATATGTAGTGCCGGATCAGGTTCCTGCGAATGAGTTTCTGAATATTGAAGGCAGCAAGTTGTCAACGAGTCGGGGGTGGGCAGTGTGGTTGCATGAATACCTCAATGACTTTCCTCCAGACCTGCTACGCTATGTGCTCACTAGCACGCTCCCCGAGTCCAAAGACGCTGATTTCAACTGGAATGATTTTCAGACGCGTGTCAACAGTGAACTGGCGGATATATTAGGCAACTTTGTCAATCGTGCCCTGACATTTGCCGAGCGCGAGTTTGATAATAAGGTCCCTCCACTGTCTTCTCCTTCTGCGGCAGATGAAACAGCTCTTGCAGAATTGGCGGCGTATCCG
>CBDBMQ010000004.1:0-48550 GCA_965207565.1 Rhodothermales bacterium | reverse complement strand
GCACAACTGGCGGTTTCCCGCCTGAGAGTAGATTGGACTGTTCCAGAACAGATCACGGCCCTCCGGGTCGCCGACCTTGCCTGCGGGACCGGCGCACTGTTGGCAGCTGCCTACCATGCGATGGCTTCCCGCCATCGGCGCACGGGTGGAAACGACAGTGTGCTGCATGCCAAAATGATGGAGAAGGTATTGACCGCCGCCGATATCATGCCATCGGCCGTGCATCTCACTGCGGCAATGCTGTCGGGAATGCATCCGAATAAAACCTTTGACCATACGCGTGTAATCAACATGCCCTATGGGGATCAGGAGGATGGCCAAGGAGTCTCCATTGGATCTCTTGACCTAATCCAGACGGAGCAGACACTGCCCATCTTCGGCACTGGACGCGAAGCAATCTCAGGTAGGGGGGTTGTGGTTGATGATGTGGAGGGTACCGCAATCAAGATTCCGCACGGGTCCATGGATCTGGTAATCATGAATCCGCCATTTACCCGCCCCACCAACCATGAGGCGACGGGAGTCCCGATCCCTTCTTTTGCCGGCTTCAGAACCAAGGAAGAGGAGCAGGCCAAAATGTCTATTCGTCTCAAGAGGATCAGGAAAGAGTTAACCACACCGGCTGGTCATGGCAATGCAGGGCTTGCATCGAATTTTATTGACTTGGCGCACGCCAAACTCCGCCCTGGCGGAGTTCTCGCTCTGGTTCTTCCCGCCTCATTTGTCCAGGGATATGCCTGGGAAAATGCGCGCGCGTTGATCAGGCAGTACTACACGGATATCCTGATCGTAGGGATTGCGACCGACGGGAGTACGGATCGGGCTTTTTCGGCGGATACGGGGATGGCAGAAGTGCTCTTGGTGGCTACGCGCAAGGAAGGAAAAGACGAGAGCTTGGATGACATCTTTACTGCCAATTTACTGGGCAGGCCGAAGACGCTATTAGAGGCGGGGATCATTGCCCGCATGATGGAACAGAAGCGACGGGAGTCCACGACAGGTGCCGGCAAAATTCGGTTCACAGCAACCCACGAAGCCGGCAGCTTCTTTCATTCGAAGGGCTGGAATGGCGTTGGCGTAAAAGAGCCCATACTGGCGGTCTTTATGAAGTCATTGGGCCAGGGCAATCTGCTGCTGCCCCGGATGGTCTCAGCGGTGTCCGTACCGGTTTGTGAACTAGGCAACCTCGGTCGTCGAGGTTTCTTGGACCGGGACATCAATGGGCGAGCCAGTAATGGGAAGGCACGTGGGCCGTTGGATATTGAGCCTTTGGCCCGGTCGCCGGAATATCCGGTATTGTGGGGGCACAGCGCCAGTCGCGAGCGTCGGCTGATTGTTGAGCCGGATGGGCAGGGTCGAAGCCGGGAAGGTTGCCGGAAACAGGCCGCGGAGCTCTGGCGTGATGGGGCATCCCGGCTGCATTTTAACCGTGATTTTCGACTTAACTCGCAGCCAATGGCCGCATGCCTGACCGAGAAACCATCTCTTGGAGGCACAGCATGGCCAAATTTTCTTACCAACCAGCAATGGGAGATGTCACTAGTTCTTTGGGCCAACACAACCCTTGGGCTGATCTCTTTCTGGTGGGCAGGAACGCGTCAGCATCAGGGGCGATCCCGTCTGACTATTACGCGTCTGCCTCAATTCTTGTCCCTTGATACTGCACAGCTCACCGAAGAACAACTTAACCTTGGTGAGAAGATTTTTGATGACTTTCGTAGCAGGGATTTTCTGCCAGCCAATGAAGCGTACCGGGACGATGTGCGCAAGGCATTGGATCAGGCAGTGTTGATTGACCTTCTGGGGTATGAAGACGACCTGCTTGAAAACCTCGCAATACTGCGCGAACAGTGGTGCGACGAACCCAGTGTCCATGGGGGAAAGGCATCAAGGCCCGGGCACTGATTATGAAGCGTACCATCAATCAGTCTGGAAACACCTCACGATTCTCGAACGGATTTGGAAGCAGCTGACCCTACGCTCGCGTAGGCCTGAAGGCGTGCATTTTCTCTATTTTTGCCCAATAGCCGCCCTTTCGCCTCTCCAGAAAGTCCCTCTCTACCAACCAGTTTATATCTGAACTTCCCCATGATATAGGATGACAGGTTCTCTTCACGAGCGATATGTACGATGTTTAATTGCATTTTTCTAAATCTTAGGGGATTATCATGGGGAAGTTCAGATACAACGCTAATCGTCAGAGTCCAGAAAACGGGGATGGTACTCACGTGGCCTCCGCTGACCTGAATATCTGAGTACGCCTTTCCACGCGCACTCAGTTCATGTTGTTACCTCCATGCACTGCTCTGGCTGCTACCGGCTGGGGTGGCAGATACACCGGAGGATGGTAACTCTAATTTCTGGCTGTCTGTGCGTAGATCTCTCTGAAATTTATCTGATTATCTTCCCGCTTGGTCTCGTTATAGAATCAATCTTGATGCATTCACCTCGTTTTCGCAGAATAAATGGTCAGTAAAAGTTCAGAATCATCAATGAGTTTATAAACCGGCTTTTTCCCGGAAAGCCTTTCGCTTTCATCCATTATAATTGGAACTCCGTCCCCCCGTTTTTCCATGTAGAAATCACGTCCTACACGCCCAATTGTCGTCGCCACCGGTGTTTCCGCGAGCAAACTGGTAATCAATTCATTCCGGGTCACTTGACGAAGGTGCATGCTATCAACGGTTATGGTATTGGGAAGAGCACCTGGTGAATAGATTTCCAGCCTGTCATCAAACATAAAGAATCGGATCTTTGATCCAGAGATTGAATAGTCCCGATGAGCCACGGCATTTACCACAGCTTCAAATATGGCGCGTTCGCTGAACTGCGGCTTTTCGATGCGATGAGGCTTCTTGATAGCCCCGACAGTCTGATTCCTTTTTAGAAAAGCCATGGATTCTTTTATCTGTCGGCCAAGCGGTCCGCGAATCCTTTGTGCATCAATCTGGTAATTGGAATCCTGCCTCGTTCCCCTATAGCATACGGCCTCAATAAATGCGCTGGGTAAAAAGTCCTCTGGATGTTCGCAGCAAAATAATATACCTGCTACCGAGGCAACCAATGCTCCACTTTCCTCTTTGACCAATAAAGAACGTTTCAAGAGAACGATATCCGCCGGTTCATTGGAACGCGTGGTGTATTTTCCCCACAGTTCTTCACGCAAATCATCCATGCTTGACCGGGGAACAGGCTGTTCTTCAAATCTGATCAATTGAGACTGACTGCGTTGCTGAAACAAGCGTGCAAGGTATTCCGGCGACATTTCCCGCGCTGAACTCCCTTGGCGGTGAAAGTAACCGTTTGGGCTTTTGTGAACAAAGAGACTGCGTGTAATCTCGATTTTTAGGACAACCCGTGAAGCACCTGTACTATCGGGGAGTTCCATGCGGAATGATCGAAAAGAAACGGGCGGCGTAATGCTGTCATTGCAAATTTCGTATATATAAAGCTCAACGGCTTCTATACATTCTACTGGGATACCGATGATCTCGCGAGTCTTATCGTCTACGCCTAAAACAACTACGCAGTCGTTCGTATTGGCCATAGAGGCAAGTTCGTCGGCCAGTTTGTCGCGCGATGGTCCGGCAATCTGTTCTCCTCTAAACACAACAGCTTTAAGCTCAAGTGAACTATCTTCTCCAAGGCGTATCTTGCGCAGCAGTTCTTCTGGGCTATTAAACATCGCTTTTCCCGGGTGCAATGCGGCGATAACGGTCTTCAAATGCCTTACTTCCTCCCTCCATAATTGTACAGATCGTTTCCCTCACCTTTTTCTCCTGAAGACTTCCGTTGCAGTCTTTTTTCGTTTCGCCGTGATTCGGAGCAAGGGCCACAACTAGTTCCGAGTCACCGTTGACAACTATATTGGCATTATGCGTCACTACAATGATCTGTCGACTGCGCTTCATGTTCCGTAACTGAGTCACGATCAAATCATAGATCAATAGGTTGTCCAGGTCATCTTCCGGTTGATCCAAGATCAGGGGTTCATCCCCATAGGAAAGAAGAAAGGCCAAAAGCGCAGCCGTTCTCTGCCCAGGCGAACCTTCCTTTATTGATAGAAATTTCTCACCCTCACCCGTTGCATTGTATTGGACATCAAGAGAATCCTCTGGAAACCATGTATCTATGCGATCAATAGCTTCAGGGTTAAGATTAGAAATATGCGTAAAGAATCGCTGATCCTTAACTCGGGAGTTGCCCTTGCCAGAGGCAAAATTCCCGACCTTTCTTTTGAGTTTCGCGAGATTTTTCTCAATAGTCTCCCCGCAGCCATTATCCTCTTTGTAAAGGTTTCCGAGCAATCCTTCGCCGTTTGGTGAACCTATATCGCGCTCAAAACTCGAACCTTCCTTTTGAAGCAATTGGCGAAATTTTTCTTCGACAGTATCAGTTGCTCCATAAGGAACAACCTTTATTCGAACATATTGATTTTCATTCAACACCTCATTTAAAAAATCTCGACGAGCTTCGGTCAATTCCCGGCGAGTTTCAATCATTTTTTGCAACTGTTGGTCTATCTGCTTATCAAGCTCCTTGATCTGTTTTTTAGACTCCCCAAGTCCATCAAGTCGTCTCTCAATCAACTGTCGACGTTGCACTAGCTCACCGTAGCCCGTGGGATCGATTTCTCCTTCTTGTGCCAGTTCTTCTTTTAATTTCTGATATTCCTGCTCAGCCGAAACAGTACCTCGTTTCCAAGATGATTCGTTCCTGTTTTTCTTCCATTGAGCTAGAATTTTGCTCGCTTGAGAAGCGAGAGATCGGGCCTCATTGGATAATCCATCCAAGCTTTCACATACTTTGGCGGCATGCTCTTGCAATTCAGCATCCGCTTGTAATTCCATATTAAAGGTTTCGTCTTCAAGAGGGTCGGGAACCATTTCATCCGCAACCCGCTGCAATCGCCCCGCAACATCTGTCCAGCTTTCCTCCCAAGTCTCAATAGTGCGTTGCTGACGTCTCAGTTTCTGAAAATTCCGCAACACATCAGCATACCCGGCCTGCTCAAAAATCTTCTGTTTTCTTTTTACGTCTTCCAGTTCACCCCGAAGGCGTGATTCTTCAGAAAACCCAGACTCCAACTCCCTAGATTTTGCACGCAGTGCAAGGAATTTGCTTTCTGCCAATTTCCATTTCTCATTCCAAGAGCGACGATCAACTCTCGGAGCATCATCAACTATACTGAGCAGGGCAAGCGGCTTTTTCGCAAGATCAAATATCTGTTTCTGACTGTAAATCCTTACGGGGAACCGTTGTCGAACATCACCTTCGGTGTGCTTCCATTGTCCTTCGTCAATCTCTTCTTCAATGGATTCAAGATTCCCGCTTGGATACCACTGTATACGAAATCTAGAGTCGTCCTTTCGATAAATAGTTTTGATCGTTGTCTCCGCTGTGAGAAGACCACTTTCTCTTCTGTCGGAGTATACCTTTTCATATTTCCCAAACTCCTCCCGTAAATCTTCTGGTAACTCATCCGTCCTTCGCAGAGCAATGCGCAGGAACTCAACAAGAGTAGACTTACCGGTTCCTCTCCCACCGATGATGGAGTTAAGCCATGGGTTAAACCCAACTCTAAAGGATTCAGCACGGCCGAGGTAGCGGGCCTGCGAAACCTCTATGGATTCCAATACCATCTTCGCATGTTCATTTGGATTGTCTTTCGCCTCATCAGAACGAATCACAGATAGTGAACCATCAAGCAAAGCCAAACGCAATCCCTCAATACTTGGCATCCCCATTTTGACCCAAGTAAAGTGACTGCCGGGATATTTTTCTTGTGAGTTGCCGGAGGGATGGTGACCGTCCGATCCAAGCACCTCTGTCCAGTTAGGTTTTTTATCGACATAAGTTCTCGGATTCTTGTAAGCAAGGTCAACCCACTCCGCTGCAAAAATATTATTACACTCTAGTATTTGCTCCAGTGTTGGTCCGCGTCGTATAGCCTTGAAAAGCCCTTTTTCTTTGTCCACATGTGCAGGAATCGCTATTGCTCCTGCTGAGACAACGTCATCAATAACTTGAATTAATGAATGACGTGTTTCTTCACTGCTTGATCCTTTTTTGCCCTCAAACTCAACTTTTCCCAGAAGAGAGTCGATATCCGATGTCTTTTTGTCACGCCCAAAAATCGCCAGAAGATGGATACCGCCGTTAACCGAAATTTCCACGCCTGGAAACACACAGATAGGCCTGAATTCTTCTGGACATTCGTGTTCGAGTTGAACAAGAGCATCCTTGACTCGATCAATCCATTTGCCGCTGTTATGATCGGTAATCGCGACGCAATCAATACCCGCACGCATATAGTCAAGCAGCCATTCTCTCGGCGTACGCTTTTTCAAAGTTGTCTGGTCTGGACCTTTACCATAATCATGGGATGCCGGAGTATGCGTATGGAAGTCAAACTTCCACCAGCGGGAGCCTTCCCATTTCCATTCTTTCATTTGTTTTTTCAAGGTTAGCACTAATGTCAGGAATTTCCTCTATGTGCTCCTAGAGGTTATCGTACGGCTCAGATCGGGCAGTTGCAAATTAGTGTCAGCCTAAAAATAGCTATTTTCGGACTGACACTATCTACGGATAAAATATATATACTACACGAGCCTTCATTCTACTCGGAGTCAGCAAACAAGTCGGCTGTTCATGGAAGGGGGGAGGCATAAAGTTTTAAGAGTCGGTGGTTAGGTATCATCCGGGGATAAAAGAAGGCGGGGGTTGCAGAGTCCATCCATTAATTCTCCTCTCTGAAGGTTTTGAATCATAGCTTCCAGCATTGATTGAAGCCACTCTGGATCTGGATCAAGTTCCGAGAGAACATGTCGGGCATGTTCAATGAGGCTTCGCCAGCTGTCATTTTCCGGGAAAAATGCTTTCCCGTATACCTGATTGGTCAAGAAATTCAGACGCAGCTCAAAAAAACCATGGAACCGTTCCAGTGCCGTTAACTCCTCTGCACTAAAGCAACCATTGAAACGTGCACAGTCATCAGGATCTGGAACAGGTTTGAGAGTGTCTATTGCAGTCTCGCTGGGTACGTAGATTTCCTCAAACCAGAGACGAGTCAACATTGCGGCAACCATCTCCGGCTGCGCATGTCTCGAACAGGCCTTCCGGCACTTCTCACTGGTCAAAAACCCCAAAAAAACAACGACGCGTTCGCGGTCGCGGGGGGGATTTGGAGTCAATGCGTCCACTTAGAAAGAAATTTCTGCTGCATCCTTCCACAGGTGAGGTCCCTCTGGTTTGAAATTTTTCGTGGCAACAAAATGCCACCCTTCGTGGAAGTTGAGCTTGAATTTACCACCACCATAACGCTGTTGAAGCCATTCCATGGGGTTTTCCAGCAGTTCGGTCATTTCGGAGAGGGGGGCACGCGCGAGTCCCTTGAATCGAACAGAGTTCATCCAAGGTTCCTGCACAAGAATCGTGATGGATGATGCTGCGAGTGCTTTCACAAATGCGGCTTCCAATTCTGCTTCTGTAGGATGCGTGTTCCCCCCGGCGATCAAGGCTTTGGTGATATACTTTTTATAAAGTTCCCAGACCCAGTCCATGAAAGAGAGCTTTTCGTATGAATTTTCTGCACAATTATAGGTAATTTTTGGTCAAGAACACGTATATTCGCGTGTCTTCGCGTCTAAAAGCATTCGCTGAAGGCAAAACCTTAATCAAACTAATTTTTCAATGCGAATTTCGGCAATTTTCACACTTTTGATCTTTTTTCTCGCTGCATGTGGTGGCGGAGCAAGTGAGACAGATGTGAGTGAGGAATCTGGTAGCGATGATGCTACAGAAACAGCGGCAATGACCCCGATGGGATCGGGTGGTGTTTCTGGATCGGTGATGTTTACAGGAACGCCCGCTGAGCGCACCCCTGTACGCATGAATGATGATTGTACAGACGAGCGCGACATGGAGGCGCTTAGTGAAGACCTTCTTGTTAATGAAGGTGCAGTTCAGAATGTATTTGTGTACGTCAGTGCAGGACTACCGGAGGGCTATGCATATCCAACTCCATCAGAACCCGCAGTCATGGATCAGGAAGGGTGCATGTATGTGCCTCGCGTGATGGGACTGCAAACCGGGCAAACGATTCGTATTGAGAACAGCGATCCGTTCCAGCATAACGTACATCCGGTTCCAGAAGACAATCGTGGATTCAATGAATCCACACCAGGAGTTGGAGATTACCTGGAGAAAAGCTTTTTGGTACCGGAGGTGATGATTTCGGTCAAATGCGATGTACACAGCTGGATGCAGGCCTACATTGGCGTGTTGGATCATCCGTACTTTGCAACGACGGATGCAAGCGGATCTTTCATGATTTCCGGTCTTCCAGATGGAGATTATACGCTGACCACCTGGCATGAACAACTGGGAGAGCAGACAATGGCTGTGACAGTGACGGACGGTGCTATGGCTGACGCCTCAATCAGCTACCAGTAAAACAAGCTTTTTCCGCTTATCAATCAGGTACGTACCTCATGGCAGAAGATCATTCTCACTCGGCCCATCAGGAGGGGTTCTGGCGTAAGTACTGGTTTTCGACTGACCATAAAGTCATTGGAATCCAGTATGGGATTACAGCGATGTTGTTTTTGCTGTTTGGGTTTGGCCTTATGCTGCTCATGCGGTGGCAGTTGGCATCTCCAGGCGTGGAAATCCCTCTCCTTGGGGCGCTTACACCAGAAATGTATAACCAGTTCGGTGCCATGCACGGTACGATCATGGTATTTCTGGGGATTGTCCCCTTGGCAGTGGGTGCTTTTGGAAACTATGTAGTTCCATTGCAGATCGGTGCGCCGGACATGGCGTTTCCAAGGTTGAATATGGCCAGCTATCATTTCTACTTCTGGGGTGGAGTCGTTATGCTTGCCAGCTTCTTCGTACCAGAGGGAGCCGCCAAAGCTGGCTGGACCTCCTATCCTCCACTCGCGAATATTGAGACGATGGGTCAGACCATGTGGCTCTGGGGGATGGTGTTGTTGATTACTTCTTCGTTGCTAGGTGCGGTGAATTTCCTGGTGACGATTATTCAACTGCGTACGGAAGGGATGACCTTCTTTAAGATGCCTTTCTTTGTCTGGGCGCAGTTTATCACCGCTTTTCTCTTGCTCCTGGCCTTTCCTCCACTGGAGGCAGCGGGCTTCCTTCAGTTGGCAGACCGGCTTATCGGGACGAGTTTCTTTTTGCCGAGCGGACTCGTCACTGCAGATGGCCCATTGGAAGTTGCAGGCGGCGGGAGCCCACTCCTGTGGCAACACCTATTCTGGTTTCTGGCACACCCAGAGGTATATGTATTGATCCTTCCAGCAATGGGGATCGTAGCCGAAGTGTTGGCAAACAATACCCGGAAGCCGCTCTGGGGCTATAAACTGATGGTGTATTCCGTCATATTCCTAGGTTTCTTTTCCTTTATTGTATGGGCACATCACATGTTCATTACCGGGATGGGGACCGCGATCAGTGCCTTCTTCCAAGTGACGACTATGATCATTTCAATCCCTTCAGTCGTGATTTTGTCAGCGCTCTTCATCACACTCTTCGGAGGCTCTATCCGCTTTAATGCCGCCATGTTGTTTGCCGTGGGTTTCATACCAATGTTCGGGATTGGTGGACTTACAGGGCTTCCGCTTGGCTTGGCTCCAACGGATATTCCGTTGCATGACACGTACTATGTGATTGGACATTTTCACTACGTAGTCGCACCGGGGACCATCTTTGCACTCTTTGCGGGCATTTATTATTGGTACCCCAAAGTTACTGGGCGTACGCTGAATGAGACACTGGGTCGGATTCATTTCTGGGGATCTATGATTGCAATGAATGGCATCTTTCTCCCGATGCTTCATCAGGGGATGGTTGGGATGTCACGTCGCCTGTTTGACGGTGGGCTGACCTACAGCTTTACGGAAGGAGTCATCCATTACAATTCGATTATGGCAGTGTCTGCCGTGGTCTTACTCTTGTTCCAGCTCCCGTTTATCTATAATTTTTTGGCGAGCATCAAATGGGGCAAAAAGGTCACGCAAAGCAATCACTGGGAAGCAACGACACTGGAATGGTCCGCTGCACCGACTCCCCCCATCGGGCATGGGAATTTTACCACCATTCCTACGGTGCATCATGGACCGTATGAATACAGCGTGCCCGGTCATGAACTTGATTATTGCCCCCAGGGAGTACCGATTCAACTTCCCGACCATACTGATAAAACTGTCGAATCCTAGGTATACCAATGCAGATTCCCTATGAGGTAACGGCACGTCCAGATACTGGTGTCAACAATGCGAAGCTAGGCATCTGGCTATTCTTGGCTTCGGAGATCATGCTCTTTGGAGGCCTGTTCGCGGCCTATGTATTCTTAAGAATTGGCGCGGATGCATGGCCAGGGATGATGATGTATGGCACAGATATGATGGCTGAGCGTGCAGATGAGATTCTGAATGTGCCTCTGGCAACATTGAATACAATGATCCTGATTGCATCCAGTGTCACCATGGTGATGTCCTGGGTGGCGCTCAAGATGGACCGGTTTGATCGCTATAAGCTTTACATGGGGCTCACAATCTTGTTAGCCTTAGGGTTTTTAGTCGTAAAGGCATTTGAGTATGGCGATAAGTTTGATCATCACTGGTATGCGTCAACGAATAATTTTCTTGGCATCTACTTTGTGCTTACCGGATTGCACGCGATTCATGTCACTGGTGGAATCTTGTTGAATGCATACTTTTGGGGACCAGGAACGAAGCTTTGGAAACAGGGAACACCGCGTGCTAAGGCCCACTTCACGAACCGGATTGAGGTTGCTGGGCTGTACTGGCATTTTGTAGATTTGGTATGGATATTCCTGTTTCCCATGATCTATTTGATTTAAGCAGATAAACGCGTTGAAATGGCCGAAGAAATGACTATGGAGGACATCAGGAAGCACGTAAAAGTGTATCTCCTGGTTTTTGTCTCCCTCGCTGTGTTGACGGGTGTGACGGTGGGGGTTTCGTATCTGAATATCTCGTTCGAACCTGCTTTGCTGATTGCTTTGGCAATTGCTACCGTGAAGGCTAGCTTGGTGGCGCTGTATTTCATGCATCTGGTGAGTGAGAAGCAGGTCGTCTTATGGGTCTTACTCGTATCGGGGATTTTTTTGATCGCCATGTTTGCACTCTTTATCGGAGCGCATTCTGATCAAGAAGCTCTTGCGGCGTTTGCTAAATTACTTCTGTCCGAGCATGTCGCTTAAGACCATACATATCGTATTTATTATTTCCGCAACGGCTGTCAGCTTTATGTTTGGATTATGGGCGTTGATCCGTGGGATAGAGGATGTTAGTGCGGCGATGGTGGGGATGGGACTGATTGCGCTCATCTGTGGGATTGGCCTTGTTTTATACGGTGTTACATTTTGGCGCAAAATCAGGGAGTTAACATGAAGCGTGGAATAACTCTTATTGCTTTGTTTGCAGTTGCAACGCCGGTCTTGGCGTGTGAATATTGTCTTGGTACGGGAAGTGCGAATTCTGGAATGATTCGTGCGCTGGTTTTCTCCATGGCATCTCTGCTTACAGTGATCGGATTTGTGGGGGCGAGCATTGGGACGTTTTTTTTTAAGGTTCATCGCCGCGCAAAGGTTTTGGAATCAGAAAGAATATCAGGTCATTCTGGTAATGATCAATTGATTGACCAATAACTAGAGATTGGGCCAAAGCATGAACGATTTAAGTAAATGGATGGGAATGCCACTTGATGCCTCGGGGCATGGAATGGCAATTGATGTCATGATGAGCTGGGTACACTGGCTCATGTTGGCGTTGTTTTTGATTTGGGCACCGTTTTTTATCTACTGTTTATGGCGTTTCAATGCGAAGCGGCATCCTCGGGCCATTTATACGGGAGTAAAGAGCAAGTTCTCTTCATATTTGGAAGGAGGGGTAGTCATTGCTGAGGCAGTGTTATTGGTGGGGTTTGCACTACCGATATGGGCTACGATCAAGAATGATTTTCCTGAAGAGTCAGAGTCAACGATCGTGAACGTGATTGCAGAGCAGTTTGCCTGGAACGTAGTCTATCCAGGTGTCGATGGGGAGTTTGGTCTTACAACGCTCACGAAGCCGATTCAGATAGACACCAGTGACCCGAGAGGCGAGGATGACGTCATTATCACCAATACTCTTCATCTGGTAAAGGATCGTCCGGTGATTGTTAATCTTAGTTCCAGGGATGTCATTCACAGCTTTGCTCTTCCCAACATGCGTGTAAAGCAGGATGTTATTCCAGGTTTGGAAATTCCAGTCTGGTTTGTCCCCAAAATGTCCACCAACGAATTCCGGCAGCAGATGGCGAAGGTGATGCCGGTCTCGGATGATGAACGCCGTCGGGCTCAACATCCGCCCTATCGGTGGATTGCGATGCGAGACTACCCGAATCCGACTGATTCGACGATGCTTGCAGAAGAGGGGCAGCGGCTATCAACTAGAGTCCTGACGAGACTCTATGAAGCCGGCATTACCGAAGTGTATGCTTCTCCAGATATGGAGATCAGTTGTGCGCAGCTCTGCGGTGGTGCCCATTACAGTATGCGTGGTACCGTGATTGTTCACGATACACAGGAGGAATTTGACGCGGTCCTTGCAGAAAATAGTTTCTGAGATCTGCAAGGTTACGATACGGGTCTTCGTCTACTAACAGAATGCTTCCCTAATGGTTATGTCCAAGGAAAAAAACCTGGACATAATCATTCCCTCCAGAAATCAACTCAAGCCGAAATCATGAGAGTGATTGTCCTCGTGCATGCATCAGAAGATTCGGAGGCAGGCGTCATGCCATCTACTGAACTGCTTACATCTATGGGCGCCTACAGTCAGGCATTGATCGAAGCGGGTATTATGCGGGATGGGGCTGGGCTGCGATCAACATGTGACGGGGTACGGGTACGATTCGATGGCGACTCACGGACAGTTTCTAGAGGTCCGTTTAACCTTACCTCGGATTTGGTATCTGGGTATTGGATATGGGAAGTGAAGGATATGGCTGAGGCTATCGCCTGGCTTAAGCGGTGTCCCAATCCTCATTTTGAAGCCGGGGAGGTTGAGATCCGGCCTCTGTATGGGCCGGAAGATTTTATCGAATGGGGGAGTGGTAGCGTAGTTGTACGGAGAGCTATCCAACCTAGTTTTCGTCAAGCGGTCTACTGTAAGACATGGTTATGGAATGCAGGATATGGCATTGTTGGATCCTTTGCACTGCACAAACAGGTGATTGAAATCACATCTTTGTATAACCGTAGCCTGTACATAATATCAATTGTCGGTTTTGAATGATGAATAGTTTCAAAACGGTGTTGCTGCTGGGAGGGCTCAGTGGCCTGGCACTTGCAATTGGCGCATCTCTTGGGGGACAAGCAGGACTGTTCCTTGCGTTCGTCATTGCAATTGGAATGAATCTTGGGTCCTATTGGTTTTCTGACAAAATTGTCTTGAGAATGTATCGCGCCAGAGAAGTTGGCAGCGACCATCAACTCTATCGCGTGACGGAGCATTTGGCACAAAATGCAGGACTCCCAATGCCCAGAGTGTATATCATCCCGGATGACTCGCCCAATGCCTTTGCGACGGGCCGTAATCCCGAAAATGCCGCAGTTGCTGCCACCGAAGGATTAATTCGGAATCTGAATTCGCAAGAATTGGAAGGAGTCATGGCACATGAGTTGGCGCACGTTAGAAATCGGGATATCCTGATCAGCTCGATTGCCGCCACGCTCGCGGCAACCATCATGATGGTTGCACGGATGGCGCAGTTTGCTATGATTTTTGGAGGGGGTGGGGATCGCCGAGACAATATTTTCAGCTTCTTGGCAACCTTGATTCTCGCACCAATCGCTGCGGTGCTGGTCCCAGGCAGCAATTTCCCGCTCAAGAGAGTTTGAGGCAGACCGGGTTGGCGCGGAAATAGCGGGTAGCCCAAGAGGGTTGGCCAGTGCGCTTGCGAAGATTGAAAATCTTCAAGCGAAGGTGCCCATAGATGCGAATCCTGCGACCGCCCATATGTTCATCATGATGCCTGTTTCCAGGAAGGGGATAATGTCTTTATTCAGCACTCATCCAGCAACAGAAGAACGCATTCGGAGACTGATTTATTAGGAAAAGCGAGAGATTGGGGCCCTTTTTCTACTCTGCCCCGAGTGAGGTTGAACAACTCAACCGGTGGCTCGGAAGTTGGGGCCTAAACTTCTGTTTTCAACAGACTGAGGCAGATCCCGCAAGAGTCTGGAAAGAATATATTCAGTTGCAAGGGCTTATATTACTGGTTGGTCGGGTAGCTTTTATTTCTGATGAGTTCAACTTTGAGTATGAACTTCGCCAGGGAGCAATATTTTCGAATGACTGGTTGCCACGTTGGCTGGCTGGAAGAGAATTTTCCTGCTAATTCTCTCATGCCACTTCTCGTGGCAAGGATAAAGAGTGCATCGCTCAGATCAACTCGTGTTGGAATGGTTGGATGTACATAGTATGATAGACTCAGACACTTGAATAAAACTGGGGGATAACCAATAAAATCTGATGAAAAGTCTAGACTGCCTCGTTGTTGGCGTACTTATGATAATGGTGGGAGTTTTGCCGGTGAGTGCACAGGAATGGGGGAGCATTCAGGGTACCGTTTATGTAACCGATGATGCGGTGGTTGTTACCGATGCCACGGTTACGTTGGTTGGTTTGAATTACTCGCAGCGGGTTGACGGATCGGGGAAGTTTGTTTTTGAAGAGGTACCAGCAGGTTCAGTGCTTCTGCGTGTTGAGAGCCCCCTCTGGGGACGAAATTCAAAGACAGTCCCAGTGGTTGCAGGTGAGACCACTGAAGTGGATATCGAAGTTCTGCTACATGTACATCTTGAGGAGATGATTATCACGGCAGGGCCAACAGCTCTGACGCGTTCGGAGTTGGTCAATCCGGTGAATGTCTTGACAGATAGCGATCTTCTTGAGTCAGATGGGGTCAGCCTTGGAGAATCCCTAAAAAACCTTACAGGCATGGCATCCACCTATTTCGGTCCTGGGGCCAGTCGCCCGATTATCGGTGGAGTTGGAGGCAGTAGAGTCAAAGTTCTTCAGCACGGTTTAGCGGTCGGTGATGTGAGCGAGCAGAGTGAAGATCATGCTGTAGGTGCAGATGCTTTTGATGCCAGACGAATCGAAATTATTCGAGGGCCGGCAACACTCCTGTACGGGAGCGATATCACAGGTGGAGTTGTGAATATCCTTGATGGGCGGGTTCCCAATGAACGTCCGGTGAATCGCATTGAGGGAATGGTGATGGGAAGAGGCGGACTGGGGTCCAATGAGCGAGGTGGCGGTGGGAGCCTCGTCGGTACATTCGGGAATGTTGTTTGGCGTGCTAGTGGCTTATTACGTGAAACAGGGGATGTGTCTACACCATCGTTTAATCCTGGAGGAGATCACGAGGATGAACACGATGAGGATGAGCATGGTGATGAGGGGCCTGAAATGGTAAACCATATCGAAAACTCAAGCACTTCGCTGGGGCGAGGATCCTTTGGCATGTCCTGGCTCGGTAGGCGTGGCTATATCGGAGCAGCGGTTAGCTTTCACAATTCAGACTATGGTGTTCCTGGGGACGTGCATGGAGCGCATGAGGAAGATCATGAAGATGAAGACGAGCATCATGAAGAGGACCATCTTGATGAGGAAGAGCACGAAGATGAAGACGAGCATGGTCACGAGGAAGAAGAAGGAGTCGGGGAAGTATCCATTGATCTGAACTCTGTGACGTATGATGTAGAAGGTGCCTATCGCTTTGGTGGTGGGGCCATTGAGGGACTGCGCTTCAGACTTGGCGTTGCCGATTATAAGCACAGGGAAATCGAACACCTTGAAATCAGGATCTGAAGAAATCGGGGTCGTATATGAGAATAATCAGTGGGAGGGACGCGTTGAATTGGATCATTCACTCCATCGGTCGACGAAGGGGATCGCAGGAGTGCAAATGAAACGGCGTGATCTAAATCCCATGGGAAGTCACTCCAGTTTGCCCGCAACTCTGTCGACTCAAGTGGGCATCTTTGCGATGGAGCGAATCAATTTGGGTTCACTGAGACTGGAACTCAGCGGTCGAATGCAGTGGCAGTCTCTTGACCCTGACGGCAAGGTTTCGAGGTCATTCTCGTCTCTGAGTTTGGGTGGGGGGGCAAACTATGAAGTAAGCGAGCAATTGTCATTCTCATTAAGCCTCGCACGTGCAGCAAAGGCTCCGAGTACAACGGAAACTGTATTCGGATGGATTACATACAGCCATACGTTCTGTGGAAATAGGGAATGAGAACCTTGAGGTTGAGGTGACGAACAATGTTACGTTGTCTGGATTTCTCAATACTGAGCCGGTACATGTAACATTGACGGGATATCTGAATCAATCGGATAATTTCATCTATCATGCACCGACAGGTATGATAGAAGAGGGGAATCCGGTTCTTCAGACTGCTCAGGCGGAAGCCAGAATTACAGGACTGGAAGTTGATGCAGACATAGAGGTATTCCACAGTGGGGATACTCACGTTATACTCGGACTAATGGGAGATTATGTGAACGGCCAACTGACATCCCAAGATGGCCATCTTCCCCGCATTCCGCCGCTACGCATGGGGGCCTCACTGCAATATTCGCTGAATAATTTTGGGGCAAATCTGTCTGTGAAAACGGATTGCCAGCCAGGAGCGGGTGTTTTCGACAGAAGAACACACAGACGGCTATACCATGATTGATGCCAAAGTGCGTTATCGCTTGATCACGGGCTCTACGGTTCAAAGCATCTCTTTGCAGGGCTTGAATCTCGGTAATACATTAGCTAGAGCACACACTTCGTTCCTGAAGGAAAATGTCCCGCTACCGGGCCGTGATGTACGCTTGACGTATGCAATTCATTTTTAATCCAAACGATTGTATCCGCAGGTTCATCCAATCAATGCATTGCGTGACTTAGCAACGAATCTATCGCCAGAGATCCATTCGATTTAGCTCTTCTGCCGGTGTAAGAAAAACATTGAGGAATCTTTGGCTCGGTGTTGACCCTGCTGATCCGTCTGTTTTTTAGTTGGGGATAGACGTCACTGAGCATTGGTCCTGACAGTTGTTCTAACTGTCAGTCAAATCCTTGATGTATTCCCTATCTCGTTCGCGATCTTCACTCTTTAGGTACAACTCCGCTAAACACCGAAACAATGCATCTCGCACCTCGCGCTCATTCTACTCAGTATCTCCTGTGGGAGAAGTGTTGGATCCTGTAAAGTTTTCTGTCATGATTTTTAGGCCTCGCTCAAACAATTGACTTTGTGTTTGCGTTGACATGGCTTTTCCTGGAAGACCTATTTACTGATTTTCATGCATCGTATGAGATTGATTACCCCGATTATCCTTGTAACCCTGATGCTTGGGTGTAGAAACTCAGAGGGCCCTAGCCCGGGATCTGAAGAATATACCAGTATCGTCAGTGCTTTCTATGCAGGAGTATCTGCAATGGAGGTAGGTGAAGACCTGCGTGCCAATGCAAAGCTGACACTGGTCACGGAACTCGCTCCCAGAGAGCCGGCTGCCTGGGCAAATCTGGCATTGATGGCGATGCGCCGAAATGAATTGGATGCGGCAACGGGGCATTTGGCTCGCGCACTGCAACTGGACTCAACAAACAGCGAAATCCTGCTTTTAGCGGCAGCTCACGCACGAATGATGGGCGATGACTCTGTACAAGTGCGTTATCTGCGCAGGACCGTATCGGTTGATTCACTGAACATGCGTGCACTTTTTGAACTGATTGAGCTGCTTCCTGAAGGCTCGGATGAAAGCAGATCATTGATGAATCAACTCATTACTGCTGCTCCGGGAAATACCTCCGTTTTGCTCAAGCGGCTTCAGCAATCAGCTTCCATGGGTGCCCTGGACCTTGAAACTGTTGGATGAACTTAGTTCCTATGTATGGGGCGAAGAGGTGAATGAGCAGATTGAATTGCTCAGAAATTCAGCCCAAGAGGAGGATATGGCAATACAAATGGCATTTCTGCGCAATATTTTACTTAGTGAGCCGCAGTA
Source organism: Rhodothermales bacterium (assembly GCA_965207565.1). Classification (GTDB taxonomy): domain Bacteria; phylum Bacteroidota; class Rhodothermia; order Rhodothermales; family Bin80; genus Bin80. The sequence goes on along the minus strand of CBDBMQ010000004.1, from coordinate 30,449 downwards.
CCGCCAGGATTTAACAGAGGTACGTGTATCAATTGAGCGGGTAGGGGATCCGGTCGCACGGTTTATCCGCTTGGTGAATCCTTCTTCATCTCCTGCACCACGAGATGACTCGCTGAAAATAGTAGTGGATCAGCAACTGGTTACTTCGGACTCATCTCAAGAGTGGATTTCTGCGATTGCATTAGGGAATGCTGCGTTGCCGGCAATTTTTTTATGCCGGGATGGATTCCGTCAGGACGCTCCGCGAAGAAGTGTGGGAAGCTCCCCGCGTAAGTGGACATGATGCTGGTGTCGGGGTGGATTACAATTTTGATTTCAGGACGGATCTGGTTCTGGCTGGGGCTGGGGGGCTGCGCCTGTTACGTCAGGATTCGCTGGAACAGTTTTACGGATGTAACGAGCGAATTGAATTTGAGCACAACCCTCACCGGCGCAGCCTATACAGGGGTCTGGGCGGCAGATATTGATTTGGAAGGAGATATTGATCTGGTCCTGAATGATGCCGAAAACGGAGTACTGACACTTCGCAATAATGGGGACGGCACATTTGAGCGGGCACAGTGGTTTTCAGTTGATTCCGGTATCCATGCATTTGCCTGGGCGGACCTGGACCAGGATGGTGATCCAGATGCGGCGCTGATGGACTCCGAAGGAGGGTTGAGGGTGTTGGCAAACGAGCGGCAGGGCCAATTCATCTCCATGCCGAACTCCATTGAGGACTTCACCCTTCTGGATATAACGGTCTCCGATAGCAACAGTGATGGCAGGATAGAACTTTTGGCACTTACAGATACCGGACAAATCCTTCGTGTAACTCTGGGGGACGAGCCAACCGTAGATGTACTGTTCGAAACGGCTTTGCATGCGGCAGGAGCACAGCTTCTCACCGGAGATCTGGATAACAATGGAGGTATTGATATTGTGGTAACCACAAGAGGTCAGTCCCAGATTCTCCTGCAGGATGATGATTACGCATTCTATCCGTACGAAGCTTCAGTAGACCTGGAAACGTATGCATTGAGTGCTACGCGGTTTGCGGGGCAACTGGAGATGGTTGGTCCTAAGTGCCGACCGCCGGCCTATGCGCTATGGAATCGTAACATCGAAAGGATACCACTGGAAACAGATTCAACCCCGTGCTGCACAGGCGGTAGGAGATCAGCGCATCAACTCGTTTGGAATTGGTGGAGAGGTTGAGATCCGCGCAGGGCTCCTGTACCAGAAGCAACCAATCAACCAACCAATTGTGCACTTTGGACTTGGAGAGCAGTCGCTTGCAGATGTTGCGCGCATTACATGGCCCAATGGATCGGTGCAAGCGGAATTTGATCTGTTGTCGGACGAGATTGTCAGTGCGACCCAACGTTTGAAAGGATCCTGTCCATGGCTTTTTACTTGGAATGGAGAAGAAGTGACGTTTGTTACGGACTTCATCTGGCGCTCTCCTCTCGGACTTCGGATCAATGCGCAGGAGACTGCGGGGGTGATGACCACGGAAGACTGGGTCAAGATCAAGGGAGATCAACTGCAGCCTCGGAAGGGGTACTATGATGTACGGATAACCGCAGAATTATGGGAAACTCATTTTTTCGATCACGTATCTCTGATGGCTGTGGATCACCCTGTTGGTACGGAGATCTTTGTGGATGAACGATTTGCCTTTCCTCCACCAGAGTTAAAAATCCATCTTACCTCTGAGCTCATGCCCATTGCGGGAGCATGGAATGACCGTGGCCAGGATATATTGGAAACCGTACTTGCCCAGGATGAGCGTTATGCAGATTTCTTTGGACGCGGTGACTATCAGGGGATTACCAGAGATCATTACCTGGAAGTAGAGATCAACGAGGAGACCCCACAGGATGCTTGGCTGGTTGCCAGAGGCTGGATTCGGCCAACGGATAGTTCCATCAATGTCGCCATCAGTCAGGGAGCGCACTCTCCTCCCGGCGGGTTACGCCTGGAGGCGCAACTGCCCGATGGGTCCTGGCAAATGGTACACGCGAATCTGGGATTCCCTAGTGGTAAGTCCAAAACTGTCCTGATTGATTTGGCCCCAGTGGCAAGGAGTTCAGGTGCTCAGCGGCTGCGTTTACATACGAACATGGAGATCTATTGGGATGCATTGTATACAGCTACAAAGCTGGATGATTCGGCCTTGCAGGTGACGCACATGCTCCCCGCAAATGCAGACCTCAGGTATCGCGGCTTCTCGGTCGTGAATGAAGAAGATCGCTCCTCTCCCGAACTGCCCGTATATGATACTTTGAGTGGCACTGCGCAGATCTGGCGTGACCTTGTTGGTTACCATACGCGTTTTGGGGATGTTCTGCCACTGTTAGAGAAGGTGGATGACCGCTACGTCATCATGAACGCAGGAGACGAAATGCTGCTACAGTTTACCGAGATGAATTCGGCAGCAACAGATCAAGAGAGAGACTTTGTTCTGATTGGGGATGGTTGGGTGAAGGATGGTGACTACAATACCACTTTTTCCAGGACGCTTCGCCCACTACCTTCACACGCAGATCCTACGTATGACGAGATTCCGGGGCGATTAAAGGATGATCCGGTTTATCAGCGCCACTCCTCAGATTGGTTGGAGTACCATACCAGATATGTCGTACCGGAGAATCACGCGAAAGGGCTCGCATTCCCCAACGAGAGGGATGATCCCTGACCGTAGGTTCGGAGTTTTGAAACACCCCGGTAGTTCTGTTTGGAATTTCACAGTCCTATGCGTGCCCTGCTCCGAATGCCAATATAATGTGTAGATTATCCATTATAGGAGTCGTCAATCAAACATCCATCCTCGTAAAAGGCGGGGCAAGGTCGGATGCCGTTTGAAGCCGGGCTGTTTAGAGTTTGAGGCTGAACGAAGTGCTCGGCTCAACATAAAATACAGTGCAATCTCACGATAAAAAGTACTTAAGGATGCCCCTTATTGATTTACGTAGCCAAGCCACGCTCCGAACAGGAGAAGATCTGATTTCCCACTTAGAGTCCTTTGAATTGGAGCCTAGATTTTCTGCAGGGATCTGGTTCTTTTCGCCGGCGGATTCAAGATTTCATGCCAAATACAAGCCGGATGAATCTATTGAGGCCCGATTGGAAATCGCAGCATCATTGAAGGACTACGGCCTACACGCCCTAGAAGCACATTATCCGAACGAAATCAATGAGGACAACCTGTCCCTCTGGAAAGATTTTACCCGGGATACAGGGATTCGACTGTTGACGGTCATTCCATTGTTGTTCTATGATCCAGAATTCGAATTCGGTTCTCTCTCAAACCCTGATGATGGGGTGCGTCAGATGGCGATTGACAGAACGGCACGTTCATTGCGCTTGGGTCAGGAGTTGGGATGTGATTTTTCGGTCGTATGGCCTGGAATTGATGGGTATGAAAATCCGTTTGGCATCAACATGGCCCATATGCGCCAAAGATTTGCCGGGGGATTGGCGGAGGCATTGGATGCAGCTCCGGGATCACGGATTGCCTTTGAGCCGAAACCATACGAGCCAAGGGGGCGAATTCTCTATAGTTTGACCCCGGAAGGCGTACTGCTCGGGAAACAGGTTGAAGAGATGCTGGAGCATCCAGACAATCGCAACCTGCTTGAGGAAGGCCATAAACTGGTTTGTATGAATCCTGAAATCGGACACCTGCTTATGGGTTTCGAGGATATTGCCTATGCTTTGAGTTGGCCTTTATCCGAAGGGCGTCTGGCACACACACACTGGAATAGTCAGCCGTTGGGCAATTATGACCAGGATCTGAATGTTGGTCTGATTTCCCCGGAGCAAATGGAAGCTGGCCTCTATGTGCTGAAGATGCATGGTTATGAGGGTTGGTATGGCCTGGATATTAATCCAGAGCGCATGCCGGTTGACGTGGCGCTCAAGATCTCAATGGATGCCTTGCGTGCCGCGTGCGATCGGGTGAATCATCTTGACCATGAACTCATTGTTGAGGCGATTGAGACTCCAGATCAGCACAGAGGTTTTTTAGAGGCGTACATGGTACGTGCGAGGGCTCCCCGGAGCACAGTCCTCCCTCCAATGAGTGATACATTGGCATCATTGCGGAATTAAGCTATACGAAAAAATAACTTGCCCAGGGACAACGCGTTACGATGTGCCAGCGATGGGTGTTCCGGTTATAGTTTGGTGTTGTGCAGACCCACGTAGGCAAATGTTTTCGCGAGTCCTTAGTTTACCCGGGCCTTAAGATCAAATTTAGGAATCTCAACCACGAGCTTATCGCCACTTTCCGTCTCCATTGTGTAGTTTCCTTCCATGCTTCCCTCAAAAGAATTGAGGATACAGAAGCTATTATAGTAGTAGGATTCTCCCGGATTAATGAGAGGCTGCTGACCAATAACCCCTGCTCCCTCAACCTCCCTGGGAGCGTGATCCTTTTCCTGGATATTCCAGTATCTTCGAAGAAGCTGGACTGGATCGCGTCTGTGGTTCGTAATCATTACATAGTAGGCAAATGCAAATCGGTCCAGAAAGTAGTTCGATTCTGCGTCAAGATAGACAGGCGACACCGTAACAGAAATTTTCTCAGTGACCGAAGTGTAATGAAGCATGTCAATCAGGGTATTTTAGGTTATAACAGGTATTCCTGCCCGCAGTATACGCAACACACATATCCTCAAGCAGTTGAATATAGCAGTTAAGGTTGACGAAACCGTTAAAGTATTGGCAGTCCAATGGAGAACGATTCTCTAAATATCGCTACCGAAACAAAATCTGTAAAATCCCTCAGTGAAGCAACCGTGCTTTTTGCCGGGGATTCCGGTGATGGGATGCAGTTGACTGGCTCCCAATTCACGTTGGCAACGGCTTTTGCACAGAATGATCTGGCAACCTTGCCGGATTTTCCGGCAGAAATCCGCGCCCCAGCCGGAACGACCTACGGAGTGAGTGGCTATCAGTTGCATTTTGGATCGGTCAATGTTCGAACTCCAGGCGATGAAGTTGATCTGCTCGTAGCCATGAATCCGGCTGCATTGAAAGTCAATCTGTCCCGTGTTCGACGCGGCGGAGCTATCGTGATTAATGTGAATGCATTCAAACCCTATAATCTGAAACTTGCAGGGTACGAGGATACCGACCCTCTGACAGATGAAGAACTGCGGAAGAACTACCGGGTCTTTGAGGTTGAATTGTCACGGATGACCGAGGAGGCACTCAAGGATTTTGGTCTGGATAAAAAAGTTGTTGATCGCAGCAAAAACATGTTTGCGCTGGGCCTGACGCTATGGTTGTACTCCCGCCCACTTGAGCCTGCGCTGGACTGGTTGTCCCAAAAATTTGCCAACCGTCCCGAAATTCTGAATGCGAACACACATGTACTGAAGAAAGGGTTTCATTACGGCGAAACCACAGAAGACTTTATTGTTCAGTACAAGGTTGCTCCCGCACGGCTCGAACCAGGAGTTTACCGTGCGATTCGTGGTGTAGAGTCTCTTGCCCTGGGATTGGTTGCAGCCAGCAATAAAAGCAACCTTGACCTATTCTACAGCAGTTACCCCATCACGCCTGCATCAGATCTGCTTCATCAGTTGAGCAGGCATAAGAATTTTGGTGTAAAAACTTTCCAGGCTGAAGATGAAATTGCCGCAATCGGTGCAACGATTGGTGCTAGTTTTGGTGGAAATCTAGGAGTCTGTGCCACCAGTGGTCCTGGGTTGACGCTCAAGACGGAGGGGATTGGGTTGGCAGTGGTGATGGAACTGCCCATGGTGATTATTAATGTGCAGCGAGGGGGGCCATCGACGGGACTGCCAACCAAGACAGAGCAGAGTGATCTTCTTCAGGCTATGTATGGCCGCAACGGAGAAGCGCCATTGCCGGTGATCGCTGCGTCAACCCCCGGAGACTGCTTCCATGCGGCGTATGAAGCGTGCCGCGTTGCCGTGCGCCATATGACCCCCGTGATTCTGTTAGCTGACGGATATGTGGCAAATGGCTCTGAGCCTTGGCGCATTCCATCAACCGAAGATTTAGAGGATTTTTCGATTTCCTTTGCCCGCAAACCCAACCAGGTGGTGGACGGTCAGAGGGCATTTCTCCCGTATTTACGTGATGAGACGACGCTTGCAAGGCCGTGGGCAAAGCCCGGTACGCCGGGTTTAGAGCATCGATTAGGCGGCTTGGAAAAGCAGCACGAAACGGGAGAAGTTTCCTATGATCCAGAGAATCACGAATTTATGACAAACCTTCGCGCAGACAAGGTGATGAGGGTTGCTCAGTTTATTCAGCCGATTGAGGTATATGGTGATTCTGAAGGAGATATACTTATTATTGGATGGGGTTCAACCGAGGGGGCGATCAAGACGGCGGTAGATCGGTTGCGGAATCATGGACTGAAGGCGGGGGCCCTGCAGCTACGCTATATTCATCCGCTACCACCTGACCTGGGAGGCGTGCTGGGACACTTTGAGCATCATCTGGTCCCTGAATTGAACAAGGGACAGATGATTCGTATTCTGCGGGATCGTTTCCTATTGCCGTTTGCTGGTCTGAATAAGGTTCAAGGCCAACCATTCAAGGCAAGCGATATCGTAGACGCTGCTGTTCATCACTGTAAAAAACATCATTGATGCCGACGTTACCCCCTTCTAGAAAGCCAACCTTGCCGCCGGGCCGAGGGCCGCGTAGGCCAGGCCCGCCAAAACCCAAAATTGATCGCAAAGCCTTCGCGAGTGATCAGGATGTACGATGGTGTCCAGGTTGTGGGGACTATGCAATTCTGGCCAGTGTTCAGCGATTGATGCCACAACTAGAGGTAAAACGGGAAAATGTTGTGTTCATCAGCGGGATCGGCTGCTCAAGTCGGTTCCCCTACTATATGAACACGTACGGGATGCATTCCATCCATGGACGTGCTCCAACTATGGCCACTGGATTGAAGGCCTCGCGGCCGGATCTTGATGTGTGGGTTGTGACAGGGGATGGGGATGCCTTGTCTATCGGAGGCAATCATTTGATTCATGTGCTGCGCCGGAACGTGGATCTGCAGATTCTGCTCTTTAATAACCAGATCTATGGATTAACCAAGGGACAATACAGTCCGACGAGCGAGATTGGGAAAGTGACCAAGAGTAGCCCGTTTGGGTCTATCGCACCCCCGTTTAACCCACTTTCACTTGCTTTGGGTGCCTCCGCTTCTTTCGTAGCAAGAACGGCAGATCGGGATACCAAACATTTGACTCAGATACTTCGGCGTGCACACGCGCATAAAGGGAGTGCGTTCATTGAGATTTATCAGAATTGCAATATCTATAACGACGGTGCTTTCTTTGAATTCACGGAAAAGGCAACGAAGGCGGATCGAACCATCTATCTTGAGCATGGCAAACCTATGCTGTTCGCAAAGGGCACCAAGGGGGTCCGGTTGGATGGATTCAACCCCGGTTGTTTTTGATCTTAATACGGGACATTTCTCGGCAGAGGATGCCATTGTTTATGACGAAAACAGTCTTGAGCTTTCGGGGATCGTAAGCCGGATGTCCCAGCAACCAGATATGCCACGTCCGTTTGGTGTTCTTTTCCGCGAAGAGCGACCCACGTATGAGCAGCTTTTACAGGACCAGATTACCACTGTGACAGAAAAGCGTGGCCCAGGAGACTTGGATGCACTCTTGCATGCTGCGGATACCTGGACTATCTCGTAGCACGAGGCTTCAATGAAACGATCCCGGCTGCAACTGGGGACCTCTTCTTTGGTCGTCGCAGCCTTTGTAGGTCCCGGCACAGTCTTAACCTGTGCGACCGCAGGGATTGATTTTGGTTACGCGCTGGGCTGGGTCCTGTTGTTTTCTGTTGGCGCTACATTCATCCTTCAATCCTTTACAGCTGGAGCGGGAATTCTATCCGGCCTCGGTATGGGAGAGGCACTTCGCAGGTATACGCGGGATTCGTCAATACGATGGGTAGTGATCTCACTGGTTGTTCTGGGACTCTGGGCGGGTACTGCAGCATTTGAGACGGGGAATATTGCAGGGGCAGTGGCAGGTATGAGTAGCCTAATAGCGGTACCGGACGGTGTATTGGTGCTCCTAATTGGCGGACTGGCAGCAATCGTGCTCTTTTTAGAATTGCGCATCGCAACCGGAATTTTGGCGGGACTGGTTTTGTTGATGAGTGTGGTATTTCTGGTCACGATGTTTTTGGCACCTGTTGACTGGCAGCAGGCATTTCAGGGGCTGATTCTTCCGAGAATTCCAGAGGGTGGGCTGGTACGCACGATTGCACTGGTGGGCACAACCGTTGTTACGTACAACCTTTTTCTGCATGGGAGCGCCGCCAAAAAGTACTGGACCGGCTTTGATTCGCAGTTTGCTTGGCGGCGTGAGTTGACGGGGATGGCAATTTTTTTGCCACTGGGAGGGATTGTTTCTGTTGCAATTCTGCTTGCGGGTGCAACGCTGGAGACGGACTCTGTGGGGTCCGCTGCAGCGATTGCTCCGGTCATCCGACCGGCAGCTGGTCCATTTGCGGAGTTGCTTTTTGGGGTCGGACTTTTTGCAGCAGGGATCACTTCCGCAGTCACGGCACCTCTGGCGGCGGCATGTGGAGTCCGTGAAATTTTTGGATGGCCGGATGATTCCAAACACACAGGGTTTCGTTTTGTCTGGATTTCCGTTTTGCTCACCGGGATGGGCTTTGCATTTTATGGGCGCAATCCCCTGGAAATCATTATTGCTGCGCAGGCAGCGAACGGGCTACTGTTGCCCTTCATTGCCGGGTTTGTACTGCTATTGGCAACCAGGCAAAAGGCAGTCGCGATGCCACGATGGTATTTGGGGCTCGGAATTCTGGTGACGTTGATCTGTGCTGTACTGGGTATGCGAACCCTCCTGTGGGTTTGGGGGCAATTGAGTTAACTGTCGTCCCCAAACGCTTTATTGAGTTCACGGATTCTTTTGCGCTCCGTCCAGTCGGCAACGATGATCGATCCTTCGTAGAGTAGATACAGTGGTAGGGCAGCAGCAAACATGGAGAAGGGGTCCGCAGGTGTCACGATCGCACCAATGATGAAAACGCTCAAAAACGCATACTTGCGAATCGCACGTAGGCGTTTTGGGGTCGCAATGCCCAGTTTTGTGAGGAAGTAAATCACAACAGGGAGTTCGAAAAGGATACCGGCTCCAAAAGCCCACCAGGTGACGCTGCTGAAATAGCGGGTGATATCGAATTCGTTATGGACAATATCGGAGATCACAAAATTGCTGAAAAAATTGAGAGCCAGAGGGGTAATGACCAGATAGCCGAACAATATCCCAACCACAAAAAAGAATGTTGCAAAGGCCGCGATAAATTTCATGCCGGCCTTTTCCTTTGGATAGAGCCCCGGCTCAATAAATTTCCAGAAATAGTAGATGAGAATCGGGGAGCCGGCGACAAGCCCCACCGCCATCACAATACCCACAAGCGCGAAGAACTGGCCGGTCACCGTGCGGTTTTGTAGATGCAGGTCGGCGAAGTCAAGGCCTAGAAGCTGATAAGTGATAAAGTCCGATTTGGCGGGACCCATGAGGATCACCTCTACGACCCAATCATGGAAGATTGCCGCGACAATGGTCATGAGAACCACTCCGCCGACCCCTTTGATGATGGTCCAGCGCAGATCTTCAAGGTGATCTAGAAAGGACATTTCGCTGCCTTCTGGCAACACATTTTCTCGTGGCTCAGCAACAGCCTGCGTCTCTGCTTGTTGAATCGCAGTAGAGGTTTTTGCGGTTTTGCTACGCCGAAACAGTCTTCGCCAATTGAAGCCCATTATCCCTAAACACGAACAGCCGAGTCAGAACTCCCCGTATTTTTTTGGTTGAGTGCCAACTCCATCAGTGTATCAACCCACAGCCCTTCTTTTTCAAGCTTTGCCCGTCCATCGCCCCAGGTGAATTCAAAGATTGTAAAAAATCCCACCACCTGAAACCCTTCGCTTCTGAGTTGATGAAGTGCATGTAGTGCGGTCGCTCCACTATTGAGTAGGTCATCCAGAAGCACGACAGGAAGGTGAGGATCAAGTGGGCCTTCAATGAGGCGCCGACGCCCATGTGGTTTGCGTTGTAACCGGATGAAGCCGCCCAGAAGGTGTGGATACCCATCGGCATGAATGGTCGCACAAACCATCGCATTGCCGCCAAATCCATGACCAGCGACTTGTCTACAGCCAGTCATACGCACCCGGTCGGCGATCAGATTACCAAGCCTGGAGGCAATACTGCCATCAAGGAGGGGAATCCGCATATCTAGAAGCCAATCAACCTCTCCGCCTTCGGGGTCTATGATCCCTTCCTGTTCACCAGATACCAGGGCCATATCGTAAATCTCTTCCGATAAGCCTGAATGATGTAAGTAGGTCGATTTGTCTATTTTCCCGACCTTCATGGATCTCTTTGTAAGGATGACATCTGTATACAAAACCTAGTCTAGTCGGTTCAGAAAAATATGATCCATGGGGACTCAGTACCAATCACGAGGCATGCATTCGGCTTGATCCTATCGGGCGTATGGTGGCGAATGAATCCGATCTGAGAGCAAAATGAGCAAGGTTTATGCAATCACGAAGTCGTAGAGAGGATGGGTTTCGCAGAGGGCGTGTATTTTATTTTTCACCTTGTGCTGGATGGACTCGTCAGTGGGCGCATTCAGAACACGATCAATCAGTATGACCACTTCTTCAATATCTGCCTCTTTGAATCCTCGTGTCGTAACAGCGGCTGTTCCCAATCGGATTCCACTGGTGACGAATGGGCTTTTATCATCAAAGGGGACCATATTTTTATTCACCGTGATGTGTGCTGCCTGTAAAACACGCTCTGCATCCCGACCAGTAATATTTTTGCTGCGAAGGTCAACCAGCACCAGATGATTATCGGTTCCTCCGCTCACAACATCATAGTCGCGCGACAAAAAGGATTGTGCCATGACAGCTGCATTTTTTTGCACCTGCCGCGCATATTCAACAAATTCGGGCTGCAGTGCTTCTTTGAAGGCAACCGCTTTGGCTGCAATGACATGTACGAGTGGGCCACCTTGCATCCCAGGAAAGACAGCAGAGTCAAGCAACTCACTCATATTGCGGACACGGCCGCTTTTTGGGGCAACCTTGCCAAAGGGGTTTTCAAAATCACGCCCGATCAGCAGCATCCCTCCACGCGGTCCACGAAGCGTCTTATGTGTGGTTGTTGAGACGATATGGGCGTGAGGCAGCGGGTCGTTCAGTACCCCGGCGGCAATTAATCCGGCAGGGTGTGCCATATCCATCCACAGCAGCGCACCGACCTCATCGGCAATCGCCCGAAATGCTTCATAGTCAAAATCACGCGAGTATGCACTGGCTCCAATGGAGATCAGTTTGGGGTTGATGGATTTTGCTTTCTCCCGGACGCGATCCATATCAATACGCCCGTCTTTGTTCACCCCATAATACGTTGCCTGAAACCAGATGCCCGAGAAATTCACAGGGCTTCCATGCGTTAGGTGTCCGCCATGTGCAAGATCAAGGCCAAGGAAGGTGTCTCCTGGCTTCAGGCAGCTCAGGTAAACGGCAGCATTGGCAGAGGCTCCTGAATGTGGTTGCACATTGACCCAGTCGCATTGAAACAGTTCTTTTGCACGATTGCGCGCCAAATCCTCAGCGACATCTGTAAATTCACAACCGCCGTAATAGCGCCGGCCAGGCAGCCCCTCGGCATATTTATTCGTGAAGACAGAGCCTTGGGCCTGCATGACATTTCTGGACACAAAATTTTCCGAAGCGATCAACTCCAGACCGTAGTTCTGCCGGTGGACTTCCCGCTCAATCGCGGCGTGGATTTCGGGGTCCTGTGATAAAAGATGACTCATGTGAATAATGAAAAATTAGGTCAATTGCTCCCCATCAGGGCATATACCAGGATATTGGTTCCCATTTGGAGAGCAGATTCGCGGATTTCTGGTGGAAGATCATGGACCGATTCAGGTTCCCAGCCATCGCCGAGATCACTCTCGTAGCTGTAGAACACACAAAGGCGACCATAGCTGTCAAATAGTCCCAATCCCTGGGGTGGTTTGCCATCGTGTTCGTGGATTTTTGGCAGACCATTGGGGAATGAGTAATGAGTATGATAGATTGCGTGGTCAAAGGGGAGTTCGATAAATTCCTGCTGCGGAAACACTTTGGCCATTTCACGACGAATGGCTTCATCCAGGCCGTAGTTATCATCAATATGCAGGAAACCTCCCTGCTCTAGGTATTGACGCAGCCGGGTGACCTCCCGATCTGTAAACACGACATTCCCATGCCCTGTCAGATACAGGTATGGAAAGGTGAATAATCGATCATTGGAGAGTTCAACAACCTCCGGTGTTGGTGCAACATTCACCAAAGTTTCAGTTCGGACATGGGTCAAAAGCTCTGGAAGCGATTGTTCGTCGCTGTACCAGTCCCCTCCACCTCCATATTTGACCCGTGCGACGGAAAGCGCATACTCTTGTGCCTTACATGGGACGGCAAGGACAATACAGAAACACAGTAATCGAATCACGGAACAGGACGGAGGTAGTCTTCTGTGGGTTGTACGATATTGAAGTAAACTTGATTGAGGCACAGGCAGCTTTGAAGCAGTATGCGATTCAGGGTATCCAAAACGGGTCACACATTATTGATCGTTGACAGTTGTTCAGCTCTATTATTTTCGAATATCCTCCGAAGAATAGATACCAGGGGCATCAGATGAGAGCGGTGTGAGTGCGCTGATGGGATGTGTTTAGGAGGGAGGGATTTGATTGAGCGTATTGGTTTCGCTGTACTTGGAGGGGCACTTCATGAGGATATGTTTTGCCTCGAAAATATCTCCATTCAGGTGGCCTTCTACGACCAGTTTTTCCGCATTCTCAAAGCTTGCCGGTTTTGTGTTGCGATAGTGGACTTTTCGCACAGATCCTTCTTCATCCTGCATATGGAATGTAAAGAGATTGGCTTCCGGGTCATAGTGAGCCGTCTCTGGTTGCACCCAGTAACCGACCACATGGGCACGTGTCCCTGCAGCCTCGGCTTCGGAAAAATGCATATAGCCACTGACCTGTTCGCCAAAGCTGAACAGAAGCAGCGATGCAAATCCCACAAGAGCAATCAGGCTGATAATGGTGCGGGGCTTACGCATGGGCTTAAGATTTCGGTTTTACTGGTTCTACTGCGATCATTCCAGCTGGTTGTCTGTGTCTGAAGCATCACGGTCGGCTACGGTCTCTGCAGTTCTATTTTCTGGTAATCTGACACTTCGAGCCTCCATGAAATTCTGTTCTTTCTCAATTAGATTGTCCACCAAATAGCAGTTGAATCAGCTTATTCAGTAGGCTTCTCGTTTTCAAGAAGATGCTGGATCGAAGATTCAATCTGATTGATTTTTCGATCTGTCGCATAAATGAAGATTACGATCCCTAGCCAGATGATTAAGACAACCGCCAGAACAACCATCAGTTTGTCGTTGTCTAGCATCGTAGCTTCAAAACCAGAAGTTTGTAGGAGTAGAGAGAGCATGATGTTGTTTACAAGTCCTTTTCCAAGATAGACTGCAATGTAGCAGAGGCACGTGATAACCGGACGCGTTGAGTATAAAGCAGCCATCCTAAGCCAATAAATCCGATTACTGCCGGGTAAAATACAACTCGCATAATCGGATCGGTAATGTCACTGAATGCTGGATTCCCTTCGGCACCGGGATGCAGACTCTCTAACTGACGTGGAAGAACGTACAATAGGAAAGGTACGGTTACAAATGCAAAAATATTATAGACAGCTGCAATCCGTGCTCGCGTGGTCGGATCATCTAACGCGCCTCGAAGGGCAAAATATGCACCATAGATCAGTACCTGGACTGCAGCCATTGATTGTTTTGGATCAAAATTCCACCATATGTTTGTCCCTTCATACCAGGTGAAATGTGCCCACATGCTGCCTGTCGCTAGTCCTAACAGCCCGAACGCAATCGCAACCAGTGCGGCAGTACTTGATCTGATATCATTCACCGGGTTATTCGTCCGGAGGCATTGAATGGCATGAACGGCAGAAATAGCCGTCAATGCCATCATGGTAAACCACATCGGAACATGGAAATACAAATTCCGAGCGGTGTGCTCCAGCATGGCTACACGTGGAATATTCAACCACGTTCCGGCAAAAGAAAACGCTCCTAAGAGAACGAGCGTCATCCAAACGACGATGATCAGGCGTGTTCTCCTGTAGTTGCGAGGCATAGAATCAATTTAGTTCTCCCAGACATAGTCAAAAAGGAGGATAGACGCGGCAATCACGACACCGGAAAAACTCGCCATGGTAACTAAGGATCCAGTGGCTGCACTCCATCCGTCTATGGTAAAAGACTGACCTGTAAAACTTAGATGAGTCGCTTCAACGACAGAAAGCAATAAAGGGATCAAAAGAGGAAAGAGTAGAACGGGAAGGAGCGGCCCGCCACGTGCCGTTCGTGAAATAATCGCCGCCAGAAGCGTGGTTGCCCCTGCAAGCCCCAGGGTGCCCAGACAAATCGTCAGAACAAAAAGCCCAGGTAGTACCACCTCAACATTTAGAAGCAGCAGGAATACCCCGGATGAAACAGCATTTGCACACAGAAGCGTCAGGAAGCTGTAACAAAGTTTACCGAGATAAACCATTCCTCCCTGTGTATGCAATCGCAAAAAAATTGCGGTTCCACGTTCCTCCTCAGACAGAAATACTCGCCCCAGTCCCAATGCTGCGGTAAAGAGGATTACGATCCAAAGCAAGCCCGATTTCGTTCGGGGACCGAGGTCATCTCTTGCGGTAGCAAACAAGACTAAAAACAATGTGCTTAATACGAAGATGAGCAATGTGCCCAGTACGGATTTGTTACGTAGTTCAAGGCGAAGGTCCTTCAGGAGCACAGACTTTGCTCCAGCAATCCAGCTGGCTGGCTTATTGGGCATGCTCATGGTGAGTGACGCGCGGCTAATTCCTCGGCAGTAACCAAGCCTTTTGGTCGAGGCAGAAATACGGGTTTTCCACTGGTCGGAGGATGGAAGTCGCCGACAAATTCAATTTCTGTTTCCAGGTGATATCCTGTCTGTTGGGCCACCTTTTTTTGGATGTAAGCTACCAGTGCTTGGAGATCTGCTGCGGTTCCATCTGCATGGTTGACGATGATGTTGGCATGGCGGTGTGAGATCGTCATGCCTCCATAGCTGGCCCCTTTGAGTCCACATTCATCAATGAGCCTTCCGGCTCCAATCCCCTGGATTTTCTTGAATATAGATCCGACACTTGGTTCGGTTTTCAGATCAGGATGCCTTATTGCGCGCCAGGCAAGATTTTCTTTCATAATTCTGTAGATACCTGCTTGATCCGCTTTCTGGAGCCGAAACGTCGCGCTCAGCACAATGTCATCCCGCCAATGCAGGATGGATTTGTCATATCCGAATTCAAAATAATCAACACCGACACGTCTGGATTCATTTTCCTGCGTCAGCATGTCAGCATGTTCTAGAACTTCTTCGATGAACATCGTGCGTTCACGAGCCGGGGCTGGTGAGAGGAAATGGAGATTCTGCCAGAGTGCCCCGCCTACGGTTGAGGGAATCCCAACGTAGTGCTCAAGCCCGGAAAGAGATCGAGTTGCAGTGAGTTCGATGAGGTTGGGATACATCGTTGCACCGCTCTCAGCGGTAACTAAATCTCCATTGAAACAGATGTGATCGGCAGAATTACGGATGACGATTCCGCGGAAGCCGCCATCTCCAATAATGATATTGGCCCCGTAGCCCAACAGGAAATAGGGTAGTCTCAATTCTCGGACAGCCCTTACTGCATGCTCCAGTGCAGTTGCATTTGTTGCCTCTACAAAAAGATCTGCCGGCCCTCCCACCTTCATGGTTGTATAGGGGGCCAGTCGGATGTTCTCCTGAACGACAGAACGTTCACCAATAAGCTTTTCAAGCGTTTGTCGCATACCAAAAGAAGAATTTAATACTGCAACCCACAATCAAGTAAATCGTTATAATTATTTCTCACAAACCCTCAGATTCTAAGGATAAGAAATGAATAACAGATCAAATTTACCGAATATGTCTCGTCTGCTGACGCGTGGAGCAATACTCCTAGCTATCGTTCTTGTTGTCGGTGCAATGGCTGCAGGGTGCATGACAACGACAATGATTTCGGGTCAGGCCGGTGTCCGCTATACTCCCTTCGGAGGAACCATTGAGAATATCTACGATGAGGGGCTCAAGGTCCATGCACCGTGGATCCGTGTAATCAAGTATGATGTTCGTGTGCAGGAGAGACTTGAGAATATGGAGGCGCTTTCCTCAAACGGACTATCAATCGGCACGGATATTTCTGTACGCTGGCGACCGAGGGCGGAGGCCCTTCCATCTTTACATCAAGACTATGGTGTTGATTATTTCCGAAAGCTTATTGGCCCTGAGCTTCGCAGTGTGGTCAGGGAAGTGATCGGTCAGTTCACCCCTGAAGAGCTCTATTCCAGTCGGAGAACGGAGTTGCAGGATCAGATATATGCCAGGGTAAAGGAAAGCGTAGATAGCGAAAATGTCATCATTGAGGCGATTCTGATCCGAGATGTACGGCTTCCAGAACAAATCAAGGTGGCCATCGAAAATAAGCTGAAAGAAGAGCAGGAGGCTGAGAGATACGAATTCACCATCCAAAAAGAACGTCTCGAAGCCGAGCGTAAGCGCATTGAAGCAGAGGGTGAAGCTGCATATCAGCAAATTATTACAGCAAGCCTCACCTCGCAATTTCTACGTTTCAAGGGAATTGAGGCTACGCAGGAACTGGCAAATTCACCCAACAGCAAAACTGTGATCGTTGGGGGGGGGACTCCCTACCATTTTACCAAATCTAAAACGGGTTAATTTCGATTTATTTTACATTTTTTCGAGAATCTGTCTCATTAAGTGATACTTACGGGATTTGCGGCGAAATTTTTCGTTGAAATCTGTGATTTCCGCACCGTTCTTTCTTGATTTTTTCATTCCACCGCCATGAGTTCTTCTGAACCTGAGGACAATTGGTGGAGCCATTCATTAGGCTGCGGCGGTTCTACGACTGGGATCAAAGAGTGTCCGGTCGCGAAGCATCACACAGGCGATGGCCAAGAGTCGATCAGCAACGGATCGCAGAGCTCGGCCGTGGCTATGTCCTCGCTTACGTAGGGCATCGTACTTCGCTCTGCTGATGCGATCATGCTGAATGGCCACTCTGCTCCAGTGGTATACTGCATTAACCAAGTGGGCCTGGCAGGCTTTTCTTCGAACGACCTTCCACGATTTCCCAGAACGTTTCGTCACGGGTGCCACCCCACAGAAACATCGTAGGGCTCGATAGTCTTGCTCACTGAGCAATCCATAGGCCTCCGAGATGAGCGCAGCCAGGACCGTTGGTCCCATGCCTGGAATGGATAACAGGATCTCCACATCGCTCAAGGGTTTTTCCTCGGAGGATGTTTTCTTCTCTTGGTTCAAAGCGCAGTTTGAAGTAGCTGGGCTCTGAGCATCGTTGAGCGAATCAAGGATCGTTTTCATGGCTTGTTTCGCTTCGCTGATCTGCCGTTCAAGCAGTTCAAGCTGCTGCAGATGAATTCGGATGCTGGCCGTTGCCGCCTCAACGACACCCGCTGCAACGCTGATGGGTTGGGTGCGCAGGTGGGTTAGAACCTGCTCCGCATTCAAACGCCGAATACGGTGTTTTTTCAGCACCTTTTCCACAGAACTAAGATGAACCCGGCGTGCACGCTTAGGCGTGAGAATGAGTTTCCAGAGGTCTCGGAGCGCTGGCGAATACAATGCAAATCCGAGCGTAAGGAACTGTGGGAAATAACGCCAGAATTGGGTTCGGATCTGGTGGGTGAGGCGAGTACGCTGGTTCGTCAGTTCCTGGTTCATCCGTGACCACTCGCGCAGCTGGACAATCTTGGGATCCATTGGATTCAGTTCCCGAAAGCATCCTATATCAGTCCGGAGGGCATCGGCGATGACGCGGGCATCTCGGCGGTCATCTTTGGCCCCTGCCGGCGATAACCGATCTCGAAATCGGTCTGCTTGTTTGGGATTGATGGAAAAGACGTGAAACCCTCGCTCCAACAGAGTGTCCACAACGGGACCATGCGGAACCTCAATGCCGACTGCAATCTTATCTGCAGCGCAGCCTGCGCGGTCAAGGATCCAATCTGCCAGCTGTTGGAGGCCTTCTCCAGAATGAGAAAACACCTTCTCACCTAGAAGAATGCCCTCCAAGGTCAGGATGCAGACTTGGTGAAACTGAGAACCCCAGTCCGCACCAATAAAGATGGTGAATCTAGATTTTATAGACATGATTTGAGTATCTTTAAGGTTAGGAGATTGCGGGTCGCCGTGACGTTCCGTCTGTCCCTGTATCGGTGCTCAATGGCACTAACTCCCTACTGGACGTGGATCACGGTACTCCCTGGGGCACAGATCCCCCCCAGGCGTTCAAGACGCAGGGGGAATTTGGTTGCTCCCAGGGAGTTACCCGCAGTTACATGATGCAAAACAAAAGCTGTTGTTTTGTAAATCTAAAAAACCAGACCGTATAGCAACTCAAAACATCCAGCTATACTGCCGAATTTTTATTTTATGATTTTACAAAATTGGACTCAGTTAAACATCACCTATAAGATACAGGGGGGATGGTCTACCCCTGATTCTGGGCGGTCAATAGTTGCCTGACAATCCAATCGGGGTTACTTGATAGCGTAGTAGCTCAGTTGATTTTGCTGGATTTGTCGGAGTGTGCTTTTGGAGGTGAAGATCTGATCTTTGCTGCGATGGAGTCTTTTACTAGTTGAGTGACCAGCTTCGAGATAAGCCAATCTTTGAGGGGCGTTTTCGAGTGTTGGTCCTACAGGTACACATTCGATCCAAGGCAGATGAACCCGGGTCAGAGTACATGTCGACCATAGCCAAGAAGATGAATCCCTTCGTTATTGACTGAGATATGATTGCAGGGGTATAGAGCTTGGAGGTGCAGTCGAGTACTAGAACGGTAGAGATTGCTCCAGATCGATGGTTTGCGTATTGCGGGCAAGTGGGACACTAATCCACTGGAACAGTGAATATCCAGATGGTTAATTGGGTTTCGATGTGGATAGATGCCATAGTAATTCGAGCTAGTCTTGTCCACTAAATCGAAATTTGAGTCTATCAAGTAGCAGTCGCTTTTTCAATTTCGAGTTGAGTAAATTCGAAGGGAATGTCCCGAATAATTCTTGTGAGCCAAGAACAGATTTTGTCAACATGTAGATGCAAAATTGGATATATAATCGTCCATTGCTTCTCAAGTGAACATCAAATGAGATTTCCAAGTGTCGACCTCGTTCGATTCGGTGTATGTACCAATGGAACAGGCAGACTAGGTTGCAAATTTACCCCAAATCACGTATCAGGTCTCGTTGCCTTACCTCCATGGACGCTGGGTTCTGCGCACCATTGCTCACGCAGGATCGCGACATGATCAAGTAGGGAATCTTCAAAACCCAGTAAGGTTACCAGAACTGCACGATCCAGTGCAATGCGTGAATTATCCCGGTAGGCTTCATTTGCAGGGAGGAAATCTTTGTCCTGGAAAGCGTCAAAGATTTGTTTGCTAAGCTCTAGTTGTTTCCTGGTGAGCTTTCTTGCGTCAATAGATAATAGCTGCTGCAGGCGGGTAATCGTGAGTATAGACCGTCCCTGCTGCTGTCTCGTTCCAGCCCCCCAGAAAGATATCAGGCCGAGGGTTGTATTGGCCCAAAGCACAAGCGAAATTTCCCATCTTTTGTCAGCAATAAAATTCGGCCATGCCCTTCCTCCAAGAGAAGGCTTCTCGGTCAGACAGGCGGCCAGAGGTTGGGAGTTAATCTGGAAATCAAGGTTAAAGTGCAACCGGGATGCTCCGTTACTCCATAGTTCTGCAGCCTGCTGACGCAAACCCATTCGGCTTATCCCTTGTCGATCAGGGGTAACAATCAGCCGCCGCTCACGGTTAGCATCGTGTCCCCACAACATCGGATACTCTGGTGCCTGAGACAGAGCTTCAAGATCAAAAGGGCCACGTGGTTCACCGCTATTGGTTTTTCCGGTTATGTCTCTGTGTAAGAAGCCACGGCGCCCGAGTTTCCCAAGTTCGCAGACAGGTATGGGTACCGATGCGCCCATTCGAGGCAAGAGCAGGTTGCCTTCCGCAAGTGCGTTCATACACATCACCAATGAAGTCTCCCGAATACCAAGGCCAATCCAGTCTCTTGATTGAAAGAAGGTGCCGGCTGGTTGTGTTTCGGTCAAATGGATCTTCCCTACATCTTGAGTTTGATTCTGTCGACTCTGTTCAATCATCTGGGCAGTGACCGTGGCTTCCAGTTGAGTCCTGGGCTTATGTAATACATTCACCACAAAAACGTCACACAGGTCCTTATCGTTCTCTTTCTTACGGGTAGCCACCAAGAGTACTTCTGCCATGCCCGTATCCGCGGAAAACGCCCGGTCGGTGCTCCCATCGGTCGCAATTCCCACAATGAGAATGTCCTCGTAGTGCTGATGAATCAACGTACGTGCACTTTCCCATGCCTTTCCCTGTACAAAAGAAGCTGGCAGGACCAAAGCGAGAATGCCGCCAAGGCGGAGTTTTGCGTGTGCCAGATCAATAAAATTCGACGCAAGCCCCGCATTCCCATGCCCAGCTGGAGTTGTCAGTCCTCTCCTGAGTTCTTGAAGGCGGGCAGACATTTTCGCTTGCTCCTCCTCCTTTGTTCTGAACCCGGCGAACGAAGGAATGGGAACGTCATTCGCCTCGTGGTTGGTTGGTCGGGTAAATGGAGGGTTCATAATGACGAGGTCCATAGATCCGTGCGGGACTTCCACGACGGCACCCCCAAGATCATCTGCTACAATTCCTTTCCCGGTTAGAGCTTTACGCCCCGTTCCAAAGATTGCTCGCGTTTCATCCGCCTGCATCAGATCAAGGGATCCGATGGAGATTCCGTTTTCGTCCCCGTTTTCTCCATAGGGCATATTGATGATACGTGTGTGGCTATACGCTTTGTCGGGATGTATTCCTGAGAGGGTTGCGGCTGTCAAATGCACGGCGGAAGGCATGATATCGGCTGCAGTGAACACCGTCTCCATCATCTTTGCATGCAGCATCCCATCGTCTTTACCGGTTCGCCGGTGGCGGGATGCAAACGCATGGTAGGTTGCTCCCAATAGTGCACCGGTTCCACAGGCCAGATCCGCTATCTTAAGTGCGGTAATTTGTTCGGGATCACTCCAATCAATGCTGAGACGCAAAATCGCCAACTCAGCCAGAAGTGTGGCTGAAGCTGGTAGGGTGTAAAAGGTGGCCAAGAACTTGCGATCGGTAATGAGTTGCTGGAACATACGTCCCGACAGGTCTTGGATATCTGCGGCACCGAAACGTTCCAGTTGGGCCGCCATCTGGTCCAATATATTTATGACACCCTGTGCGTCTTTCTCGGGCAAGACCTGAAAAAGGTCAGATGCCAAACTAAAAATCGGTCAGTAATTGATGTGTAGAATGGCGCGCCAACAGTCAATCACATCTGACTTGATAACAGTTCCAAGTTCATTCTTATAGTGTGTGAGGTAGTTGATTTCTGGATGGAGTCGAGAAAGACGCATATGAAAGATCACCGCGTTGGCCAGAATAGCCATGGCCATCCGAGTGGTTTGTTCTCCCTCTTCCTGATGGAGCTTCTGCGCAAGTTGACCAAGAATGTATTGTGGTGCACGGAAATGCAGATATCCCGCTGCCTGGCTAACTCCCAGTTCTAGGATTTTAACGCCCTTTGCAACTCGGCGCTCGGATAAGGCAACCGTCTCGATACAGTTTGCCAAATCGTCCAGTTCACCTTCTAGCCATCCACGGCTTGGCCACCGTTCATGATCACCAAACAATTTTTCTTTCCCGTCATAGGTGATAACTACAAAGAAAAAGCGGGCGAACCGCACAGCAAAATCAAGGTTTTCCTGTTCAACCTCTCGAAGAGATACTGGCAACTTCACTGCGATACATTGTTCTACCTCTTCTCCAGTGAACTTGATGGTCTGGCCTAGTCGTTTAAATGCGTCTGACTCTACTGTAGCGGCGGGTGAAAACTCTGTCTCCAAAATTACGGTGAGACCGCCCTCATGGGAAACAACAATATCCGGCTGTTTCAGCTTCTCTACGAAGACGTTCGTCTGTTCAGCACGTACGTTCCAGCCGGGATGCTTGCTTCTTAGACACTCTGCAAGCTTTGCATTCACGGTCTTTTCAGAATTTAAAAGCATGAATCTTACAGAATGTTTTTTCGATTCCTCTCCTTTAGATTCAATGTTGGCTGGACTTTAATCTGCAATCGAAGTATTCTTGGAGTTCACAAATTTGGTTTATCTGTAATTTTGTATCGTATGTCCCCCGTTCCCTTTCTGGTAGATGCGTGATCGAAATGCAAAGAGCAAATCGTTCGCTTTACATTCAAATGCCACAGTGAATTCCCGGTCAAAAAGTTAATTTTGGCCATGTTTATGCAGACCGGGGCTTCGTTGCAAAAACTCCTCGTAGAGTCGGGTGTGCCTGCTTTCCATCGGGATCTCGTACCCCGCAATGAATACATGATGGATCATGGTCGCTGTTTCAAATGGATCCCCATCGGCAACAAAAAACGTTGCTTCCTTGCCTACTTCGAGTGATCCGAGTCGGTCACTCACGCCAAAAATTTCAGCAGGGTTGATGGTTACAACTCGAAGAGCTTCCTCTAGGGGCAATCCGTAAGCGGCTGCAAATCCGGCATGGTAGGGTAGGTTACGTGCATTCGCGGTGTCATCCGAGCGGAGGGCAATCTTTACGCCCGCTGCGTGCATGAGGCCCGCATTCCTGTACGCCTTGTCAAAACGATCACTCTGCCGAGTCGGAATGCTGAGGACCGGCCCAACCAAACATGGAATCCCAGATTCGGCAAGTTTGTCCGCAACACGCCACCCTTCAGCGAGTCCACTGAAGATTGCGCGATCAATCCCACGGGTCTGAACCCACTCAATGGCAGCAAGGATATCCTTCGCGGCATTGACCTGAATGATGAGCGTCTGCTCCCCTCGGATGACATCTCGCAGTGCTTCCATGGACGGTACGTATTCAGGTTTACGTCCATCTTCCAAGTGAGCTTGATAGGTAGAGTCAATCCGATGATGTAATTCTGCACTGTCCCAGGTATCATTGAGCTTCTTCATGGCCTCGTCTGCCGCTTTCTTTACCTCTTCCTCCGACCGGGAGTCAAATCGACCTCTGCGACCTGTAGCGGGGAAATGAAGGACTATCCCCTCAAACCCGGCAAACATTTGTTGCGGAGTATACCCATGAAGGTTGATCAAGGCGGCCTGCCCAGGAAGCATGCCACCGGATGGGACGGTGAGGACAGTCGTCACTCCGCTGACCCTCGTGACTGGAATAGCCACCCCATTTGGGTTGACTGCCGTGAGAGCTTTCATCTGAGGTGACAGGTCGCCGAGCTCGGAAGCATCACGGGTTTCCGGCAGCGATCCTACCTCCACAAGCCCCATTTGCGTCCCCGAGTCAATCATGCCAGGATAGACACTCAATCCCTCCAGATCAATAACCCTGGCATCCTCCGGTATATCTACGTCTGCGCCGATTTGAATGATTGTGCCGTCCTGAATCAGGATCGTTCCATTTTCAATGGTTCCCTGAGTGACGGTCACAATACGCGCGTTGGTCAGTGCAGTCACCGTATCCAGCTTCTCTGGAGACGGTGAAACCAATAAGGTTGCAGCAATAAGCAGTGAATAGAATAGGGACATCATTAATTGCTTTGCAGGAAATCATAAAGGTCCAGTGAATCTTCGTACAGGCACTGGTGCGTATCGTCATGCGAGTGCAGGACTACCGTATCAACGGTGCTTTCAGGATCCACAATCAAGCGCATATCATCGGTATCCGCTTCAATATCAAAGTAGACGATGCCATCAACAACCGTCTTTTGATTGACTGCATAAACCGAAAGCGGGTGACGGTCAAAGATCGCCAGATCTCCTTCTTTACCTACCTCAATAGAACCGATACGGTCACCAATGCCAAGTTGTATTGCCGGGTTGATTGTGATGAGCGCTAGGGCCTCGTCGTCACTGAGGTTGCCGTATTTCTGTGATTTTGCCGCCTCATGGTACAGGTGGCGATTGAGTTCTCCCGAGTCCGAGTTAATGGAGGTGAGTACGCCGTTGCGGGTCAAGATGGCTGCGTTGTAGGCGGTTGAATAGTACACCTCAAATTTGTACCCCCACCAGTCAGCGAAGACAGAGGCACCAGCTCCAAACTCGGCAAGCTCGGGAGCAATCTTGAAACCCTCATTGACATGTTGCAGGGTGATTTGGTCGACACCAAAATCTTCCAGTACCCCCAGAAGCATTAGAATTTCGTCCGCACGGTATGAATGGCAGTGGATCAGAATATCACCATTGAGGATATCCGCCATGACTTCCAGTTGGCTGTTATAGGCGGGAGAAATCGCACGCGAGTTTGTTTTTGCGTTCTTTTCATACTGTGCCCAAGCTTCCTGATAGCGCTGTGCTTTCGCAAAAGTCTCGCGCAGCACATATTCGACACCCATACGGGATGCGGGGCGTTTGTTGTTTCCGCGGCCGTGCACTCGTGTAGGGTTCTCACCAAGAGCAAATTTAATTGTGCGTGGGGCTCCAGCCATGCGTAGTTCATCTGGATCCAAAAGCCCCCATCGGTGCTTAATCGTTTCATTCTGTCCCCCAATCACATTCGCAGACCCATGCATCACATGAGAGGAGGTTACTCCCCCTGCCAGGGCACGGTAGATGGAAATACTATAGGGATTGAGCACATCTCCAACGGATACCTGGGCTGTGACGGGTGCAGACGACTCGTTCACATTGCTGATGCCGATATGCGAATGCGCATCAATAATTCCAGGCATGACGTACATGCCGGTGGCATTAATCACAGGGGCACCCTGAGGGGCGTTTAACTGCTCCCCTACAGCTGTAATGATCCCATTCTGGATCAAGACATCTGTGTTTTCCAGGGTTCCATTCGTGATAGTTAGTACGGTGGCATTACGGACCAACAGGTCCCCGGTGGGTATTTCTTGCGCTGCAGAATTTATTGCAATCGAAAGGAGTGCGACAAGGAAAATGGTTTTTAACTTCATTGGATCAGTCATAGAACTGTGTTGATGTCTCAGGGCCCGCTGTTCGCGTACCGGATACCGATACCGGGCCAATGTTTGGCACATCAAAAGAGCCATTCATTGAATCGGCATCTAATGTAAGCGAGGAGCTGATCGTACCAAATTCTCCCGCATTAAAGGAGAAGGTCAGTACATTACCAGTCAGAGCAATGTATTCAAGTGGGGAGGCTTCTGGTGCAATTTCCACGATCAAGGTACCAGACCAGTCATCATCCGAGCCGTTGATCGTGAGAGTTCCTGCAATGTCACCCTCTGGCGAGGAGATGGTCAGCGACCACGTTCCGGCGGGGTTGCCGCCCCCCGCTTCGCCACCGGTACCGGAGGATTTTTTTGGCGGTTCCACTTCATATTTACGGCCATCAACGAAGACGTACCGAACCTCTCCTTCTTCGTCGAAGATGGATCCTTTTGTGACGACCAGGTTTCCCATTTTTCCAACTTCAACGGTTCCCATACTGGATGTAAGCCCGAGGATTTCCGCTGGAGTGGTGGTGAGTGCTGCCAAGGCTGCGGTCTCAGAAAGTCCCTCATCGACCATTTTTCTCACATTTGCCAAGAGATCAGAGGGAGAGGCACCTCCAGTTGAAAATCCAAAGGAGAGCCCTTCTGCTTCAAGAGTAGCGGCATTACTGACATGGGT
This sequence comes from Rhodothermales bacterium, assembly GCA_965207565.1. Lineage (GTDB taxonomy): Bacteria > Bacteroidota > Rhodothermia > Rhodothermales > Bin80 > Bin80. The sequence goes on along the minus strand of CBDBMQ010000004.1, from coordinate 4,523 downwards.
CTTGTAGGCCATATGACGCCGGGTCTCCAGATTTTCCTTTTCCATTGCAATGTCTGTAAATGAGGTGACCCGCAGATCTGGATTGTAGTCTAGGTGCATGACTTCAGGCAGCGCAGCCGGCGCATCGGTTGGTGGAGCTTTCGTGGAGTCAGCAGGCGGTTCCTCCTCGTCCTTCTTAAGCTCTTTTGGGAGTTCGAGAGTCAACAGCAGGGGCAGGTTCGCTGACTTTAGTTTTTCAATGGCATCAAAGCTCTGACTGAGCCCAGTCAGCACTGCGGGGAAACCCAACTCTTTTTGAACAGACAATACTCGATGCAAATCAAGGACGCCATCGGTTTGAAAGAAAATAGGCCGATCCCCCTCTAGCACAGGGAACATGGCATAGTGGACTGGATCATAGCGCGGACGTTCGAGGCCAGTTGGATTCTCAGTATATAACTGTTCAACCCGGTGACGTCGCTCAGACTCTCTGTACAGTTGGCGCAGTTTAGCAATGACTGCCATGTCAGTGCCCGGATACATTCTACGTGCTCCACTGAGCTGTGCATACAGAGCAGTTTCTCCGCGGTACACCATCTCGTTTGGAGTATCACCTCCCAGGAGGATGATTGCCCCCACGCCGGGCAGCATACGGCCCCTAGGAACAACATGTGCAGCGGTGAAACCGGATTCCCGCATAGAGGCAATGCGCTTGTCCTTGGGGTCAAGTAAACCGCGAACATCCCTGTGCGGCAGGATCCCCGCTAACTCGTTCGGTGGGTTGGCTGGATCGTCAGGGCGTTCCTGCTCAGGCTGCTGTTTCGGCTGGGGAATTCCGGTATGCGAGAGACCATCAATGAAGCCGGCATAGACAATTAGAGAATCTGCCGGTATTTCAATTGCATCAAAGGGGATTGCTGCATCGGGTCCGACGGCTACAATCAGACCATCCCGGATGATAACATTGCTTCGTTCTTGAATCTGTCCAGGAGACTGGACTACATGTGCGTTGGTAAGTGCAATGGTTCGAGTCACATCGGGAACAGATTCTCCACTATTAACCTGTGCCTTTACGGGTAGGTTGATCAAAAAAATGCAGCATACAGCGGCAGAGAGGATGGGGTAGTTAACACGCATAGGTAATTTGCGACAAATGGGCAGGTAATATACGAGGTATGCTGATTGAGAACATATTTATGTGAGCTGCAATTTCAATTTGGCCACACGTTGAGCAATTTTTGCACGATCCATAGATCGATATATTTTGGGCAGAGCCTCTTTGCTTGTGCTCTCCAGTACAGCAACCAAGGCCTGGAGTTCTTTTTCCTCACTATTTTCCGGTGGAACAAAGTCTTCGACAACAGAGGTCAGGATTTCGGCTGTGACTACACGGGGGTCTCCGTGAATCGCAGCTGCACGAAATTTGGCACGCGTCAGAAGTGCCTCCATATCTGCTCCACTGTAGATTGTCTTTCCATTTAACAGAGCTTTGGGGACAGCTTCTTCAGGAAGATCAATCTTTGTCCTGCGCATCATAACGCGTAGCAGTTCGAGACGATCTTTCTGGGTGGATGGGTAAAAGAGTGCAATATGCTCTTCCGCTCGTCCTTGGCGCTTGAGGTCCACCGGCATCAGATCTGGACGCGCAGTGATCAGAAAGAATATGATTCGTCCACGGTGTTCCGGCTTGCTCATAAAGGAGGCAATCTGCCCGAAAACACGTTTAGAGACTCCCGAATCTCCTTCCGCATCCCGATTTCCCAGTGCTGCGTCTGCTTCGTCAATCATAACAGCGACCGGTGGCATAGCTTCCAGAAGATTCAAGATCCGTTCCAGATTCCCTTCAGTCTGTCCCTGCCATTGTGAGCGAAAATTCTTCAGCTTAACCATGGGTATACCAATATCATTGGCAAAGCATGTGATCATAAAAGTTTTTCCTGTCCCAACCGGTCCGCTTACCAGATATCCCATTGGCATGACTTCATGCATTCCCTGTTGTAATGCAGACGCCGCTTGGCGCAGATGAGTTTTCGCTTCAGAGTGCCCGGCTACATCATCCAGACCATTGTCTGACTCAACGAATTCCAGCATCCCAAACGCAGCTTCTTCAATCAAAGCTTTTTTGAGTTTGGATAGATGATCGAAACTGAGATAGGTTTTGTTTTCTAACGTATCCGCAAGGATGGTCTGCAGTTGCGTATACCCGAGACCAGGAGTATTCTGTGAGAACTCTTCCAGGCCAAGGTCGGAGTACTGCTGAAAGAGGGAGGTGGAATCCTTTGTAGACCACTCTGCGAATGCCAGGCGATCGTCTCTCTCAGGGAGGGGGATATTTATCTCGGCAGTCCAGGGACTCTGTACATGTTGCTGATTGAGGTCGCTCAGATTTTCTGTAATCAAACAGATCGTAAAGTCGTGCTCCAGGAACAGCGCATCATGTGCCCAGCGCTGCAGATTTACGAGCGCACTTCGATCTTCAGCTGAATACATGGATGCTTCCGCCATCGGAATAATGGTTTCGGCATAGTCAATGATGCAGGCAATTCTTTTTCTGGATCCCAGGCGTAACCGGAAGTAGTTGTCAAGGATGGATAGGACCTGTGACGGGTTTCGGGGTCGTTTCCGAGCAAATTCGGTCCCAAACAGGCTGTCGTGTCCTGAAACTGCACGGTTGAAATCTTTTTGTGTTTCTGCGTCAAGAAAATGAATTCCAGCCGCCCGATCATAAAGCACCACAATATCCCGGGCGGCAAATAGTTCATTCACTAGGAAATATGTCAATCCGACATAGTCTACTTTGCCGGATTCGGGGTCTTCATGCCGCACAAGATCGCGGACGTTACCATGAAGGATGAACTGGATTAACGTCTTGGTGAAATACTTACGTGCCAGTACTCGGGCCCATTCGGGGTAATGAGCGGTGTACTGATCAAATTCTGACATATGCTTTAGATCCTGGATGTTGTTCTTGAGAACGAACAGCGGGTGAAGGCGATGCCAGCCCCCGCACCAGTCCTCTGAACTCCATCACAGTAAGTTGGGGAAATCTCCTAATCACAGACATTTCAGGTGTATCACTCTACATCTTATGAAATTCGTTCGACAACTGTTTTAGCCACAACAATCATGGAAGTTATAACTCTAATAAATATTTCTCCTTGGCCGAATCTGGAAGATCTTGTTTATGATCCGCCGCTGTTACCAAAAATGATCGCCGTCGGGATCACGAATCCTGCAAGCGTGATGCCCAGATCGGTTACGTTATACTCGGTGTATAGTACTTCCCTGGGCACCTCTAGTTCGTCATCAAAGCTTGTGGTTGGCATGTCTTTTGGACTCTCTTGGACATAGACTAGAAATTGGGTTTTCTCGGGGTCAGGGGGTGCCCCAGTCAAAGATATTTACAAGAACGTTAAAAACACCTGCAGTTATGGCAATGAGCCAACGCATCTGACAGTATTCCGTTTTCAACATATCCTTCTGGGATTGTAGCTCGGTCCAGAGGCCTCTGGTTTGTGATCAAATCGTGTGCCGGAATGTCTTTTTGAATTTCTGCGAGTTCGTGAATCTCCTCCGATGACAACTTGCCTTCTTTGCTTAGTTTTCGCAGCAACACAACGGCACTTATGGTTAAGTATTCGATCTGGGTTGACTTTTCCCTTATGCCATGATTTACGTTAGATCAGGAAAAGGATTCAGTTCACACTTGATGATAGCAGAATGCATCGTCAGGTAAAGATACAAGGACGCGTGAACGAGAAAGTTGCAAGTTCAATGGACCTGTCCCATGGAGAAGCGACTGGACGGGGCCCCTTAGATCACGAATATTTTCGCGTGTTTGGCCCCGAAGGACTATAACGCATTATCCGTTTCATAGAGAGTAATCACGATCTTGAGGCGACAACCCCAAACCAAAACAAAACAGTTATCGCGCCAATTTTCGTAGATCCTCTAGCAAAGCCAGTCGCTTCTCCGTGAGTCATGCATAAATATACGCATCAGACAGCTTTGATCAACGGGTTCAGATGTTTATTTCAAAAACTAGTGGTATTGATGCAGTGATGGCATTTTGGGGCTACTCGCCCGCTTTCGTGCAGGGGTATACCGTTTGATATTGATCTTTGCCTCAGAGCCCTTACATTTAGCTTTGTCTAAAGCTTAGCATTGTGTCTGGTTCATTGGTATGCCGATATCCACTGCTCAGATAGACTCGTGTACCTTGGGACTCAGCCCTGATGACCGGCCGAGTTTAGAAAACCCTTGATTCAGAGATTTTGTAAAAGGTACTTACGTTGCACAAATTTTCAAAATCATGACGATCAATACGACTGAAACTGTACCTGACGATCTGAAGTACGTGGGGTTCTGGACGCGATTCGGGGCTTCCTTGATTGATGGGTTGATAGTCTTCGCTATTACAGTTCCAGCGCTAACATTCTATTATGGAGGATCGTACTGGACAGATAACAGTTTTGTTAAGGGCCAGTTTGATTTTCTGTTCTCATATTTGTTTCCGGCGGGTGCAACTATCTGGTTTTGGGTTG
>CBDBMQ010000003.1:0-13860 GCA_965207565.1 Rhodothermales bacterium | reverse complement strand
GAGTCCTTGGGTCCGATGCTGTCGTATCCAGATCTGTACCTGTATATCCAGAAATAACCACATCTACGTCGCCGGAAGGCGCTCCATCAAGCTCAACTGTAAATGTTGCTGACTCCCCTTCGTCCACGCTCACCGACGCCGGGGTGACTACAAGATCCGGTTCGTCATCGTCAATAATCGTCACATTGACGGTCTCTGTAGCCGAGAGGCCCCCTGTTGCCGTGAGCGTAAGTGTTTCTGTATCATTCACGAAGTCAGCATCGTGTTTTGTCCCAAGCGTCACCGTTTGCGCATCCCAGTCTGAAGGGGTGAACGTCAGAGTCCTTGGGTCTGATGCTGTCGTATCCAGATCTGTACCCGTATATCCAGAAATAACCACATCTACGTCGCCGGAAGGCGCTCCATCAAGCTCAACCGTAAATATTGCTGACTCCCCTTCGTCTACGCTCACCGACGCCGGGGTGACTACAAGATCCGGTTCGTCATCGTCAATAATCGCCACATTGACGGTCTCTGTAGCCGAGAGGCCCCCTGTTGCCGTGAGCGTAAGTGTTTCTGATTCATCGCTAAAATCCGCGTCATGTTTTGTCCCAATCGTCACCGCTTTTGCACCCCAGTCTGAGGAGTTGAAAGTTAACGTCCTTGGTGTGGATACCAACGTATCTAGATCTGTATCCGTATACCCAGAAATGTCCACCGTTACATCATTCGCAGGCGCTCTATCAAGCTCAACCGTGAAGATCGATGATTCCCCTTCGCCTACTTCTACCGATGTTGGGGTGACCACAAGAGCCGGTTCGTCATCGTCGTCTTTAATCGTCACATTGACGGTTTCCGTATCCGAGAAGCTACCCGTTGCGGTGAGCGTAAGTGTCTCTGACTCATCGTCAAAATCCGCGTCATGTTTTGCCGTCAACATGACCGTTTTCTCTTGGTCCCAGTCTGAAGAGGTGAACGTCAGCATCATCGGGGTGACTGGATTCAGATCCAATTCTCCATCGGTGCCCTGATCCACGGAAATGGATACCGTCACATCGTTAGCCGGCGATGCCTCAAGCTCAACTGTGAAGGTCGCTGTTGCTCCTTCGTCAACAGTCACCGTTACCGGTCTGACCACAAGACCGGGCGTATCGTCGTCTTTGATCTTCACAATAACTGTTTTTGTATCCGAGAATCCACCCGATGCCGTGAGTGTAAGTGTCTCCGACTCATCGTTATAATCGCCATCATGTTGTGCCGTGAATATCACATCCTTCTCCTGATCCCAGTCTAAAGAGGTGAACGTCAGCGCCGTTGGCGTGACTGGATCCAGATCCAGTTCTCCATCGGTGCCCTGATCCACGGAAATGGATACTGCCACATTGCCAGTTGGCGGCTCACTAAGTTTAACCCCTAGGATTTCTGAAGTCCCTTCAACCAATTCCACCTGTGTCGAAGAGACCACAAGGCCGGCCGTATCATCATCAATAATCTCCCAATCAACACTTCCCCGCTCACGGTCATAGCCTCCTCCGCTTGCTGTCATCCACAATGTTCCGGTCTCGTTCACAGAATCATCATCCTCTGCCGCCGTCAGCGTTACCGTTTGCTCCGTGTCCCAGTTTGAAGTGGTGAATGTCAGGGTAGTTCGGGGCACCGTTAGATCTCCTGTGTGGGAGGGGATCGTGACCGTGACATTATTGGACCCCAAATCTCCCAGAGGAGCGTCCGAGAGCTTAACCGTGAAGGTCTTACTGCTCCCCTCGTGAATCTGTAAACTTGACGGATTCACGACCAGCCCCGGATCATCATTGTCCTCAATCCTTACAAGCATCAGTTGATTCACGTTTTCGTACGAATGTCCCGGCGGACCGACGGTGAACCTCAAGAGAATTTGATCATCCACATCATCTGAATCTTCCGTAGCCGCGTAGATTACTGGTTGGCGTCCCGAACAGTAGTTGTCATTGCCGTGACGATCAATGCAAGGATCCCAAGGGTTTATGTTGTGGGTCCATTGCTCTGGGTTCACTGTTAAGTCCGTGTTTTCCTGGCCCGTGACGGTGACTGTCGGGGGAGTTAGAGGAGGGCGCCCAACTAAACGAAGAGATTGGCTTGCAGTACCACCCTCTGGGATCAAAAGCGTCCACGGGGGATCATAAAGAATCGTCACATCCATTGTATATTTCAGGCCAGTATAGCCTCCTCCTGAGGCGGTGAATGTCAGCGTTAGGTGTTCATCTACATTGTTAGTATGCGACGTTGATACTAAGCCCAGCCGTTGGGAGACACGCCATTGAGCTCGCCGGAATATCAGTGTCGTCTGATCTGGAAGTAGACTTGTATTTTCATGCCCGGTAATCGTGAACGTCACATCCCCTGAAGGTGGTCCTAATGCTCTCAGAAGTGGAATGCTCCTAAATCGCTTTCCGCCCAAAAAAAGCTCCAGAGGCGCAAATTTCCATGGTCGTTCGTCGTCCAGAATCGAGATATGTATATCCTGACTCACTGAACCTGTAGTAGAATTCGTCAAAAGCGTGAACGTTAACGTCACGTTCTCATTCGTATCATCACTATCATGGTTCTCTTTCACCGTAACCGTCCGCTTCACATTCCAGTTCGAATCATTGAACGTCAATTGCGTTGGGGTCACCTCCAGGTCCGTACCTGCATGCCCGGTAATAGTACCTGTCACCGTACCTGAAGGCTGCGCATCTAGCCTGATCCCGAATGTTTTTGAATTCCCTTCCAGAATCGTCAAAGAATTCTGGGCATCCCCGAACGTTTGTTGTAAATTTCTCCATCGGTCTCCCGCAAGTTCACCTGCATTCGCAAACGGTTCTGAGGCACCAGTACTCAAATCCCGGGCAAATGGGGGAGGATAGAATGTTCTTCGGAGCAGTTCTCCTCCGCTTACACCGGCAACTTCAGGCGAAGGATTGAAGGAGTTCTGTTCATCAGAAAACATAAGATGATAGCCTACAACTTCCTGATCCCTTTCTTCAAAATCCTGTAAGTCCGAATTGGACAATGTCTGAGAAGGCGTGCCAGTATGGATCTGGATTTTCGGTGCTTGCACCTGCCCAAGAACGACAGCAGGCAAAAATAACACCCCAAAAACAGTGAGCATCAGAGCATGCCTGATGCAGACCATAAGACCGCTACCCTTGGCGTAAAGAAAAAACTTCTCTCCTGCTACCGTCCATGCCATTTTGAATCGAAAAAGTGTGCAGGTTCTCCCGGTATTGATTATTGTAAACAATTCTTTCTACAATGTCAACTCTCTGAGCCTCTTGCAAGATTCCCTAGAGGCAAACAGAAATTATATGACTTCGTGCGAGCGGGCAATGTATCTCGTTGTGATTCTACCCGGTCTCTCCAAAGCAATACGATGCTGGATCGCTTCAACCCATACTGCGCTGTATAAGAATAGATTCAACCGCGATTTAAGTTTCGATCTGCAACACTCACGGTAGAATCTTCTCTCATGATGGAGAACAGTCGACCGCTTCCTCCATCTGTACAAATCGCACCGCAGTGTGTGTTCGTGGGATCCGGATGGCTTCAAAAGGTACACCAGGAGCGTAGGAAGGCCGGCAATCTATTCCTGAAGAGAATAAGCGATACGTTGCCACTACGGTATCCCGGAGACTCTCAACAATCTCAAAGCGCAAGTCGTAGCCCCCGGAATTCACATCTACAGCTGCCAGAAGGACCGTTTCCATTTCAAAGTCCACCGACGTAAAGGGCAGAAGTGGTCGAAGCGAATCCGTATATGCCGACCAAGTGCTTGGCTCTGAGATCATGCGCGCGGTCGTCGTGTCCAGGGATGCCTGTACTCCACGACCCAGGGACACGTACGGAATGAGCTCCGCAAGATCTTCTTCTGTGAGTTCGGGTACCTGTTGTGCAGTTTCGCAATTTGCAAGCACTGCAAGTAAAAACATCAATCCAAAAAAGAAACCAAGTCTTTGCATGGGGGTATCACTGGGCTGTTAGAATGAATGGACCACTTTTATGGCGATCAAAACTGTTGATGTAGATAAGCTGGTAGATCAGACAGGGAACCTGTTTGAGACCGTTGCAATCCTGTCCAAGCGCTCCCGCCAGGCTGCGATCAAGATGAAGTCGGACTTGGATACACGTCTGGCATACTTCGAAGGGTTTGACCCGGAACTGGAAGATCCACAATTCCAGGAAGAACAACGTCGTATATCCATTGAGCATGAGGTGCAGCCAAAGCCTACAGAGGTTGCAATTGGGGAGATGTTTAATTCCGAAGTCTACTTTAGGGATCCCACCTCAGAGATCCTGGGCTAGATACGAAAGATGGGCCTACCTATGGATGGCCTACGGCACGAAGGCGGAACAGAGTACATCGTGGTCAGGGGTGCGCGTGTGCACAACCTGCAAAGTATTGATGTGGATATCCCGCGCGATGCCCTCGTCGTGGTAACCGGCCTTTCGGGTTCTGGAAAGAGTTCTCTGGCGTTTGACACGATCTACTCTGAAGGGCAGCGGCGTTACATGGAGAGCCTCAGCGCGTACGCGAGGCAGTTTGTGGGAATGCCCGAGCGCCCCGATGTAGATCACATAGAGGGGCTCTCACCGGTGATTTCAATTGACCAGAAGACCGTCTCCCGCAACCCACGCTCAACGGTCGGCACCATCACCGAAGTGTATGATTTTTTGCGCCTATTGTATGCACGCGCAGCTACATCTTTCTCGGCTACGTCCGGTAAACCGCTTGTACGCCAATCCACGGATGAAATTATAGAAGCCGTCCAGGCCTATCCAGTTGGGGCAAAAATCGAAATTCTTGCACCGGTTGTAAAGGATCGTAAGGGTCACTACAGAGAGCTTTTTGAGAGAGTATCCGGTCAGGGGTATGTGAAGGCCCGGGTTGATGGCAAGATTCGGGATATCACTCCGGGTATGCAGGTTGCCCGATATAAAGTGCATACCATTGAGGTGGTTGTGGATCGCCTGCTGATTGAGGAAGGGATGGAGGACAGGATCGCAGTGTCCGTCAAAACGGCCTTGGGATTAGGGGATGGGGTTTTGATTATCGCAGAGGAAAAGAAAAAGGACCGTATTTTCAGTCGCTACCTGTATGACCCCGAGACCGGTAGATCCTTCCAGGAGGCGGCTCCCAAAACCTTTTCATTTAATGCTCCCTCAAGTGCCTGTGCGAAGTGCAATGGCCTGGGATCCTGTGAAACCTGGGACGAGTCAATGCTTGTCCCGGATCGTTCATTGAGTCTCAAGCGCAGAGCAATCCGGTTCATGGATCCTTGGATTCATTCTACGTTCTTTACGGGAGCGGAGATGATTCTTAAGAAACACGGGTATAAGCTGACAACGCCGGTAAAAGATATTAGCCAAGCTGCCTGGGATCAAGTGATCCACGGGGTTTCCAATGGCATTATTGCGGGTAGTGCCAGCCAATTTGTGCTTGCCAGAGGGCTCTTTGTTGAAATGGACCATATATTCCGCTGGGCCAGCCGAAAAGAGCAGACGCAATTGGCGGTTTTCAGGACAACCCAAACGTGCCCCTCGTGTAGGGGAGGTCGTCTATCAACGGAGGCGCTCTCGTACAGGATCAGTGGCAAGACCATTTCTGATCTGGCACAAATGAATCTTATCCGGTTGCGCGAGTTTCTGGATACGGTCAGCTTTAGCAGGCGACAGGCGCAAATTGCGGCACCCATCGTTAAGGAAGTTCGGGAGCGTTTATCATTTATGATTGATGTCGGAGTTGGTTATCTGACACTGGACCGGCCAGCGGTTACCTTATCCGGTGGAGAAAGCCAGCGTATCCGCCTGGCTACTCAGATTGGTACACAGTTGACGGGAGTCCTGTATGTGCTGGATGAGCCATCGATTGGATTGCATGCCAGAGATAATCGACGCCTAATTGCATCCTTACGACGCCTGCGGGATCTGGGGAACTCAGTCCTGGTCGTTGAGCATGACCGTGACATGATCGAAGCGGCGGATCATCTCATTGATTTAGGTCCTGGTGCTGGTGAGCAGGGCGGAGAGGTTGTGTGCTCAGGCCCTCCCAATGCATTGTGGCAGAAAAGCAGTGATGTAAAGGGACTCACGCTTCCCTATCTCACAGGAGAGCGCTGTATTGAGATTCCAAAGCAACGCCGCAAGGTCGATAAGAGGAGAGCCGTCGTACTCTCGGGAGCTACGGGGAATAACCTAAAGAATGTGACGCTCAAAATCCCGGTGGGAGTATTTGTTTGTGTGACGGGTGTCAGTGGCTCTGGAAAAAGTTCTTTGATTAATCAAACGCTGGTTCCTGCACTAGACGAACTCTTCAGCCTGCGCGTTGAAAAGAAAGCTTTGCCTTACAAGGACCTGAAAGGGTTGCAACATATTAGTAAGGTGGTGAACATTAATCAAAAGCCCATTGGGCGAACGCCTAGATCCAATCCGGCTACGTATATCACCTTGTTTACCGCCATTCGGGAATTATTTGCCAGTTTACCGTTGGCACAGGCACGCGGATACAAGCCGGGACGTTTTTCGTTTAACGTAAGTGGCGGTAGATGTGAAAGCTGCTCGGGTGCCGGGGTGGAACGTCTGGAGATGAACTTTCTCTCCGATGTGTATGTGGAGTGTGAGACCTGTCAGGGAAGACGCTATAATCAGGATACCCTGGAAGTATTCTACAAGGGCAAAACGATTTCCGAGGTTCTGAACATGCGCGTGACCGAGGCGGCAGCGTTCTTTGCAAACGTCCCCAAGATCGCACGGAAGTTGGACACGCTTCTCTCAGTCGGCCTTGGTTATGTGCGTCTGGGGCAGCCGTCCACTACAATTTCCGGTGGGGAGGCGCAGCGAGTGAAGCTGGCGAAAGAACTTTCGCGTATCGGGCGCGGGAACACACTCTATCTGTTTGATGAGCCGACCACAGGGTTGCATTTTGAGGATATTCGTTTACTGTTGGATGTGTTGCAGAAATTGGTCGACAAAGGCAATACGGTACTTGTGATTGAGCACAATCCAGATGTGATCAAGGTTGCGGACTACATCGTAGACATGGGCCCGGAAGGAGGCGAGGAGGGAGGCAACATTCTTTTTGTCGGTACTCCCGAGGAGATGAGCTACCAGGAAACCTATACCGGAGACCTGCTCAGGGAAATCCTTCCTGAAAAGTGTGGGCAGTAATCCGGGAGATCTACCGGTGCGCCCCCCTTAGTCAGGCTGGCCCGGTTTCCAATCGAGAGCACTAAACTTCTCAAGAGAGCATATCCAGGAAATCATCATCAGTCATTTTTCTGATGCAACCCGGCAACGTTCTCATTCATACCCTCCGATCAGAATAGCGCAGTTAGTATGCATCATCGTCACGAGTAAATCACGCGCTGCGATCTTACTCCTTTGGAGACAACCCTTTGTGAATGACACGTTCCATCGCATCCACGAAACGATCCAACTCTTCCAGCGTCGTGAACAGGTTCGCGGTCACACGCAATCCCTCGAACTCCTCATGTTTAATCGGAGTGGCAATGATGCGATGTTCATTCCATAAATGCACTCCCAGGTCCGCTGTATCAATGCCTTCAATCTGCACGGTTCCGATACAGCAGGAGAATTCGGGTTTCAGGCTGGTATGGAGCCGGACACGATCATGTTGTACCAACTGCTTTGCCCAATAGTCTCGCAAATAGCGTAGCCGCTTTTCTTTGCGTTTGGCTCCGATTCCCTGATGAAAGGTTAATGCTTCGGCGATGGCGAGATAATTGGCGGCTGGATGAGTACCAATTTCTTCATATTTGCGGATATCTTCATCCATTCCTTCAGAGGCTGCCATGAGTGGCCAGAGGGTCTTGATCTTATCCTTTCGCACATACAACATCCCTGTACCATGTGGTGCCAGGAGCCATTTATGCAGGCTTGAGGCGTAGTAATCGCAATCAAGATCGTCGTGCTTAAAGTCAAAGTGTCCAAATGCATGCGCACCATCCACAATCACGGGGATCCCTTTGCGCCGTGCCATCTGGGTGACTTGCTTCACAGGCAGGATTTGCCCCGTGATATTGATCATGTGACACATCAGGATTGCACGTGTACGGGGGGCGATATGACTTTCGAAGAGATTTACAATCTCCTTGGGGTCTTCGGATGGGATTGGTAGAGGGAACTGCTTCAGGATAATTCCGTCGCGGCGCTCCCTCTGTTTGAAGGTTGTAATCATGCGGCCGTAGTCCTGCGTGGTGGTCAGCACCTCATCTCCGGGTTCAAAATCCAGCCCGAATTGGCAGATCTGAAGGCCTTCGCTTGCATTTCGTGTCAATGCAATCTCTTCGGAGTCACACCCAAATTCCAGTGCTAGGCGCTGCCGGACCCCCTCGCGTTGTGGTTCGAGAATTCTCCACATCGTGTACACGGGTGCTTCGTTGGAATAGTCCAAATGCCCCTTCATTGCTTCCTGAACAATCCTTGGCGACGGGCTTACACCGCCGCTGTTCAGATTGATCAGGCTGCGATCAACCGTAAATGCCTTCTGTACGGTGAACCAAAATGCCTCATCATCGGTTACGTCATGCGTAATCCCCGTAATCTGTTCAAGTACTGTTGGAATACGTTCGGGGATCAGTGTGCTGTGCGAGAGAATGGCTGCCGCTGATGCGCTGACCTGATGGAGAAACTTTCTGCGATCTGACATGAAAAAATCTGTAAACAGTTGGTGATAAGCCATCAAGATATTCCATTTGACTACAAGGAGTTTTGTGTGCTCTAGAATCGGCGCAGCTTTCTGGGTTTTGATCTGGCTGCTACCTGTCAGTTGTAACCCTCAGGGGCGGCAGGGTGGTGAGACTTCCATGATTCAGTCGGTCACGCTTGATGCACGGAACGAGCCATCACCTGCGATGCTGCCCGAATTGCGCGAGTTCGGCGTTACCCATGTGACCCTGATACAGTTTGGGTTTCAGCGAAGTATTGAGCTTCCCGAGATCCGAATGAACGCCGATGCCCGGTGGTACAGCGAAAGCGACCTAGGCGTAAGAGAGATGGCTCAAAGTGCGGACAGTCTGGGCATGAAAATTATTCTGAAGCCGCATCTGTGGCTGGGCCGCTATAGTGCAGGAGGGCAGTCAAGAGATGACATCGGCTACCTGGAGGAAGATCAATGGCAGGCCTGGGAAGCAGATTATACGGCATTTCTGATGCACTATGCGCATCTGGCAGAAGAGATTGAAGCAGACATTCTCGTGATTGGGACTGAACTCGCCCGGAGCGCACATGAACGCCCAGAGTACTGGCGAAGCCTCATTGAAAACATCCGCTCCGTATATCAGGGGCGGTTAACGTATGCGGCAAATTGGTGGGAGGAATACGAGCAGATTGAGTTCTGGGATCTGCTGGATTACATTGGTGTTCAGGCGTATTTTGAACTTTCGGATCATCCGCGCCCCACCGACGAAATGCTGGCCGAGGGATGGGAACCACATGTTAAGGTGTTATCTGATCTCTCTGATCGTCTCAATCGCCCGGTACTCTTTACGGAAATCGGCTACCGGAATGTAGATGATGCAGCTGCAAAGCCGTGGCGCTGGCCATCGCGTGATGAAATTGGTCGGGCCACACCGAACAATGCCCTTCAAGCACAATTATATACCGTGTTTTTCAATGAGTTGTGGAATGAGACCTGGTTCAACGGTGCGATTCTTTGGAAATGGCATGGGGATCGCGATCAGCGTCGTGCTTCCTCGCTCGGCTTTACCCCACAGGGGAAGCCCGCCGAAGAAATTATCCGCCAGTGGTTCAACTCGGGTGGTGAATAGGTGGGTGTGCATTTGCACACTGCTGGTTCTTGTCTGCCTTTTCGGGTGTGATTCTACAGATCAGGACCCTGACGAGGTATCCATACCAGCTCGGGGCGATGTCATCAGTGTGGAACTCCAGCGGACTTATACGGTGCAGGAGATGAACCAGCTGGCAGCAGGGTTCGAAATTCCGTTTTCGTCGCGTTATGGTGCTGCAGTTTATGTGATGGAGTACATGACGGTAGATGTTAAGGGGGAACTCACCATAGCATCCGGTGCAGTTGTTGTGCCACAGCCTATTTTAGGATCGCTCGCAATGGTTTCGTTTCAGCATGGGACGAGTGTCCGGCGCTCCGATGTTCCTTCGGGGGGCGGGACAGAAGGGATTCTGATTGGGTTGCTCTTTTCTGCGGACGGGTATCTCTCGGTCATGCCCGACCTTATTGGACTTGGATCTTCGCCTGATTTCCATCCTTATTTGATTGCTGATGTGTCGGCTTCGGCTGTCATTGATCAGTTGCAGGCGGTCCTGCAGTGGTCTATGACGCAGTCGTGGGACGTTTCCGGTGAAGTGTACTTGGCAGGGTATTCCTCAGGTGGCTATACGGCCATGGCGGCTCAGCGCGCTCTGGAGGAGGGCTACGGCGATACATTTTCTATTGTAGCGTCCGCTCCCATGGCCGGTCCCTATGATTTGAGTGGAACGATGCTGGAGTTGATCTTGCAGGAAGAGCCTTACCCGCAGCCGTATTACCTCCCGTACATCCTGTTGAGCTATAACGAGGCATATGATTTATTCGAGCGCCCATCAGACTTTTTGAGAAGCCCCTATGATGTTACGCTCCCACCGCTGTTTGACGGGACGCACAGTAGCACAGAAATTAATAATGCCATGCCATCGATTCCCACTCAGATCGTTCGAGAGGATGTGCTCCAAGCGGTCAAAGAGGATTCCGATCATCCATTTTTGCAGCGTTTGCGTGAAAACGACTTAACGAACTGGAGTCCACATTCTCCAACCCGACTCTATCATTGTGCTGCTGACGAGCTGGTTCCCATTGAAAACTCTCAGATTGCGGCACAGAGATTGGGATCTTCTGTTACGCTGATTGATCCGAGCCCTCAAAGTGGACATGTAAGCTGTGCATTGATTGCGATTGCGAGTGCGCGGGCATGGTTCAATTCGATCGCTACAACTGACAAGTAATCAGGAGTAAACGTGCACTACTGATTTGGGCAAGAGCGATAATATGCATGTCATTTGATAAGTAACTGTCTCCATCCATGAGAATTCTTTCCCTCTGGTTAACTATATCATCCCGCTCTGCCTAACCTTACCTTGGGCTTGAGCTGTTGAAATCCATTCCCTAAATTTTCCTGAAGCGTCTGAAAGCTCATCAGTAAGTCTGCCTCCAACCACTAAACGCCCTCGACCAACGGTAATCCACTGCCGGAATTGAATTCCGGCCTCATGATTTTCGTCTTCAAAGACTTCGTGTGCAACGTTTGCATCAAGAATTGAGCACATATCTTAGAACCATATAGATCTACTAGTTTCTTCCATGAAAAATCTGCCGTAGCTATCAGGTGCGTTGAGAACATTCCCTAATTCGTCTATCTGAATTGAGTGAATTTGGACACTCGTGTCATTTCGCTCAAAGAATAGGATAGAGACATCATCGGGTTTTAAATTCGTCTTCTGATCGCGCACATCCATACGAATCCGATCTATCAGAAAATTACTGTGAGTCTCAATAATTAATTGGCGCCCTTGGCTGGCAATTTCACAAAACAGTGTTCCCAAAGCGGCTTGGGCACTGGGGTGAAGATGTATCTCCGGCTGTTGCAGTAATGCCATTCTAGAATTTTCCGGTAACAGGAGTTCAGTCAAAATAGGCAAAACTTGGCTGATCCCGTATCCCACATCAATCAAATTTTGCTTGAGTCCTTTTTGGTTTTTGCCGATTTTTCTGATCTGAACCTGAAACGGATCGCTCCCCGATTTGCCAAGACGTCTTATATCAATTTCATCAAAGATTCCGGCGGACGAACCGAAACGTTCTAATTCATGCTTAAGGTGTTCCCATACTTTGCTATCAAAACCGGCTAAGCTAGCCAAGAGCATTGGAGCAAAGTAGCCTTCGGGATCAGGCATCCAAACTGTCTGATCATAAGTCCGTTGTGGTCTGGATCGAACCGGTGCACTTACAAACGGGCGTTCCTTGGAAAAATCAGAAATCGTGAAGTTAGCACTTGAAATCGAATTCACATCTTCTTCGGAGAAAAGAGGAGAGCCATTTATGGGAACAAATTTTTCGGGATAGTCTGGACGGCCACGGTATAATACACCGGGGATCATAAACGGAAGCAAATGCCGTGGAGGACTAAGTGGAATGTGCCTGCCTTGTGCGCCGTTATCCATTGATACTGTCCAAACTCCTCTGGCGGTACCAATCTGCATCTTGAGATTTCCACCATCATCATAATAATGTTCACTCCAGGTATCACCGTCAACCAAGTGCATATTCACTGGTTTTGGTAACGCTCGATATTTTTGAAATACAAAATTGGCTTCAAAACCTTGATTGGCACAAAATCCCACTTCAAATGCAGAGGCCTGCCTGCCCCTATCACTTTGACGATAGGCAATCTGCTCAAAACTCCCTAGGTCGAATGGCGGCTCATTAAAGTTTAGGTTACCATAGCCATATACGGAATCCCATAGTATTGGGATCATGGCTAAGAATGATGTTTTACCAGTACTGTTATCACCTACAAGCAATGTTAATGGTGCAAGAGGAGCGACCTGTTTTCTATGAAAGCACCGGTAATTTTCTAGGGTAATTTGCTTCATAACATTTGACTTTTTATCGTGGAACTGCCAACAGCATGGCATCTATGAGTCGTTTTTCTTGGCTACTTCTCGGATATAAGGCCGACAATGCATTGGCCAAATGCAAGAACTCGGGCCCGCGGCTCAATTCGGAGTCAATGAGGGTTCTTAATGCATTGGCATGTCCGCTGGTCTGGAGAAGCATGGCCGCGTGTACCCGGTCCAAGACGGTAGCACTACCTGACTGGAATTCTATATCTTCCTCAAAGATGCTTTTTCGGGCATGATGTTTCCCAAGGGAGGATTCGGCATCCAACTCTGGGAAGAGTGATCCCTGAGCATTTCCTTTTGGATCACTCTCAATCCATTCTGCAGTCATATCTACTCCATCCTCACCAAAAAGGTCTCTGCTTCGCTCCATTACTGGTAACAGGCGTATTACTCCCTTCTCAAGTGTGATAATGCTACCGGTCCAAACATCCAAATCAATCCCATGGGTTGAGCAAAACGGCGCACCATGTCAAAAGGAAGGGAAAAAATCTTTGACGACGTTTTATATAGAGATGCATCTGTCCAGCATCGGCGTGAGTGAACTTTCCTAGTTTCAAGTCAATAATCACTAGGCATCGGAGCCGCCGATGATAGAACACCAAGTCCATCCGATACCATGCATCACCGATACGAAGACGCCGCTGCCAATCCATGAAGCAAAAGTCGTTACCCAATTCAAGAAGAAACGTCTCCAGATGATTGACGAATGCTCCTTCGAGATCGCTCTCGGAGTATTCATCTTTCAGATTTAGAAATTCAAGGATATACGGGTCCTTGATTGCCTCTTCAGGCAGGGGAGTATCATTGTCTTGAGCACTCTGCCCTTTTTTGAGCATTGCAGCCTTATCCCTGGAAAGTGCCGTACGCTCATAGAACTGAGAATTGATCTGTTGATCAAGCTGCCGGATCGTCCAGCCTCCACGTAATGCCTCAATCTCGTAGAACTTTCTGGCATCTAAATTCTTGACCGAGAGTAGGCGCACATATGCGGCCCACGGCAGTGGAAAGCACGAGGCGAGTAGATTCAATGAAGATTCTGCCAACAGTGTTGGCATTTTTTGATGACCCCCAGATTCTGGAGACGATGGCTGCATTTTTGGTTGTCCCCCTGATTCTCTAGACAGTATCTGGGGTTTTTGCCAATTCCCAGATTCTGCCGACGCTGTAGGCACTTTTTGCCAACAAAGGAAGAAAGCCCTCATTTTCCAAAGA
>CBDBMQ010000002.1:0-15867 GCA_965207565.1 Rhodothermales bacterium | reverse complement strand
TGGTCATATACTCTTTCTGGCGGTTGCACCAGAGTTGTCGTGGAGTGATTTGCCGGTTCGGGGTTTATTTGTTCCACTGATGTACCGGGCAGCACATTATCTTTCTGCCGGGGGATCCGTGCAGGGCGAAGAGATGCTGGTTGGTCAAGGTGCCACGATCAGGGTTGCTGCAGTACAGGGGCAAATCACACTGGAGATGCCGGATGGGACCGAACAAATGCCGACCCAACGCCAGGTCTTCGGTGCAAGTTTGATTGAATTCGAAGCGGATTCACCAGGGATCGCACAGGTACGGGTGGAAAATCATCCTGTACGGCTTGTCAGTGTTGGGCTTGATCCCAGGGAATCCCGTTTATTCTATGCAGCACCGGAAGAGGCTGGTGATCTACTTGAAGAGGCGCTGGATGCTCCCGTTGATGTCCTGGAGGTTGATTCCCAGGACGACGCTGCGATGAGGCAGGCACGCGCAGGCGTAGAGCTCTGGCGTCACTTTTTAGTGCTGGCGCTTCTTCTTCTGGCAGCAGAAATGATTCTCGCTTCAAATTGGCGAAGCCGTTAAAGGATGGGACGAAAACTACATATTACAGGTGAGCCGCACAAGGAGACGGTCTTATTGGTGGGAGCGGTGCACGCAAAAGGCAGTGGAGACGACTCTCTTGATGAGTTGGCACAACTGGCGGAAACGGCTGGCGCATCCGTAGCCGGTCGTGTAAAGCAGGTCCTGCAGAGACCGAACCCAGCGACCTATATCGGCTCGGGAAAAGTGGAGGAGATTGCAGAGATCGTGGAAAACGAAAAAATCAGCACCGTGTTGTTTGATGATGAGTTAAGCCCGAACCAAGTCCGAAATCTCGAGCGGATAATTGGTTGCAAGCTCATTGATCGATCTCAACTCATTTTGGATATTTTTGCAAAGCGGGCAAAAACGGCGGTCGCCAAAACCCAGGTCGAACTGGCACAGCTGGATTATCTGCGTACACGGTTGACAAGGCAGTGGACACACCTTTCAAGGCAACAGGGAGGGATTGGGACACGGGGCCCCGGAGAGACCCAGATTGAGACGGATCGCAGATTGATTGGGCAGCGCATGGCGACGCTCCGCGAACGCTTGAAGCGCATAGACCAGCAGCGCACAACCCAAAGAAGACGAAGAGCAAAGTATTGCAGAATCGCACTTGTAGGGTACACGAATGCAGGGAAATCTACACTGATGAACGCTCTTTCTCAAAGTGGAGTGTTTGCAGAGGATCGGCTTTTTGCAACACTGGATGCCACTACGCGTCAGTGGCCTCTCTCCAACTCAACGACGGTGCTCCTTTCGGACACCGTTGGATTTATCCGTAAACTGCCACACAAACTGATTGAGAGCTTCAAGAGCACGCTTGACGAAGTGCGTCAAAGTGATGTGCTGCTTCATGTGGTCAGTGCTGCGCATCCGGGGTTCGAGAATCAGATGACGGTTGTGCGTCAAACGCTGCAGGAAATCGGTGCTCTGGAGATCCCCACCCTGCTGGTTTTTAACAAGATTGATGCGCTGGAAGCACCTTCGGAAACCTTGGCTGCTTTGAAACGCGATTACCCGGAAGCCATCCCGATTGCCGCGTTACGCGGAATTGGCCTGAATACTTTGACCAGTCGTGTTGAAGACATGGTCCGGGGAACACAGATTGAAGGCTCCGCCTTGATTCCGGTCACCGATGGTCGCACGTTGGCAGAGGTCCAGCGACTAGGAGAGGTGCTTAGTCAGGAACTAGTTCAGGTGAGCAGCAACGGGGAACTCGCCAGTGAAGAGGTGCTTCACGTGCGGTTCCGTATTACCAATGACAAGTCGGACGAGCTTGCGCGCCTGCTTGCACCCCACAAAGGATTGAAGCGGCTTCCCAGGGAGGCCTGATCGCAGCGCCATGAATTCCCTGAATCGTACGGTCATATAAAGGAACTAGTGCGGTGCAAAGTGGTTGTACCTGTGTTGCCGGTATGGTGGGAAATACCCACATTTTTATTCGTAGTGCAGGCCCATTACGCAGTAGTAATCCGATGTGTACCGTTCGGTGGTTTTGATTCGAAAAATTAATGTTTGTGTAATCGGGTTAGACTTGTCTCTCGCGTGCTCCTGTTTTGTCTATGATCGCGAGTTACTTCCTGTATCCAACAGACAACAGTAGGGGTTTACCGTGAAGGAAGCCCCATTAGGGTATCCATGAAAAAATCAGAATACAGTGCCGACAATATCCAGGTCCTAGACGGATTGGAGGCGGTGCGTAAGCGCCCCGCCATGTATATCGGGGATGTCAATCTCCGTGGACTTCATCACCTGGTTTACGAAGTCGTTGACAATGCGATCGATGAAGCGTTGGTGGGGCACTGCGACCATGTAGAGGTTCGTATCTGCAAGGATGGATCGATTGAGGTCATAGATAATGGCCGGGGAATTCCAGTCGGGATACACCCCGAGCAGCAGAGGCCGGCGCTGGAGGTCGTGATGACGGTGCTGCATGCCGGCGGCAAATTCGATGATAAGACCTACAAAGTGTCTGGGGGATTGCATGGTGTTGGACTCTCTTGTGTGAATGCACTCTCGCAACGTTTACAGGCAAGTGTATACAGAGATGGATACCTGTGGGAGCAGGCCTATGAGTGTGGTCAGCCAGTTGCTGACATGAAAAAAGTTCGCCCCATGAAGTCAGAAGAGACCACGGGGACCAGGATACGGTTCTGGCCGGATGAGAGCATTTTTCTTGATTGCGATTTTCGGTTTGACACGATCAGTAAGCGCCTTCGTGAGCTTGCATACCTGAATGCCAAAGTAAAAATCAACATAGAGGATCTTCGTCCAGGTCGACAGGACCGCGAAGAGTACTACTTTGAGGGAGGCCTGCGGGAGTTCGTAGAATACCTGGATGAGTCACGTACACCGATCCATAATGAGGTCATCTGCTTTCGGGATGATGCGGGGACCGTTGAAATTGCCATGCGCTATAACTCGGGATTTTCCTCGAATGTGCTGTCATTTGTCAACAACATCCATACGCATGAAGGGGGTACCCATATTTCGGGATTCAGGACAGCATTGACCCGGACACTGAAGAGCAGTGCCGAACGGAACAACCTGTTCAAGAATTTTAAGGGCGACTTGGCGGGAGATGATTTTCGTGAGGGGCTTACGGCAGTGCTTTCTGTAAAAGTGGCGGATCCCCAGTTCGAGGGGCAGACGAAGACAAAGTTGGGCAACTCCGAGGTGATGGGACAGGTGCAGAGTATTGTGGGCGAAAAGCTTGGTCACTGGCTGGAAGATCATCCCAAGGAGTTGAAGGTGATCGTAGACAAGGTGGTGATTGCAGCCACGGCCCGACAGGCCGCCCGGCAGGCCCGTGCTCTGGTTCAGCGAAAAAATGCATTTGCTTCCGGCGGATTGCCAGGAAAGCTCGCGGACTGTTCTTCGCGGAAGCCGGAAGAAAGTGAGCTCTATTTAGTGGAGGGGGATTCAGCGGGTGGCTCTGCCAAACAGGCACGTGATCGGCACTTCCAGGCAATCCTGCCTCTGCGGGGAAAGATTCTCAATGTTGAAAAGGCTCGGCTGGATCGGGTACTGGAGAACGAGGAGATCCGAAATATTATCACGGCCCTGGGGACGGGCATTGCGGTCTCCGAAGAGGATTTTGATCTTGAGAAGCTGCGTTACCACAAGATCCTGCTCATGACGGATGCAGATATAGATGGCGCTCACATCCGAACGCTTCTCTTAACCTTCTTCTATCGCCATCTTTGTCCTCTTATTGAGAATGGGCGGGTCTTCATTGCACTGCCGCCGCTCTACAAAGCAAAGCAGGGAAAAAAAGAGGAATATTGCTGGTCCGATGATGCCCTCCGCGAAACGGTAGAGCACATGCAGGAAAATGGCAGCAGCAAGGTGGTCATTCAGCGCTACAAGGGACTCGGGGAAATGAATCCAAGACAGCTCTGGGATACAACCATGGATCCTGAAATGCGCCAATTGAAGCGTGTGACGATTGAAGATGCGGTACATGCTGATCGGATTTTCTCGACGCTGATGGGAGATCAGGTGGAGCCGCGCCGCCGGTTCATTGAGCGCAATGCGCGCTACGCTACACTGGATGTATAGTTACTCATGCTGGATGTCGGCATTGTCGTTCCTGTCTATGAAGAGGCTGCTTCCATCGCATCTCTGGCCAGTGAGATCCGGCTCAGTTGTGAAGGGGCCGGATTGACCTTTGAGGTCTGGTTCATTGACGACGGCTCCTGTGACGACTCCTGGGCTGAAATCTCTCAGCAGCGCGATGCGGACACACGCTTCAACGGGATTCGCCTCCGACGCAACTATGGAAAGAGTGCGGCGCTTGCCGCCGGGTTTGAGCATGTGAGCGCACGCGTTGTGATCACAATGGATGCAGACCTGCAGGATGACCCGAGCGAAATCCCCTCACTGGTGGCCGCCGTGGACGCAGGGCAAGATCTGGTAAGTGGCTGGAAAAAAGTTCGAAAAGATCCTTGGACGAAGACTCTACCCAGCCGCTTCTTCAACTTGGTCACCCGGATTGTGTCGGGTATTGCACTGCATGACTTTAACTGTGGCTTGAAAGCATACCGTCTCGAAGTCGTCAAATCAATGAAGATCTATGGGGAGATGCACCGGTATATGCCGCTGCTGGCCAAATGGGAGGGCTTTACCCGGATTGGTGAGCAGCGGGTAAATCATCGGAGCCGCCAGCATGGCCGGTCTAAATTCGGGTTCGAGCGCTATGTCCGAGGCTGTCTGGATCTCATGACGGTGATGTTTCTGACCCGTTTTGGTGCTCGTCCCATGCATTTTTTTGGGTCGATGGGGTTGTTGGCCTTTCTGGGGGGCTTTGTGATCAGTCTATGGATCACGATTGACAAATTTGTTTACGATAACCCGGTGGGAGATCGCCCTTCCCTTTTGCTCGGAGTATTGCTCATTATGGTGGGGGTTCAGTTCATGTGCACAGGATTTTTGGGGGATCTCATTTTGCGCGGGCGCATGAAAGAAAGCCAACCGTACGAAATTACCGAGGTGGCGGCAGGATCTGATTGACCATAGGAAGGCATTGTTCCTTCCTATGATTGCACCGGCAGAAGTGGGTGAAAGTCAGCACATGAAGTACTGCCGGGATCACAACCACAGTGGTCAACCGTCTGTGTTATGTCCGGCGTGTGCTTGAGCAAGTGCATTAGAGATCACCTCCAAGGCTTCATCCAGGACTTCTTCGGGAATATTGAGAGGGGGAGCGAGTCGGATGACAGTCCCGGAGTGGAGTGTCCAGCCCAGAAACACTCCGCGATTCAGGCAGGTTTTAACAACCCGTTCAGCAACTGATACACTGGGCAGATCCAGGCCAAGCATGGCCCCTCTGCCGCGCAGGTTTGCCATGGGTGCATGCCCTATTTTCAACCGGATCCGCCTGCCCACCCAGATTGCACGCTCTGCCAGTTTTTCATCCAGCATCACCTGTAATGCGGCGCTGGCGGCTGCACACGATACCGGGTGACCACCAAAGGTTGTCACATGACTAAGTGGTGGATCGCGCCGAAGAGATTCCATCTTCGTTGTACTGGACACAAAAGCGCCTAGAGGCATTCCCCCTCCCATTGCCTTGGCCAGGGTCAAAATATCCGGTACAATCCCTTCGTGTTCAAATGCAAATAGATGACCAGTCCGGCAGAAACCAGTCTGGATTTCATCGAGAATCAAGAGAGCCCCCACATCACTGCATCTAGCGCGCAAGGTCTTGAACCAGCCTGGCGGAGGAACCCGCATTCCACCTTCGCCTTGGATCGGCTCAGCGATTACGCATGCAACTTGATCATCAATCGAAGTCAAGGCATCAAAGTCCCCAAAGGGCAGAAAAGTGACCCCTGGTAGCAGGGGTTGAAATGGATCTTGGTAAATACGTCGGCCCGTGACACTCAAAGAACCGTGAGAGTCGCCGTGGTAGGATCGCTCAAAAGCGACCATCCGGCTACGGCCGGTATACTTCTTGGCCAGTTTGAGGGCGCCTTCATTTGCCTCGGTTCCTGACATGGTGAAGTAAACGCAGTCAAGTGAAGGTGGAAGTACATCGGCCAGTTGATTGGAAAATTGTACCTGCGGTGCCTGGATCAACTCGCCATAAACCATGACATGGAGATGCTTGTCAAGTTGGTCTCGAATAGACTGCAAGACCTTCGGATGCCGATGCCCCAGAGAAGAGACGGCAATTCCGCTGATGAAGTCAATAAACCGGCGCCCGTTTGTCAAAAACAGGAACGGTCCCTCTGCCCGTTCCACTTCATAGCCGAGGGGGTGGTCACTGGTCCAAGCAAGGTGCGGAGTATAATCCGCTTTCATTGATGAGCCTTCCATTCCGGGCGAACAGGTGAATATAGCTGGGGTTCAAGGTAAACGTTACCACAGAAATAGCTCATGAATTTACGGAATAAAATTGCGGTTGTGACCGGTGCCAGCAGTGGACTTGGAAGCGAGTTCGCCCGGCATCTGGTGAACCACGGCAGCAGAGTGTATGGACTTGCACGCAGGCTGAACCGTCTGAAATCGCTGGAGGCAGAAATAGGTTCAGAATTCAAGCCTGTCGAATGTGATGTAACCGATGAAGCCTCGGTGAGAGATGCTTTCTCGGGGCTGGATCGCGTGGACATTCTAATCAATAATGCAGGACTTGGACGTTTTGCACCGGTTGATGGCCAGTCGAAAGAGGATTGGGAAATCCAGATGGACACAAACTTGACGGGCGTGTATCTTTGTACACGTGCGGCAGTTCCACTCATGAAAGCACAGAATCAGCAGACAGGGTTTGGAGGGCATATTGTTCATATCGCATCCGTTGCCGGCTTGGTTGGAAACGCAAATCTAAGTGCGTACAATGCAACGAAATTCGGTCTTCGCGGCTTTAGCGAGGCAACGATGAAAGAACTGCGTGGCGATGGCATCAAGGTGACCTGTATTTGCCCGGGCAGCGTTGCGACGGAATTCAGCCGTGTTGCCGGCTCCTCAGGTGCACCGAATCCCATGCAACCGGAGGATATTGCAACCACGGTCATTCATGTCCTGCAATCGTCGGATAATTATTTGATTTCTGAGGTCGTCATGAGGCCTCTCCGACCACGCGGATAACCATGAAACGTAGACAATTTATCAGATCCACCGCTCTTGGTGCTACAGCAGGGACGGTTCTTGTGGGATGCGGCACTCGGAGCGGTGACGCTCCCGCCGTTCAATCAAGTACCCCAAACCTTCGGTGGCGACTTGCATCCAGCTTTGCTCGGTCTCTGGATACGATTTACGGTGCCGCAGAAGTAATGAGTAACCGCGTTAGTCAGTTGACCGATGGGCGATTTACCATTCGGGTTTATCCTGCCGGAGAGATCGTTCCTGCGTTTGAAGTCCTTGACTCTGTACAGAAGGGTACAATACAAATGGGACACTCGGCCGGGTACTACTACATCGGCAAGAATCCGGCATTTGCTTTTGAGACGACCATTCCTTTCGGTCTGACGGCCCGTCAGTATAACAGTTGGGTCTATGAAGGTGGTGGACAGGAGATTCTCAGAGAGTTGTTTGCAGATTATGGAGTTCTGAATTATCCAGGGGGGAACACGGGAGCACAAATGGGTGGCTGGTTCAATCGTGAAATCAACAGCCTGCTGGACTTAAGCGGGCTTTCCATGCGCATTCCCGGTTTGGGCGGGCGGGTGATGGATCAGTTGGGAGTGACCGTGCAGCAGATTCCCGGAGGGGAAATCTATCCTGCACTGGAGCGTGGTGCGATTGATGCTGCGGAATGGGTTGGTCCCTATGATGATGAAAAGCTCGGGTTTAATCAGGTTGCACGCTACTACTACTCTCCAGGCTGGTGGGAGCCGTCTGCAAACCTTTCTTTCTTTGTCAACCAGCAGTCAATGCAGGAGCTTCCGTCAGCATACCAGGCGGCTCTGGAGGTTGCGATGGCCGAAGCGAATCAGTATATGCTTGCAAGGTACGATGCCCTGAACCCGCCTGCATTTCGGCGGATTGTGAACTCTGATGTAGAGTTGCGCTCGTTTCCAAGAGATGTCATGGATGCAGCGTACACGGCTTCACAGGATCTTTTGCAGGACGAGCGCACAGAGTCAGGCTTTGCACGCGTACACGATTCTTTTCTTGCGTGGCGCCGCGATTCCGATGAATGGATTCATACCGCGGAATACGAGATGCTTTCATACATGAATAGCCACAGAGCAATTGGGGTCTAAGCGGATCAGAGTGCCCAGAGAACCAGACCGGGGAATAGGATCAGCAGAATCAGGCCCAGCACCTGAATTCCGATGAAGGGGATGGCTCCCCGGTAAATGGCCTCGGTCTTCATTTCTGGTGGTGCAACCCCCCGAAGGTAAAAGAGTGCGAACCCAAACGGCGGTGTCAGGAACGAGGTCTGCAGGTTCATTCCGACCATGACCCCAAACCAGACCAAAGCCGTACTCTCGGGCACGCCAAGCATCGGGCTCAGCAGATGGGCAGCAGGCAAAACCATCAGCGGGATAATGATAAACGCAATCTCGAAGAAGTCAATAAAGAATCCCAGAATAAAGATGGCAAGATTGGCAAGAAGGAGGAAGCCAATGACTCCTCCAGGAAGATTAATCAGAAGGTCTTCAATCCAGATTCCGCCGTCGAGGCCTCTAAAGATGAGAGCGAATGCGGTTGAAGCAATCAGAAGCATCATCACCATGGCGGTGAGCTTTGCGGTCTCTTCCATGGTCTGCATCAGGGCCTTTTTATTCAGGCGACCATTGAGTGCGGCCAAAATAATTGCGCCGACAGCCCCTAAAGCACCGGATTCTGTGGGAGTCGCGAGTCCGGCAAAAATGCTTCCCAGTACGATAAAGATGAGCAGCAGGGGCGGAAGCATGACCAGGAAAATTTTTCGTAGCAGTTCCCCATGCTCCTGTTCGCGAACCATTTTAGGGATTGCCGGTGCCGAAGAGGGTTTTAAAACAGCAACTCCTGTTGCATACAATGCATAAAGCAACGCGAGCAGGACGCCAGGAACCAGGGCTCCGATAAAGAGATCACCAACAGAGACTCCCAGTTGATCGGCAAGAACGACTAGGACGACGCTGGGAGGAATGATTTGTCCCAGCGTTCCAGTTGCTGTAATTACACCGGCGGAGAGCTCTTTTGAATACCCGTTATTGAGCATGACCGGAAGAGCAATCATGCCCATGGCAACCACACTTGCACCAACAATGCCTGTTGCAGCGGCAAGGAGTACCCCCACAAATATGACTGCGAATGCCAGCCCTCCGCGTATAGGGCCAAAGAGCAGACCAATCGTATGCAATAGATCCCGTGCAAGGTGACTCTTTTCCAGCATCGTCCCCATGAAGATGAAAAAGGGAACGGCCAAAAGCGTGTAATTTGACATGATGCCAAACAATCGATCCGGCAATGCCAGCATCAAATACCAGTCGAAATAACCGGTGGCAACCCCGATTACGGCAAAAATGAGAGACACCCCTCCAAGAGAAAAGGCGACTGGATAACCCGAGAAAATCAGAATCAACGCCACCGCAAACATGAGCGGTGCCAGCCATTCAAATCCCATTGTCTTTGATTTGATGGTTCAGCTGAGGGGGATGGAGCACGTGCAATGCTTCGCGCGCGGCAAAGGCCAGTCCTTGTGCCATTAATAGGATGAAGGCAAGGGGAATGATTGTCAGGAGCGGGTAACGAGGCAATCCGCCTGGATCGGGAGATCCTTCCAGACGGGCCCAAGAATCTGTCACCGCCGGCCATGAAGTCCCGATCATGAGGGCACAGAAGGGGAGAAGAAAAACCAGTGTCCCCGCGATATTGACCCAGGCTTTCGCGCGCCGGGAGAGCCGATTATAAAATATGTCAACCCGCACATGGGCACCGGCTTTCAGTGCATGGGCGGCCCCCATTAGAAAGATCAGGCTGAAGAAATACCACTGGAGTTCAATGAACATATTCGAGCTTCCCTGCCGTGCCACTTCACCGATTGAGTGCAGGACTTTTTCAAACGTGCTGGCATTTGACGGATCAATGTGGGCCCAACCAGCCAGTGAGCGCACTATTGCATTGTAGGTCCCTGCGATGACCATAAGCAGAGTACAATACCAGGTCATTTTTCCGAAGAAATCGGATACTTTCTCAATCCGATTGGCAGCGGACGAAATGACTTCATTTAGAGCCATTGATGTACCTGTGGTTACCGCGAGCAGTGAATGACCGGAGGTTAAATTAGGGAATAGTTTGTAAAGACCTATCCCATCAACGATCTATATTTGGTTGAACTCGAAATTGATCATTGCTATATGAATTGCGGCGGAACGCAATTTAGAACAGGCCGTACGCCATTTTGTATGCACATTGTGCAAAACGACGTAAGATCATATGAGTACATTTTCTGACAATAACAACAATCCTGCACCCGTACCAGCCATGATCGTGGCTACGTACATATTGAAACAGAGACACGATCAGGGGCGCCCAACCACCACGCTGGATCTGGTGAAGCTGGTATATCTATCGCATGGATGGTTTCTGGGCATATACGGAATGCCGTTGATAATCGAAGCAGTTGAAGCTTGGCCGTACGGCCCCATGATTCCTATTGTTCACGAAAGGTTCAAGTCATATCGGGGGAATCCTATCGACATAGTGCCAATAGACAATTCGGACCAGTTGGACCCACGACAGCGAGCTGTAATCGACGAAACGCTACGCGCATACGGTGAGTTTGATACTTGGGGACTGTCGGCCATAAGCCACAAGCCAGGAACCCCGTGGGACCAAATTTATTCAGGCCATGGTCTTTGGCTAAGCATTCCAAATTCACTTATTCAGCAGCACTACACTGGCTTGTATGAGCGAGAGCATGCAGGCTGATAAGACCCCAGTCATTCACGTTTACCCAGACGGGGTGCCAGAGCACTCTGGAAGGGCGATCAAGAATTGGCGGCAGCAAAAGACGATAGTCTAAAAGGGTGCCGTGCCCTGGAATTGAGGATCAAGGAACTAGAGACGACAGTACGCTACTTGGCCACTAAAGAGGATTTGGAAAAGGCGAAGACACGGGTCATGTGGTCTGCGGTAAGCATGGTCATTTCACTGATAGCCGCAGTTGGTTCCGTAATTGCTGCGGTTGTGATATAAGTCAATGAAAATTGACAAACGACAACACGAAAAACTTGTTTTGCAGGCATATTCCGTAGGTTTTAGTGAAACGGATCTTCCCTTTTATGAGTGGGAGGCCATAAGATGATTCTCGAAATAGGACTTATCTAAAGACCTGTTTTGCTGCAATTGGGATGCTCTTCAAATGCTTATCAATGGTTGCTATCATGTCTTTTGATAGTTCAAGATGGTTTTTCTCTTTATTCCATGCCTCATGAAATTTCTCTACTGTCTCAACCGCTACATTCAGCACAAGTTTTTCAGGCAATCGAGCCTTTCCTGCTAGGTGGGAGAGTTCGTCTCGTGAAAATTTTGCAAAGTATTTTGTGCGGCTGAATTTGAGCGCGAATTTTTCATCTGGAATGTAGCATATGGTCGATACAAAATCATAGGCCGGTGCTATGGACGCTTTTTGTTTGTCCAGAAAAATTAAAGCCCAATTCTTCAGATGCATATCTGCATTGCCAATGAGAACATTGAATACAAGCCGTCTAATCAATTCAAGGATATCCTTCTCTTGGCACTCTATCCCAATGACACTTGCAATATTTCGGATTGAAGCCCTGTCGTACTTCGCATCTGGATAGACACCAAATATTTGTGCAAAGTCTTCAAAATGGATGGAATGTCCACCAGTGGGCCGGTCGAATCGCTCAATGGCAAATGCATGAAGGCCGAATTTATTGGCATCCGCAGGCAGATTTTCTATGGAATTGACCTTGATCAACTCGACACGCGGAACATCAATTCCCACTGCGCAGGCAAGCTTCATCATGCTATATTCGTTTTCAGGAAGTGCATCGTATTGGCGAGAGGGCAACTTTACAATCCAGTTTCCCCCTACCCCCTGTACGGGAATGGTAAGACCCTTTCGGGCATTCTCAATCGCCGAGAACTTTAGTTGCACCCCTGCCAGTGAAAATCGCATGACCTGGTCACGAAAACCTTCTTCGTGACCGTAAGCTTTACTGATGTCAGGTGGGAATTCTTCTCCGTCCGCAGGTCGAACCACAACCGCACCCGGCAAATCCTGGCCAAGCGCCCAGAGCAGAAAAAATTCACGTACACTCTTAATGCGGGCACGTTCGGCTAAGTAACGACGTAGATGTCCTTCCGGTAAAAGATTGGATAACCAAGGGATGATCTTGGTTTGGGTAGGGGCGAAATTTGTGATCAGTTGTCCATGCGAGTCTTTAAACCCCAATCCCAGAACCGAACGTTTTGGATCATTGACATACTCTTCTGTGAATGAGAACAGTGTGCGGTCACTGCCAACATGTGTCAGCGTTGCAACGATTTTACCGTGAAGGAGAACTTCTAAGACTGAAACGTTAGGCATCACTTTCTTCTCGAAGAGAATATGCTGGTCTTGGGGGTAGGCTTTGGTTTGACATCACCGGAATCTGTTCAATCTGCTTACGAAGATTCTCTGTTCGTCTCATCAGATTCGCAATGTTCTTGATATCAAGGGGCGTTTCTTGTAGACGTTCTAGGAATTTTATCCAGCGCATAAAGTTTTTGGACTGGGCGGATGGAATAACAGACTTGTCAAGAAAATTCATATGCTCTTGTAAGCGCTCAATTTCTCGTGACCGTGGATCAAATTTGGAGATCTCTTGCAAAACGCGCTCAAGGGCCACTTTTGCTCTGGCAAACAACTCGGAATTAATGGTTGCCTGTAGCATTGTATTTCTGACAATGGAATGAATCGTAGGCAATGTTTTTTTTGGCACGGGCTCAAGTTCAAGTTCCAGCGCTCTGCAGAGCGCTACCAAACTTGAAAGACGCAAATCAACCACACCATTTTCAAATTTCGATATTTGTGCTTGTGGCACACCAGACCTGGTGCTTAACTCTCTCTGACTTAATCCCCAAGCTATTCTAGCATTTCTGACGGCAGTGCTGAGATGATGTGTTATGTAGCTCATGTTACAAAGTCTGTATGATAGTCTATTACACATCAAATTCATTTTTGATGCCTGAATAATTATACTGATCCTCTTGCAAAACTCCCAAATCGGGATCTTTGCGAGAAGAAGGTCAATTACAATAAGCAGACACTTTTAAGCCCGACATCCGTATACTCTGCAGTCCACAACGCAAAAACATTATAATTGACCATAAGACGAATTAAGGACCCTGCAACGGGTGCGGTCGTCGAAGCAAAGGTGGTGGAAATTACTGAAGAGGATAACCATGCGATTATTCTCAAATTAGCGGACGGGGCCGTATTGCGATTGAAGGTAGATGTTGCAGAAGTTGCTCGGACTTCGGCTCAAAATGCATTTGGTGAACCGATACACATCGTAAAAAGCAACACCTTTATCACGCTTTCAGATCCTCCAAAAGATCATTCGATTTAGGGAATGAGTATTTATGCTGAGGCAATCTCCGCTAATGTGCAAAAAAAATAGCAGTCTTTTGAGTGTTCTCTCCTCCAACAACCGGCAGGAGTCCAACACCGATACCGTGGTGCTTCGCTCGGATGTTGCGTCTCATGAGACACGGCGGAACGCTGTTATGGCACAAGTTCTTTCGAGCTCAACGGATTCTCGAGAGATTACAGTTCATAGGGTGCCTTTTGATGAAGATAAGACGCTGATAAGGCGCGAAAGTACAGTGTTGCATGCGGTTAAGTCCGAATGTGGAAACTATTTCACTATTGAGTCTGAAGATTTGGACATGTCCCTTACGGAAGCTTCCATGGAGGCACTGAAAGATGCATTTGAATCGGTGCTGGCAATAACTTGGGAACTATACGTAATGGGGGATCCCAAAAAAATGACGCAAGGAGCATTGGAACTTAGGGAGCATCTTATTGAGACCTATCGTCTCGTCTAACATGGCTTTGGCAAAGCGCAAGGTAGTATCTGCCTTGCTGGGGAAGGGATTCAGCCAGAAGAAAAAGGGACATCATTGTCTAAGTCTACCGAAAGTTGGATGGGGGTTTGTCTAAGATTCGTGCACATGTGAGTCATGGTAGTCGTCCAAAAGATTTAAACGATCATCTGACCGGGCAAATGGCACGACAAACAAGACTTTCGAGAGAGAACTTTGAGCGACTTGCTTCATGTTCGATGGGGCAATCTGAGTACGAAAAAACGTATCCGTCCGAGAATCCCATATTTCACGTAAAATGCTGACTCGCGATATAAACTGGTTGGTAGAGAAGGATTTTCTGGAGAGGCGAGAGGGCAGCTACCGGGCGAAAGTAGAGAAGATGCCCGCCTTCAGGCCTACGCGGGCGTAAGGTCAGCTGCTTCCAAATCCGTTCGAGAATCCCGAGATTTTCCGGGACTGATTGATGGTACGCTTCATAATCAGCGCCCGTGCCTTGATGCCTTTCCCCCATGGACACTGGGTTCGTCGCACCACTGTTCGCGCAGGATTGCGAGGTTTTCAAGCAGGCTGTCTTCATACCCCAGAAGATCGACCAATACTGCCTGGTCCAATGCCTTGCGCACATCGTCCCGGTACGCTTCATTGGCTGGCAGAAAATCCCTGTCGTGAAAATCATCAAAAATCTTCTCACCAAGGTGAAGTTGTTTTTCGGTGAGCTGTGCAGCATCAAGGGACAAGAGCTGAGGCAAGCGCGTAATCGTCAAACGGGATCGTCCCTGCTGCTGACGCGTTCCTGCCCACCAGAAAGAGATCAGCCCAAGGGTTGTATTGGCCCAAAGAACCAGTGATATCTCCCATTGCGGTTTGGTGAGAAAATTTGGCCATGCTGTGCCTCCAAGAGATGGTTTCTCAGTCAGGCATGCGGCCAGTGGCTGCGAGTTAAGTCGAAAATCGAGGTTAAAATGCAGCCGGGATGCCCCATCACGCCAGAGCTCTGCGGCCTGTTTCCGGCAACCTTCCCGGCTTCGACCCTGCCCATCCGGCTCAACAATCAGCCGACGCTCACGGCTGGCACTGTGCCCCCACAATACCGGATATTCCGGCGACCGGGCCAACGGCTCGATATCCAACGGCCCACGTGCCTTCCCATCACTGGTTCGCCCATTAATGTCCCGGTGTAAGAAACCTCGACGACCGAGGTTGCCCAGTTCACAAACCGGTACGGACACCGCTGAGACCATCCGGGGCAGCAGCAGATTGCCCTGGCCCAATGACTTCATAAAGACCGCCAGTGTGGGCTCTTTTATGCCAACGCCATTCCATCCCTTCGAACGAAAGAAACTGCCGGCTTCGTGGGTTGCTGTGAACCGAATTTTGCCGGCACCTGTCGTGGACTCCCGTCGCTTCTGTTCCATCATGCGGGCAATGATCCCCGCCTCTAACAGCGTCTTCGGTCTGCCCAGTAAATTGGCAGTAAAGATGTCATCCAAGCTCTCGTCTTTTCCTTCCCTACGCGTAGCCACCAAGAGTACTTCTGCCATCCCCGTATCCGCCGAAAAAGCCCGATCCGTACTCCCGTCGGTCGCAATCCCTACAATCAGGATATCCGTGTAGTGCTGCCGGATCAATGCACGGGCATTTGTCCAGGCAGCTCCCTGGACAAACGAAGCGGGAAGAACCAAGGCGAGGATTCCACCTGGGCGGAGTTTGGCATGCGCCAGGTCAATAAAATTCGATGCAAGCCCTGCATTGCCATGACCAGCCGGTGTGGTTAACTCTTTCCTGATCTTCTTGAGCCGAATGGACATTTT
>CBDBMQ010000001.1:0-242217 GCA_965207565.1 Rhodothermales bacterium | reverse complement strand
GTTGAAGATGCGACCATTGTAGGCTGTGGTCATGGTCACTTCCCCGTCGGCCAGCATTTGTGGTGGCTGGGCACCTGCTTCCCACCAGATCACCTCGTCCTTGATCGTTTCGAGTTTCGCAAAAGCGCGATCAACTCCCTCGGGGGTATCCAGCGTGGCGTACACCTGATCCAGGGGTACCCCGTCCGCGATCAATGCCCATTCAAGATTTACCTGCGGTACTCGCCTCATTCCCCGCCGACCGGGGAAGGCCTCCAAGTCGAAAAAATCAGCCATCGTAGTGGGCTTGGGACCGGGGATCGTTGCCTCATTGTAAGCATACACACTTGACCAATAGAGATTGCCTACACCACATTCAGTCAGGCTTTCGGCCACAAAATCCTCAGTAGCGGGTGTTCCATCAGGGCCAGGCGGTAATATGTCGATGTCGATTGGTTCCAGAAGTCCTTCGTCGCATCCCCGCACCGCGTCGGCGAATTCCAGATCCACTACATCCCAATGAATATTACCAATTTCCACCTGTGCGCGGATCTGGGCAAGGCCTCCATTATAGTCCTCAACCTCAACATTGATGCCGGTCTCTTCGGTGAAGGGAATGTTTACCGCCTCATTGACGGCTTGTCCATACGAGCCTCCCCAAGACACTGCCGTGATGGAGCGAGGAGTATCCGTGCCACATCCAGTAGCCAACAGGGCGACCAAGAGCAAGAAAGGAACTGCTTTAATAGGATAATTCATGGTTTAATCTTTTTGGTTTTACTGCCATAGTGATGGACAAAGGATCAGATTTCCGCAAAAGAAGAGAACTCGTCTTTCGTAGTGGGTAGCCTGTGATTTAAATTATGGTCGGAGACTGCATGTATAGTTGCCAAACGAGACAACAACTTGGGTATCCTTGAATGAATATCGTCAATTGGCCCGAAGTTTGTATTTGCATTTTTCCAATAGGAGGGTGGTGTCGCATGCCGAAATCGAGTTAGAAAGCCGCTCCTTGCCAGAGATTGGAGTTGAGCAGGGTATCATTTTTTCATGAATTCCTCTGCAACCACCGCAGGTACGAAGGGGCGGATATCTCCATCCCATCGCAGGATATCGCGAACCAGAGAGGAACTCGTCAGGGCGTGGGCCGCAGAAGTATGAAAAAATATCGTGTCAAGTTCTGGAACCATTCTGCGATTTGTGTGCGCCATCTGTGACTCGTAATCAAAGTCCCGGGAAGTACGCAGACCCCGCACCAGGGCACAGGCCCCCAACTTTTTTGCATGCTCGGCAATCAGGCCCTCAAAGCTCATTACCTGGATGCCATCCAAATGAGTGGTGGCCCGCTGAATCAGGTCAATACGCATTTCTGGAGGCAGGAGGGTTGACTTCTCCGCGTGAATAGCGACCGTGATCACGAGTCGGTCAAATACACGAAGTGCACGCTCTGCAATATCCAGATGACCAAGTGTGAAGGGGTCAAATGTGCCGGGATAGATAGCCAGTTTCATGGAATTATGCCTGGAATATACTTACGTGCGTGCGGCCATAGCCGCGTGTGGTGTCAAGAGAAGGATGTTCGGTAAATTGGGTTCGTGTATCGTGTTCAACCACAAACAGTCCTCCAGGACGCAAACAGGGGAGTGCAAGATCCGGGAGGTCATTCATTGTTTTAAGTTCGTATGGGGGATCGGCAAGGATGAGATCCAATGGAACTCCATGATATTGTTTCAGATAGATTACGGCATCCGCACATAAAAAATGACATTTCGAGGTTAAGTCCAGCTGCTCAGCATTTTTCCGTGAGGCATTGACTGCTTTGCGGTCAGATTCTACGAGAATCGCGCGGTGTGCACCGCGGCTGAGCCCCTCAAGTGCGAGAGCACCCGTGCCGGAAAACAGGTCAAGCAGCCGGGCATCCCTTAACGAGATTCGAGCCTCAATCAGAGCATACAATGCCTCGCGTACCCGATCCGTAGTCGGGCGCGTTTTTAGATCTTTTGGTCGGGTCAATTTACGGCCGCGCAGACTGCCGGCAATTATACGCATCGTGGTCTTCTCCTATGTTTACGCAGACGCATCATACATGAATCGCAGGCGTAGTAACGGTAAATCTGAAATCCTATGCGCATACTTTTAACAGGTGGGACGGGTTTTGTTGGCCGCCATGTACTACGTGAGTTATTGGCAAAGGGCTATCAGGTTCGCGTTCTTGTACGACGGGGTGGTGCTCCAGAAGGGTTTGAAGGGAACCAGGTGGAGGTCGTACGCGGAGATATTAATGGTGCCCTGGGGCAGTTCATGGACGATGTGGATGGGGTGGTTCATCTGGTTGGGATCCTTGAAGAGGTGCCAGCGCAAAAAGTAACTTTTGAAGCGCTTCATACGCGTGCAACGCAAAATGTCGCCAATGCTGCCAGGATAGCTTGCGTACCCAGGCTCGTCTTCGTGAGTGCCAATGGGGCCTCACAGCAGGGGGCAACGAAGTATCAGACCACGAAATGGGCCGCCGAAGAAGCTGTGCGGAACTCAGGCCTTGATCACTGGTGCGTTCTTCGTCCTGGATTGATTTTTGGGGATCCGGGAATGGAGCGGGAGGAGTTTTGTACGGTGCTATCAAGAACCCTGATCAAGCCGTTCCCCATTCTACCGGTATTCGGCAGTGGTTTTTATCAACTGCAGCCTGTCTCCGTGGAAGAGGTCGCAGAGGCAACCGTCCAGGCTTTGATGCTCCCCGAGGCACACGGACAAACGATTCCAGTTGTGGGGCCTGACCGATTGACCTATATTGAGTTGTTGGATGTGATCACCCGGGCATTTGGGATGAAGCCGAAGCCAAAAATTAAATTGCCCCTGCCGTTTGTGCGCACCGGGATGCGCTTTGCCGGCAGTATGTTGCCAATTACGCCAGATCAACTCACCATGCTCATTGCCGGTAATGTTGGAGATGAGTCCCATTTCTACAATCTATTCCAAGTGACTAAGCGCCCATTCAACGAAGAGAATCTGGGGTATTTGCGTCTTCGCGTATAGGATGGGGAATAATATCCATGAGTAATAAATGGGGATTATATACATGATGCGTGCCCAAAGCAAGTCTAAAAAGTCCCCATTGCTCTTTCGCAAATGACCGGGGGCTTTCCCGGGGCGTTCAGGTCAAACCGTTGATTCCCCGGGAAAGCCATATGGATCGAACTAAGCTGCTTATATCTGAACTTCCCCCCTGGTGTAGTATAGCCATAATGGAATTTTCAGAAGGGGCGGGGTACACGTTCACGCTGACGCTGCGTGAATACCGCGCGTTTAAGCACGGATCATGGGGGCGTTACATGCGTGGCAATTCCTGCGGTGGAAAATATTTATAACTCATCTTAGTACGTATTTCGTTGTATACGCGGTTGGACTCATTATAAACCTCGTCTGACTGATCCCATTTTCGTTTTCGTGCACGATAGTTGATCAAAAAGACTAAATCATACCGAAGTGCACAAAAAGCAAGTACAAGTGTGCACAAACATAAGAACCATTTGTGTAGATAGAATTTCCCCACACCCAAGAAGAAGTTTTCACTGTCGTAAACCATGGGATCATTAAGCATATCATTTGCCATCCATACGAAAATGATTGCTATAGCAAGTGGGCAAGCCCAGGTGACAATTCTGGCTGTCGCAAGAAATCTTCCAATATACCACAAACTTCGTTCTTTAGACCACCTATTTAAATCTGAATTAACCATTCCAATTATACCCCTCGATGCACGCTTTCGCAACTGTACGAACCATCGTAATTGTCAATTGCACTTGGACAACGTATGCAGTGATCCAAGCCCCTACAATCCCCCCGACACCTGTTCAATCTGTACATAGCGGCGCCGGATCCATACGCAAAGATTCCCAATCCTCCTAACATACATCCCGCGGCGGCGGATCCTCCTGATACCGCCACACAACCGAAAAATGCTAGCGTGCCATACGCGAATGCATCGTTAAAAGCGTCGCCGGCATCCTGATGGCACTGAGACGTACATCTACAACATTCAAGGCAGCACGACCCGCACATGCTTTGTTGCGTCTTTCTGCCTCGAAACCATCCCATTATTGTTTCCATGGATGGGATGGAAAGAACACTGGCGTGGTTTACTGTAATTTGCTGGGGACTGCTGCAACCAAAGGTTCCAGTTTCCTTGGCTAATGCATCTTGGCTTGTTCTGCGCATGATTGCCCTCCATCCCGTTGTATCAACATCTGCCCCGCCATACGCCGTAAAAAATTCTGTCATCAAACTCTCAATCTCCATTAGATATTCCGGGGGAATGATGGGACTGAGGGCATCCAAATAATCGTCTCGGTTTGATTCGTACCAATGATTTTGCATCATGTACTCCTCTTCCGAAAACTTTTTAATTTGAAAGTCTCCTTGCGCTTTAGAATAGGATTCGAAAATTGGCGAACGCTCCAGCACTTTTTCAATGTTGCCCATAACTTTTTCAAACTCCTTTTCATCCATCTCGCGAATGGCGCTCAATGCATGAGTAAATAAATTCGTCTGGGCTAAGGAGATCGCCTCTATGTATGCTTCCGGCGTATCAAGAGAGTTCTGTTCTGGTCAATCAACTTCGGTAATCTGGTTGTCAGAACAACCGCTTACCAACACCGCGAGGACCGCGAAGAAGAGTGTCAAAAATGAAAAAAGGGGGGGGGGGGAGGGAGGCAAAAACGTTTTTCATAGTAATAGCGTTTTGTTAAAAAGGTTTGTTAAGTGTGCGGGCAACGTATCTTGCCTGCACGTTCATGGGGCACAGTATACAAAAAAAATAAGGTTCTACCGCGAATGTTGTGGATAGAGGCAAAATCACGGTAGAATCCAAACCAATCCAAGTGTCACCAGGCCTGCTCTCTCCGATGATCATATAGCACCGCCATCCCGCCTTCTCGGAATAAACCATCGTATCCCCAGAATACGGAATGTAGGCATCAGCCCGCTGCTTCTACTCATTCACCAGCATCGTATTAACCTTCCAGCCGTGCTCTAATTCTAAGCTGCATCCATCACTGCAAAGGAATCTTTTCTCATTAGTATATTTGGTTGAACTCCAAATCAATCACTCCATACGAATCGCGGTAGAACCAAAAATAATTAAACAAGACACTGGACCTCTTGCAAAATTTCTGGATTCAGAGATTTTTTTGAATTTTGCAGGTCTCGGGTTGATCGAACGGGAATGTCGCCCAGATTGCAGGCAATGATCTTTGCGGAATGATTTGTTGCCTCGGCCCTTCACCGGAGATTTTCCGGTTCAAAATTAAGGGAAGTATCGGAGGGCTCCATACCATTTTCGGTTTTCCCAAGGTATGATATTCCCCAGTACTTTGAGTTTTTTGATGAATTGACTTTCCCCAGAGAAGGGATATTAAGAATTTCACTTCAATTCTGCGAGCCGAACACCTCCAAGGGTTTGATCCCATGTAGTATAAATGCCCGCTGCTGTTCAGGGCAAATATCAATGGTCCCTTCTTGTCCAGCGTCTGCCCCCATTTTCGGGAGTACAACCAAGCGACAGAGTTGCTCAAGTTGGCTCATCAGACGTGCAGAGCGAATGACCTTTCTGCCCTCTTCGCTGCGTCTGGCTCAGGCTTTCTTTCCGCTTTGAGTTTAGCAGACCCCACTGCATTCATGCACCGTGCATTTTCCTCTGGAAGGGCAAACAGCATCGGTGCCAGCTTTCGGCGCAGATGTACTCCACATAATAGGCCAGCATAAACAGAAAGACATGTGTGATTGCCCGGGTTTTGTTACGGTGGTAAATCGGGCGTACCTGTGACGAGATGGTTTCCATCGTACGAAAAAGCATTTTCAACGGATAACAAACATTTGTAATTGGCCACCAACTCGGCCGCTTCCTGTTTCAGATTGGAACGGATGGCATACATACCGTTAAGCCGTTTTGCCTGCGCAATTGCCTCCTCATTGCCTGCGAACGAAAAATATTTCTCTTGGATGCCCAACGTAAAGAATTTCTTTGTTTTGCAGGTGGCCCGCTCGCCTTCAAAGTCTTCGTACTTCTGTTGATCAAGGAAGTCGTTGAGCTTGCCAAAGGCCTCGTCTCCTCTACATTTGCAGTGCGAAGTGGCTTTGGTAGCAGGGGCTGGCATGTGGAGATGGCGACGTTCACGGCCGGCTGGTTTTCGTGTTGGATCTGGTTCCATGTCCATCGGCATGGCCTGTCAGCTTTCTGGCTTTACTTTCGCGTACCTGGCAACAGACAGTATTCAATACTGTGGTATCGAACTGAACAAGGCACTGGCTTTGGGTTACAATCCCTCACGGGCATGGCACTAATAGATGTGATGTTGTGGAAGCAATAGGGTGGATCAGCACTCCATTCTATGGCGCCCGTGTGTTTACCAGACCACGAAAAGTTCCAATCAATTCCCATTGTTACTCAGCGATATAATTTCCTTTCGTTTTGCGCGGTCGTGCTTTGTCTGGTGGGCTTGAGTGCACCAGTCGTGCACGCCCAGATTCAGGCGGACACCGCACGCTCATTCATGTCATTTCGTGCCGTGGAAGACACGCTCAACCGTGCAGTATTGACGGCGCATCACGATATCACCTCCTCACTCATACAAATCCCGGGTAGCTTTGTGTATGACTTTAATACATTTGCGTGGCCGACCGCCTGGAGTATTCATGGACTCAGTCCACAGTCGGTTCAGCTTTACTTCGGGGCGATTCCTTTTGATGACCTACTGACGAGTCGTAGTCGCTATGATTTGCTTCCAACAGCGCTCCTCAGATCGGCGAAAATAAATCCCGGTTTACCGGGTGGGATCACAGGAATCCAAACAGAACTCCGAACGGTAGATTCGTCCCAGCCGCATACCCAGCTTCACTATCAGGCGGGAGACCATAAATTGCAGAGAGTGACTGCACTGCACGCACAGCAAAGGAATCATCTGTTTGATCAACCGGGCCGTCTGGAAGGGTTATTTGCTTATGGAGGTGCTTCGGATGCAGGGGATTATCCCGGAAGTCGCTTGCAGCGGCAGCGGCAGCTTCTTCTCAGGACACGCTACCAGCGGACTACATGGTCCCTGGAACTCCTGTATCTGCATAATCAGCGCCGCTTAGGTGCTCATAGTGGTGTCTTGGGTACAGAGGATACGCGCTATAATCGCCTGATCGCCGGGGTCATCGGTGAAAGGCAGACAAGGAGAACCGTGCGGAATGATGTATTGGCCACATTCAAGACGCAGATTCTGACGGCCTCAATGTACCTGACGACCCAATCCGACCGCTATGCAGATGTAGGGGCATCAGCCCGGCGGTTTGGGGGATCCCTCCTGAGAGACTTCAAGTTCGATCGCAACCGGTTGCGTGTACGGGTTGATGCATACACGCAGCGGATCCCATCAGGGCGTGTCCTACCAGGAGGACATCGGGCTTCGTTGATTGAAATTCAACTCAGGGATTCTCTGCGACTGCAGTCCGGCTATCTACTTGCCCAGGCAGGTCTACGGAATCAGACGGGAGACTGGTCCCCTCGGGGTCGCCTGCAATGGGGGGCATCCATATCCGTGCTTGATCCCTATGTGGAGATCAACTATAGCGCCGGCCCTGCTTCGGCACCCGGATGGGAGAATTATCTGGTTAATCAAGGGACCGGAGCAGGGCGTGTACTGCAGGCACATACGGGAATCGGGTTACGTATGGGGCGGTTCACCCTCACACCCTACGGGTTTATGTCCGATGTCCAGAATATGCCGGACTACAGGGAGATCACCATTGATTCCGTGCAGGTCGTTCAGGATACATACACGGCGCTCGGGGCCGGGATCCGTCTGCATCTCGCAGCGCAGCCGGATCGTGGAATCTATGCTTCCGTGAACGCTGGGTTTACCGAGACCGGTCGAACCAACTATAATGCAAAGCGCATCCTCCCGCAGTGGGCATTGTCAGGACAGCTGGGATTTCGTATGGTTCTGTTTACCGGGGATTTACGACTAGACGTATCGGTGCGCGGCAGGTCATGGAGTGCAATGACGAGCCGTACCCTGCATGCCCCCACGGGGTTACTGGTCATCCCGTCTGGAGAACGCTCCCCCGTTCCGGCGTCCTATACGCTTGATCTGGTGGTGGAAGGAGGCATTCGTACGGCAACGGTATATGTGCTCTATGAGAATATGACCAGTGGCACAGGGCTGATGGTTGGGAATGAGTTGGTTGCAGATTATCCGCTTCCAGCAGGGCAGTTGCGTTTCGGGGTATACTGGCCGATCATGAATTAACAACAATCGGCAATAATTTCGTATAAGTATTGCAATCGGGTCAAGTTGCCATGAAGCCCAGTGCTTACGAAGAGCGTGTACTGTGGGGAATTCATGCCTGGCGGCATGAGGAGCCGTCGTGGCTGCGCCGGAAAGTGCAATGGGTCAATCGGCCACTGAAAGCATTATCAAAACAGGCAATACGGATTCCGGGGGTCGAATGGGTGCTGGAACATGTGGTAGCCGGTCTCGTGACGTGCACCAATGAGATTGCTCAGGATACCACCTCACGCCCGGCTACACTGGCGGCGTTTCGGGCAAAAGGCTACAATGTCCGCGAATTTTCGGATATTGGAGATCTGGATCTGAAAGCAATAGATGACGTACTCAGCGGTCTGGACCTGCGCTATCAGACCTTAACAGCGGCCCATGGCGCAGCTGCAGGTCTTGCAGGAGTGGCTGGGCTGGCGGCGGACATTGTCGCTCTGGTTGCGCTCAATCTCCGTGCCACAGGGCAGATTGCGTTGTGCTGCGGGTACGATATCAGCTTGCCGGAAGAACGCGGGTATGCGTTGAATGTATTGACTATGGCTACGCAGGCAGAAGAAAAAAAAGGCGGACATGCACAGGCGCTTGCTGAGCGGCATACGCGTGCTGCCATTGAGCAGACTGCAGTCGGGGTTACGGTGCGCAGCACAGCGCGGGTACTCGGGATGCGCCTGATCAAATTGAAATTGGCCCAGGTGATCCCATTGGCCGCGGTGATTGCCGGAGGCGGATTCAATGCGTATTATACCACACGCGTGTGTGAGATGGCCAGATACCTGTATCGGGAGCGTCGTTTACAAGACAGGTATGGCAGCGATTTACTGAACTCTTTATTGGGACTATGAAATTCCTTGGAGCCCTGGCATTCCTTACGATCTTCGTCGGTTGTCGTGTCACCGAGCCGGTAAATTTCGTCTTCATCCTGGCAGACGATCTGGGATATATGGATGTCGGCGCCTACAATCCAGACACGTTTTATGAAACCCCGAATATTGATCGCCTGGCAGATGAGGGGGTACGATTTACGCAGGGGTATGCGGCGGCACCGGTCTGCAGTCCCACCCGTGCTAGTATAATGACCGGGCTGTATCCCTCACGGATGGCGACGACAGATTACTTTGGAGCTCCACAACCCGATCGAGTCTCCAGACACTGGACACGCAATAAGTCGCTATTGCCTGCCAGGTATGAACCGCAGCTGCCGCACAATGAGGTTACCGTTGCGGAAGCACTCTCGGCTGCAGGATACAGGACCTTCTGGGCAGGTAAATGGCATCTAGGCGGGGAAGGCTCTTACCCTGAGGATCATGGATTTGAAGTCAATCGTGGGGGTTGGGAGGCGGGTGGCCCCTATGGTCGAGGGAATTATTTTGTGCCCTATGATAATCCGCGGCTGGAGGATGGCCCGGAAGGGGAGCATCTGCCTGCCAGACTGGCGGCGGAGACGGTCCGGTTTATTGGGGAGAACCAGGATCAGCCGTTTATTGCATTTCTATCCTTCTA
Source organism: Rhodothermales bacterium (assembly GCA_965207565.1). Taxonomy (GTDB): domain Bacteria; phylum Bacteroidota; class Rhodothermia; order Rhodothermales; family Bin80; genus Bin80. The sequence continues at coordinate 232,420 of CBDBMQ010000001.1, read as the reverse complement.
TTCGGTTCATACCCCACTCATGGCGCGGCCAGACCTACAGGAGAAATATGAGGCGAAGCCTGCGTCGCCGACCATGTGGGGCACTGAAGGGGATCGCCAGGTGCGCCTGACGCAAGATCATGCGGTGTACGCTGCGATGGTTGAGGCAATGGATCAAGCCGTAGGCACGGTACTTGCTGCATTGGATGAATTGGATCTTGTGCGCAATACCATGGTAATTTTCACTTCAGATAATGGAGGACTCTCCACCTCGGAAGGACATCCAACCAGTAACCTGCCACTGAGGGCCGGAAAAGGATGGATGTATGAGGGAGGGATTCGGGAGCCACTGCTCATGCGCTGGCCTGCACTCCTGAAAGGAGGACGGGTGGAGGATACACCGGTAACCAGTCCAGACTTTATGCCGACATTACTGCAGATCGCAAGGTTGCCAGAGCCAGACTTTACCGATGGAGTCAGCCTATTGCCCCTCCTGATTGAACGACGCGCTCCGGAGCGGGATCTCTATTGGCATTATCCACACTATGGCAACCAGGGGGGAAGTCCCTCAAGTGCGGTGCGACGTGGGGATTGGAAGCTCATCCGATTCTATGAAGACGGCAGGGAAGAACTGTATGATCTGGCTGCAGATGTATCCGAACGGGAAAATCATGCGTCTAATCAACCAGAGATACGTAATGAACTCTCGGAAGCGCTGGATACATGGTTGGATCAGGTGAATGCACGCCTGCCAACCCCCAATTCAGATAACATAAACGGAGAACAGACCGATGAGTGATAAAGGAAATGACGAGCGACTCACATGCTCATTCTGTAATCGTACGAGCGATGAAGTGAATTCCCTTGTCGCAGGTCAGGATGTATTTATTTGCGATCAGTGTGTGGCAGATGCGCAGATCATTCTGAATGATACAGAAAAGCCGAGGCCAAGGGTGAAACGCTCGGCCCCTCGCAAGAAAAAGCCCCCCCGAAGCCTGCTACTGCCGAAACAGATCAAGGCGGAACTGGACAAGTATGTGATTGGGCAGGAGTATGCCAAAAAATCCCTGGCAGTTGCCGTGTACAATCACTACAAACGCGTAGACTCTGAGCAGTTTGTGACCGATTACAAGGATGTCGAGATCGAAAAATCAAACATCCTTCTTCTGGGATCAAGCGGCACTGGCAAGACGCTGCTCGCACGGACCCTTGCCCGGATCCTGGATGTGCCATTTTCGATCAGTGATGCCACAACTCTGACCGAAGCCGGCTATGTTGGGGAAGATGTGGAAACGATTTTGTCGAATCTGTTATGCGCGGCAGAATTTGAGGTTGAGAATGCAGAGCGAGGGATCATTTTTATTGACGAGATTGACAAGATCGCCCGCAAAAGTCACAACGCCTCCATCACACGAGATGTATCGGGGGAAGGAGTGCAGCAGGCATTACTGAAAGTATTGGAAGGAACCATCGCAGGTGTACCTCCCAAAGGGGGACGCAAGCATCCGGAACAAAGCCTGGTGAGTATCAACACGAGCGGGATCCTCTTTATCTGCGGAGGCGCATTCGAAGGATTGTCAGAAATCATTGCCCGTAGACTCAATGTAAATCAGATTGGGTTTGCATCCAATCCTCAGCGACGGTATGACGACTCAGATACCACGGTGCTGCAGTTCGCGGAGCCGGAAGATCTGGTTCATTATGGATTGATCCCCGAGCTCATTGGGCGGTTGCCGCTAACCGGTGCCCTGAAGCCACTCTCGGACGACGAGATGATGCGGATCCTCACCGAACCTAAAAACGCTGTGATCCGACAATATCAGAAGCTGTTTGCATTTGACGGGGTTGATCTGGTTTTTGATGAGTCTGCACTACGTAGTATTGTGAAGCGTGCACGCGCAATGGGAACCGGTGCAAGGGGATTGCGCAGCGTACTCGAACAGTCTATGTTGGATATTATGTTTGAAATCCATAGTGTAAAGGATGTTGGGGTCTGTTCAATTACAGAGGAGACGATCTCATTGGGGAAACCGCCTATTTACGAAAAGCGCAAGGCTTCAGCCTGAGTTGCATGAAGGGGCTGCTTGGACTTGCCCTGCTTGGGATCATGTCCGCGCCAATGGTCCTGGCGCAGTCAGACCTCCTAGGTGTGAATGAGAGCACATCCGTGCAACGCATAGAGTTCAGCTATACAGATTCAGATCGCTATCCACCCAGGTTCAGTGTCTCAGAACTTCGTCAACTGACCGCGGTCCGTGCGATCCCCCGCCGGTATCGGCTTTTGAGATTATTGGGCAGAACAAAGCAGGAGGATTATATTCTGAACCCGATTGAGTTGCAGAGAGATGTGGTTCGGCTTCGTCAGGCATTCCAAGAGGCCGGCTATCCTCATACATATGTAGACTATGCTGCGTCCACCTTAGATCGAGCGTCCAACACCGCCGTGATCCGCTTTGAGATTACACAGGGACCTCCAGTGATCATTCAGGATGTAGGGTTTTATGCAGAATCGGGATTTTTGGCGGCGAGCCTGGATGCGCAATTGCGCGAAGTATGGATTGATTTTCGGGATCGAACCAATTTTGAGGTAGGGGATGTGTTCACCCATTTTGAGCTGGTGCAGATCGAGGACAAGGTGCTTAGCTGGTTCAAGGACGAAGGGTATGCGTTTGCTACATTGGTCTCGTCCGTCCATATTTATTCTGGAATCAATGCCGCGGATATCAGCTTCCAGGTGGATCCCGGGCCCCGCGGTTCGATTGACAGAATTGAGGTCGAAGGAGCTCCTGCTGTTCATCGACGCGTCATTTCAAGAGCATTGCCCTTTGAGCCAGGAGATGTATTCTCTCAGCGGGATTTGATTGAGGGGCAGCGGGCACTACTTGCACTGGGGCTTTTTAGTGTGGTACAGGTAGAGACCCCACCCCAGGTGCAGGACAGTACCGTAGAGGTGCGGATCAACCTAGAGCGCACACGGCCCCGCCATGTATCTGCAGAAACGGGATATCACCAACGTCAAGGAATCACCGGGGAAGGGCGCTGGACGCACCGCAATTTTTTAGATGGCGCAAGAACGTTAGCCCTTACGGCTCAAATTCAGACCGGTCTATTGGCCAGTGCGGGGATTGGTGCAGTAGCAGGACGATCCGCACGCGGGGCGATTGCGTTGACACAGCCCCACCTTGGGCTCAGTCAGTTACAAGGAGTTTTGGAGCCGTTCATTCAGTATGAGCGGGATCCGCTTGCCGGAGCGTCATCGGAGGTTTTTGGCTTTAATCGGCGCGAGGTTGGAGTATCAACGACATTCATTTATGGCTTGCAACAGACCCGGGTACTGAGCCTGCGCTACAGTCTCAGCCGTACAAAAAACTTCACGATCAATACTTCAGCAGATGCATATGATAAGAGTGTTCTGCGGCTGGGCGGAACGCTGGGTTGGACGGACAACTTACTGCGTCCTATCCGTGGGGTAATCTTTCAGCCCCTCATTGAGCAGGGTGGGAGGATTGAATCCTGGCTTGGTGCCCGCCCATTTGGAGTCAATTACCTGAAGATGCAATTACAGGTAGCCGCCTATTGGCCTCTCTCCAGAGATGTCAATATTAGTGGGCGATTCAAGGCGGGGCGGGTCTGGGCTGGGGGGACTAGGCTCAGAACACTCTACAATTCCGAAGGGATTCAGGCCATTGATACGCAGTTTTTGCAGCCCACCGAAGATCGTTTTGATCCTTTGAGGTTTTATATTGGCGGAGCAGATGATGTACGGGGATGGAACACAGGATTGGCAGGCCCCAAGGCAATCCGTACACAAGACCGTGGTGACGAAGCCTCCCTAGGGGACGGAGTGTATGAGCCGATCGGAGGGTTGGCCCGTTTGGTCGCCAGTGCAGAGGTTCGATTTCGTCTGAGCGGGCCGTGGTATGGAGCAGCGTTTGCAGATGCAGGGGCGGTCTCTTCTGAGCGTGCAGAAAATTGTGCGGGGCCGTTTTTTGAAGACCCCAGCCGGACACGCAATGTTCCGGTTCAGTGCGGGTTCAGGGATACCGGGCGGATTACACTTCGCCAGTTCAAGGTGGGGGCGGGTTTAGGGTTACGATATGATACGCCGATCGGGTTTATTCGTCTGGATATTGCGGCCAAACTAAACCCTGATCCACTTGATCTGCAGTCATCTGAAGATGCGCTGGCAGCCGCCGGTGGGTCCCAGGATGACAGCAGGAATACATGGTACCGTTTTAATGTCCACTTCAGTATCGGGCAGGCGTTTTAGGAATCGCTGGCTTGTGATCCTTGGGGTTGTGCTAACAATTGGGTTTGCACAGACCCCATGGTGTTTGAGCCTGTTGGCACACTGGGCATTGCGTGCCGGTGAGACGGAACTCACGTTTGATTCATTACACGGATTCTGGATGCACTCACTGGAAGTGCGGGGCATTGAGGGGAGCGTTGGAGGTCATTGGATCCGAGTGGATACTGCACAGGTTGATCTTTCACCGGGGCACCTGTTTACCGGCCGCCTCCATATACGTCATATGGAACTGATGACTCCCGTATTCCATTTCCGCAACCCCCCATCCGAACAGGCCGCAGAGATGGATGAAGAGGAGGGGAATTCCAGGGCGGTTGATTTTCTCCAGATTGAGTCTCTTCACATACAGGGAGGCAGTTTCCATTTGGCAGATCAGATGCTTGGAATTTCCGGGATCCAGATTCAGGGCAGTGTATCCCCGGCAGTAATTCAGATTGATACGCTGCATGGTGATCTTTCCTGGCAGCAGGCGGTCTTGCAATTGTCTGTCGCTGTCCGGTTGCAGTTGGATCAGGGCCTGTTTCAGTTGGACACGCTTTCGCTGCGTGGTCCAAGCTCCATCATCGGTGCCCATGGATCTATGGGACGGCAAATGAGCCTGGATGTCGTTGCTGCTCCGCTGTCTGCGGATGTACTGGACTTTCTCCTGCCAAACATAGAAGAGGATCTTGTGGTGGCGGTAGAGCTTGAAGGTGAGGAGGATTCGCTGCATTTGGCACTTGATGGAGAATCAGAGAATGGGGCTACGCTGAGAATACGTGGGAGTACACAGATTGGTAGGCCATCGGTGCACTTAGATACTTTGGGGTTCGAGAATTTTAATCTGGGGTACCTGTTTGCAGATCTGGTCGGTGAATTGACTGGATCCATTCATGGCCGTGTAGATGGGGTGTCTTGGGATTCACTCAACGGGAAGGTTGAAGGCAACCTGGGAACGGGAGTTCTTGCAGGTGTTCCTATCGAATCGGTAAGCATGAGCGGGGATATGGAAGGGGGGCTCATGCAGGTTCAACTGGATTCGAAGCTTGCTCTGGGCTCACTGGGTTTGGCAGGAACGATCCGCCCTTCTGCAGCATCGGGACAGCTTACCGGTCAGTTCAGGGATCTCAATACACGGGTGCTTGATCCACAGCATGAAAGTGCGCTCAGCGGCAATTTCAGTGTAGCATGGGAAGATTCCTTGGAGGGATATATGGAATTATTGCCGGGGCAGTTGGGAATGCTGGGGGTAACTGGTGGGGAGCTGCGTTTGTATTCAGGAGATGAGATCCTCCAGCTTGCAGGCATCTTACGGGGGGACTCAACCCGGATTGCATTGGAAGCGGGTCGTCAGGAGTCCAGGTTCACGGGAAGACTTGAGGTTGATGCATTGGACGTTGGTGCCCTGATGAATCAGCAAAATATGAGCAGCCAGATCAGCCTTAGCGTGGAATCAACCGCCAACTGGCCCCCGGATAGCATCATGGTCCAGATCGAGGTACAGCCGTCTTCATGGAATCAGATTCCCGTTACACAAGCTCATGCAGAGCTGTTCCTATGGGGACAGGATCTCGATGTACTTGGACGTATTGCGTTCCCATCGGGTAGCGTCACACTGGGGGGCGGGGTAGATTTTGGTGCCAGTTCCCCCGAATGGGTTCTGGAGAGTGGGCAGATTGAGGGCTTGGATTTACGGGATCTGGGAATCGATGTTGAGACAGAGCTCAATGCCCAGTTGCAGCTTTCTGGCAGGGGGCTGCAGAACGCCAACGGGCAGTTACATGTAGCACCGTCCACGATGAATCATGAAACGATCAGTGGCGGAGTGATCTCCTTGGAGATGTCGGATGGGGAGGCAATCATAGACAGTCGTCTCATGATCGGATCGGGAGGATTCCAGGCACGGGCGAGTGCGCATCCATTTGCTGCTCTGCCGACCATAAATCTTTCAAAAGGTGTGTTTCAGCGGGTTGATGTGGGGGCCCTTGCCGGCTTGGATTCATTCTCCACCCTGCTCACTGGGCGCATCGATAGTCTGCAGTGGGGCGAAGGTGGGTATGCTGCTTTCTCTCTGGACTCCTCGGTTGTCAATGCACTGGAAATTACGGATGCACAGCTGCATATAGAAGCGCTCGGAGATTCGGTTTTGGCCTCTGGAGCTGCCGCACTTGACCAGGGATATGTGCGCATGGAGCGTGTACGTATTGGACCGGACCAGGAAGTTCTGGCTCGGGGATCCTTCCGAAATCTATCTCTGAGCGATCTTGGCTTCGCAGATATACAGCTCAGTGGATCTCTTGATGTAGACATGAAAGGGACAAGCCCCCGAACCATGACGATCCATCATGCACAGATTGAAGCCGACAGCACGAGGATCGGGAACGTGCAGTTTGATCGGTTCAGGGTTGCAGGGACTCTAGAGGATGGAGTGCTCCAGTTAAGCCAGTTCGATCTATCCGGCGATGCCGGTCGGCTTCGTGCACAGGGGGGTGTTTCTCTCTTTAGAGAATCGCCTGACTCGCTGCGATTCAATGGAGCGATCACGAATCCAGAGCTGCTTGGAGCGTGGACCGGAGGGCAACCGGTTGCCGGCGGAGGGACGGATACCTTGTGGGGGCAATTGGCCTACCGGGATGACTCACTGCGGTGGACGGCTGGAATCACGACCGACCCTCTGACCTGGCGTACGATGCGTCTGTTTCAGGCGTCTGGGTACGCAGAGGGAACCCTGGATGATTTGAAGCCCCGGATCAGCAGAGCGGAAGTGGTTCTGGAGCGGTTGTCTATCCCAACAGTGTCTACCCGGCGGACATGGCTGCGGCTTGAAGAGCAGCAGGGCAGGATCCAATATGAGGCGCGGATGGAAGTTGATGATCGCCGATCTCTCTACCTGGAAGGGGAGGCGGATGTAGCCGCTCGGCAGGGAACGCTTCGCCAGTTGGATTTATATCTGGATGAAGGAGAATGGCATCTTGGTGTACCGACAGAAATCTTGGCCGATGAAGGGATCAGAGTTCGCTACTTCATCTTGGAGAGTCAGGATCAGGAAATTACCCTGGACGGCATCCTGAACCCGGAAGGGGAACAGCGATTAGGGCTGAACCTCTATAATGTCCAACTCGCTCCCTTTACCGATATCCTGGGATTACCAAGCCTCGGAGGGATTGCAAATGCAGATCTATTCTTTCATGGACCTGCAACTGCGCCGCAGTTGACGGGCTCAGTGAATCTGATGGTAGAGTCAGAGAATGAGCAGGTTGGGAGCGTAGCTGCCCGGATTGACTATCAGGAGAGTAGGTTGGATATGGAAGCGGATTTTGTCCATGTAGATGGAAGTACACTTTCCATGTCAGGCCTTCTGCCACTTGATTTGAGGCTAAAAAAGGGCGATGAAGTTTCTTTTTCCGATGCCTCCCTGGCATTGCAGGCAGACAGGTTTAATCTTGCATGGGTGGCCCCTTTTTTAGCACAGGACGAAATCAGCAATCTGAGGGGAAAGTTGACAGCAGATATTGGAATCACAGGCTCATTGAGTTCGCCCAATCTTCGCGGAGAGCTTGATCTAACTGAGGGGTATGCCCGGTTGCCACAGCTCGGGATTTCTCCATCGGAGGTTCAGTTGAATGCAGTGACGCGACGAGATACCATTTATGTTGAAAACCTCTATGCTTCCAGTGGTCGAGGTACTGCGGAAGGAAGGGGGCATGTGACGCTGGGAGCGTCCGATCGGGGAGGGGTCGACTTAACCATGAACCTAGAGGACTTCCGGGTGGTGGATACTGCTCCTTATGTTGCGGATGTCAGTGGCTCGGTGGCGCTGGGAGGAACAGTGCGGAGCCCAGATCTGACGGGTCATGTTGAGATGATCAGCGCCGTCATTCGGCCTCAGGATGTGCCGGTGACACTGGCAGGCGGGGTGATTAACTTTACCGAAACGGATATTCAAATGCTGGAGCAGTTTTTTAATATCCGGGCAAGTGTATGGGACACTACGACCTATTCACTCGTAAACGCATTGGCGATGGATTTATCGGTTGGTATTCCCGGGACCGTGCGATTACACAGTTTGCAAAACCCCGAAATGACCGTATTACTGAGTGGGTCGGTCGACTTGAATAAGGAGCCCTATGCGGAGCAGGAGCTTCAAGGAACCGTAAATATTGTGCCCGAGTTCAGTTATTTGCGGCAGTTTGGGCGGCGCTTTGATATCCGGCGAGGCCGGGTGACGTTTGCAGGTGCTGCCACCAATCCATTTTTCGATCTTCAGGCAGCTTTGGATATTCCGAACCGAAGTGGGCAGGATACGCCGGTGACGATCCTGCTGGATGCATCCGGGCGCTTACAGGAGCCGGAATTGTTGACGCTGGAGCTGCGGAGCGAGCCGGTGCAACTTGACCGTGCAGATATGATTTCTTACATGGCGACGGGGCGGCCAGCGGCGGATGCATTTCAGCTAGGGGGAGGGGGGGCACTTCAGAGTGGTAGTGATCTTGCGCTTCAGCAGTTGTCCAGCCTGATTGCAGGTGCAGCGGGGGCGGGGCTCGGACTGGATGTGGTGCAAATCAATCCGGAAATGGGAGGCGGAGTGACGCTCACAGCCGGGAAGTATGTATCCCGCAAACTGTTTGCCTCCGTCAAATGGCCGATCACAGAAGAACCGACTACCTCCAATAGCTCGGTTGAAAACAACAGGGAGTTAGTGATCGAATATGCACTGTACCCATGGCTCGTCGCCCGTATGCGTGGGGAAGCAGGAGCGTTGGGGCTTAGCTTATTGTATCAGTATACTTGGTAATGCGTGGAGTGACGAAAATACTTGACGAAGTGGGTGCAATTGCAACCTTCTCATGGATGGTGTTCCGGCAGCTGTTTCAGCGTCCGTTTGAGGGACGGGAGTTGATCCGGCAAATGGATGAGACCGGATCGAAAAGCCTCGTTCTCGTTTTGGTCACAGGCTGCTCTATCGGGATTGTGCTGTCCATGCAAAGCCGCGGCACCCTCGCACGGTTCGGTGCGGAAGCAGTGCTGCCAAGTATGCTGGCACTGTCCGTGGTCAAGGAGATTGGTCCGGTCATCACCTCGCTGGTGCTGGCAGGGCGATTGGGGGCGGGAATCGCTGCAGAGCTGGGGTCCATGCGTGTCACGGAGCAGATTGATGCGTTGGAGGTCTCTGCCTTACAACCCTTCAAATATCTTGTCATTACCCGTGTTCTGGCTTGTGTGGTGATGTTTCCGCTTTTGACCATTGCCTGTGATATTGTTGCGCTTTTGGGTGGATATGCAGAGTCGCTCTTGTCAAGCGATCTGGATTATCGTCTGTTTATTGATCAGGCTTTTTCGAGCCTTCGCCTGTCGGATGTGCTTTTCTCAACCGCGAAAACCAGTATTTTTGGATTTTTGGTCGCCATCGTTGGTTGTTATTCGGGATATCATGTTCGAGGCGGGACACGCGAAGTGGGGCAGGCCGCAATGCGTGCAGTGGTGATTGGATCACTGCTTGTTCTTTTAGCAGATGTCATGATGGTTCGTCTTTCGCTGATTCTTTTCGGAGGATGATAGGCTAGGAAACTGACTATGGAGTATACCATCGACCAATCCAGAAACATCTCGGAATTCTCGGACGGATACGAAATCCAGATCAAGAATCTCCATAAGGCATTTGGAGAACGCAAAATTTTGCGAGGCGTGTCGGTTTGCGTTCGGCGGGGCAGCACGCTCGCAGTCATGGGAGGATCCGGTACGGGAAAGAGTGTCCTGTTAAAGCATATGGTTGGGTTGATGGAACCTGATTCGGGAGAAGTATGGGTTCAGGGACAGCAGGTGGATCAGTTGGACCAGTCCAGTCTCAATGCACTGCGGCTTCGGATCGGGTACTTGTTCCAGGGAGGAGCACTGTTCGATTCGATGACGGTGGCAGAGAACCTGAATTTTGTATTGCGTCGGCATAGCACGATGTCCGCCTCTGAGCGCACCGAACAGATCCAGGAGGCCATTGCATGGGTCAACCTTCCACATGCAGCCAAGCAGTATCCTGCCGAACTGTCTGGTGGGCAAAAAAAGCGGATTGCACTTGCCCGTGCGATCATATTAAGTCCAGATATCCTGTTGTGTGACGAGCCCACGACTGGACTCGATCCTGTGAGCGTTCGAACTGTATCTGATCTGATCATGCGGTTGAAAGCAGAGCGTGGCATCACCACCGTTGCCATCACCCATGATCTTTTGTGTGCCGAGATCATTGCAGATCATGCTGTTTTTCTCTATCAGGGAAAAACGCTGGCCGAAGGCACACTGGATGAATTGCGTGCAAGTCAGCACTCGCAATTGCGTGAATTTTTTGGATAATGGATACAGGGTTTATGAGTTGTCATGGATGTGATTCTGTGCTGCTTTGCAGCTCCAATGGGGATTCTCATGCACTTCAATGCAACATTGAGGGCCGATTCGCTTTCCAATCAGGTCTATCTGTCTAGTGATGTCTACCAGAATCCGTGTCGGCCTTGTTGTAGTTATTTGTTTAGGGCTTCTGACAGCCGTCCTTTTCGTTGTCGGTAGCCAGACATTACTCTTTAGTGACCGGTTTCTGGTTCGATCACAGTTTAATTCCGTAGCCGGTCTCAGTCCGGGAGCAGACGTACAGTTCCAGGGAGTGAGTATCGGAGCAGTTCAAAGCGTCACACTTCCCAGTGGGCCGGGGGGGATGATTGAAGTGACCATGGGAATCCGAACGAGAGCCCGCTCCATTCTGCATCAGGATACACAGGCCCAGATCAAGACCGAGGGACTTCTTGGCAGCATGATCGTCGTACTGGTGAATCCCCCCATGTCGGGCAGTGAACCCGACCCACTGGAGAATAATGATCTGATTGTGGGGATTGACCCTTTCGATCTCTTCGAAATCACCGACAAGGCCCTTGCGTCGGTACAACGGTTTGAGCAGTCCGCGACCTCCTTCGAGATTATTGTTGATGATATCCGGGCAGGAGAAGGCACCTTGGGCAAGCTCATCTATGATCCTGAGTTGTATAACAGCATGGTTGCCACTGCACAGGAAACCGAGCGTCTCATGGCAAATCTTGGGGATGACGCGGAGGCACTGGTCATGCTTGCGACACAGGCAACCGAGGGCGTGGAGTCCATCCTGGGGAAGCTTGATGAGGGGAGTGGTACATTTGCTCAGCTCTTGAACGAGTCCGACCTGTATGAGTCCGTTCAGGCCAGTGCAGATACACTTCAGGAAATCATCATCGGTGTTGGCACCCTAACCAAGCGTGTTGAAGCGATGGCAGAATGGGCATCACTGGGTGCATTCCGATTTGCAGAACTCATGGAGGCCGGGAAGCACAACTGGCTCTTTAAGCGTTATTTTGAAGAGCGGGGGTTCATGGAGCAGGCACCGTTTGAGGTGCGGGAACAGGCGATTACGGAAAGCTTTGCGGCACTTGAGGCAAAGAGGCAGGAACTCCTGGATCTGGAGGCACGTCTCGCCCAGAGGGCAGCGATGCTTGATTCATTACAGCGGCAACTGGGTCAGTAGACGTGGCATCCCCTCTCGTTTATTCTAGCCGAGCACGGTGGTGCGCGAGTCGCTCTCTCTTGGGGTATGTCTTTCGACGTAATATCGAGAATGAGCGGCAGGCGGAGGCCTGGTATCTGATCACGATCTTCAGCGTGGTTATTGCGGCGACTGTGATGCAGTTTATGGCTTGGAGTTTCTGGCATGAAGAGATTCAGAACAGTTTGCGCATTTCCATGTGGTATTGGGGAATTCAGTTGGGGCTGGCAGCCCTGGTCTTCGTCGGAGGGTTTCTGGGGTACTGTCCTCGGGTTCGGGCTTCTCTGACAGAATCATCGCTCAGCGTCTCTCAGGGGCGCAGATCCGTTGAGCTGGGTCTTGATACTGTGACCGATTGCAGGATCATCCCTGCATTGCAGTATTACCGAAAATGGAATTGCCGCGTAGAGAGCTATATGGCACATATTCCAGAGGATGTGCTCCTTGTTCTTGGAGAGCGAAAATCCATTGCGATTGGGATTGATCCAGGTGCGCATGCGAGGCTGCTTGTTGCAATGAATCGGTTTGATTCTGCGGAAGTCGTGGAAGCCAATGCAGTTTGAAGTTTCACATACATCAGAGGATGCGCGTGCGGGTGTGCTTGTGACCGAACGTGGCAGGATTCATACGCCGGTATTCATGCCCGTGGGGACGCTGGGAACAGTGAAAGGGCTATCTCCACGGGAGCTGAAGCAGGACCTGAATGCACAGATTATCCTTGGGAATACCTACCATCTGTATCTGAGGCCAGGGCCAGATCGGATCACGGAAGCCGGTGGATTACATGAGTTTATGGCATGGGATCGGCCGATCCTTACCGATTCGGGAGGGTACCAAGTGTACTCATTGGCCAGTCGCTGCAAGATCACCGATGAGGGGGCCACGTTTCAAAGTCATATTGATGGATCCCGCCATCTGTTCACGCCGGAAACAGTCGTGGATTTTCAGCGAACGCTGGGGTCCGATATTATGATGGTACTGGATGAGTGTCCTCCGGCGGCGGTTAGCCGGTCGTATGCGCAGCAGGCAAATCGGCGAACGGCTGCGTGGGCGGAGCGGAGTCGGACACGGTTTCAGGATACGGAGTCTCAGTACGGATATCCGCAGCAGCTTTTTGCAATCGTTCAGGGAAGCACGTTCGATGATTTGCGGCGTGAATCTGCAGAAGAGCTTGTGGCGATGGATTTTCCCGGCTATGCGATCGGAGGGTTATCCGTTGGGGAAGAAGCCGAGGCCCTCTATGCAATGGTGCATGTTTGCTGCGAAGTTCTCCCACCCAACAAACCCCGATACCTGATGGGAGTTGGCACCCCCGCAAACCTGCTTGAAGCAATTGGCCGTGGTGTCGACATGTTCGACTGCGTCATGCCTACGCGCAATGGGCGCAATGGTATGCTCTTTACGACGCAGGGGGTCATCAATATCCGAAATCGTAAATGGGCGAATGATTACACCCCCTTGGACTCTGGTCTGAACACCTATGTCAGTCAGGCATTTACACGGGCATACGTACGGCATTTATTTCAGTGTAATGAGATCCTGGGGTTGCAGATTTCTGCGATGCAGAATCTGGGGTTGTATGCATGGCTGATGCGCAGCGCCCGTCAGGCGATCAAAGAAAATCGTTATCCTAGCTTCAGGCGAGAGATGAGTCCACAGCTCAGCCAGCGGCTGTAGTTGAATCATGAAGGAAGGCGGAGCGTAATCCCCTTATTATTGGGTTAAATTATGCCACGAAGTTTTGATATCCCCAAGTTTTATCGCAGCCCGATCATCTCGGTGATCAAGACGGCGCGCATGGCCGAAGATCCGCGCAAGAAGGATCTCGCTCCATCGCTTTTGGATTTTGGGCCGATAAAGGTATGGATTGCGCGGAATTTTGGGTTTTGTTTTGGGGTGGAGAATGCCGTGGAAATCGCGTATCGCGCAATCTCAGACCATCCCGACCGCCGGCTCTTTATGCTGTCGGAAATGATCCATAACCCCCAGGTGAATAATGATCTTCGTCGCCGGGGGATGCAGTTTTTACGCTCAAGTATGGGAGAGCAGTTAATCAGTTTCAATACGTTGACCCCAGATGATATTGTCGTCATTCCCCGCCTTTGGAACGACCTTGGAAATCAAGGAGGAGCTTATCAATCTCGGGGTTGATGTACGCACGTACGATACCACCTGCCCATTCGTGGAAAAAGTCTGGCGCCGGAGTGCTCAGATCGGAGACAAAAATTATACCGTGATTATTCATGGCAAGCGGTTACATGAAGAGTCGCGTGCATCCTTTTCTCATGCGAACAAGCATGCGCCGGTGATTGTGATTCGGGATACGGATGATGCCGAGGATCTGGGGAAAGTGATTCGGGGTGAGAAAGATCGTACGTATTTCTATGAACGATTTACAGACTGCTACAGTGATGGGTTTGATCCAGACCGGGACTTGGAGCGCATTGGCGTCGTGAATCAGACGACCATGTTGGTGACGGAGACGCAGGCGGTGACTGACATCTTGAGGGTGGCCATTCAAGAGCGTTATCAGGAAGAGGGACACTTTGTGGATACCAGTGATACGCTCTGTTATGCAACGCATGAAAATCAGGAGGCGGCCCGAGTTATGTTGGAGCAAGCACTTGATCTAGCGCTGGTTGTGGGAGGATACAACTCCTCAAATACGAGTCAGATTGTGTCGTTGTGCAGTTCGGTTGTTCCGACCTACTTTATACGGGGATCCGACGAGATTGAGGCGATGCGGATCCATCATTATAATTATCCGGTCATGGAGGTATGTACAACGGTTGACTGGATTCCGGATCGTCGACCGGTATCCATCGCGGTCACATCGGGAGCATCTTGTCCAGACATGGTCGTGGATGATGTAATCCGCAAAGTGGTGGCATTTTTCGAAGGTGCTGCCTCGTTTGAGGAGGCACTGGCCCCTTACGGGTCTGCCCCTGTGCCATCCGAGTAAAAATGGCACGCAGCACATGGATGGCTCTGGTGGTTTTAGCATCCTGTGATGTGTTTGGTGCCCGTACACCGGAGCCACCGGTTGGCGAAGCAGGTACGTGGCTCCAGCCAGTGGCTCCCGACCTTGTCATTGATAATTTGCGCGCTGCGGTCACGGAGTTAAATGCCGCCAATTACCGCCGTTCGCTGGATGAGGAGTTTATGTTCACTCCCACGGCCGCAGCGTACGCACGCGATCCAGATCAGTGGACTCACTGGGATCAGGCGCAGGAGAACGGGTATTTTATCACAGTTGCAGAGGCTGCAAAGGGGAGTTCCGGGAATCTCCTTCGTCTGGAGGACGCTACGACCGAACTCAGCGATACAGAATACATCCTGGATGCCCATTACCTGCTATTGATCAAACATGGGAGTCAACAGATTGCGGACACCCTTCAGGGGAGGTTAGTGTGGGTCATTACCAAGAAAGCGGATGGTCTGTGGATGCTCACCAGGTGGAGTGATCAGAGTATTGGAACAGAGAATTCCTGGAGCGATCTAAAGGCAGAGTTCGCCAGTTAATTATTCCGTGTCTGATCAACCGTACATATCCGCCTTAGCAGTCATCATGTTGCCGCTTTTATGTGGTGCATGTAATCCGTTTGCTCCGGCAATTGGGGAGGGAGATCCGTTTGAGGATCTTTTTGGGGATCCCAAGACGATTGAGGGGTACTTCACCAACTTCCGCAATGCCTACGAACTGCGGGATCTGTCGCTCTATGAACCCCTGATTGACTCCTCCTTCGTATTCATTTATACGGATTTTGATACGGGGATTGAGCGCGAATGGGGGTTTGGTCAGGAACTGGAGTCAACCCGCCGTTTATTCGAGAGCACCGTAGATGTACAGTTACAATGGAAGCAAATTATTACTAGGCAGGGAATATGACGAAGGGACAAGAGCGGTTGCAGTGCGAAGTTTTAATTTGGCGGTTGCCCTGAATAATGGGGACGTTTTCCGAGGGGATGGGAACGTGAATTTCTTGCTTGCACGTGCAGACACGACCCGGGCTTGGCGTCTGCTTCGTTGGCGTGATGAGAGTGAATTGTAACGAATGGTTTTACCGTGATTCGTTCGTATGGAATGATTAATTTGGATCTCAACCAAAGTATCCTAGCCCAGAAAACAGGAACCTGATCACGGATCCTCGTCACTCTATCTCACGATTCACGGATTCGGAGATGGACCTGATCACTGGGGTATTGCAAGGATGCTATCAGTTTCGCACACTCCTCCAGGAACTATGATTTTTTTGGAGGGCTTTTATTAGTTGTGCACGTTGGCTGCGGTTGTATTTCTCTCTATCCATCTAATATTGGATTGATCCTCGCACATTCAATCCGAGGTCTCCCAGCGCGGTTGCACGGCCGTGCGCCAGACCAAAGACCGAGAACGTCAACCATTCCGATGGATGGAGCTCTCCGCCCAACCGGTACATCACTCCCTGATGCAACTGAGTCACCCCCATGACGGACCGGGCAGTGCCATCCTTCCACGGAACGCCGTATCCCAACTCCAACTCGGTCCGCTGCGTGTCTGCCCCGAGCGGCACCGCATCCAGGATTGTCTGCTGACCGTACATCGACATCCCCTGACCCCGTCCCCACGATGGTCGCACACGCATCATCAACCCCTCCGATCGACTGCCCACCTGCACGGACCCCGAGATCCCCCACTCGGTGAACCCGTCCGCCGTATGCATCACCAGCCCCTGCGTCCGCAGATCCGCCTGCAGGCGCCATGCCGGATAGGCAACCCGGATCCCCCCGCCAAACTCCAATCCCACCCCCGTCTCCGCACTCCCCCCATCGCTCCGCACATTCGCCTCCAAAAATGGACGAAGTCCATCGCTGATCTTTACATTCGCCTCCACACCTGCCCGGACCCGGTACACTTCTGCCGTCACCTCATGATCCTTTATCTCTGCATCCGTCACCAGGACATCTCCATGGTAGTTCAGTCCGATCGTGCCACTTGACACTAACCTCCCCCGAACCCCCATCGCTCCAAACCTGGACACCAGATCCCCTTTCAACTCCAGCACCTCCGCCTGCCCGCGACCCGCGCCTGCACTCATCCATACATCCCAGCCCGCACGCGCATACGATACATACGGATAGACGCCCGTCAACCCTGCGGTGATCTCTCCCGACTGCTGCACCACCTCAAACGATCCCTCTCCCTGACTGTGGGCCAGAAGTAGTCCAGCCAGCCAACCTCCCCGCCAGCGGTAGTCCGCCCCCAGCATCCCCGTGGTTACTTCGCCACGGAGTGTCAACGCATCGTCATCCCGTCCATTGAACTGACGGAATGCTCCTCGCCCCCAGACGCTGAACGACCCACTGTACGAAGTCGCAGACATGCGGCAACCCGCCAAAAGTTCGCCCAGGGATGGATCCCATGAGGAGGCCGAGTACCAGAGCCGGGCCATCTCTGCGCGGTTTGCCGCACCACACGCTGCACCATCCGCCCCGGAGCGGAACCGCTCCCCCAATGCCTCCACCACCTGCACCGACGACGTCCGTACAAACCGCGCCGCATACGCCTCCAGTACCTCTTCACTCACCGTGGTGGACTCCTGGATCGTCGCCACACCCACCGCCTTCGCAATCTCTGCATGCTTCGACGACTCCAGATGCACCGTGAACGTCTCTTCTCGCCAATCCAGCCCATCCTTCAAGAGTGGCACCGCTATCACCGCTTCCACCGTTCCCGGTGCCAGCGTGACCACCCCCGAGGAGGCTTCATAGTCTTCGCCTGCCTTGGCGGTCCCATCGCGTGTCCGGTATGCTGCCGAGATCATCTGACGCTGCGGATGCGACAGCATGACCCGGAACCGAACCATGCCATCTTCTTCCAGCACCAGCGCATCCTCCACCCGAAGAATCGCACTCGCACCATCATCATCCAGGATCGTGCCTGTCCCCGTCTCACGTGCAATGATGGCATTGCGAGGCTTTGACAGGGTCACCATAAACGTCTCATGCTCTTCCGGGAGTTTATCATCGATCACCTCAATCTCAATCACGCCCCGGGTCGCACCCGGGTCAAAGATCACAATCCCCCGCGAGGTCACATAGTCCAAGCCCGTCTCTGCCGTGCCGGCCGTGCTTGTGTACTGCACAGTCACCACCTGATCCACGGGGCGGCTGAGTTCGATGGGCAATTGGATTGCCTCTGCATGTTCCAATGCCTGTTCATCGTAGAGGGTGATCGTGAGCGGCCCCGGCCGCTCATCGTTGTCCATGATGGTTACCGGGATGTCTGCCGTCACCCCGTCATAGCCCCCGCCCGATGCTGTAATCTTTAAGCCTACCGTTTCGTCTGCATAATCCTCGTCGTCCTCCGCTGCCGTTAAGGTCACGGCCTTGGATGTGTTCCAGTCTGCAGACGTAAACGTGAGCGAGGGTTGGTTCAATGTCAGATCTGTTCCCGCGTGTCCGGTGAAGGTCAGCGTCACGGGGCCCGGTGGCGATGCGGATAGACGAACCATCAGCGGGCGAGTCCCTCCTTCTTCCATCTGCACTACCTCCGGGGCCACGAGCCCCGCCGCATCGTTGTCCGTGATCGTCACTGTGATATCGGTCGTCACCCCGGCGTAGCCGCCTCCAGATGCTGTGAGTGTCAATGTTTCTGTATCGTCCACAAAATCATCATCCTCTGCCGCCGTTAAGGTCACCGTCTTGGGAGTGTCCCAATCCGAGGCCGTAAACATGAGAAAGGGGTTGTCCAATGCCAGATCGGTCACTGCATGCCCGCCGAAGGTCACTGTCACTGGACCCGCTGGCATCTGTGCAAGTGCAATCGCCAACGGCCTCTGGCTTCCTTCCGCCATGGTCACCGACGTCGGGACCACGAGTCCCGGTGCATCGTTGTCCGTGATCGTGACCGATACCGTTTCTGAGATCCCGGTATAGTCGACACTACCACTTGCTGTCAAGAGGACATCCACCTGATCATCCATCAAATCCATGTCGTTCGCAGCGCGCAAGCTCACCTGCTGCTCCGTACGCCAGTTGTCGGGCCCAAAGATCCGAGTGATCGGACTCACGGCCAAGTCGGTTCCTGAAGGCCAGGTCATTGTCACCACGACCTCATCCAAGGGCTCTGAGGTCAGCGAGATCCCGAACGAGATCTCTCCCTCCTCCGCTACCGACACAGATTGGGGAGCGTTCATCCCTGCCTCATCGTCGTCCGTGATCGTGACCAATCGCTGCTCCGCCCCATTTTCCAGCCCAATCGGCAGGGTTCCAAGTGCCACCGTGAAGGTCTCATCTCCCTCTGCGACATCATCCTGAACCGCAGAGATGCGGTAGGTCCCGCTCGTCTTTCCGGCTTCAATCTCTACCTGAACAGGAATAGGTGCCTGATAATCCTGGGCATTCGCAGTGCCATCCGTCAGTATCAATGGAATTGTGACATCGGTGTCAAGTGCTTCAGACAATGTTGTCGTCACCGTGACATCATCCCCCTCATCCACGGAATTGGGAGATGCGAACAGAACTACCGTCACCTCTGTCGGCGACGTAATATCCCGGATGGTCACGAACTGGGAAGACTCTCTGCCCGCCACCAGTAGCTCCGGGGGCAGATCCCCCAGTGCGGCGATAAAGATTTCGTCGTCCATGTCTGCATCTGTGAATGTCTGGATCTGTCCCGCCCCTTCCGTCTCACCACTACGAATCGTTACTCCCCGAAGTGGAGAGTAATCGCCAGACTCTGGTGGATGAGTGGTTCCATCATTATACACCAATGGAACCACTACATCTGTTTCCAGCATTCCCGTCAGCCTTGCCGTGATCGTCACCGACTTTCCCTCGTCCACCGGATTCGGAGATGCGGACAGTGTCACTTCCACCGGGGGCGGCGGGTCATTGTCTGCAATCGTGATCTCCACCGAGGAAGGGCTGCCAGGCGCGACCCCCGAAGGCAATGCCTCAATGGCAACCGTGAAACGCTCCTCTCCCTCGGAGACACCATCATCCCGGACCTCAATCGTTCCTGATCCGGTCAGCACTCCTCCAGGAATCGTGATCCGCTCAAGGGGACTATAATCACCCGGTTCTGTCGGCGGCTCGCCGGGCGTATCGGTCAATTCAACTGTCACCGCATCCGGTAATATGTTCGTCAATGTGGCCGTGACCGTGACTGAATTCCCCTCCTCTACCGGGTTGGGAGATGCAGATAAGCTTACCCTCACAGAAGTGGCCGGGGGATTATCGTCATCTGTTATTGTTACGGTAATCATTGTTCTCACATTGTCGTAGCCTCCGCCCTTTGCCGTTAGCGTTAACGTCTGCGTGTCGTTTGTGAAATCATCATCATGTCCTGCCGATAATGTCACCGTCTGCGCCGTGCTCCAGAGATTCAATCCGCTCGGATTGAACGTTAGGCTCGTCTTGTTCAGTGTTAAGTCCGTCCCCGAATCGCCCGTGATCGCCACGGTCACCGTCGCCGAGGGCTGCGTTGTCAACCTCACCGTGTAGCTTCCGCTTCCCTCCTCTGTCAATGTCAGAGACGCTGGATTGGCCACTAGCGCCGCCGAGTCGTTGTCATTAATCGTCAGTGTATGTGCGCTCGGATTTCCCACCTTGTACCCCGTGCCGTCTTCCAGCGTCAGGGTAACCGTCTCGTTATTCTCGTCCACATTATCATCGGTAATCACGACCGGGATCTTCACCGAGGTCGCATTCGTGGCCACGAAAATGGTTCCAGAGCTGGTGTAGTCCGTGCCCTTGGTTGCCGTGCCACTCGTACCGTAATTCAATGTGAAAGGTGTCGCTGCAGCAGGGCTGATGTTTACGGTTACCTCGTGGTGTTTACCGGCGTCTTCGTTCAGATTGGACGTCGCCGAAGCAAAACGAACTGTTGGCGCATCATTGTCCGTGATCATCAGCGTATGTTCGCTCGGGTTTCCCACCGTATACCCCGTGCCGCTTGTCAGCGTCAGGATGACCGTCTCGTTATTCTCGTCCACATTATCATCGGTAATCACGACCGGGATCTTCACCGAGGTCACATTTGCGGCCACGGAAATGGTCCCGGAGCTGGTGTAGTCCGTGCCCTTGGTTGCCGTGCCGCCCGTACCGTAATTCAATGTGAAAGATGTCGCTGCAACAGGACTAATGTTTACGGTTACCTCGTGTTTACCGGCATCTTCGTTTATATTAGACGTCGCCGAAGCAAAACGAACTGCTGGTGCATCATTGTCCGTGATTATCAGCGTATGTTCGCTCGGGTTTCCCACCGTATACCCCGTGCCGCTTGTCAGCGTCAGGATGACCGTCTCGTTATTCTCGTCCGCATTGTCATCGGTAATCACGACCGGGATCTTCACCTTTTGCGAGCCAGCAGTTACGGAAACCGTTCCTGAACTAGAGTAGTCTGCACCTTCGGCCGCAGTACCGCCCAGCGTGTAAGTCAACGTGAGGTCTGACCCAGGCGCAGGGTTGAAGGCTACTGCCACATTATGCGTGCCACCATCTTCGCCCACGCTACCCGTTGCCGAAGCAAAACTCACCTCCGGCGTATCATTGTCCGTGATCGTCAGTGTATGTACGTTTGGGCTTCCCACCGTGTATCCGGTGCCGCCTGTCAGCGTCAGGATGACCGTCTCGGCATCCTCGTCCAACGTGTCATCCGTAATCTCAACTGGGATCTCCACCTTTTGCGAGCCAGTAGTCACGGAAACCGTTCCTGAACTGGTGTAGTCTGCATCTTCGGTCGCCGTACCGCTCAGCGTGTAAGTCAACGTGAGGCCTGCTCCAGGCGCAGGGTTGATGGCTACTTCCACATGATCCGTACCACCATCTTCGTTCACGCTTGATGTAGTCGAGGAAAAATTTGCCACCGGAGTGGACGGCGTATCATTGTCCTTGATCGTCATTGTATATCGGCTCTGACTTCCTACCCTGTACCCGATGACGTTTTCCAGCATCAGGATGACCGTCTCGTCACTCTCAATCACACTATCATCATTAATCTTGATGGGGATAAACACCTCCCCCCTGTTAGCGGGAGCGGAAAAGGTCCCTGAATTTTCGATTCTGTAGTCCTTGAATTCGGTCGCCGTACCACCCGTACTGTAAATCAAATCCAAAGGTGCCACGAACGGAGGATCAATGATCACTTTCACATCGAGCTTACCCTTGCTTTCGCGTACACTGTATTTATCCCAATAAAAATAAACTGTCGGTGTCGCATCTTCCCTGATCGTTAACGTAAATGTACTCGGATTTCGTATCCCGTACCCCGTACCGCTTTCCAGCGTCAGGATGACCGTCTCACCATCATCGGCTACATTATCATTGATAATCTTTACCGGGATCTCCACCGAGGACGCATTCGCGGGCACGGAAACGGCTCCAGAGCTGGTGTAGTCTGTGCCCTTGGTCGCCGTACCACCCATACTATAATTTAACGTGAAAGGTGTCGTGGATACAGGTCTTACATTGACTCTCACATTTTGCGTACCACCATCTTCGCCCACATTGCCAATAGATGAATAAAAACGAACCACCGGTACGTCAATGATCGTCAGCGTATGTTTTCTGGGACTTCCTACCGTGTATCCCGTGCCGTCTGTCAGCGTTAGGATGACTGTCTCGTCACCCTCGGCCAAATCGTCAAAAGTAATCACGACCGGGATGTTCGCTGAGGTCGCACCAGCGGCCACGGAAACCGTCCCCGAGCTGGTGTAGTCCGTACCCCTGGTCGCCGTACCGTCCAGCGTGTAGTTCACCGTGATATTTGACTCGGGTGCAGGACTGATGGCTACTTCCACGTCGTACGTACCATCATATTCGTGCACTCTGCCTGTAGAGGAAGCAAAACTAACCGCCACTACATCATTGTCCGTGATCGTCAGCGTATGTTTCTTCGGTGTCCATAGATTGTATCCCGTACCGTTTTCTAGTGTTAGGATGACGGTCTCGGCATCCTCGTCCAGATTGTCATCAATAATCACGACAGGAATTTTCGCCGAGGTTGCATTCGCGGGAACGAAAACGGTCCCGGAGCTGGTGTAGTCCGTTCCCGCGGTCGCCGAACCACCCAGCGTGTTGTAGTTCAGCGTGATGTCCGACCTAGGTGCAGGGCTGATGCTGACTGCCACAGGATGCGTACCACCATCTTCGTCTATGCTGCCCGTAGATGAATCGAAACGAACCACCGGTGCGTCAATGATCGTCAGCGTATATTTTCTTGGACTTTCCACCGTGTAGCCCGTGCCGTCTACCAGCGTTAGGATGACCGTCTCGTCACCCTCGACCAAATCGTCAACAATAATCCCGATCGGGATATCCGCCGAGGTCGTGCCAGCGGCCACGGAAACCCTCCATGAACTGGTGTAGTCCATGTTACCGGTCGCTGTACCGGTCAGCCTGTAGTTCACCGTGATATCTGACTCGGGTGCAGGACTGATGGCTACTTCCACGTCGTACGTACCACCATATTCGTGCACTCTGCCTGTAGAGGAAGCAAAACTAACCCCCACTAGATCATTGTCCGTGATCGTCAGCGTATGTTCCTTCGGTGTTCCTAGGTTGTACTCCGTGCTGCCTATCAGTGTCAGGACGACGGTTTCATTATCCTCATCCACATTGTCATCCGTAATCACCACCGGGATCTCCACCGAGGTCGCACCAGCAGCCACGGGAACCGTCCCTGAACTGGTATAGTCTACATTTTTGGTCGCCGTACCGTCCATCGTGTAAGTCAACATGATCCCCGCCCCTGGCGCAGGGCTGATGGCTACTTTCACATGGTGCATCCCACTATCCTCGCCCACACTGTTCGTGGATGAGGTGAAACGAACCCTCGGTGCATCATTGTCATTGATCGTCACCTTCACCGAGGAGGGGTTGCCAATCTCTACATCAGGCGGCCGCTGATTCCCATCAATCGCCACCGTGAACATCTCATCGTTCTGATCTACATCCTCATGGGTTGGAATCTCCCCGGTACCCTCCGTCTCATTCGCTGGGATTGTGATTGAAGTTAATGAAGTATAGTCGTCAGGATCGACGGCTGTATCAGTAGTCTGAGCATTGGGGTAGCGCAGCGGCACCGCCACATCACTGGACTTCGCCCTTGAAATCGTAGCCGTAATCGTCACTGATTGGCCTTCATCCACCGGGTTCGGAGATGCCGACAGCGTGATCTTGGGGGTTCGATAAATCGACAAAATAGGACATAGACATGAGGAGTGTTCGTATTCCTGTTCCAGCATTGGTATTGCCAACAGAACCCCTTTACGAACTTTCTTATCAAAGTAACTCCAGCTAGTTTTGAACTTAAACGGGACGGACTCCTTCGCTCCCGCCGGGATCGTGATCAACTTCGTGCCTTCGTCGGGGACATCCAATATACCGGAATCAAAAAAACCATTCAACTGAGGATCGAAATAAATCAAAATTTCAGTATCAACTTGTTGCTTCGGATTAATCGTTGCCCACACGGTCACCGAGTCGCCTGCAGTCACATCTTTCGAAGAAACTCTCAAACACACATTTGGTATTTTCTCGCCGGTAGTATTTACACGTACAGACTCGCCCTCACCCAACATTGCCTCTGGCGGTATTCCCCCTAGGAGCGCGGTAAATTTCTCATATTTGGAATCCATGTCCGCCCCCAGAACGATTATAGGATCAGCAGACAAGTCACCTCGCTTCTTGCCCAGTGTCGAAAGGTCTAACCAAGGGGCATGTAACGTAATGAACTCAAGATCCACCGGAGCGAGTACATCGTTGCTCTGTCCTCCCGAAAGCATCAGGGGATAGTCCACAACTCCCTGCTCATCTTTTTCGAGATCTTGTAAATTCGAATTTAACAATGCCTGGTGATCCACGCCGGTATGGATCTGAATTTTGGGCACTTGTGCCTGCCCCAGGACAACGGCAGGCAAAAACAATACACCAAGACTAACGAGGATCAGGGGATGCTTGGCACAGGCCATAAGGCCACCACCCTTATCATTAGAAAAAATTTTTAGTCCTACCTTTACCACCATCTGCACTATTTTGATAGAAAATTGTGCGGGCCGTCCTAGACAATAACAACAATAATAATAATTTTTACAATATCAAACCCCAATCAGATAAGAACATACTCACGGGAAAAAATTTGTGTAGCATAAACTTCATTATGATACAATGAGGTTCACCGATTCACTACGCGTACTCAGGGGAACAAGGGTTCTCCGGTTGAGGGGGTTCTCTTGGGATTATTCGCCCATGGTGGATCTTGACCTCATTATAATGCGTCAAGGTTATTCAAGCATCGAATTTTCAGATCAGCTTTGCTTGGCGGTTACGCGAAGAATTTAAGACCATCTTTGGATGTACTTCATTCACCGAAGCAAAGAAGTATTTTGAGCCTTGGCTTGCAGGTGGAAAAGAGGCGGCCATAAAGAAGATCGTGAAGGTGCCCGAAATGTTCGAAAATACGTCCAAGGCATCTGCAATGCAGTTTGCCATGAACAGCCATATGCCAGAACAGAGCGCATCAGCGGGACGGTTCAGGAAATCAAAACGGTCGGAAGAGGATCCAGAAATTTGCAAATTTCGATCTGTCATTATCTTTGTCATGTGGCGTTCAAATCTCAACCACAACATTCGCGGTAGAACCAACAGACAAATATGAGTTCGATTACCCAGGCATTGGCTTATTCGCAGGCCAATCAAAGTCGTTTTATAGCGGAGTTGATCGAATTGCTCCGCATCCCTTCTATCAGTACGGATCCTGCCTACTCCGATCAGGTCGTACAGACCGCCGACTGGTTGGTAGATCACCTGAAAGGCCTGGGCGTAGAGGGTGCTGAGGCGATCCAGACCGAGGGGCATCCGATTGTGGTTGGGGGCATCGCGGTTGATCCGGCGTGTCCTACCGTTTTGGTGTATGGTCACTACGATGTTCAGCCGGCGGATCCACTTGATCTTTGGACCTCGCCTCCTTTTGAGCCGGTCATTCAGGAAGGAGTCCTGTATGCGCGTGGTGCCTGCGACGATAAAGGGCAGATGTTCATGCATCTCAAGGCACTGGAGTGCTGGATACAAACTGCCGGGACACCTCCTGTGAACCTCAAGTTCATTCTTGAGGGGGAAGAAGAATCCGGCTCCGCAAGTCTTCCAGGCTTCATCAACGCGCACAGGGAGGAATTGTCGGCGGATGTGGTGGTGATTTCAGATTCGAGTCTGTTCGCCCCGGGGATTCCCTCCATCACGTATGGGCTTCGGGGGATGACCTATGTGGAGATTACGTTGACAGGCCCGGATCGCGACCTGCATTCGGGCACGTACGGAGGGGCAATCCACAATCCAATCCATGCATTGGCAACATTGATTACAGGGATGCACGATGGAGATCACCGGATTACGATTGATGGGTTTTATGATCGTGTACTACCGCTTTCCGATGATGAGCGCCGTGCCATGTCTGCTTTGCCATTTGATGCAGCGGCCTGGGCTCAGGAAGTCGGAGTCCATACATCGCGTACGGAGTCCGGCTATTCCGTTTTGGAAGCCTCTACCTCGCGCCCGACCCTAGATTGCAATGGCATCTGGGGTGGTTACATCGGAGATGGTGCCAAAACAGTCCTTCCCTCAAAGGCCAGTGCAAAGATTTCCATGCGGTTAGTGCCAGACCAGGATCCGAATGAGATTGCTGAGTTGATGGAGGCTTGGTTACAGGCGCGTGTTCCTGAATCCATGCAACTGGAGTTTCGTGTGATCCATGGTGCGCAACCTGTATTGATTGATCGGCAGAGTGATGCGATGGCCGCTGCATCGCGGGCCTTGGAGGAGGTCTATGCCCGCTCACCTTATTTCACGCGTATTGGAGGAAGTATCCCGGTTGTGGCTGATTTCAAGCATCTGTTGGGATTAGACAGCGTACTGATGGGGTTCGGGCTGGATTCGGATGCGATCCATTCCCCGAACGAGCATTTTGGGCTTGACCGGTTTGCAGAGGGGATCGATGCGATTCTGCGTTTTCACACTCATTATGCATCGGGATAGGATCCGTGCGGGTAAGGGGCAGTAAAAGTCATGGATGCCCGGGTGGCGGAATTGGTAGACGCGACGGACTCAAAATCCGTTGGCCATTGCGGCTGTGTGGGTTCGAGTCCCACCCCGGGTACATTTCATCTGTACAGGGGTTGAGTTATTGTCAGTCAAACATTTTTAATATATTTGATTGCCCGATTAACGGTAACACGGGTGAACCATAAACAAGACAGAAAAAATGGCTACAGTTGAAGAACGTTTCAAATCTCTTTTAGAGCGGCACCTTCGGATAAGTGATCCAGCAGCAATGAACTCCACACTTTCGGACCTTGGGGTTAACTCCGTAGATGCCGTTGCCTTTCTGAAGGAAGTGTGAAAGGAGTTCGGGACGGATTTAAACCTGAAGATATGGCGAATTCCGAGAACCTACAGGCGGCTGTTGATCAAATCAAAGCCACCGGTTAGGCACTGTCTGGTGTCGTACCCGTGTGCCCTGTTTGGTTTGGATTCCGCCGTTAGAGAGTACGGAGCCCCCTTGGTTGCGTCTGCAATCGTTTTTCGTGTTGTTGGTTTGGGCACTGATCTGGCCTCGTGAGCAGGCAATGCATGATTGGGTCTAGCCATAAAAGTACTGTATTTTGATGGAGGAGTTTGAGGCTCGTGACAGGGGGTCGCATATACTCCTCCATTGATGTTTCTGGACCATCTACCATTGACCATTTTCTGAGAATGGTATCAAAGCAGGAGTCAAACGAGGATGACTGTGGAGTTTGGGTCGTACCCAGTCCTCACTCGGCTAACGAGGTACGCATGCATGACGGTGCCTCGGTGGTGATTCGGCGTCATGGAAATCCAGAAGGTCCACGTCTGATTTTAAGCCACGGGAACGGTCTTGCGATTGACCTCTATTATCCCTTCTGGTCACTGTTTCTTGATAATTTTGACGTCATCGTGTTTGATATCAGGAATCACGGTTGGAATCCTGTCGGGGATTTCAAAAATCATAATCTGCCAACATTTGTACAGGATTTTGATCCTATTCTTGGTGCGATTGATCGTCACTATGGTAGCAAGCCAAGTGTGGGGGTTTTTCATTCGATTACGGCCCTTGCAGCTCTACAGCCCTTTTGTAAACCAGGTTTATTTTCGGGGCTTGTCCTTTATGATCCCCCTTTGTGCAAGGGCGGAAGGGGTTATGCGGAATTTGAAGCAGCTGCAAATCGCCTTTCCGAGTTAACCCGGGCGCGTACAAACAAGTTTACAACCAAGGATAGCCTGGCTGAGATTCTTCCTTACCTTCCGAGTTTCCAGCGGGTTGTTCCAGGGGTTTATGAACTCCTGGCAGAAACTACGCTTCGCGAATGCAGCGATAACGGGGGATATGAGTTGTGTTGCCCTCCCGAATACGAGGCACGGATCATGGAGTTCGCGGGAAATTTTTCGGTACTCGTGGACTTTGACCATATCTGCTGTCCGGTGAAAGTTCTTGGAGCCGATCCCACATTGCCCTACTCTTATTTACCGACCTTCGATCTGGGTTACGTCGTAAAGTTGGACTACGATTTTCTCCCTGAATCAACCCACTTCCTTCAACTTGAGGAACCAGAAAAGTGTGCTGAGGTTGTCGTTGAGTTTTTTAGAAGGTATGACCTTATGAGTTGAGCCGGGAAGCCTGTGCACCCAGATACACCTGAGAACGAATGGATCTATTCAGCCTGTTTGAATCGGGTTATTCGACCCAGAATGTATGGCGTTGGAATGGATAAAGGGGTAGAGAAATACGGTCGCATTGCATTCCTGCGAATAATTTAGAAAAATCAATATTGAGCTCCGCTTTGTAGGCAACTCCCAGGGAATGAAGGAATTCCACGCCAAGATCACTCTCTTTCTTGAAACCATTTCCTATGCTCGGGACCACTTTGGGGGTCCCACGACCTGTCCCAATCTATTCCCAGAATCAGATATTGAAGAGGTTGAAGGGGGCATTGCGGGAATTTCCGCCTTCCCATCCAAGGCAATGACCACGGCAATTGCATGTTGCTTGCATAGCCTGTGCAGGTCACCATGGTTGGTAGTGGGGGATGCCAGTTGATCAATCCGGTGATCCATGTCAAGAGGTTGTCCAGCGTTCGCAGAGCGGCATCAGATTCGCCTAAAATGCTCGTTCGTGGTGCGGACCACATAGAATTACGTAATGTTGTTTTCAAATTGTTTTTCAATGTGACCGACTCCTTCGCTCCAGACTCGGAGCAGTCACCGTATTGAATGGCGACGCGTAGGGCGCTGTCCAGCGCAATGATTCCTGACGAATAAACCGATGCAATGGTGCTGATCCCTCTCCCAAGCACAAATGACGGCACATACGGTTTCCCAGATCCTTATAGTATGATCTAATTAGTGCCTGTCAGAAAACTGAGTATTTCAGGAGATCCAATGTCGTTTTCACCTTTGATTTTTCCGAAAAATCTGGACATTTTTCATTCTGAGTTGAATATTTTGGAGACTATAACCGGTTGTTGGGCCTGCCAACTTCCCGGGTCACCAGTTGCAATAAATGGGTTTTGCAAGAATCTCAGGAGACTATGATAAGATCTAGGATTATTGAATAGGAGCCTGTATTCCCAAGGCGGGTGATGAAATGATAGAAAGAACTTGAGCGCTTGGTTCACAAAAGTACATGATTCCCAACATAGTGGACTACATCGGTCTGAGTCGTATTTTTTGACGTGCTCAAAGGATGGGGATCTTGCGCACGGCCATTCGGTGAGGCAGGATCAACTCCTACTCTTCAAGTGAAGGTCCAGCCAACTCTACAGACACTCAAAACTATGATTCGCCCGATGTCAATTCTTGTCGGAATGTTGCTCATGCTGACGGGTTGCCAGGTGGATCAGGATGACATCGTGGCGATTGCCGACAATCTGGTCGTTTCTGCCAGCGAGTTTCGAGAAGAATACCGGTCATGGCTGCTTGCAACCGGCATTCAAGATGCCCCGCAGCGGCGGAGTGCATTTGTAAAGGACATGGCGGCAACGCGTCTGGCAGTACTCCAAGCACGTCGGGAAGGGATTGAAGAAGAACCCCATTATCAGGCGCGCAGGGAAACCGTGGAACGGCGCCTCCTGATTGACCTCTTTGTTGAGGAAGCAGTGCTGGGCCCGGTTGCAGTGGATGAAGCGCAGGTTCGGGAACTGTATGCACGTGCACAGTCCACTGTCAGTGCCCGGCAGTTGTATGCAAGGACCCATGCCCAGGCGGACTCCCTGCGCCGCCGCCTATTGGAGGGAGAGAGCTTTCAAGCGCTCGCAGAAGAAGTGTTTAACGATCCTGAACTTCAGGCCTCTGGGGGATTGTTGCCGCCATTCACGTTTGACGAAATGGATCCAGACTTCGAGGATGTTGCCTTTACCCTCCCCATTGGAGAGATCTCCCATCCGGTTCGGACCCCGCAAGGATACTTCATTATCCAGGTAGAGGATCGCTTTACACGGCCAATCATTACCGAAACTGAGTTTCAAGAGAAACGTCACCTGTTTGAGGCGTATGCTCTGGGCCGGGCACGCTCCCGTACCCGGCGCCACTATGTTCGACAACTAGTCGAAGATGCTCAGATCAGATTTGTCGCCCCCACGGTTGCGCAGTTATTTGAGCGGATTACCCCCGGCAACCCCGTCCAGGAAGATGGTCTGGACTCGCACATACTCGTGTATTTTGGCACGCCACAAGAGCAGTGGACGGTCGAAGAATTCCGAGATTATGCCCGCTTTACAACGGATCGCCAGCGTGCACAGGTGCGCAGTACAGCGGATCTCCGTGATTTTATCCAAGGACTGATTGCCGGTGAGTTGATGCTTCGTAAGGCAGTGCCCCTGCGCTTAACTCTGGCCTATCAGGAGCGGCTAAGAGATGCGATGGATCGCTATATCGTCCAGCACCTTCATCAAATGGATGATCCCGAAATATCCGAGAAGGAAGCTCGTGCCTACTATGAGTCTGCATCCCCTCAGGAGTTTCGGCACCCTGCCCGGATTGAACTGACTTGGCAAATCTTTTCTACGCAGGGAGCGGCACAGTCGGTCCGTGAATTGAGTGCCCTCTCTGGTCCGGCACGCTTTGAGGCTGGGATGCTGGGAGAGATTTCGGAAGATTTATTTCGTGCAGAGGAAGGGGATTTGGTGGGGCCCTATCCGATCTCGAACGGTTGGATCCGCTTCCGTATAGGCCCCCAATTCCCATCCGGGAGAAAAACATTTACGGAAGCACATGATATCGTAAACTCAATTTTACGTGAAGAGAAGTTGCGAGAAAATCGCTTGGCTCGTTATGCAGAGTTGGTTTCAAGGTATTCGCTGATCATCCATGAAGATGTCTTGCAGGCGTTGGTATTGGGAGCTGGCTAATGGGATGTGCGAATTCTCCGAGCAATCTTGATCACCGGGTAGCATGTGCATATGGATGCATATTCCGATCCAAGTGGGCCACTGATTTCGAGCGAAGTGGGCCACCATTCCGATTGAAGTGGGCCACTGATTCCGATTGAAGTGGGCCACCATTCCGATTGAAGTGGGCCACTGATTCCGATTGAAGTGGGCCACCATTCCGATTGAAGTGGGCCACCGTTCCGAGCGAAGTGGGCCACCCTACAAGCCAGTATTATGGAGTGCTGATGTGTGCTCATCAAAACTGGAAGCGGTTTGATTTTCATCGGATCCAGATATGGTTTTTCATAGCTTTTGGTTTCACTAAAATCTATGAACTATGTCTGCAAAACGAATCTCGATGAAAATGATCAAGCATATTCTGGAACTACGATTTGTGTCCAAGTTGTCCAAACGCGCGATTGCCCGCCATGTGGGGGTTGGTCGCGGTTCGGTTGCCCGGATTCTTGAGCGTGCGATGGTGGCGAACTTGACCTGACCGTTACCTGAGAAGATGACGGATGCGGAACTGGAGAAGATCCTCTATCCTGGTTCGGCCCGAAGTGCCTCGGCTCAGCGGTCAGTGCCGAACTGGGCTGAGGTTGAGCGGGAACTCACCAAACACAGGACGTTGACCTTGGCGCAGCTTTGGAGGGAGTATATTGAGGCGCACCCGACTGGGTATCAGTACAGTCGCTATTGCGATCTCTATCGCCGTTGGCGCGCAAAGAATATAGATCCGGTGATGCGTCATACCCATAAGGCCGGCGACCGCTTGTTCGTGGATTATTCGGGAAAGAAGCCGTGTGTGGTGGATCCAGATACCGGTGAAGAGCGGACCGTGGAGTTGTTTGTTGCCGTACTGGGAGCGTCCAACTATCTGTATGCGGATGCCACCGAGACCCAAAAGGCAAAGGATTTCTGCGAGTCGGTTCGTCGGGCATTGGAGTTTTTTGGAGGTGTGCCGCGCGCGATTGTACCGGACAATCTGAAGTCCGCAGTGATTCGATTCCAGAAGGATGATGTTCCCGTTCTGAATGAATCGTTCCGCGACTTGACGGAGCATTACCGAGTGACCGTGCTTCCCGCTCGCCCGAGAAAGCCCCGAGATAAATCGGTGAGTAGCGGAAACGAGAGAGCCGACTTACGTTCATCCAAGACCGACCCACCCTTGCCAAGTTATCCACATAGGTAATTTTCACGGTACAGTACACGAGTTTAACTATGAACCAGACGCTCTTCTCCAAGGCGGCATGATTCGAGAATCAATATAAGATGCCATTGTTAAGCCAAATCTAGAAGAGCTTCCAGGATTCCTAAAAGCCCAGAAAAGCACCCGCCAATACAAAACAACGACTTGAGGCCAGTGATGATGGATTAGAAATTATCAACGATCCAGAAGGACACTACACAGAGGCGTTGTGCCCATACTGTAAATCACGTCCGCCATGAGCTGTGGTTGCTAGCAACTTGTCACGAAGAACAACGACCAATACCCATTCAACCTGCTTTTTGTCTTCTATGCCACGATTATATGCCACCTCTTTCACCTTTTCCTTCATGTTCTCTGGCAATTCATTCCGAACATACTCCATACAAACTTCTTGAAATATGTATTCGGGTTTACCCTGAACCTGTTTTTGCAAGGATTCATAGATACCATTCGCCCATTTATCGGCATCTAAATCTTGAGATATTTCACGCCCAAATTCTGTTAGGCTAAGCGGACTGGCCCCTCCCACAGTAGGGGGGATGGGCGGCAACCTCTTGAAAATTTCGACTATCTGATCTTGAATCTTTCCGATGTCCTCCCGCATTTCCCTACGGAAGTTTTCTGCAGATTCCCGCACTTCCTTGCGGAAGTTTTCTGCAGATTCCCGCACTTCCTTGCGGAAGTTCTCTACGGTATCCCGGAAATTCTTGCGGTCATTTTCTGCGGCTCCCTCAAGTTGTTTCACTTTTTCACTTACACGCCCTCTCCATATTCCAATCTTGTATACAAGTAGAATGAGCGTAACTGCAAAAGATGCCGTCGTAAGGGCAACAGTTGCTATCGCAATCATTTCGGTCATGGTGAATCCGTCTGGCATGGGAATGTCGAGGGATTAAATGTGCGAGCGGGAAGTACATTGTATTTAGAAAAAAAGTTCCACAAGGCGGTGGCCAATCCAATTGTTTAGGGCACGCATTACGCTCTTTTTGATAGGAAAAACTGCAGTTTGCAACTGTTTTATTCGAGAGGTGATGTTTTTTAATCGGTTTTCCAGTTTCATAATCATTTTTTTTTGAAAAAATCAAATTTGTAATTATTTTTTTCAAAAAACTAATTTTTTAATTATATTATGAGAAAAATAACGATTTTATTGGATTCAGTTCATGAGAACAAACGTTTCGGAAATACGACCCGCAGGCTACGCTTGGCTCCTGAACAGATTCGGGTTGACCGCAATGCCGAATCCGCACATTTCCTTTGTTGCGATAACAGGTGGTCGGCAGCAGAAAGTACAGGGCGGTAGGGTTGAAGATATTTATTCTCCTCAATACTGGCCCGGTGAAAAAATAGGAGATCATCTGGAATTTGCCTTGAAATATGACGGCGTAAACCTAGGCTCTTTAAAGATTATTTTCGATGCTGTTGCGGAAGATGAGCTTGTTGATTACATCAAATCCAAGCCAACGGGAAAATATGCTCGTCGCATCTGGTTTTTTTACGAGTTTTTAACTGACCGCAGACTCCCCATTGATGATTTGTCCAAGGGGAATTACCTAGAAGCACTTGAACCGAATATTTATTACACACTCTCTCAGGGTGAAAAATCGCGAAGACACCGCGTCATCAATAATTTGCTTGGACCAAGGGAGTTTTGTCCTATTGTTCGGAAAACGGAGAAGCTTGGAGAAATGGATCAGACCGATTTTCGAGAGAGATGTGAGAAGATAGTCGAATCGTACCCTCCGCAACTACTTAGAAGAGCGTTAAGTTATCTCTACAACAAAGAAACCAAGTCCTCTTTTGAAATAGAAAACATTAAACCCAACGCGTCACGGATTGGAAAATTCGTAGCGTCTTTGGAGATGGCGCGTCAAGAGGATTTTTGCAACAAGGAATCGTTGATTGCCCTGCAGAATCGAATTGTCGATCCACGTTTCATGAACGAAGATTATCGAACGGTTCAGAACTATGTAGGCCAGACGATTTCCTATCAAAAAGAGTTGATTCATTATGTATGTCCCAAGCCGGAGGATCTTCCTGACCTGATGCGGGGGCTTCTGACTTCTCATCGGCTTATGATGACCGGCGGTGTCTCGGCTATTGTTCACGCTGCCGTAGTAGCTTACGGCTTTGTTTTTATTCATCCGTTTGAAGATGGCAACGGCCGAATCCACCGGTTTTTGATCCACAATATTTTCTCCCTTCAAGGAATAGTCCCGAAAGGTCTGATGTTTCCTGTATCTGCGGTAATGCTCAGTAACCAAGAAGGCTACAATGATTCTTTGGAGGCGTTTTCACGTCCCTTAAACCGACTTGTGGAATACAGTCTAGATGAACTTGCCCAGATGACTATCCATAACGATACTGCGTACTGGTATCGTTACATCGATATGACCTCACAAGTGGAAGCTTTGTATGATTTTGTCACTCAAGCCATTGAGAGTGAGCTTATAGAGGGATTCAGGTTTCTTGCAAATTATGACAGTACTAAAAAGGCGATTCAGAATGTTATTGATATGCCCGACCGTCTGATAGATTTGTTCATCCGGATTTGCCTTGGAAACAATGGCAGTTTGTCTGCGAACAAAAGAAAATCATATTTTGATTTCTTGAGCGATGATGAGCTTTTTTCGGTGGAGAACATCGTTAGGGAAAGCTATGAGCGATTATCCTGATCAGGTGCTTAAATAATATGTACGGATACGACCTTCTTTTTTAGCCTTGTTTTTCGCGGGCGTCCTTACGGGAGTGATAAACGTTATGGCAGGTGGCAAGGTATGCCACGGAAATATATGGAGGAAAGGTAATGGTTGGTCAGGGTCGGCGGGTGTGGTCAGAGGTTATCGGCATGAAGCATTACCTATTCAGGCCACATCGCCCATGACTCTCATGGATTGAATCCGTAAAGATTCAGTAATAATGCACAGGAAGAGGGCTGACAATCCTCCAGAATCCAAGCCGCTGGATGCGTTTAGGCATACGATCCCAATTCCCATACCGAATGAGAGGTTTGCAGAGAGAGAGCGATTTTGTAAATTGAGCTTTCCGTGGAGAAAAGCTGCGGGAAGATCACCTGATCCATTATGGGGAATACATCTCAAGGGAGTCGCCGGTCATCCAGAAGGATGGCGTATTGGACTTGGCTACTGGTCGGAGGACTCTTTGTGGTCGTATCTCCGATCCAGGCTCAGACCACCGGTAAGCTCACCGGGCTGGTGATCGATGGCAGCAATGGAGAGCCACTGCCAGGAGTAAATGTCGTGATTGATGGTACACAGCAAGGAGGAGTCACGGACATAGAAGGCCGGTACGTGGTCATCGGAGTACGGCCCGGGGTCTACACATTAGTGGCCTCTTTTGTGGGGTTTACCACGCAGCGCAGCGAAGGAGTACGGGTCAGCGTAGATCTGACGACAGAGATTGATTTTGAACTGCAGGAGCAAGTGATTGAAGGCGAGGAAATCGTCGTAAGAGCTGAGGCGATCCGGGTTCGTAAGGATGTCACAAGCAGCGAAGCACGGATCACCGCGGAAACGATTGACCGTCTGCCTGTTCAGGAGTTAGGGCAGGTCCTTAGCGTACAGGCTGGTGTCACCGAGCGCGGAGGCTTCCATATTCGGGGCGGACGCAGCAGTGAGGTCGTCGTGATGGTGGACGGAGTGCCCGTCACAGACACCTATGATGGATCGACCGCTCTGCAGTTGGAGAATGAGGGAATACAGGAACTGCAGGTCATCAGCGGCACGTTCAACGCAGAGTACGGCAATGCAATGAGCGGGGTCATCAATGTCGTCACCAAAGAAGGGCGCAATGACCGCTTTGGAGGGTCCGTAGAGGCATATACAGGGACGTACCTGGTTCCCAAGGGGGATGCAGATGCACTCCTCAAGGGAACCCGGCAGGATGAACTGACCCAGGGCTTCCCATACGATCAAGTGGATGTCTATTCGTATCTGCCTTTTGCCCCCACGCACTACAATAACTTGAATGCATCCATCGAAGGACCGGTCCTGAAGAATCGGGTCACGCTGTATGCCAATGCCCGTTACTTTGCCAATGATGGCTGGCTCTATGGAGCTCATCTCTACAATATCGATGGAACGAGTGGAGATTCTCTCCTGGTTCCAATGAATACATGGAAAAAGCTGAGTTGGCAGGCCAACCTGCGTATTCAACTGCGCAGCAACATGTTCGTGAACCTGATCGGACTGGGATCCAATTCAGAGGGGAATGATCTGGGAGGACGCTACCAGTATTATCGCTGGGCACCGTTCGGAGTCCCCCAGGTCTATGACCAGGGCATGGATCTAAAACTGAAATATACCCACCTGGTCAGTGCAAAGACCTTCTATACACTCAATATTGCAACCTTCGAAAAGCGAGTGGAACGTTACCGGTTTGCAGACATTTCCGATGTGCGATACAACGATTTTACACTCACTCCGCCGGATTCCATTGAGATCTCTCCCGGGCTGTGGGAGCAGGTAGAGGCGGGCGGGAACCTGTTCGCCCGTGGCGGGACGGATCTCGGACGGTTTAATCGAAAAACACGGAGTTACTTCATCAAAGGAGACTTCACCAGCCAACTGACCCGGTATCATCTGGTCAAGGTCGGATTTGAGGCCCGGCTGGATCAACTGCAGTTTGAAGATTTTGGCATCGTACCAGCGATCTCCGAAACCGGACAGGTCTTGGAGCCCTTTCAACCCGCCGTTCCCGCCCCCGAGTCCTTTGCCTATCGCCGGTTTGATGATGTATCCCCAATCGCATTCAGTGCCTACCTGCAGGACAAGATTGAGTATGAGAGCTTTATCGTGAACGCGGGGCTGCGCATGGATTACTTTGATGCACGGGCAGAGGTGCCGGCAGATCCCGCGGATCCGAATATTTTCAATCCATTCAAAAAAGTCAACCTGTACCGGGATACGAATGGGGATGGGGTAATTACCGAGGATGAAGAAACCGATGGCAATCGACTTACGCATGCGGATCGGCAGACCTACTGGTGGATATCCTCAACGCCAAAGCTTCAGTTCTCTCCGCGGCTGGGGGTTGCGTATCCGGTCACAGAGGAGGGAGTTATTCACTTTTCTTGGGGACACTTCCTACAGATCCCAACCCTGAATCGGCTCTTCGAAAACTTTGGGTACAAGATCCCGCGTCAAACTGGCAGATATGGACCATTTGGGAATCCCGATCTGGATGCGCAGCGTACAGTCATGTATGAGGTTGGGCTGAAACAGGCCATCGGGACTGTGGTCGTGAAGGCGACTGCCTATAACCGCGATGTACGGAGCTGGGTATCCACCTCCCGACTGATCGAAACAGAGCTGCCCGGCGTCACCTATGTGGTGTACGCGAACCGGGATTATGCAAATACCCGGGGGGGCACACTCGCACTTTCACGTGCCTTCGAAAATCATTACGGCTTTGATGTGAACTATACCTATCAGGTCGTTGAAGGGTCGAACTCGGATCCAACCGAAGAATTCTTTGCCGCTGGCAATGAAGAAGAGCCGCGGCTGGCCTTGTTGCCGCTGGGCTGGGATCAGCGGCATAAAATTGCAGGGTCCGTATTTGTGGGGGGACAGAATTGGGGGGCATCTGCCCTCATGGTCTGGGGATCGGGATTCCCCTACACCCCCAGTTTTGAGGAGGCGGCGTTAGCCGGTCCGGATGTGCAGCCGGAGTTTCCAACGCACGCACGTCGCCAGCCCAGTACGTACCAAATTGATCTTGATTTCTATCGTGAATTTACGATCGGGCCGGTTCGTTCTCGTGTGTTCGTGCATGTATTCAATCTTCTGGATCGCCGCAATGCGCTTTCGGTCTATGGAGATACCGGTCTTCCTGATGTGACCTTTTCTGCACCGATCCAGTCGGCGGACCATGGATACTTTACACGCCCCAACCACTACTCGGAACCCCGTCGTATACACGTCGGCATAAAGGTGCAGTTTTGATGATGCGCGGATTTCTACTCATGGGCTTGATCGCACTGGGAACGGTCCCGGTGCAGGCACAAGGGGTCATTGATCGCAACCATGTGCCCAGCAAGGAGCGCGTCGATCCACTTGAGCGGCGTCGTGACGACATTGATGGGAATAATATCCGAGCGACCATTACGAACTGGACTCAGACCGGGCAGAGCGGGACCCCAGGGGATTTCTGGTACGAATGGCCCAAGAATACCAACCGGCGCTATGTCGCATTGACACAGCTCTGGGTAGGAGCCGAAACCCGCGCCAATACCGGCCCGGATGCCGGAGAGAGAATATGGGTCGTGGATGTATCCGATTTTCGTGGCAACAATACGGGTGGGAATACTTCCTGGACCTTCGAACCGATTGGCGGTTACGTGAATCCTGCCGGCAGTGAGCTTGGGATTGCCCAGAGCGATGAGCCCGGTAGTTGGCCGCCCTTTTGGCCGGATAAGCTGGACGATACCGTAGATCCCGGCTGGAGTGGTTCCTGGAATGGATTTTTTGGCAGAGATATCTACAACGCCGATCAGGAGTTCTTCTTTAAGGCCGGGGATGATCAGTATGATCGCCACCGGGGTATCTATTCTCCGGATGCGACCGATCCTAGTCGTTATGGGCTTGGGCTGGTCATCGAAACACGGATCATGGCCTGGACCCAGATTCTGGTGGATGATGTCGTCTTTCTGATTTATGGGGTCAAAAATGACGGCACGGAAGATCTAGACAAAGTGGGGATGGCGGTATGGCTGGCAGACTGTGTCGCGGGGGACTGCGGAGACGATATTATTTTCTTTGATCTACTGGAAGATGTCGCCTTCATGACTGATGAAGATGGGATCGGGGATCAGAATTTTGGTACCGATCCGGCAGGGACGGTGGGGATCGCAATGCTCGAAACTCCAGGTAATGCGAGCGATCGCATTGATAACGATGGCGATGGATCTGTATCTGATGAATGCCCGGCCAATAACGGAGAGTGCAACAGTCCAATCGTTCCCGAGGCATTTCTGGTTGGAGAGTTGCCTGCGAACGGGATTGATGACAATGGGAATGGGCTGGTGGACGAAAGCGCCGTACATGTGCCATTTGGGACACAGCGCGGGGTCGGGTACGCAGACTATATTGATAATGATAATGATGGAGAACAG
Organism: Rhodothermales bacterium; assembly: GCA_965207565.1. Classification (GTDB taxonomy): domain Bacteria; phylum Bacteroidota; class Rhodothermia; order Rhodothermales; family Bin80; genus Bin80. The sequence goes on along the minus strand of CBDBMQ010000001.1, from coordinate 192,832 downwards.
GGGGCACCCCTGATTACACCGGAGATGGCCTCGGTTGCAGCGGCGGATCAATGGCTGCGCTGGCCCCCATCCCCTCAGAATGACCCAGTGCAACAGGTGGATGGCCGTCCGGTCGTTCATCTTATCAACGTAACTCAGGAAACCGTTGGCCTGCCGTTCCGCGATAATATTGATAATGACGACTCTCACGTTCTGCCGTCTGCGGCCTATCCCTACCTCAGTGAGCCTGGATCTCCAGTGGTTACGCAGGCGATGGTGGACGCGGCAGCATCCGATCCATACAGGCGCTATCTGATCCAGGATGCAGGCATCCTGCTTTACGACGTTGGTCCAGAAGACTTGGGGAAAGCCTATGCGGATGGTTTGGATAATGACGCAGACGGGGCGGTAGACGAAGGGATTGACGAAGGGACGGACGAAATGATTGATGAGAGCCGGGCAGATGGGATTGATAATGACCAGGACTGGATCCTGCTCCAGAACGATACCGGTCTGGACGGGATTGAGTTCAGCGGGGACTTTGGAGACGGAGACGGTCAACCGACCTCGGGGACGGGGACCAACTTCCCCGGAGAAAAAAATATTGATGTGACGGATGTGAGTGAGTCCGATCAGATCGGAATCACAAATGTGCGCCTCTTTGGTGCCAACACCTTGGCGATCGGCAGTGTAAGTGACCGCTTCCTGTTTTTTAATTACCTAGTCCCGGGTGAATTTGATACGGAGCAACCCGATCCAGGAGATAATGACCTGACCGTTTCCAGTGGTTTATTTCCACTAAAGGCGGGGCAGACGGAGCGGATCTCGATCTCGGTGCAATTGGGAGTCGGCCAGGAAGAGGTGCTCGCAGCACGGGACAATGCCCTGGATGCATATCAGGAAGACTACCAATTTGCACAGGCACCCATCACGCCCGAGGTGTTTGCAGTGGAAGGGGATGGCCGTGTGACCCTGTACTGGGACTCGAAATCCGAGGAATCAGATGATGATTTTCTGCGATCCCTCGGATTACCTTCGAAGGACTTCGAAGGCTATCGGGTGTACCGCGCCACGGACCCTGCCTTTTTGGATGCCCTTCAGATTACAGATGGACGCGGGAACCTGACGTTTCGCAAGCCCATTGCTCAGTTTGATCTGATTGATGGTATCGGAGGGTTTCATCCGGTCGCCATCAACGGGGTCAGCTTCTATATGGGGGACGATCGGGTGAGCCCCGGTGAGGGAACCAACGGCTTGGCGCATGCCTTTGTGGACTCAACGGTCACCAATGGAGTCACTTACTACTATGCCGTGACCGCCTATGACTATGGAGCAGCTTCTGCAAATATCTCCCCAACAGAGACTCCCGTACGAATCAGACGCCTCGCAGACGGGTCGATTGAGACGGGGCGCAATGTTGTTGTGGCAACTCCCAGGGCGCCTGTAGCCGGTTATCAGGAAGCAGCCCTGGAAACCGTCAACGGCTACCTGCCACGCGTCCAGGGATCTACCTCCAGCCGGATTGGCTATACGATTATTGATCCCCGTGCGATTCGGGAAGGGGCTCGCTATCAGGTCTCGTTCACGGACACGCTACTGTCCGGGGGGCGGTTTGCACAGGATACGATTGCTACTAGCACCTTTACACTGACGGATCTTGATGAGAGTCGGATTCTGATCCGCGACTCGGATGCATGGAGAGTTGATTCGGAATTTCCATCATTGGATGACTATGGGAATCCCATTGGGTTCAGTCTCCAGTTTTTTGGTGAATCGCTCGTGCGAGTGAATTCCTCGCTCAGTGGCTGGAGTAATGATGCAATTTTTCCAATTGCTATGGAGCCGTACATCTCTGCAGGATTCACCAGCGGTCAGCGCAATCCCGCGGATTATCAGATTGAAGTGGTTGGCCCCGGTGAAGGACACTCAACTGCGCTGGATGTATCCTTCTTCCGCTCGCTCCCTGCACGGCCAACGAACGTACGCGTGTACCGGTTGGATCCTGATGGGGCGGGTGGTAGCCGGAAAGTGGAAGTAGACTATGCATTCTGGGACTTGACGGGGGATGATTTTGTTGGTGCGGGCGCGACTACACCGGCAACCTTCAGCGCAGATCGTGATCGGCGGGAGTCTGACCTCATCCTGCTCCACGAGACGCTTTTCGGCAATCGAGGCGCCCCCCAGTTTACCTGGCGCATTGGGCTGAATTTTACCGTAGAAGGGGGTACAAACCCCTCCGAGGGGGATGTGGCGACCATCGTTACCAGGAAGCCGTTTCTGGCATCGGATGTATTTGAGTTTCAGACCTATGCCCCTTCCGCATCTACAGAGAATCCTGACTCGCTACTATCCCGTATACGGGTTGTCCCCAACCCGTACGTGGCTACGAACCGCTTTGAGCAACTGAACGCGTTCTCAACTGGAAGGGGGGAGCGGGTCATTCAATTTATTAATCTGCCTCCTGAGTGTACGCTTCGCATCTTCAACGTAAGCGGGCGCCTGATTCGGACCTTGCACTTGAATGAGGGGGTCAATGAAGCGGCGAGTGAATTAATGAATGGAACCATTCGCTGGGACCTGCAGAGCTCAGATGCCTTAACGGTGTCTTATGGGGTATACCTCTATCATGTGGAGGCCCCTACGCTTGGAGAAACGACTGGCACCTTTGCCATCATCAAATAATGGGAAAGTCCGTCTATTTAGTGGTTCTTTTTTTGGTCTGCTCTTTGCCGGTTGCGCACGCCCAGTTTGCGAATGAGACCAGAGAGGTCACCCGCAAGGGGACGACGGCCGCAGAATTTCTGAGTATCCCGGTTGGCGCCAGGGCGACCGGGATGGGCGGAGCGGTTACAGCAACCACTTCCGATGCCACCGCCATGTACTGGAACCCGGCCGGATTGGGACTGCTTACACGCTCATCGGTTGCTGCCGAGCACGCCTCTTGGCTGGCGGAAATCAATTTCAATTACGCAGCTGCCGCCTTTCCGACCAGGTTTGGCACACTGGGAGCTGCCATCACATCCATGGGCACCCCACAAATGCGGGTCACGACCGTAGAGGATCAGGAGGGTACGGGAGAGACGTTTGATGCCTCGTCGTACGCCTTCACTCTTTCCTGGGGGAAGAGCTTGACGGAGCGGTTTGCGTTCGGGGTATCCGCGAAGCTGATCACCGAGCAGATATGGCACTCCCAGGCTCGCGGGCTAGCATTGGATCTTGGGACCGTGTTCGTGACCCCGTTCAGGGGGATCCGGTTGGGGGCTTCTATTTCCAACTTTGGCACCAAGATGGAGATGGCAGGGGATGACCTGTTGGTCGTGGCGGACATTGATCCGGTGAACCGGGGCAATAATGAGAGTAACCGGGCATACCTCAAAGTGGACTCTTATAATCTGCCCCTGATTATGCGGATTGGTTTGGCAGGGGAATTGGTTGAGACCGAACAGGTCCGGGTTACGGTTGCGGTGGATGTTCTCAGCCCGAATAACAGCAATCAGTTTGCAAACCTGGGGGCAGAGCTTGGTCTTCTAGGAGATCTGGTTATGGTCCGGGCAGGGTACAGTGAACTGTTTTTGCAGGATAGCATCCGATCACTCTCGCTGGGAGCAGGACTCAGGTACGACTTTGGCGTTGTAGGGATTGTAATGGATTATGCTTTCGAACGACAACGCTATTTCAATGATGTGAGCCGTGTATCCATGGCATTGTTCTTTTAGAAGTTTACAGTATATTTACGCCGTCTTCACATAACCTTTTGGATAGATTCGATGATAAAAAAGATACTTTTTCCAGTGTGCATGCTGATTTGCGGCACATTTTTTGTGACTGAAGCGCAGGCTCAGCGTACCGTTACCATGCGTCTCAATATGGCTTCTGTCCCGGATACGGTAAACGGGATGGGATTAATTGAAGTCCGTGGCGCAGGCGGCACGGATGGCGTTACAGCGCCGGACACGTTGGCGGATGATAGCATTATTGACTGGAGCGATGCATCTACGCTTGAACTGGTGAATGAAAAGGGGCCGGATGGTCAGGATAGTGATTACTGGAGCCTCTCGTTTCAGATTTCTGACACCACGAAGCTCCAGCACAAGTTTTACTCACAGCAGGTACAAGATGCGGGATTAAATGGATGGGAGGCAGATCCAAATCCGCAGATTGAAGCGGGGGAGGGAGATGTAGACTTGGGATTGCACTTCTTCCAGGGACAACATATGTGGCATGGAATGTCGGGTCGCCGTGGGACTGAAGAGGAGAATTTAGGCTACAATTGGACGCCTTGGGAAGCAAAAACGGACTCAATCGCGGTCTGGTACCGGGTTGCCATGTTTGGCCTGCAGTCTTCAGATAAGAATTACGATCCAGAACTATCTGCTCCCGATCAGATCATTGGTGTCAGGGGCGCAGATATAAAGAATAGTGACGAAACCTTGGTGGGTCCTCTCAATTGGGGGGCAGAACAGGTGGTGCTTGAGCGGGAATCCACCGATGAGTCCAATGCTGGGTATAATATCTATTCCGGGGTCGGATATTATCCTGCTGCACTGGCGGGGATGGCGCAGGAGTACAAGTTTGTGGTCCGCCATGGAGAAACAATTGGATGGGAAGATAGCCCCAACCGCACGTTTACGGTGCCCAGCGCCGACTCGACGCTCCACTGGGTCTACTTCGGAAATACAGCTCCCAATCCAAATTTACCCGTAGAGGGTCAGGTCGTCTTTGGCGTGGACCTGAGTGCCTTTGAGACGATCGGGCTGTTTGATCAGGCTCGCGGCGATACGCTTTGGGTCTTTGGAGATTTTAATGGATGGCAGAATTGTCGCACAGAGAATCCAGATAATTGCTACATGTTCAAGGAACCTGGCGGTACAATCTTCCAGGCTCCAGTAGCCTTGGAGCGCCCGGCTGGGATCAAACAGGGATACAAGTACTTTTTGGACTTTAATGACGCGACGTTCATGGAGGCTTTTGGGACCGCTCCACCGAGTGGTTGGGAGGAAGGACATCGTACTGGTGTGAACCGTGAATTTGAGTTCATGGGAGGCCAGCAGCGGCTGGATTTGGCCTACTTCAACGATGTGACCCCAAATAACGTCATGCCCAGTGGAGCATCCGTGGAAGTAATGTTTTCGCTGACCATGCAAGAAGCATTGGATAACGAAGCTCAGCCTTTCATGCCTGGCACGGATTCTGTATCCATACATCTGGGAGATCCGATATGGGCGTATTCGCAGGGGATAGAGGCTACAGACAGGGAGAATCTTCATTCTCTTCCTCTCTGGGATACGGTCGTGCTTACCGATGATGATGGAGACGGAACATATACAGGTAGTTATACAGTAAATGGCCCGTCATATAACATCATGACCTATCGCTATATGTACGGTACGAAAAGCACCAGTATTCAGGAGGTAGGTACCGATACTCGCGAGCCGGGACGCAATCGAGTTCACTTCATCCCCATGAATGACGATGGGTCATGGCCGGCAACGTATCAATTGCCCATGCATTCATTTAAGTTGACACCCGGACCGCTACCTCATGAGCCGAACCCGCATATCTCGACGTCTATTGAGCAGAGTACAGAATTGCCGGAGCAGATATGGCTGGGATCAAATTATCCCAATCCCTTCAATCCGACGACCGTGATTGAGTTTGGGCTGACCCGTCAGGCCAATGCACAGCTACATGTGTATGATCTTCTAGGTCGCCGTGTCGCTACTCTGGTGGATGGTGTACTTCAGGCTGCGAACTATTCGGTCACCTTTGATGCTTCGCAATTGGCCAGTGGAGTTTACATCTACCGGTTGCAGACGCCTGATTATTCGGTCACGAAGCAAATGATGCTGGTGAAGTAGCTGGGGATTATCAGACTACTTGGCAAAGTTGTAGACGACGCATCTCGGGTTTGTGACGTTTCGAGTGAGTCAGGAGTGAATCAAGAAGGATTGTCCGGCGTATCTGCCGGACAATCCTTTTTTACTAGGACGAAGTGAGTACACTCCGGCCCATCCATAAAATCACTTTCGCGTTGTTGCTGCTGCTGGCGGTTCACGGGGTGAGTCGTGCGCAGTCCCTGGAGGTCACCTTCCGCTGGATTCCAGATCACGACGTCGTGCGTGCATTTTTGCCGAGTGAGTTTAACGGTTGGGGGCCGAACAGTGGTGGGCGTATCGCCGTCGGCGCACCTTCGCAGATGTCCTATGATCATGATCTTGGGCAGTGGCTCTATACGCATACACTGGAGGTTGGTCGTTCGTACCAGTACAAGGTACATGTGCACTTCAATGACTCTGGCAGTAACTATGCATGGATCACGGATCCACTGAATGATCGAATCAATACAAATGACCACAATAATTCCATTGTTGAGGTTGCGGATCCAATGGTTTTCCAAATGGCTTGGCAGCCAGACGATGATGGAGCCGTTACTGCAGTCAGTGCAGGGATATTTTCCTCAACCGCAATCACCAGTCTGACAGTGGGCGTCAATGGTGAGAAAATTGATGGTCTTCCATTCTATGAAGACGGCATCCTCAATTACCCCTTGGGCAGTCCGGCGTCGTGTAATCCGAAATTCACCATCACGGCAGTTGACAGTGCGGGGAATACGGCGACCGACTCTATTGGGACCATTCCCCCCAACGTGGTGGATCGTCCCCGCCCGGCTGGTATTGAGGATGGTGCGAACTATGATCCTTCCGATCCATCCAGGGTCACGCTCTCCGTGTTTGCGCCAGATAAATGTTTTATGCATGCGATCGGCGACTTTAATGATTGGCAGATCGCAGATATGGGGCTCATGTACCGAGATGCGCCCCGCCCTGACAGCGTGCATTGGTGGTTGCCGATCGAAAACCTGTCCCCCGCGCAAGAGGTCGGCTATCAGTACGTGGCGGATGGTGAGCTGCGATTTGCGGATATGTTTTCGACGCTGATTCTGGATCCAATCCATGATGAGCACATTTCTGCATCTACGTACCCGAACCTGAAACCATACCCCCATGGGCAAACCACGGGTCCTGTGTCTGTCCTGCAGACCGGGCAGTCTTCTTATCCATGGAAAGTAACGGACTTCGCTGCAGCAGCTCCCGAAGAGCTCGTGATCTACGAACTCCTTCTTCGGGATTTTCTGAGGAACCATGATTGGGCGACATTGACCGATACACTAGGATACCTGGAGCGGCTTGGCATCAATGCCATTGAGTTGATGCCAATCGCTGAGTTTGGGGGGAACTTGAATTGGGGTTATCAGCCCAATTTTTTCTTTGCCCCGGACAAGTACTATGGCCCTGCGGAGGATCTGAAGCGATTTGTTGATGCCGCCCATGAGCGTGGGATTGCTGTGTTTCTGGATGTGGTGTATAATCATGTGGATGTCCCCTCCCCCCTGGTTCTACTTTATGGTGCCTCGGATGCAAACCCATGGATCAATATCCCTCCCACGCATGCATACAATGTATTTTTTGACCTGAATCACGAGCATCCCTATACCCAATACTGGTTGGATCGTGTGAATGCATATTGGTTGACGGAATTCAATGTAGACGGATTCCGCTTCGATTTGTCCAAGGGCTTTACCCAGCGTGATACAGGACCTGATTTTAACGCATGGGATAGCTATGATCCATCCCGCATCCGTTTGATCAAGCGAATGGCCGATGCCATGTGGGAGGTAAATCCTCAGGCATATATTATCCTGGAGCACTGGACACATGAGCGTGAAGAAAGAGAGCTGGCTCAATATGGTATAGACCGTGGGCACCCTGGAATGATGGTGTGGAGTAATGTGACGCATCCGTTTTCGGAAGCGCTCATGGGATATAATCAGAACAGCAACTTTGAACGGGCCTATTACGGAGCCGGGGGCAGAGACTGGGATCTGCCACATGTTATTGTCTACATGGAGAGTCATGATGAGCAGTGGATGATGTACAAGATGCGCAGTTACGGGGCATGTGAGCGTTCACCGGGGGGCGGCGGGGCCTGTTCACCGTTACGGGCAGAGAATCAGGGCACGTACAATGTTCGGCATGTGCCGATCGCACTGGATCGTTTAAAGATGGCTGGAGCGTTTCATTTTTTGCTTCCGGGCCCTCGCATGTTATGGCAGTTTGGAGAACTGGGATATGGGTACGGCAGGCGGGGGGAAGAGTGTCTGCGACCGGGAGATTGCCCTTCGTTTACCGTAGGTCGTATAGATAGCAAACCAATCCGTTGGGATTACTACGACGATCCTCTTCGAAAACGCCTGTACGATGCATGGTCATCTCTTCTTCAAATACGAAGAGAAAACCCAATCTTCCGCAGCACAGAAACAGAGGTGTCCATGCAGTTATCCGGGCCGGCAAAACGTATCCACCTCCGTCATGATGCGACGGACATGCAGGCAGTTATTATTGGGAATTTTGGGGTCGTGCCCACCGCGAACGCCGTGAGGCTCTCCACGCCTCCAGTCTATTGGTACGATTACTACTCTGGAGATTCGTTGAATGTGACCGGGAGTTTACCTCAAGAACTTCAGCCAGGTGAGTTTCATATCTATACATCCAAGAGATTGCCTCCACCTGCACCTGGACTGATTACGGTAGGGTCTACTTCCCCAATCCCGGCACCGTCGGAGTATATCTTGAGGAGTGGTTATCCAAATCCGTTCCGGGATCAGGTGACGTTAGAATTCAGTTTGGATCAACCTCAGAAGGTTCAGATTGAGGTCTATGATGTACTTGGGCGCCGAGTATCTACGCTCGTGAATGATGATATGCCTGCGGGAGTACATTCGATCCTCTTTGAGGCCGGAGGGCTTTCAAGCGGCTTGTATACCGTCCGAATGACGGGGAAATCCGGCCCGGTCGCACTCTCTGTGGCCCTTGTTCGCTGATGTCTCAAAGAGACAGCATAGAAAGTAAGTGGGTGTTTTACGTGCTGATGTGGAGCATCCCTATACTCTTTTTTATACTTCTTGAGGGCGGGCTGCGGATCATTGGCTTTGGTCAGGATTACCCTCTATTTACGCCTGTAGAGGCTGCCCCGGATTATCTTGTCATGAACCGTGAGGTCGCCCATCGTTATTTCAATCAGGAAGTCCGGGTTCCAACAGGGCTTCACGATGTCTTTCGTGCAGAGAGAGACAGTACCACACTGCGGATCTTTGTTCAGGGGGGGTCCAGTGCTGCCGGTTATCCATACTACTATGGGGGTAGTTTCTCGCGCATGCTGGAGCAGCGCCTTCAGCAGACTTGGCCGGAACGCAGGGTGGAATTGGTCAACGTCGCGATGGCAGCGGTCAATTCCTATACGATCTTGGATCAGGTGGATGAAATACTTGACCAGTCTCCAGATGCAGTCCTGATCTACGCCGGACATAACGAATTCTATGGTGCGCTTGGTGTGGGCTCGTCACAATCCCTGGGACGGAATCGTCATGTAGTGAATCTGTATCTCCGGCTTCAGTCATGGCGCATACTCCAGTTGATTCGAAGTGGGTTGAGCCAGGCTGCACAAGTGGTAAGTCGGAATCCGGACGATTCATCCACCTTGATGGAACGAATGGTTCGAAGGCAGGAGATTGAACTGGATTCGGATACGTATCAGGCTGGGATGCAGCAGTTCAGGGGAAACCTGCGCAGCATCCTGGGTAAGTACCAGCAGCATGACATACCGGTATTTATTGGTACGGTTGCCAGTAATGAACGTACCCATCCCCCGTTCCAAAGTGGACTGATGCCTTCTACCAATCCAGACCAATGGGAAAGAGCCTATGAGGAGGCGTTGCGTGCTGAATCCCTGCTCTCATCCATTGAACGAATGCGCGCAGTCGTTGCGCTGGACTCCATGGCTGCACAATCATGGTTCGCTTTGGGAACGCTGCTGGATATGCAGGGAGACTATGTCCAGGCCCGCCAAGCCTATATTATGGCAAAAGATCTGGATCAGCTGCGGTTTCGGGCGACAGAAGAGGTGAATCAGATCATCAGGGAAGAGGCTGCAGATGCAGGAGCGACTCTTGTTGACACACAAGGCTCTCTACGGGAACGGGCAAATGAGAATATTATTGGGTCGGACCTGATGCTGGAGCATCTGCATCCGAATCTGGAGGGGTATTTCGTGTTTGCCGATGCGTTTTACGATGCGGTATACGAATCCCGGATCGGTGGCCAGCGGTTGAATTATGTACCCAGGGGGATTGCTCGATCGGAAGTACTTTTTACCCAGGTTGATTCCATTTTCGGGGAGTTACGTTTGCAGAAACTCCTAAACTCCTGGCCTTTCCAACCACTGGACGCGGACTTGGATGTAGGTTTGGATACCATGAGGACCTCTTCCATGGCGGAAGAGCTTGCACATGCACTGGATGATGGAGAACTGACATGGTTTGCGGCTACGGACCGGTTGCGGGCATATTATGTCGAACAGCGTGCGTACCATCTTGCCCTGAAGGCGAGTCTCGCACTGCTCCAGGAGTACCCCTATCTGGCTTTGCCATATGCTTATGCAGCGGGTGCACTCGCAGCACAGGGGCGTTTGGATGAAGCAGTGGACTACTATGGTGCTGCCAATGACCTTGAAGAGTCTGCCAGTATACATTTCCGTCTGGGCATTCTGTACCAGCGCAAGAGGCAATTAGAGCTTGCGGAGGAGCACTTTGAGCGGGCGACATTTTTAGATCCAGAGGCTCCTGAATTTCAAGTACAGCTAGCCCGCAATCATGTACTTCAAGGGAATTGGGCCGGTGCAAATGAGGCGGTGCAGGCACTGTTGGAGTTGGATCCAGCACATGAATCGGGACTTGCTCTGCAGCGCTTATTGGCCAGTCGCTCTAAGGCATCGAACTAACGGAGCTCTATCCTGAATAGTGAGCCACTTTACAATTAGAGAATTCACCATGAGAAAAAAGCTGTCAGAAAAAACCTATTGCACCTTCGCCATCACATATATTTTGTAGCTTTCGGCAGAATTGCAAAAAATAATCCTCTTCATTAGGATAGTCAGGATGAGATGAATAGCTTTTTTAATCATTGCAGTGGATTTATATCACCTATTCAAGAAAAAGGGTCTGTCCAAGCGAAAGAAGGCGGGGTTGCGTAGGAATCTCTATCCTTATCTATTGAGCGAATGAGCGAAGTCGTTGTACCGGATCTATGGCCTCACAATCATGGCTCCAATCTCTAAGGTCTGCCCTGAGATATGAGACCAAGAGGATGAACTTCTCGGAAGTTTAGGTCAGAAGGTCATGGACTACGTTCCCGAAAACATCGGTCAGGCGGTATCGCCGTCCTTGATGCCGGAAGGTGAGACGCTCATGATCAACGCCGAGGAGATGCAGAATGGTTGCCTGAAAATCATGCACATGCACGGGATTGCGCGCAATATTGTATCCGAGTTCATCGGTTTCACCGTAGGAGAACCCTTTCTTGATTCCACCACCGGTCATCCACAACGTAAAACAGCGTGGATGGTGATCTCGTCCAAATCCCTCCCGGGTCAGGCGTCCCTGGGAGTAATTGGTTCTCCCAAACTCGCCGCCCCAGATGACGAGTGTATCGTCCAGTAATCCACGCTGCTTGAGATCCAGGACCAGCGCTGCCGAGGCCTGATCAGTTTCTCTGGCCTGATTCTGGATCGCACCATAAAGTCCGCCATGGTGGTCCCAGCCTTGGTGGTAGAGTTGGATGAAGCGCACGCCGCGTTCGGCAAGCCGTCGTGCTAACAGACAGTTAGCTGCAAACGTGCCCGCCTCTCGGGCATCGTCTCCATAGAGGGCAAAGGTTGAATCGGGTTCATCCTCAATAGCAGTGACCTCCGGCACAGAAGTCTGCATACGGAAGGCCATTTCGTACTGCGCAATCTTGGTTTCGATTTCTGGGTCCTGGAGTTGCTCCAGTTGTAGTTCCTGGAGTTCACGCAGTGCACGCATATGTCGCTCGCGATCCCCCTGGGTAATCCCTGGAGGGTTGCTCAAATAGAGCACGGGGTCCTTGCCCGCGCGAAACTGCACTCCCTGATGTCGCGATGCCAAAAAACCGTTCCCCCATAGTCTGGAATACAATGGTTGGCCCATTTTATCTTTGGTGACCAGCACTACGAACGAGGGTAAATTGGCATTCTCACTTCCCAGACCGTAGCTCAGCCATGAACCCATGGAAGGACGGCCGGGTTGCTGAGAGCCGCTTTGCAGGAACGTGATCGCAGGGTCATGATTGATGGCATCGGTGTACATGGAGCGAACGAAGCAGAGTTCATCCACAACCTGGGATGTATAGGGCATCAGGTTGCTGATCCATGCACCGCTATCTCCATGCTGCGCAAAGGAAAAGGGAGACTGCACCATCGGAAAGCTTTTCTGCCCAGCAGTCATGCCGGTCAGTCGTTGCATGCCACGTACAGATGGTGGTAGTTCCTCACCGTGATAAGACTCCAGGGCAGGCTTGTAATCAAAGAGATCCAACTGTGATGGCGCACCGCTTTGCAGCAGGTAAATCACACGCTTGACCCGTGCAGGGAAGTGGGTTGTTCCGAGGATTCCTGGCACTGGATCGCCACTGACCTGCGCACCGGTGGCAGATATCGGGTTGAGGAGTGAGGCCAGCGTTGCCGCACCAAGCCCAAGTGTCGTGCGCGTCAGGAAATCTCGACGGGTATATTGCTGATCGTAATTATGACATTCATGCATGGCGGCTATCAACGCTTGGTGTAGGCTTCATCGTGGTTCAAGATAAGTTGTGCAACCATTGTTAGTGCAGCTGTATTGGTACGATCAAGGGATGCATCTGCGACCAGTTCTCCAACGGCAAAGAGTGAGTCAATGTCGGCAGGATGTTCGGCAAAGCGCTCTTTTTCCTGAGCATGCAGATCTGTCATGAGTTTGACCTCCTTCTCATTGGGACGGCGCCCGGTAGCAAGCCGGAAGCCATGCTCAATCTGGAGGGCTATATCTCCGGGGATTTCCCGCTGGACACGTTCGGCCAATGCACGTGATGCCTCAACAAATTGCGGGTCATTCATGAGGACCAGCGCTTGGAGTGGGGTATTGGTGTTCTGGCGCCGTACAAAACAGGTAGATCGATCTGGAGCATCAAAAACCAGCATGGTCGGTGGGGGAGAAGTTCGCCGGATAAAGGTGTATAGGCTGCGGCGGTAGAGCGCTTCGCCCTCGTCCTGCTCATAGCGGAGCAGAAATTGCGAAAAATTTCCTTTCTCGATCCATAATCCTGGAGGCTGGTAGGGCTTCACACTGGGACCGCCGACCTGGTTGATCAACAGGCCACTCGCGGATAAGGCGTTATCCCGGATCATTTCTGCACTCAGGCGATGGCGTGGCCCTCTGGCAAGGAGCACATTCGTAGGATCCAGTTCCTGTAATTTCGGGGATGCAAGGCTGGATTGGCGATAGGTAGCACTCATCACAATAGACTTGACGAACGCCTTGAGATCATAGCCGGAGTTTACAAAAGAGACGGCCAGATAATCCAGTAATGCCGGGTGCGAGGGCAGGGCACCCTGTTTCCCAAAGTCCTCTGGCGTCGATACGAGCCCCTGTTCAAAGAACATCATCCAGTAGCGGTTCACGGTGACGCGTGCAGTCAGTGGTTGCTCTGGGCTGAAGAGCCATTCGGCTAATCCGAGGCGAGTAGGAGGGGCATCGTCCGATAGGCTACCAAGGACGGAGGGGGTTCCCGGGGAAACCTGGTCTCGAGGTTGGTCATAGAGGCCACGCTCAAGGACATGAGTGGGCCTTGGCTCGGCCATCTCTTCCATCACCATGACCTCCATCACTTCGTTGACTGCCACTTCCTCCTTTGCGCGAGCTTCCTTGAGTTCCTTGAGCAGCTCTTGGTAATGCGGATCGTAGTAATTCAGAAATACGGCCAACTCCTCGCCTTGCACAGATGTGTCAGCCAACATTGCAATGTCAGAGGTAGTGAGTTGGCGGGCATAGATTCTCAGCTCATCCATATCCCCTATGAAGATGCCGTCATCCCCCCCGAACGCACGGTAACTCCGCCCGATACGCAGTGGCCGGCTGGTAAGACGATAGAGTCCATCTACAGGTAGGATGCTCTTGTAGAGATTGTCATACTCAATCTTAGCCGGAACACGCTGGCCCTGCAAATAAAGCTGAACGCCGTTTGCCCGGCTTGATCCGTCATACGTGAATGCCGTATGCGTCCAGTCGTTGACTGCGACAGGTTCTTTGGAGCGGACATGCAGGTAATTATGCGGAAGTGCGTGAATCAGTCGGACAGACAGGTGATTCAGGCTGTCAAGATAAACTTCCCATCCCCGCCAGTATGTGTTCTTGTGGAAGGCATTACCAACAATTCTTGCGTAGGCTCCAGAGGTATCGGGGCGAATCCATACCGCAACGGAAAACGGATCAATTCGCTCAAAATTCCCTGCCTCGGCAACCTCAAGAAAATCATAGTCGCTGTCGAAATTCACGGCTTCTCCTAACTGCCCCTTGACGGAAGTCAGGGTGCCACCACCGGTTTTGCCTTCTTCCCCTCCTGGTGCCATGTTCGGGGTTGCGTCACTTGATATCTGATCAAACGGGAAGTAGCTGATCAACTCGGAATCAAGGGCATTCTCTGGCATCTGTACATCGGCATGCAGCCCTTTTTGTTTGACCTCCTCGGTCCGCGCAATTAACGCAGCTTCCAGGTTTTGAATTCGATCACGTTTTTGCTTGAGCACTGTTTCCTCTTCGGGCGTGGGTACCATCAGCAGTGGGCCGGCATTCCCGTCATCCCCCGTCATACCCAACTCATTTACATTGTTGAAGAAAGCAGAAAGTTGAAAATACTCTGCTTGGGAAACCGGATCAAATTTGTGATCATGACAGCGGGCACATTCCATCGTGAGGCCTAAAAATGCCCGAGCCGTTGTATTTGTGCGGTCAGCGACATATTCAAGCCGGTATTCTTCATCAATTACACCACCTTCGGCCGTCATCGGGTGGTTACGATGGAAACCAGTGGCCAGAATCTGTTCACGAGTTGCATTCGGTAGCAGGTCACCGGCAAGTTGCCAGATCACGAACTCATTGTAAGGCATATTTTCGCTGAAAGCCTTGATGACCCCAATCTCTCCAGGGCCACATCGTTCGGATCCCGTCTGCATGATAGCCATGGCTATCCGCGTAGCGGGAGAGATCCATCCATTCGGTTGCCATTCGTTCTCCATATGCCTCGGAGTCCAGCAGACGGTCAACAACGCGCTCATAGCTTCCCGGTGCAATATCCCCCAGGAAGTCATCTACCTCCTCAAGCGTTGGGGGTAGCCCAGTCAGATCAAGTGTAACACGTCGCAGGAGACGTTCACGGTCTGCTTCTTCAGAAGGAACCAGTCCCTCTCGTTCAATGCGTGCCAGTACAAAGCGGTCAATATCATTTTCTGGCCATATCTCATCTTGCACGGAAGGGATTGGGGGCAGGATGGGTGGAATAAACGCCCAGTGAGGTTTCCATTCAGCTCCTTGTTTGATCCAGCGATTGATCAGAGCAATTTCGTAATCGGATAGTGTCAGATTGGATTCAGGCGGGGGCATGACGGTTTCTGGATCGTTGGATGTAATCCGACGCATCAGTTCACTGCGACCAGGCCTCTTCGGCACAATCGCATGTCCACCAGATTGTAGTTTTGCTACGAGGGCTCCTTCTTCTGTATACAGGTGCAGGTCCGCTTCGCGTGCATTGTCATCAGGGCCATGACAGGCGTAGCACCGATCTGACAATAGCGGTTGAATATGAAAATTGTAATCAACACGCTCCGGGAGACGGGCACGTATATCGGGGTCTGACTCAAGACTGGATGAGCAGGCTCCAACGAGCAGCAGGATGCAGAGTGGTGTTAAGCGGATCAGAGATCTACCACTTGGCTGCACAAAGAAAAGGTTGATAGAGTCAAAACCTGATCGCATGATCGCGGAGAAATCGTGATGTAGTAAGAGCGATGTATTTTCGGTAATAATATAAGATAAGTCAGCGTGGAAGAGAGAGCCAATGCATGCAATGAAGCGTTATTGTTTCCGAGACTACTGAAGTGCATCCAGCGAAATGCGTTCAAATGCGATCCCATAGTAGCTGTACTCATGGTCTGGTCCCGCTTCGTAGAGCAACCCGATCATATCGTCTGGCAGGCGTACGATATCTGAATAAGCACTCATGCTCTCATGTACCACAAGCGAGGCAGGCCAAGAGGCTCCATCATCAAAGCTGGCCCGGAGAGTCATACGTTCGCGCTGCGTTTGGCTGGCAGGATTAGAGAACAGAAGTACATTTTGCCCTTCCTCTTTGAAGGAATAGCGTTGCAGGCTGGCTTGACAAATCGGCTCAATCAGAGTGGAGTCTGCAACCAAGTTACTCCATGTCATTCCACCGTCATTACTGTGAGAAATCTTACGATAACGTTCGCTTGGTGTGTAATTGCGCATGTTGAGTAAAAGGCGGCCATCGCTCAGTTCGGCGACTTCAGATTCATTCACCTGATGTTGCGGAGTCGTTCCGCCGAGCTCCCATGTTTGGCCATGATCGTCGGAGTAGATGACGTGGGAATAGTAGTGTTTGGTTGAGGCTTCTATGTGGTCACATGCGACCATTAATCGTCCTTTATGTGGTCCGCGTGTAAGTTGAGTTCCTGATCCGGGACCGGTAGCGTACCAGGTCCAATCCGATTTCTTGACATCCTGTGTAATTTCCATGGGCTCGGTCCATGTATGGCCGCTATCCATGGAGGAGAGCACGAAGACACGTCGTGTGTCCTCTGAGGTCTGGTTGATGATGTCCGGCTCAGTATCTGTTCCCAGATTGTGCGTTGCCAGAAGAAAAAGCCCACCGGTCTCGTTATCAACGACCGGTGCTGGATTCCCAACGGTATATCCTTCCTTGTGCCAAAGGAGCTGGAGTGGTCCCCATGTACGTCCCTGATCGCTTGATCGTCTATACACAAGGTCAATATTGTCAGTGTCGGAGCAGCTATTTTTCCGTCCCTCGGCAAATGCCAGCACATCGCCATTGGGAACGACAACGACCGCAGGGATTCTGTAACAGGTGTATCCTTCTTCCCCACCAACAAAAATGTAGTCCGGGGAAGGAAGCAAAGATGCAATCAAAAATATCGGGATGAGAGTCATGAGGTGAATGGTTGGGGGGATCGTAACGGCAACATGCATGATCATCTATGGATAATCATACGAAAACTCGTGATGAACCGTGAACTAAATCGTTACTCGACATCGGATGAGCGCTATATGAGCCGTTTTAATCCAGGGATTGTTCAATGAAATAGTGAGGCTTGAAATGGGGATTTAAGGCCTGATTGATGTCATTATTGCCAATTTGTGAAAATAGCCATCAAATAAAGAAATCCCCATTGGGAGTGCCTTAAATGGGGATAGAAGGCCTGATCAGCGTCATTTTAGGTGATTTGTGAAAATAGCCATCAAATAAAAAAAATCTCGTCGGGAGCGTCTGAAGCGGGGATACAAGGCCTGATTGGTGCCATTATTGCCAGTTTGTGAAAATAGCCATCAAATAAAGAAATCCCCATTGGGAGTGCCTTAAATGGGGATAGAAGGCCTGATCAGCGTCATTTTAGGTGATTTGTGAAAATAACCATCAAATAAAACTTGATTCCATGCCAGAGAGAATTAAAGAGATAAGTCAGGTTCGGTGATGCCTACAGAGATGAAAGCAGTGCTAACACAGGTTAATCGTAATCACGACATGCGAGTGACTACGTTATATTCCTGATCATCTGCAGCACCTCCTGCCCAGTAGGGAAAGTATTCCATGAATTTTCGCCCTGCGTTTGGATTTGCGGGTACAATGTCTCCAGCAGCCAAGGCCTCGCCCAAGAACCGTGATGCCTTAGCGCTGTTTCGTTGATCCATGCCAAATCTTTGTCGAACGGTAGTATTAGTTATACTGGCTCCTTCATCCGCATATCGTAGGCAAGCATGTAGGTAAATAGCCCGTACACGATCGTCAGAATTCATTTTAGCTAGTGGCTTGGCTCCATAAATCGTAACACGTGTGCTGTTGCTGATTACATCAATTCGTGGAGCTGGCAATTGTCGCATCTCAATTTCATGCACGATCTTGTCCCATCCGCTCCCAAGTTCTTCACAAATGCCAAATCTTCGAAGGAGTGCAGCCAATGCCTCGTTACGTGATTTTGGAGGGGCATTTACGAAATATCTCGAGTCTACCAGAGGTGCACCAGGATTCAGCACTTCTATGCGATCCTCGAATATTTCAACCAATGGCCCAGTGCCTCTTTCGGTCAAGTCTTGATGAATTAGCGCATTTGCAATCACTTCCCGAACCGCGATAGTCGGGAAGCGTGGTTCCTGTTTTCTGATCCCACCATTAAAAGTCTCATCAATGGGTGCAAGCTTATTTACGTAATCGATAATACTGGCAAATCCTGCTGCATAACCCACTGGAAGTTCTTCTTGACGACTCTCATGGTATCTTGCTGCCCCCGAATATTTGACAATCCTCGTTGACTTACGACCCAACGAGTCTATATCTCTCAGATTTCGTGCAAATGCTAGGAATCCCAGATTCAAAATATCCCATGATCCATCGTCACGTTGACTTATAAAATTTTCTTGCTGTAGTGCTTGAAGTGTCTGCGATGTGTGTGGAGGTATCGGAATCTTCGCTAGATTGAAATATGATTCGTAGTCCAGTAAGTCTAGCACATCAGAATTCTGCACACACTCAATGGCAGTCCCTTTTTCAAAGGTTCTACTATTTGACAAACGCCAAAGCAGACTTTCCTTTTCGGGAAAATGATTTAGATTTCTGGTATGAGATCCTACGCGGATATATGCTTCGTTGTCAAATCTAACAGGCCGGTCAAGTGCACGGGGAATCAATAGCACTACCACAGACTTGCCGTCCACGATATCTGTGTGGAAGCGGAAATCTATCGAAGGGTTGAGCCTCTGAGATAGCCAGTGATCAAGGTCGTCCTTCCTTACTCGCTTCGAATCAGGCTTGAACGTGGTCCCAATGATCTGATGGTCCCCATCTTGAATCCCCCAGACGATATAACCATTAGATTTTCCAGAAATTGCGGTTGCATTTGCGATTGCAGAAATGTTCTGGCCGAGTTTTTTCGGTTCAGCGTCGTTGAGCTTGAATTCAAACCATTCTGTCTCTCGGGGGTGCGCACAGAGTCGTTTTACGAGAGCAGGAATATTCGTTGTGGCAGTCATCTCATGTTCCACCGAAGTGGATCAGGAATACATTTACCCCTTTGCGAACTCAATCATGGCGCCATGGTTCGAACTTGGGCATGCAAAAGGAGCCCCTGTGAGGAAGTCATACTTGTCGTTGAGTCATTATCAGATCACAGGGAATATCGCGGTAGTCGTAGAATCTTCTCTAAAATACAAGAGGCTGGAAGGACATGACATAAGCATCCTTCAAACCGATGGGTGCTTATGTCATGTCCTACACTCGGGCTAAATTCCGAACAGTCCCCCTCCAAGTGCACTCAAACGGTAAGATAGCCGCAGCATGACATAGCGGCCAAGCGTCTCTGTGCGCTGCTCAGAAATGAAACTCGCAGAATTATTGAAGGCCACAGACAGGTTCTGGTTGAGCAGGTCGTTGATCTCAAGTTCCACAGAGGCACGCTCATCCATGAACAAGCGCTCAAAAGAAAGGCCAACCAACGCCTTGTTCTCGACGTTTCCAAATACATCCCGGTCGTATGTCTGATACCGAAATTCAGTACCGATCGTCCAATTGAATGCTGGATGCCATTGTACATCGAATGAATACGATGTGTTAATGTAGCGTTGGTTCAGGTCTGTATTGAGCGAATAATCAAGATCATTGTAGGTGCCGGAAATATTAGCTTCCAGTCCAACGATGTCTTGGTTTCGGTTCGAGATGGAAAGCCCCAAACGGTTGCGCAGGATCCGAGAGGCATTCTCATTCAAGTTGATGAACTCAGAACCGGTAGTGATGGTGAGGTTGTTGTTCCATCTCACCGCAATATTGAGCGGCCGAATCGGTATGCCGACATTCGTGAACACCGAGGTGGTCCAGCCTGCATCAGAGTTGATCGCGCTGACGCTTTGGCGTAGCGATTCATCAATAATTCGCGTTGGCACAATTTGATTTCGTGCATAGGTTGTGCTGATGGTCGCAAATATATTGAGTTGTGTCCAGGGGTCGAATGACTTAAACTGTCCAGAAAACATATGCCTGGACTCGGGCTCAAGGTCGGGATTTCCGACATATATCCGAAGTGGGTCGCTATTGTCTGTAAATGGCTGTAGTTCTTGTAGGGACGGCTCACGAGTCATAGCCCGATAGCTTACTTCAATATTCTGGTTTTCCTTTAATGCTCTTTCGTATCGTAGCTGCGGCAAAAGATGTGTGTAGCTGGCCTGTACAGGGGGCAGACCGATTTTCGTTGTGCCGTTAAGTTGAGATTGCTGTAAACGAACTGCTAGGGTAAGAAATCCAAGACTTCCTTCACGATTCAGTTGGAGTCCCGCTCTGTAATAGGTATACGTTCGTTCGAAGGCATTACTGAGCTGAGAGTTCAGCAGACGTTCATCATTCCTTGTGTCATAGAAGCGTTTATCATTTTCACGCCGGGAGAAGTCCCGTTCACCAAACGCCAGAAGGGAAAAGCCGCTTTTCAGCGGTTGGGTTAGAGACAGCTTAAGATCTGCTTCTTCATTCTTTCCGAATAGGTCCTGGTCTTGCTGAACCTCCTCCCAGGTCATCAGATTACCCGTTCCGGCAAAGCCGGTGCGAGTGGATAGCGCGGTGATTTCATCATTATCTGATAGGCTGAATCGAGTTGTCGCGACCAGGCTGGTCCCGCTCTCCGAGATTTTCTTTCTCCAAGTCAGCGTTCCATTTCCACTGAGGTTGGTAGCGTGTTGATCAACCGCCCTGTGTGCCTCATTGAGTAGAGATTGCTGACGGCCAAAAGTCTGCTGAAGCCCTGTTTGTTCTGCATTCGATGAATTCCATCGCACTGAAGCTCGGGAGCGAATTTGATGCCCTGGCGACAGCTGTACCTGTGCATTCAGGTTCACTCTGTGCCCGAAGTTGTCCGAATCTAAAGCGGATAATCCTTCGCCGTAGGCGGCGATATTTGCGTCTGCAAGTTCATGCCGCTGATTCGTACTGTTTTGTACCCGCTGCAGTTGATCAATAAAGTAGCTGCCGCGCAAATAGTTGTTTTTGGTAAAGTCATGCCCGGCATTGAGCCCAATTGCGATTGACTCCACAAATCCACCGGAATTTGTAGCGGAAGCTGCGTTGCGGAGTATTGCACCATCTGTAAAGCCGCCAGCCACGACCAATCCTAGAAGATCGGCAATTCCAAAACCTGCCTGACCGGTGTTATTGGCATTACCGATGAGTGAAAGCTGTGTATTGGGTGAGAAACGCATCAGGTTCAGGCGTGTGTCGTAGCGCCCACCCGAGCTTTGCTCTCCCCCAATAGCTCCAGAGAGATTCCCCATGAGCCCCTGCTTGGAATCTTCCTTGAGTAGAAGATCAATCGTCCTTTCTTCCTCACCGTCAGGAATGCCAGTGAACTCTGCTTCGTCACTATCCTTATCGTAAACCTGAACCTTATCCACTGCTTCTGCAGGTAAGTTTTTCGTGATCGCGGAAGGGGTGTCAGCAAAGAATTCTTTCCCATCAACCAGGATATTCTCGACGGTTTCGCCCAGTGCTTTAACGGTACCATCATTCTCTACCTCTATGCCAGGTAATCGCTTGAGTAGATCTTCAACCACATCATTCGGGCGTACCGCAAATGCGTTGGCATTGTATTCCAGGGTATCGCGCTTTACGACAAAGGGGACATGATCAGCGCTAACAATGACTTCTCCCAATTCTTCCGAGAGTTCAGACATCGTCAGTTTGCCCACATCTACGTTTTCATCAAGAATCTCAATATTTTGACGCAGGGTTGCAAAACCAACGTACGTGATTTGCAGGATATACGTATCTGCAACCACACGTCTCAGCGTGAAGCCACCATCTGAGGCCGTGGTGGTGAATTTTGCCATCACCGAATCAGCATGAGTCAGAAGAACTACTGTAGCCTGAGGCAAAGGGAGATCTTCGTGGTCAACCACGATACCATTCACATCAAACCGTTCGGTTTGAGCAGCCGTAGGAACTGCCACAAAAAGAAGGAATGCGATTCCTACAAGGTTTCGAAGGTCCATGTACCGGTGCTATTGTCGGATAATAATGCTTTTCACCGCTCCAGAGGGAACAGCTTCTTGCAATCGTTCTTTCACAAGGGCATCAAATTCCTCTTGAGTCATCTGTCGTCCCTTCTCGGGGGTTGTGATTTCGACTTCTGTGTCCAGGGTAATTGAATTGGCTTCGTACATCTTACGACCATCATCAATCGACAGTACGAGAATGAGGCCGGGGAGTCCTCCATAGTGCTCCGGGCCGAGTGGTATTGGAATTTCAGGTGTGAACCACGCATCCACTGACACAGAATCTACATTAGCTGTGGCCTTGATCACGCGACGATCAAGGAATGCCCCCTCTTCGGTGGACAGTTTCCATCGTATCGAAGGCAACTCACCCGTGACCAAAAAGTCGCGACCAAGAAAACGGTAATGATCCGTGTAGAGGCCTTCGTCAATGTCCGTCACTGAGGTGATGAGGTTTGGAGCACCACTACCACCCACTCCAGAAAACCGCATTTTGAATGTCATCCCATCAGTCGTAGAGCTGCTAAAACCAGTACTATTGGCTTTGTCGTCTGTCTCAACGCGGCGAATACTGGCCATGAAGGCATCATTGAAATCCATGGAGTACAGTGTAGAATCCGCTTTTGGGAGCATTTCCTGAAACTTCGCCATCTCGGGAGGGAGCTCAATATCTATCTTGATTGTACGCGTGTATGTTACTGTGCCTGACTGTGCTGCACAGAATTGGACCATAAATATTGTTAGGGCCATTAAAGACCATATGAAAACATTTTTTGGAGAAAGGGACTGATGGACCATTCGCATTACACAGATGATTTTATTGTCGGGGTGATGAGTCCTTCCCGCCTTAACGGCCAGGATAGGCAGGAACGATAGATTTACATAAAATATTGTCAGAAGGCATCGGAGATCCAACTGATTAGGGCATGCCCCGATTAACATACTGTGGAACAATGCGGTTCCAAGGATGGGCATAGATCCGGTAAACGAGGGTACTCCTTGCAAATCATGGTTCGTCTTGAAAAATTTACTGTGCAATAATTTGTCATGCAATGGAGTTGTACATTTGAACACGACCCTTGTATCGATTTATGACATACTAATCTCGGCACAGCATTCAAGGATGTGGTCTACCAACGGCAATAAGTAGAAGTAGCCTCCCTCCAATGAAATTCTCTCTCCCTGCATTATTGCATCTCTGTATCTCTGGGCTGTTGATTTGCTTGATCGCTGGCTGCAATTCAAGGTCTACTGTTGACCAGGTTTTGGTCCCTACTCATGCAGACTTTGGAGACCTTTTTGTGTTGGAGGATACGATTCAATTCGATCATTCGGTGCTGCTCGGCGCCCGTTGGACGATGGAGGTGAATTCTGTGGGGGAGCTCTTGGTACTGGATCCCTCAAGCCAGGGTGTCTACCTGTTTTCCCCGGACGGCACGTTCATACGGAAGATGGCAGTTACCGACTGTAATCCAGAGGCAGCATTCAATTTCTTTGCACACGCTTCATTTCTGAATGATTCGCATATTGCCGTTTTGAATAACAAAGGGGTGATCGTTTTTAATCGGGATGGAGAGTGTGTTCAAGCCATTGTCGACAGTGATTTTGCGACAGATACATGGGGAATTTGCTCACACCGGGACACGATATTTGCGATGCCTAGTGATGTCTGGGATAGTACGGCCATTCGAGCCTACAGTCCAGACTTAACCCTTATAGACCAGTTTTCACTTCCCTTGCCAGAGTTTCCAGAGCGGGCATCTACTATGCTGACAAATCAGGCGCGCTCTCTGGCATGCTTTGACAACGATGTTTGGTGGGTGTATTCAGAAAGTTTTGATGCGAGTCCCCGGCTGTCCTCCACGAAACTTCCCCGATTTATGCCGGATTTTTTCGTGGAGCGGACCCAGGATTTTCCAGACTTTGAGGTGGTGGATCAGTCTAATTTTCGGAGGATTACCGAGATGATTCGCGAAGCAGAAGCTCAAGCAACGTCCGTGCAGGGCGTGTACGCGCTCGATAACGAGACACGTATGATCGTCTACGGTGGTACTGAATTTGATTCGGGTACAGGAGCAGTCATTGCCAGCCACGGGGATCGTTTTTCAACTGTCAGCACATGGCTTTCGGAAGGGCCAACTGCCGTAGGGAACGGGAGATTGTATATGGCGGGTGATCCAGAAGATCAACCTACTGGAGAAGCCACGAATCCCCCGATCATTCGCTATCGGTTTATTCCACCATCGAATGGGTGACGGGTCTATTTTCGTGCGCGGATGACATTTGACCGTCGCGACACACAAGAGATTCGATTTTCTGAGAGCACTCGCTACAGGACCGGTCTAGGTTGTGCGTCCAAGATTTTAATATTCAGTAATACAGGGGTCGTCCGAGTGCAAAGAATTCCCGTCCGTTATTGAGTGAGAACTCTGGGTATTCAGCCATTTTTTCTCTGATTATATTTTTTGTTCGTGCGGTGAGAATTCGACTCAAATTTTAAATCATACTTTGCCTGCACATTCCAGACAGTTAACCAGCTTGTCCCACTGACCGTTAAGCTTGAGATAGGAGAAATGACACACGCTCTCGCAGTTCTTCCCGCAGGTTATGGATATCCTTTATTGAGGTGATCGGAGTTCTTTCCCGAGAGGGGCTTTCATTTGGTATACTAATTGATTTCTTCTTGATACCGAAGTAGAAGCGGCAAATAGCTTTGCGAGAGTTGTTGTCCAGCAAGATATTGCAATATGCAGTTTTGTCTGCCAAAAATATCCTGTCCACATCAATAAGATCTATGACCAAGGATTGAACGATATGATATCCCAGGATTTCGTCCTTGGTGGTCACGATGCCGGATCTCTCATCATTATCGTCATCCTCTTCATCAGGGGTAGGTCCAGTCCTCTTGTTTTCGTCTGACTCGTTATCCAAGGCTAACTTTAGCCGCTTCTGGACACGATCATTTATAAATTCTCGAAATGCTTCTTGGGTAATACCTACGAATGACTTCTTAACCTTCTTGGTTTTCGTTCCCTTGTAGACTTGATCAAGAATAAAAATAATAAAATCCTTGTGTGGCCGCTTCAATTGATCAGATAGAACATGCTTGATTGAGGTGATATATTTTACTCTAGCTGCGGTATTAATTGATGTTTCTAGATCAAATGCTGATTTGGAAAAAATTTTCAAATTTTTGGCAATTTCTTCTGTCACATCCTCAAGAAGATTAAACTCCATAAAAGGGCTACGATCCATCTTATTCGGCTCGTCAAGATCAGAATAGAACTGGTAGGATAAGCCATTCGTTAGAATCCCAAATCTCGCCTCCGTTGATGTAAAATATCGAAATAGCTGTGCCGCATTCCTCTGAGACAATTCCGAATCCGACGATTTGCATTCAATGAGTATAATAGGTGATCCTCGTTTGAGGATTGCATAATCTACCTTCTCACCTTTCTTCTGGCCAACATCAGCATCGTACTCGGGGACTACCTCAGCAGGGTCAAATACATCATACCCCAGCGTTCCAAGAAATGGCAGTACCAAGGCTGTTTTGGTAGCTTCTTCAGATTCTGCTTTTTCGGCAGTTGATTGTGCGCGGGATGCAAGTGCCCGGAGTTTATCAATGAAGTCCATGATTACTGGCTACTGGTATAAATTTATTTGATATATATCATTTTGATTCAAATGCTTATTTGTTCAGTCACAAAACCACCTCTCAGGTCTCACGGTGTCAGGAAGCACAAAATTTGTTCCGGCATTTGAATTTACGAAAGTTCCACAATATAGCCATCTCACGCAATTTGATCTTGGCGTCGGATTTCTCGAAATTATCACTCTCATCGCAATACACGGGTAGTGATTGGGCAGAATATAAATCTGGTTCGTAGATTCCACTACACGAAAGCAGTTGAACACTCTCACCATGCGTAGTATATCTTTGGTACTGTTTCTTTCTCTGATGACCATTCAGCCCGGTCAGGCGCAGTCACACATCATTTTTCTGGGCAATTCCATCACAGAGGCAGGTGCAAACCCAGGCGGTTATGTTACGCTGGTTGCGGATTCGTTGCAGGCGCTTGATGCGGAGATCGAAGTTATGGGTGCCGGGATCAGTGGTAACAAGGTGCCTGACCTCCTGGCACGGTTGGATGAGGATGTTTTGGCACATGAGCCAACGCATGTGGTGATCTATATCGGAATCAATGATGTCTGGCATCATTTCGAATTTGATCATGTCACTGGAACGGATCCCGAGACTTTTGAGGAAGGTCTTGGAGAGTTAATTGATCGTGTTGAGCAGAGCGGGGCGGCCGTGCTTTTGTGTACCCCCAGTGTGATTGGAGAGGATACAGAAAGCGATGCAGAAGTGAATTTACGTCTGGCAGAATATGCGCAACTTACACGCAGTGTCGCGCAAGAAAAGGATGTACATCTCTGTGATCTACGTGCCTCTCTCGAAGCTTATCTGGTTGACCAGAACCTGGACAAGGTCTATGATGGGATATTGACCACCGATGGGGTTCATCTGAATGCGGCAGGAAATCGATTTGTCGCAGATTTCATGCTCAAGGAGCTTCAGAGCGTACTTGAGCTCTAGCTGACATACGGAATGGTCAGCGGTCCTTCCGGTACCACAGCGACAGGTGTATCGGGTCGGTTCAGACGTGCCAATTCAGCATCAATTGCACCGCGCACATCCTCAATAGGTGTCAAGTGAGCTCTTCGAACCAGTTTTGGATCCAACTCACTAAATAGACTGACGCGGCAAGTCCGTAGGACCTGTAGAAGTTTTTGGGTCTGCCACTGGTCAGGTTCACTGAAATCAGGGCTTCGGATCGCCGCCCAAGCTTCCTCAACGGTTGCCCAGCGAAGCAGTTGATTTTTGAATGCACCATGCTCAGGAAATCCATCATTGCACCGGGATGCAGTGATGATCAGTCCATCCTTTGTCGTGATGGTGTGGGCGGCGGACATTCCCTTGACACTTTGGTACAGGTTTAGGTCAAGGGGGAAACCACTGTTGGTCGTGACCACAATTGGGAATGCTTCCCTAACACGAACCATTGCGGTCTCTTTGGAAAAAGCGCATCCCGCTTCATGAGCAGAGGTGACCTCTCCACAGAAATATCCTGTGATCTGCCGGTCTGTATTGAGCGTCACATTCACCAAAAAATCTACGGGCAGTAATCCTCCAGCCGCACGAACATGATTTTGGGTTGGATTTCCTTCCAGAATGCCCCAGGTACTCCTTGGATGGGCAATATTTGTGAACCCGTGATAGGTTTGGATGGCACTCAAATCAGCGATCCCCGGGAAGACTGCCTTGTAGCCTCCGCTAAATCCTGCCATAAAATGCGGTTCAATGAATCCCATCAGAATTCGACGATCCGCCTTTACATAATCTGCCGTATAGAAAACATCGTAACCGTAGGGACTGCGGCCTGCGCGGAGTAGGGTATTGGCGTTTCGGGAATCATGATTGACAATACGGTACTTGGCTACGATTTCTGGGCCAACCATTTGAAGTAACTCCTCATGCGTGTTGCCGCGGTGCGTGCCTGTCCCAACGATAATGGTAACATTCTCTCGTTTGATTTCTCTGAGTTCTTCAAAAAGCCATGGTAGGAGGCGATCACTGGGGAGTGCACGGGTAATGTCCGGGATCACAACTGCAAGGGATTCCCCAGTGGTGATGAGTTCGCGAAGGGGCTGCGTACCGTAAGGATTCCGAACGGATTCAATGAATGCTGCATGTTCATCTGGCAGGCCTTCTATATAGCGCGGACGCAGCACGGTGGAATTGAGCCCTTCAAGGTTCAAAGGCAAACCTTGAGAGCCGTAATCCAGCTGCACGGTGTTTGCCCGGTTACTCATATCCCTGTTGTGGGTCTATTGAGGGGGATGCCTCAATGAGATCCGCCAGATTATCCAGGGCAGCCATTTGATCACGCTGCATCAGTGGACGAATCACAGGCAGGATTGCCCTGCTGATGAATGATGATCCATGCATAACGATGGTTTGCTGTACGCGGGATCCCTCGCCTAACGTCTGAAACGTAACAGAACGGTAACCTGAATAATGTTTGGTTTCAATCTCTGCGCAGTATTCTTCCATTGGAATGATTGATGTAACCGTTTCGAGGCGGGAGCTGCCGTTGGTAAATTCCATACGGAAAGATGCACCGAGATCAAATGGTTGGCCACCGATGGTTTCCATGCGTTCCAGATTTCGTTGCCAGAGCTTTTGTCTGTCCGGATCCAGGAAGGTGGCCCATGAATCAGCAACCGGGGCCTTCACGCGCGCAGTTGCCGTATAGCGGACTTCATCAACGAATAGACCTGTGATAATGAGTGCAAGTACGGCCGCTGCAAGAATCACAGAAACTGTATACAGAAATTGCTTCATGGCCTACCAGTAGTGGTTAATGTAATGGGAAGATCATATTCAGAACAAGATTGTACGCCATAAATAACGCCTTGGATACCATGACGAATAAACAGCCATCCATACCAGCCCCGAGAGGACGTGCTACAGCCACGAATCCTCCCACCAGATTTGATCCGGTCAGCATAGAACTGGACCTGGATGCTCTTGAGCCAGGTGAATTGAGGCAAACCTCCACCCAGTTCTTTGAAGATACTTCGAGATCTATTCTTGTGAGCAATGACTCTCCAGATGTTGGGTATAATTGGGGGCTTAATCCATACCGTGGTTGCGAGCATGGCTGCATCTATTGTTATGCGCGTCCGAGTCACGAATATCTGGGATGGAGTGCAGGGCTTGATTTTGAGACAAAAATTTTAATTAAACGCGACGCTCCCGAGATTTTGAGCAAGGAATTGAGGAAGCGTTCCTGGAAACCTGTCGTTGTTTCACTCTCTGGGAATACAGATCCGTATCAGCCTGCAGAGCGTCGATTTAAGTTAACCCGTGGTTGTCTGCAAACTCTTTCAGATCATCGTAATCCAGTCGGCATTATTACGAAAAACCATCTCGTAACACGTGACATAGATATTCTGGCTCCGATGGCACGACTGAATTTGGCACAGGTAATGATTTCGGTTACAACACTGCGTAGCGAAATTACCCGTGTCATGGAGCCCCGCACAAGCATTCCAGCGCGTCGATTGGATGCAATTCAGGCGCTCTCTGAAGCGGGGATTCCTACTGGTGTGATGGTTGCTCCTGTGGTTCCAGGCCTGACGGACGAGGAGCTTCCGGCGATTCTTGAGGCTGCAGCCAAGCGAGGAGCGACGCGGGCCGGATACATCGTACTTCGATTGCCGGGACCGGTCGCCCCGCTTTTTGAGGACTGGCTGGATCGGGTGATGCCAGAGCGCAAGGACAAAAATTATCGGTCGAATCAGGGAGGTTCGTTCGGGGCGGCTCAATGATCCACGGTTTAGGCACCGGATGCGCGGAGAAGGGGAGTGGGCAAATTTCCTAAAAAATCTCTTTGAGATGACATGCAGGCGATACAAATTCAATCAATCAAAGGAGCCACTGCGTACCGATTTGTTTATCCGGCATCCAAGCAACCAACTCGATCTATTTGATCAGGATGATTCAGGTGTAGCCTGGTCTGGATAGACAAACCGCATCCGCCCGGGAATCCCGAGGTGTTCCCGGATTGGTCGATGGTACGCTCCATTGGCTGGTAGAAAATCCCTGCCACGAAAGTCATCAAAAATTTCTCGCTGGAACTCAGATTCCAGTCACATGCATACATCGCCTTCGGTAAGCGAACAGGCTTTTTGGATCATGACATCCAGAACATTCAGGTCCACATCACTTAACCGCTTGATATAGAGACAACTCTTGCCCCGGGTATATTTGCCCAACTTCGTTAAGGCGGCTTCATGGCGATTCAGTCCACCGGACAGGTATATACTGAATGCTCTTTTTCGAGGAGAAAATCCGACTTGGAACCATTCGCCAGTTCGACCCGATGCATAACGATAGTGAAACTGGCCGAAGCCAATAATGCTGGGCCCCCACATCTTTGGAGAATCCCCTGTGGCCACCCCCATCATACGCAGCAGAACAGCACTGTCCGCTTGTTGATCAGGGCGCTCCAGGGCATCGAGGAATTCCTGGACGCTCGCATTGGTCGGTTGAGTTTTGAGTTGTGACATTGGTCAATTCTCTGCGCAGTTAAATATAAACGCTGTTGATTTCGGAGGCAATTTTGCGGGATGATATCCAAAGGTTGGCCGACAATTTTTTCTGAAATTCAAAAAAGAGATCTATGGAAACGTTTTCAGTGTAGAGATAGAACGCCAGCTTGTACTCCTCCTGAACGTATTGAAGTTTTCAGGGATCTGAACCGCTATGGATTGTCTTGGAAACTTTGTTGGACATGATTGGCCAAGCGGTGCACTCCAGCATAAATCCCTCACCTGATTTACAGGTCGTTCGCACGCCAGAGATACCAGCTGGCAACACTTCGGAATGGTTTCCAATTGTCTCCCAACGAGTTAAGCTCTGAGGGTTTGGGGAGGTCCTCCAAGTCGTAGGCGATCTTATATCCGCGGCGAATCCCCAGATCGGTAACCGGCCATACATCTGGGCGTCCCAAGTTAAAAATCAGGAGCATCTGAACCGTCCAGATCCCGATTCCCCGGTGCGTGGTCAGTGCTTCAATGATCTCTTCGTCGCTTAAGGTTTGGATGCGTGTTCGATCCGGTAGTGTGCCATCCTTTGCACTCGCGGCCAAGCTGCGGATTGTATTTTCCTTTGCTTGAGAGAGTCCCACCGATCTGAGTGTGCCGAGCGGAGTCTCAAGGAGGGTATCAGGTTCAGGGGGGCCGCCAAACAGGTCAAATAGTCGGCCTTGGATTGCTTTCCCGGCGTGCCTCGAAATTTGTTGGAAGATCACAGAGCGTACCAGTTCCTGGAAGGGACTCCACTCATCGGTCAGTAACAGTTCGAAGGGACCCACACGGGCAATCAGGCTGGCCATGCGAGGATCTGAGGCCCTGAGAGCATGCAGTGCTTCGTCAATATCGTAAGGGGGCATTCTAAAAAGAAATCGGGTTAAAATTCTTCATGAAAAATTCACAATTATTTACCGTAACCTTTATGGAAGCGCTTCCGTAAGGGATTGTTAGAGTGAGTCACCAACTTCAACACCAAACCTAACAAAACCATGAAAACCCTTTTTGCATTTTGCTTTTCAGCACTTCTCGCCCTACCCGTTTTTGCACAGGATGTTGCAAGCATCCTTGAAGATGACAACATTCGTTGGAATCTTGCAGCCGCACAAATTGAGACCTCTTTGGACTCAGAGTACCAGTCAGTTCGTGAACAGACATTGAAGAACGCAATCGTATTGGCGACACTCTATCGTGACAAGTTCGACTTGAGTGACCAAGTGTCGTTGTTGCGTAAAATCTACAAAGAGTCGAAGTCTGATCAAAATCACAAGCTCGCATTGGCACTACTTCACACCATCGGCGGTGTCAGAGCGCAGGATTTTTTAACTCGCAATGAAACAGAGGCCGAATCGGATGAAGTTCGTCTGGTCCTGGCATCCGTCTTGAACGAGTACTACAACAGTCGTCAGACCACATCCGTCATCGGATAGCTCCAGTCTGATCCAAATCTGTCGTCGGTTTGGACCGCATAAATTCAGAGGGCACACGGTGGGTTCACTGTGTGCCCTCTTTTTGGATCTTGTACATTTAATGGCACTAAATGCACACTTTAAGCCTTGTGTCCGTATACCATAGGTCCTTAAATGTCCCAAAATTAAGCAATGCCGAAACCTAATTCGGTTACCAGTCTAGCTAAAAAGCTGAAACGAAAAGTAGAATTGGAGCTAGAAGAATTGGAATTGAGAAAAAAAAAGCGGGAAAAGTGGGAAGAAATAAAAGGGCGCTTAGCTGCAAAGGATGAGGAATGGACTGAAGAGGATCAGAAAGATTATGAAGGTTGTGTAAGTCGAGGTTGTTTTTGGTACATGATGATTGCGTTCTTATTCGCAACAATTATGTGGGGATGCGAACAATGCTTATAATTCTGCA
Organism: Rhodothermales bacterium; assembly: GCA_965207565.1. GTDB lineage: Bacteria > Bacteroidota > Rhodothermia > Rhodothermales > Bin80 > Bin80. The sequence continues at coordinate 160,599 of CBDBMQ010000001.1, read as the reverse complement.
CCGAATTGATGCCCCTGGAGCTGTAGACAATTTCCCTGCAGGGGAAACGGATACAGGAGACACCATACGCAAACCACTGATGGCACAAACCTTTTCTGTTACTGTTTTGGTGTATGAAGATGGCACACTGGCGGTTACTGATAGCGATATTACTGGACTGATAATTAAGGTTCGCACATGCGACGAGTTACTTCTGACTTATTGCGGTTAAAGCATGGCTTAACTGATGAACAAATCGCAAAAGCTGTGTTGTGCATAGAGTTTGAGCTCGTCACAGACACTGTTTCCCAACAAAAACCCAGTTCCTTGACTTCACTACCGGGAGTGTTCTGGAGTAGCGACGGACGTTCACATTCTCTGCAATATGCGTAAGCTATGGCGGGGCATGAACGGGAGATTTTGGAGTTGCTAAAAAGGAATGGATTCTCCGTAAAACGTAACCCGCGAGGCAGCCACGTAATCTGAGGAAATGGCAAGACAAATGTGTCTGTTTCAGCAAAAATCAAAAAGCGCCATACGGCCATCGGAATACTCAAAGCAGCGGGATCGACAAAAAGGTTTAGGCAATCTTCACGTACTTGGCGACTAAATCCTTGTGTTTCTATATTGAAACAGAGATACGATCAAGAGATCGTTAAGCACTTGATTTAGTGCAATTGAGTATATAGATCCTCTTTGTGAACCATGTGTCCTTCTTCATGAATGTTGGCCCTCTGTTTGGGCATCCCCTTGGGTCTCCGCCCATTTGGTGATCTGGTTGTGCGCTTCAAGTACAATAGAATGTGGGAATTTGTGTGAACATTTAACACAAAAAGTTATAGAAAGTCATATCTCACAGCGCGAAAGTTGTAAATAATCAGTGTCTGCTTTTTGAATCTTTTTGTATTTACTGAACCATGCCACAGGTCCAAACACGAGTAAGCAATAGCAATTTTGAGGCTTTTTTCAATGCAAGGGCCATCGAAAAAAGCCTTGAGGAATTGCAAGTACATTATCCAGAACCCGACTATTCTGCGATGGGCAAACATTTGGCTACGATGGAAGCCATGGTGGAAAAAGCTGCGACTACCTTGGGACAAATAGAGATGCTTTCAGATAAAGATCGTGAGGATCTTAAAGATTTTTCTGCCAAACTATTTAAGGTCGTTGAAATGGTTGAGCGAAGCATAGAAAGCACCAAAGCTTTGCCCAAAAATGTCTCTTGGAGAGAAAAAGCATGCACCAAATTGGAGCATCTTGCAAATCGGGTTGAAGATATTGCAGAAACATGTGCGCTCGCCGCAAGCAAAAAATTTGTCAGAACAATAGAGGTAGAAATACAGAGCTTAATGAATGTGCCAGCGGACGATTGAACGGGCCCAAAGGTTTAAGCGAGATCTCAAGAAACTACGTAGGCATCGAGGGTTATCTAGTAAGGTTCAGGACATCCTGAGTGGCCTTGCCACTGATATAATACCCGATGGGGATCAGTTCCCGGGGCTTGGTGAACGGCCAGTATTCAAGATTCGATGCGGTACAGAAAACATGGGCCGAAGAAAGGGTGCACGAATCATCTACTATAAGGATGATTTAAAATTAGTCGCTTTGTGCATCTACCTCAAAAATGACAGAGATAATGTCCCCGGTAAGGAGATAATGGCCGTTCTCGAGAAGTATGTGCTATAATTCCCATAATTTGACCATTCTGGCGTTTTTGTAAATAATTTCCTGTTATCCACATATACAATACCCTTCTTTCTTGCGAACCTTGCCTCTCGGCTGATCCTTATTATGAACCACTTCCCTCTCCAGTACCTTCCTCCGGTTCAGAAACCTGTCGCCGTAGCAGGCGTCGCCAGGAGGTGAATTCAGTTCGATAATTGAGCCCGAGCCCGGTTTCTCTGTTAATGAGAGATTCGCTCAGTATATCTCCTTCACGCCGGTAGAAGAATTCTACTGCTACGGAGGGGCTCAACTGAATTTGCACAATGAATTCCCCTTCAAGCCCCTGTGGAGCAACCTCTTCCGTGCTCAGTCCCCGGTAGACTCCCTGACCACGAATCAGCAGGCGTTCATCCAGGAGTCTGAATGCAATATCTGCGGAGACATCCAGGTCCTGAACCGTCTCATCACTTTGTACTCCTAATCTAAAATCCGCCTGTGGAATCACCTGGCTCAAATATCGGTTCAGTTGACTCACTACAAGACTGGATACACTGTTCACGGCAGAACTTGCTAGGATCCCGCTGCGCGCGCCATCGGCCGATAGTAAAAAAGAATTCGTGAGTAAAACACTCGTCGCATGCTCTGCTGCGAGATCTGGCCGGTTCAGGTAGGAATCCAGAAGCGGGGTATCACTGATGGCCTCCTGCCTTTGATCAACCTCCAGTGCCAAGTCGATCAGAACGGCATTCAAGGTTCCGGACACATCCAGGTTCACAATGACGGGCAGGCTCGTTTTGATGGTTCCACCCACATCTTCAGGTAGGCCGCTGCGCGAAGCACGGGTACGGTAGGCTCCCTGGATATCAAGTACCGGGTTGAGGGGGTCTCCGTTCCAGATAATGGTTCCAGAGTCAATCAGGAAGCGTCTGATAAATACCTCCCCCGCTGTGAAGAGATAATCTCCAGAAGAGATCTCAAAGGAGCCGTAGGTTGCTATATCTCCTCCGCTTCGCTGGATCTGAACACGAGCCGTTCCGATTCCATTAATCACATCCCCCAAGAGTGGATCAACGACAAGGTGAATACTGGATCCAGGTGGTCCAACAAGATTGAGGTCCATATCCAATCCATCCCGGAACAAACGCTCCCCTTCAGGGCGTGCATCCAAGATGTTTTCACGCTGCCGGAAGGAAGTCAACTGCCCCTCTACCGGGCGTGTGGGGTCCACATACACAATGAACCCAGGGTCATGGGCGCTATTTGCTTCCCGGATAGGGATATAGATTTCACTTTGTGGGGTGACGGCCAAGTTATCCGAACGCAGGAAAGAAGTATGGACAGGACCGGTTAAGGTCGCATTCCCGGACACGCGGATGTCACCATAAAAGGCGAGGTCACGGGTATGGGTCTGTACATCCATGATCTGCAGTGAGTTAAAGTTCACCGATGCATCAAAGGACAGAAATTGAAAATCATTCAGGTCCAGTGTCCCCTCAAGCCTCGCAGTCCCTCCGTCCGGGTCCTGCACGATCAACTGGTTCACCAGGATGACATCATCAACTAGGTTGACCGATGCCGTTGCCTCATAGGAGGAGTTGAATCGAGGAATCCCAAAATGGCCATCTTCCCAGTCAAGCGATCCACCAAGAATAAGATTATCCAGCGGGCCTTTCAGTGTGATCGTCCCGTTAAACCCACCTCTAAAGTCCGCAAATTCCCGCAAAACCAATTGCAAGAATGATGCATCCAGGCGCTGTACGTCCATAAAAATGTCAAGAAATCCAGGGCTCTCGGTCCCGGGAGCGACAAAATTTCCGGTCACTGCCATCTGATTGCTTGCATAGAGATGGTTGATCGGTGCCGTTCCGACCGAGTCGATGATCATGGCGATTCTCAGGTCTGAACTGCCTGGCAAGAGGATGCTTGAAGCCTGAAGATGCCCCACCAGGCGATTGTTAAACGTGAGGGTATCCACCTCCAGGGTACCGGTAATTTCCGGCATCCAGAGCCCGGTCCATGAAAGATCTGCATCAATCTGTCCACCGAGGGGGCGCCTCAGCTCAAAGATTCTTGAGAGGTGATTCAGGTCAACCCCGTCCAGGTTCAACCTCAGGGTATCGGTCGGCAGGCTAGAGAGTCTGCCTTGAACCGTAACCGACTGCACATCTTCAAGGAACGGGTTGAGGGTCTCCAGTTTCAGCGGAGTCAGCACGGCGGCATCTGTAAACAGATCAATATCTGCGGGCTGTGAGATCCTCCATGCAGCATCCCCAACGGGAATTCGCACATCCTGGATTTGTATCCGTACCCGATCCGGGAGCAGTTGGATGTCGGAGGATACATGTCCGTGGGTAGATATATTTTCGCTGCCTGCGTAGATATCCACGGTTCCCGTTCTTCCATCCTGTTTCACCAAGATCCGGGGCATGCCTAGGACGACACGGTGGTCGGTCAGGGAATCGGCGGTCAGCTCTAAATCGATTTCCCAGCCCGACTCGATTTCCTGACGCCAATCAGTGGTCAATGTCATCGCAGCCTCGGCCTGATAAGCTGCGATGTTGTTCAAAATAAACCGGTCATCCTGCAGTTCGGATCGTAGACGGAATGTTTTGCTGTCGGCCACAATATCCACAGTTCCACGGCTGTTGCTGGAAAATGTCGGCAACAGCGCCTCGGCGGCAGGATGTGCGTGTAGCTCCCAGCGAAGAATCATCTCAACAGGGGGTAGTTGCGGTCCTTGTTCGTGCTCATGAATTACAGCCTCTGGATCGGGCCTCCCGCCATCCATGGATGTGCTGGACAGTTCGGACCTTCGGTGAGTGGCAAACCGGTCAAACACCCCTGAAAAAGCATCCGCCCAGGCGGGGCCGATCTGGGTGAGCGAATTCTGGTCAAATTTGCCGGATACTTCGAGATCCAGAACATCCCCCTGCACCGTGAGACGGCGACCCGGAGCAGTTGTATCGTGCAGCGTGACTGCCCACTTGGTTGGGGGCACAGAAAGCGAATCGGTTTTCCAGATCACGATGGATGAATCGGTATTGATTTTGATGGAAGCAGAGAGGTCATCCAAGCTGGTTCCTGCACCACGAATCTCCCAGCTCGCATTCAGTCCGGTCTCAAGCCCGGGAACGTCAAATAAAGTCGCCAGATCAAATGTTGTCAGCTCGACCTGAGCGTCATATACAAGATTTTCACTGCCCCAATCTGCCGCAATCTCGGCCGTGATGCGGGAATTTTGTTCAAATGCAAATCCGCTGAGGTTCAATTGACTGCCGGCGAGGATCCCCTCCATCCAAAGACTGTCAAGTGCCCGTTCACCAATCATGGAGGGGGAAAGGGCCAGCGATGCAGAGGCAGATGCAGATGGCGACCGGATTCCCGTTCCCTCAATGGAAAGATGCCCATTGACTGCACCACTAAGGGTTTGTTCTGCCGTAAGATCATAGGGATTGAGATTGGTTGCAGTCAACTCGGCATCATAGGCCCATGAGGCATAACGGCGGTGGGCTGTGCCCTGGAGTTGTGCGCGACTGCCGCTTTTCGTTGTAATGTCAATGATCCCTGCAACCTCAAGCTCATTCAGGGTACTTATTCCCTCCACAGAACCTTCAACTTGGATGACCCCGCCGTGCCACATGGTTGAATCCATCATGGGATACAGGTCTGCCGGATCAATAACGCTTGGGCTGATAGAAGCCTCGAAGGATACCTGGTTTTTGTCAGCATGGATCCTGGAGGAGGGGATCACAATGCGTGAATGATCAGAAAATGCAATAAAATTTTGCAGCGACCACTGTGCACCATCGCGGTGAGCCAGTCCGCCGAAAGAGAGGGGGTCAGGGAGGAGCACATTGGGGACAATGGCACGGACAAAGTCGGGGGTGAAATAGCTTTGGGACAGGGAGAAGTCAGCGAGTTCCGCGCTGGGCGAAAGTACGCCGAACACGGTTGCCTGGTTGATTGTGCTGGATAGTGTCAGAGCGTTAATGTGCAGTTGCTCACGTTCGAGTACCAGTTCTCCACTGGCCCTTACTGCCAGCGTATCAATGGAGGCTTCGAGCGACTCAATCGCGAGTAGGTTTCGATCGGGCTCGAGGCTGATTTCGCCTTCCAAGGCGATGTCGGAAATGGTCGCTTCCGCCAAATCAAACAACCATCCAGACTGAATCGCTGGGGGTGCATGCTCCTGATAGGACACGGCAACCGCAGCGCCGGAGATTGAGATGTGTGCAGACTGGGACTCCCATTCGGTCCTGTCGGTCGTTTTCCTGCGTGTGAGTACAGAAGCCAGATTCCATGTGCTGTCCGCATTATACCGCAGGTGCAGTGTGGGACGTGTGACCTGAAGGGTGCTGGGCTCAAACCGCCATCCCAGTACCCCTTTCCAGTTGGGTCGTGCAAAGACCTCGTCTATGTGCAGCCAGAGGCGCTCCTGTCCATCATAAAGTGAGACGTTATGCAGTCGAATCGAACGTTGGAGGTTCCCGGTGATCGTTTCAATAGCAATCCTTCCCGTATAGGTTTCGGCAAATCTGAATTCAATCTCCTGGCGCAGGTAGTCCCGGCTCACCTCGGTACGTGTCAGCCCGATATATACGAGGAAGCCGCTCCCAAGAACGAAGACTAGAATCGCAGCGGCGCGCTTGAGGGTGAACCCGCGTGAGCGAGGATCAGGCCGAGGTTCAGATGGAAGAGGGGGATCCACGGATAAGGGTTGCTTTGGTGAAAGAGGCTAGTGCTCGATTCGGAATGGAGCGGCAGGTAATCCTTCAGCATTGATCAGGTTTGCTGTAGTCGGATTGTACGCCCAAGCATACCGAATCGAGGTTGGATTCGGAACATCCGGGTGAGACACCACTACGGAGTCCCCTTGGATTTGGGCATCCGCCCATACGTATTCTCCTTCCGCTCCAGCAATGGCAAATCCTCCGAGGGGGCCGCCCTGCGCGGCAAGTCCACCCCCAACATGATCAAACCAGAGGGAAACCTTCCCATTTTCGATGGTATGTTCACGGTAAATGGGCCCGGAGTGCACCACTTGGTCCCCGTAAACGAGGCTCCTTGCCCAGAGTGCGAGGCGGTATCCCACATCCTGTTTATTTCTTGGATGAATATCGTCTGCGTCACCAATGTCAAGCGTGATGGCCTGACCGACATTCGGCAACTCCATTGCCGCAGACTGAGATTCGCGCAGGATTGCCCAGTTGCTTTCCCCGGGTTCGTCCTGCGCTGCTAGAAAGCTGGCCAGAGACACGAACAGGAACGGCGCATCTTCGTGTTCCCATAACGTACGCCACCGGGTGATCATGGACTGGAACTGCGCTGCATAGGCGGTGGCAGTTGCGGGATCACCGGCGTTGGATTCCCCCTGATACCAGATAAACCCTGTGATCGGAAAGTCCAGGATCGGATAAATCATCGCATTGTAGAGCAATGTTGGCTGCTGGTTGGGATTCCCTCCGGGGTTGATCAGGAACTGTCCCACGCGAATTTTCCATGTTCCCGCCAGATCCACTTCCCCTTCCGGCCATTGGAGGACGAGTCTGGAATCGCCAGCTATCAATCCTCCGTTACCTCCGGTGTCGTGTACGCGGATAGTTAACTGGTTGGTGCCGGGCTGCAGAATGCCTTCACCAATCGGATATTCCCGTTCAAGCAGGTACCGGTCTGTTTCTCCGACCAGGTGGCCGTTGATCCAGGTCATGTCCCGATCATCAACGGTGCCGAGGTGCAATACCGCTTCTGTGGGCACGGTATCGAGTTCAAAGCTAGTACGATACCAGGCAATGCCGTTTAATCCTTCGAGCCCCCCTGCTTCCCAGGCTCCGGGAGCCGGGATCTCCATCCATTCTGTGTCGTCAAGATTTGGGTCTGCCCAGAGGGGCACATCTGCTTCAAAGCCGGAATCCGTATCCGCAGAAGCGCCGTGCTCTTCGGTAAAGATCCGTGCGAGGCTGTCTGCACGGGCCTTCGGGGCTTCCCAAAGCCGTGCGATTTGTGCGTCATCCATTCCCAAGTGGCGGGAGGATCCATCCAGGCTTCGATGCGGCTGCCACCCCAAGACGTATTCAAAATTCCAATCGGGATGTCGGCGGATGCGCGAAGCTCCGGGCAAATGAGTATCCGACGGCCGTGAAAGCTCCTACATGCTCCGGGTTGGCAGAGTGCCACTGCCCACCGGCGAGCGTATCTTCAGGGGTATAGGACCAAGTGCGAGGGACTTTGTAATGGCGGAGCAGAGGATCATCAGCTGATGAAATTTCCTGTTCGGCATCCGCAGAGTTGGCCACGGACCACTCCATATTGGATTGCCCAGACGCGATCCAGACATCCCCGTACATGATGTTTGCGGCAACCAGAGTATCTGTGTCGGTTGCAACTATCAGTCGGTGCGGTCCGCCAGCAGGGCGGGGTTCAAGGGTTGCAAGCCAGCTGCCATCGCTATCCGCGCGTACAGATTGTTCATCTTGGTCCAGAGAGATCGTGACCATCGCACCGGAGGTTGCGGTCCCCCAGACGGGAACGGAAGCATCACGCTGAAGCACTGCTCCGCTGCGGAAGAGTTTGTTAACGGTTAACGGTTGGGATAAAGCTTCGCTGCTGCCACCAATCAGGCAGGCGAGAAGACATACATAGAAAATTCGCATGGAATGATAAAAAGATGATTCGATGAACGTAAGGCTCCGCAATGCTTGGGTAGCCTTCACATGAGCGGCAAAACATGATACTAACTTGTCAAAATAACGCTCAAATACTTGGAAAGCTCATTTATCAGCTCCACATGCGTGACAGAAGGGTTCTTTCGGTCATTCCGCTGTAAGGGAGGGCGTACTCTGGGATTCCACGAGGCCTGCATTTTTCCCGGGAATGGATTGCTCTTTGAGTGAGTACAATGATCATGATCCGATCCTAAAGGCTTAACCATGTATACCCGCACACGCTCCGATGCACTCTTCACAGCTGCCAAGGCCTGTATGCCTGGTGGTGTCAGTTCACCAGTCCGCGCTTATAAAGCAGTTGGCGGCTCGCCAGTTTTTATGGAGCGGGGCTCAGGTGCATGGGTTCAGGATGTAGATGGCAATCGGTATGTCGATTATGTGTTGTCTTATGGACCGCTACTTGTCGGGCATGCGCATGAGGAGGTAGTTGCAGCGATCAGTGCCGCCGCTGCAAAGGGGACCCAGCTTTGGGGCATGTACCGAGGATGAATCAAGGCTCGTGAACAAAATACAGTCGTTCATGCCCATGATTGAGCGTTTACGTCTGGTTAATTCTGGCACGGAAGCGGTAATGAGTGCACTTCGTTTGGCACGGGCATTCCCGACGGAGGAAGATTATCAAGTGCGTGGGCAACTATCATGGCCATGCAGATTACTTGCTGGTGGAGGCAGGCAGTGGAGTGGCTACATTGGGGCTGCCAAATTGTCCGGGAATCCCAAGGAGCACCGCAGAGCATACCCTCGTGGTTCCGTTTAATGATCTCTCTGCAGTTGAGCAGGCACTGGACCAGCATGCGGGGAGGTTGCAGCCATGATCGTGGAGCCGGTCGCCGGGAACATGGGAGTGATTCCCCCCGCGGACGGCTACCTGGAAGGCTTACGCGCGGTCACACATGCTCATGGAACACTTTTGATCTTTGACGAGGTGATGACAGGGTTCCGGGTCCATCCCGGCGGCGCACAATCGTTGTACGGGGTAATGCCGGATTTAACAACGCTTGGTAAGGTGGTCGGTGGCGGACTTCCAATTGGGGCTTACGGAGGTAGAGCGGATATCATGGCGCAGGTTGCTCCCGAGGGGCCGGTCTATCAGGCGGGCACACTTTCTGGCAACCCGTTGCCGTGCAGGCCGGCTTGGCGACACTGGAAGCAGGACTGCGTGGGGACGCATGGGAGCGGGCATCTCGCAAGCTGCATCCCTGAGGGAGGGCTTGGCCGCAATTGCTGCCCGTAAATCTGTTCCAATGCAGATCAATGGGATCGGGACCATGTTTAGCTGTTTCTTTACAGAGATGCCTGTGACGGATTGGGAAACCGCCTCTGCATCCAATGCGGAGTTGTTTGCGGGGGTATTTCGAGCGCTGCTCCCTTGCGGTGTACATGTTGCTCCGTCCCAATATGAGGCCTGGTTCCTGTCAACCGCCCATGATTCAGAAGCGATTGCGCATACGCTGAGCGCATTCGAGCAGGCACTGGAGACTTCCTTGAATGATTGACCGGGTGGTATTTTTAAGCTGCAGGATCTGCGAAGAGATTTGCGAAATCCCGCGAACAAGTTGATCGGTCTCCCATAACTACAATTTTCTAATCCTGTCATGACGATCATCGCGGCAACGGAACGACTGGCTCGTGCGCGCCATGAGGAATATGATTGGCAGCAGCAGGAGATGGGTCGCCACACTTGGCCAACCGCCCCCGTGAGGACGCTGAATGCAATGGTTGTCCGAGCTGTGGGAAGAGGGGATGTATTCACAATCGGATCCGACCCCTTCTTCGCCCCCTTCGCCCTGCAGAGGAGCAGATAATCTGGGAGGATATTCTGCGTTCGCACGCCAAGCATTTGCCGCTTGATGTCTCTGCGACGGCGGAGTTGGCTGGCATTTCCTGGAAGTTGCTCTGTGATTGGTGTCTGCCATTGGAGGGAGCAGAATGGAGTACCTCTGAAGATTCGCGTGCATTCCAGAAGTGGGCCTTGGAATTTCGTGTCCGGTGCGATCGGGGTGGATGGTTCTCGGCTGCCGAGCTCTCCCAACATGTGGCCCGTCTCGTGAACGAGGGGCAAATTGAAATCCCTCAAGAGGTGGAACTCTGTGGGTTTCTGGAGATGATGCCAGCGCATAAGCAGTTCTTTGAGGCACTTCAAAAACGGGGGACGCGGATCCAGGAAACGCCTGTGCCCAACCATGCAGAAAAGAGTGTTCGCTTAGGTGTTTCCGATACTTCCCGAGAGATTCGTGTTGCGGCTGAATGGGCACGCCGCATTTTGGAAAGCGACCCGGAAGCGGCGCGTCGGTCTTTTCGTATCGGGATCATCGTGCCGGGCATTGCCAATCTGCGCAGTCATGTTGAGCGTATATTTTCCGAGGTATTCCATCCGCAGGCCTGGCTTCATCCAGAGAAAGATCCAACGCGGATCTTCAACATTTCTCTGGGCCTTCCGGCTGGTGACTACCAATCATCCAGTCGGCACTGCAGATTCTTTCAATAGATCCGCTGGAGATCCCATAGAGGAGGCCAGCCGCCTCCTTTTGTCCCCCTTTCTGCCAGGATTCAATGAGGAGCGCACCTCACGTGCTCTTCTTGATGTGGCACTGCGCAATCGCGGAGAGCAGTACGTTACCTTGAAGGACCTTGTTTATCTGGCGAGAAAGGAGAATACGTTATACGATTGCCCGATGCTTGCCTCACTTTTTGATGCATGGCAAGCGCAGTATGCAGATCTTCGAGGCAGGAAGAAGCCCAGTGAATGGGCGGAGTCCCTCTCGCGATTATTGCAGTCGGGGAAGTCAAAAGTCCAGAACGATGACGAGAGTAACTCCATAAAATCACAGAGTATCGGCTGGCCCGGATACTGGAATCCGGTCAGTACGGAGTATCAGACCTACATGGTGTGGGACGAGTTGATGTCCGCGCTGGTGGAGCTGGATGGTGTGTGCGGGAGCATCACGCGTCAAAGGGCCGTCACTATTCTTCGTCGCATGGCTTCCAGTAAGCTTTTTCAGCCCGAAACGGAACCTGCCCCGGTGCAGATTTTGGGGGTCTTGGAAGCGACAGGTATATCATTTGATTATCTCTGGATGATTGGAATGCATGATGATGCCTGGCCGCCCCCCTGTGAACCGGCCCCGTTTGTGCCCATAAGGCTGCAGCGTCGGAAAGGATTATGGCGCTCCACCTCGGAAGGGATGTTGCAGCATGCCCAAACTCTTTCGGATCGGTTACTGAAGAGTGCTCCGATGGTCGTGGTTAGTCATCCCAGGCGCGAGGGGGATGCGGATCGAAGGGTCCAGTCCACTGTTTGCGGGATTGCCTGAGGTGTCGGAGAAAGACCTGGGCATTGATACCATTCAAAGTCTTGGAGAGCGGATTCAATGCTCTTCGAAGATGGAAATCATTGAGGATCATCAAGGACTCCCTTTCACCAAAGCGAAAGTCAAGGGAGGGACGAATCTGTTCAAGTTGCAGGCGGCCTGTCCGTTTCGAGCATTTGCGGAATTGCGCCTTGGGGCAACCGTGCCCGGTATCGCTCAGCCGGGGTTGGATGCCCGGGGACCGTGGTCGACTCATGCATCGCATCCTGGATATACTTTGGCGAGGGCTGAAGACGCAGACGGCGCTGCAAGCCTTGTCAGAGCAGGAAGAAGCAGATCTTGTGCAGCGGGTCGTGCGCGAAGAGCCTTGACCGGGCTGACATCCTTTCGGCGAGCACTTCGAAATAAGCGATTCCTACGTGTCGAACAGGCTCGATTAGAGCGGATCATTGGGGAGTGGTTGGCGCTTGAGCGAGCACGGAACTCCTTTACGGTTCTCGAGCAGGAAAAGCGGCAGGATGTAACGGTAGGCGGAATAGATCTACATAGCACGAGTGCAGATGCGGACGAAAATGAAAGCGAAGCGGGGCAGGATGCAACGGTGGGCGGAATTGATATACGTATCCAGGAAGACCGCGTTGATCTACTCGAAAGTGGAGAAAGATTGATCCTTGACTACAAGACGGGGGACTGCAAAGTCTCCCTCTGGAAAGGGGAGCGTCCCGATGATCCGCAGTTACCCATCTATGCAGTCGCGGCAGATTCGCCCATCGCCGGGATTTCCTTTGGCAGTCTAAGGATGGGCAGCGTGAATTTTAAGGGAATTGCAAATCAGGACATCGGGAATAGGGGGGTTAGAGTCAGCAAGGTTCCGTTGCCGGAACTCATCGGACGCTGGAGAGAAACCCTCAACGCCTTGGGGCAGGATTACAAGGCCGGACACGCGATGGTTGCCCCCAAGATACCGGGACAGACCTGCAGGTATTGCAACCTGACTACGTTCTGCCGGGTCGGGAGTCCCCCCGTAAAATCATCGCAGCAGGATGAGTAATCTGGTTCCAGATCACGCACAGCGCCTCCAAGCACTGGATCCGCATGCCTCGTTCATTGTGCAGGCACCTGCCGGCTCCGGCAAGACGGAACTCTTGATCCAGCGGTATCTGGTTCTGTTGGCCCGAGTAGAGTATCCCGAGGCGATCATTGCCATCACTTTTACGCGCAAGGCGGCTGCCGAAATGCGACACCGCATTATCCGTGCGCTCCAGAGAGCTACAGATACACCGCCAACAGCCCCGCACGAGAGGCATACGTGGGATCTAGCCCGACAGGCACTTGCACACAACGACGAGCGGAAGTGGCATCTTATCGAGAATCCATTGCGTCTACGTGTCCAGACCATTGATTCACTTTCCTCTCTACTGGTTCGCAGGATGCCTTGGGTCTCCCGCATGGGAGCACTGCTAAAGCCGGAAGAGGATGCACGTCATCTGCATCAAAAGGCTGCGCGTCGTACGCTGGAGTTGTTATTTGATGATCGGGCACCAGCGAATGTACTGGAGGCGATTGTTGTTCTTTTGGAACACCTTGACAACCATATGGGCAAGGTGGAGGGGCTACTGGGTGCAATGCTGGACAGTCGGGATCAGTGGATGCGTCATGTGGATGGAAGAGGGAAAGAGCTTGCGACGACACGGCAGGCACTGGAGTCAGCGTTATCTCATATCGTTGAGCGTGAGCTGGGTCGTATGGTGGCGGAATTTCCAGAGGGTCACGCGGAGGAAGTGGCTGAGTTGGCCCGTTTTGCAGCCAAAAATTTACGGGATAAGGGCAAAGAAAGTGGGATTGGTGCTTGTCTGGAGCTTCAAGGGCTCCCGGATGCTTCCGCTGAGGCGCTCGGCTGCTGGCTTGGGATTGCAGAGTTACTTTTGACCAGTAGTGGTGGGCGTCGCAAGAGATACACCGTGAATGAGGGCTTTCCACCCAAAGAGCAGGATGCAAGGGAACGCATCCAGGGGATCCATCTTGAAGAGGATACCATCACGCAGCTCCATGAACTGCGACAGTTACCACCGGTGGCATATGAAGAGAGGCAATGGGAGGTTTTGGCAGCGCTGATGCATCTCTTGCCGGCGGCAGTGACTCAGCTTCGCAGTGTCTTTCAGGAGGATGGGTGTGTTGACTTTACGGAGATTGCGCTGGCAGCCCAGGAAGCAATGAAGGCGCATGTATCGTCGGGTTCACAGGAAGGCATTCCAGATGTTGCAGTTCGGCATCTTTTGATTGACGAGTTTCAGGATACGTCCCAGAGCCAGTACGAACTGTTTGAGAGACTTGTCCATGACTGGACAGGCGATGACAGAACGCTGTTTTTGGTTGGTGATCCGATGCAGTCCATTTATGGTTTTCGGGAGGCAGAGGTGAGCCTGTTCTCTCGTGCTCGAACGAGTGGACTGGGGCCTGTTCGCCCCCAATCTCTCGTATTGGAGACGAATTTTCGCTCCAGCACGGAGATTGTAAGTTGGGTCAATGAGGCCTTGGGTGAGGCCTTCCCACAAATCGAGGACACGGTGACTGGTGGCGTATCATATAGCCCTTCTACGGCATACAGGACCGACATGGATGGGAGTACAATCCGGATCCATCCATTTTTTCGCAATGATTTGGAGATTCAGGCCGAAAAGGTTGTCGAGATTATTGAGGAAACCCGATCACGACAGCCGGATGCGAGCATTGCCGTACTTGTTCAGGCACGCAGGCATTTGTTGCACATCATTGCGCTGCTTCACAGGCGCGGGATTGCGTTTCGATCGGTCGAGATTGATCCGCTTGGTGAGCGCCCGGTGGTTCGTGATTTAATGGCATTGACCCAGGCGATGCTTCATCCGGGCAATCGCGTTGCTTGGTTTTCTATACTTCGAGCGCCATGGTGTGGCTTGACACTGGCGGATCTACAGAAGCTGGTTGGCGATGATTTTGATACAGCGATTCTGGATCTTATTTCTGCGGGTCAAGAGCGGCTGTCATCGGATGGCAGGCGGCGCCTGGAACGTGTTTTTCCGATTCTTAACGATGCATGTGCGCTAAGAGGCCGGCTTCCTGTGCGGCGCTGGATTGAAGGTGTATGGTTGGCCCTGAGCGGGCCTGCGTGCCTTGAGGCACCAACAGACTTGGAAGATGCGATGGCCTATTTGAATCTTCTGGAGGAGTCGGTAGACGGTATAGACTTGCGGGACGAGAAAAAATTCATGCAAGATGTTGAACGTCTGTTTGCCCCCTCGGATGTAGAGGCAAAAGGGGAGTTGCAACTGCTAACCACTCACAAGGCCAAGGGGCTGGAGTTTGATACGGTCATATTACCGGGTCTGGGATATGAAACCAGGGCAGACGATTCACGCCTGCTCATGTGGCGGGAATACAACGATGGCAATCAGCCCCATTTATTATTGGCACCGATTCAGGAGACAGGGGGCAAAAAGGATGCCACCTATGGATACTTGCAAACCATTGAGCGAAAGAGGCGGGCCCATGAGAATACACGTCTTCTGTATGTGGCGGCCACGCGAGCCCGAAAAGATCTGCATCTCATCGGGCATATCAAACAAGGAGCGGGAGAGGGTGACGTGAAACCGCCGAATCCGCGTGTGCTTCTGTCCAAAATATGGAAAGTGGCAGAGCCGGAATTCTCAAAAGCATGGAAGGATCATTGGGGGGGAGAGGATGCGAAAGATGTCACTGGGCAGGGGGATGCCGGTGTCCCTTTACTTCGTTTGTCCGCGAACTGGGAGCCAATGGATCCGCCTGAGGAGTTGACATGGAAAGCGAAACGGGAGCGGTTTGAGGATGAGAAGGAAGATCGTGAGGTGGTCTTCGAGTGGGTGGGTGATTTGCAGCGACGAGTCGGGATTGTGGTTCACCGGATGTTACAGGAGATGTGGTTTCCGGGCAGGGTAGATTTAAGAGAGAATATTTTACGCAATGCTCTTTATCACGAGGGTTTGGAGGGAGAGAATCTAGAAAAAGCGTTGGTGCAGGTGAAGCAGGCGTTGGCCAATACGGTAGGGGATGGTCGGGGGCGC
Organism: Rhodothermales bacterium; assembly: GCA_965207565.1. GTDB lineage: Bacteria > Bacteroidota > Rhodothermia > Rhodothermales > Bin80 > Bin80. The sequence continues at coordinate 144,846 of CBDBMQ010000001.1, read as the reverse complement.
TGGATTCTGTCACGACACGAGCATGATGAGCGGGAATATGCACTCACTGCTGCCACGGGAGTGGGGGTTCGCCGTTTTATTCTGGATCGAACTTTCGTGGAAGATGGCAGGCGCTGGATCGTCGATTACAAGACGAGCACGCATGCTGGAAGCGATGTAGACCGGTTTTTAGACAATGAGCAGGAGAGGTATCGCTCCAAAATGGAGGCATATGCACGCGCGATGCGGGCTACAGATGGGCGGCCGATTTTCTTAGGTCTGTATTTTCCCGCACTCAAGGGTTGGAGGCAGTGGCAGTACGTCGAATCGGACGAGCCGTGATAGATCAGGGGAGATGTTCAACGATGAAAATTTAGAGAATTATATACGAAAGTACCACGCTAAGATTTGCTCTTTTTTATCAATTTCAAACGGACTAAATCGGATTCATCCCATCCTGTATCCGAGAGCAATTTCTTTAGCAGTTTAGGACCATAGATTTTCTTCGGGTGGTAATGGACAACAATGCGATCATTGCCAGATAGGTCCTCCCTCATCTTTGTAAAGCCAATCGTAGCTCCCCTCCTTTGTTCTTGATTCCATCCATCTTGTTTTAATGCGAGGATAATACTCTTGGCCGGTAACAGTTACTCCTAACGAGAAAATCAAGAATGACCACAAGCGTTTAACCAACCTCAATGAGCGAAGTCCAGAGAACTGATTAGCATTTGCATTTTCACGATTCAGCCCGGTAACTACTTTGGAGTTGGCATATCGGCTCCGACTTTTTCGCGCCAGTCCCTGAGGCTCTCATGTAGCAGTTCTGCCTTTTCCGGTAGTTGGTCAGTCAGATTGGTGGACTCCCCCGGATCTTCGCGCAGGTTGTAGAGCTCCAGCACATCATTCTCGAAGAATTCGATCAGCTTGTAATCTCCACTGCGTATCACCCCAGCCGGTGTCGTACGCCACGGTCCAGGTATTCCCCTTGATGCCTCAAGGTATGCCGGAAAATGCCAGTAGAGGCTCCTCGCTGCCAAACCGCTACTCCCGGTAAAAATCGGGACTAGACTTACTCCGTCCATGTTGTGCGCCGGGGGCTCAGCACCGGCGATCTCCAAGAGGGTAGGGTAAAAATCAATGCCAATTACAGGAGTGCTATCCAACCGGCCGGGTGTGATTCTCGCCGGCCATTTTACAGCCAACGGGACGCGAATACCGCCCTCGTACAACATTCCCTTGTAGCCTCTGAGCGGCTGATTGGATGTGGACTGGACGGCTCCACCATTATCAGAATAGAAAATAACCAATGTATTGTCTGTCAACTCCAATGCTGCAATCCGCTCTAATACGCTTCCCACACTACGATCAGCACTCTCAATCATAGCAGCATATGTAGGATTCTTTTGACCTCCATCAGGTGCCTTGCGCTCATACTTTGCTTTGATATCTGCCTGTGCCTGTATTGGAGTATGGACTGCGTAGTGAGACAGATACAGGAAAAACGGCTCCTCTTTGTTCTGTTTAATAAATGTGATGGCTTCGTTTGTGAGGCGATCCGTCAGGTATTCACCGTCAGGGCCATCGACAAGTTTTGGATTATTATAGGGCGGAAAGTACCCTCCGCGTGGTGAGCCACTTTTATATCCGCCAACATTCACGTCAAAACCTTGGTTTTCAGGATGAAACCCCGTGTCTCCCAGATGCCATTTTCCGAAGTGGCCGGTAGTATATCCTGCATCGCCCAGCGCCTCCGCCAGCGTCGTATAATGGAGCGGCAGATTTTCCGTGTTCGGAACCGGAATCAGATGGCGGTTCTCTTCTTGACCCCGCTTGGAAGTCCCCACCGTGTAAATCTTATGCCGTGGTGTGTACTGTCCGGTCATCACTGAGGCTCTACTTGGGGCACAGTTGGGGGCATTTGCGTAGGCTTGCGAAAAAATGATCCCTTGACTTGCAAGGCGGTCTATGTTTGGTGTTTCGTAGTAGGTACTGCCGTTGAATCCAACATCCCCCCACCCTAGGTCATCAATGTAGATGAAGACAATATTAGGTTTTGCTGGCTCGCTCCGATTCTCTCTAACTGATTTTTCTCCCGCACTGCCCAGAAAACACAGGCCAAGAAGAAGGATGACAACGATTTGCGTATTCGAATGCATTCAATCCCTTCGGGGTTAGCGGAAATAAACCTGATATTGAGGTCTTAGCGCTCGCTGATACGTACCGTACCATTGGGTTGATGGGCCACTTGTCCCTCACTTACCAGAGCAGCTATTTGTTTGGAAACCCGCCTTTTTATACTGCGACTAGTCCCTCCAAACCAAATATACAGGCTACTCTGGATATTGAGATCCAAATTGCCGTGCGCCAAGCTAACTGGCAAAAGTGTAGCGGGCGCAAGTCCTGAAATATGAAGTTTAACCGAAACACATATTTCCGCGAGCCGTGCGTAGTGATCTGCGAGGATCCCTGCAAAGCGTCACATGTGCACACCTGCTTCGCATCCGGGAACATGTGACGCGTCGGTAGCGGTACGTGTGGCCAGAGCGAATGAGCATCGAAATGGTCATGATCTGGGTCGCCGAGGCCGTGGTAATGGTCGAAGGCAACATGTATGCCATCGCTATGGTGAGATAACATACAGGCCCACGGTGTCGAAGAACGCATGTACGCACTTTGTCGGGACCTGGGAGGTCTCCATATTGCTCTGTTGTCGTACGGGGCCGTTTAGTTTAGAGAAGGCGGAAGACGCCGAAGTCTAAGAAGCACAAGATGGAGAAGTCAGATGAGGGCATAGTAGCCGTGAGACCTGCGAACAAGGGGCAGCCTGCGGAGCAGGAGAATCTTGCGCCCTCACCCGAGGGGAAGGCGCAAGATTCTCGCACACACCATACGCAGCAATGGGCACATGTGCACCAAGGGATTGAGCGTCTAGGGGAATTCATTCAACGGAACCCGAAGTACACCACGTTACTGCACCATATCAGCGAGGATTCATTGAGGCGGCGTTTTTCGCATTAAAGCGGGATGCGTCACCGGGGGTGGATCAGGTGACATGGGAGGCGTACGAAGCGGACGTAGATCAGCGCATCGCGGATCTATGCACGCACATGCACCGTAGATCGTTTCGAGCGACCCCAAGTCGGCGGGTACATATACCCAAGCCAGACGGGACACGACCGCTCGAGATTGCAGACCTGGAGGACAATATCGTCCAGACTGTGTACAGGGACACTGGGATGCAGAAGATGTAAAAGAGCTATCGACGCAATCAGAGACGGTTCCGGTGAGTTCTCCTCAGAAGGCAGAAGCGGTTGGTGCTATGGAAGCAGTGGATGTTGAGAACGGTACGTATCAGAATCAGAACGATGCGCCGATTTGTTCAACTTGTGGGGCGATTACGGTGCGCAGCGGTGCTTGCTATGTCTGTTCACAGTGCGGGAGCTCTAGTGGTTGTGGGTGAAAATTCGGTGTTCCTTAGAAATCAGGCTGGTCTGGTTTCCAAGGAACATGGTTTAGGACAGTGCAGTAACTATCAGTAGTCGGGTTTGCACTGTGTGCTTGGGGTTGGTCTGTGCTGAAGGTTTTCCTAACATTTGCCCCATCACCGAGTAATACTGGAGAATAATATGGAATCCTTAATAGTAGCACTCGCGCTTGTCTCTCTTTTTATTGGGTTCGCGGTCCTCAGATGGCAGGAATCCAAGCAGCAGTTGTGGGTTTCCATAGGTGCCATGGTGCTGCTTGTGTCTATTTTCGTGGGCTTTGGCGAATACCACTGGACAGGGATACTGGTTGGATGCGTGCTTGCGTATTCGATATACAAGCGATACAGGGCGTACGCTAACTATATCTAAGCCCACTCATAGGCGTTTGGCTGGATCGTATGGATGGGGTGGGGCAATCCGGGCGGCTCTGACGGGTCAGTACTGCGTGTTACGGAAAAGTAATAGTCCACCACCTAGCCCACCACTGAACATATCCAAGTCGCCGTCTGCGTCAATATCTATAAACGCAGGGACTGCCAGGATCGGCAACGGAGCAGGAAGTGTGCCGGATTCAACAAATACGGGGACCTCTGCAGTGCCTTCATTGATGTAGAGGGCAGCCCCATCGGACTCACGGCCTAGGATCAGGTCCTGGTCTCCATCTCCGTCTAAGTCGGCAAAGCGGGGAACACTTCGTCGCCCAACGTCGATGCTTTCGAATTTGTCGCTGACGAGGTCAAATTGCGGTGCACCGGGGTTGCCGTTGTTGCGGTAAAAATTCAGGTCTCCCGATGACTCGCCAACAAAAAGGTCCAGGTCCCCGTCCGCGTCAATATCTACAAGGGCAGGCGTGCTGTTACTGCCACGGGTAAGCGTTACTGTATTACTTTCGTCCAGCACAAAATCCGGCACATTCGGGGTCCCATCATTGCGGAAATACAAACTGCCCTTGTTCCAGGTGCCAACCAGCATATCCAAATCTCCATCTGCATCAAGGTCCGCCACAGCAGGTGCGAGGTTGTAATGGCCCCCGATGGGAAGCGGCGGTCGCTGTTGCCAGCGAAGATGCCCGGGTACAGAAATGTTTTCAAAGTAATGGATGGTGGCGGTATTAAAGTCGTGCGTTGAGATCTTGTTGGAGATCAGAAGGTCCTGATCTCCGTCTGCGTCTAGATCAGCAAATACAGGGTAAGAGTCTGCGCCGACATCAATTCCCGACAATAATGTTTTTGTTTTTGGCACAAGCCCCTCTGGTGTCGGATCCATGTAGTAGAGATTGTCCACTGCAGACGTATTTGGATTGAATGCACCGCCAAGTACTCCGAAAATCAGTTCAGCGGTATCATCCCCGTCAAGATCAGCAAAGAGAACGGAATTGTAGCCGCTGGTCTTGATCGGGTCGTCTGGCGGATAGGCAATCGGTTCATTGCGAAGGTTCGGCTCCGCACAGGTCCCGGTATTGGAAATAAGTAAAATGCCCGCTTCGAAAAAATCCCCCCAAAAGAGATCTTCATCGCCGTCCTGATCAATATCGTGGAACGAAAGAGCATTGGCACCGTGCAGAGTGGCAAACATGCCAAGAATCTCTATGTCCTCAAACCGTTCGGTCACAAGGCGAAATCTTGGGAGACCAGATTCATCCTTGCCAACAGATTCATAGTGCAGTACCGTCCCGCTGACACGGCCAATAAACAGATCTAGGAGTCCATCACAGTCCAAGTCGATGATGGTCGGAATATTTTGGCGATCCATAAAGAGCGGCTCCCCTTCTGCATCCGGTAATGAATCCAGGGGTGCGGCAAAGGAGGCAGAGGTAGCGGTTCCTTCGTTGCGAAAAAGCCGTACATAACTGAAGACGGTTTCGCCGATCAAGTCATAGTCACCGTCTTGATCCAGATCAACGAACCGGTACCATTCCCCGACATCCAGACCCTGATATTGATCACTGCGCCAGGTAAACGAGGGCGCAGTGGTGCTGCCGGTGTTTTCGAAATACTTGATGTGCCCAGTTAACTCCTGGACAAACAGGTCCAAGTCATGATCCCCATCAATATCAACCAGTTGTGGTCTGGGTAGATTAAATCCACCATGAAACGGATGGTCAAGAGGTTCGCCATCTGTTCCGAGCACCTCTATTCCATAGATCTCCTGGACGTAGGAAGGTGGAAACGCAATGCGCCCCTGGCGGGCAGTCTCTGTGGTTGCACAGCCGGACAGGAAAGAAAGGACAAGACCAAGTACGACCCAGTTTCTATCGGGTCCCGAGACCAGTGGGATTCGGGCCCACTTCAAGCATTTTTGTGATTTCACGAGATTCCGAGTCAATGACTGCAATGATCCCCGGGAGATGACTATCCTGCCATGTGTATCGGCCAGGATAGGCTCCCTTGAGATTATTGTTGGAAATATATACATTGCGTCCATCCGGTGAGATGGCAGCCCCATGGGGCTCTGAAAGCCCTTCAATGGTTGCTACGACGATGCGCTTGGCAACATCTACAACCGTGGCACGATTGCCCATCTTGTTGCCAAACCAGACAAAGTTACCATCCGGGCTGAACACGGGATGCCACGGCGCCATCCCAACCTTGATAGATCCGTCCAAGGATGGAATCAAAGGATCCGACAGGTCAAAGAAGAAAAACTCCCCGGAAAGTTGCCCTCCCACAACTATCATCTGGCCATCTGGAGAGACAGCAAATTGGACCAGTGTGTGCTGCTCTCCCTGGATCCTTTCTAGTAAAATTTCCTCGGTGGCAACGTCAATCGCGGCCATCTCATTTTGTGCAAGGCTTCCCACGTACACGTGTGTACCGGTTGGATGGACGGCCAGAGCATGGGGGCGGGGGAAGAATACATCTAGTTCTTCAATCTCCATATCACCGCGCTCAACGATACCGATTCGGCGGGGGGGATTGACGGCTCTCATAGAACGTCCGACAAACAGTAAACTGTCCGCAGGGCTGATCACCAACATCCCCGGGCGCTCAAAATCAATTTGATCAACCAACTCATTATTTCGGTTGAACTTAAGCACGGTGTCGTCCCCGATCAGAGAGACGTAGAATGCGGATCCGTCGGGTTCAACGGCGACATGATGAGGTCTGGAGTTTTCTGTGAAGCCCAACTCCTGCAGATCAATTGTTCGGATGACCAGATTCGCATCCATATCAATGACCGCGACTTTGGCGGCTCCCTGGATGCAGGCATACAGGAGATTGGATGCATCCGAGTAGGCAATGTGCCCCTCGTCATTCGGGGCACCACGCTCAATCCATGATTGAACTGCCATGATATCTTCATCAGACAGTTCTGCGGCGTGGACGCTCAGCGAGTCTTCGTCAAAGATGTTAGTGGCTAGGCGGACCAATAAACTCCCATCCGGGTCGTAAGGGATGACAATCTCCCCGTAATCGGATCCCGCCATGATCCCATCCCATGACTCAAGAGAGAGACCGGTCTCCCGCTCTAGGAGCGGAGCGAATTTTTCCTGGATGATGGGCAGGACATCTCGGCTGAAAATGGTAGGTGCCGATTGCGCCAACACATTTCCATGAGACAACACTAGAAAAAATGCAACGCCAGAAAAATATTTCCTTAGCATATGACTAGGAATTCGCCTAGATATCAAGATTTTGTTTTCGGACGATGAAGAGTCCCTCACCGATGCTGGTAACGATAATCGTGCCACTGGGGAAGTAAGGGTAATTACTCCACGATCCTTCAAACCCCGGCTTGTCTGTGCCTATCGGGTAGGTGTCAAAGAAGCCGATTTCTACCGGGTTGGTGCGATCACTGATGTCAAAGATGCGTAGCCCACTCATGTAATTGGACTGATACATCACATCTCCCTGAATGTACAGGTTATGATCACTCGAGAGATTCTCTGACGTGAATTCCTTCTCCAACAGGGGGTCATCCAGGTCCGTTATATTCCAGATGAGGGTCCGCGTCCCCACGACCTTTTCACTCAGTTCATCAATCTCATCGTTCATATAAAAGTACTCGAAATCGTCGGTGACCCAGCCTTGGTGAGCATACGATACATTTGGGTATTCTGCTACGGAGAGGGCAACAGGATTTTCTTTATCCGTGACATCCGAGATGCTCAGTGCGGTTTCATTTGAGTTGAAGCAAATCTCTTTTCCTTGGTGCTCGGTGTCCGGTCCTTCGTAGATCACACACTGTGCATCGTGCGAATAGCCTGTACCTGATCGGCCAGTGCTCGGATCTGCAAAGCAGCCGGCAAATTGAGGAGAGAGAGGATTCTGTATATTGACTATGTGCAATCCTCCTCCACAGGTTTCTCCACCGCCACTGCTTCCAACGATATAGGCGAATCCGGTATCTTCGTTGATCACGACATTGTGGGCACTGGCGATGCCATCATAAATCGCGTCTTCCGTGAAGGTGACCGGTGCGTCACTGTCCTCACGAAGACGGGTCAAGTCAAAGATCTGCATGCCGTGCTCCCCCACATTATCAGCTACAACGAATGCGTGGTCGGCATAGACCTTGATGTCCCGCCAGGAATTCGGGGTTGCACCTTCGGTCAATGGCAGGTCTCCTTTCAAGACCGGGTTGGCCGGATCGGTGATGTCCACAAAAGAGGTTCCATCGGTTCGTCCCACCAAGGCATATTCGCGGTTGGTTTCAGGGTCAACCCAGCCCCAGACATCATTCGCTTGGATTCCGTCGCCCCCTCCGAGATCTTCAATCGTCATAAAGGAGAGCAGATCAACATTTCCACAGTCAAACTGTCCGGCCATCCCGTCGGCACAGTCTACAGCATCACTTGAGAGGAGTACAACCTCTTTACCGGTTTTCAGGGCATTACTGGAGGACCATTCTCCTGTCTCAGCATTCATGCTCAGCACGCGAACGCTACCTTTTCCAAGGTTGGAACCAGGAGCACTGACTACGGCTGTATCCTCTCCAAGGGAAATAATCATGCCAAACAGTTGATCTCCGGTCCCCGCTTCGATGGTACTGGTCTTCGCCCATTGCAAGGAGTCCATACTCAGTTCGTAGGACCACACCGCTCCCACCTGCCCATCGGCGATGGGTAAGCCTGCAAGCAGGGTTGTATTATCGGAACTGAACCCGAGGCCGAAGAGATCGAAGGTCTCAGTTGCTGTATCAAGTACTTGGAGAACTTCGGGGCCCTGCGTGCCAATTACGGCCCAGACCAGTTTGCCCGGAGGCGGTAATTGGGTTGGTGCTATGTTGGGAACAATTCCTGGAGCACCCGCGAGGAGCATTGAGTCGGCAACCGCCTGTAGGACGACTCCCAGCCCCTGACCATCAACATTTTCATGATCACCACTCAGGATTTGCTGGCCGTGCCACTGACCGTCGTTATTCGTAAAATGGTATACGGCTCCAGCACCTTCATTGGCACCAGGAGCGCCAACATAGACGGCTCCATTGCCTGCAATTGCAATGGACGAACCAAATAAATCCGCTTCTTGCATATTCTCGTATGTCAGCATGCCTGCCTCTTCAAAGCCATCCTCTCCACGCATGTAAACAGAAACGGAACTGGTGGCATTAACACCGGTCATGCCACTTGTAGCAAGCATGGTTCCCGAAAAGGCAACGCTCCCACCAATGGGAGACTCCGCGGAGCCAGACAACTTGGCAACCTCTTCCCAGTCACCGGTTTCGCTATTTTGGGCAAAGACATAAACTGCACCACCGGTTCCTTCTAAAGAGGGTGCGCCGATTGCAAGATGGTCTCCATTGGCAACGATCTGGTAGCCAAACCCATCCATTGCTGTAGCATCCGAGGCCATGAGTTCACCGGCGACCTGCCATCCCTCTTCGTCGCCTGTGTATTGATAGATGTAGACGACTCCCGGCTGGTCGTCATCGGGCACGGGGTGCCCTACCAGAACGGAATTTACGGTGGTCTCCGTAGCAAGGCCGAGAGCATTAATCTGGGCATAAGCCGCAGATGGCACGGCGAAAAGCAGTAAGAGAGAGAAATATTTCATGACGAAATTGGTCATTTGGATTGACAGAATCAAGTTTACTGTTACGGTTTTGACGGACATAGGATGCAAAAAGTATATCAGGATTTCTTCTGTAGTACCAGGAAGGCAAGTGGAGGGAGCGTCACGACGATGCTTGAGGGGCGGCCATGACATGGAACGGGCATGCTCTCCACGCGCCCCATGTTGCCCATGTCACTTCCTCCATACAGGGATGCATCACTATTTAGGCGTTCGTGCCAGAGGCCCTCTTTGTCAACGCCAATTCTGAAATTTTCTCGCGGAACCGGAGTCATGTTCAGAGCGAACACGATGCTTTCGGAGCCCTGTTTCCGCTCATAGACAAGAATCGAGTCATTGACATGCTCGCCAACCCATGACCAGCCGTCCGGGCCATCATTCCAGAGAGCGGGGCACTCCAGGTATAGAGTGTTTAGATCTTTCACGAGGCGAAGGATACCGCCATGCAGGGGACTGTTGATCAGATCCCAGTTCAATGAATGGTCATGATTCCATTCCTGGGTTTGGGCAAACTCGCTTCCCATAAAGAGCATTTTTTTACCGGGATGCCCAAACATGTGTCCTAGAAGGAGTCGATAATTGGCGGCTTTCTGCCACTCATCTCCCGGCATACGATCCCAGAGGGATCCCTTACCATGAACGACCTCATCATGCGAAAGAGGAAGGATATAGTGCTCACTGAATGCGTACACGAAGGAGAAGGTCAACAGGTTATGGTGGTACCTGCGATGCACCGGATCCTCACACATATAGTCGAGCACATCGTTCATCCAGCCCATATTCCACTTGTACATGAAGCCGAGTCCCTGGTCGTAGGTTGGGGCGGATACCCCTTGAAAGGCAGTCGATTCTTCTGCAATGGTAAAGGCACCTGGAAAATGCGAGTAGATGGCCTCGTTGGTTTTTTTGAGGACATCAATCGCCTCAAGGTTTTCACGCTCACCATACATATTTGGAGACCACTCATCGCGTGAATAATCCCGGTACAGCATGGAGGCGACGGCATCTACGCGCAAAGCGTCGATGTGGTACTTGTCCAGCCAGAAGAGTGCGTTCGAGATCAGGAAATTCCGTACCCCGGCTTTGCCATAGTCAAAAATATAGGTCCCCCAGTCCGGGTGGTAGCGCATTTTGGGGTCATCGTACTCAAACAGGGTGGACCCATCATAATAGACCAACCCTTGTGGATCCGTAGCAAAGTGGGCGGGGACCCAGTCGACGATCACGCCAATCCCCCGCTGATGGAGTGTGTCAATCAGAAACATCAGATCTTCGGGAGAGCCGTATCGGTACGTCGGGCAGAAGTACCCGACCACCTGATATCCCCAGGATCCATAAAAGGCATGCTCAGCAACAGGAAGCAGTTCAATATGGGTAAAACCCAGGCCGCTGACGTGATCTGCCAGTGCCCCGGCAAGTTCCCGGTAGGACAGGGAGGTGCCGTATTCTTTATGCTGCCAGGATCCAAGGTGCACCTCGTAGATGGAGATCGGCTTTTGCAGCGTAGCCGCCCCATCCCGCTGATTCATCCAGGCTTCATCCTGCCAGTCATACTGCAGGGGATTCAAAACGGCAGAGAGGCCCTGCACACTGCTTCCCTGGGATACGGGTGGTTCCATTTGAACCGCGAAGGGGTCACACTTGTCCGCTGTATACAGACCGTGCCGGATGCGGTATTTGTATCGTTGCCCCCTTGAAGCACCAGGAACGAAGCATTCCCAGCAACCGCTTCCGGTTCTTTGCATGGGATACGCCTCTGCCTGCCAGTCATTAAAATCCCCAATGACATGAATGGTATCTGCATGCGGTGCCCAGACCGCAAACCAGGCGCCATCTTCTTGCAAATGTCCACCAAGCCGCTCGTAGCTCTTGGTCAATTCTCCTTGATCCCAAAAATAGAGATCTTCATTCGAGAGCCACCGGGGTGTGGGTGGTTTAGATTTACTTGGCATTGTGGTCACACGAAATAATCAAAATCTGCTTCGGTCCGTACCCGACGAAGAACCTGGAATATTTTTGCAGGCATCACATGTGGGTCCACCCGAATACTGTGAGAGCGTCCCTGCCAGATGTATCGTTCTCCACCCAGCAAATCAAGCATTTGGAAGGGGGCTGCCGTGGGCAGCTTTAACTCTTCAAGGGGGAGATGGAGTTTTCCCTCCTGAACCTGGAACGGATCCAAGCTCACGATGCATACGATAGAGTTTTCACCTGAATTCTTCCAGTAGGCAAGCATGAGTGGGTTTTGAATTTCCAAAAACTGGAGGTTTCGGAATTGCTGTAGGGCAGAATTGCTTTGCCTGATCCGGTTGATGGACTGGAACAGATTCTGAAGAGAGTTGGGATCATTCCAGTTCCAGGTACGGATTTCATATTTCTCGTTATTGGCATACTCTTCCCGGTCGGGATGCCTCTCTGCAAGAACGTGCTCATACGGGGGGCCGTAGACCCCATATACCGGAGAGAGCGTTGCTGCAAGTACGTACCGGATAATGTGTGCGGGGCGCCCACCACTGACTAGGTACTCATGCAGGATATCGGGGGTGTTTGGCCAGAAGCTGGGTCGGAAGTATTCAGCGACGTTGGTGGAGGTGAGTTCCTGAAGATAGTCGGTGAGTTCTTCTTTTGTATTTCGCCATGTGAAGTAGGTGTAGGAGTTATTGAACCCCAGTTTCGCAAGCGTATACATGATTTTCGGCCGCGTAAACGCTTCTGCGAGAAAAATCAGATCAGGGTGCTTCGTGCGAAGTCGACTCAGGCACCATGTCCAGAACGCCAGCGGTTTTGTGTGCGGGTTGTCAACCCGGAATACACGGATCCCTCGTTTGATCCAGAACTCAAACACTTGTTTGAGTTCTTCCCAGAGCGCCCGCCAGTCCGCACATTCAAAATTCAGCGGATAGACATCTTGGTATTTTTTTGGGGGATTTTCTGCATAGCGGATGCTGTCGTCGGCGCGTTTCCTGAACCATTCGGGGTGCTCTTTCACCCAGGGATGATCGGGAGAGCACTGGAATGCAATATCAAGTGCCACCTCGAGGCCCAGTTTTGTTGCTTTGGCGACAAACCGGTCAAATGCGGGGAACCCTCCCAGTTCTTTGTGGATGCTGGTATGCCCTCCATCGGGGCTGCCAATTGCCCAGGGGCTCCCCGGCTCCGTGGGCTCTGCCTCCGGGCTATTGTCTTTCCCTTTTCGAAAGGTTGTGCCGATTGGGTGGATTGGAGGCAGATACACGATATCGAACCCTAGACCCCGGATACGCTCAAGGTGTAGCGCTGCATCGTCAAACGTTCCGTGCATGCCCGGCGCATTCGCACTGGATCGCGGAAAAAATTCATACCATGCTGCGAATGCAGCAAGTTTGCGATCCACTTCGACCGTGAGTACAGTACTCTGGACCGCACCTTTCTGCGGGTCATTGGCCAGCGCTAACTGCAGGGGTTCCTCTTCCAGCGGGGCTTGGATATCTCCTTTGGTATACCGCTTCGCGAAAGAGAGGAGCTTTTCACGGGCCTCCAGGGGAGCATTGACGGCGTATTCCTTGAGCAGGGCGGCGCCATCCAAGAGTTCTATTTTGAGTTCCGCTTCGGGCATCTTTGCCTTAAAACGGCGTCCATACTGCTCTTGCCATGAACCATAACGGTCAATCCAGGCCTGTACATGGTACGTGTAGAGGCCGGGAGTCTCCGTTACAAAGCTGCCCGTGTATTCATCGTTATAGGTTGGTGTCATACGGATTTCTTCGGTGGCACCGCCTAGGTGTGTCACATAGAGTTTTGCGCAAAGTTGGTCGTGTCCGTCAACAATTATGTCGGCAGTGACGTTGACCTGTTCTCCCACGGTTCGTTTGATGTGCCAGTCGCCTCCATGGACGCGGGGAGATACGGAAATAATAAAAACACGGGACCAGCGATCAGAGGCGGACTTCATATTGTGGTAACAATTTCTTATTCTCGGTGCCACCGGCAGTAGTATGTTGCTTGCCGGTTCAACGAGTCTGATTCAAAAAGCAAGTATATCCCACCGGATATAATTCATGGATAAAACTACAGTATTGGGAGCATATCTTGATCAAAACGGGGTGAATTTCTCCATTTTCAGTGCAAACGCTGATCGCGTGGAGCTGGTCCTGCTTGATGAAGAGCATTCTCTGGAACGTACAATAGACGTAAACGGACGTACCGGGGATGTGTGGCATGTGTATGTACCGGGGATACAGGTGGGGCAGCGGTATGCTTACCGTGTCCATGGCCCTTGGGCTCCAGATGAAGGGGCACCGGTTCAATAATGCAAAGCTGCTGTTGGACCCGTACGCTCGTGCCATCAGCAGGATGCCGGTGTGGGACGACAGTCTGTTTGGTCACGATCGCAATCGTGATGATCGGGTCCTGAATCCGGAGGATAACGCCTCCTATGCACCGGTTGGGTGTGGTGACTGATCCCGAAATCTCAGGGAGATTGAAGACGGAGTCGGATATTCCTTGGACAGGTACCGTGATTTATGAAACGCACATCAAAGGGCTGAGCAACCAGAACCCAGATGTTCCCCCTTCACTTCGCGGGACTTATCTGGGAGCTGCCTCCGATGCAGTTCTGGCTCACCTAAAGCATCTGGGGCGTGACAACCATTGAATTATTACCCGTCTACGCTGCGGTGCAGGATGAGCGTCTTGTAAAAAATGGGCTATCGCAGTATTGGGGATATAATCCCCTTTCCTACTTTGCCCCGGATCCGCGATTTTCGGCTGGTGGCCCGGCCTCGGCGATCGAAGAATTTACGAAGATGGTGGATGCGATGCATGACCATGGATTTGAAGTCATCCTTGATGTAGTCTATAACCATACGGGGGAGGGGGACCATCTGGGGCCAACCCTATCCTGGCGGGGCATTGATAACGCCTCTTATTATGTACCGAAACCTGGACAGCCCCGTTTTCTATATGACAGTACCGGATGCGGTAATACACTACGTGCAGAGCATGTATATGTCCGTCGTCTCATTATGGATAGTCTGCGGTATTGGGGTAGAAGTGATGAATGTAGATGGCTTTCGCTTTGATCTGGCCAGTACACTGCTTCGGGAGCACGGTAAATTCAATCGTCAAAGCGGATGGTTGCAAATGGTACAACAGGGACCCTGTTTTATCTGGGGTAAAGTTGATTGCCGAGCCGTGGGATCTGGGTCACTCAGGCTATCAATTAGGTATGTATCCTCCGCCCTGGAGAGAGTGGAATGATAAGTATCGTGATGTCGTACGGCGTTACTGGAGCGGTGAGCCCGGCATAACGGGGCAGTTTGCCACGCGCATTGCTGGCTCGAGTGATCTGTTTGCGCCGGGACATCGCCGCCCCTCATCCTCAATTAATTACGTGACCTCGCACGATGGGTTTACACTCCAGGACTTGGTGTCCCTATGAGAGGAAACACAATGAAGCCAACCGGGAAAATGGCCGTGATGGCAGATCTGTAAATTACAGTCAGAATTGCGGTCAGGAAGGCAGCTCGACGAATCTGGATATCCTGGCACATCGGGACCGCTTGAAGCGCAGTTTGCTGGCCACTTTATTTGTATCTCAGGGAGTTCCCATGCTTCTGGGAGGAGATGAGCTTGGCCGGACACAGCAGGGCAATAACAATCCTTACTGTCAGGACAATGAGATCTCATGGTATGACTGGAACCTCGACGGATCCGATAAAGAGAATCTCGAATTTGTACGTGAGTTGATCGCGTTCCGCAGGGCCCATCCATCTCTGCGGCGTAACCAGTTTCTGACGGGACAGGTAGAAAAAAATGGGTTGCCCGACGCGATTTGGTGGCACCCGGAAGGGATACGTCATGCGCTCCGAAGACTGGGCATCAACCCAGGCATTTGGGATGTGGCTTGCCGCACCAGATATGCTATTGATTTGTTTCAACCCCGACTGATGAAGCAGTTCGGTTCAGGCTCTCGGATGAGTATGTCTGGGGTTGGGGGCTGGGATGGGGGGAGAGCACGGTTGTGGCAGGCGAAGACTCGAAGGGAGGGATTGCCAGTGTTGCCTCACAGTCCGTACTAAATCCTGCGCGTTCAGTCGTCTGCTTCGGAGCGTGGCACGGTGTAGCCACTGGCCGGTGACTTCCCGCAACTGTGTATGCTGCTCTGGCAGAAGGGACCAGCGCCAATTTCCGAGAGGCGTTCCAGGGAAGTTCATCCGGGCATCACTGCCGAGCCCCAGGACATCCTGTACAGGTAGAATCACCATTCTGGCCTCGGAGTCTAAACACCGCTTGATGGCCTTCCGGCATACGTCTTCATCAGATTCGATTTGCAAATAATCCTTTGCGAATCCATGTTCATATTCGGTCAGTGTGTTCCACCAACCGAGAAGCGTGTCGTTGTCGTGGGTGCCGGTATACACGCACTGATTGGGGTCTATAGTTGTGTGGTAGGTGTAGGTTATCCATTCCTGCATCAAACCCAAACTGGATGACAGCCATCCCTGGGAACGCGTTCGTCTGCATCAGTTCAATTACATCCGGTGTGATCACTCCAAGGTCTTCTGCGAGGATGGGTAGCGGGCCGAGCTTTTCTGTAAGCCGGTCAAAGAAAGGTTGTCCAGGGCCGGTTACCCAGCGTCCATGAACGGCGGTCTCTTCCGTTGCCGGGATCTCCCAGTATCCGGCGAACCCGCGAAAATGATCGAGCCGGATGCCGTCGCAGAGGCTGAGCGCCCGTTTCATCCGGCGGATCCACCAGTCGAATCCTTCGGCTTCCATTGCTTTCCAGCGGTAGATTGGATTTCCCCAGCGTTGCCCGGTTTTGCTGAAAAAATCTGGAGGAACGCCAGCAACTACCAGTGGCTCACCGGCATTGTCGAGCTCAAACAGCTCAGGATGCGCCCACACGTCTACACTGTCATGCGCAACGTAGATGGGTAGATCCCCCATGATCTTGATTCCCTTTTGCCCGCAATACTCATGGAGCCTTCGCCATTGGCCATCAAAAAAGAAACTGCTCGAACAGGTAGAACTGGATTTCAGGCGAATCTGTCTCTAACGAATCTTTTCCGGGTGGTTTTCGGTCTTCTGCAGGCCAGTTCGTCCAGATTCGGTTGCAATGCTGCGCTTTTCGCGCTTGAAAGGCGGCATACGGTAGCAGCCAATCTTTTTCTCTATTTACGAAGGAAATGAATTCATCGGTTTGCGGACTGTTTCACGAACCGGGAAAACGCCTGGCCCAGCAGGGTTGACTTGTAATTAGAAACGCTCTGATAGTCTACACTGTCACCCGAGTGTGGGGAATTGGCGTTGATTTCCGCTTCAGTGGACCACTCATCCTGTACCATCAGTTCGGGGCTGATCAGGAGTGGATTTCCCGCAAATGACGCAGGGCTTGCGTAGGGAGAATCGGCCCAAGGCCCACGGGGCACACAGGAAGCAGTTGCCACCAGGTTTGACCGACTTCTGCCAGCGTATCAACAAATTTTCCGTGCTTCCGGTCCCAAATCCCCGATTCCAAAGCGGGTGGGCAGAGAAGTCACATGCAACAGAAGTCCACTGGAGCGCATGGGGATTATGGGCGTAACATCCCCGCAAACTTTATTCAGACAATTTCGTGCCATGCAAACAGGTATTCAGGTGGGGATTGCCACGCTCCGGGAACTCTCAGGTTTGGCGCGCCTCTTTGATGGTTACCGGCAGTTTTATGGGATGGAATCCGACCTTGCAGGGGCCCAGGCTTTTCTCGCGGAGCGTATGCATCGCGGTGATTCTGTACTTCTTGTAGCCAAAGAAAGGGAGGGGTTGCCCGTTGGATTTGTACAGCTTTATCCGGCATTTTCATCGGTACGTATGGGGTCAATCCTGATTCTGAATGACTTGTATGTAGACCAGGATCGGCGCGGTCGGGGCATTGGGGAGCAGTTGATGGAGGCGGCGAGGCGACATGCTATGCAGAGCGGATGCATTGCATTGGAATTAGCAACTGAAAAAACCAATGAGCGTGCGCAGCGTCTTTACGAGAAGCTAGGATATTCACGAGATCACACGTTTTATTATTATGCTCTTGATCTTTAGGTTGCTCAACGCAGTATTACATCGATCCGTGTAAAAAATTCCCTATTCCTTGTTGCCCGTATTTTTTATGGGAGTTTTAGCATTTTGCAAAGTTTTTGACCAAGTACAACAAGGGCAGTGTGAAGCCCTTTCAAGGCCTATGAAGCGGGAATGCTATAGTGGAACCAACAACACGCAATGCTGATGTATCCTAGCCTGAATTCCCAACCGGCATATGGAGGAATTAAGATATGACAATGGGGGGATATTTCAGGGGATGATGATGCGCAGTTTCCGATTGTCCAGCCAAGGGATCTGGACTTCTGCATTTCCGTACCCTGCAGCCAGGAGGTAGGGGTTGTTGGCGCGTCGGGAGAGGGAGACCTGGATATCCTTGGATCGGATCTGGATGGTGGCTTGATTTCGCACGAGTTTTTCGAAGAGTGTGCGGGGTTTGGCGGTTTCCATTCCCCGCCCGACCCGTTGGGCCAGGACTCGGTAGAGTGTACTGGCCATGAGTGTGAGCTGGAGATCCATTTCAATTTTGAGGGGGACTGCAGAGCTGAGCGCATCCATGTGGAAGAAGTCAATGGCATCGGCCAGGGTGTTTTCGATGATCATGCGCCGGGCGTATCGGTCAATCAATTGGCCGGCATGTTCGTCCCATCTGATTGGTGATCAGCAGCGTTGGCTTGTCATGTCCGAGGTCCAGGATGGCGATCTGTCGTAATTCAGACTTGTAGCCTCGGACGCGGGACTTTTTTTTCCAAGATGCGGGGGGTACGGAACGTACGTCCGACATTGGTGAGCCGGATGCGCTGCCACTGGTCTGACGGCACCTCATTCAGAGCCTTAACCATGTTGCTGGACCGTCTTCTGAGAGTCAGGAAGTCAATCCCGAGGTCGGTCAGCTTTTGCAAGTGCGCGTAGGTGGTAAAGGTACTGTCAAAGACCACTTCCCGGGGATAGGCACCGGTCTGTTCGCGCCAGAATTGGAGAAACTGCGGGAGCGAATCGTGCCGATTTGTTTTGCGAATCTGTGCATCGGCATAGACGAAGCACCGTGCATCGGCATCGCGGACCACAAGCGAGAGGATCCCTTTCTGGCTGCGACTACGCTTGGAGACGAAATGTTTTTCAATCAGGGCATCCTCTCCATGATAGGGGATGGTATGGAAGTCCAAGTCAAAGGAGGTCCCATTGCCCCCCAACGACTCGTCGAGTGTCCGCACGGCCGGGTGCCAGGCGTTGATGAGACGGCGGATCTGCGCGGGATGGACTCGACAGGAGTACTCGGTGAGCGTACTGCGCTTGGGCATGGCATTCAGACCGGCAAACAGGGCGAGTCCTGGATCCAGAATATCCACCATCCCTCGCGAGGTCCGCCGCACTCCCCAGAGCTTGAGGGCCAACAGCGCCCGTACCGCACAGCCAGCGGGAATCATGATACTGCCGGGCATGGCACAACTCTGGAGTAACCCGTCCAGATCCATGCGGGCCAGATCGTGCATAAAGAGAAAGAGTCCTCCGAAGTCCGTCCGAAAACGATGAGGCTTCAGGTCCAGATTCCGAACATCCGCCGTGGCCGCACGGTGGATGTTCACCGAATCCAATTGCGCAATCGCGGTACGCCGACGCAGTTTTGTAAAGCCCGCCTCGCGCAAGACGCGCCCAACGGTGGACATACTGGCCCCCAGGCCTTCCCGGTGGAGAATCGCACAGATCTCCCGGTCCGAGAGATTCCTCTCTTTGCGTAGTTCTCGGATACGTTGGTTGCGCTGAAGGCGTATATCCTGGGAAGGCGGCGTCTCGGTACGAGGAGGCGCTACCCGGCGTAGGTGAGGCAGAAAGAAGTCCAGATCGGGCTGTTTCTGGAACTCGGAGCAGAGATTACGGACTGTCCCGTAGGAATATCCGAAGCGTTCGGCGATGGTTCTCAGGGGCAGTCGTTCAACGAAGGCGGCGCGCAGGACTTCGTAGCGTTTGTGTGTTTTGTTTTTGGGTTTGAGGAAATGGTTGGCGAGGTCAGTCATATTGTAATATCCTAATGATGATTATGATCACTAAACTACAAACATTTTTCACCAAATGCAAATGGAACGGAAATACGGGACAGAATGGGGGTTAGAACAGGGTAGATGGACGGAATTCCCAAACAAATCACTGTTTAGAGGAAGAGAGGGGCCAGAGGGAAGTACGTAGAGGAAAAGTGATTATATAAATTACAATCACATAATAAATGACGACAAGTCAAGAAATAGTGGAAAAAACCCCGAATATGATAACTTCGGGGACTCGCAGTGTCACGATCTACTCCGGTTTGGGAATTCAGGCTAGGTTTCTGGATACCTTTGCCCCCATTTCCTGTTAATTGGCCTTCGTCCATGCACTCCTGAGCGCGTTATTGTTGCGATGTATGGTCGGCTATTCTTTTCGATGAACCTGAGGAGTTTTGGCTTGTTTTGTACCACCAATTGTCCTTTCTCTGAATGTGTACTATTCTTGGATCAAACAACAAATAGCCCCAAGTGGTTATCCATTACAAACCTAGCCTGAGACGTATTTTGGGCAATCTCGTAATCTTCAGTGAATGCAAAATACCCCGCATCAGACACCGCTTTAATCCATATTTCATCGGGCACACCCCTTTCAAGAATTTCTCTATGTCTGACTACTTGCAAGTCAGAGTTTCTAAGGGGCTCGATAAAATGGTCGCTGTCAAGGCATTCGTCTACATAAAACGTATGCAATTTAGCATGTCGCATAGGCTATGGCATCCTCAACTTTCCCAATGGGGCTAATCCCATAGCCCGCCGCAATTTCTTCTAAGGATTCACCAGCCTTGTATCTGTTCCGTACAACCGAGACTGCTATACCAGTCCCAGATATTGTGGGCCGTCCAAAACGAATTCGAGGATCTATCCTGATGTTCTTTTTTTTCTCTTGCCCAGGAATCCAGGGATACAATACGTCAGGAAGTTTTTCTTCTCCAAACTCAATTCGATTGATGTACTTGTCAATAAGGTCTTCTGATTCAACTTGTCCATAACGTGAAGCATTTAACAAAACACCCTTGGCGTGTTTAAAGTAAACGTCGGTTCCAACACGAATCCCAGGATTGATAAGTGGATATCGAATTCTAAGGTTCTTTCTGAGGTATTCCGAAGCTTCCCGTATTTTGGAGAGAGGAATCTTCAGTGTTTTCCTCATGTACGCAATCGCGAAAGCCTCTGAAAGTTGAAGGAAATTCAATGCTCGGTCGCAATGCGAAACCGATACAACAGACTCTCTGTGGTTGCTCCGTAGCCACGAGTAAAGTGTGGAGTGGGGCATTCGCAGCGCTCTGGATACATCCTGCCGGGAATAAAGGGGATACTCCCGTGCGGGAATTTCACCGTAGATCATGTGCTCAAGTCAAAAGGGAAAGCCGGTTTGAGTGAGTATACAAGCCCCAGTGCAATTAGTTTTGCTTGTCCTGTCAACCCATAAAATTCATGATGAATAATATGGGATCTTACTGCCGGTCTCCTGTATTCCAAACCAGTCAGACTCACCGGAATCTATGTCGTCCATGGGCATGTACCAGCATGGAATTTTGGATTCAATCAATTTCTGGCGGACCTGAAGGGCAATCGTTGTCTTACCAACCTGTCGAGGACCAGTGATGGCGACAATACGCATGTTTGAATCTCTTGACACCCGTTTGAAGAGGCGACTTACATGGGATCGTTGATACATCGACACAGCCATAGTTATCTATTGAACAAATTCATTCATTATAGTACCTATTACAGTTTCAATCGGTTCCTTGATTACGGTAGAACCATTTTTCGAAACGCTGCCTCATCCTTGATATGAATCTCTGCTTTGATATAACAACAGGTTCTACAGACCAATAGGTATCTTGGCTAAGCCTTCCTCGGGTAATTGATTCACAGGATGAAGTATCTGATCATTACGATCTCAACCTTATACGACCGCTATACGTATCCCTAAGGTTCAAGCAATTACAGAGGATTCAATGCGGGATTTATTGTTGGAATTCTCCCGGGAGGATTATGCATATCTGATTCAGATCATCCAGGGGCCGTTCGATCGATGTACGAGCATGAAGAAGCATCTTGAAGAAATTGATTCCCCTGATCATCACGCAGCCCTGTGCGAAGAGCTTGAAAAGAAAATCCGTTATTTGGGGAGCAGCGACCTCGCGTATCAATTCCGGAGAGTTGTCGGCAAAGAACCAGGAGCAGAGGTCCGCTTTATCATTCGAGACACGGCACGATTTCTCAAAATACCCCTGGCAGACCGGGGGACAGAAAGAGATTTGCTTATCCGTATGGCTCAGGAGTATGCCGTGGATGTGTTCTCGAAGTATACACAGGCGGAACAACTGCAGATTCTGGAATCCCTGGGGATTGAGCGTAAACGCGCCGTTGCATTCCTGAAGAAGGCTGGAGGAGTTTTTGCTGCACCCGTGCTCCTGCAAGCGTTCGGTACGCTGGTAGTTCAGGGCCTGATCAAGACCGTGCTGTTTGGGTGGACCGCCCGTTTGATTGGTGTGAAGCTGGCGACCTCACTATTTGCATTTCTTTTTGCCCGTGTCCCATGGTGGGCCCATACGATTATCCCTGGGGCGTGGACTATTTCAATCGGGTTGACTGCACTGGACCTCCAAGGGCCCGCCCGCCGCAAGACCGTACCAATTTTACTCTATCTAGGGCTCAGTTGTATCCGTTTGGATGCCGAGAAGATGAGAGAAGTGTAGACGCAAATGAGCGTCCTTGAGTCGGAATTGACATTCCTACCAGGTAGCTTCCAACTGGAAAGCGTCGTAGAGTTCGGCCAATAGCCGGTTTGCTTCCTCGCGCTTCATATCAATGATCCGGGGGTAGCGCAGCTCCCCTGCACCAGCGGTATCCACGATCAGGGTACACAGTCCTAAGCGCCGTTGAAAAAACGTTGCAGTGATTTCGAAAGCCTGAAAGCGTTCAACCGGAACAACCCAAAACTGCTGACTGAATACGCGGCGGCGAATCAGCAGATTCCCGTCATGGTGTGCCCAGCGGTGACACAGATACTGCAGCCAAGCCAGCCCCCATCCGGCCGGCAACAGACATAATCCCCAGAGAGCATGGGGCCACCACAGTAATGAGATAATAACCGAGGAAAGCACAATCAGCAGGCTGTAACGCAGGGTGCGTCTACGAATAGTCAGCCGACTGACACGCGCATAGGTTTCTGGAACTGTGAACGGTCGAATTAGAGGAGCTAAAGCAGTGATTTCTGCCCACTTGGCAAAGGGCATTCCGGGCTGGAATCCCCGTTCGCCACTTTGTAGTCCGAGTGTTTGCATTTCGAATCGGTGCCAGCCATGCAGCCTCATGAGCGGATTGGATCGCAGTAGGAAGGACTGCACACGCTTATACGGGAGGGTCCCCTCATGAAGGGTGATGAGGCCGAATCTGCGATGAATTTTCGTTGCACCGAGTTCGATCCGGAAATTATAAAACCGAATTAGATGCTGAACGAAGCCCAGGGCCCAGCCAAGCACGAGCGTAACTAAAAGAAACAGGGCTACAAGCAGGGGCCAGGAATTCTCAATGGTCTCACTGAAAAAATTTTGTTCTACAAGCCAGGCGATAACTGCAGTGCTTTCAACAATACCGAAGGATTCCAATTGAAAAAAAACACCAACCAGGAGTGCGCTGATTCCGAGGGAAAACTGGTAAACGCTTGAGAGCAATACCCGCTTAAGAGGCATAAAAAAGCTTGGGAGAGGCAGGAGATTCGGACGGATCGGCAGTCCGCGCAGTTCGGAGCAGGTTTCGTATACGCTCTGCCTCACGGACTCCAACATAGGATAGGTTCCCCTCTGCTTCTCCGGTTCCTGCAGTTTCAATCTTGACAGCAGCAGTCCCAAGGATCCGGGCAAGCATATTACGCTCAATTGAAACCGTATGAATGCGCTCGGAATGGATATTACGCCGTACCCGCTTGAATACTCCATAATGAATGACCAACTCATCGCTGGTAACATGGTATCGAAACCTGATGTATTTGGCAATCGCATAAGGGCCCGCGATGGTCGCATATACGATGGCGAAAATCAAGCTGTATCTGCCCGTATCAGGCGACGAAATGCCGGCAAAAATAAAGCCGACAATGGCCAGAAATACGAAGTGCACGAAGGTCAATGGGTGCAATCGGCGAAATTTCGCGGAAGGCTCTTCCATTAATCCATGTATTGTGCGATAAATTCGCGTACGGTGTCGCGCAGATGTACCGCCTCATCGTAGGGTAGACCTGGGACGACCACATCGGTACTTCTTGTTCCGGCAGTATGTACAACCAGACGGGCGATATTACAACTTTCCTCAATCAGGTCCTGTGCCACATCCAGGTGCTGGATGCGGCGAAGGGGGACAATCGTCTGTACGCGGTTCCAGATCCCCCGGATGGCATACAGATCCTCTTCGCGCAGTTCATACCGCCAGTATCTGTACCGTAACTTTGGGACAATAAGGATCCATGCAAAACAGACGATCAACAGCAGGCCTGTCCATAAGCCGGGCAGAAACGTATCATTGTCAGAGAAAAAGAGGACGACGTCGGCCGTTGTGCAGAAAGGGAGCAATATCCCCCCAGCGCAACGCCCCTTTGATCGTCCAAACTTTTCTGACTGCCGGATCAAGTGCTTGCATGATGCTTTATAGGAAAAGAAAGAAAATACGCCCCAGCCGCTTACTTGTTACAATGTGAGAATGCCAACCACCATCAGTATACTGGGATGTGGATATGTCGGTCATCCATTAGCCAAGCAGCTTCTGACACAGAGCTGGCGGGTACGCGGAGCAACGACCAGCGAATCAAAGCTCACGGGTCTGTTGGCGGACGGAATAGAGCCGTACCTCTTGAAATTAACTCCAGGCCTGGAGGGGCGTGGCCGGCGTGATTTTTTTGACTCCGACATTATTGTGATCAATTTCCCGCCAGGGCGCAAGCGGGCCGATGTAGAGGCGTTCATGAAAGATGCAATGGGATCGCTTCTCACCCACATGAAGAGGGGGCAGGTGCAAAAGGTGTTGTTTATCAGTTCGACAAGTGTGTATAGTGCCGGGCATGTACAGGAAGAGGATGCAGGCAAGCTGCCGCCAAGTGGCGCATCCGGTGCCGCACTCCTGGCCGCGGAGGAATTGCTCAGAAATTCATCGGACTTCAAGACCACCGTGCTGCGATTCGCCGGGCTCTATGGGTATGAACGGAAGCCGGGACGGTTTTGGTCAGGGCGTCCGTTACGGAACCCAGAAAATGCGGTGAATGTGCTGCATCGTGATGATGCGGTAGGGGTCGCAATGGAGGTGATGATGCAAAACTGTTGGGGGCAAACCTTTAATGTATGTGCGGACTTGCATCCGTCCAGAGCCGAATTCTATGCACATGCAGCATCGAACCTAGGTCTTCCTCCTCCTCAAAATTTCTTCGGTGAATCACAGCCCGATAAGGTGGTACTCAATGATAAGGTACGAACATATCTGGGATATACGTTCAAGTTTTCTGATCCATTGGCTCCAGCGCCGTAACGGGCAACATTCCAGCGGAGATTCAAGTTGCAAGTACAAAACTGTAAAGATGAACGAATTAACGCATGAAGAGGCCTACGTCATTCTAGAGAAAGGGACCGAGCGCCCATTTACGGGAGAATACTATGAGCACGATGCTGCGGGGGTTTATCTCTGCCGCCAATGTGATGCACCTCTGTATCGGTCGGAGGATAAATTCCGCTCAGGATGTGGATGGCCTAGCTTTGATGATGAAATACCGGGTCAGGTCCAACGTATACCTGATGCAGATGGACGTCGCACAGAGATCATTTGTGCGAATTGCAACGGGCACCTCGGACACGTATTTACAGGAGAGATGTTTACCGCCAAGAATACGCGTCATTGTGTCAACTCGCTGTCCATGAAATTCATGGCAAGCGATAAGGTCGACTCCTGACGGTGCATTTTATTCAGTACATAGTGCCGGAGGTGGGACTCGAACCCACACATCCGAAGGGACACAGGTTCCTAAGACCTGCGCGTCTACCAGTTCCGCCACTCCGGCAAGCGAATCGGAGTGATATAAACTTATGAAAAATAGTTCCATCGTTTACGGGATCGTCATCGTTTTACTGTTGGTGCCATCTGCCCAGGCAAAGCAGATGAGCACTTCTGGCGAAGCGGATACGGCTATTGTGCGACACCAGTGGCATTCTCAGGCGGATGCGGGGGCTCTGGGCTCACATATTGTGGATGAAGACTGGATGGAGAATGTACGCCTGGGGACGTTGCAGTTACCTCAATGTGCCGGAGCTCTGGTGAGCGCGGATGGTTTGGCTGTGACCAGTGCTACATGCCTGCGTTCCTTGGAAACATGGATCCGTCCAACCGATTCGGTATTTGTGGCCGATGAATTGTCGCAGGAGCATCGATTGGCGGGGCTCATCGTAGAACAACTTGCCGAGATTCGAAAGTTTGACGGCGTAGAGGATTCGCCCGGCGATGCACAACCTGGAACACGTACGGAGATCGCTGCCGCACACGACAGCAGTAGCTTCTGGGAGTATACCTGGCGAATTTACGATGATGTGAGGCTGGTACTGATTCCTCCTGTGGAGGTAGCAAATTTTGGTAATGAAGATGGTGTCTATCCCCGGTATGCACTGGACTTTGCACTGTTTCGGGTGTATGATGAGAGTGGTCAGCCTCTGGATACCGAAAGCTACTTTGGATGGAGTGATCGCCCGCCCGGTCATCGGGAAAAATTATTCACCACGGCAGTGAACGAAAACAAGCCGTTTACGAGGGTTACCCTGTCGGATACATTCACGTACAATGGGACTGTCAGTCCGCCTTATACGACGCTGTACGGAATGCTGGATCTGCATCATTCGCATGGGGCGATGGGAGTTTGGGGACTACCAGCGGGGTGGAGCACTGGAATCAAAGAAAGTGATTTATCCGCAGCAGTGAATTTTTCTGTGGCCGGCAGATGTGCTCAGATAGGAACGGGCATTGTAGATATAGACATGGAGATTCTGGGCATTGCTTTCGATCATGCATACACAGAGGGGCGTGAGCGCTGTGTTGCAGTTTCGACTTCGGGTATCCTATCACTTCTAAGGACTGTATTTGAGGCGGAGAGTATCATAGAAGAACTAGCGGAACAGGCACGGAGTGCAGAGGATAATGGGTAATTACAAAGATTGGTTCATTGCAGGATTCCTGCTATGTCTGGCAGGTTGTGCCCCCGGCGCCGTAGAAGTGGTCCAGGTGGTTAATGAGCCTCTGGTTGTGGAAGAGCCTCAAGCCTCTGTTCCATCCGTGGAAGTGCCGGATCCTACTCCGTCTCTGACCGTGGATCGATTCGATGTGGATCTTGATCGGTTTGATGGGGGGAAGATGTGGACATTTGATAACCCGCCTGTGGAATGGCTCGCGGAAGCGTACGGGATCGACGCTGATTCTGCGTGGTTTGCCAAAGCCAGACTAGGGGCGCTACGATTCGGGGCAAACTGCTCTGCCAGCTTTGTTTCGGGTCAGGGGTTAATTCTAACGAATCATCACTGTGCTCGCGAGAGTATTACTGAGGTGTCTGGTGAGGCAGATCACTTACTGGAAGAGGGGTTTTTAGCTGCGACCGCTGCTGATGAGCGAAGAGTACCCGACTTGTACGTTGAGCAACTCTGGGAAATTGCAGATGTCACTCGGCGAGTACATGGTGCCAGCCGCATTGTGCGTGGGGATAATGAGCGTGTCCGTGCACGCAGAGATAAGGCTTCGGTGATTGCGGGCGAGTTGACAAGCGCCGCCAAGATGCGAGACTCGACGCTCCGGGTGGAAGTGATTGAGCTTTACAGCGGTGAACGATATGCCGCCTATACCTATCGGCGTTACGAGGATGTACGCCTAGTGATGGCTCCAGAAAAGAGACTGGGATACTTCGGAGGCGAAGAGGATAATTTCACCTTTCCCCGGTATACGCTTGATATGGCCTTTTTCCGTGCTTATGATCAAGAGGGTAACCCCGCAGTCACGCCGGAATATTACCAATGGAGTAGCGAGGGAGCAGATGTGGAGGATGCCGTCTTTGTGGTGGGCAATCCAGGGTCAACCAGCCGGTTTGGTAGCGTGTCGCAACTCATGTTTGAGCGGGACTATGCGCTGGTTCAGCAGGTCGAGACCCTGCAGCGGCGTGTAGAAGTATTGCGACCATTCATTGGCATGGATGGAGCGGGTGCAGATGCATTTGAGAACATGTGGTTTACGGCCAGTAATTCACTCAAATCGCTCTCGGGGCAGTTGGAAGGGCTTCGTAACGACACACTGATTGCACGCCGCAGTGCAGCGGAATTTCAGATCAGGGAAGATCTTTTTCAGTCAGATTCGCTGTCAATGCGTTATGGGTCATTGTTTCAGGAATTGGATGAACTTCAGCTGTCAAAGCGTGCGGAGGCGGGCCGTATGGCGGCGTTCATGTTCTTTGGAACGACAGTCGGATCGCGGATCCTGACGCGCGCTCTGTATGGATACTACTATGCAAATCTGCAGCGCCGCGGTTATGTGGATCAGGAGGTGCTTGATGATATTCTCGAGGATGCACTGGCGTTGGATGACTTTCCGGCAGAGGTGGACAGAGCGATCATTACTCTTCGGCTTGAAGAGCTTCTGGAGGCTTTGGGAGAGCAGGACCCAACGATGCGAAGCATATTAGGGGGACTTACTGTTGATAGTCTGGCGGCCAATCTTGTGGCGACCACAGTGCTCTCGGATTCTGCGGGGTTTGCCGACCTTCTGGATAAAGGATTCCTGAGCAGTGATGATCCGGTGGTGCCGGTGATCAGCGCGTTGGCACCGTTGTATTTTACGGCTCAGCAACAGGCCGAGAGTTTCAAAAACAGAGAAGACCTTCTGGTTGCCGAATTGGCATCGCTTCGTTTTGCACTTTACGGGACAGATGTACCTCCAGATGCCTCCTTTTCGCTCCGAATATCAGACGGGCGTGTTGGTGGGTATACGTACAATGGAACCCGCGCACCTGCCTTTACGACCTTTTATGGGCTGTATGATCACTTTTATGCCTACCGGGACATAAGCGGATCGTGGGATCTCCCGGAGCGCTGGCGGGATCTGCCAGAGATATTTGATCTCTCAACCCCGCTCAATCTGGTCAGTACCAACGATATTACGGGAGGGAATTCTGGATCTCCACTTTTAAATCAGGATTTGGAGATCGTAGGCATAGTATTTGATGGCAATATTGAATCTCTACCCAATGTATATATATTTTCGGACCGAACAGCACGAACAGTTTCGGTAGATGTTCGGGCGATCCTGGCCTCATTACAACATGTTTACGAAGCCGATCGGCTTGTGGAAGAGATTCTTGAGGCAGAGTAGATGCAGTGAGCTGCCCGCCAGTCTCACGCCTGGATGGTCATCTCTGCAAAGGGTTGGATTGTCAATGATGCTTCTGATACCAGAACCCACCAGCATGGATAGGGATTCACAAGTATTGCAGGCACGCCTAAATTTCCAACTGTCATTTTGTAGAATTAAGAGCCTTTTGCAAAACCTATAA
Source organism: Rhodothermales bacterium (assembly GCA_965207565.1). Classification (GTDB taxonomy): domain Bacteria; phylum Bacteroidota; class Rhodothermia; order Rhodothermales; family Bin80; genus Bin80. The sequence continues at coordinate 115,709 of CBDBMQ010000001.1, read as the reverse complement.
TCAAGAATTTTGATTGGAGATATCACCGTTTACATGTCTACCCATAAAATTCATGATGAATAATATGGGACTAGATTTGGGGCAGATTCCTCAAACCGTGTCTGGAGGGATACCATTCATCTGAGATGACGGATAAATCCCACATAGAAGAGATGGAGCAGCCAAGGCAACTTGCTTTGGTATTAGCCGGAGGAGGGGCAAGAGCTGCATACCAGGCTGGTGTCGTATCCTATATACGTGAACTGGCTCCAGAGATCTCATATCCCATCATTACCGGTGTCTCTGCAGGGGCAATCAATGCAGCATTTCTTGCGGGTCATCCGGGTCGAGATGGCGCAGAAGCGTTGGTGGATTGCTGGAAAAATATTGATCAAAGCAAGGTCTATGAAGCGGAATCAACCATAGGGTTAATCCGGAGGGTGTTCCCACGGGTCCCATTTGGGAATATCACGATTCGTGTTCAGGAAGGGGAGGCGCTCCTCAATACGACACCACTGCGCCACTACCTCTCGCGTAGGTTACCTGCTGCTTCTGATGGCACACTGCCACAGATTCGCAAGAATCTTGACGAAGGAGAACTGACATCGGTTTGCATCACGACTACGAGTTTTACGACAGGCCAGTCTGTGAGTTGGATACAGGGACGAGATATACAGACTTGGCAGCGCCCGAATCGTATTGCACATCACGACACGATTACGCTTGATCATGTCATGGCTTCTTCGGCGTTACCACTGTTATTCCCAGCGGTGAGGCTTGGTGATGCATGGTATGGGGATGGGGGGATTCGCCTCATCGCGCCGATTTCACCTGCATTGCACCTGGGTGCAACAGATATTATTTGTATTTCGCCCAAGTACGTTCGCACCCAGATTGAAGCCGCAGAGCCTGCGATAATCGGGTATCCACCTGCTGCTCAGGTCATGGGTATCCTTTTGAATGCCACGTTCCTGGATGCGTTTGACCATGATGTTCGGATGGCAGAGAGAATTACCGAATTGGTCAAACATGTACCCCCGGCCGAACGAAACGGGATCCGCCCGGTCAATATTCTTCTGATCCATCCATCGAGGGATATCGCGAAGTTGGCCAAGGGATTGGAAGTGAAGACGAAGGGGGTTTTTCGGATGTTGACACGGGGTCTGGGAAGTGGAGAGACCCTGAGCCCGGATTGGCTTAGTGTCATGCTGTTTGACCCAGAATTTATCGGGCGGGTACTAGAGCTGGGCTATGAAGATGGCAGGCGGCAGACCACCGCAATCGAAAAATTTCTAACAAAATCAATAGATGGCTAGACGAAGGGCTCTCAGAGTATCGGGCTTGATTCTGCTTGGATGCATGATGTACTCGCCAGAGATTTGTGCGCAGATTCTTCGGGGCCGCGTCAGTGACGCAGTCACCAATGAGTCCTTACCTGCAGCGACCGTGCAGATTGCGGGTACCTATCGGGGGACGATAACGAATAATGACGGGATGTATGAAATTGCAGTGGACAACTTGCCGGTTGACATTGTGGTGCGGTACATCGGATTTCGAACGGACACGCTGACTGCACATACACTGACTCCGTTGGAATTCCGACTGGAGCCGGTTGCGCTGGAAATGGAGCAGATGGTTGTGACAGAAGACGATCCAGCCATATGGATTATGCGTCAAGTCATCGAACGGAAGCAAATCTGGCGGAAGCAGCTCAGTACGTTCGAAGCGAAGGCGTATGCGCGCTACACCTTTTCCAATGATTCAGGGATTGTTGCAATCATTGAGTCTGCAGCTACTGCCTGGTGGGATCAGGATCGTGGACTTCGCGAGGAGGTCACCGGGTCACGCAGCACAGGAAATGTACCGCTTACAAATACAGAGGCACTCCCTGCCGCGTTAACCATGTTGAACCTGTATGACGATGATATTGAAATCAGCGGTCACACACTCATTGGCGTGACGCATCCAGGTGCATTGGACAGGTATGTGTTTACCCTAGAGGGAACACGTAGAGTTGATGATGCGCTCGTCTATGATATAGCAGTCGAGCCCAAACTGAAGTATACCAGTGCATTTGTAGGCAGTGTATCTGTGATTGACGGGGACTTTGCCCTCATGGAAGCGAGGTTGCGTCCAGGGCCAGCGTTCCTGTTTCCTTTGCCAATCCAGAAATACGAGACTACATATCTGCAGCAGTTTTCCAACTATGGCGGGCAGGTTTGGCTGCCGATAGATCTGCGCTCAAGCACGGAGGTGGAAATTTCATTTGGAGTGCTGCTGAGTTTACCACCCATCGGGATTGATATGGTCTCGCGGTTTACCGATTATCAATTGAACGTAGAGCTTGCGGACAGCCTGTTTGAAGAAGAGGGCTATCGGCTACAGGTTGATTCATCCGCAGTGGCATCCGGTGAATCATTCCAACGTGAGGGGGCGATTGTCCCGCTCACCCCTAAGGAAACGGTGGCGTATGCATCCATTGACAGTACATACTCCCTTCGGGAAGCGTACAGCCCCAGGGGATCTTTGGGGCGCGCGATCAATCGGATTGAGGAAGCAGAAAAGCGGCGTGAATCTGTTCAGCACTCTTTTTCATTTATCTCCAAACTTGGTCTTCGACCTTATATCTGGTATAACCGGGTGGATGTACTGCATTTGGGACTTGGATCAAAAAAAGAGTTTGGAGAGGTACTTGAGATACAAGCGCAGGTGGGCTACAATACAGCAGAACGAGGGGATATGAAAGGATCCATTCGCCTGGATAAAGGCTGGTTTATTGATGTAGGTTATCGTGCAGAGAACGAACGTACTTATCAGTCAAATATCTACGGGCGTCTACAGAATAGCGGCTTAATGCTTTTGGGGAAGGACGATTATTTTGATTACTATCGGCGGGCGGGGTTCTTTTTTACGGGAGGGTACAGGATAAAGAAGTGGCGCTCAGCCACCATCACCGGCACGTATCTCCACGAAAAGCATTCAAAATTATTTGGCAATGAGAGCTACGATTTATTGGGCAAGCGTACGCCCCAACGTCCGAATGGAGCGATTACGGAGGGTGATCTCAGAACATTTACGGCTACATTTCGCGCCGGCCATGATATCCCCTTGGAATTCGGTCCATCAAGATATTTTGAGTCCAGCATTGAGATCTCAATGCCCTGGTCAGACATTACTTTCCGGCGGTATTACCTAAAGGCAGGCGGGCGAATCACGACCTTGTTGCAGAGGAGGTTTTTGCCCGCGACACTTGATTTTGGTATTTCCGTGGGCTTGGCTTCCGATGGAGGGCGGGCGTTACCGCCCCAGCGTTCATTTATCGTCGAGGGGGGAGCCACAATTTTTCATTGGGGCGGTTCGTTGTATTCCCTTCAGGGATTACCTTACCAGGGCAACGGGATCGTCTTTGGGCATTGGGAGCACAATTTTCGCACGCTGCCTTTCGAAATGCTGGGTCTGCGGTGGATGGCCAATAAAGGCTACAATGTATTGGTTTTTGGCGGGCACGCTTTTGTTCGCGGAGCGAGATCTCGCGGGAATCAATGGATCGATCATAATGAGTTGGGGGTTTCATTGAGTGGTGTATTTGGCGTTATGCGTTTGGACCTTGCGTATCGAATCGGAGAGAATCGATTTTATCCTGCGATTGGCGTGGCGCGTATTTTTTGACACACAGGGAATGGATGAGACACCACGATTCAGAGTGCGGTTTTGCATCATTCAGAGGATGTAGTATTCGGTTGTGTTTTTTGACTTTCCTAGGTCTTGCCGCGATCCAGATGTACCCACAGCAGGTAACGGGGCAGGTGTTGATTACGGGCTCTGTACGGGACTCCGTCAGCCAGTTACCGCTTTCTTCCACACACGTTATTTTGGAAGGGAGTAATCAGGGTACGATCACTAATCGGGAAGGTGATTTTGAAATCACTCTTCCCAGTCTCCCGGCTGCGCTCGTTTTCCACCACATTGGTTATCACCCGGTGCGAGTCGAATTGTTACCGAATGATGTGCGGGTCATCCACATGAGCCTTGAGCCTGCAGCGATTGAATTACCGGAGCTACTGATCACAGGAGATTATCTGGCTACCGGGATTATGCAGGAGGTCATCCGTCGCAAAGCCGCGCGCAGGCGCCATCTGGAATCCCACAACGCAAGAGTGTATGCCAGACTCACGCTTCAGAATCGGGATCGGATTGTTCTGGTCAATGAAGCGATGTTCGACCGATATTTTGTCAGGGGCAGCGGGATCAGGGATGTCATCCGGTCCATGCGTACAACCTCTGACTTTCATGAGCAGTTGGGTTTGACGCTGGCACCGCAGGATTTTTCTTCCGATCACGTACAGATCAATGGGCTGTCATTTTTTGGACCGACACACCCGGATGCATTGGAGCGCTATACGTTCACGTTTGCGGGGCGCCGCATGTGGGATGGCCAGCAGTTATACGATATCTATGTTGCTCCGAAAAGCAATCAGGAAGCCACGTTGATTGGTCGGCTCTCGGTGTTGGATAGTGTGTACGCACTTGTGGAGGCGGATTTAAAGCCTGCCTCCCATGTGGTCTTTTCTCCCGATACACGAGACTGGAATGTCATGTACCGCCAGAATTTTGCCCAGGTGGATTCATTCTGGCTCCCAATAGATCTTCAATTACAGGGTTGGGTTCATGTAGAGCCGAACGGGGAGCGGGTCAGTCCGGCCGTGGTCGAACAGACCGTCAGGTTCATGGACTATCAGGCCAACGACCCTGTACCGAGTGGTCCATTCACTCGTGAAGAGCAACTACAGGTTGATTCAACTTCTGTTTTGCGGGATGACTTGTTTCTAATGGGACTGGATATGGTCGCCCTGACCGCGCGAGAAGTGGAAGCTCTGGACGATCTTCGATGGAAGAAGCCGCTGACGCTTCGCCAGGCGCTGCCACCAGGAAACCTAGCGATCGGTTCAGAATCTGATTTATACAGCTTTCGATTGGGAGACCGGCCTCAGTTTACTTTTCCCGTTATTGGGGGATTCATTCCCTGGTTTGCATACAACCGTGTGGACGGAACACGTGTGGGAGCCGGCAGAGTCTTTCCTCTTCGAAATAATCGCAAGGTTGCCGCACGAATTGGTCAGTCCCTTGGATATGGTCGGACACGTCTCACCGTCGCATTAAATCGTCAGGAAACCGAGTCGTTGCAGACCTCTGTGGTGTATGATCAGAACACGCATCCGCAGAACGGGACGTTGATCCACACGGAGGCTTTGAATTCGCTGTCATCAAGATTTTTTGCACAGGATTATTTTGACTGGTACTGGTCGAGAAGCCTTCGTGCGAGTGCGCGTTATGAGACGAGGGGGATCAGGATGATGCTTTCGGGAACCTATGCGCTGATTGATTCCATGGAGACCCATGTAGAGCGTCCATGGCCACTGAACAAGAAATTCCCTGAGAACCCGCCTATACACCCCGGGCAGCGTCAAACTCTTGAGCTCAGGGTTGCGGCCGGAGAAGCCTGGAAGCCTTACCATGTTAGCCCGCAAAAGAGCGTGGAAGCCAGGATCGAATTTGGACATTCACCTAGCAATCCTAGTGATATTCGGGCTACATTATTGGCAGATTTTCATACACGTACGTTCATGCGTCGCCGCCCGGTGCCCGCAGGACTTTCGCTGCGTATCCTGGCTGGATTAATCAGCCGGCGAGCTCCAATGGATCGTTGGCATGTGGCGGAAGGGAGTGTGTGGGCAGTCGGAGAACTGGGCACATTGCGTTCTGTTCGGAATCGTCGACTCATTGGGCGTCAAACGATTGGGGGCTATTGGGAGCATAATTTTCGCAGTCTTCTGTTTGAGGCACTTCGTATTCGTCCACTGGTAGGTCAGAACGTCAGTACGCGCCTTGGTGGGGCACATGTATACATGAATGGTCGCTGGATCCATGAAGTTACGCTGAGTATTGCACGAGCTCCGGTACGGATCAACTTCACTCGCAGAATTGATCAGCCGGGCGTATTCGTGGGTGTTGGTATTGCAGGGCGCAATTAATGTATTCTTGATCAAATTCCGCGTAGATGTGGCTTTTTGAAGATAACCACCTTTTGACGCTCAATAAACCGGCAGGTCTGCTTTCCCAGGCAGATAGTACAGGGGATCCGGATGTGGTGACATTGGCGAAGGAGTATATTAAACACAAATACAGCAAGCCCGGGAATGTGTACATCGGCTTGATCCACCGATTGGATCGTCCCACCTCGGGAGCAATGGTACTTGCAAGGACATCTAAAGCAGCACGGCGTTTGTCTCAGGCATTCCGTGAGAGAAGCGTAAAAAAGAAGTATATCGCTCTCGTCGAAGGGGTTTTGACGGGCAACGGGGTTATGGAAGATTATCTGCATAAGGAAGCGGATCGGGCCTATGTGACGCAGGCAAAGGAGCAGGGAAAGTATGCGAGCCTGCGATGGAATGCAGTAGAGTCCAATGGGAAGGTCACATTGGTATCAATAGAGTTGATTACAGGGCGTGCTCATCAAATTCGATGTCAGTTTAGTGATCGGGGGTTCCCCGTATTAGGAGATATTCGCTATGGTGCACACCAGGGTTTTGATGGGAGGGACCGGATTGCATTGCACTGTCAAAGTCTCCATTTTTTGCACCCCGTAAAGAAGACCTCCATGGACGTCGAAACCACACTACCCAGTCCCTGGAGAAAATTCAGGAAATTATATTCCTAATTGTTGAAGTTCATACTTGTCATCGATAAAGTCATCCAATGCAGAAAACCATGAGCAAACTTGATTTAGGAGCATTTTCCGTAAGCCTGGCAGTCCGCGACCTTGACGTATCCAGTGAATTCTACCAGAAACTGGGTTTTGAGGTAACAGGTCAAGGTCAAGGTTACTTGATCATGGTGAATGGCACTACGGTGATCGGGCTTTTTCAGGGAATGTTCGAGGGGAATATTTTGACCTTTAATCCTGGTTTGTGTGCAAAAAACAATTCTGAGGGAGCATTACTGAAAGCATGGCGCATAGAGGAGTTCACAGATGTTCGGGCGATTCAAAAGCACCTCAAGTCTCTTGATCTGGAGTTTGTATCAGAAGTGAATGAGGAGGAAAATCCGAAGGGACCTGGAAGTCTAATACTTCAAGATCCCGATGGAAATGTCATTTTGGTAGATCAATTTTTTGATCGCCCCAACACACCTGCTCAATAGGGGGTTACCTGCTACGATTTGAACAAGATTCGCTCATTCTGCAGGAATATTGAGATAATCGAACCTATATGTGAGGTATAAGTAGTATATTTATTCCATATAAAAAATCACGAACAATATGCCACGATCCTTGACACCCAAACAGCAGGCCGTACTAGACTTCATCATAAAATATGATCAAGAAGACAAGGGATGGCCCAGTTATGAGAATTTTATGGATGAGTTTGGCTATAAATCCTCTAACAGCATCACACAGAATCTGAAGGCCCTCCAGAAGAAGGGTTATCTGATTAATAAAGAAGGCGGTTACCAGTTAAAACCTGAGCAAAAAGATGCTCAGCGCGGGATTCCAATCCTCGGCGAGATCACCGCGGGAACGCTTCAGGAAGCCGTGGAAACGAATCTGGGTTATATTACGATAGAGACTCTTTTTCCCAACATTGACCGTATTTTTGCGGTACGTGTTCGAGGCGAATCCATGATTGGAGCTGAAATTCACGACGGTGATTATGTACTTCTAGTGGATGATGATATTCCAGATGGTGGTATTGGCGCGGTCCTCTATAATGGTGAAACTTCTCTCAAGAGGGTCTTCATGGATCATCGGGGGCTTCGCCTTGAGCCGGCCAATCCCGAATTCGACGATATTCACATCGCGCCTGATATCTTTGAGGAGGTGAAAATTCTGGGGCGGTATATTGGACATGTGAATAAATTGGGAGTTCGGAAGGCACCGGAGAGATACCAAATATCAACGCGATATTACTCTCCATTTGGCAACCAGGCCTAGACCTATTCCGGCGTGGCAACCAGGCCTAGACCTATTCCGGCGTGGCAACCAGACCTGACCTATTCCGGCGTGGCAACCAGACCTGACCTATTCCGGCGTGGCAACCAGACCTGACCTATTCCGGCGTGGCAACCAGACCTGACCTATTCCGGCGTGGCAACCAGGCCTTCCTTTAACTTCCTGAGGTACTGTGCCCACCAGTAGCTGGAATGCCGGAAGTGATGGTTGCGGGTCTTCCATCCCGTGTGCTCCATGCGTAGCAGCAGTTTGCCGTCGGAGCGAATTAAGCTGAAGCTCAGCCTTGTACCTGTCCAGTCACGGTCTGCCTGTGTGAAGATCCAGATGATCCGCCTGGACTCGGTAAGTTCGACAACCTCTGCTAACCAGTGATAGTCCGGGTCAAAGAGGAATTCGTACGTCCCTCCAATCCGGCGATCCGCTTTGCATCGATCGGTCCACCAGCTATTGAGTCCAACCTCGGTGCTCAAGGCTGCAAAGACTTTTTCTGGTGCAATGTCCAACACAATATCGTGGTAAATCCCAAACATGGTTTTGCGCAATTCCCGTGCGATACTGATTATTCAGATGATCTCAAGTTATGATCATTCTGGTTGGGCGGTGGTGACGCAAGTTTCATGGATTGTTGCTGGGGAAATCTCCCCGGCCCTACTACTCTTCCGAGGGCTGGGGCACCCAGGTAGCGAATGCAATTGGCACACCGGCCGGATCAAGAGTATACAATAAGCGGCCAATATTCGGCAAGTCAAAAGCCGGTGCAAGAACGGTTCCTCCTAATTCAGGAATTTTTGCCTGCACGGCATCCACATCATCAACCGTAACAATGCAATTCCAGTGTGGCGGAACGTTGGGATCCACGAGTTCCATTATTCCACCAATTTCAGTTCCATTCACAGAAACGATATAGTAAGCGGAGGGTATTTCGATCTTCTTAATAGACCATCCAAACAGCTTGCTGTACCAATCGGCCGCTGCCTTTGGATCATGGGTTTGGAGTTCAAACCACGAAAATGCACCGTGCGTGGTCAGTGCTTCCTGGGTGCTTGCAATGGCCTTTTCGTCATGCTCACTGGAATCCCTATGTTGAATAAGGGACAGGAATGCCCCCTGTGGGTCCAGGAATCCTCCAAAGGGGCCTCCCATAGAGTCCTGTAGAGGAACGATCATATTCAGGTCATTTTCCTTGATGAATTTCTGAATATCATGGACAGTAACGTAGTATGTCCAACAAGGTGGGGCCTCAGGTGGGCAGGCCATTAATCCGCCGACATACTTTGAATTGCTGTGAAGTATTGTATACACGCCATCGGGCATGGGCTCCTCGGTGGTCGTTAATCCAAGAAGTTGCGTGTAAAATTTTAGCGCTGAGGGTACGTCAGCAGCCAGATATTCGTGCCAGCTAAAGGCACCGTGTGTACGAAATGGATTCATTAAGGAAGTTGTTTTAGTTACCAGGGAAGGTCAAGCGTATGGGTGAGGTGCTCCATGTATTTCGCGCCATGGCTGTAGGTTTGTGCCAGCTTAACCGGAAAGTCCGGCGTGCACACAAACTCTTCAGACAAGGGACATGAAGTGACAAAGTGTTTACATCTCAAGTCCTCAATGAGGGGATGATTTGGGTCAAATCCCTTCGGAGCCCGTTTTAGTTTTTGATGCTCGTATCTTGCGGAGAAGACGTTTAAAAAGTCTGGGCTTTGGGTGATTTCGGTCCATGTATCCGGGCGTCTGACAATCTCTTGCCGGATCATGAGTAATTCTTTACTGCCGGGCCCCCAGATACCAAGTGCGGCGAAGACCTCGTCAGGAGCCAAGTGAAGATAGAATCCCGGCGCATGCACATCTTTTCCTGCCGCATGCCGAAAATGTACTCCGGCGGCTTCCTTATAAGGTCGTTTGTCTTTTGAGAAACGGACATCCCGGTAGATACGAAAAAGAGAGCCACCAACCTTTGGAATGGCCGTAAAGTGAGGGCTAATTGTTTGGAGCGGTCCAGCAAATTCTGTTATGAATCTCAGTAGTGGAGCTTTTACAGCCTGTTCATAGCGGGCACGATTCTCGTTGAACCAGTCCCGATTGTTATTGGCGCGCAGTTCACGAAAGAAATCAAATAACGCAGGGGTGATCATATCAGTAGGGGTTTCTTGCAATGGGCTGTATGGGAATTAAATAGCGATAAAGCTTTGCTTCTGATTGCGGTCTGATGCTTAACAAAACTGGCAATGAAGGCTTTTGATAAACCATGAATCAGGGTTGCACTGAGACCGCACGAGGCAAGTATAGGGGATAAACGCCAATATGTTACATCCAGAGAGGTCAGGGGTGATATATTTAACGCTGTTCTACATATGTTCGAAGGTTTTTGAGGCTTGTCGCCCATCCTTGAATACAGGCCTCAAGGTACGCATCAGCTTCGGTGCCCTCTGGGAAGCCCGTATGTGTAAGCTGCAGATGTGCTTCCGAGTTGTGTGGGGTAATTTTATGGGTAATGGACATCAGGCTACCAAAATCAATCGGATCAGATTTTGTATAATACCTGAGGTCCTCAATCATACTCTTATATGGTGGATCATAGACCCGGTAGATTCCTGAAGAGATATAGTCAGGATCATCTTCGTTCTCACCCCAAGCGACTGCAAACATGCCGTTTTTGCGAGGGATGATGATTACCTGATCTGCATTCCACCAACTGCGCAGTGCGCTTGGAGTGTGCAGCGCATCAAACAATTCCTGTGGTGTGCAGGGGAAGTTCTCTGAAAAAGAAATTGTACGCATCTATTCGTTAGATCTGAAACAGTGCAGAACCAAAAAACCATCTGCTAGGTTGCATGGATTCATTCATGAATACGGTCACTTCTCCACTTACGATCCCTGTGACGGGTATGCACTGCGCCTCGTGTGCTGCTGGGCTGGAGCGCCAATTCAGACGATGTCCCGATACGACTCAGGTGCATGTGAACATTGCTACGCATGAAGCACACGTTGAGGGGTTATCTCCACAAACCGCCGTGACCGTGATTCAAGAAGCAGGATATGATATTGCTCAATCCAAGCTTGTTCTTCACGCAAAGGAAGGAGATCCTGGTTTAAGTCAGCAGAGTATTGATGAACGTTGCAACAGGGCTGGGCCACTGGTGCAGGGGGAGTTATCATGCAAAACATTGACTCTATCATGGATTCCAGGCTTCGTAAAATTAGAAGATCTGTTGGCTGCATTTCCTGAGTATGCACATACACCGGGTGGTAAATCAAAAACGTCTGCTTTCAAACAGATCCGTCTGGGGATTGCCGTACTTGGTGCGATAGGCCTAATGGCTTTGACGATGCTTGAGGCAGCATCCCACATGGTACTGATGGCGATTGCAACCCCCATCGTGTTTTACTGTGGAAGTGAATTCTTCAAGAGAGCATGGATTGCATTGAAGCGAGGCGCAGCAAACATGTATACGCTCATTGCAATTGGGGTAGCAACGGCATGGATCTATAGTACAGTTGTTACTTTCTTTCCGGCGTTATTTGATGCAGCTCCGCCTGTTTATTTTGAAGCTTCGGCAGTCATTGTGGCACTGGTTCTTGTTGGTCAGTTTCTGGAGTCACGCGCAATGGCACAAACTGGATCCGCCATTGAAGCACTGCTACGGCTACAGGTGCCAGTTGCTCGCGTACAGCGGGGTGCACATTGGGTGGATCTACCTGTTGAGGCGGTAAAGCCTGGGGATCTTGTAATCATTCGGCCTGGAGATCAAGTGCCCGTTGATGGGGAGGTGGTACAGGGATTTGGTGTGGTGGATGAGAGTATGTTGACAGGAGAGCCCTTGCCGGTTTCCAAATCAGAAGGGGGTGCTGTGGCGGCAGGTACGTTAAATGTAGATGGATCTCTTACGGTGCGTGTCACGCAAACCGGTCAAGACACCGTGTTGCAACAAATTGTCCGCCTCACTAGGGAAGCCCAGGGACGCAAAGCACCCATCCAGAAACTGGCAGATCGGGTGTCGGGAGTTTTTGTACCGATTGTTTTGGTGATTGCAGTGTTGACGTTTGCAGTGTGGTCGATCGCGGGGTGGGGCTTAGAACATGCACTCATTACATTCGTCTCTGTACTCATTATTGCCTGTCCGTGTGCTCTAGGATTGGCGACTCCCGCTGCCGTAGTCGCTGCTACCGGGGCTGGAGCTCGAAGCGGAATCCTGTTCAAGGGAGGGGATGCTTTAGAGCGAATTAGTCGGATCACACATATCGTTCTAGATAAAACAGGGACACTCACCACGGGAAAGCCATCGGTTCAGTCCATTGAAATGTCCACGGAGTACTCCGCATCGGAAATTCTACAGATGGCTGCTTCACTGGAAGTACATTCGCAGCATCCCTTGGCAGAGGCCATTGTTGCGAAAGCCAGAGCGGATGGGCTTGAGAGCAGTCCGGCAGAAGCGGTTGAATCAATCCCTGGTCATGGCATTTCGGGGGTTGTGCAGAATCGTGAAGTATGTATTGGCAGCGATGATTTTTTAGCTCACAGAGGGATCAGTTTGCCTTCAATTGCCTCAACAGAGGCAAGGATTCATGTGACAGTTGACGGGCAATGGGCAGCGCAGTTTTCGATCACAGATACACTGCGGAGTACGTCCAGGGACGCAGTTACGCAGCTGCATCATCAAGGTTTAACCGTCATCATGCTGACGGGAGATACAGAAAAAAATGCAACGGTCGCAGCAGAGCAGGTTGGGATCGACCACATACAAGCCGGTGTAACACCGGAAGGCAAGCTTGAATTTATCTCATCCTTGCGAGAGCTCAATACGGTGGTAGCAATGGTTGGTGATGGGATCAATGATGCCCCTGCACTTGCCGAGGCAGACGTTGGGATTGCAATTGGATCTGGTACACAAGTTGCCGTTGAGACGGCAGATGTTACGCTTCTGCGCGAAGATCTAGGATCCGTTGCAGATGCGATCAATGTAGGCCAGAGGGCCATGAGCACGATCCGTCAGAACCTGTTTTTTGCGTTTATTTATAACACGTTGAGTATTCCTGTAGCTGCCGGTGCATTATATGGAGTGTTCGGAGTACTTCTTAATCCTATGTTAGCATCACTGGCAATGACCTTATCCAGTCTGTCTGTGGTTCTCAACAGCCTGCATTTGCGTAACAAACTTAAACCTTAACCTAGAGAGTCAATGCTTCCTGAATGGATGCCCAATCTGCACCCCATGGTGGTGCATTTTCCCATTGCGCTGATCATCGTAGCCTTTGCTGTTGATGTGGTCGCCTTGTTTTTCCGCAGAATTTCAATACTCCCACGAATGTCCACGATCCTTTATGTCCTTGGGGCTCTGGGGGCTTTAGGTAGTGTCGTTTCAGGGGAGGGTGCAGCAGAAACGGTGACCGTAGCAGGGCAGGCGAGTTCAATACTGGCCAATCATGAAGATGTAGGCGAAATCACGATGTATTATTTCCTGATCTATGCGGCGCTAAGGCTCGCACTGTGGTGGTTGTCATTTCGACTGGTGTTCTGGATTCCGCTTGCCGTGATTGGTGCGGCTGGATTGATTCCACTCTATCAGGCCTCATCGTTCGGAGGGCGTTTAGTGTATGAGCAAGGGGTAGGAGTCGCGATGGTAGATTCGATGGCTTTACGGTTGGAGGAAAGTGAGAAAGCATTATTGAGAATGGGGATGGCAGAAGAGTTTTCGGGGCTCGGCGAAGATGGCGCATGGCAGTGGCGGGCAGGAGAGAATGCTGCGAACACGTTCAATGCGGCATTTGAGACAATGATGGGGCAAGTCGTAGCCGATACAGTTCGAGATTCAGAAGGAAATTACTGGTTGGCATTGTCCATCGTGGAATCTCCGGCAATGATTACGTACGGGATCCCCGTTGCAAACGTTGAATTCTTGGCGGAGATGAATCTATCTGATTTTGATGGCTCAGTACGCTTGCTTCATCATGTAACGGACAGCCTCTCGTACCATTTCATGGAAGTGGAAGATGAGATGATCCGTCTTGGAGTTTTAGTAGATGGAGAAGAAGAAATAGAGGAAGAATCCAGCCGATTTCAATTCCTGGAGGTCGGTGTATTCAGAGTGGTCGGAGATGAGACACACTTCCGGGGATATTTTGATGGAAACCTTGAGGTACATGGGCATGGTCCTGCCCCTGAAGCAGGGGTAACGGGATTTGATATTGTCGGGTCAGGTACGATTAAGTTCGCCAGGATGCAGATGGTCGTGCTCCAGTAATCGGTGCTTGGTGAAAAGATCAAAGGGGTTGAAGATCTTAACGTTATCGTTGCAAGTCTTTGATTCTGGGTATGGGCAGTCTGAGATTCAAACAATACGCTGATTTTACGTTGATTACTGTAGGAACTCCCCGAGAGCAGCCAGCTGCCCCCTGTGTCTCAAGCACCTGATAGAGAGTCTCAAAAAACATAGGGTGCGTGAATTCGCTGAAGCTCCTCGTGAGTGGTGGTAGGATAAACTCCAGATAGAATAGCGACCACTGTACCCGATTGGGATAGATCGGGCAAATCATGCCACTCAACCAGAGGGAACAGGGATAAAAGCCATCCTGAATCAATCCCTGTAGATATATGGAAGCATATATCCACGGCTCCTCAAGAACCCTCAACAAGTAAGTCTCAGCGTTTTTTATTAAAAACGCGAATTGTCACTTGATTTTTTCATTTTTTTTTTGTATAGTGGAATTGATACGTTGTTAAGCTAGTGTAGAGTAGCATGAGAGATAGCTTCATGTCTTGTCTGCATGCCAAAGAAAACGTTTTCTTCTGGCAGGCCAGAGTCCATTCGTCATTTCTGCGACTCGGTGAGTCGCTTGCCAGGAGAAATTCGCATTCATCCGATTCCGGGATCATGTGTTCTTCTGATGTTAGGGCTTCTGATTTTCCTTTTACCCTTCACGGCCGGTTGTGTAGTGGGTTATGGAGTATTGCTGTCATTAGTTTGCTGAGAGGCTGTGACCCAAGAGTCACAGTTCGGGAATTTTATGGATTTAAGCTTGGTGGAGTCCGATCAGATGTTTAGGATCACAAACCTGGAACAGGCAGTGCCGCCACCACTGCAGTACGGTACACAAGAGATGTCCCCTCAATCTGGGGCTTTACCGGGAGGGGGTTGGCCCCCCATGATGGTTATGGTTGAACGCTTCGGCGATCAGGCACCTGGGTTCATAATGGATCCAGGTGTTTTTGATTTAGGGCAGGGGACATCAATGAGTGGATGGACTGATGAGGTGTTCACGGAGGTTGTAACGGTGATCCATAACGCTGCGAATAGGGTTGACGCTCGGAGGGCGAGTACAACGATAGAGACTAAAAACGATTTGGATGCGATAGTTCATGAGCGTCTACAACTTTGCCCATCGGAGGCAAAGAATGATCGCGAATTACAACATATCCACGAGGTTCCCGACGAGGCATTTACGGCGGTTGCAGGTGATCGAAAATCCCCCCCCCCCTCAAAAAAAAAATAAATCGTCCGATTTGGGAATTTTGCAAGAGGCGCCAGGATAATCTTTATACTTTTCAATCCAAAATGTCTCGAATGGCGATAAAGTAAAAGTAGTAGTACAGTCATTTCTCTATGACAAGGGTGGCGGTTTTATAGCCTGCGTCAGACATGTCCTGATCCTCATTGGTCTTGGGGCATTGATTTTGCCTGCTGTCGCCCTTGGGCAGGTGCAAACGCCGAAAATCCAGATCCATGCCGGTGTGGACACCTGGGTGCTGTTAAATTCAAATAGATTGGCTCTTGGAAAAAGTGAGCAGGAAGTTGTAAGCGATCACCGTATAATTTCTGATGAACAGAGCGAAGCAAATCCTCCGTTTGAAGTTACTGGCAGAGTCGGAGAAGAGTTGCCCAGAGAAGCATTCTTTCCCCTTGCCCCCCTCCGGGATCCAATCACTAGTGTATTAGAGCCGTCTATCAATGCAGGTGGATTTGTGGAAAACAGATTGAGAGCCTTACAACAGGTGCTCGGGGATGCCCAGAATTCTTTGACGGTTTTGGAAGGGAATTCAAAGACAATCAAGGTTGACCTTGATTCTCAGCCTTCAGATACTGTGACAATCACGATTACGGGTCATGAAAACACGGACTTGGATGTGAGTCCAACACAGCTGGTGTTCGCACCTACGAATTGGAATGTAAAGCGGACGGTCACTGTGAATGCACGACACGATAACGATCATACGGATGCGGTCGTGAAATTGGCCCTGTCGGGGGCGGCAAGCTCAATCGGTAACGAGATCACAGTTACGATCATTGATGCGGGCGTGCCCTTGAAGTTGGTACCTTGGTCCATAGAAGAGGGCGGCACAATTACTAAGTATATTGGGCTTTTAGAATCATTAGGCCCCCCCTCTGCGGATGTGATGTTCACGATCACAGGGCATGAGAATACGAACCTGAACCTCCATCAAACGAACTTGCTGTTTCGGAAGGAATACTGGCATTTACTTCAGCCGTTAAATCTCGGATCACAGACAACAACGAGCACGGAGGATGAGCATCTAACGCTGACGTTTTCGGCTACCGGAGGTGGGTACACAGGATTGAAATATACTGTGGATGTGACTATCGTGGAACGCCCGCCAGTGGAAATCTTGATTCCAGAAGGACAGGAGATAATTTATGCGACCAACCAGCTAGCTAATTCCGCTACAACGTATGATTTAATTGCTGTTTACACTGGGCATGAAGGTACGAACTTAGCTGTGAACCCGGCAGATATATTATTTCGGAAAGAGACTTGGCATCCTTGTTTTGCGAGAGGACGTACTTGGATCTGTGCAAGGTCTGATCCAGTCACCCTTACGGCAAAGGAAGATGCAGATGATATAGATGATCAGGTAGTGGTGCGACTGATCGTTACGGGTCCGCCAGGCAGTAGGTTTGTGGGGAGCAGCCGTTTGTTCTATGTGAGGATTGAGGACAATGATGATCCCGGGCTGATCGTAGCGCCGTCAAGCTTAAGCATACACGAGGGACAGACTGGAGAATTTACAGTGAGGCTCTCGGAGGCACCTCTGGGGGATTTTGGGCCGAACGATGTCACGGTTACGATTCCTGCGGTAGCAAACTCTTTATTGCCGAATCCGGCAACCCTCACATTTACGTCATCCAATTGGGATCAGGAGCAAACGGTAACACTCACAGCAGAAGAGGAGGATGATAATTTCGAGAACGAATCAGGAAGATTGTGGGTGACGGCGAGCGGGGGAGGCTATGACCGTGAGCGGGGAGGTATCAACTGGGAGATCATTGACAATGATGACGCCGGCATTATTGTCCATCCTGCAAACTTCTTTGGAGTGGATGAAGGCGAGACAATAAGTTTCCAAGTTAAGCTTGAGGGACGGGTTTCCAGCAATGTAGAGATTGATATTACTGGGTATACTGGCAGTGATTTGGATACGACTGCCTCTGCTCCAAGAAAGCTGATCTTTGAGCCATCCACATGGAATTGGTCGCAGAAAGTGACAGTTGGAGCAAAGCAGGATCCCGATCAGGTAAATGATTTGGAGACGCTGACTCTCACTGCCTCGGGAGCATCTACGGCCACAGAAACCGTATGGATTGATGTGTTAGATGACGACCGATCAGAAGTAAGTTTTCGTATAGGATCGAATAATGTGATTGAAGATGTGGGGACGTACAATGTGGAAGTGGATATTAACCCCGCTCCCGTGACAGAGATGGAGTTAAAGTACAATCTGAGCGGTACGGCAATCGAAAACGCGGATTATAGTGTTACCAGTGCCAAGATTGGCTTCGGAACACGGGTTGAGATTGTGCCTGCCGGTTCAACCTCTATAAGGATTCCGGTCATGATTAGCGATGATAATGAGGTCGAGAAGGACGAGCTGATCATCCTCACTATTGCATCGGATGCTAGATATACAATCAGGAATCCGAATGTGCATACGTTGACACTAGTTGATAACGATGTGGAGCCAGTAAAGGAAGAGGACGTTGACGAAGAAGAGGATGTGGATGAAGAGGAGGACGTTGAGGATGAGGAAGAAGATATTGAGGAAGAAGAGGATGTGGAGGATGAAGAAGATGTGGAGGATGAAGAAGAGGATGTGGAGGATGAAGAAGATGTTGAGGATAAGGAGGATGTTGAGGACGAGGAGGATGTTGAGGACGAGGAGGATGTTGAGGATGAGGAGGACGTTGAGGACGAAGAAGAGGATGTGGATGAAGAGGAGGACGTTGAGGATGAAGAAGATGTTGAGGATAAGGAGGACGTTGAGGACGAGGAGGACGTTGAGGACGAGGAGGATGTTGAGGATGAGGAGGATATTGAGGAGGAAGAAGAAGATGTTGAGGATGTAGATGTGGGCGAGATAGATGTGAAAGAAGTCCCACTTCCGGTAATGGTGAACCTATCCGCCTCATCGAATCTAGTGAATGAGGGTGAGCAGATCACGGTGACGGTAACCTTGTCCGAGGCGCAGGATACAGATGAAACAATCGGTTTGACGTTCATCGAGGGCACTGCAGATGGGCAGGATTATCATGCCAATTTGCCAATCCATGTACAGATCAAAGCTAAAGAGACCAGTGGCAGATATGTCATTTCTACGGTTCCAGATGCCGTGGCAGAAATAGACGAGACATTCATCGTTGCACTCGGCACACTACGCTCAGGACTAATTGCAGCACAACAGCAAGTAGAGATAACAATTCTTGATAACGATACGGCCGGGATTGAAACTCTTCCATCTGTATCGGTTGTGGAGGGAGAAAAAAAATCGTTTGGCCTTTCATTGACATCCGAGCCGTTAGACAATGTCATAGTGAGCATGAATTGGCCTGCAGGGACGGATTTAAGCGTGAGTCCAATTATTCAAATCTTCACTCCGCAGAACTGGCACACAAAGCAGGAGGTGAACTTATATGCCGAAGATGACATGGGTTTGATGGATGATGTGGTAGAGCTGATCTTGATGGCAAATGGGGGTGGCTACACGGGAATCTCCGAAACGATATTGGTAACGATCAGCGACAAGGACATCCCTGCACTTGTAACTCCAGCATCGGTGACCATGGATGAAGGAAGTGAGATGCCGTTTGCGATTACACTTGCACAGCAGCCCTATGGCACAGTGACTATTGGCTTCAGTGAACATAACGCGATTGAGTTGGCATTGGATAAACGCTCAATTATATTTACGCCCTTAAATTGGGACACTCCCCAGACGGTGACCTTAACAGCAATCGAGGATGATGATTTTGCGAATGAATCAGAGAAGTTGATGCTGACTGCAACGGGCGGTGGCTATACGGGGATGTCTGCAATGGTGTCCGTGACGATCATGGACAACGATGAGCGGCCGGGGCTGCTCACGATCACCCTCTACGATGAACAGGCATTGGAACATGCAGAGGCAATCCAATTGCCCATCGAACTCAGTCGTCCTGTGGATCAGGTGGTGACCGTGCAGTATGCAAGCACGGACGGCACGGCAGAGGCGGGCCTGGACTATGTGATCTCTCGCGGGATGGTAATTTTTGAGCCAGGTGCAACCCGGGGCGTGATTGAGATTGAAGTGATTGATGATGAGCTCCCAGAAGCGAAGGAGTCGTTTACAGTGACACTGTCAAAGCCTCGCAATGCAATTATTGTACGTGAGACGGGGACAGGCACAATCCTGGATGATGATGGTGCGAGTGCGATCCTTCGGGTGGAGGATGCGCTGGTATTGGAAGAAGAAGGCATGGTTCGGTTCCGGGTCCTGCTGTCGCATCCGCAGCGTCAGATGATCTCGGCAGCGTACCGGACGCGCGATGGGACCGCCAAGGCAGGCGAAGACTATGAAGCCTTGTCGGGGGTAGTCAC
Source organism: Rhodothermales bacterium (assembly GCA_965207565.1). Taxonomy (GTDB): domain Bacteria; phylum Bacteroidota; class Rhodothermia; order Rhodothermales; family Bin80; genus Bin80. The sequence goes on along the minus strand of CBDBMQ010000001.1, from coordinate 95,866 downwards.
GCTGGCACCGGGAACGGTGGAAGCGCTGATTGCGGTGCCGCTCTTGAAGGACGGGCTGGATTGGCGCGAGGAGACGTTCACGGTGCATCTGGAGTCGTCGAAGCATGCAGAGATTGCGAAGGCGGTGGGGGTGGCGACGATCCAGGAGTCCACCACGGTGAGTGAAGAGGTACTGGAGGCGTATGCGGCGCGGTTTGTACGGACGTCGGGGGTGCAGGTGGTGGAGGCATTGGGGGAGCGGTTCCGCTCCGGGGCGGATGGTGCAGCGTGTGGGGCGGTGGACCGCGCAGAGATGGCCCGGATCTGGTACTCGGCCTCCTCATGGGATCCGTCCCTGGGCGAACTCTTGGCTGGTTGCCGCATGTCTGCGACTTCGTACAGTGGGTCGTTCAGCGTCTGGGGACGGGGAGCATTCCGTCAGTTCAATGGACGGGATGACGATGCGTTGACACTCCATGGCGAAGTAACCACGGGGATGCTGGGGGCGGACTACCGCTGGCGGGGAGGTTGGCTGGCGGGACTACTTCTGGCCCACAGTCAGGGAGAGGGGTCGTTTGAGGTGGTGCAGCAGTCGGGAGAGATTACCGCAGGGTTGACGGGCGTCTATCCGTATGTATCGTATGCGCGGGCGGGCTGGGATGTATGGTTGAGCGCAGGTGCGGGTCGCGGGCAGGCGGAGGTGCTGGAGTTGAAAGGGGATCTGGTGTCCAGATTTGGAGCGATGGGGGTTCGAGGGGAATTGGTGTCAAGTGGCACGATCGGACTGAACTACCATGGAGATGTTCTGGTGACGGATGCAGAGATAAAGGATCATGAGGTGACAGCAGAGGTGTACCGGGTCCGGGCAGGTGTGGAGGCGAATGTAAAGATCAGCGATGGACTCCGTCCATTTGTGGAGGCGAATGTGCGGAGCGATGGGGGGAGTGCAGAGACGGGGGTGGGGTTGGAGTTTGGCGGGGGGATTCGGGTTGCCTATCCGGCATGGCGCCTGCAGGCAGATCTGCGGACGCAGGGGCTGGTGATGCACACGGCGGACGGGTTCACCGAGTGGGGGATCTCGGGATCTGTGCAGGTGGGCAGTCGGTCGGAGGGGTTGATGATGCGTGTGCGTCCATCGTGGGGACGGGGCCAGGGGATGTCGATATATGGCCAGCAGACGATCCTGGATGCGGTGCCGCTCGGGGCAGACGCGCAGCGGACTGAGTTGGAGTTGGGATACGGCGTTCCGTGGAAAGATGGCACCGCTCGGTCCGTCATGGGGGTGACTCAGTTGCATCAGGGAGTAATGTATCGGCTCGGTGGGGAACTCCATCCATCGGAATGGTTGACATTCTCGGTCTTTGGTCTGGCGCACGGACGCGCAGCCGCACCGGGAGACATCGGAGTGAATGTGCGAGGATCGCTTCGGTATTAGGCTTCATGAAAAGCAGGTGCGTAGATTCACATCAACTGAATCAATATCCGATGCGATGCCGCCAATGCGCCTTATGATTACTGTTTTGGATTGGGGTAGGCAAGAGTACTGTGATGGCAATTGGGGGAATGGGCACCGAAATTAGCAACTTGCTAGTTGAGTGGCAAAGATGGTCAGGAAAATCAAAATTGATGCGATCATAAAATTTTTATTTTTCCTCGCATAAATGGCAGGGGATTCCGTTCATCTGGGGGCGAGTAGCGAATCTACTTACGATGTACAGGTAGGCGCCGCCCATTGCTATAAGGTGTACTGTATCTGGCCAATAGTGGAGTTTGTACTACATAACGCAAGTTTGCAATGTAGTGGATTTTTTTGCGGATTTCTGCTGCCCCCTATTTTTCAGGGGGGTCTCAAAAAGGGCTATTTTTCCGTTCTTTTTTTACCTGTCAGCGTCCTCTTTTTTTGGGCGTTTCGCCTTGATTCGTTGGGTGTAATTTCCGGTGTTGAGTTCCAACGCCTGGAAGACCTTCCGTTGGAATGGTTTCAGGTCTGCATCTTGTTTGAGCAGGATACAGTGGGTTTTATTTTGTGGAAGTACCGTGGTCACCCGGTTCTGGTGGTTGAGCGTTACTTTGAGCGTTGCCCAGCTCCGATGAATCTGATGGATTCGCAGTTGACTCCGAATCAGGTGAGCCGTATGAAAGGCAAGGATCGACAGGAACAGATGTGCCTCAATCCGCTCTTGCTTCCGATGGTAAATGGGGCGTAATCCGAGGTCGGATTTGATGGTACGGAAGGTTTGTTCAATCTCGTTCAATCTCCAGTAGGTGCATGCAACCTTTTTACAAGGCCACTTGATGTGACTGGTTCGCACGATATAGCCCCCCGAAGCATTCGTGCGTTCGTCAAAGGCCGACCGACGCTGGATGCGAATGGATTGCGCATTCGGACTGTCTTTTTTCTGACATACCTTCACCTCGTACTGGTACGCCACCTTTTTATATTTCTCCACCAATCGCCCGACCCTCTTTTGGATGACCTCATACGTCTTGGGTCGCCCCTTTACGGTAAGCCCCTCGTTCAGGTGTGCAATGGCATCTTCAAATTTCTCCCGCTTGGTCTCAAGGATCTGATCACTAACGGCCTGCCGGGCCGCACTATGCAGATACACACGTTGCTCTTGATCGTCCTTCCCAATCGCCCACGCACGCACCAGGGTCTTCGTACTGGTTTCAAACACTTGATCGGGCTCGCGTTCGGGGACCGGTGGGGTCTTGGTCCGCTCCACGCAGATCCAACCCAGTCCCTGCTCCTTCAAATACGTCAGATTCGCCTCGGTTGCAATGCCCGCGTCCATGATGACCGTAGGTTTGGCCCCAGCCAACTGCGCAATCGCCTGTTTCAGCGTACCGGGCTCACTGGCATTGCCGGGAAGAATGTGGACGGTGCGAGGAAACCCGGATGCGTCAAGGATCAAGGCTAACGTCACCAGCGGACAATTCGATCGCTTCTCTTTACTGCGTCCATATTGGAGTAACGTCCCGTGGGAACGACCGGTATAGAAGGTATTTGTCAGATCATAAAAGACAATCGTTTCGCCAAATCCCAACAGGTCCCTGGCGGCCCCAAAGAGTCCATCCATGATGGACTTGCGGTGGCGGTACAGCAGGTCTCCAACATCGTAGAGCGACCGCTCACTCGGAAGTTTTGCTCGGAGAAGTTCCAAGATGCTGGAGCGATCGCGCATCCATTCATGGGTTTGCCGTTCACTTCCCGGGGAAAGCATCCGTCCGACTACCAGCGCCGTGGCCCAGTGGATCTGATCTTCATTCAAGTCCAGGTCTTGAAGAATCTCGGCGAAACCCAAACGCTCCAACGCCTGCAACGCCACACGCTCGCCACCAACGGTTCGCGTATCGGTGTGATGAATCTCGTAGGTGAGAATAGAATCCCGATCATCCCGCGGATCGTCTGGATCATAGCCCTTGGCCTGGAGACGTTGGATGATTTTCTGACTGGCTTTGCGGAGCGCTTCATCTTCAAGAAACATCGGTTCATACCCCCGCAAGCCATCCATGACGAGTCGGGACAGGGTCCGCCATTGCGCTTGGGGTACGCTGTTTGGACATCCCATTCACCCGATGGGATTCCACCAGGGAAAAGGTGTCGGCTTTGATCCCGGATTTCAGGGTTCGAGATTTCGACCGGATATACATGAATCAAGGGTAGATTTGAGGGATTTTACAGGTATTGAGCGGGATGGTTCCGTAAAAATCCACTATTTTGAGAGATTTTGGAACAAATACCAGAAAAACGATGAATTTGTGCCAAAAATAGCCGATTTAGGCCCTGAAATGACCAAATTGAGGACAAAAATCTCTAAATTATCGCTAGATGGCAGTCACTATCCGGCCGATTTTGCAAACTTGCGATAAACCCATTCAAGAACATTTTTACCTGATTGAGAGTCAATAGAGGTTCTTGCAAAACTCTTCCACAGCCCGCAAAATATGCCCGTAGACACTCCAAGAGCAATATTCACCTCCAAACGAAAGAATTTTTCAAGAGATTCACTATTATAAATTAATTAACCTTGATTTGGGCAGTAGCGTGTACTTTTTGAAGCGAAATGGTACGGATAGTAGTGCAGTTTTTCTCTGTAACAAGGGCGGCAGTCTAATGGCCTGCACCAAACAAATCCTGATTCTCGTTGGTCTCGGGGTGTTGTTCTTGCCTGCTGACGCCCTTGGGCAGGAGCAAGAGGGAAGAATATCAATACTAGAGGGTGATGTTATAAGGGTTGAGGTTACTATTTCAACAAAAAATGTGCAGCCCACACAAGACCACATTATTGAGATTACCCAGCAGCGTCCTGCTAATTCGGATTTAACGGTTTTTCCAAGACGCTGGACCCTTGATGCAGACACTTGGGGCCGTAAGAGTAATTGCTTGCCCACTTTTGATGGATGTTTTGATCCTTTCGAACTAGTGATAGTGGCTGCGCACGATGATGATTTTGAGGATGACGAAGTCGAGTTGACATTTGGGGTAACGGGACCGCCAGAGGGGCGCCTGGTGGGTAGAGAAATCCTGCTCATTGTGACGATTGAGGACGACGATGTGCCCGATCTTGTGGTCACCCCGACATCGATAGAAGTAGATGAAGGGGAAACTACAACCTTCAAGGTCGAGTTGAATGGAGAGCCTTCCAGCGATGTAGTGGTGGACATTGCCGGATATGCGAAAACGGATACACCGGCGTCAATGCCGAGGGAGTTAACCTTTACCCCCGAGAATTGGAATGTAGCGCAGACCGTGACGGTTGGGGCAAAACATGATGCAGATTTTGTGGATGATCAAGAGACACTCACGCTCACGGCATCGGGTGGTTTCACGGATGAGAAAATGGTCGATGTAACGATCAGGGACGACGATATGCCCGGTCTTGTGGTCATCCCGACATCGGTAGAGGTGGACGAAGGGGAAACTACGACCTTCACGGTCAAGCTGGAGGCGCCGCCTCCCAGTAATGTAGTGGTGGACATTGCCGGGTATGCGAAAACGGATACACTGGCGTCAATGCCGAGGGAGTTAACCTTTACCCCCGCGAGTTGGAATGTAGCGCAGACCGTGACGGTTGGGGCAAAACATGATACGGATTTTGTGGATGATCAAGAGACACTCACGCTCACGGCATCGGGTGGTTTCACGGATGAGAAAACGGTCGATGTAACGATCAGGGACGACGATGTGCCCGGTCTTGTGGTCACCCCGACATCGGTAGAGGTGGACGAGGGGGAAACTACAACCTTCAAGGTCGAGTTGGAGGGGCAGATTTCCAGCGATGTAGAAGTGAAGATTGATGGATATGCGGATACAGATCTGGACACACTGGCGTCAATGCCAAGGGAGTTAACCTTTACCGCCACGAACTGGAATATGGCCCAGACCGTGGCGATTGGGGCAAAACACGATGCGGATTTTGTGAATGATGCAGCAATACTTACCCTTACAGCAACAGGGGGCTCCACGGACACGAAAACGACAACAGTCGCTGTGACGATCAGGGACGACGATGTGCCCGGTCTTGTGGTCACCCCGACATCGGTAGAAGTGGACGAAGGGGAAACTACAACCTTCAAGGTCGAGTTGGAGGGGCAGATTTCCAGCGATGTAGCCGTGAGCATTTCTGGGTATGCGGATACAGATCTGGATACACTGGCGTCAACGCCAAGGGAGTTAACCTTTACCGCCACGAACTGGGATGTAGCACAGACGGTGACGCTTGGGGCAAAGCACGATGCGGATTTTGTGAATGATGAGCAGACACTTACACTCACGGCATCGGGTGGCTCCATGGATGCGAGAACAACAGTCGCTGTGACAATTAAAGATGACGATGAGGCGGGAATTGTTGTAGACCCGCAGTCAGTGATCATTGTAGAGGGACAAACAGCGGCCTTCACCGCTAAGCTTGAGGCGCAGCCGTCAGCGAACGTGACGGTAATGATCAATGGTTATGAAGGCACAGATCTGACCGATATGCCACCGAGTCCGCTGAATCTGATCTTTACACCACTGGACTACCATATACCGCAGAGCGTGACGCTCACGGCCTCAGAGGATGACTATGACATTCTGGATGAAGAAGTGATTTTACACTTGACCGCCTTGGATGGGGGTTATACCGGGGTAACAGCCAATGTGACGGTCACGATCCGGGATAATGACGAGGGAATGATTGTGGCACCGGAATCGGTGACCATGAATGAAGGGGGTACGTACCCGCTCCTGATTCGCCTGTCCGCACAGCCGTCGGGCCCGGTGACGGTGACCTTCAGCGGACACGCGGGGAGTGATCTGGTCCTGAATGGCCCCCCTCTCACCTTCACCCCCTCAAACTGGGACCGGGAGCAGACGGTGACCTTAACAGCGGCGGAGGACGACGAGGATTATGCAGACGAAACGGTAGGATTAACACTCACGGCCTCTGGAGGCAGCTACGACGGGGTGGTAGCAGACATTACGGTGATGATCATAGACAATGATGAGGAGCCGCTCACGATCACCCTCTACGATGAACAGGCATTGGAACATGCAGAGGCGATCCAATTGCCCATCGAACTCAGTCGTCCTGTGGATCAGGTAGTGATCGTGCAGTATGCAAGCACGGCCGGCACGGCAGAGACGGGCCTGGACTATGTGACCTCGCGGGGGGTTGTAATCTTTGATCCGGGGGCAACCTGGGGCGTGATTGAGATTGAGGTGATCGATGATGAACTCCCGGAAGAGCATGAGACGTTTATGGTCACCCTGTCAAAGCCTCGCAATGCAATTATTGCACGTGAGACGGGGACAGGCACGATCCTGGATGATGACGGTGCGAGCGCGATCCTTCGGGTGGAGGATGCGCTGGTACTGGAAGAAGAGGGCATGGTCCGGTTCCGGGTCCTGCTATCGCATCCGCAGCGTCAGATAATCTCGGCAGCATACCGGACGCGCGATGGGACCGCCAAGGCAGGCGAAGACTATGAAGCCTCCTCGGGCGTGGTCACGCTGGCACCGGGAACGGTGGAAACGATGATTGCGGTACCGCTCTTGAAGGATGGGCTGGATTGGCGCGAGGAGACGTTCACGGTGCATCTGGAGTCATCGAAGCATGCAGAGATTGCGAAGGCGGTGGGTGTGGCGACGATCCAGGAGTCCACCACGGTGAGTGAAGAGGTACTGGAGGCGTATGCGGCGCGGTTTGTACGGACGTCGTCGGTGCAGGTGGTGGAGGCATTGGGAGAGCGGTTCCGCTCCGGAGCGGATGGTGCCGCGTGTGGTGCGGCCGACCGCGCAGAGATGGCCCGGCTCTGGTACTCGGCCTCCTCATGGGATCCATCTCTGGGCGAGCTCTTGGCGGGTTGCCGCATGTCTGCGACCTCGTACAGTGGGTCGCTCAGCGTCTGGGGGCGGGGAGCATTCCGCCAGTTCAATGGACGGGATGATGATGCGTTGACGCTCCGTGGCGAAGTGACCACGGGAATGCTGGGGGCGGACTACCGCTGGCGGGGAGGTTGGCTGGCGGGACTACTTTTGGCCCACAGTCAGGGAGAGGGATCGTTTGAGGTGGTGCAGCAGTCTGGAGAGATTACCGCAGGGTTGACGGGTGTCTATCCGTATGTATCGTATGCGCGTGCAGGCTGGGATGTATGGTTGAGTGCAGGCGCGGGTCGCGGGCAGGCGGAGGTGCTGGAGTTGAAAGGGGATCTGGTGTCCAGATTTGGAGCGATGGGGGTTCGAGGGAAATTGGTATCAAGTGGCACGATCGGACTGAACTACCATGGAGATGTCCTGGTGACGGATGCAGAGATAAAGGATCATGAGGTGACGGCAGAAGTGTACCGGGTCCGGGCAGGTGTGGAGGCGAATGTAAAGATCAGCGATGGACTTCGTCCATTTTTGGAGGCGAATGTGCGGAGTGATGGTGGGAGTGCGGAGACGGGGGTGGGGTTGGAGTTTGGCGGGGGGATCCGGGTTGCCTATCCGGCATGGCGCCTGCAGGCAGATCTGCGGACGCAGGGGCTGGTGATGCACACGGCGGACGGGTTCACCGAGTGGGGGATCTCGGGATCTGTGCAGGTGGGCAGTCGATCGGAGGGGTTGATGATGCGTGTGCGTCCATCGTGGGGACGGGGCCAGGGGATGTCGGTGTACGGTCAGCAGACGATCCTGGATGCGGCGCCGCTCGGGGCAGACGCGCAGCGGACCGAGTTGGAGTTGGGATACGGCGTTCCGTGGAAAGATGGTACCGCTCGGTCCGTCATGGGGATGACTCAGTTGCATCAGGGAGTGATGTACCGGTTGGGTGGAGAGCTTTATCCATCGGAATGGTTGACATTCTCGGTCTTTGGTCTGGCACACGGACGCGCAACTGAACTGGGAAACCTCGGAGTGAATGTGCGAGGATCGCTTCGGTATTAGATGAGTCGAAAAGCCGATGCGTGGATCATATCAACAGAATCAAGATCCGATGCCGCCAATGCGGCTTATGGTTACCGTTTTGGGTTGAGGTATTCAAGAAGACCGTGATGGAATGGGAAAATGATTGTGTGGCCGGGCGTACACTGATGATGACGGAACAGATACTGGGTAGCTATGCTGACACAATTATCCAATAATATTGTATACTAATATTGTACACTTCGGGATAGCGAAACTCTGTACGAGTGAGCGATTAATGCTTTCCGTCAACAGTGTACTGAATTACTATATATATAAAAAAATGCTTTAATTTAAGGAGAAGGGTGCTGAGTGTATAAGGCTCGATTTCCTGCTGATTATTGAGGCTTTGATCATGAAGAGATTTCAAGATTGCGATAGGGTACGGTATATTCCGGCCATGCTTGTCTGTGCATGTATAGTGGCATCGGCGTTTGGGCAGAACCAAACGGGTGTCTGCCCATCGGACTTGACTGTGGTTGCGGGTGAATCCAAAATAATAGACTGCGGTTTGGAGGCGTACTTCCTTGAATATGAATGGACAAGTTCAGAACCATCTTGGCTGGCGTATTTGAGTGATGTCACGGAGGCATCCCCTCATTTTAATGCACCCGTTGGTGTCAGTACCCTCCAAAGATTGATGTATATCAGGCTGAGCCTTGATCAAGATGGGAATGTAGTAGATCGCGAATTGCTTGGCATCACTGTGAACCCAGTCGCCTCTCCGGTTCGTTGCAACCACGAGAATAGACAGGATTGTCCATCGCCGGAAAACACAGACCAGCTGTTGTTGGATGACCGGTATGCACCCGACACTTTTGATCTGCCTCCAGAAAGCCTTGCACCGTTTTTGGACTGCGAGCCGCGAATTACGGTTGAAAGTGGTACGATGGCCGAGATTCGGTGCACGGGACTGAATCCATCAGGAGGGCAATTGACGTATAGAACTGAATTTGGTTGGCCTCCATTTAGCGAAACAAGGATTCTTGCAGGCGGAGCGTTTGACTACTTTGTTCGCGTGCCATTGATTGATGAACCAGCAGCAGTTCGAATGCTTGAGATCAGTGCATCTGTGCCGGGTGAGGACATGCAGATTTCGCAAAGTATAGAGGTACATATTATTAATCGTAACCCGGTCATGATCTGTGAGGATCTGGTAGTAGAAGAAGCTGTGGAGGCGGCATTTCCGTGTACGATAACATCAGGCCGGGATATTGAGTATCAGTTCATTTCGGATCCTCCTCTGGTGCAGCGGGGGATGTACGATCATTGGCCGACGTTTCTGGTCCCGGAAGTGGATCGTGACCGGTCGGTACCGGTTATTGTGCGAGCATTTGAAGCAGGTTCGGGTCAGGTGATAGAAACAGAATTTATGGTGAGGATTCGGGATACGTCTGGACCAATGGATTTCACGATTGAATGTGATCCCGCGCAGACGGAAGTGTATGAGGGGGCACCCGATTTTGTTTTTACATGCAAGGAAATTACTGATACAGAGGCCAGACTGGTCTGGCAGATAGATTCCAAAGGGGATAACAACCCGTTTGACCGGTTACTATTAGACGAAATCATCGAAGGGAGGCTTACGTTTCTTGTTCCAGAAGATGTTCAGAAGGATGAAAGGTATGAGTATGTAGTGATCGGTGTCAATAATGCTCTAGATAATGAACAAGCACGGGCGGAAGTTACGGTTACGGTATTAGATACACCGCAAATCACTGCTGGGTGTCAGGATGCTTCCGCGCGTACAGGAGACCCACCGCTGGAGCTTTCATGTGAGGCACACAATTCCAAAGACCTACTGCTGGAATACGAGTGGAGTTGGGATCCGACCACGCGTCTTTCAGATATATCCACCGGTACCCCCTCGTTTGACGTTCCGACCAATGATGAGCAGCAGGAATTGATAGCCGAGTATGAATATGAGGCGACTGTCTCGGCAGATATTTCAGGTCTTCCTGGTCGTCCATCAGCTTCGGCAAATTTGACCGTGACGGTAGAAAAGTTTTTTGGAAAACTGGGACTGGAGTGTGTCAGTCCTATTGAAGTCTATGAAGGGGATCCAGCTGTTTCCATAGACTGTTCGGTTCAGGGGTTCGATACTGCAGTTATGGATCCGATATCATGGATCTGGACGCCACAGGATCTTTTGAGCTTGGAGGGAGGGGATCTCGTTTTTCAAACACCGGCATCGGTTCCCACTGATCCTACAAGCTACCGTTATGATATCCAGATAGATGCGCCGTACCATGCCCCTTCTGACGCGGAACAGGTTGAGGTCATAGTTCGCAAGCGACCTGTCCTTTCCCTAGAGTGTCAGGATTTGACTGTGACCGTGGGGATGCCCCCTCAACGCATCCAATGTGAGGTGAGCCATAATCAGGATGATGCAGTACTGAATTACGTTTGGCAATGGGATCCGACCACGCGTCTTTCAGACACATCTACCGGTACTCCGCTCTTTGCTACGCCCTTCCAGCAGCGGCAACACTCTCAAGTATATACATATAGAGTCACAGTTCAGGCAGAGCGCGCGGATCCAGTGGAAACAATGGTTTCGGTCACGGTGGTTAACCCTGATGCGGGTCCGTCGGAGGAGATCGCGGTCAGTACATCAGAGTTAGATCTTGGTGTGGTTGGACCCCAGGGAGAGGTTTGGCTGGATCCAGGGACAGAGCAGGTATCCGGTCTGGTCTACCAGGGAGGTAGAACACATGCGGGGCGGATGGTAATTCGGGCACAGGACGAGGTGACCGTGTCAATGGAACAGCTTCCATCTGCCGTGTTACGCCATGTGGGTTTACCAGGAGAATTGGACATATCCAGGGAACTGGTGCTTACTCCTCAGTGGGCATATTCCGAATCCTGTGTTGGGTTTGCAGCCAATACGCAAGCGAGTCAAACGCTGCAAACCAACTTGCAGCCCGGTGATTGCCATGTGATACGAATTGGAGGGACCGTTGAACTCAAGGGAGCAGAGCCGGGCGATTATTCAGGATCAGTTGCCGTGGTGGTGACGATTGATGAGGTAGATCAGTTGTATTCCATCCCAGTGGTGCTAACTGTGGAAGCGGAGCGACAGGTCGTTGTTTTGGGGCCGGAAGGAGTCAGTATCCGACCCGTTTCAGCGACAACGGAGGCACTGCAATGGGATGAAAGTATCAGCATCCAGCCACAGGTTGCAGTACTCGGGCCAAACACTCCGTCTGGAATCTTCACGATGACGAACCCCTCGGTGTATTCGATGGAAATAGAGGTGTCAACTGAATTTGGATATCGTGAAACCCGAGAAGCAGATCCATTCTCGGTACCAGCGACCGGCGAATTGGGGAATCTCGCAGAGTTAGTTTCCGTGCATCCAAATGTAGTCATCTTGTTGCCAGGCGAGACAAAGCAAGTGCGTTACGCCGTAGCGGAGCATGACCTCAGACGAATGGAGGATCGCGGCTATGCCGCACTCTTCAACTTCACGGTCACATCACGTGCGTATATTGAACAGCGTAGTGCTCCCGTGGCTGAACAATCCCCCCGCATTACATTTCAAGCTCTTGGAGTTTACATTCCAGGGCAGGGCTTGGAACAACTTCGCGCGATCGTTGAGTCGCGTACGGGGCAGGCTGCTATCATTTTGATTGAGACGGATACCTTTCCATTTTATGGCGATATCGTCGTAAAAGATGACGCAGGGAATGAGTTGGGAAGGTCAGAAGTCCTAGTGTATACACGCAGCCGAGTACGCGTTGATTGGAGTGCTAATCCGTCAGGTGGATTAACATTGCAATTCGTTCCTTCGGACCTCGACCATATCAGACCAAACAACATATACATTCCAGCCAATGATTGAGTATATCTTCCATGGGGCCGCGTGCCCTTCCAGAGTCCAGAGGGGTTCCGTACAACAAAGATGTTTTAAGATTCTGGGAAGCAGTTCGGGGATGCAGTCCGGTGTTGTGACACATCTTCTTTGTTTGAAGAGCGTGGGATTTTTGATTCTGCTCCTAGCCATCCCGGCATACGGGCAGTTCGCGGATGCAGATGTGACGCAGCGGGTGCTACCCGTCGCGGAATTAAAAGATCTGGACTTCATTAGTTCGTTCCTTGAAGAGCATTTTATTTTTCCCCAGGATCCAGATTATTCCTCTGGAGTTTTTTTTGATATTACACGGGATGGTTTTGGCTCAAATGATGTCTTGGTTCTCTATCCATCAGAAGAACAGTTTCAACTGAGTGCTTATCTGCCAGAGCAGTTGGCTGCGGTACTGCGCAGACAGGGCTTGGCCACAGACTATACTATATCGACGACTCGGGATCTTACAGAGATCCTCATTGATGAGGCTGAAAATGAAACGAATCCCAAAAAAGCCTTGGCAGGTATATTACTCGGATCAATACAGAACTATTACCCATCTGGTGAATTTCAAGGCTATATCTCACAGCAGAACGAGAATTTACGGGTCAGTTTTTGGGGGTACAACGAAGATGTGTGGCAGTTTACTCCAAGAATAGAACAGTGTATAGAGCCGCCCGAATCAGAGTCTGTACTGATTGTGGCCCATAAGCAGCCAGAGATACGGACCTTCCTGGATATTGATGGGTGCATTATTGTAGAATCTACCACAACAGGAGGCGAGGTTTCATCCCGCGTATGTAACTGACGAGTTATGGACCAAGAGCGGACAGACATAATGGTGTTTATTGATCTTGCATTCGTACTTTTGGTGGGGTTTTTGATTCTCACAGAAACGGACCCTAGACTGAATGTAGCACTTCCCACTGAACCCGAGGTTGAGCCTATATCAGCGAGTGGGCCGACGGTGTATAACTTGCATTTTGACGGGGGCAATCGGTTTCTGGTGGAAAGCACTCAGGGAGCGGTGTGTAATCCCATGGGATTCGAAAACCTTACATTGTGCATGGAGCAGGTGACAAGCACCGCACAGACCGTTGTATTTGTGCTGATTCCGCAGGGGCGGGCAACCGTGCAACACATGGTCTATATTCTGGATATGTGTTATACCAACGAATGGAATTGTACCGTTACAAACTGACGACCTGTCACCATGGCAAATCAATTTTCGGAAGAATTAGACAGATCGAGTCGGCGTATCACCTTCACCATCTTTATCATTATAGTCGGATTTTTTGCCGTTGCTTTTCGTTTCGTACCGATTCCATCCCGTGAAGATGTCGATGAATCGTTGGATATTCTGATGCTGGAGTTCTATGAGATGGAGGCAGTGGAAGTAGAGGAAGGGGAGGAGGTAGAAGAAGATGAGCCTTCCGATGAAATCGAATTAGAACCAGAGACACAACCAGAAAACATTAATAAGCTGTTATCGGCTTTTGGCGAATTGTCGCTCTCCGAAGTCAAGTCGGATGATATATTACCAATGGATTCCGCTCCTGAAAGCCCGTTTGGGCTTGAGTCTGATGTGAACCTGGATATGGAATCGGGTCCCAACGATCTGGGGATATTCGGTAATAGTCGTACCACTGATTTAAATGCAGATTTACTCCCACAATCCGGTGGTGGTAGTGATAGGTGGACACTTAAGCCGAATCTAGTCTCAGGGTCAAGCGCAGCCAATCAACCAGGATTTCAGACACGTAATCAAACAGGTGTATCCGCGAACGCTCTTGCCGTACGTCAAGAGCAACCGGATGATCTTTTTGACGAAGTCTACGAAGAGGGGGATCGGTCTGAGATGACTCGCGAAGAAAGTGAACGCGAAGATGCAGTTATAGAGTGGTTTACGGAAAATGGGAGTCCACTGGACCCGGGGATTCGGTCCCTGTTTGAACAGATATCAAGCACGCTCACTGCGAAGGTTTCTGTCCGCATTGGGGCGCAGACATATTCGGTGCAATTGATGTATTCACAACACAGCAGAAAGCTTCACATTGCATTCAGCGAAGACAAGGATCTGTTTTACTTTATTGATCCAAAACTTCAAAACATTGCCAATTATTATGCAAAAGGAGTGGTGGTACACGACGAAGCAGCCAGGATTGTCATTGTGGAGAGTGAGGAATTATCCGTGGAAAATCCAGAATCAGTCCGAGTATACAGGAGTTTTCTTTCATGGTGGATAGACCAGATTAAGGCACATGGATGAATCAATGGTAGATATTGTTCTCATCCTTCTGGCAGCTTTAGTAGCTGTGGCAGTCATACCAAAATTTGATGTAGAACTGCCCGTAAGCCAGGAGATTGAAGAGGACGGGACGGTATTGAGACCACTGCAGATCTCACTTACCGATACAGGAGAGTTGTATCAATTAGATGGGTCAAATCGAGAGCAACCCTTGCGATACGAGCAGTTTTACGAAATGTTAACGACTCTTGAGCCCACCCGCGTCGTAGAAGTTCATGCTGACGAGTCTGCACCAGCAATCTATTTACTGGAGATTAATCGGGTGATTCAAAGAGTTGGTAGAAACGCTGTATTTTTAGTTAAAGCGGGCGCGTAAAATATGATGGGTATTGTGCGGTCGGTGTTGTCGGCCTTGTTGATTGTGTTTTTGTTTGGATGCTCACAGACGGGACCGATCGTCAGTGAACAACCTCCTCCAGAGCCTGAAGTTGTCGTACGGGACTTTGTTACCGGTCCTCTACCGGGCGTGGATTCTGTTGTAATCAGTAATGTTCTGGAGACGTTTGACAGTACTTTCGTGGATGCTGCCTCCGAGTATCAGGCACAACAGAGTTTTCTCCAAGGGCAAGCGTTGACCGTGCGTGCAGAGAGCTTACTCACCATGATCGCCGGACCATCCATCCTGGAGAATGTATCTGATGAGGTAGATGAGGAGGCCTTTTCGAATGCGGTTGAGGGGGCCCGGGAAGCATTGACACAGGCCTCACAGGCCCAGGCAGATCAGGACAGTACGCAAGCACAGTTACTGCTGGCTACGGCGCAACAGCGGCTGGAGGAAGCGGTATCCCTGAATCCGAGGCATGAAGAATCCCTATATCAGTTGGCCCAAGTATATGCTATTCGGGCGAATTATTTTCGGCAGCAGGCTATGTGGGAACAAGTGCTTGAGCTTCTTCGGGGACTAGTGGCCCTCCGGTCAAACGAGCATGGGTTGTGGGCCGAGATTGCGATTGCACTGGATGATCTTGAGCGCTTCCCACATGCAGCAGTGATGTGGCTTCGTGCTGCAGAAACTGTCCTAGAGGATTCCAGGCTTTCATTCGATGATGCTCCAGTGGATACGGGATTGGTTTTCACCTATAGCGTCCGGTCCTATCGTTCCTTTCTCAACAACAGAAATGGTCAAGGTGTAAACCGTGCTTTAACCCAGGCCTTGCAGTATACAAGTTCCACGGAAGAATATGACTTTGTTACACAGGAATTGGTTTGGTCACAGTGGGACTATCTCAATCTAGGGCACCGAATCGTGTTCGATAGTTTACGGCAGGTTGCCTTGGAAGCTCCCCTCTCTGCATTGACCGAATTAGAGGAACTGATTCCTGCGCTTACACGCCCCGCTGCGAGGTGGGAAGCTAATTATAATTATGCCATCTTGTCCTACGATAACGGGTTTGAAGATCGCGCATTGGATACCTTGCAAATCCTTTGGGATAGAGTTACGAATATTGATCCGAATAAAAATGTAAGATATGTTTTTCATTCGGATGACACATGGACACTGGGAGCGTTCCCGTATATCACCTTCCAGGAGGATCTTCGCTCAGCGTATGGATCTGTCTTGTTTGAGCGCGCCTTTTCTCATGTCCGAAGTGGTCGTTCAGGTATGGCGTTCACCTATTTCATGCAAGTTGCGGAAATTGGGAGTGAACATACGGGGAAAGCTTATATTGAGGCGTTAAAATTAGCTCGCTACAACCCAGAACAGGCACTGAAAATTGAACCTAGGGTTGAAGAAATTTTTGACGAATTGGATCAAGAAGATCAGATGGCTTATCTGAGAGAGATCGGGAATCTTTATCGTAGACTTGGGGAGAACGACAAGACCCAAAGCATCCTCGCACGCTTCCGTAATATTCGTGATCAGGTATCCAATTGACTAACAAACGGATATATCTATGGGGAAAATATGTAGGTGTGGTTTTTGGCAAGTTGGTCTTATATCAATCCTCTTTGCGGGGCTAGCAATTCCTGGCGCAGTTGCGCAAGAGGAGCAGTTTCTCCGTGTGATCCAGGAATCACCCTGGGTTGCCAGCCCCATGTCGGTTGCGTCATTATCCATGCGCCCTATACAAGCGTACTGGGATCCGCAGCGGGAGGACTATTTTATTGACCTGGTTTCATTTTTCGAGGAGATGCACGCGTCCGTGGAGATCCAAAACGTGATGGTTCGAGCCGTCCTCCAGGGCACGAGTTATGAAATAGATTTCGGTCAGGGTACTGTAACCCAGCGTCTGGGGGCAAGTATTCAGCGTTCCGATTCGTTGGATGCAGATGGCTATTTCTATGCCGGTGGTTTTGATACCGGTGATTTTGATATCGGAGAAGGCTTCCTCTTGACACCACGCAACCTGCAGAAAGTTTTCTCCGAGGGTATCCTATCCTACGATCGCACCAAGTTGCTCATTCGACTTTCCCAAGAATTATTTACTGAGTCGGTGTCTACGTTCCGGGCAAGGAGTTTGTCCCCCACGCTTGGACTCGGACCCACATTGTACGGGCGCGATCGAAGCGTACTTGGGGGGATACAAATTGGATATAGACTCAACCGCATACAGCGGCCTGGAAATACGGTGGACTATGCGGGATTTTTCAACGGCCGGGCCAGCGCCCTCTGGGGGCAGGTTCGTGCAGAGGGTAGTGTGACCTATGCAGACGACAACCAGATCAGAACATCATTCGGACAGCTGAACTACCTGTTGGATATTCCACGATCCTCCTATGTCACACAAATCGGTGTGGGTCGTACAAGAATGAATCGTTGGCCTGTACGACAGAATTATGAAGGGATGTGGATGAGTAACCGTCCACTCTCCACGCGCCATCAACAGAGCGAAGCCGAGATCACTGGGATCGCAGAACCCAATGCACTCGTATCGGCATTGGTTGGAGGTGTTGTGGCAGATCGTGTGCAGGCGGATGGACTAGGACGTTACCGGTTAACGATTCCAGCCTATTATGGCACCTCACGTGCAGAGCTGGAAATCGTCCCTCAAGGCGGCGGAACCCCCACCCGGGAAACCCGCTATCTTTTCATAACCGAGGACCTGGCTCCTGCACGTACGCTGTACTGGGATCTTCAGGGTGGTCGGGATCGATATGATCTTACCCCTTATGGACATGCGCAGCTCAGCTACGGTCTGTCCAGCAGCCTTACCGCACGCAGTAGTTATACGAGGGCAGATACAGTACAGATTGCTACTCTGGGATTGATCACAAACTTCATCCCATCCATGGTGATCAGTGCAGAGGTTGCCTATCCTGACAGTGCGGCACGGGCCACGTTACAATTCTTTCGCAATCAGTTCCAGTTTCAAGCCGAAGCGGCGATTTTTGCATCAGAATCGGCGTTTGCATTTTACAAACAACGCTTTACCGGCCGAGTCGGATGGAATTCCAGGCGTCTCAGTGTATTTCTGTATGGAAGTCGCTTTGAATCTTTTCGTGGCAGTGAGACGATGCAGTTGGATGGTTCCGGTACCGTCAGGCTGTCTCGCCGCACCAATTTGGTCGTTGCCGGTGGTCCCCGAATTACTAGGCCGAGACCCGGCGATCCAACGGATTCACGCATCCATTGGCGAGGTTCGCTGACCCGCTATGTGACTCCGGGAGCCGTACGTGGAAGAGTTGGTTTTCAGGGACATGGTGGCCAGTATGAGTCCGTAGATTTTGCAGGAATAACCCTCTATGCATCGTATCGGTCTATTTCGTTTGGCGCACGTGTCGGCTACGACTTCCCGGCGCAGGGGATAAATACTTCATTGTCAATCCGCATGAATGCTCCTTGGGTTAGCTTTTCAAATCAATCTTCCTTTGAAGCGGACAATCCGTACAATCAACAGAACTTATACGGATCGGTAATGCTCGGTCGCGAGTTCCGTTTTTCCAGGCATCCGCAAGTCTGGAGCAGTGCGCAGCTTCGCCCATTTATTGACAGGAACCGTGATGGACATAGGGGACCAGGAGAGGTACTGTTGGATGGACTTGACATCAATGTTGTCCGCGCCCGTACGGAGCCCATCGAATCTGGTGGTGTACAGGCGGATTTCCTGGCACCAAGCACACTCTATCAGGTTGTGATTGATCCCCGATCTATCCGTGGACCAGAATTGGATCTGCCGACGGGGACCAGTTTCAGTTTTATCTCGGATCCAGGAGCCGTGAAACACATTGATATTCCCGTGCATGAAAACACGGTTGTTGAGGGCAGTATTGAAAACTTACCCCTGAGTTCCCCGACTCTGGCCGTGGTGGTTTTCTATCGGGGAGGCGAGGAAGTCGCTCGGTCTGCCGTTTCGCAGCAAGGCCGGTTTACGGTGTTATTGGCACCAGGCCCCTATCGCCTTGAAATCCAGGATCTGCTGGGTAACGAGGATCTAAGCACTTACACGCAAACATTAAACGTAGAAATCGTTGACACCCAACGACTTGAAATCCAGTGACCTTTACTTATTCTATGATAACCTACTTCATCGCTTTACAAGCTGCAGCTAGTACACCGGTGCAGGACCAGACCGCTATCAGTACCACGATTCCCACTTCGCTCTGGGACATGATCAGCTATGCCCGTGGATTTGAGTGGCCACTGGGTATTTTATTTTTGGTTGGTTTATTTATCCTCACATCTGCGTATGTTCGGCAGTGGCGACAATGGGGAGGAAGCAAGAAGATGTTGCAGATCAATCCAGATGGTGTCACTGCAGACAGTTTTTCGGAGGCCATCCATCAAACCAAAGCCAAGCCTGGAAATCCCTACTTCATGTCGGGCAGCAAAATTGTTGAGGAATTCAGGCGTGGAGGTTCTGCACCGACCATGGTTGATTATGCCTTTCGGTACATTGATTTAGATCGTGAGAGGTACCAGCAAACAGATCGCTACATCAGTGCGGTTGTTTATCTTGCTCTGAGCCTCGGTTTGCTTGGGACCTTGCTTGGTATCTTTGTCTTGTTCATGTCGGGGGATCGTCATGAGGCATCCGATCTCGTTGGTTTGGGGATTGCTGTAGTTTCCACGATGCTGGCTCTTGTTGTTCGTCTGATCCTTTGGCCACTGAACATCTTTTTGCAGGCGACTCTAAGAAGACGCTACAACACCTTACGAAAGTGGACCATTGCATTTGCGTACGCCCTCTCCTCGAAAGAGAGTAGTAGTGCCCCTCGGGCCTAATCAAATGCGTTGAAAAGTCAATATGCAGGAATTACATCTGTAATCACGGGGAAATGCGTACGGTCAGGCCAGAGATCCTGACAACCTTGGCGTTGAGCTAAATATGACAGCAATTCGTAAGTATTCTGTACTTGAAACGATGATTCGCACATCTAAAATGGATCTGGTAACAGGTACTATGCCGACGGTCCCAGAAGGATCAAACGGAATGGGGACAGTTGGATGAATTAGTTGGACGCTATTGGCAAAACCGAAGATACACCACTTTTGGTCGGATACACGGTTCACCGTCATGCATGCTGGTGCAACCAGAGGGAGGAGACGAATGCGTACATCCAGATCTGTGCGGAGGGTCTGGAAACCCGGGGCCCTGCCGTGATTTGTTCGCATTGACTGAATCAAGATCCGATAGAATCAATGCGACTTACGCTTATTGCCTTGGATTGGGGTATATAGAAGGATCGTAATGGCAATTTGGGGAAGTGGTTATGTAATTGGATGAATAGTTACTGCTCCGTTACATTAAGGGTTTCCTGACAAAAAATCCCCGATCCGCGCATTTTTAGTTCAAGGTTGCCGTTTTTGCTCCAAGAAATCGCGGATCTGCACAAAAGTCGGCCAGGATCAAGCAGGAATTGTAAAATCGCCTTACATGTGGCGGACTTGATGACAAGTCCTACTGTGATTCTAAGAACTAAGGCAACTTTGTACGTGTGTTTATCATGAGGGGAGATATCCCTTGGGGCAATCAACTTTGAAGTATACAAGATCTGTTTCAAAGCCACGCTCCCACAAATTTTCTCGAGGATAGGGAAATGTGTGCATTACTCAGACTTCGTTCGCCATTGATGGCAGGGGTTCATCATTCATCTCTGCGTACAGGAGTGTTCGTTGCGCTTGGGTTTCTGGTTGGCTACCTATCTTTTTCAATTACAGAAGTAACGGCGCAGGTCCCCTCCATGCCGACCGCAAGCGTCTCGGTGGAGGTGAATCCGGTGCATGGAGAAGAAGATGTGTCTATAGCAGCAACGTTTTCGCAGAGGCAGACGAAGGCTGTACTCGCTCCGGCAGACTTTGAGAGCGTTCTGTCAGAGGTCACTCGGTTAGATCTTTCGGCATCGGCCAAGAAGCGGGGTGACTTGTCTGCTGATCAGGTAATCGTTCAGGGGGCGGACACGGATTCCAGAGATGAGAAGTTTACGATGTTCCCGGGGAAAATACCACCGGAGGCAGTGTTGGGCGAGGAGCAGGTTGCACATGTAAATACTACCGACAAAGAAACGTCTGCAGTACAAGTGTCGTTAAGTTCGAACCCGTTGGAGGAGGGTGATTGGGCGACCGCAGTGCGGATGCTTTTGTGGGAGTTGGGGGAAGATGCGAGAAGTCTTTTTGTTGCCACAGTTGCAAATATTTCCAACGATGCTAAGCAAACAGATTATGGAATCCCGCGGATTACAATCCCGGCTCGTCGGATGGATGCCTCGGATAAGTTGGCGACGAAACGCAATACTGAATTCAATGTAGGCTATGATTCCTGGCGGCAAGCAAGCGAATTAAAGCCTGCCCTCAGTCGTCATGACAGATCCAATGTCGTTACAGGCAAGGGCAAATATACTCCATCAGTAGTATTGGTGCCGTCAATAGAAATTAAAAAGTGCGGTGACAAAGTAGATGGTAAGTGGACAATAAAAGAAGGACAGATACCAAGAAAGTGCACTTTTTTGCTTAAGGATCTATCTCAGCCGCAGGGAAATATAACGGTGGAAATCACTGGGCACGCGGGGACAGATCTGACACTGAGTAGCACTTCTGTTACGGTTACCGCCTCAGACTGGGATACGGAGAAGGATGTAAAGTTGAGCGCAAAGGATGATGCTGATTTCTATGATGATGAGGTAACGCTAACATTTACGGCATCTGGGGGTGGCATTTCAGTGCCAATCGTTGCCAATACCGTTGTGAGGATCTTAGATAAAGATCCTGTACCGGTGAGTCTGTCGGCAAAAACAATGGAGGTCAAGGAGGGAGGAACTCTTGAGTTAACGGTGACGCCTGAAAGGCCGCTTACGACAACAACACCCGTCAAAGTTCCGCTCAAATTCGAGCCAGGTACGTCTGAGGGGGATGGTAAGGATTATGACGAAGTGGCTGAAATTCCACTACTTCGGTCTGCGCCATCCGCTACAGTTGTGATCCAGATACGCGAGGATGACAATGATCAGGACGATGAGATGTTCACGATCAGTTTTGGTGATTTGCCAAGTCAACTGAAGGAGGGTACTTCCACCAGTGTGAAGGTGACGATCAAGGACAACGATAAGCCGTCGGTATGTTTGACAGTTTCGCCGGAAGATGTGACTGCAGGCGATGAGGTGACCGTGACGGCAACGATTAAACCGAAGCAAGCAGGATACGATACTACAGTTCCTATCATTTTCATTAATGGTGACTTTGTTGATCCCAGCACAAAGCCGAACATGCTCAAGATCCTGAAGGGTAGTTCAAGTGAATCGGCTACGTTCAAAACTCGCTGGAAAGCTGGTGAGATGGGTCAAGAAAAAATAATACAGGTGTATATGGGGAAAGTAACACCAGAACCTGAGCGTCCCACGGATGTATGTGAGAGAGTTTCTTTAACGATCCGGCGGCCCAAAGCGAAGCCGGCGATCACACTGTCGGCATCTCCGAACCGGGTGGACGAAGGCCAGCCGGTGACGATCACGGCGAAAATTTCGGAGGCACAGTCCAGTGATGTGACGGTGCCGATCGTACTGACGGCGGGGACGGCCCAAGTGGGAGATTACGGCTCGCTTGCGAGCATCACGATCACCGGTGGGGGAACCACGGGGACAGGTACGATCACAACAACGGACGATAACGACCCCGAGGCCGATGAGACGTTCACGGTGGCGATTGATGAGAACGATAGCAGCTTTCCCAGCACAGTGGTCGCGGGGGATCCGAAAAAGGTGGAGGTAACGATCACGGACAATGATACGCCGGAGGTTGATTTCGATTCATCCAAGGGCAGTGTGAGCGAAGATGGTGGTACGCACGATGTAAAACTCAACCTCAGTCCTGCACCTGGATCAGACATCACGTTGAACTACACGCTGGGTGGGTCGGCGACCGAAGACGCAGACTACAGTATTACTGGCTCCGGGACGGTTTCCGTGGACGATGGTTTGACCTCGGTGAATATCCCGGTCGTGATTACCGATGACAATGTGGATGATGATGCCGAGACCATCATCCTGACGCTGGAAAGCGGCACGGGATACAATTTGGGAAGTACGAGCGTGCATACGCTGACGATCACAGACAACGATACGCCGGAGATAAGTTTTGCTTCGGCGACGAGCAGCGTAGGCGAAGGTACTGGCACACACCATGTGAAAGTAGCCATCAGCCCTGCGCCCGGATCAGACATCACGTTGAACTACACGCTGGGCGGTACGGCGACCGAAGACACAGACTACAGCATTACTGGCTCGGGGACAGTTTCCGTGTCCGCTGGTGCGGCCTCGGTGAATATCCCGGTCGTGATTACCGATGACGATGTGGACGATGATGCCGAGACGATCATCCTAACGCTGGCAAGCGGCACGGGATACACGGTGGGAAGTGTGAATGTACACACGCTGACGATTACGGACAATGATGGTATGCCGCAGGTGAACTTTGCTTCGGCGGCAGGCAGTGTGGGCGAAGATGGTGGTACGCGCGATGTGGAAGTCAGCCTCAGTCCTGCACCTGGGACAGCCCTTACATTGATCTATACGCTGGGCGGTACGGCGACCGAAAACGCAGACTACAGCATTACTGGCTCCGGGATGATCTCCGTGGCCGCGAATGCGTCCTCGGTGAAGATTCCGGTCGGGATTATTGAGGACACCGAGCACGAGAGTGACGAAACGGTCACACTGACGCTGACCAGCGGTACGGGATACACAGTGGGAAGCACGAATGTGCACACGCTGACGATCATGGACAATGATGAGAAGCCGCAGGTGAGCTTTGCTTCGGCGACGGGCAGCGTGGGCGAAGATGATGGTACGCACCATGTGGCAATCGCGATCAGCTCTGCGCTCGCGGCACCTCTCACGTTGAACTACACGCTGGGCGGTACGGCGACCGAAAACGCAGACTACAGCATTACTGGCTCGGGGACGATCTCCGTGCCCGCTGGTGCCACCTCGGTGAATATTCCGATTGTGATTACCGATGACGATGTGGAGGAGAACAACGAGGCGGTTATCCTGACGCTGACCGACGGCACGGAGTACACGGTGGGAAGTGCGAACGTGCATACGCTGACGATCACGGACAATGATGAGAAGCCGCAGGTGAGCTTTGCTTCGTCTTCGTCCAGAGCGCCTGAAAACAAGGGGACGCACCATGTGGACGTCAGGATCAATCCTGCGCCCGTGGCACCGTTCACGTTGAGTTACGGCACGGGCGGTACGGCAACTCGGAACACGGACTACACCAGTTCCGGGACGATCTCCGTGGCAACTGGTCGGACTTCGGTGAATATTCCGGTCGTGATTACCGATGACGATGTGGAGGAGAACAACGAGACGGTCATTTTGACATTGGAAAGTGGCACAGGGTATACAGTGGGGAGTCCGGGTACACATACGCTGACGATTGTAGATGACGTTGATTCCCCGGACACTCCGGTGACGGTGAGTTTGTCGGCATCTCCGAACCCGGTGGACGAAGGCGCGTCAGTCACCATCACGGCAACGTTGACAGAGGCATTACCGGATGCGGTGACGATTAACTTGAGGGATACTCCAGGCGAACCGCCGACGGAGCCGGGTGATTATGGCCCTCTTCCACGCATCACGGTCGCCGGGGGATCCCGGACCGGGTCGGGGACGCTTGACATCAAAGATGATGATGTTTCGGATGGGGATGAGCGGTTCACGGTCGCCATCATTGATGACTTGCCGTCGGGGGTCGTGCTTGGCAGCCCTTCCTCGGTGCAGATCACGATTACAGACAATGACCCGCCGCCCCCGGTGGAAGTGACACTGTTCGCATCTCCGAATCCGGTGGACGAAGGCAAGTCGGTGACGATCACGGCAAGGCTGACGGGCAGGCTGGAAACTAATGTGGTGGTTCCATTGGCGTATCCCCCCAGCACTGCAGAGCCTGGCGATTACAGGCCACTTCGGGAGGTAACGATTCTTAGTGGTGAGACGCAGGGATCGGGGCAGATCCAGACATCCGAGGATGCAGACATGGACGATGAGACCTTTATCGTCGCATTGGGAGATCTCCCCCCGGCGCTTCTGGTGGCGGGCAGAGAGTCTTCCCAGTCCGTTACGATCCAGGACGTTACGTCGCCGACAGCGGTGACGGTAGATCTGTCCGCATCCCCTGATCCCGTAGATGAGGGTGGCAAGATCACGGTGACGGCAACGTTGTCCGAGGCGCCGGACACCGATGTGACAATTCCATTGATACTGACGGATGGCACCACGAATGCCCAGGATTACGAGGCATTGCCTCCAACCCAGATAGAGATTGAAGCGGGAGAGAGGAACGGGACCTACTCAATCTCTACGATTCCGGATGATATTGCAGAGACAGATGAGACCTTCACAGTGGCACTTGGTACCCTGCCGTTCGGGCTGGTAAAAGGGGATCGGCAATTGGTTAAGCTGACGATCACCGACGATGATGAGGCAGGGATGAACGTCCCTCGTTCGGTTTCGGTAGTGGAGGAACAGGACGAAACGTTTCCAATTGCGCTGACCTCGAAGCCATTGGGCAACGTCGTGGTCACGATGACCTGGCCTTCGGGGACCGACTTGACCGTGAACCCGATCACTCGAATCTTTACTTCAGAAAACTGGAATGAGACGCAGCAGGTGAGCTTGCGCGCCGCGGACGACGCGGATGTTGTAAATGATCGGGTGGAGGTCACCTTGACAGCAAGTGGTAGTGTCGACTACACCGGGATCTCCGAAACGGTATCGGTAACGATCACGGACAACGATGCACCGGGGCTCGCAGCCCCGGCATCGGTGACCATGGCGGAAGGAAGCCAGAGGCCGTTGGCGATTGCGCTTGCACAGATGCCATCAGGTCCGGTGACAGTGACCTTCGGCGGGCATGCAGGGACCGATCTGGCCCTGAGTGGACCAACCCTCCCTCACGTTTACAACCTCGGATTGGAGTGTACTCCCAGACGACGGTGACCTTAACGGCAGGGCAGAGGATGATGATTTTGCGAACGATACGGAAACATTGACGCTCACAGCATCTGGAGGCGGCTACGCCGGGGTGACGACCGATATCACAGTGACGATCACGGATAACGATGTAGCGGGGCTCGTGGCCCCGGAGGCAGTGCAGATGGAAGAAGGAGGGACTACGCACCCGCTGATGGTTCGTCTATCCGCATCGCCACCGGGCCCCGTGACGCTGACCTTCACCGGGCACGCGGGAACAGATTTAATATTGAACCAACCCTCGCTCACGTTTACGGCTGCAGACTGGAACACATCCAAGGCCGTGACCTTAACGGCAGCGGAGGACGACGAGGATTATGCAGACGAAACGGTCGGCTTAAAGGTTACGGCATCGGGCGGGGGGTACGACGGGGTGACAACAGATATCACGGTGACGATCATGGACAACGATGAGCGGCCGGGGCCGCTTACGATCACCCTCTACGATGAACAGGCATTGGAACATGCAGAGGCGATCCAACTGCCCATTGAACTCAGTCGTCCCGTGGATCAGGTGGTGATCTGTGCAGTATGCAAGCACGGCCGGCACGGCAGAGGCGGGCCTGGACTATGTGACCTCGCGGGGGATTGTGATCTTTGACCCGGGTGCAACCCGGGGCGTGATTGAGATTGAGGTGATCGATGATGAATTCCCGGAAGAGCATGAGACGTTTATGGTGACACTGTCAAAGCCTCGCAATGCCATCATTGCACGTGAGACGGGGACAGGCACGATCCTGGATGATGATGGTGCGAGCGCGATCCTTCGGGTAGAAGATGCGCTGGTGCTGGAAGAAGATGGCATGGTCCGGTTCCGGGTCATGCTGTCGCATCCGCAGCGTCAGATGATCTCGGCAGCATACCGGACCCGCGATGGGACCGCCAAGGCAGGCGAAGACTATGAAGCCTCCTCGGGGGTGGTCACGCTGGCACCGGGAACGGTGGAAGCGATGATTGCGGTGCCACTCTTGAAGGACGGGCTGGATTGGCGCGAGGAGACGTTCACGGTGCATCTGGAGTCGTCGAAGCATGCAGAGATTGCGAAGGCGGTGGGGGTGGCGACGATCCAGGAGTCGACCACGGTGAGTGAAGAGGTACTGGAGGCGTATGCGGCGCGGTTTGTACGGACGTCGGGGGTGCAGGTGGTGGAGGCATTGGGGGAGCGGTTCCGCTCCGGGGCGGATGGTGCCTCGTGTGGTGCGGCCGACCGCGCAGAGATGGCCCGGCTCTGGTACTCGGCCTCCTCGAATGGGATCCGTCCCTTGGTGAGAACTCTTGGCGGGTTGCCGCATGTCTGCGACTTCGTACAGTGGGTCGTTCAGCGTCTGGGGACGGGGAGCATTCCGCCAGTTCAATGGACGGGATGACGATGCGTTGACGCTCCGTGGAGAGGTGACCACGGGGATGCTGGGAGCGGACTACCGCTGGCGGGGAGGTTGGCTGGCGGGACTACTTCTGGCCCACAGTCAGGGAGAGGGATCGTTTGAGGTGGTGCAGCAGTCGGGAGAGATCACCGCAGGGTTGACGGGCGTTTATCCGTATGTATCGTACGCGCGGGCGGGCTGGGATGTATGGTTGAGCGCAGGTGCGGGTCGTGGACAGGCGGAGGTGCTGGAGTTGAAAGGGGATCTGGTGTCCAGGTTTGGAGCGATGGGGGTTCGAGGGAAATTGGTGTCAAGTGGCACGGTCGGACTGAACTACCATGGAGATGTTCTGGTGACGGATGCAGAGATAACGGATCATGAGGTGACGGCAGAGGTGTACCGGATTCGGGCAGGTGTGGAAGCGAATGTAAAGATCAGCGATGGGCTTCGTCCATTTGTGGAGGCGAATGTGCGGAGTGATGGTGGGAGTGCGGAGACGGGGGTGGGGTTGGAGTTTGGCGGGGGGATCCGGGTTGCCTATCCGGCGTGGCGCCTGCAGGCGGATCTGCGGACACAGGGGCTGGTGATGCACACGGCGGACGGGTTCACCGAGTGGGGAATCTCGGGATCCGTGCAGGTGGGCCGTCGATCAGAGGGGTTGATGATGCGTGTGCGGCCATCGTGGGGACGGGGCCAGGGGATGTCAATGTACAGTCAGCAGACGATCCTGGATGCGGTGCCGCTCGGGGCAGACGCGCAGCGGACTGAGTTGGAGTTGGGATACGGCGTCCCGTGGAAAGGTGGCACTGCTCGGTCCGTCATGGAGGTGACCCAGTTGCATCAGGGAGTGATGTACCGGTTGGGCGGAGAGCTTTATCCATCGGAATGGTTGACGTTCTCGGTCTTTGGTCTGGCACACGGGCGCACAACCGCGCTGGGAGACCTCGGAGTCAATGTGCGAGGATCGCTCCGGTATTAGGTTTTATGAAAAGTCGATGAGTGGTTTGTGCTGCCCATCATTCTATCTCATTTGACGGACAACTTCACCTGAATACACAGGCTTCCGCTGTAGATCCTAGAAAGCTTGTCGAGATGTTTCACAAGCTACATAAACCTGAGGTTGCTCCGAAAATACGCCTGACGGATCCTGCCTTCCCTTGATTCAAATCTCAAGTCCGATGGCGATGGGACTTCAGAAGGGTTCGATTAATCGCTACGGTCCCATACCATTAAGCTGCACAATCTTAGGTTCGAATATGCCTGCTGAAGATATGCTGATCAAACCCAAATTAGAGAATAATCCAAAGCCAGAAGATACTGAAGGAATTCCCGAGGATTAATCCCATTCAAGTCGCCTTGATTTGTTTTTCCTTTAAGGCATCAGCAAAAATTTCCATAAAATGTAGTTTTTCATCTCCAACGTATTCGGTTGCTGGTATCAGGGAGATCTTGGGTTCGCGCAGATATACAATCAGCAGTCCAATGACACCAAGAAAGAATCCCACAAAATACCAACCAAGCACTGAGACACGTTTTGCGGTTGATTCGGCTTGATGTATGAGGAGGTAATCGGTAGCAGTCAGGGAACTTGTTGAATCGCGTGAATGAAACGACATATGTAGATCAATTTTGCTGGGGCTTGTTGAGGATTTCCACAATATAGGGTTTAGATCATTACACAGGATTCATAAGCGAGGGAAATAGTTTTTTCGATTCTGCAAGGATGAATGGAGTAAATCAATAGGTCTGTGTAGCAAAAAAAAAGGTACCCCGACAGATCTGTCGGGGTACCTTTTTTTGGAACGAAAAGTTTTAGTTTGCAGGGATCGTATCAACCCTTCGGAATTGAGCAGCAGCTCCTTTCTTGGTTGTCTGCCCCCCTGCTCCCATACCCATATCGGACATGCGGGACTCATCAATACCGCTGTCAATGTAGTACTGTCTGACCGCTGCTGCACGGTCTTCACTCAACTGCGTTGCATTGCGCTCGTCACGGGATGCATAGCCTTCAATGCGTACATTCAGTTCGCAGTTCTGGAGGATTTCCAGGTTTTCCATTAGCTGCGTGCGGCCGGCATCGGTGAGGACGGATGAGTTACGGTCAAAGAATACCGTATTCATCTCTGAAATGTCACAGTCGAAGCAACCTTCCTCGGTCACATTCACGGTAGTCGTTCGGCGGTCACTGCCCGCATCGTTGGTCAGTGTCAAGGTTACGGTGTAAGTACCCATCTGCGCATACGTATGCGATGGGCTGGCCTCTGTGCTGCTTTGGCCATCACCGAAGTCCCATTGATAGCTGAATGGATCTGATCCGCCCGTGTTGGCTGTAAAGGTCACACTCGGATCCTCGTCGCAAATACTGACATTCTCCTTGTCAGTAGTGAGTGCAAGAATTTCAGCGGGAGCAAGGACGGTGACGTTGCATGTGCCTGTAGCTGTGCCCCCTTCGTTCGTTGCAAAAAACATTACCTCGTATGTTCCCGCCTCTGTATAGGTGTGAATACCGGAGTCCCCCATGGCTGTCCCGCCGTCACCGAATTCCCAGCGCAATTCAATTGGTTGTGTCGCAACCTCCATGTTCGTGACCGCAGAGAAAATTTGCGGGAGTACCTGTCACGACCAGTGTAGCCGGGCAGGTAAGCGCACCAACCTCGGGCGGGGTGACCGCAGCTGCAAAATTAATTTTGAGACCAACGCCCAGTGCGGAAAGCATATCCGCCCCACCATATCCGTATTCCGACGTGCCGTCCAGTGCTTCATCACCAAAATGAAAGCCCGCGTTGAGTTCTGCGAAGAATGACATGCGCGGGTTAAATGCGATGTCCACTCCTAACCCGATAAGAGGGCCGAATGCCCCTCCACTCTCTTCAGTCGTATAGGGTGCCTGATCCTGTGTCGCATTTCCAAACGAGTACGACAAGCCAAAATTGAGGTACAGAGCCGTGCGCGTCGGGGCTTCCGCGAAGGCGTATCGACCAAACGCCTGAATCGAACTGCGTTGCGTATCGTCATTTGACACTCCATCCACATCCTTAACCCTGGCCGGGAATTGTGTGATCACAGGATATTCTCCAGCAACGTATGCGAGGCTGATTGAGAATGGGACAGAGAGCTGATACCCGAGCTCAAGGCCAATATTCCAGGGAGTACCCACATCGAAAGCATCCCCGTTAAAGTTAAATGGCGATTGTTCATTGTCGCCAAAATAGGACGAAAACCCAATTCTAGGTTTTACAAAGAGATTACCTTCCGGGCGCAGGTTCTTCGCGTAATCCTGTGCGATTGCACTCGGCAGGATCGTCAGAAGGAGTCCCAGTGATAGGAGTTTTACGGCCGTCCGAAAAAGATTTGATGAGAGACTCATTGTACTTCTTGCATAAAATTTTGCGTGAATTGCGTTGATTCCATGAATCTAACGTGCGACTTTATTCAAATGTAGTGAAATCTGAGATTTGTAATGCGCAGACTTGTTCCGGTGAATAATCCCCTTCGTAACAAGTCTATCCAGGTATGCCTGGGTCTCAGGGTAAAGGGCCTTCGCGACAGAAGCGTCCTCGGTTTGCAAGAGTTTCTTGACCATGGTCCGCATCCGGCTACGGTGTTCGCGGTTACGAAGGCGACGTGCCGCACTCTGGCGTACCCGCTTAACTGCTGAAGCGTGTTGGGGCATAGCATAAATGTAATTTGACTAAATCGCAGGTTACCAAATTTACATATGAATGTTCCTAATCCATCATTTTTCGCAAAAAAGCAGGGACTGTATCCGTAGGTGATGGTTCTTTCTTTTTTGATGGAGCATCGTCCTCGCTCAGGTACCTGATTTTTTGCCCTCCCAAAGTTGTGTCTTTTTTGGGCTCAGCTAATCCGCGGCGCTCCCATGCGGGTTTATCCAGAACTTTAAGGTTGTCCTCGCCTTTGTAGCCAAAGTCTTTTTCCTCTGGGAGCAATTTCTTGCGCTCCCGTTTTTTCGAGGTCTTCGCCCGATCAAAACCGGTCGCAATGACAGTAATCCGCATCTTACCCTCCATCTCAGAATCAACGACCACGCCCGTAATGATCTCCGCATCTGCGCCTGCTTCATCCTTGATGACTGCCATTGCCGCGTTCACCTCTTTGATCGGTATGGAACCCGCGGTTAGGTTGACCAATACGTTCCGAGCTCCTGCAATAGATACACCATCCATGAGTGGGCTTGAAATCGCATCAAGCGTAATCGTGGCAGCACCGGTTTTTATATCACCTGTTCCAACCCCCATGATCGCAGTGCCGCTATCCTTGATCGTCGTGCGTACATCTGCAAAATCCAAGTTAATCAAGCCGGTCTTCGTAATCAGATCGCTAATTCCACGGGTGGCATCCGACAGGACATCATCTGCCCGTTGGAATGCTTCGGCAAGATTCGTCGTCTCATCTGCGATATCCAGTAGCCGTTCATTCGGAATTATAATCAAGGTGTCAACATTACTCCGGAGGCGATCAATCCCCGCCAGAGCATATTGCATCCGTTGCTTGTTTTCGAACTCAAAGGGCTTGGTGACGATCGCCACCACCAGGATTCCCAGTCGCCGTGCAATGTCGGCAACAATGCTGACTCCTCCGGTTCCCGTTCCTCCCCCCATGCCGGCGGTCACAAAGATTAGATCAAATCCGTGCAAGGCAGTTTCGATCTCTTCAATGCATTCCATCATAGCCTGCAGACCCACATCGGGTCTCGCTCCTGCACCTAGGCCCTTGGTCAGATTTCGGCCTGCTTGAATCTTGTGCTTCGCCAGACTCTTCGTCAGATCTTGGGCATCCGTGTTGATGACCATAAATTCCACGGACTCCAAGCCGTGTTCAATCATGCTGTTGACGGCATTGCCGCCACCTCCGCCTACACCGACAACGCAAATTTTTGCAATGCCCTGGTATTCAGCATCAAACTTGAACCGAGTTTTTTTCTGTGTTTCCATGATCTCGTTAGTTTTCATTTTTGATCAGAAAGGAATGAGTTGTTTTAAAGTTCATCGAACCAGCCCTTCATACGGCCGACAATTTTACTCCACGAGCCTGCTCCCTTTTCGGAAGCGTCCGTGGCACCAGGCAATCTTCTGACTGAACCATCTTGGGTGACAGAATTCTTCATTTTCGGGGATAGCCCATAAAGAACCAAGCCGATACCCGTGGCGAATTTGGGGTCCGACACTTCTTGCCATAGCCCGCTTCCCCGCTGTGTAGGAAAGCCAACGCGTGTTTCGAGCCCGAGGACTTCATTGGCCAATTCATTGGTTCCCGGGATCAATGAGCCTCCACCGGTTAGGACCGCACCAGCGGAGAGATGTTTGCCATATCCGCTGCGTCGAATTTCAATCGCGGCGATCTCTAGGATCTCCTCCAGTCGAGGTTGAATGATCTGGGCCAATGTACTAGAGCTAATTGCTTTTTCCTGCCTGCCTCCCAGCCCAGGAATACGTATCTGATTGTCGTCATCCGTGAGATCAACCATTGCACAACCAAATTGACATTTCAGTTGCTCGGCATGATTGCGCATGACTCCTAACCCCTTCCTGATATCCTCCGTTACATTGTTGCCTGCTACGGCGATGACGGCAGTGTGCCGGATCGTACGATCTTCAAAGACGGCAACATCGGTGGTTCCGCCTCCAATATCAATCAGGACTACTCCAACCTCCTTCTCGTCTGGATGTAGCACACTGAATGAACTGGCCAGTGGCTCAAGTACGACATCGGTGACCTGATAGCCAGCTTTCTCAATGCATCGATAAATATTTCTTGCTGCAGAGACCAGTCCTGTGATGATATGTACATTGGCTTCAAGGCGCACACCGCTCATTCCAACCGGATCTAACACCCCATCCTGACCGTCAACGATGAATTCCTGCGGGATAATGTGCAGGATCTCCCGATCCGCGGGCATCGCCACATGCGCCGTATCCTCAATCAATCGCTTGACATCCTTTTCCGTAATTGAGTGATCGCGGTTGGTGGTCGTAATCACCCCTCGACTCTGGAAGCTTTGAATATGATCACCGGCAATGCCCACAATCACATTCTGGACTTCTACATCGGCTGCACGCTCCGCTGCTGAGATCGCTTTCTGAACAGAGGCTACAGTCTTATCAATATTGACTACAACGCCTCGGTTCAGACCATCAGATTCGGCGATTCCAATCCCTAGTACATTAATCTTGCCCAATTCATCGGATTCGGCTACAACAGCACACACTTTCGTGGTGCCAATATCCATTCCGACTACAATTTGATCATGCATGGTTCGTGGTGTATAACTATATCGGTTTTTCTCTTGTTACGACTTGGCCTCGAAACCGCAGGTCAATGACATCGACCATCCGGTCCTCGCGAGGTCGTATCTGCTGATCCCAGAATGCATACAGTTTGTGCAGTCTCTTTTCCCATGCCGTATCCCCCAGATGCACTACCGTGATCTGGTCTGCACTGGCAACACGCATAATCATGGTCAGTTCGTTTTCTGTTACTTCAAATTCAGATATCAGAGGGTCGATCTCAGCAGGAAGTCGTGGCAGAAGGGCTAGAAGGTCCCGTACAGCTTGGTCTTTTACGGGAGATAATGCACGATATGGATTCGCGGTCCCCCGCAAGAGTGGCACATCAAAGATCGCCTGTGTATAAGCGGGCATCATGTAGCCAAACTCGTCCAGATAGTATGCTGGTCTTCCTGTTTCTGTAAGGGTCAACAGATATGGCCGACGCTCCAGAACCTCCACTCGCATCGTGCCGGTTGGATAACAGATTGCGCGTACTCCCTGGACCCATGGATGTCGTTGTAGCCGGTCAACTACCAACTGGGGGCTGAATGCACTGTCAATCAGCTCGTACATGGAGGCTGGATCCGTGTACTCAGTGCCTGTAATTGCAATCTGGTTACACGGACGCTGCCACAGATAAGACCATCCGATACTCCCCACAACACAGATCGAGAGATAGATTACAAGAAGGGTCAGAATGCGTCTCTGTCTACGTTTCATGATCTTAGGCGGCTGCGTCCAGGCAAAGTTGTTCCGTGTACTCGCGGGCTGTTCGCCAGATATCCCCTGCCCCCATGAACAGTACCACATCACCAGATTCACAGGTATCCTGCAAAATGGGTAGCACATCCTCCTTCTGCTTCGCGTAGCGGACATCGCGATGACCCCGAGCTGCAGCCAGTTCTGCAATCAGCTTTCCGGTGACTCCAGGGATCGGTGCTTCTCGAGCTGGATAGATCTCTGTCACGATCAGGATGTCTGCATTGAAAAATGAACGAGCAAACTGATCCTTGAAATCATTCGTGCGCGAATATAGGTGGGGCTGAAAAACCCCCACAATCCGGCGATCTGGATATCCCTCGCTTGCAGCTTTCAGGGTTGCGAGGACTTCGGTCGGATGATGGGCATAATCGTCAATGACCAGAATCCCATCCCCCTTTCCGAGAACTTGGAACCGTCGCTGGACACCGGAAAAGAGCTCCAGCCCCGACTTGATGCAGTCAAAAGCAATATCAAGCTCCAATCCGACAGCGACGGCAGCCAGTGCATTACGTACATTATGCAATCCGAGCGCTTGTAGTTGAATAGATCCGAGTGGTTTGCCGGATGCAAGCACGTCAAAATGCGTAGACTGCCCCTTTTGTCTCACCCTCTCGGCTCGCACCATCGCCTGTCGCGCGGTGCCGTAGGTCACCAACCTGCGATCAATCCCGTCAATAATTGCCTGCACACCAGGATCATCCAGGCAGACGATGGCTGCCCCGAAGAAGGGCACACTCACGGCAAACGTAGTAAAGGCCTTGTAGACTTCTTCCAGGTCGCCGTAGATGTCCAGATGATCCGCTTCAATGGTCGTGATCACGGCTAGGGCAGGGGTTAATCGCAGAAAAGCGCGATCATATTCATCTGCTTCAATCACGATAATGTCCCCCTCTCCGCTGACGGCGTTACTGTTGAGTTCCGTCACTTTCCCCCCAACGATGATCGTGGGGTCAAACCCACCTTCTGCAACCACACGCCCAACCATGCTGGTCGCCGTTGTTTTCCCGTGTGTGCCGGCTACGCCGACACCGTATTTCATACGCATAAGTTCGCCGAGCATTTCTGATCGGGGAATCAGTGGGATACGCTGAGCAAGCGCCGCTTTCGTTTCAGCATTTTGATTCACATCCACCGCAGACGAGTAGACGACCACATCTGCGCCACAGACATATTTTTCATCATGTCCTTCGTGGATGTGCGCTCCCTGATCTGCAAGCTTATTGGTCAGTTCACTCAGGTTCAGATCGGAGCCGGTTACCCGGTATCCTCGCGCCAAAAGAACAGAAGCGATTGAACTCATTCCAATGCCGCCAATGCCGACCATGTGTACATGGCGGATTCGTCCGAGCCAAGGTTGTCGACGTTGTGAGTTCATTCTTAGTCCTCCCATCCAACCAGTGCTAGAATATCTTTTGCGATGGTCATGGCAGCTTGAGGTTTTGCAGCCTTGCGCGCCCTGTCCGCCATCCTCCTTCTTCGTTCAGGGTCAGCCAAAAGAGCAGGGACCTGTATCAGGAGTGCATTCAGAAGATCTTCTTCCGGCACATACATCGCCGCACCGATACGCTCCATACTGCGGGCATTTTTGGTCTGGTGATCCTCGGCTACATGCATGGACGGCACGAGTACCGCAGGAGTTGCAGTGCACAAGAGCTCGCTGCATGTGAGGGCTCCAGAGCGTGCCAGAACAAGGTCACAGGCAGCATAAAACAACTCCATCCGGTCCACATATCTCATGACACGAAGTCTTGCGTGCTCTTTCCTTCGCATTCGCTCGTAGTAGAGGTTGCCGGTCTGCCAGATGATATGAAGGTCGAGGGCGGAGAGCATATGATCTGAAACTTGCCACATTGCTTCATTAATGGCTTGACTTCCCAGCGATCCCCCGAACACGAAAAGCACCTTCGCGGTCTGCGGTAGTTTTAGAGTTTCCCGGGCAGATTCGCGTGTAATTGTCGTCGCCAACTCCTTGCGTACAGGGTTGCCACTGATACGGCAACGCCCCTCGGGGAACCAGTTCTTTGCCTCTTCAAAAGCAATATGTACCTGTGCTGCACGGCGTCCCAGAATACGATTGGTCACGCCTGCGTAGGCATTCTGCTCCTGGGCAACCGTTGGACGTTTACGCATGCTGGCTGCCCACAATACCGGCCCCGACACATACCCGCCAGTTCCAACCGCAACGTCCGCATCAAAGTCTTGGACCAACTGATAACTCTGCCAGAGCCCGGTTGCCAGCTTAAATGGGAATCCTGCATTCCGTAAGAGCTGTCTACGATGGAACCCGCTAATCGTAATTGGATGAATTTCAAATCCCGCGTCCGGGACTGCGTTCCATTCCAGATGATCCCGCGTTCCAGCAAATGCAATCGCACTCATTGGTTCCAGCGAGCGGATTGCCTGTGCAATGGCAATTGCCGGATATACGTGGCCGCCCGTGCCGCCACCAGCCAGTAGTATGCGAGGTGGTCTCATCGGTAGTCCGGTTGTCGGGAGATGTTGAGTAGAATTCCAAGCAGAATGCCCGCAGCAAGCATTGAGGTTCCACCATAGGAGATCAGCGGAAGCGGGAGCCCCGTCACCGGTAAAATTCCCACCGAGACCCCTGCATGGACCAAAGTGTACAAAAACAGAATTGTTGTGCAGCCAACTGCCAGGAAAAGGCCGAGAGGATCTATTGCATCACGCGCAATCCGCAGAAAGCCCCGCAAGAGAATCATCACAAAAAGGCCTAGGAGGACAAGACTTCCCAGAACGCCATACTCTTCCGAGATAATGGCAAAAATGAAGTCGTTATAGGGGGTCGGCAGAAAATCCCGTTGGATA
Source organism: Rhodothermales bacterium (assembly GCA_965207565.1). Classification (GTDB taxonomy): domain Bacteria; phylum Bacteroidota; class Rhodothermia; order Rhodothermales; family Bin80; genus Bin80. The sequence continues at coordinate 58,656 of CBDBMQ010000001.1, read as the reverse complement.
CTTTTGCCCGGTCCTCGACCGGTCCACCCGCCCATTGCAAGGGCAATCCTGGCCTGATGTGCCTGATAGCCTTCCGCCCGTAAGTCGAACACTTCGGCCTCCTCCGTATTCGAGAAGATCTTCAGATTCAGGTAGGATTCGACCCGTTGAGCCCGGTTTGGAGAAGTAAGGAGCATCAGAAACATGCAGGCAATGCTGAAGAGGACACCTCCCCCGATATGGAACAGACTCACACGGCCGACATAGAGCATCAGCATCACAGAAATCAGGACGAGGAAGGCGGTTGACAGGTCCTCCAGGCCGATCAACACGACGGTTAGAAACGTCCAGAAAAATAGCGGGAGAACACCCCTGGTGAAGTTGTGAATGTATTCCTGCTTACGTACCAGGAGCACAGCGATATTTAGGATCAGCGCGATCTTTGCCAAGTCGGATGGCTGAACGCTGAAGAGACCAACCTGGAAGGCGCGAGTAGCTCCTCCGTACGAGACACCAAAGATGCGCACCAGTACCAGTAGGAATATGGAACCCAGCAGAAACAGTCGCGACCAGCGCGCGATCTGATGGTAGTCCAACATACTGAAGACAATCATCGTCACGAGTGCAAGTCCCACCCGGAGTGTGTGACGCAAAAGGAATTGCTCTGTATCCCCATCTGCTTTCACTTCAGCCAGGAAGGCGATTGCGCTGTAGACTGCCATGACCCCAATCGCAGAGATGACAAGCACGATCCAGAGGACATACCTGTCCATCGGGGCTCGGTCCTGCAGATACAAAGTATTGGTCTGTCTCGGCATGGTCAGAAACTCTCCACAATGCGGCGGAATCGTATTCCTCGCTCTTCGTAGTTGGAAAACAGATCAAAAGAGGCACATGCCGGGCTTAACAGTACAACATCTCCGGTGCTCGCGCAGCTTCGTGCATACTGGACTGCTTCGTCTAGCGTTTTGACCGATAGCGCATTTTTGGTGTGAGGGCCGAGCTCTCTGAGCACCTTTTGTGCGCTTTCTCCGAACGCAATCACGGTATGCACTTTGTCGGAGATCAGTGGCTTAACAATCTCATAATCATTCCCTTTGTCCCGACCGCCCGCGAGCAATACAATCGGTGCATGGAAACTCAGTAGTGCATACCAGAGCGCATTCACATTGGTCGCTTTTGAGTCATTGACATAGGTGACCCCACTCAATCGACGGATGACTTCCAGTCGATGATTCACTCCGGTGAATCGTCGCAGGCTTTCACGCAGGACCGCATTCGTAAGTCCAACCGCCTGTCCTGCTAGTGCAGCCGCCAGGGAATTACTGATGTTGTGTGAGCCCGGGATTCCCAGTCTCTCTGTGGGTAAGAGCGCATGTTTCTGGAGATGGATCATGTCGTGAATCACGCTCGCACCGCTTGAAAGCTCTACTTGGCTGCTGAAGGGGAGCCCCTGCACATCACGGGTAGAGATGAAGTACTCGACACGCTCTCGTACCAGTGTATCGTCGTAGTTGTAGATCACCGTGTCTGCATCTGACTGGTTTTCATAGATGCGAAGTTTACTTTCAGCATAGTGTTCAAAGTTGCCACCGTAGCGATCCAGGTGATCCGGTGTGATATTCAGGATCACACTCACGTCCGGCCGGAACGTGTCTATATGATCTAGTTGGAAGCTGGATACCTCAAGGACGACCACCGTGTCTGCATGTAAATTTTGTATGTGTTCGGACAAGGGGGTACCAATATTGCCCGCGACTACCGTATGTCGATCAGCAGTCTTCATCATGTGTCCTACAAGTGAAGCCGTCGTGGTCTTTCCATTGGTTCCGGTGACTGCCACAATCTGTCCCCTTGCGTACCAGGAGGCAACCTCAAGCTCCGAGTAAACGGGCAGTCCCTGGGCGAGGGCGGCTTGGACGGGCTGGGCTGTCGTAGGCACTCCCGGACTTATCACCAGGAAATCCGCTGCCAGTGTCGCTTCTGTATGTCCATGGGCTTCCACTTCAATACCCTGATTTTTGCACCATCTCAACGTACCTTTGTCAATGGGGCCATGATCGGAAAGTAACACTTTGGCACCGGCACGGGTCAATAGATCCGCGACTGCACGGCCGCTCCGGGCGGCTCCTAGAACGGTGATGCATTTCCCCTGGACGTTGTACGGTTGCATCATCGGATCCGGAGTGAGAGTAGGGTTGCCAACATGGTGATCACGGTCACAAGGCAGAAACGGGTAACAATTTTGACCTCATGCATGCCTTTTGCCTCATAATGGTGATGCAGGGGTGCCATGCGGAAGATCCGTTTCCCCGTGCCCGTCTTGCGACGGGTATAGCGGAAATAAGTAGTCTGCAGAATGACCGATAAGGTTTCGACAAAAAAGACGGCACAGAGCAGTGGTAACAGAAGTTCTTTTTTGACCATCACGGCCATGACTGCAATGGCGGCTCCTAAGGACAGTGATCCAGTATCCCCCATAAATACGGTCGCCGGATAACCGTTAAACCACAGAAACCCCAGGCACGCGACACACATCGCGGATGCAAAGATGGTCAGTTCCCCTGCACCTGTCAGGTGCAGTACTCCTAGATAGGAGGAAAACCCTGCGTGTCCCGAGACATAGGTGAGAACGACTAGCCCCATGGCGGTGATGGCGGCGATCCCTGCCGCCAGCCCATCAAGACCGTCCGTCAAATTGACCGCATTGGATGTGGCCGTAACAATGAACATGGTCATCGGGATGAAGAGGAGCCATCCGAGATCCATCCCTCCCAGAAATGCATTGCCCAGAATATTATAGTCGAGGTGCCAATTCTGAACGAATGGTAGATCTGTCACGGCCCGCGTCTCTTCAAATTGCGGATGAAAATACAGGATGATTCCCACCAGCAGCCCCAGTCCGATTTGGCCGGTCAGCTTCATACGTGCTGCTAAGCCTGCTTTGTCTTTGTGAACGGTCTTGATGTAATCATCTGCGAACCCGAACGCGGCCATCCATATGGTCGCGACGAGGATAAGCCAGACGTAGACCTCGCGCAAGTCTCCCCACAGGAGCGTTGCAACCATGATCGCACTGACAATAATCAATCCGCCCATCGTGGGGGTTCCACGTTTATGTGAATGATCAACGGCGCCGGCACCCAGCTCTGCGCGCACCTCTTCCCCGAGCTGGTTACGTACGAGCCAGCGAATCACATAGGGTCCAATGACCATTACGATGATGAATGCTGTGATGGCAGAAAGCGTCGCACGTACCGTGATGAACTCCACAACCTGGAATCCTGGAGGATGATACACCTCTTCCAGCCACTGTAACAGAAAATAGAGCATGGATTCAGATGAGGAGTTTCGGGTTGAGTGAAGCAAAGGCTTCAAGGACCAAGTCCTGATCTTTCAATTTGACCCGGATCCCATTTTCGTCCTGAACGGACTCGTGCCCTCGGCCTGCAACGAGTACAATGTCTCCAGCGCTGCATGCTTGTGCGACATGTTGCACAGCTTCGGTCCTTGAGAGAATCAGGTGTGCCCGTTCGGGCTTTTTCATACCACGGAGGATGTCTCCGGCGATTGCCTGTGCAGGTTCCTCCCTCGGATTATCATTCGTGACGACCACATGATCGGCTAGGTTCTCTGCGACTGCGCCCATGAGGGGGCGTTTCATGGTGTCCCGGTTGCCGCCGCATCCAAATACGCACCATAACTGAGCCGTTTTTTGGCGGTCGCGGGTTAGTGACCGAAGGACCTGCTCCAGCGCATCCGGTGTATGTGCAAAATCAACGACAATCCGTGTGGCGTCATCGCACAGATACTGTTCGAATCTGCCAGGGACGGGGCGGGCCTCAGACAGGGCTTCAATGACATCTGTGCGCGGCAGCCCACTCGCGCGCGCGGCTCCATAGGCGGCGGCCAGATTATAAGCATTGAACGTTCCTGCCAGTCGAAACGTACTGGTTTGGCCATCCAGACGCAGTTGGAGGCCGCCGGGGCTGTCCTTTACAATACTGAATCGAATATCTGCATCGGTATACTGACCGAAGGAGCATTGCGTAGCCTGGGTGTTCTCCACCATACGTTTGCCTGCCTGATCATCCTGATTATAAACCGCGATTGCGTCAGGGCTCAAGTCATCAAAGAGGCGCTTTTTGGTTTTGAGATACTGTTCTGCAGTTGTATGGTAGTCCAGATGATCATGCATCAAATTGGTAAATACGCCGACCGAAAAGTTCAGCGTGGCAGTTCGATACTGATCCAGGGCATGAGACGAAACTTCAATCACGCAGGCTTGGCAGCCTGCGCGAACCATCTCCACCAGCATGGGCTGGAGCTGCGTTGCATCAGGGGTCGTGAGTTGGGCGGGGTAGGTCGTTTGTCCGGTAACATAGGACACCGTTCCAATCAGGCCTGTCATGGTTCCGGTACACTCAAGAACATGCTGCACAAGTGCTCCAGTGGTTGTTTTCCCATTGGTTCCAGTTACACCTGTGAGATGTAGGGAAGCAGCTGGATCCCCATAGAAAGCTGCTGCAATCACGGCAGCGGCTTTTCGTGTGCTGGATACCTGAACGAAACGGGGATCCCGGCCTGGGTTCTCTTGGCAGACAATGATATGCGCCCCCGCATCCAATGCATTTTGGATGTAGGCATGTCCATCGAAGTGCGTTCCTTGTACGGCGGTGAAGACGTATCCTGGATGCACATGGCGGCTGTCTTGGCTGACCCCGGTGACCATTAGGTCCGGTGCAGGTGCAGCAGGATTCGTGAGCAATCCCTCGCTGGCTAATCGGGTATGTAGATCAGTCCAGTTCATGGTGCTGTAATTGAAGGATTACGTCTGTGTCCACGGCTGTGCCCGGCTCTGGAGATTGCCCGATTACCGAACCGGTTCCGTTCAGTTGTACATTCAGCCCTTTGGAACTCAGCAAAAACCATGCGGTCCGGGCATCTAGTCCCAAAACATCTGGCATCACCGTCAGCGCCGTCTCATCGGTTGCAGTTTGAACTTTCACACGGTTTCGCTCGGCAGATTCTTCGGAGATCGGTACGGTTTCAGGTCGTGGTGCAAGACTGTCCCGTTGCGCCTGAAATTTCCACCCTTCCTGCGGAGTGGGAAGTCCGGATGCCGGGAAGGTTGCAGTCCATCGCTCTGCGATCCTCCTGAATATGGGGGCGGAAACTCTACCGCCATAAATACTGGTTTGGGGCTCATCCAGAATCACAATCATGGCCACCTGTGGATCTTCGGCCGGGTAGAAGCCAACGAACGTTGTCCGATACTTGCTGCCGTAGACACCATTGACCACCTTACGGGCGGTCCCGGTCTTTCCTGCAATAGTCAATCCTTCGATCTGAGCATCTGTTGCAGTCCCTCTCTGAACAACTTCAATAAAAGCCGGCTGGAGCATGGTGACGGTTTCTTCCTTCAGGACTCTTCGGATGGAGTCGATCCGGGCCGGATCATCGGTTGCACGCCACAGCACACGTCCGGTCACGCCTCGTCGTTCCGCCACGATATATGGCTGACGCAGTAGACCATTGTTCGCGAGAGCAGCGTATGCCATTACCATCTGCATAGGGGTTACGTCAATCTCGTACCCGATGCTGAGTGCGGTTTTCGTGGTTCTGCTCCACTGATTGGTGCGCTTGAGGAGTCCGCCGACCTCCCCGGGCAGATCAATCCAGGTTTTTTGCCCAAATCCAAAATTGCGTATGTACCGGTACAGTTCTTCTGGAGCCATGGACCGCGTGGTGAGCGCCATTCCCACGTTACTGCTCTTTACGATCACATCATTGAAAGTGATTTCCCCGTATCTCGAGACATCGTTCAGGGTATAGCCAGCTACCTGAAGGGTCCCATTACCGGTGTTAACCAAGTGATCCATGGAAACGGTGCCTGTTTCCAGGGCTGCAGATGCCGAGATCATTTTGAACGCGGAACCGGGTTCCAGTCGGTCGGTGATCGCGCGATTGCGCCAGGCGGATACCGGTGCCTCCAGGGGCATATTTGCATCAAAGGTGGGAACATTGGCCATAGCCAGGATTGCCCCACTTCCGGGGTCCACCGCAATCGCACTTCCTTGAATCGCACCGGCTTCCGCGACACCGGCCGCGAGTTCTTCCTCCATAATCGTCTGACGGATAAGATCAATCGTAAGTACGAGGGTCTCTCCATCGGTGGCCGGAACGACGACCCCCTCGGCATCAACGCGGAGGTATCCGCGGCGGTCTCTGAAAAGAGTACGTCGTCCCGGTTGCCCTTTCAGATACTCCTCATATTCAAGCTCGAGGCCCGCCTTGCCCACGCCGTCCGTATCTATGTGTCCGATAATATGGGAGGCGGTGGTTCCGTAGACATACTTGCGTTGGGAACGCTCTTCGAGAATGACGCCGGACATCTCCCAGGAGGCAACATCTCTTCGCTGTTCCGGTGTCAAATTGATGAGTCGGACAAACCGCTCACTCGACCGATTCTCAATCCGTGACTGAAGCTGTTTCAGGGAGGTGCCTGTTAGGTCGGACAGGCGAGATAGGAAAAGGTTTTCTTGCTCTGCGAATTCGGGTACGGTGGGATCCAGTGCGAGATTATAGTGTGGAGAGTTCACAGCCAGGGCCCGTCCATGAATGTCAAGAATCGCGCCTCGCTGTGGCAGGAGCAACTGTTGAGATTCTGCTTGACGCCGACCCAGTTCACGTAGATGAACCCCTTCTTCAACGTTGAGCCAGATCAGCTGTCCGGCAATGATCAGCGGCATGAGTACCAGACCGGTCAGCACGACATACATCCGTCCCAGTATTTGATCTCGGATTTTCATGGTTCGGTCGGCTGAGCAGTCAGGATGAGTCCTGCATATTCGTGTCCTCTCTGCAGTTCCAGCCCCTCGATACGCTCATAAATGACGGAAGGGCCAACAAAGGCATTGTAATCGGCTACGAGCCGATTATGCTGCAGATGGAGGCGAACATTCTCTCGTCGCTGGGTATTGATTTCTGCCAACAGATCCTGTGACGTATGAATATGACCGATATAGCCGGTTAGGATCCCTGCAAGGAGAAAGATGATCAGGCCGAACTGCAGGGTGGAGATACGGGCGATGACTTTCCGTTCCGGTGTAGACTCATCAATGATCGTCAACTCCTGCCAACGGCGAACCGACATCATGGCCTGCTCTACCGCACGCTGTCTGCGTGTGGCTTGATTGGGAGGTCCATATTTGCGACGCTTAAACATCAAAAAATATTATGTATCGACAGGTACGGGGCAACGAACTCCTGCACGCAGCCGTGCGCTTCGGGATCGGCGGTTTGCCGCAATCTCTGCGGCATCAGGGACGACGGGCCGGCGTACGACCGGTTTCCAGGGCACAAGCCGGTTCCCGTAAAGATCCCGCCTTGATTCTCCTTCCAGGACCCCGTCACGCAGCATCCGCTTAACCATTCGGTCTTCAAGGGAGTGATAGCTGATGACGACCATCCTACCCCCTTCTGCCACAATTTCCGGGCTCGATTCAAGAAGCTGTGCCAGCTCATCCAATTCCCCATTGACCGCAATGCGAAGGGCCTGGAATGTGCGGGAAACTGCTCGAGACTCCCACCGGGTCGGGACTGCATCGCGCACAATGCGGGCCAGGTCTGTCGTAGTTTCAACGGGCTGGTTTGCAATGATTGCCTGGGCGATTCGCCGTGCATAGGGCTCTTCCCCCCAGGAGCGGAGGATGTTTACCAGTTCACTTTCGGTGGATCCATTCACGATATCTGCTGCAGTGATATCAAATTCAGTATCCATCCGCATGTCCAGGTGAGCACGTTGACGATGGCTGAACCCTCTTCGACCAGAGTCCAGTTGATGAGAGGAAACGCCAAGGTCCAGCAGCAGCCCCGTAACGGGGAGAAGGTTTGGAATCAGGTTCTGCAAGTTGCTGAATCTCCCCTTATATACGACCAGTTGCTTCATATTAATGGCATCGGGCAGACGTGCTTTCACGGTCTGGATTGCGTCCGCATCCCGATCAACTGCAACGACCCTCCCTTTGGGTGACAACACAGAGAGAATCGCAGCAACATGTCCGCCGCCTCCCGCGGTCGCATCAACGTACGTGCCGTCGATGTCCGTCACCAAGTATTTCAGTACAGTGTGTGAGAGAACAGGTGCATGGTAGGCGGTTGCATAAGGAACAGTAGACATCAGCTTCCCATAACCTCCGCCGCAAGCGTTTCATAATCCGCGTCTTCGGCATTCAGGTATTCTTCGAATCTTTGGGGATCCCAGACTTCGAGATACTTCTGGCTGCCAAGAATCAAACTTGTTTTTTCGATTCCTGCATACTCAAGCAACGGGCGTTGCAGAGGGATTCGCCCCTTTGCATCTATGGTTACTTCTTCCGCCCATCTCATGAATTGGCGAATGAATGCCCTGTGCCTGTGGCTATAGGGATTGAGCTTCGCGATCTGGTCTTCAATCTCCAGCCACTCATCAAGCGGGTAGGCAAAGATGCAACGCTCGAATCCACGCGTAATCACCAGGGTGCTATGCGCCTCCGGGCTCATGCACGCACGCATCCTAGAGGGGATCGCGATGCGCCCTTTTCCATCAACTGAGTACGTCGCTTGTCCCTTAAACCCAGGCATGGGGACCTCTTGAGTAGACTAACCTGATTAATGATAAGAAAAATTTCCCACAATTTCCCACAATTTCCCACTAATTTAAATTTTAATCGAAATTAGTGGGAAAAAAGCACTAATCGGCTTTGATGAGCCGCACGGCTCTCATGTGTGGTCCAGGGGTAAAGTTCAGCGGAATACAGGGGTTGGGGTTACCCCTTGTATTTGAGCGCAGCGGCAACGAATGACATAAACAGGGGATGAGGATTGCCCACTGTAGAGCGGTACTCGGGATGGAACTGTACGCCGATGTACCAGGGATGGGAGGGCAGTTCAGCAATTTCCACGAGTCCATTTTCCGGATTGATTCCGGTGAACCTCAGCCCTTTTTCTTCGAGGCGGCGTTTGATGGAATTATTGACCTCGTATCGGTGGCGATGCCGTTCACGCACCTGGGTCTTGTTGTAGATGGAGTGCACCTGTGAGCCCTCTGTGATCTCGCAGTTGTATGCACCAAGCCGCATCGTTCCGCCCTTATCAGATACATTCTTCTGACTCGCCATCAGATCAATGACCGGCCAGGGCGAATTTGGGTCAAACTCGGTCGAGTGCGCTCCCTGTAGGTCGCAAACATCCCGTGCAAATGCGATGATGGCACACTGAAGCCCCAGGCAGATTCCGAGGAAAGGGATTTTTTTTGATCCGGGCGTAACGGGCTGTTACGATCTTTCCCTCGATCCCACGTGTACCAAAACCAGGTGCCACCAGGATTCCCTTTACATCCTGGAGCATTGCTTTACAGTTGTGTTCATCGACCTCCTCGCTTTCGACAAAGCTTACATCCACATGAACAGACAGCTTCGCACCGGCCAGGATAAACGATTCGGTGATGGACTTGTAGGCGTCCTGATGGGCTACATATTTCCCGACCAATGCGATGCGCACTTTTTTGTCCGGTGCATGCAACCGCCGAACAAAGCGTGTCCATTCGGCCAGTTCGGGTTCACTGGTGATGGGTTTTTGCGTCTGAGGGTCTGTCAGTCCCAGTCGTTCAATGACCAGTTTCTCAACTCCCTGCCGGGCTAGTTGAAGAGGGACCTCGTAAATGGAGCGGGCGTCAGCCGCCTCAATCACCCCACGGGTTTCCACGTTACAGAAGCGGGCGATTTTTTCGCGCAACTCTTTGTCCAGCGGGCGCTCAGAGCGGCAGACCAGGAGGTCGGGCTGCAGGCCGTAAGAGAGTAGAGTTTTTACCGAATGCTGGGTGGGCTTGGTTTTCAGTTCGCCTGCAGCTGCGAGATAGGGTACCAGCGTCAGGTGTGCTACCTGCGCATTGATGGATCCCATTTCATAGCGCAACTGCCGAATTGCTTCGAGGTAGGGCAGGCTTTCAATATCCCCAACCGTGCCGCCAATCTCTGAGATGATGACATCCAGTTCTTCGCTCTCCGCAAGGCGTACGATCCACGCTTTGATTTCATCAATGATATGGGGGACAACCTGGACGGTTTTCCCGAGGTATTCGCCGGCGCGCTCTTTTCCGATCACCTCACTATAGACGCGGCCGGTGGTGACATTATTTGCCTGACTGGTTTCGTGTCCGAGAAATCGTTCGTAATGCCCGAGATCCAGATCCGTTTCCGCTCCGTCATGAGTGACAAACACCTCCCCATGCTCATAGGGGTTCATCGTGCCTGGATCCACATTGATGTACGGATCCAGCTTTTGGATAGAGACCCGAAGGCCATGGGCCTCAAGCAGTCGACCCAGAGATGCACAGAAAATGCCTTTTCCAAGCGAAGACGAAACGCCACCGGTCACGAATATATATTTACTTCTCACAACCACTCGAATTAGAAGAACGATTCCCTAAAGTTAAAGCATTTGGTTGGACCTCAGGTATTTTGGCGTGCAACGACGATCAATCCCGTTCCGTGCGTATTCGTACTGTGCAGGTCAAGGGTGTTCATCAGTAGGCCCAATGGCAGCACGGGCACGTAATAGAGTGCAACCAGTGGTGCAAGAAACAATGACCTGCCAAGGAGCAGCATCGGGAACTTGATCAGCAGGCGCCAGGCCAGGGATCCCCAGGCTCCATAGCTGTACTGCGCGTCAACGACTTCAAGTCCAGCATGTGTAAGCATTTGCATGAGCTCATTGAGGTTATAGCCGTCGCGGACATGTTCACCGATGAAGCTCGTCTGATCCTTGTCATGGACATCGGATCCTCCCTGATCGCTCGGGGTGCTGATGATCAGGCACCCTTTCTGTTGCAGGCGCCGAGCGAAATGATGGATCGCCGCCTCATCCTCTTCAATGTGCTCAAGGACATCCACCGCCAGAATACAGTCAAAAAGGCCGGTTACATTTGGATCTGTGAGATCTTCCGCCTGTAGTTCAATCTGATCCGAAAGCCCAAATACCTCAAAACATTTGGCGGCACGCTCCAGGTAATCTTCCTTGAGATCCGTCGCCGTAACGAAGACACCGGGATATTTACGCAACGCGTGCCATGCATATTGCCCAAAACCGGTCCCCGCGTCCAGGAGCTTTGAATCCGGTCCCAGCTTCATTTCCCGGAGCGCCCGGTGAACGTACCAGGTTCGGAGAAATAACAGATCCAGGACAGTAAAAAGCAGAGGGAGAAGTTTCGGGTACGAGTCAAGCCAGTGGCTGATCCGATCCTTAATTAAGTCATACTCCATGGTCGATCACGTTTTCTACTCCCTGAACAAGGGATGATTCGGCAGGTCCCTTGCGATTTTCAGGGGAATGGCAGTCTGTCATTCCGCCCGTCTACGCGTTTGTTCTCGTACGGATCACTTGTTTCCGCAGGGTTTTCTGCCAGATCACACAAGGCTGGATTAGAAATCTGCCGAAAGTCTCAGATATAGTGCGGCTCCGTTATAGTCCCATGGTGTACTGGGTACGCTTGCATTGCCTTGGCCGTCACGTTCAATCTGGTCCGCGGGGCGGTCAATTGCAAAAATATTGTTGACTCCAAACGCGGCAGCATAGCTATCACTGATCTGATATCCTACCTCTGCATCAACGATCCAACTTCCAGAGTAAGTTCTTAGAGCGTCCTGACCGCCAACGGTGCATGAGAAACTGAAGAACAGACATGCTTTCCAGCTGCTGTAATAATGGAGACGAACCATCCCGTAGTAGGGTCCTGTAATTTGACGTCCGGTTGCAACGATGCGATGCTGAGGATTCACATGCTCCATTTCAATCTTTCGTCTAGGAGACAGAATACTGACCTGAGTGGATTCAGTCAGAGGTTTTCCCAAGAATGTACTGATCGTTGTGGGATCGGAAAACTTCAGCAATTCAGGACGTGTCCAATTGTAAGCGATGCTGGCAATGGTTGCACGGCCATTTCTGTATTCCTTATCGTAGGATAACAGAAGATCTATACCAAATTGGCGGGTATCAAAGTCGTTTGAGAAAAACTTCACCTCCCGTAATGTTTCGAACCCGGCGAGTTGCCCAGATTCGTTGAGAACTGTGGCGAGTTCATCATTCAGTGGAATGCTACCACTAAGTGCGATCCGGTCACGAAGAGTGATGCTGAACAGATCTGCTGTAAGGACTAGGTCTGGTGAGATTCGAAGGATGGTACCCAACGCCAAGTTGACCGCAGATTCTTCGGTCAGGGGCTTCCCCCCTAAGGCCTGTGCAATCGGATGATATGAAGGAATCTGCCCGGCGTCAATCAGCCCCCCTTTGGAGTCAAAATTTGTCTGAATATTTTGGAGGTTGACTTGCCCTGGTGTGGGTGCACGTACCCCCGTGCTCACGGATCCACGGAAACTTATCACCGGTGTTGCACGCCATAAGGCTGCCACCTTTCCGGTGAGCGTGGTTCCAAAGTCCTCATAGAAGTTTTCAAAGCGCCCCGCAATACCCAATTGAAAAGCTGGAATGACGTCTGCCTCAAGGTCAACGTATGCGGCATAATTCGGACGTTTCCAACGTCCAGCGTACTCTGGGGGGATTCCCTGATCTCCATTGGAACCCACAGAAAAGCCCTGGTCTTTAAAGGGGCCGACCGAGTACGAATTAGTATCACCTGGTCGGGTTTCGAATATCTCTGTTCGCCACTGTACTCCCCCGGCGATATTGAGCGGCGAGTGAAAGCTTTCAAGGCTCACCGGATAGGATACATCCAGGTTCACGCTGTATTCTTCTTGCAGAAAATCGCGCTGGCGGAACTCAGACGGTTGTTCAGGGCCCAAAGAGGCATTGACGGTATTACGGATGAAGTAGTCCATGAGACTTCTTCCCATACCTGCGCTGACATCCCACTGAAATCCAGACGGGCTGTCACCGCGTATCCCTGCAACTGCACTCAAATCTGATATATCAGCACCGAACCGTGGGGTGAATCCACCCGGGTAATCCTCATTAAACAGGTAGCAAGTCCCTTGATACTGCGCGACAAAGGCTTGTACTGCATCAAAATTTGAATCCAGAGGGGGAAGGTCTTCCAGCGTCTGGCAGTCAATCCCATCACTGGGATTAAGGTCAGCAACTGCACGCACGGCATCTTCTCCAGAGCCGAACCTGAAGACATTTGCTCGGGCATTACTGCCGCCAGGCATTCTGAAGAAGTAGCTACCATTGCCGGAGCGTCGTCCATATCCTCCGAAGGCATACAGGCGTGTAGATGTACTCAGCCCCAGTTCGGCATTGACAAACCCTGTAATGGCGTGATCAATATCTGGATTTCCCCAGATAATTCCAGGACGCTTGACCGGGTATCCCTTGCTGATCAGCGTCTTTGCATCTGCCTGATCAACGGAGCGGCTGGTCGGTTCTGTATTGCGGTACTCAAGGCTCACATTCACGAAGCCATCGTCGGTTAGCGGGGAAGCCTGCGTTTGCTGCAACGGAGATATGGCGTCCATCGCCTTGATGGTATTGACCTGCCCGTGAACGAACTGAAAACCCATGGTTGGCATCACGCAACTGCAGGTTGAAGACTCCAGCAACCGCATCTGCACCATATTGAGCGGATGCACCATCCCGCAGTACCTCGAACTGTTTCACTGCGATAGCAGGAATCATGTTCATGTCGGGCCCCTGTGAGCCGAGAATCAGCGCACTCCCAAACAAAGCTATGGAGCCCGTACGGTGGCGGCGTTTGCCGTTTACGAGGAGGATCGTATTATCCGGTGAGAGTCCCCTCAGTGTAGGAGGTCGGACAAAGGTTGTGGATCCGTCAATCTCATGCCTCTGAACATTGTAGGAGGGGATCTGGGAGCGAAGGATATCGTCAATGTCCGTACTTGCTGTGCTCTGCAGATCCCGGGGAGAGATCACATCAATGGGTACGGCGGAATCTGTCACGAGTCGGGGGAGTCGCCGCGTTCCTACAACGACCAGACCTTCAATGTCCTCAACGGATGGAGCAAGGAGCACATTCAACTCCGTGCCATCCATTGGGGGTGTAATCCGCTGTGTCACATATCCGATAAACGAGAATAGCAAAATGTCATCAGTTCCGCGAAGTTCAAGCTCAAACGTGCCTTCCGGTGAAGTGGTAGTTCCGATAGTGGTCCCTTCAATGACGACCGTTACAAGCTCCATGGGTTCCCCAGTCCTTTCGTCGCCTACCGTTCCCCGCACGGTGACCTGGGCACCCACATCGGATGCAAACAATATAATCAGGGAGACAATGGAGTAGATCGTTAAATATTTTATGGTAAAATTCCAGTTATTCATGGCAAAACACAATGGTTCTTCGGAAATTAATATAGAAAAATATGGGACTGTCAAGTAGCCTGGGGAAATTTAACCCCGGGCTACTTGACAGCCCCCCCCCCAAATATATTCTTTCTTTAGTGGTTTGTGCCCATCAATGTATGGGAGAAGATACAGGATGGGCGTGCCCATGCCTGTGCAGTTGGTGTCGAATGAGGTGCTCAGTCACCGGAACCCACACGCCGGAGAGCATTGTTCGGACTTCGGTATAGTGCGGAGGGGGAGGGATTCGAACCCCCGGTACCTCGCGGCACGCTGGTTTTCAAGACCAGTGCATTCAACCACTCTGCCACCCCTCCGGGGTTCTATTTTCCGCATGTACGCCAAACCGTATCCGGCGAAAGCGGAGAGGGTGGGATTCGAACCCACGATGAGCTGTTAACCCATACTCCCTTAGCAGGGGAGCGCCTTCAGCCACTCGGCCACCTCTCCCAAGGACTATCAAGAAAACGCGTTTAACGCATATATACTCAAAGCGTTTTACTGGTCGGGTTCCATGCGAGAATCATGGAAAGAATCCTGCCGTTCATTACACGCAGCGTCTCCTGGACGCTTAAACTGAATGGGGATTATGCACTTAGTGTCCGTCCAGAAAATGGCCATTTGCGAATTTTGTCTGGCACTTTTCCCTGAATATTGTACAGTCTTTTGATATAATCCGTATGATTTTCGGTGGTCGGTCGTGTTTGAGACGGTTTGATCCACTGGAGTACGCACAATTGATCTCTAATGGACACACCTCTCCAATCCGCCTGCACGAGCCACTTGATGTTCTTCCTTGGATGAGCGGGATTACTATGCCGCGTGCCGCAATCGCTTGCGTATCGAAGTGTCATCAAAAAACGTGGTTGGAAATTCAGGCTAGTGGTGCGTAGTCAGCACCCGTAACGTTTAAGGTTTATAGTCTGGCAAGAGCGATTCCATCCTGCTTTGGTTTTCTTGGGTACCGAAGCACAGGCCGAGGCTGGGCGCGGCGGACTCGTAGCCACCCTGCACGCCCAGCTTCAAGCCTCTCGGCAGCTTAATGGTGTAGCTGGCGCGTGCATCGAGGATCCAGCCTTTCGGGGCCGGCCCAAGGTGACGGAGATTCTCGCCGAGCGGGCCGTGCAGGAGTGCAGAGGTGGCGCGGACCGGGCTGCCCCATTGTGGCGATACCGAGAGCGAAAAGCCTTCATCACCCTCCTGCTTGCCCAGCATGAGGGTTACCGCCGCGCCGCGCTCGTCGTAGCCTTCCGCCGAGTGGTAGGCGAGCATGCGCGCCTGTGCGTCGAGGCGTACGATGCCGAAGACGACCTGGAGTCCACAGGTAAGCTCAATGCCGTCGCCGGTCTGACCTGCACCACCGTCGTGCCGCGCATACACGGTTCCAAAAGATGTCAACTCCGCACCGTCAAGGCGCGCGGGTAGCGACAGGTCGACGCCGACCCGCACCTGATTCACGGCGATATCTTGGCGGTCGATGGTCTCCTCGCCCTTCCCGGTACGGAGTCTAGCCCAGGCGGCGTCGCCTTTGAAGGCGAGGTCAAGTCTGCCCGACGCTTCGAGATGTCGTTCGAGTTCAACCAGTCCGAGCCGAAGACTCGTAGGGCTCGTGCCCTGCCTTCCGTTCGCCCGCGCGTTCCGGGCGTCTCCTCTACCTGCGCCGATTGAGGCCCAGATCGAAGTGGATTCGTCGTTCCACCGCAGATACGGATGGACCACCGTCATGAAATGCGTGAGTTGTCCCTTCCCGTCGCCTACATGCCAGTCGCTCGTGCCCTTGCTCCGCGAGAGCGCCACCCCGACCAACCAGCGCGCGTCCAGCCTCATATCGAGGCCCACATACGCGGTCGAGAGTTTTCCGTTGTAGTCGTTCCCGTGCACCGATGAGCTCCCCTCGAATCTCTGCACATCCCCTTGGCCCCACAGGGACCAGCGTCCGCGCACCGCGCATTGCTCTCTTCCGATGCCGAGCGCTCGGGCGGGTACTGACCGGAGTGCGGTCTTCACATGCTCTGCCGTCTCCGAAGCCATGTTGGACACTAGCCCCGTAGGCGACCCACCGGCTTCTTCGCTCAGGCCCAGCGCGGCGGCAGCTGCCGTGCTGACGCCGATTTCGAGTTTCTTGAGCATCGCCGCGGCCTCCGTCCACACCAGTGGCACGGACCGGTCCATCACGGCGAGCCGGGACGTCTTGCACGGATCTGCCTCCATTCTGTGGCCCAGCGCCGCACGCACGCTTGCCAGGTGGCTCCGGGCTGTGGCCGCCAGCACGTTCCTGAGGATTGTACGCTGCGGTTGGTCGCTCACACCGACACGCACGCTCTGGTCCACGCTGAGGTCTGCGGGGTCCCATGCTGTAACCGTGACCGTAGCCAAGCCGTATACGACCGGTGTCAGTGCCAGCACCGCTCCCTCTACTTCGGCCAGGACCACATCAGTGTCGCTTGATCGTGCGCCGTAGATGAGTGCGTCCCCGTCCCTGTCGCGGAAGTATGGCGACAAGTCCACATGCACCGCGCCGCCGCCCTCGTCGAGGGTCTGATCCGGGATCGTCCCGACCGTTGTTGGCGCGTCGTTGACGGGCAGTACCAACACCTCGACCGTCGCCGTGTCCGTCAGGCTCCGTCCGTCCAAGTCGACGTAGGTGAACGAGTCGCGGCCGTAGAAGTCGGCCT
Source organism: Rhodothermales bacterium (assembly GCA_965207565.1). Classification (GTDB taxonomy): domain Bacteria; phylum Bacteroidota; class Rhodothermia; order Rhodothermales; family Bin80; genus Bin80. The sequence continues at coordinate 41,653 of CBDBMQ010000001.1, read as the reverse complement.
CCGGCGTGTAGATCACGTAACCGTCCGGGGTGAGGTGCACCGCCCCGTGCGCCGCAGCGGTGACCGACACGATGCGCAATCGCCCCCCCTCTGGATCCGTGTCGTTAGCGAGCACGTCGATCGTTATGGCCTGATCCTCAGGCGTCTCCGCGTGATCGTCCGCCGCCTGGGGCGTCTCGTTCACGTCGGTCACCTTGACCACAATCTCCGTCCGCGCCTCTGCCCCGAACCCATCCCGCGCGCGAATCGTCGACTCGAATCGGTTCGGTGCCGTCTCGAAGTCCATGCTTGGACCGACATATCTGACCACGCCGTCGAGCGCCCCCACCGCAAAGTGTTCCCGGTCGCCGGACGCGATCTCGTAGGTCAACGCGTCGCTATCGGGGTCCACGGCCATTACTCTGCCGAGGTCGAACGGCCGCTCGCGACCGTCCACATTCTCGGGCAATTCGAAGCCGTAGGACGTCTGCTCAAACACCGCTGGGCGGTTCACGACCTCAACTGCGACCTCGGCCGACGCGGAGCCATTCCGCCCGTCACGGACATCGACGCTGATCGTCGCCGTCCCGAGTTCGGCGGGGGCCGTCCCAGTCCGCCACGGACTCGTCGGCGGGTCCAGTGAATTCGCCCCTCGTTCCGCTCCAACTGTAGGTCAAGGGATCGCCGTCCTCATCCGAGGCCGTTGCCGTAACGCGCACCGAACCGGCTGGTGCCACCACGCACGGCGCGCACGAAGCCGTCACTGTTGGCAGACGATTGGGCGACGGCGTCCGGTCGCGGATCGTCACCTCGACCGACGAGGGGCTGCCCAGCATCAACCCCTCCGGCAAAGCACCCAGTGCTACCGTGAACGTCTCGTCGTCCAGGTCGTCGTCTGCGACCGTCACGAAGGTCCCCGTCCCTTCCGTCTGCCCGCTGGAGATCGCGATGCCTGCCAACGCATCGTAGTCGTCTGACTCGGCGGTGCCCAGGATCAACGTCACCGGGATCGTCACGCCGCCCGGCAAAATCCGGGACAGCCGTGCCGTCACCGTGACCGAACCGCCTTCGTCGACCGGATTGGGCGTGACCCCGGTGATCTTAACTGTCGGGGGTATCGCGTCCCAAGTCGCCGTGGCGGAGACCGCCGAGACCGGCCCCGTGTTGAAGCCGTCGGTCGCGGCGTTTGCGGCCACGGTCATCACCACATCTGCCGAGCCGGTCGGTGTGACTGCCATCGTGTACGATCTCGCACTGGTGCTCGCGAACGCACCCTTCACGCCGCCGGTCACCGTCACGTCTCCGGCTTCGAATCCGGTCACATCCTCCGAGAATGTGAATATCGCCGTGAACGCGTCCGTAGAGTTGATCTTGGTTGGCATCCCGGTAATCCTGACTGTCGGGGGCATCGCGTCCCAAGCCGCCGTGGCGGAGACCGCCGAGACCGGCCCCGTGTTGAAGCCGTCGGTCGCGGCGTTTGCGGCCACGGTCATCACCATGTCCACCGAGCCGGTCGGTGTGACTGCCATCGTGTACGATCTCGCACTGGTGCTCGCGAACGCACCCTTCACGCCGCCGGTCACCGTCACGTCTCCGGCTTCGAATCCGGTCACATCCTCCGAGAATGTGAATATCGCTGTGAACGCGTCCGTAGAGTTGATCTTGGTTGGCATCCCGGTAATCCTGACTGTCGGGGGCATCGCGTCCCAAGCCGCCGTGGCGGAGACCGCCGAGACCGGCCCCGTGTTGAAGCCGTCGGTCGCGGCGTTTGCGGCCACGGTCATCACCATGTCCACCGAGCCGGTCGGTGTGACTGCCATCGTGTACGATCTCGCACTGGTGCTCGCGAACGCACCCTTCATGCCGCCGGTCACCGTCACGTCTCCGGCTTCGAATCCGGTCACATCCTCCGAGAACGTGAATATCGCCGTGAACGCGTCCGTAGAGTTGATCTTGGTTGGCATCCCGGTTATCCTGACTGTCGGGGGTATTGCGTCCCAAGTCGCCGTGGCGGAGACCGCCGAGACCGGCCCCGTGTTGAAGCCGTCGGTCGCGGCGTCTGCGGCCACGGTCATCACCACATCCGCCGAGCCGGTCGGTGTGACTGCCATCGTGTACGATCTCGCACTGGTGCTCGCGAACGCACCCTTTGCGCCGCCGGTCACCGTCACGTCTCCGGCTTCGAATCCGGTTACATCCTCCGAGAATGTGAATATCGCCGTGAACGCGTCCGTAGAGTTGATCTTGGTTGGCATCCCGGTTATCCTGACTGTCGGGGGCATCGCGTCCCAAGTCGCCGTGGCGGAGACCGCTGAGACGGGTCCCGTGTTGAAGCCGTCGGTCGCGGCGTCTGCGGCCACGGTCATCACTATGTCCACCGAGCCGGTCGGTGTGACTGCCATCGTGTACGATCTTGCACTGGTGCTCGCGAACGCATCCTTTGCGCCGCCGGTCACCGTCACGTCCCCGGCTTCGAATCCGGTCACATCCTCCGAGAATGTGAATATCGCCGTGAACGCGTCCGTAGAGTTGATCTTGGTTGGCATCCCGGTTATCCTGACTGTCGGGGGTATTGCGTCCCAAGTCGCCGTGGCGGAGACCGCCGAGACCGGCCCCGTGTTGAAGCCGTCGGTCGCGGCGTCTGCGGCCACGGTCATCACCACATCCGCCGAGCCGGTCGGTGTGACTGCCATCGTGTACGATCTCGCACTGGTGCTCGCGAACGCACCCTTTGCGCCGCCGGTCACCGTCACGTCTCCGGCTTCGAATCCGGTTACATCCTCCGAGAATGTGAATATCGCCGTGAACGCGTCCGTAGAGTTGATCTTGGTTGGCATCCCGGTTATCCTGACTGTCGGGGGCATCGCGTCCCAAGTCGCCGTGGCGGAGACCGCTGAGACGGGTCCCGTGTTGAAGCCGTCGGTCGCGGCGTCTGCGGCCACGGTCATCACCATGTCCACCGAGCCGGTCGGTGTGACTGCCATCGTGTACGATCTCGCACTGGTGCTCGCGAACGCACCCTTCACGCCGCCGGTCACCGTCACGTCTCCGGCTTCGAATCCGGTCACATCCTCCGAGAACGTGAAGATCGCCGTGAGCGCGTCCGTAGAGTTGATCTTGGTTGGCATCCCGGTAATCCTGACTGTCGGGGGTATTGCGTCCCAAGTCGCCGTGGCGGAGACCGCCGAGACCGGCCCCGTGTTGAAGCCGTCGGTCGCGGCGTCTGCGGCCACGGTCATCACCACATCCGCCGAGCCGGTCGGTGTGACTGCCATCGTGTACGATCTCGCACTGGTGCTCGCGAACGCACCCTTCACGCCGCCGGTCACCGTCACGTCTCCGGCTTCAAATCCGGTCACATCCTCCGAGAATGTGAATATCGCCGTGAACGCGTCCGTAGAGTTGATCTTGGTTGGCATCCCGGTGATCCTGACTGTCGGGGGCATCGCGTCCCAAGTCGCCGTGGCGGAGACCGCTGAGACCGGCCCCGTGTTGAAGCCGTCGGTCGCGGCGTCTGCGGCCACGGTCATCACGACATCCGCCGATCCGGTCGGTGTGACTGTCATCGTGTACGATCTCGCACTAGTGCTCGCGAACGCACCCTTCACGCCGCCGGTCACCGTCACGTCTCCGGCTTCGAATCCGGTCACATCCTCCGAGAATGTGAAGATTGCCGTGAACGCGTCCGTAGAGTTGATCTTGGTTGGCACCCCGGTGATCTTGACTGTCGGAGCCACCGTGTCGTCGTTATCGGTAACACTTACCCGGGCCGAGTTGCCCGGTGGTGGCGCTACATGGTAGTTCGTACCGGTTAGCACAGTCACCTCCACCCCACCATTCGGTTCCTCCATGCTGTCGTTCGTCGTCGGCAGCGTCAGTGTCGCGTTGCCGGTCGTCGGGATGGTCACCGTACTCTTGCCGGTGGTGATACCGTAGTCACCATCGGCGGCCACGTCCACGGTCACGGTTATCGGAAGTGGTGTCGGAGTCGCCGTCAGGGTGAAGGTGGCATCGGCACCCTCCGTCACCGGGGATGTGCCAGCCGCAATCGTCACCTCCGGCTTGGTTTCTTCTTCTTCTTTTGCCCGTGTGATATAAAAAAATAATTCATCTAATACATCAGCGGTTTCCCCCACATAACTTTTATTGATCGAAAATTTAATTATGCCATCTTCTTTAATAAGACCAGAGAGGGAGAGAGGCTTTAAAAAGGAGACAGGTTGGTAAAATCCCTGCTCAAAAGCAAAGTTATCAACAAAAAACAATACAAAGCTTTGGTAATCATTATGAGAATATTCAATTTTTATTTTATCTACTATAACTTCATTTCGTAGTCCTTTTACAACAGCCTTAGGCTTGGGATTATTGTTAGGCTTCTTGGGAATTCTACAATTATCTGCCTTAAGGTAAATCACGAGAGTCTGTTCGGGAACTACATACGGCTTATCAGCAGAAGTAGTTAAAATTCTTTGTTGGGGATCAAGAACAGATAAACAAGATGGGGTCGTGACCGCTTGGGTGTGGACGAAACTCAATGATTGCCGGTCGCCGTTCTCCCGGTCAAGGGTGCTGGTGGGCGTCTGCGCTCCGACCGCCAGACCGGCGAGCAGCGGCGGGTACAGCAGTAGCGCGACGCGGACGCGCCGCAGGCGGCGGCCCGCACCCGCGATGGTGCGGGTAGAGGAAGAAGCTGGCCATTGGGATACGGAGCCCTCGTAGGCAGAGTGGAAAGTGTCAGACAGGGATGAGAGAAGGCGGAGGCATCGTTGCCATGTGTCAGAAAGATTCATGTTGGTGGCCCGGCAAATTATAACGCCAAGATAGGCATAGTTCATATTTATCGTGCGCCGTGGAAAGGCGCTTTCCTGTGGCGGGTGCGACCCCCGCCCAACACCTGTCGCTCCGGTTGGTAGCGGCCTTAGCGTATGATGGAGGTAACGACATGATATGAAGCACTAAGGTTAACGGGCTACGCGAGTAGCTTAGCGACCATGCGGGCCGGAACGTGCAGGATGCAGTGAAACGCATCCACTTCCTGTTGAACCAAGGCCACCAGGAAGTGGTGGACGCGGACCTATCCAATTACTTTGGCGAGATTTCCCATGCGGAGTTGATGAAGAGCCTGGTCCGTCGCATAAGCGATGGACGAATGCTCAGACTCATCAAGGCATGGATGGAAATGCCGGTAGTGGAGGAGGATAAAACAGGAGGGAAACGCTGTACAAATCGCGCCCGACGGGAACGGAAGGGGACCCCACAAGGGAGCCCAATTTCGCCGCTGTTGAGCAACATTTATATGCGGCGTTTTATTCTTGGTTGGAAACTACTGGGGTACGCCCGGCAGTTTGGGGCGGAGATTGTGTGTTATGCAGACGATGTCTGTGTATTGGGATGAACATCGGCGACAGAGATGTTGGCGGCGATTACTCAACTCATGGATCGTTTGAGGCTTCCAATCAATGCTCAAAAGACCCGATGCTTGCGATGCCCCTGTATATTATTGAGGACGCTTGACTCGGTGTTTTGTGATAAAGATCAAAGGCGTTGAAGATCTTGCCGCTATGGTTGCAAGTCTTTGATTTTGAACACGGCCAATCCGAGCTTTGAGATTCCAACATTGCACTTGTTTTGTGTCGATTACTGTGGGGATTTCCCGAGATCAACCAAATGTTCCCTGTGTCTCTAGCACTTGGAGAGACTTCCAGAATCAGGGTCTTACGCATCCGATTCCACAATGCTGACAACGATGATTGCGAACAATCAGTCCTCTTCCAGCGCGTTCGCGCCACTGATGATTTCTAAGATCTCTGTCGTGATTGCGCTCTGACGGGCGCGGTTATACTGGAGGCGTAATGCGCGCAGGAGTTCAGTAGCGTTTGCTGTGGCATTGTCCATCGCAACCATACGTGCCCCATGCTCAGCAGCAGAGGATTCCAGTAACGCACGCCAGATCTCGAAATTCACAAATCGTGGAACGAGGGCATTCAAGATATCTGCGGAGTCTGGATCGAAGATGTAATCCGCTCGATAACGGTCCTGGATTTCCGGGGTCGCTAAATCTTCCTGCAACATCACCGGTGTCCGAAATTGCTCTGGAGGTACTGGAATCAGCGGAGCAGCAATCCGGTTTTGGGCGATGGTGTTTTTGAATTCGTTGTAGACGATCTTGACTTCATCCCAGTCTCCTTCCAGAAAGCCCTCCATTGCTAAGCTACCAATGTCGAGGGCGGTATCGAATGTTAGCTCCTTGAATATATCGCTGAGGTCTGCCGCCATCTTGTATCCGCGCTTACGGAAATGCTCGGCTCCCTTACGTCCTGCCCCAACAATCTGCAATGTCCCGTTTGCATGGAGTTCGGAGTAGTTTGAGTGAACCAGCGACTCAGCAGTTTTGATCACATTGCTGTTGAAGGCACCCGCCAATCCACGATCTCCTGTAACGACAATGATCAGTGCCCCCTTCACCTCTTCGCGTTCCCGAAGCAGTGGGTGTGACTCTACTGCGCCTTGACGTTTGAGGTGTTCAATGATTTCGCCAATCTTATAAGCGTATGGTCTCGTCTTGAAAATATTTTCCTGAGCCCGGCGCAGTTTTGCTGCCGCGACCATCTTCATGGCCCGTGTGACCTGTTGCGTATTTTGGACAGAGCCGATACGCGTCCGGATGTCACGCAGAGTTGCCATCAGGCTTTCGCAGCGTAAAGTTCAACGAGTCGTGTTGCCTCTTGGCGGAACGTCTCTTTGGCTTCATCGGTCAACATGCCGGTGTCCCGAATGCTGGCAAGGGCATCTGCGGCGCGAACTCTGAGGTTTTCAATGAGCTCTGCCTCAAAGCGATCGATGTCCGACACAGCGATGGTATCTAGGAGACCTTCACTGCCGATAAAGATTGTGGCAACCTGTTCTTCAACAGGCACAGGTGCGAATTGTCCCTGTTTGAGTAATTCCACAAGGCATTCACCGCGTTGTAGTTGTCGCTGTGTCGCAGGATCGAGATCGGATCCGAACTTGGAGAACGCTTCCAACTCCCGGTATTGAGCTAGATCCAACCGTAGCATCCCTGCAGCAGACTTCATTGCCTTGATCTGTGCACTGCCGCCGACACGGCTCACAGAGATCCCTACATTGATCGCCGGGCGTATGCCCGCATTGAACAGATCGGGCTCCAAGTAAATCTGCCCGTCCGTAATGGAAATCACATTGGTCGGGATATATGCGTCGACGGCTCCAGCCTGCGTTTCAATGACGGGTATCGCTGTTAGGGATCCTCCTCCTTGGACCTTGCCCTGCAGCGAATCAGGTAGGTCGTTCATTTGTGATGCGATCTCCTGACTTGCCGTGATTTTGGCTGCACGCTCTAGAAGGCGGCTGTGGAGGTAGAAAACATCTCCCGGGTAGGCCTCACGCCCAGGCGGGCGTCGCAGCAGAAGAGAAACCTGCCGGTATGCTACGGCCTGCTTGGACAAATCGTCATAAATGACCAGTGCGTGGCGCCCTGTGTCCCGAAAGTATTCACCGATACAGGCACCAGCAAACGGTGCAATAAACTGGAGTGGAGCGGCAACCGAAGCCGGTGCATTCACGATCACCGTGTAGTCCATTGCACCATTTTCCTCCAGCGCACGGGCAACCTGTGCAACCGTAGAGGATTTTTGCCCAATCGCAACATAGATGCAGTAGACTGGTGCATCGGTCTCATGGGTGGAACGCTGACTGATGATCGTATCAATCAATACGGCAGTTTTGCCGGTTTGCCGGTCTCCGATCACCAATTCCCGCTGCCCACGGCCAATCGGGATCATAGAGTCAATCGCCTTGATTCCGGTTACGAGTGGTTCGGATACGGGCTGGCGGTAAATGACCCCTGGTGCTTTGCGCTCAAGGGGCATTTCACAGGTTTCGCCGATGAGCGCACCCTTGCCATCGAGCACGTTTCCAAGTGGATCAATGACTCGTCCCAACATGCTTTCGGTCACCTGGATGGAGGCGATTCGACGGGTTCGACGTGCCCGGTCGCCTTCTTTGACTTCCTGCACCTCTCCAAAGAGAACTGCGCCTACATTGTCTTCTTCCAGGTTCAGGATCATGCCGGTCACATTGCGTTCAGGGAACACAATCAATTCTCCAGCCTGTACCTTTGACAGACCGTAAATCCGGGCGATGCCGTCTCCTACCTGTAGGACAGTGCCCACTTCATATATATCTGTAGCGGACTCAAAGCCACCGAGCTCCTTCCTGAGGAGTGCAGTGACTTCGTCTGGTCGTATAGCTGTTGTCATTTCGTAATTATTAATTAGGCCTGTATATGCAGGTGCCCCTGGAGCAGCGAGAGTTGATGCTGCACACTGCCGTCATATACCGTATCTCCAATTTCCAGCACAATCCCGCCCATCAGGGTCGGATCTTCCGTTACTTGAAGTCGCACGGTTCGGTTCAGTCTGGTACCCAGCACGCTTTGCAGGCGGGTCTGCTCATCCTGGGACAACTCCGAATAGACACGGGCGTGCACCGGAGTGATTCCCTGGGACTCATCGATCAGGACCAGAAACCGGCCCAGAATTATGCTGAGCAGCGGTTCTCTGCCTCGCTGAACCAGCATCTGCAGGAAAACGCAGCGTCACGGCGTGGACATGTTCAGCAAGCAGGTTCTGCAAAATAGCAGATTTCTTTTGTCGGGGGATGACCGGGCTTTTCAGGCACCGCTCCAACTCAGGAGAATTGCTCAGAGTCTGGATGAGCAGATTCACATCATCGGTAACCGAGGAGATTGTTGCAGTCTCGTGTAGAGCGCCTGTGCGTAGCGCTGGGCAACCATGGAAGAGGTCATGCCTGATAGGGAGGCTGCTGTTTCTTCCGGTCGTAGTCAGACCGTCAATAAAATTGTCGACGAGTGCGCGCTGGCGTGGGGTATCAGGTTCTCTTGGAGCACCTTCCCGGCGGCAAGGATGGCTAAGTCAGCAACTTCACTTCGAAGCTCCTGCAGAGCGCGTTCCGTGTCCCGTTCAATCTCTTCCTGGGCCTGTTCACGCGAGGCGGCAATCTCTTCGCGTGTACGCTGCACCTCCTGGTCCCGAATTCGCTGTGCCTCTTCGCGTGCTTCACGAAGCAGTCGCTGTGCGTCCTGCTCTGCCTCACGTCGAGCCTGCTGATTGGTTTCCTGTAAGCGCCTGCTTTCGGCAAGAGCTTCCTCGGCCCGATTCATAGAGGCGGCAATGGTTTCCTCACGCTCAGACAAGGCCGTGGTGATCGGTCCCCATGCATACCGCCGGAGCAGGAGCAAAAGGGACAGAAATACCACCGTCACCCAGATGACCAGACCAACATTCGCACTCAGTAGGTTTGCGGCGAGCGCCATGATGAACGTCTACTATTTAAAGGCAAGGATAAAGGAGATGACTAATCCGAACAGCGCAACCCTTCAATCAGGGCTGCCGCAATAATCATGCTTGTTCGAATGTCGTTGGTCGCCTCGGGCTGACGGGCGGTGCCCTCCATAGCTGGTCCGGCCAGTCGGCCAATGCCGAGTCCGGTTCCGATGGCGACGAGGCCGGCGCCGAGGCCGGCACCGAGGTATGCAAGAGCAAGATGAAGTGATTCCATGGATAGAAAATAGTTAAAGAGTTGTGTATACCTTAATGAGCCTCACTGTGCGAATGTTCGGCAATTGCCATCCCAATGAACAGTGCGGACAGGATAGTGAAGATATAAGCTTGAATAAATGCGATGAGCACTTCAAGACACATCACGAATAAGGTGAAACCCAGGCTGACGGGTACGACACCGTAGCCGACGGCTTCCCCGAATAGATTAGTGAATGTAAAAATCATACCAATGAGACTGAGAATCACTAGATGGCCAGCGGTGAGATTCGCAAAAAGTCGAATCGCAAGCGCAATCGGTTTGGTGAAAAGTCCCATGATCTCTGTTGGGATCAGGAGAAGTTTGACAGCCACCGGCATGTTCGGGGGCCAGAAAACGTGCCGCCAGTGGTCTCTGGATCCGTTGACCTGTGTCAAGATGAATGTAAACGCAGCCAGAACTGCCGTAATGTTCAGGTTGGAGGTCGCGGTTGCGCCAAACGGTACAAGCCCCAACAGGTTACAGGTCAGGATAAAGAAAAACGCTGTCAACAGATACGGCAAAAAGCGCTGGTAATGTTCCTTGCCGAGGTTGGGGATTGCAATGTTATCCCGAACAAAAATGACTAGGTTTCAAACAAGTTCTGCACGAGCCCCCGGGGAGCACTGGTGCGCCCAATCCCGCGTTTATACCGATTTCCCAACTGCACAAAGATGGCCAGTAAAATCCCCGATGCAAGCAGGGCAAATACCAGATGCTTGGTCACCGATAAATCCAGGATTATCGCGCTTCCCCCGACGGGACTAAGTTTGGCATCCAGATGTTTCCCTTCAGCGATCAGTGCTTGGAGGCTGTCCTGCCGAGTTACGGTCGTGGTATCCTCCTTTGTCTCAATCTTGGCCTCCATTTCGCCGGAGCGAAGAGCACTTTTCGTTGTTCTGTATACGCGTACATAGTAACCGGTCGACTCACTGCGGAGAATCAAAATCCGAGGTAATTCCACTTTACCAATGGGCAGGAAGTCGAGATAATATGCATCCGCAGTATGGTGAACCGGATCAAATTCCTCGTCCTCGGCAGCCAGAGCAGTCAAGGGGATCCAAAGTGCACTCAGGCACAATGAGTAAGTCAGAAGGCGTACTGGACGCATCAGTTTTTTTGGCGAATCAACCAAGTAATCTCAGCAAAAATCCCGATCAGAGCGATTAGCAAAAAGGTGCCCGTAAAGACGGGAAGTTCAACAGGAAATAATTGAATAACGATGATTAAAGCAATAAGGGCTGCAAACATGCGCAGCACCATTCCACCAATTACAATGGGCACAAACCTTGATGTATTCTGGGCAATTCGAACCACCAGCACGTTGGCGCCTGCGTAACATAGCCCCAGAAATACCCCAGCCGCCATGCTCCATTCCGAACTCATCTCTCTTAAACTAGGGTTTACGAAATTAGTGCGAACAAGATCAAAAAAGAGATGAATTTTTCGTGAAGATCGCGACCTTCTATTCACGATGGTTCGCAATACGGATCAGCCGCACAAACACGCAAACCATCCCGATGACTGAACCCACCAGGATAAGCCATGGGGTGGTCCCAAGCAGCCGGTCCAGGAATAGCCGCCGACTGCAAATACAGCCATGGTCATGCCCAGTTGCATGCCAAGGCTGAGATAGGGCGAGGCGTCACGCAAGTCGCTCTGCCAACTGCTCATCTGCCCCATTGGATGTTGCCACGAACTTGGATGAAATCGCCTCGGATTTATTTCCCATCTGACACTCACCATTGAAGATGGCTCCCTCTTCAACGACCAGTCGATCTGCATAGATGGTTCCCTTTATTCTTGCAGTGTCGGTCAACAATACCTTCTTCGTAGCGACGAGGTCTCCTTCCATTGAACCGGACACATTAATGTTCTCTGCCCGGATAGATCCAGTCACAACCCCATTCTCAGAGATAACGACGGTTCCCTCAATCTCTACACTTCCCTCAAGCCTGCCTGCGAGTCGCGTATCCGAGGTGGATTTCAAAGAACCTTTGATGTCGGTTTCACCTGAAATAATATTCAGATTCGCCGTGCCGATCGACTCTTTTAATCCCGGGGAAAGAGGTCTATTCTGGTTTTTCTTTTGCAACATGAATCACGGGTCTGGATGCACATACACCTGTGCAAGTATACGGAAAAAGCGGGGAATTATGTGTATGATTGTACCATCATGGCGAAAATTTTATGATGTAAAAGGTGCGATCATGCGAAACAACAACTCACAAAACGGACGTGGAGTCTACCCAGGACTCATGAACACATCGCACGCTTTAAGTTCCACTGGAGGGAGCGTCCTCCTCTATTTAGGATAGAACTCCCCCCGGAGCGTCTTAGTAGCCGATCAGATAGTTGGCAGGGTTTTGTGCCAGGCCATTATTCCACAGTTCAAAATGAAGATGGGGCCCCGAAGAATACTCCCCTGAATCTCCGCTGATTGCAATGCTCTCACGGACCCGGACCCGGTCCCCGACCCGTTTAAGGAGACGTTGGTTGTGTTTATAGACGGAAACGTACCCACCGGTATGTTGGACGGCAATCGTATGGCCCCCCTCATAGGTCCAATCCGAAAAGATAATGTATCCATCGCCGATGCAGCGTACCATGGTCCCTGCGCTCGTTGCGATGTCAATCGCATAGTGTCCTTCTTTGGCGTTGAAGCTGTGCGTGACCAACCCTTGCACCGGAGGCAGTGCGGGCAGCTGTAGGCTTGCCAGATAATTGCTCGAAGATGTAAGGGGAATCTCTCTGGCAGGGTTACCGGCGATGACCGGCATGGCTGGCCATTGATCGCCCCCTGCCAGGATGGAGACTGGAGCTGGAAGCAAACCGGTTGCGTCCAGAAGCGGGGTGCCGGACAGGTTTGTCTGTAAAGCAGAATCCGTGAGCAGAGAGTCCGTATCTCCAGATAACAGACGTTGAAGATTGGACAGATATTGGGTATGTGCGTTGAGAGAGTCTACGACTTCCTGCAATCGCAAAGAGGTCAACACAGAGCGCTGACGGAGCTCCTCGATGTTGAAGCCGGGGATCAGCCCACGCGAGAGCAGAAAGAGTGCAAATCCCATCACTGCGAAGGTGTAGATAAACAGCGCGGCAAAGAATGTGGAGCGAAGACGGAACCGTTTTGGATAGAACTCTCGATAGGACTTGGCCTGACCTCTGCGGCCTTTCCAGACGATGATGCGAGGTTGTGTGCCGGTTTTCCAGAAGATATCCCACCAGAAAACCACAAATTCACGCAGGGCGCGTATGATCGGGATGTTCCAGAGGGGCTTCATTGAAAAATAATTTCATGAATGACACGCTTACCCAGGGTTTCATTCAGGCGGTCACGCCACTGCACACGATGCATATGCAGTTCCTGTCGCCATGTACCCGAGTTTAATTCAACATACATTCTCCCCCGGCGCGTCCAGACACGTTCGGTGACCTTGGCAATAACCGGGCCTGCAAGATCATGCCAGGCCTTGACTGCCCGTGCTTCGTCGACGCCGTCCCGTATGCCAAGATCGTCAATTGCGACATTGATCAGGTCAGAAAGCGCGAGTGGAGTTCCTTTTTTTTTCGACTCCATGGAGTCCAGGGGTTATAATTCCCTTAAAACATGTCTAACACCGCAGCAAAGCATAGGATGCAGTCTGTAGGCTACCATGGTCGATTTGCTCCTTCTCCAACGGGGGATCTGCATGTGGGTAGCGCCTGTACGGCGCTGGTTGCGTGGTGTGCAGCCAGACATGCAGAGGGTTTATTCACGCTGAGGGTTGAGGATCTGGATGCGCCGCGAACCGTGCCAGGCATGAAGGAGTCCCAGATCAGAGATCTAAAATGGCTGGGGCTTGACTGGGATGCCGGCCCGGATATTGGAGGGCCACACAGGCCCTACTTGCAGTCGCTGCGCCAGAAATACTATCAGTCTGCATTGGATCAGCTACATCATCAACAGATGCTGTTTCCCTGCAAATTATCCCGAAAAGATGTTCAGAATCTGGCCTCCGCACCCCATGGGCACACCGCGGTGTATCCACGCAGTCTTCGCCCAACCGATGTACGCCCCGGATGGTATGAAGAAGCCGGGAAAGAAGCAACCATCCGGCTAAAAGTGCCTGATCAACGGATTGAATTTTTCGATCAGATATGTGGTTTGCAGGAAGAAAACGTGGCCGCAACGGTTGGTGATTATGTTCTGCGGCGCAGAGACGGAGTTTTTTCCTATCAATTAGCGGTTGTCGTGGATGACCTGCATATGGAAATTACCGAAGTCGTTCGGGGGCAGGATCTTTTGGGATCAACGGCACGACAATTGCTGTTAGTAGATTTACTCGGCGGCGTGCGGCCATCTTATGCGCATAGTCCACTGGTTTTCAACGCAAAAGGCGAAAAACTCTCTAAACGGGACACATCGCTTTCGCTGGCTGCACTTCGAGAATCTGGTGTGCCAAGCCAACATCTGGTGGGGTATCTTGCCTGGGCACTCGGGCTCTTGCCCGATATGCGTGCGCTGTCTCCCATAGAGTTGGTACGGTATTTTGACTGGAGTTGCATGAAGGGGCGGCCACCCTGTGTACTTCCAGAAAATTTGACGGAAATTCTTACTTCAAACGTTACCCTAGGGCGTTGGAGTGCGACCTGATAGTTACGATGATAAATAAGGGAATTATACTTGTATGGATCTGCTCCCTGATGATGCTGTGTGCGACAGCGGCGCAGCCAAGCCCAGACACACTGCGTGTTGATCTCAAGACGGTCCTTCAGGAGACGGTGGCGGTCAGCCCGGATATTCGGGCAGCCCTGTCCAATGTCGGTCGGGCTACTGCACGCTATGAATTGGCACAAAGCAGTCGCATCCTTCCGGATGCCACAGTAGTCAGTGCAATGGCGGTGGTGCCAGGGATTGAAAACCCCAATGGAACGCCACTTGAAGAGCTTTATCTGGATCCGGCAGTACGCAACGATTATGGGAACCTTCGGCCTTATGCGCAGGCCGAGGTGTCGTTTGTGCAACCCATTTACACATGGGGGGCGCTGAGAGGGGCGGTAGAGGCTGCGTCTGCAGGTGCAGATCTCGAAGAAGCACGGGCTCAGGAGACAATTTTGGGTGCCTCGTTGCGTGCGGCAGAACTCTATTACAATGTTCTGTTGACAAATGAGCTGCAACGACTGGTTGATCGGGCAGGAGATGTGGTCGCCATGGCCATGGAAGAAATCAACCGCCTGCTTGAGGAAGGAGACCCGGAAGTTGACGATGCGGATCGCTATGAGGTGCTGATCACACAACAGGAGTATGAGCAGCGTATTGTAGAGGTGAATCAGGCACGTCAGACCGCCCATGCTGCACTGCGCCGCCAATTGATGCTGGCAGATTCGACGCGCATTGTGCCTGTGCATGATGCCCTTGAACCACTGACGTTTGTTCTGGAGAGTCTGGATTTTTATCAGCAAAATGCCCTCCGGCACCGTCCGGAAATTCTTCAGGCAGAGGCGGGGATGGCCGCGACCGGATGCATTGATTCGCGTAGCGAGAGCGGACTATTATCCGCAAAGTGCGTTTGGATTGACGCTGAGTGTCAGCGGCGCCTCAAACCGATTCCGGCAACCCAATCCGTATATCACCGATGGATTCCGGCGCACGAGTGCGCGAACAGGCTTTGGACTGCTCCAGAAATTGAACTTCAAACAGACCCGGGCACGGGTTGCACAGGCGGAGGCACATCATAATTCAGTGCGATATCTGGTCATTGCAGCTGAACAGGGAATTCTTGCTGAGCTTGAACAATCATGGCGACATGTGATTATTCAGGAAGCAGCGCTGGCTGCAAAGGATAGTTCTCTGGCGGTCAGTAAAGAATGGCTTCGTGTCGAACAAATCAATTTCGATCTGGATTTGGGAGATACAGAAAATCTGGTAAAAGCAGTGCAGACGAATCTGACTTTGGAAGCCGAGTACTACGAAGCGGTCAGCCGCTACAACATGGCAATTCTGAAGCTTCTGGCAGATGCTGGTCTACTCACACATGAAACAGATTCATTTTTTGAATAACGGTACAATGAGATCAAACTTACTGTTGGTACTGGGTACCCTATTGCTTTGGGCACCTTTGGTCGTGGCACAGGATGCAGAGACGGAGGTTCGTACACTCATCACACAGCGCGACCAGGAGATCAAGGCTGCGGTTCGCGGGATGAAGGAGGATCCTGCTCTGCAGGAGGTTGCACGCTCGCTGATCAATGATCAGATTGATTTCGAGGAGATGGGGCGACTTTCGCTTGGTCGCTACTATGAAGATCTTTCCGCAGAGCAGCGCCAGGATTTTATCGAAGTCTTTGGTGAGATCGTGCGTTCGCAGTCATTGGGCGACCTGTCTGTATATGAAGCCCCGGTCACCATTAAGTCCGTGGTGGTCAAGGACAACAAGGCATCAGTGAGCACCACTGCAGAGATTCGGGAGGCCGAGATAGAAGTATTGTATCAGTTGCACCAAAAAGGAGATAAGTGGTGGCTCTATGACATCGTCATTGATGAGGTCGGGACGGTAGAGGGTTACTCGGTGTCGTTTCAGACTTATGTACGCAAGCGTGGCTTTGATGCATTCATGCAAAGTCTGCGAAAAAAACTTGCAGCGACAGAGTAATCAACGTGTGCGAATCGTCGTAAGCGCCCCGTTTTTCAGTTCTTTCACCTGTCTTGAAAAGATTCGTTCTACGAGACGCAGATGCGGAGTGTATCGCATGTGCGATTTGCCGCCCGCCCCCTTTATGCCATTTCAATTTCATCCTCTGGACCGGATTCGTTGTAGCTGGCAGACAGGATTCCTCTTCCGAAAAATTCGACGGTTCCAATATGCGGGAATCGAATCCGGATATGTGGCGGCTATTGTAGTGCGATTTGGGTGCGTATTTCAAGCGAGTCGGGGATCCGTAGATGGGATATCCATCTCCTTCTTTCGTGTTGCAGAGCCGGAATTCATCAAAAAGCCGATCAATATAGCAAGTAGGCGTATCTTATTGCAGATTTAAGCATTCATTTTTGTGACAACAGAAGGATACGTTCTGCACACCTATGGAAAGGAGGCGTATCTGCGGCATGCAATTGCTTCGGTTACCACACTTCGCCGCCATGATAGCGCGCGCCCCATAGCTCTCTATTGTACAGACTCCCATATTGACCTTCTTCGGCGTAAGGGCCTGACGGGTCTCTTCACGCGTGTGAGCAAGCTTCCAGACAGAAATTGCTCAATCAACGGATTCAAGCATCATCTTCACGAATTCAAACCTTGGAAGCGTAGCCTGTATGTTGACAGTGATATGATTTGGTGTCGGAATCCTGATTCCCTCTGGACGCAGCTTTCCGTCTATCCCTTTACGGCTACCGGGCTTGAGAGGGCCGATTTTTATTTTGGCGGCCCCAAGAATGTCGGGGTCATTCTGGAATTTTTTCGCGATCGCCGCCGCCGTACCCTGACTCGTTTCGGGTTGACGCATCTGCCTCGCGTACAGGCGGGCATGATGTACGCGGCAGACCCTGAAGTCACTCGGTCCGTGTGCGAACTGGCATCTGATTTTCATTCGCGCGTTTCGGAGACACATTTCCGGACGAGGCTCCTGGAAGGGCGCACGGAAGAGTCCTGTGAGTGGAGTCTTGCGATGGCCATGAGCCGTATGGGACTCCCCATATATCATTGGTATCAGGGGGCAAACAGCCCCCAGCTGGATTACATTATAGGCATGACGGAGCATACTGAGAAATTCGAACGGGTTACCTGTGATTATTACACGGATCGCTTTATTTATGAAATTCGGGGGATCAAAAATCCCCAGATCCGCCAGTTCTGTATTCAGCTGGCCACTACGGTGCTTCGAAAACGTGACCGGATGAAGGTCACTCCGTTTGTTTTACACTTTGGCTGGTTTCACGCAAAGCAGCCGTTCTATGATTTTGCAGATTGTGTATGGGCGGAATTGACGGGCTCTGCTACGCTCTGAAGCTCAGGTTCCACCAGAAGATGATGTACTCCCGGGTATAAGGGAGGGAAAGTGCCAGGATCATTCCTATAAGCAGAAATAAGGGCAGTGCAATCACGCCAAACGTTCCGCTGTTGACCAATCCGCGGCGGGTCAGAGTTGCAAAACTTCGAGCACCGCGAATGATGCAGAAGATACCCAGAAAAGCCCAACTGAAAGCAAGAATCATCGCCAGTATATCATACTGGCTACGATTGAGCCCCGGGGCGATCATGATCATCGGAAGCATTGCTCCCAGCGGCGTCTGGTTCATGGCGTTAATAGTGAAAAAATGCTCTACAGGTATTCCATGCAGTTGTCGTGCAATTAACGCAGCGAGTGAGTAGGAAATAAGGTTAATGATCAGATAGATGGCAACCACAACAAGAACCAGGAGATAAAAATTGGAGGTCAGGTTGAAAACTTGGTCGAGGATATAGGGGCTCATCAATGCAGCAACCGCCTCAACCAGGAGCAGATCACTGAACGCCTCAAGCAGGATCAATACCACGGCAGAAAGCAGGAGTCCCTGTGTGATGACATAAATCAGTGAGACATCCGGGGGGAGGACACTCTTACGATAGAGTGTGTCCCGGTTGGCATGTGGATTCACGGTATACCTCCACACCAAATTGGGGAATCTGTCATACCACAGGCTTAACAGGGCGATGAGCAGGCAGGTGATCCAGCTCAGGATTAATGGCATGGGAGCTGCTTGGCGGGGTCGCTCCCCAAAATCAAATGCAAAGATCTGTTGCATGCCCGTATAGATGCCCCGCAGCACATCGAATACAGGCCGTTCTTGTCCCGACGCATCAATCAGGCCCCACTGGGACGAGGTATTGCCGGTGTCCCGCCATCGGTAAATGAAAATGACCTTCGCGGTACTTTCAAGTAGTCGCGGCAGGTGATTTTCCAGAAAGCGCGCTTGCGACTGGGGCGAGTGCGCCTGATACAGACCAAATTTGTCGGGGTCAACTTTCTGTCCGACGCTCGAAAAACCAACCGGTATGAGATGATCCCAATCCTCTATAACGGTAGCAGGGTCAGGTTCTCTGCGCGCATCCAATAGAACCAAGTCAACATAAGAGGAGCATTGGTCGTCGGTTATAAATGCGGACGTGTAGTACAGCGTGAGTTCCGGTGCCCATGCAGCAAGCTCCTTGAAGTATTCACAGGCCTGCGGATTACTGGTGTCGCTTTTGGTTGAGACTCCAAAGTGATGTGCGGACCGATGCAAGTGGTACGTCTGCCGGGCGAGACTCAACTGGCTCTTCGCATACTCAAGCGAATCAAGAAGCACGGGTGCGGGAAGAAAACGGATGGGCAGGTCTTGGAACAGTTGCAGTCCGAGGGTATCGGCAACATGGAGCAGATTGTGATCCGTGATTACAGGCAATCGAACAGCCTCCACGCCTGCCTCGTGGATTTTCAGAAGATCCTGGGCGGTAGGAGGTGCCGGTGCGTCCCAGACCACTCCTTTGAGTGGTATCGTCTGGCTGTATGTACGATGGGCGTACGTACAACTTAAAAGCAAGCACAGGAGAATGTACCCGCGGGGCATCTTGCTTTAAAATATTGCTACGCTGCGTTGTCCTACAAAGAAAACGGCATTCGCCAGCAGGAGTCTTCCATGGTAGTAGAAGCCGCGAAAAATGGGATTGTCAGCAAAATAAATCACCTCGCCCCTGCCGATAGATTCCATTCCCAGGACCAGCGATTGCTCTAACGGTTCAAGCGCTTCTGTACCTGCAAACCCTGCAACCAGGCTATTTTCTCTGAGGATGCCGACATTCCATCCATCTTCCAGCCATGAAAATGCTCTCGCACTGACTTTTAATGTGAAATAGTCTCGCGGATACCCAAATGCCAGGGGATGGGTTGTGTCTAATTCCGTACGGAAGATAGCCCCGGGGATGTCCCGAGTGATTGCATGGCGATCACGGTCGGCATAGGGCTGGATCTCTGTGTTCAGTGAATCTGCATCGTCCTCATCATCGGATTTGCGCTTTAAACCGAACCCGTCTTTACCTGCAAGGAAGTCTGCTGCCCTTTCGAGGGCAATCAGCCGCCCTCCTTCCCGGATCCAATTCTGGACTTCTTCCAGGCGGTGCTCATCCAGTATGTCGTTGTAGCTCCCGGAGGGCAGGATGATCACATCGTAGCGAAAAAGTGGTAGATCTGCAAAGTCATCGCTATCCACGAGAGTGGCACTGTATTCGAGTTGCTCGTCAAAGAAGTGCCACAGCTGTCCGAGGCTGTAGGGGTTGATGGGTGCACCCGCAACGATGGCAACGCGCGGGGCTCGTATGAAGACGACATCCCCAGAACCAAAATCAACGCCTTCTGTGACGCGTGTCGTAGTGACGGCATTTACCTGCTGCTTTGTGCGGCGTGCGCTTTGAATGACAAGAGAGTCAAAGGCTGCCCCGGCTCCCTCGCGCGTCATGATCAGTGTCCCCTCGTCATAGGATTGATTGTTTACCTTGAACGGAACTTCTGTATAGCGTACCTTCACACCCCTTTGCAATAAATCTGCAAGTAGACGTGCATCTTCAAAGCTTTTCCACTCTGCTAGATAAGCAACGGGTTCAGATGGGTGAGCGGGTACCACTGGCGCAGGAGCAACCGTTTCCCAGGCTACTTCCCGATCCACTGCATAGGCTTCCACACCGTAGACATAAGGAAGGGCCCAGGCGGTGATATCGTATGTGAGCGAATCTTCCAGCTCCGGTTCCGGCTCAAATAGAACATGAGCCAGTACCCCTTTTGGCTGTGCAGCAGGAACGACCAGATCTCCCGGTTCAACCCGCAGTTCCTCCCGGGCCCCTGTGTGGTAGGCAAATCCGTTTTCCTTTTCAGCCGTGGCGGCGAACCCGTGTGTGATTCCAAGCAGGTCCAGATGGTTTGAGATTGTACGGACCTGATCTTCCTGTCCTGCCCGCCGGATCAGGTACGCAGCATGTGCTCCGGTTGGTTTGGCAGTGGAATTGCGGAAATACTGGGTAAATTGGTCAACAATGCGGTCCTGCTCGTTTGCGGCAACCTCAATGGTAGACAGGCTCGTGGTGTAGTGATGCTCAATCCGGTCGGCGAGGGTCAAAGTATCCCCTTCTGCTGTAAGAATCCCGAGTCCAGCGCGTCCAGAGCCCGCCTGCTCGTAGGTCATTCCGATTGCACCGTTGAAGATGGGCCATGTATCACCATAACCTGGATAGAACAGGTCAAAAACCTGCCTCGTAAAGAACAGCCACCCCTCCTGGTCAAAGTATCGGGCGTGATTGACTCCCATCAGATCCTGGAGTTCGCGCTGCCATGGCGTGATATATTTGTGGTATGGTACAGCTGCAGGAGCGAAGTAGTAGGGGCTGTTTACCCCTTGCTCATGAAAGTCCACATGGATATGGGGCATCCAGCGATTATAGTGCGGCAATCGCTGACGCGTCTCCATCTGTGTTCC
Source organism: Rhodothermales bacterium (assembly GCA_965207565.1). Lineage (GTDB taxonomy): Bacteria > Bacteroidota > Rhodothermia > Rhodothermales > Bin80 > Bin80. Next base: position 20,592 of record CBDBMQ010000001.1, on the reverse strand, counting down.
CCAGGCCCAATCCCGGTTCAGGTCAAAGTAGTAATGGTTGGTTCGTCCACCAGGCCACGGCTCCGCGTGTTCGCGGGCCTCTTCAAGGACGTTCGGTTGCCGTCCCCGTGTTCGGCGATAAAATTGGACATAACGGTCACGTCCATCCGGGTTGAGGCATGGGTCAATGATGACCACAGTATTTTCGAGCCATGCTGAAACATCAGGATCTGTGCCACTGGCCAGTGTATGAATGACTTCCAGGGCGGCTTCGGTGCTGACCGATTCATTGCCGTGAACGTTGTAACTGAGCCAAACCAGTGCGGGGATGTCTTCCATCGGTGTTCCTTCCAGGAGTCCGGTACGCTGGAGGTTTGCCGTGCGAATTTTCTCCAGATTCACAAGGTTGTCGGCGGAAGAGATGATCACATACTGCAGCACACGACCTTCATATGTGTGGCCATACTCAACGCGAATCACGTTCTCTGCAGTTTCTGCAACATGACGGACATAGTCGGTGACCCGGTGATGGGGCGTAAAGTCGTCCCCTGATTCATAACCCAGAAACTCAGACGGGCTGTAGAGTTGCGCCTCGGCAAACTGGATGAACGAAGTCAGTAGCAAAAAACAGGCAAGGAATTTCATGATGATTGGGTATGTACACGGAGTGCTTCAATGCGGAGTTGTCTGGTGACTCTCCCGTTCCATCGGTTCTCTTCCACATAGCACAGAAGATCCAGGCCCGCTTGTTGTGTGCGGGCTTCCTCTGCGACCGTGTGGTGCTGGCCCAGATGGAATCCGATTGCATCCATGGTACTGGAGGAACTGGGGGACTGTAACTTCATTTTGAGGTGTTGCCCTCCACTCAACAGACGAACGTCCGTCGGATGCAGGTCTTCCATAAGGAAAAGGGGTGCTTCATTTTCTTTACCAAAAGGCTGGCACAGCTTGAGTACACGCTCAAATTTCCCCGGGATCATCTCCATGGGCAATCGGGCATCATATTCCAAGGACGTTTCGATCTGCTGATCTCCAATCTGGGAGAGCACCTCGGCATTCAGTTGCACTTTCAGGAGAGGAAGGTTTTCCTTTTTGAGTGTAAGTCCTGCTGCTTTTGCATGGCCTCCAAATCGAGTCAATAGGTCCTGACAGCCGGTGAGGGCCTTCAGGATATGGATATCTCCCCAGGTACGCACACTGCCAAATATTTCTTCCCCGTCCGAATTCGGAACATCGGTTAGCATCACGGCGGGTCGGGCAAATTCCCGAACCATTTGAGAAGCCGCGGATCCCAGGATTCCAGGATGCCAATCCGGGTGGTAGAGCACAAGGGCACTGGTGTGCTCGCCCGCCAGTTGCGTTCGGGCCAGCTTACTGGCCACCGGGCGCAGCTCTGCTGCACGAGCCTTTCTGGACACATTGAGTTCATCAAGCCGCTTGGCGAGTTTTTGTGCTTCGCTCTCCATGTCGACCATCAGCAGTGCCAAGGCCTCATCTGCATGTGCGAGTCGACCGGCCGCATTGAGTCGGGGGCCCAGTTGCATCCCGATATCGGCAGCGGTCAGATGCTCCTGACTGCACTTTGAAACAGAGACAAGAGCGGTGATTCCGGGGTGCTCTGATGTGCGGAGCAGATTCAATCCTTCCCGTACCAGAATGCGGTTTTCTCCGATCAGGGGCATAATATCGCATACCGTGGAGATGGCAACAAGATCGAGGTACCGGTCCGCGAGGTGGGCGGGTTTGCCGAGTACTTCAAAGGTAACCTGAATCATCTTATAGGCCAGCGCACAGGCAGAAATCTCTTTGGTAGGGTAGGCGCAGTCTTTGCGGTTTGGGTTTACATGAGCATGGCAGATGGGGTGCTTGTCCTCATTCTCGTGATGGTCACAGATCACGAGATCAATCCCGGCATTGTTTGCCTGTAGTGCGGTCTCCTCATCATTGGTGCCACAGTCTACGACAATGATGAGTGAGCATTTTTTTGCATGTGCCAATTCCACTCCGCTCGCATGGAATCCATGATTTTCCTTCTGGCGATGAGGGATATAGGATGCGGTTGTTATCCCGTGGGATTGCAGGAATCGCAGTAGCAGCGCAGTAGAGGTCACTCCATCGGCATCAAAGTCCCCGTATACCAGCACATTCTCTTTTTCTGTGATGGCGCGGGCGATTCGCTCTGCCGCCAGATCCACATTTGCCAAAAGATGTGGATCATGGAGTCCTTCTTTGGTTGCACGAAAGTAATCTCGCGCGGCATCCAGTGAATCAACTCCGCGCAGGATCAAAAAGCGCGTGAGCGGTTCTGGTAATGAATTTAGTGCATCGCTGAGTACCTGCACATTGGTTGGATTTTCGATGGGACGCTCAATCCATCGCATGGTATATTTGGCCTTCCAGTAGCGACCCCAATATACGACCGATCAGCGGGTTAATGTCTGATTCTCCGTGCAGATTACGAGAATTACGTCAGAACTTCACAGATTGAGGCCAGATCTGAATTTCTCTCGATCAGGACATTATCTATAAACGATTGGGAATGCACACATTGGCGATTCATTTTCAAATTCCCCCCACCGAGGACCATAAAAAGTTGAATGCACCTGCGTACTCGAATAGAGCAATGATCCAACGCATCTGATCGTACTTCGTATTCTGGACATTTAGTTTAGTATTCAGGGTTTTGTTAGCATGTCCAGTTAGATCCGAAACTAATCATGGGGCTTTTACATGTGTCGGTAAAATTCTCAGATCGGAGTGATGTGCAAAGTCTTGGTACGTGGCATTGTAAGTCGGAATTGGAAGCAAATCGTTGAGATTCGAAAAAAACACGAACACATGCCAATTATTCAAGTAACGTGGAGTGGCTGGGACAATTTATGCTCCAGTAGCTGAGCCATTGGTTGCAATGAAAAGGGTTTTGCAAGAGACTCCCCAGAATAAGAGTTTCACAATGGTTTCTACTGGTCACGACGCCAGCGTGTACAATACGGCAAAGAAATTCATCAATGCACATTCACTTTGAACCCAATCTCAAGCATCAGTCTTCTGCCGTTGATGCCGTAATACACGTATTTGAAGGTGCGCGCTATACCCATCAGGAAGAAAAATTTGGAGCTGGGGATGTGTCAGGTAACGTATTGCGTATAGATGCAGAGAAGATTCACGAAAATGTTGCCAAACTCGCCGAGGAACGGGGTATAGAGGAGTATGCCCCAACTGATGAACCAGATTTTTCAATTGAGATGGAGACTGGCACGGGTAAGACCTATGTCTATATCCGTACCATCTTCCAGCTTCACAAACAATACGGTCTACACAAATTCATGATCGTAGTGCCGAGCGTGGCGATTCGCGAAGGCACTCTGGCCGCCTTGCGTGATACCCGTCAGCATTTTCGGGAAATTTATGGGAAAATCGCATCCGTCGTGGAGTATGATAGTAGACGCCTGCCCGATGTGATGAATTTTTGTAGAACCAATCATTTGTCCATTATGGTGGTGAACAAGCAGGCTTTTGACAGCGACAATAAGATCCTCAATGCTGAAGATCGGGATAGTGGAAATCTGCTAGAGCAGCTTCAAAGGGTGCAGCCGATCATCATAATGGATGAGCCACAGGAAGGCATGGATACCCCAAACATGCAGAAGCGGCTTGCTGCCTTCAATCCCCTGTTCAAGCTGCGCTATTCGGCGACCCACAGGTTCCCGAAGAATGTCATCAATCGCCTAACCCCTTATGATGCTTACAATAGTGGACTGGTCAAGAAAATTGCCGTGCTATCCATTCACGAAACCAACACGCAGAGCAATGTGGCAATCAAATTCCGTCGGGTGAACCTTGGCAGGGGAAACCCCACGGCGAGTCTACTACTCAATGTTCGATTAAAAGGTGGAGAGATCAAGGAGAAAACAGTTACTGTTAGGCGCCTAGATGATCTGGCGAAGAAAACCAACAACCCAGTATATACCGGCTGGGTTATCGAAGATATTGGTACGACTGATATTTTTGATGGTGAGGGTTATTTGAAGTTCACCAACGGTGAGCAGATTAATGAGGGAGGTACAGTCGGCAGTGATAAGGAAGGAATATTTCGTCAGCAGATTCGCCGCTCAATTCAAAACCATTTCCGAAGGAAGGAACAGCTTGAGCCCATGGGGATCAAGCCGCTTGTCTTGTTTTTTATTGATCGGGTAGCCAATTATATTCAGACTGATGGGCTGATCCGGCGCCTGTTCGTAGAGGAATACACTGACCTTTATCAACGGCAATACTGCAAAGCTCCCATCAATATTGATGCGGTCCATGGAGGGTATTTCGCAAAGACTGGTAAGGGAAGGTATACCGATCATGCAAGGTCCATGGAAGGTGAGGCAAGCAAGGCGATTTACGATCGGATTCTAAAGGAAAAGATGCAGTTGCTTTCCTTTGAAGACCCACTTGAGTTCATCTTCTCACATTCTGCTTTGGGTGTCGGATGGGACAATCCCAATGTATTCACTATCTGTACGCTCAATGAAAGTATTAGCCAGATCAAGAAGCGGCAGGAGATAGGGCGGGGTCTGCGCTTGTGCATTCAGCAGGATGGCAGGCGGTATCGCGATCCCGAAGGCACTCGGGAAGGCCAAGAAGTCAATCGTTTGACCGTGGTACCGAACGAAAGCTATCAGGCGTTCGTGATCACCTATCAGACCGAGTTACGTGAAGAGTTAGGTGAACATGCAGAGGCACCGGATATGCAAGACGATAACCGTACTCCGGTCAAAATTAAGCGTGTAGAGAACCGCATTAAATCCAAGAATTTTCAGCGTTTCTGGGGTCGAATTGCGAGCGAAACGCGCTGTAAGGTTCATTTTCGTGAGGAAAATCTGGTTGAGAAAGGAATTAAAGCCTTGTCCGAGATTGTAATTACGGAAAATGAGCTTAAAATTTCGCTACATCGATGGGCAACAATTAGAAACGGTGTAATTGAGGATGAACAGGAAGGAGTGACGCGTGTCGATATTAAGGGCCGACACGCTGCATTTAATGTAGTAGAGGAATTGTCTCGCGATACTGCTCTTGCGACGACAACCGTTACCGCTATCCTGACCCGATTGCCGGATGCACAGCTGGCTATGCTGGCACGCAATCCGATAAGATTCATAGCGGAGGCCACGGAAAGTCTACGACAGATCGTGAGCCATGAGATGGTACGACTTGTTCGTTATGAGAAAACAGGCAGAACCCTGTCACTAAACGAATTCTTCTGTGCCGAGGAAGAAACTAGGTATAAAAACCTGACACCGACCCCGAATCGTGGCCTTTATGACTATATCAAACATGAATCTGATGTGGAAAAAACCATGGCAATCATCTTCGATAATCATTCGACTGTGCGCTTGTTTTTGAAGCTGCCGGAGAAATACAAAATCCCAACCCCAATCGGCAATTACACGCCTGATTTTGCTTTGATAATGGAAAAGCGAGATCTTGACGATCCAGATACAGAAGCTAGGTTTTATTTTATTGTCGAAACCAAGGGGACGAGTGAACTGAACAAACTCAGGCCTGATGAACGCCGGAAAATCCAATTCGCTATTAAGCATTTTGAGTCACTGGGAATGGAGAACTATTTAGCTCCCGTCGACAATGTTCAGACTTTTGACAAGAAAGCCTTCAAGGTAGTCGGCGATACATTTTTTGACCAGTAAGTTCAGCGAGCATGACCAAGAAGCAAATACCAAGAGTCAATATCACAAGTCCGAACATGAATGCAGAGCGTCTGGCTGAGTTATGCCGGATAATGCCCGATCTCTTCGATGGAGAGGGGCAACTGAATGAGGCTTCCATTCGTCAACTTTTCCCTTCAGAGCAATCGGGAGATATAGAAAGATTCCGCTTTGAGTGGGTAGGGAAACAAGAATCCAAGCGCCGGGCTTTTACACCGAGTTGTGGTACTCTTGTTGCCGACAAAGGGCGTAGCGTAGATTACGATCATACAAAGAATCTTGTCATTGAAGGTGATAATCTTGAAGTCCTGAAGCTCTTGCAGGTTACCTATTTTGAGCAGGTAAAGTGCATCTATATTGATCCTCCGTACAACACTGGCAGCGATTTTATTTACCCAGACAATTATGCCGAAGAGAAGGAGGCATATTGGCAGAAAAGTAGAACGACCAAGGATGGTGTGAAGCTGGTTGCATTGACCGAAACCAGCGGGAGGAAACATTCTGAATGGCTGAGCATGATGCAGTCACGTTTGTATGCGGCAAGAAACTTGTTGCGACAAGACGGGGCAATCATCATCCATATTGATGAAAATGAAGGTCATAGACTACGCATATTACTTGAGGATATATTCGGACATACAAACTTTCTGGGCGAAATCATTTGGGACAAAAGAAACCCCAAAGGGGATAGCGGGAAGGTCTCATATCAGCACGAGTCCGTTCTTTTATTTGCAAAAAATCTGGCTCAGTTCAGGGAATGTAACGAACTGACAGTCCCCAAGAGGAATGCTGAAATCATGTTAAAAAAAGCGGCACATTATTTTTCTTTTGTTGGCCAGAAAATAGTGCCTCCGCGTGTATCCGAAGCCCTAAAGGTGCTTGGCCTAAAAGAGACACAGGATTATGAAGAAGAATATACCTTGGAAGATGCCAATCAGAACTACCAGAAATGGTTGGTCGGGCAAGGTACAACTCTGTCTGGTGGGGAAGCAGCATACAAACATATTGATGCCGCAGGTAAAGTGTATCAATTGGTGTCCATGGCTTGGCCCAACAATAAGCAAGCTCCAAAAGAATATTTTATTCCACTTCAACACCCCGTGGTAGGCAAGCCTTGTCCCGTCCCGGCAAAAGGATGGCGCAATCCACCAAAGACTATGAAGAAGCTTCTGGATGAAGGCCGTATTGTATTCGGGGTGGATGAGACCACGCAGCCCCGGCGTAAATATATTCTTGAGGAAAATATGTCAGAGAACCTTGCTTCCCTATTATACTATGGATCTAGTGACGACGCTCTGCTCAGGAAAATGGGGATTCATTTTGAAAATCCCAAACCTGTTGAAGTTGCAAAGCGCCTGATAACCGGAATTGTGGATAACGGAGATGTGGTTCTGGATTTTTTTGCTGGGTCCGGTACAGCAGGTCAGGCAATCATGGAAATGAATTCTGAGAGTCACAAAGATGTACGGTTTGTCTTGGTTCAGATCCCCGAACATACTAATGAGAAGCATATTGCGTACAAAGCAGGACATAAGACAATTTCGGATCTCTGTATTGACCGTCTGAAGAAAGCGGGGGAAAGAATAACTGGAGATGGTGAAAGTATACCTGACGTGGGATTCCGTGTCTATCGTCTAACTGAAAGTTATTTTCCGGAAAATCGCTTTAAATTCGACCCATCCAAGTCAGAGAAAGAAAACGTAACTGCGCTCAGAAAGCATCTTGAGATCGCCAGCCAGTCCAGAATTTTCAACGAGGATGAGATAGCTGATATCATCTCCGAAATCTCGTTGAAAAACGGCTACGGTCTGTTTTACACACTTGAGCACATGAAGAGACAGTTCCCCAGGAATACAGTTTACCGCTTGACCGGTAACGGTAAAGATGCGCTTCTTTGCCTTGATGTTGAGTTGAAAGAGGAAACAGTTGCAACTTTGGCCGAACAGCATTCGGAGGATCAACTTATTCTGTCTAGGCAAGCCTTGTGTACTACGAAAAATTGGACATTGCACAACGCATTCGGTGATAACTTGTGCACAGTTTAGAAGGATTAGGAGATCCTATTCCTATACTATCTACTGCGTTGTTCTTGCAAGATCAAATAAGTTCAGTTGTATGATCATCGCAGGTCGCGGTCTTGGCGTCATCTGGACTGGTTTGGGTTTTACCGCAATATTGCATCTATTCACAACATTCACGCAGAACCTGAATTTTAAGCCGAGACAGATGTGGTTTTCGCGCATGAACGCGTGAATTATTCATCATCCAATTTCCCAAATGACAAACTTACGTTCAGTAGGGGAAAACGGGGGAAATGAGTGCCAAAATCAGCAGTTTGTCAGATCGAGTGACGAGAGGGGGTTACGTGCAGCGAGTTCTGGGAACGTTTTTGCAAGCAGCGGATAAGCGGGCATAATTCGGCCTGTGAACGCTAACGCAAAGCGGTGGAATGGGGGGGCAGCCCGTGCTCTGCATTAGCTTCGATGGCCGTTGCTTGCGCTAGATTGACAGGAAGGGACAGAATCTCACGGAACGCATGGGCCTTGGCGAATCGGTGACCACGGTATTTTGTTTCTTCAAGGGTCTGTGTGCCGGCACGCCCGGTGGCCATGTTCGTAGATCCGGCGTGGACGATCTGCTGAAGGGCGGCTTCGGCGGGTGGCGCGAGGGATTCTTCCAGTGCTGTTCGCTGTTCCTGCTGGGAGGAGTGCTGGTGTCTCCTGTCGACGCCCAAACGCCGGGCTTGATGCTGTCATCATCATTGTTGACGATCGTAGAGGGCAGCAGCAACACATACACGGTGGACCTCACCACGCAACCCTCGGCGTCAGTGACGGTGGAGATTTTGGATCATTCGGGCACGGACCTGACGCTGGACAAGACTTCGCTGACGTTCACGACCAGTGGAGCGATTAAGTGGGATATGCCACAGACGGCCTCGGCCGGTGAGGATCTTGATCAGATCCACGATACAGAGACGCTCACGCACACGGCCTCGGGCGGCGGCTACGCCTCGGTGATCGCGGATGTCGCGGTGAGTGTGACCGACAACCTCCTATTGCGTGAAATCCACGTGTTGGACAGTGCAATCAGGGTCGGCGAGGGCTTTTCCTACCCCCAGGAAGTATGGCTGCACTCCGAACCGACCGGCACAGTCGTCGTCGACATAATGCCGTCGGATGCGATGCAGGTCACCGTGAGTCCGGCAAGGCTCACGTTCACGCCGACGGACTGGAGCATGCCCCAAACAGTCAATGTGACGCCCGTGGACAACGACATTTCAGATCTAGAAGTTCGCCTTCCGTCAGTTACCCTCACGGCGACAGGGGGAGCCTACGAGGGTGTGACACAAACGTTTACCGTGCGGATTCTAGATGACGAACCATACACGGTCTCCTACTCCGAAGGATCTACGGAATCTCTTGAATTCAGGGTGGATGTAGATATGGGCGAGCCCCCAGTGGTTGTGACCTTCACGAGCAGCGATATAACCCAGGTAACGGTCTCACCGCCATCGCTCACCTTCACTCATGAGAACCAGTTGCAGTCCGTCACATTGAACATGCTTGACAACAACTCCCTGGGAGACATGACTGCGGAGATTTCGATTACGCGGACTCCCCCAATCTACGAGGTCATCCACGGATACATCGTTGAGATCAGAGACAACGACGTCGGGGTGAGCCTATCGGTCATGCCCAACCCGATGGCCGAAGGGGAGGACGTATGGGTGAGGGCGAATCTCACCAACCCTTTCCGGGAGGTGACGATCCCGGTGACACTCACGGCGGGCACGGCGGAGCCCGACGATTTTGAATCAATCACTGACATCACGGTCCAGAAAGGCTGGCTATGGGGCATCGGAATCATCCCCACTACGAACGATGCTGATGTAGATGACGAGACGTTCACGGTGATGCTGGGAGAGCCACTGCCTTCAGGGCTGTTGCCGGCAAGCCCCACCTCGGTTGAGGTAATGATCACAGACAACGACGAGGCGGTGGGCATCGTGCTGGCGCCCTCCTCGTCTCTGACGGTGGAGGAAGGGAGCAGTGACACCTACACGGTGAAGCTGGCGACGCGGCCCTCGGCGACGGTGACGGTGACGATCACGGGTCATTCGGGTACGGACCTGGCGCTGGGCACGACCTTGCTGACGTTTGATCCGAAGAATGTACGGAATCTCTGGAGCACGCCGCAGACGGTAACAGTCTCGGCGGGCGAGGACGGGGACGCGGCGAACGATACGGCAACGTTGCTACACACGGCATCCGGGGGCGACTATGCCGGCAAGACGGCAAGTCTGGCGGTAACGACCACGGACGACGACGAGACGGGGGGCATCGTGCTGACGCCCTCCTCGTCTCTGACGGTGGAGGAAGGGAGCAGTGACACCTACACGGTGAAGCTGGCGACGCAGCCCTCGGCGTCAGTGACGGTGACGATTACAGGTCATTCGGGTACGGACCTGACGCTGGGCACGACCTTGCTGACGTTTAATCCGAGTGGGTCGAATCTCTGGAGCACGGCGCAGACGGTAACAGTCTCGGCGGGCGAGGACGAGGACGCGGCGAACGATACGGCAACGTTGCTGCACACGGCATCCGGGGGCGACTATGCCGACGAGACGGCAAGCCTGGCCGTGACGACCACGGACGACGAGACGGTGGGCATCGTGTTGACGCCCTCCTCGTCTCTGACGGTGGAGGAAGGGAGCAGTGACACCTACACGGTGAAGCTGGCGACGCGGCCCTCGGCGACGGTGATGGTGACGATTACGGGTCATTCGGGCACGGACCTGACGCTGGGCACGACCTTGCTGACGTTTAATCCGAGTGGGTCGAATCTCTGGAGCACGGTGCAGACGGTAACAGTTTCGGCGGGAGAGGACGGGGACGCGGCGAACGACACGGCAACGTTGCTGCACACGGCATCCGGGGGCGACTACGCTGGCGAGACGGCGAGTCTGGCCGTGACGATCACGGACGACGAGGCGGTGGGCATCGTGTTGACGCCCTCCTCGTCTCTGACGGTGGAGGAAGGGAGCAGTGACACCTACACGGTGAAGCTGGCGACGCAGCCCTCGGCGACGGTGATGGTGACGATTACGGGCCATTCGGGAACGGACCTGGCGGTGGACAAGACCTTGCTGACGTTTAATCCGAGTGGGTCGAATCTCTGGAGCACGGCGCAGACGGTAACAGTTTCGGCGGGCGAGGACGAGGACGCGGCGAACGATACGGCAACGTTGCTGCACACGGCATCTGGGGGCGACTATGCCGACGAGACGGCAAGCCTGGCAGTAACGACCACGGACGACGACGAGACGGTGGGCATCGTGCTGGTGCCCTCCTCGTCTCTGACGGTGGAGGAAGGGAGCAGTGACACTTACACGGTGAAGCTGGCGACGCAGCCCTCGGCGACGGTGACGGTGACGATTACGGGTCACTCGGGCACGGACCTGACGCTGGGCACGACCTTGCTGACGTTTAATCCGAGTGGGTCAAATCTCTGGAGCACGGCGCAGACGGTAACAGTCTCGGCGGGAGAGGACGGGGACGCGGCAAACGACGCGGCAACGTTGCTGCACACGGCGTCTGGGGGCGACTATGCTGGCGAGACGGCGAGTCTGGCCGTGACGACCACGGACGACGAGGCGACGCAGACGCGCGCGGTGAACCTGTCGGTCACACCCAACCCGGTGGACGAAGGCGGATCGGCCACGGTGACGGTCACGCTGTCCAGGGCGATACCGAACATCGTGACGATCCCACTGACGTTGACGCGAGGTACGGCGGAGCTCGGGGATTATGGCTCGCTGGCTGGCGTCGTGATCCTTGTCGGGGGCACGACTGGGACGGGGACCATCTCGGTGGTTGAAGACGCCGATCAGGACGACGAGACGTTCACGGTAGGGCTGGGCGCTCTGCCAGAGGGGTTGGTGCCGGGCAACCCGTCGTCGGTCGAGGTAACAATTCGCGACAAAAATCGTCCGCCGACGGTGACGGCCACATGCGACCCGTGCGTGGTGGCACCGGGTGGCTCGGTTCGCCTAACCGCCACAGCTTCGGACCCCGACGGCGATCCGCTGACCTACGACTGGAGCGCGACATGGGGCGGTCTGGACGTACCGGTCGACGAACCGACGGTGAAATGGATTGCTCCAGCGGAACCCGGGCAGGCAACGATCCGCGTCGAGGTCTCCGACGGGCGTGGCGGCTCCGCGTCGGCCGAGGTTGAGGTTGAGGTCGTCAACAGCGGGCCGATGTTCAAGGAACCGATCTACCGCTTCAAGTTGCCCGAGAACCTGGACGGCCAGACGCGACCGGTTGATCTCGGCACGGCGGTGGTTGAGAACCCCGACGGCGACGAACTGACGTACGAGATCATTTCCGGCGACAGGGAGCGCTTCGCCGTGAGTTCTCAGGACGGGGTGGTGCGCTACATCGGCCGGGGTGAGGACTTCGAGATGGAACCGAATCGGTTCGAGCTTGCGGTTCGCGTCCGGGACGAATTCGAAGCGAATGATGCTGCACGGGTGATGGTCGAGGTCACGGACGTGAACGAGTTTCCCGAGGTGATGGTCTCCTGCGACCCGTGCGCGGTGGAGCGGGGCAGCAAGATACGATTGGAAGCTACAGCTTGGGATCCCGACGGCGATCTACTGACCTACGGCTGGAGCGCGACATTGGGCGACCTTGGCGTGCCGGTCGACGAACCGACGGTGAGATGGACTGCTCCAGCGGAACCCGGGCGGGCAATGATTCGCGTCGAGGTCTCCGACGGGCGTGGTGGTTCTGCGTCGGCCGAGGTCGGGATTGAGGTCATCAACCGCCCACCGACGTTCGAGGAGCCGATCTACCGCTTTGAGTTGCCCGAGCATCTGGACGGCCGGGAGCAACCGGTCAAACTCGGTACGGTGGCGGCCGAGGACCCCGATGGCGACGAACTGACATACGAGATCGTGTTTGGCGATCGGGAACACTTCACAGTGGGAGCGCAGGATGGTGTGGTGTCGTATATCAATGCTGGAGAGGACTTCGAGACTGAACCGAACCGGTATGAGTTGACGGTGCGCGTGCGCGACAAGTTCGGAGCGGATACGAGTATCGACGTCGTCGTGACGGTGACCAATGTGAACGAACCTCCCGAAGTGATCGCCTTGTGCGATCCGTGCGCCGTGCCGCGGGGCGGCGAGGTGCGCTTAGAAGCGACGGCAACGGATCCTGACGGCAACCCGCTCATCCACGGCTGGAGCGCGGATAAGGGAGAGTTCCTCGGACCCTCTGAAGCGTCTCAAGCGATCTGGAAGGCCCCGGCCGACACGGGACGCGTCGAGGTCCGCGTCGAGGTCTCCGACGGTCATGGTGGCTCGGCTTCTGACGCCGTGACCGTAGATGTGTTCAACCGCCCGCCGGCGTTCGCGCGGCCGTCCTATGACTTCAAGTTGTCCGAGGATATGGACGGCCGGGAACGACCGATTGATATCGGTCGGGTAATGGCCGAAGACCCCGACGGCGACGTGCTGATGTATGAGATTGTGTCCGCCGACCATGAGCGGTTCGCGGTGGGGGCGCTGGATGGAGTCGTGCGTTACGTCGGCCCAGGAGAGGACTTTGAGAGAGTTCCAAACCGGTTCACGATGATTTTGCGAGTGCGCGACGAATTCGGGGGAGAGGTGCGGATAGAGGTTGTGGTTGAGGTGACCGACGTGAACGAGGTGCCCGAGGCGGCGGACGACGAGGCTGTAACGTCCGAAGACGAGTCCACTACGGTTGATGTGCTCGCGAACGACACGGACCCAGAGGGCGGTCTCCTGCGCGTCCAGTCGGTCACGGCGGCAGCGCACGGGACTACGCGTCTCGCCTTGGGCGGGCGCGTGATCTACACGCCGGAATCCGATTTTCACGGTGCAGATTCGTTCACCTACGTCGCCTCGGATACGCAGGGCTTGACAGACACGGCATCGGTCGAGGTGACGGTACTGCCCGTCAACGATGCGCCGACGGCAGTCGGAACGATCCCGGATCAGGTCCTCGACGAGGGTGGCGGGGCAGTGCATGTGGGCTTATCATCTTACTTCGGCGATGTAGACGGGGACACGTTCACCTATGGTGCGTGGTCAAGCGACACCAGTGTGGTACTGGCGTCGGTGTCGGGGGCGGTGTTGACGCTGACCCCGGTCGTTTATGGCTCGGCTACAGTAACGATTGAGGCGGCGGACCCCACGGGCCTCAGCGCGACACAGAGCGTGCGGGTCGGTGTGAGCGACCGCCCGCAACGGGCAATTCTCAGGAACATGCTGGCCGCCACGGCCCGGAGCCACTTGGCGAGTCTGCGCACGGCGCTGGGCCGCCGGATGGCGGCGGGTCCGTGCGAGGCGTCCAGACTTGCGGTGTTGGGCCGACCCATACCGCTGGGGCGGACAGAGGCCGCAACGGTACTCGGGCAAATCGGGGCCGGTACACTGGACCTGAGCGAAAGGGCTGGTGAACCCATCGGCACGATACACCTGTCAACCCTCGCGGCTGAGATGACCTCGGAGACGGCGGATCGGATGGAAGCCATCCTCCGGTCAGTACCTGCCCGTGTACTTGACCTCGGAGATATGTCCGGCGCGGGCGCGGCGGACTTCCTTTTCGGCTGGAGCGATTCGGAGGAGGGCAGCGAGGAGTGCCCGGTACACGGACGCTGGTCCCTGTGGGGCCAAGGGGACATGCAGAGGTTTGAGGGGATGCCGTCGGTGCACGGGTATGACTCCGGTTACGACGGGGAGCTCTTAACTGCGTACCTGGGTCTCGACACGAGGCTTGGCGAGCACTGGCTGGCTGGTGTGGCGCTCTCGCGGAGCAAGGGAACGGGCGACTGGCGCGTAGGCACTTCGGAGGGACGACTCACACAGTTCATGACGGCGGTCCATCCGTATCTGAGATGGACAGGTGGGCCGACATCGGTCTGGACCTCGGTCGGCACGGGCAGGGGCGACGCCCAGAACGTGCGGGCGGCCGGAAGAGCGGGTACGAGTCCGACGAGTTTTCGGCTCGGGCTCGTCGAATTCGAACGGCGTCTCGGAGCGCCGGGCAAGCTCGGTCTGGCCATCAAGGGCGACGCTGCCTGGGCCAGGCTCCGCGCCGGGGAGGGCGAAGAGACCATCGACGGCCAAGACATCACCGTGAACCAAGTGCGGATCGGCGCCGACTTGTCGTTGTTCGCACGCCTCGGCAGCGCGGACTTAACGCCGTTCGGAACCATGTACGCGCGCCGAGACGGCGGTGCGGGCCAGACAGGCTCCGGCATCGAGGTCGCCGGAGGTCTGCGTACTGCACTCGGCATCGTGCGTCTCGACGCTCAGGCACGCCTGCTCGCGCTCCACTCCGCGGAAGGCTACGACGAGCGCGGCGCGGCGGTGACCCTTTCCCTTGGGAAACAGGTAAACGAAGAAGGCTTTTCGCTCTCAATTTCGCCGCGTTGGGGCGATCCGGCCCGCACTACCGGCGCGCTACTGAACGCTCCGCTCGGTGGGGGCCGCAGTGGCGGACAGGACTCGGACCGCTGGACACTTGACGCGCGCGCCAACTACGGCGTCAATCTACCCGGAGGCCTCAGGCTGGATCTGCAGAGTAGCTTCGGGGACACGCGAGGCGGCCTTGGCTTCGGTTTGCACGTCGCAATGTCGGCCACGGCCACAACGAAGCTCGATAGATAGGGGAATTATATACGTGTGTACCCATGAACCTTTGTAGTTGTAAGGAG
Organism: Rhodothermales bacterium; assembly: GCA_965207565.1. Lineage (GTDB taxonomy): Bacteria > Bacteroidota > Rhodothermia > Rhodothermales > Bin80 > Bin80. Next base: position 5,149 of record CBDBMQ010000001.1, on the reverse strand, counting down.
TTAACGGATGCAATAGGATGGACTGCCATCCACCCTATTGCTTACCATAATATCAGTTGGATTGATACCATGCCCGTTAAGGGATTGAACGAAAACAAGCATACTAGTTTCCAATACGCGTACCGAAGCATCGTCTATCGGCTATTACCGGGAAGCCCAAGCAAGGCGAAGAAGCTGGCGGGATTAGCTGGTGCCTGCCGGTTCGTTTGGAATGCCATGCTGGCACAACAGAATAAAGCTTATGAGGTGTACGCCAAAGCAAAAGAGAACGAGTTCAAAGAGAAGACTAAGACTCCGTCTGTGAGCTTCTTTTCGCTTGGCAAACGATTCAAAGAGCTACGAGATAATGTGGACTGGTTACCTGAATACTCGTTTGCCATCGTTCGTTACACCTTGAAGTATCAGGCGGATGCCTGGCAGGGATTCTTCAAGCACGGTAAGGGACGACCGAAATTTCACTCCCGGCATGGCAGCACACCCTCTTTCACGATTCCCGAGGCTGTTAAGATCAAGGACGGGAAGCTACTTGTTCCCAAACTGGGATATGTACAGATTCGCGGTAACAACCCGTACCCAGATGGCGTGCCGGTCAAGGCGGTCGTCAAGAAACTGGCAGGAAAGTGGTATGTCACTGTTTGCTACAAAGTAGAGCTACCGGAACTGGTAGATAATGGGGTTGCCACAGGGATTGACCGGAATTGCGGTCAGGTGGCTACCGTGTCGACCAGTGGAAACAGAGAGCTGATTCACCAGCCAAAGGTCAAACGGAAAACGGCACGATTACACCGGTATCAGCGAAAGCTGGCTCGGCAACAGAAAGGGTCCAATCGCCGGCATCGTACGAAGCTGAAGATTCAGAAAGCCCATCGAAGCATTGCCAATACCCGCAGGAATGCGAATCATCAAGCAAGCAGGAAGATTGCCAATCATGCGTCCACATCTGTACTGGAAGGCTTGAAGATCAAAAACATGACGTCCAATGCCAAAGGGACGATAGAAAATCCAGGCACGAACGTTAAGGCAAAATCTGGACTCAATAGTAGTATTTTAGGAACCGGTTGGGGGCAGCTGGATCAGATGCTGGAGTACAAATGTCTGCGTGTGATCAAAGTCCCTGCACAGTATACCAGCCAACGGTGTAACGCTTGCGGGTACACGGATAAAGATAATCGTAAGACTCAAAGCAAATTCAAGTGTATGTCCTGTGGGCATGCGGATCATGCCGACCTGAATGCGGCGGCAAATATATTGGCCTCCGGGATTGGGGCATCTGCACGGCGAGGGGCGTTCTCATTGGAGACCCCAAAGACCCGTGAAATGGATACAAAGAGACCGCTTCATGCAGGGTACTCATGTATATAGTGTGCCACGAAGATACATGGAGGTAAGCAATGACTTAGCTAAGATGTATTGAACTGTGCAAGGGATGGGGGTCGGCCCCCCGCAATCGCCGTACAGGCGGAGGTTGCAAACCACCCACAGCTGCGACACTTAAGAGGTGTCGTGGTGAGCGTGTAGGGAAAAGGCAGGTGTAGGAACCTGTTAGGTGAGGATCGTAGAGTCGAATGCAAATGAACCATGGATGACGTGTCGAAAAGAGTTAGATGATGGTCAAAACCGAGGTCGTATATTAATCTCGGGACGAGGTTGTCGGGAACCTGTTTACTGGTCAACTGGCCTCCGGCATATACATGGCGAGAATGCGATTTGGGCCCTTGTATGGAACGTGGGAACATGTCGGAGTGATGCGAAGGAAGTGTGGCAAGCGGGCAGTCCCCGTGAGTCATTGAGTACCAAGGCACTCCACATGGGCGGATCACCTCGTAGTAGTGATGAAGTTTCTGTAATGGAAGTGGAGCGAAGGGGGTGAACCATGCAGCAGGATGCGAGGAAGCAACCGAGAGGGAGGACTTCAGCGCAACAGGCAAAGCCGTTTCCAGTAACCAAGCGCCAAGTTTGGGACGCGTGGAAGCGAGTGAAGGCGAATCAAGGAGGGGCAGGGATTGATCAACAGTCTATTGCGGACTTCGAGAAGAATCTTGCGGATAATCTTTACAAGATTTGGAATCGGATGGCATCGGGCAGTTATCATCCGAAACCGGTCCGCCGCGTGAATATACCGAAGCCGGACGGAGGAATTCGTCCCTTGGGAATACCAACGGTGGCAGATCGGGTGGCACAGATGGTGGTGAAACAAGCGTTAGAGCCAGAATTGGAACGCGAGTTCCATACGGATTCCTATGGATACCGACCGAACAAGTCGGCTCATGATGCGCTGCGACAGACGCGAATGCGCTGCTGGAAGCGGGCATGGGTACTGGACATGGATATCAAGTCTTATTTTGACACGATAGATCATGATCTGTTGATGAAAGCGGTCCGGCGACACACGGATCAGCAGTGGGTACTCTTATACATAGAGCGCTGGCTGAGGGCACCGGTGATACATCCAGACGGGACGGAAGAGGCTCGAGATGTTGGGACTCCGCAAGGCGGGGTCATCAGTCCGCTGTTAGCCAATCTGTTTCTGCATTATTCGTTTGATAAATGGATGGATCGGTATTTTCCGCAGATTCCATTTGAGCGGTATGCAGACGATATAGTGTGCCACTGCACGAGTGAGGAACAGGCACACGAACTTTGGGAAGTTCTCAAGGGGCGTTTTACGGCCTGTAACTTAACGTTACACCCGGATAAGACCCGGATCGTATACTGCAAGAGTACGCGCCGGGAAGGTACGTACTCGGAGATTTCCTTTGATTTCTTGGGCTACACGTTTAGACCACGAATGACAATGAGTCGTGGAGGTAAGATCTTTCTTGGGTTCAATCCGGCGATCAGCCGGAAGGCGGCGAAAGCCATACGGGAGACTATCCACAGTTGGGGGTTGGCTCGCATGAGTCCACTCTCAATGGAGCATATTGCGGGCAGGATTAATGCCGTGGTACGCGGATGGATTGCCTACTATGGCGCATTCTTCAAATCGGAACTGCAAAAGGTTCTGAGAAGTATCGACCAACACCTGATTCGATGGATGATGCGGAAGTATAAGCACTTCCGTGGACATTGGAGACGGTCGTGGCGATGGTTAACGAGGATTGCTCGGCAAAATTCCGGTATATTCGTGCATTGGGAGTTTCTTTATGGTTCACCTTTGTTTAATTCCAAACGGCCGCATGGTAGGAGCCGTGTGAGTTGAGAGGCTCACGCACGGTTCTGTGAGAGCCCGGGGGTGAAATTCCCCCGGGCTACTTGACAATCCCATAGATAGTGCCTACCAATAAACCCTCAATATAGGCTATCGCTAACCGATTTCGGGTAAAAAATCACTCCTACACCCTATTCTGGGCCGATTTCGTCTCTCTCCTGGCCCGCATTTTTTGAGGCGAAGATTTTTGGGGAAATACCGACTATTCGCAAGGAGTGATCGTATAAGTGCTTTGATTGGGGAATGTCAAGTAGCCCGGGGGTGAAATTCCCCCAGGCTACTTGACAGCCCCTTGCGATTCCTACTGTGGTGGAGACGCACATTGAGTATCCGAATGATGTGCGCCTCCTGCGTGATGCAGTCCTGCAATGACTGAAAACTGCAGCGCGCGCATGGAACGCCTGTGACCTGGGGTCCCATCACGTACCAGGTTGGCGTCAGCGCACACATCTGAGAAATAGTCTCCCGGATGCCTATAATGAGATTAACACATCCCGGAAACGCAAGAAAAACCCCGATGCGGTGCTGGACTTTTTGCGCTTTCTTACCTTCGGATCCAGAAATGTATCGCCGTATGCGTGTGATTCAACAAGGCAGGGCCTATGCCGTAGATGACAAAGAGGGGGCTTTCTTGATTGTATATCAGGTTCGGGAAGAATAGTCAATGGGTTTCGTAGATTCGGGCATGTATATGCTTCACGGCGGATGGGGATTTAAGCCAATGGATGTATTCTTGCGTACTTGTAATAGTATAATCTGCCAGTCAAACTTTAAATAGATTCCAACAACGGTGACAAAAGAAATTTCATCGGATACTCCCGTTCTTGAGGAGGGGCGCCACGCATTTTTCATTATCGCTCCACTGTGGCTGACTGCGTTCATCGTAAGCTGTCAACTCTTTATCGTGGCACCCCTTTTGCCAATCATTCAGGATGAACTCCTCAATCAAACGCCTCCGACAGATTTTGCACTTGGCTTTTTGGGCACCGCCTATTCGGTCGTATTAGCCTTCTCTACACTAATCGTCGGTCCGATCTCTGATCGTGTGGGCCGACGTCGGGTATTAGTTGTCGGGACCGCTCTCATCGCGGTGGTCCTGCTCTTGCATGGAGTAGCAGTTCATTATGAGTCATTCCTGATCATGCGTGCGCTTGCTGGGATGGCGACGGGGGTATACAGCGGCAGTATGGTCGCATTTGTGGGGGACTACTTTCCCTACAAGCGCCGCGGGTGGGCAACCGGGTGGATCCTGACCGGCGTGGCATGCGGTCAGATTCTTGGGATGCCAGCAGGGATTCTATTGGCGAACGCCTATGGATTTCAGACTCCATTTATTGTGTTCGGTGGGATGATGGTTCTGGCGAGCGCAATGGCCTGGTGGTATCTGCCGCAGCCTAGCGTAAAGTACGACGAGGTGCCATTTTCCATTCCCGCCGTGCTCAGAACCTATGGCAAACTGTTGCAGAGTCGAGGGCCGCGTGCAGGAGTTGTCATCTATTTTCTTCTCTTTGCAAGTCTCGGCGTGTTCCTGTTCTTTTTTCCAAAATGGCTGGGAAGAGGATGTGGGAATTTCGATACAGCAATTGGCCCTGCTGTTTGTGATCGGGGGAATCGGGATTGTTGTAGGGACGACCTCAGGTGGAGTCCTTTCAGACCGTTTTGGCCGGAAGCCAATCTTGATGTTTGCATGCCTGGCTCTGACCCTTGTGCTCCCATTTGTAACTTTTTGGGTGCAAGGATTTACGGGTGCGGCCGTGGTTACCGCGTTGATACTGACTTTGGGGGCAATGCGTACCGGGCCGATCATGGCACTGTTGACGGCACTCACAGCAAATACGCAACGGGGTTCCATGATGGGACTGGCCGTTGCATCCGGGCAATTTGGGTTGGGGGTGGCGACGGCTGCGGCCGGGTGGCTTTACGAACATCCAGGTTTTCTAT